>CAVOMW010000008.1:0-550982 GCA_963697125.1 uncultured Actinomycetes bacterium
CCCTCACCTCCGCTTCCTGCCCTACTTCTTCTGCAGTTTGAAGACCGTCGCGTCGCTCGAACCGAGGTAGAACGGGGCGTCCGGGGCGGCCGGGGTGAAGCTCGCCGACACGGTGTAGATCCCGTTCTTCTGGTTCAGCTGCAGCGTGGTCGACGCCACCCCGCTGCTGTTCGTGACTGCGCTCGCCGACTGCGAGCCGAGCTGGAACGCCACCGTGCGGTTCGCCAAGGGCTTGCCCGTTCTCGTCGACGAGCTTCGCGCTCAGCGCGACGGTCTTGTTGGGGCCACCGTTCGTCGCGCCGGTGTACGAGACCGTCGTGCCCTTCTTGGCGACGACGAAGCCGTTCGACGAACCCGACGGGTTGTAGAGCGGTCGCCGGCGAACGACGACGTGCCGGTGTACGACCCGGCCGCGAGCGTCGGCGTGTAGGTCTTGGTCGCGATGCCGCTCGAGTTGGTGAGGGCAGTGAGCGGCCCATCGGTCCCGACCGTGAAGCTGACCGTGCGCGCGTTCACGTTCTGGCCGTACTCGTCGACCAACGACGCGCCGAGCGAGGCGGGCGTGTCGAAGATGCCCGAGGTGTCACCGAGGTAGCTGGTGGTGGTGTCGCGCTTGGTGACGAACACGCGCCGGGCGTCGTTGGCACAGGCGAGGTCTTGTCGCACACGGTGAGCGTGGCGTCGTAGTAGCCGTTCACACCCGGAGACGCGTAGCTGTGCAACGCACTCGGCCCGCCCGTCGCACTCGGCGTGCCGTCGCCGAAGTCCCAGCTGTACTGGAGCGTCGACTGGTCACCCACGCCCGGGTCGGTCGACTGACCGTTGAACGCCACCAACCGGCCCCAGTCGCTGCTGGTGTCGGGACCGGCGTTCACCACCGGCGGCAGGTTGGCGACGTCGATCGAGAACGTCGTCGTGTTCGACAGTCCGGTCGGATCGGTCGCGGTGAGCAGGCCCGAGTACACGCCGTTGTCGGTGAACGTGTGCTGCGGGTGGGCGCCGAAGGCAACGCCTCCGTCGGAGAAGTCCCACCGCAACGTCGGGAACCCGCACACGCTCGAACTGGCCGAGCCGTCGAACACGATCGGGGTACCTTCGTTGCCCGAGTACGGGCCGCCACGTTCACGACCGGCGGGATGTTGTTGGCCTGGACCACGCCGAGGTCGTACACCGCGTCGGGTGTGGTCATCGCCACGCTGTTGTTCACGGTGCCGAGCGGGTACGACGGTGACGCGAACGCGGGCAGGTAGATCACCGGATCGACCGGGTCGGGGATCGGGAAGAACGGGTTCGGGATCGACACCCCGACCTCGAGCTCGAGGCTGGTGGCGACGCTGATCCCCTGCGTCGACGACATCGACCCGAGCGTGTACTGCATCTCGTCGCCCCCGCCGACGGTGCACGGGATCGCGAGCGGGTCGGTAATCGGTGACTCGCCGAGCGAGAGGTTGTTGGTGCCGCCGGGGTTGCCGCCGAAGGCGACGCTCCGCAGCGTGCTGATGCCGGCTGGCGTGACGGTGACGTCCGCCTTGAGCTTGGCCTTGATGTACGGGCCCGCGAGCGGACTGGTGTCGAAGATGGAGATCTGATCGCTCTCGAGGTGGCACACGTGGTCGGCACCGCCGGCGACGAGATCGCACGGACCGTTGGCGGTCATCCCGACGGAGCCGATGTTGACCGGCCCGATGCTGTCCCATGAGACCTCGACGTTCTTCAGCGTCCAGGTGACCGCCATGCTTCCGCCGGCGGTGCGGGTGTAGGAGTCAGACGGGTCGAGCGCGCGCCCCTGCCGCACCAGGTTGGGGTCGAACGCGGTGCCGACCGCCGCCGGTTGGGTCCAGTCGAGCGTCGTGTCGAGGGTCGCGGTCGTCGTGACCCCGAGGACCGACGACGCGGTGATCTGCAACGAGCTCAACGTGTCGCTGCCGGTGAACGGCGACGGGTCCGACAAGGAAGTCGTCACCGCACCTGCCGGCGAAGCGGCCACGGCGATGACGCCGGCGACCCCGACGACGACGGCGAGGAACGCGGAAGCAAGAGAACGCCCGAGACGCATGCCGACCTACCCTCAGTCAAGCGCCCCCGACTACCGAAACTTCTAACACCGCGCGCGGAATGTCGACCCAAAATGTCGAACGTCGCGCAGAGTTCAGCGGAAGGCCATGTTCCCGCCGTCGACGTGGATGGTCTGACCGGTCACGTAGGAGCCCGCGTCGCTGGCGAGGAACACGACGACGCCACCGATGTCGGCCTCGGGTTCGCCGATGCGGCGCAACGGATTGCGCCGGAGGCGCGCCGCGCGTTCACGGTCGTCGAGACCGTCCCAGTGGTCGCTGCGCGCCCACGGGCAGATGGTGTTGACCCGGACGTTGTCGGCACCCCACTCGAGCATCGCCACCTTGGTGAGCGCGCGGATGCCCTCCTTGGCGACCGCGTACGCGCCCAGCCCGGCGAGGCCCTTCGGTGCCCGCGCCCGACGCGAGGTTGACGATCGCGCCACCACCGCGAGCAGTCATGAGCGGATGGCACAGCTGCATGAGTCGGAACGCGGCGAGCGCGCCCGATTCCCACGCCGCGTACATGTCGTCGTCGGTGCAGGCGTCCAGCGGTCCGGTCGGGACCTGCTGCGCGTTGTTCACGAGGACGTCGACGCCGCCGAAGCGCTCGACCGCCACCGCGACCGCGGCTTCGCAGTCGGCGCGCATCCGCACGTCACCGACGACCGCGAGCGCGGTCGCGCTCCTCTCACCGACGGCGTCGAGCTCCTCGATCTCGGCCGCGGTGCGCGCGCCGGAGTCGGCGTTGCGCTCCAGCACCACGACGTCGGCGCCGGCCTTGGCCAGCGCGAGCGCGATGCCTCGCCCGATGCCCTGTCCCGCGCCGGTGACCAGCGCGACCTTTCCCCCGAGCGTCATGTCACGGCGCGACCGGCACCGCCTCGCGCCCGGTGATCCAGTGCCGACCGGCGGCGCGCAGGTCGTCCCACTTGGCGAACGCGGTGGGATCGGTCTGCCCGAGGTCGTCGGTCGTGGGCCCGATCTCGTCGGCGATCGGCTGCAGCGCGTCGACGTCGAAGCCGTAGAACTCCGCCGCGTTGAGCCCGAGGATCTGCTTGGTCTCGTCGACGGGGATGTCGTGGAACGCCTCGCCGAGGATCCGCTTCGTGTACGGCCACGTGCCCTCGGGGTGGGGGAAGTCGTTGCCCCACATGATGTTGCCGACGCCGATCTCGTAGCGGCGGGCCAGCTCGCGCCGGCGCGTGTTCGACGAGCCGATCTTGATGTTGCGATCGAAGTACTCGCTCGGGAGCATCGTGAGCAGGCCGCGCACGCTGTCGTCGAGCTTGCGCGAGCCCTGGTCCTTGAGGATGAGCGAGTCGGACCGCCACAGCAGGTCGGGCACCCAGTACGAGCCGGCTTCGGTGACCGCCATCTTCAGCCCGGGGAAGCGTTCGAACACCCCCGACCACAGCAGGAACCACAGCGGACGCGACGTCCACCACACGGTCTCGCTCGCGTACAGCCCGAGCACGCCCGGGACCGCGCCGTAGTCGGCGTGCGCGGCCGGGCCCGAGTGCGTGTGCACCGGGAGGTCGAGCGACTCGCACACCTCCCAGATCGCGTCGTACTTGTAGTTGGTGTACGACGCGTACTCGCCCCACTGCGCGGGGATGATGACGCCGCCCCACAGCCCGTCGGCGTGCGCGCGCGTGATCTCGGCGATGGCGCCGTCGATGTCGCCCAGGATCGGCGCCACGATGAGCCCGGCGCGTCGTTGCGGGCTCTGACCACACAGCTCGGCGGCCCACCGGTTGTACGAGCGCGCGCCCGCGAGCACCAGCTCGGGGTCGGCGGTGCTGTCGATGGCGAAGCCGGCGCCGAACGGCGCACCCATCTTGCCGGTGACCGCGTCGGGACCGGGGAACACGACCTCGCCGGTCACGCCGTCGGCCGAGAGCTCCTCGTCGCGCTTCTTGGCGTCCCAGCCGCCGCGCATCCCGAGCTCGTGCAGGCTGTTGCCGTCTTCGTCCTCGCCGAACCACTCCTCCTGGAACTCCTCGCTGCCCGCGAACACGTCGTCGTCGGTGCCGAAGCGCTCGCGGCGCATCTGCTGCATGAGCGCGTCGCGCGCGGCGAGCTCGTCGTCGAAGCGGTCGCGGTACTGCGGATCGAGGAACTCGCGGTACACCGGCGAGTCGGGCCCGGCGTGGCAGTCGGCCGAGATGACGAGATAGCCCTTCGACATGTGCGTCTCCCCCTGCGCGACCGAGTAATGACCCTAGATTAGACAGCGATGGCCCCGGTCGCGCCCTTGAAAGTGCCCGAGACGGGAACGGAAACCACGCGGGACAAGCTGTTGCGCGCCGCGCTCCACCTGTTCGCGCGCCAGGGTCTCGATGTCCCGCTGCGCGACATCAACGAGCTCGCCGGACAACGCAACGCGTCGGCCCTCCACTACCACTTCGGCGGACGGCCGGAACTCGTGCAGGCGATCATCGACCGCTACCGGCTGAGCGACGAGGTGCACTCCGCGATCGAGGCCGAGCTCCGCTCCGGTCCCCACGACATCCGCGAGGTCGTCGAAGGACTCGTCGACCGGAGCTGCGCGTGGCTCGGCACCCCCGACGGACGCGACTACATCCGGGTGGTGTTCCAGTTCGTCATCCGCCTGCCGCTGCGCCAGCACCTGCTCGAAGGCACCGACCCGCCGTCGCTGGCCTCGGTGCGCGCGCAGGCCGAGCTCATCCACGAGGCGCTGCCCGACCTGCCCGAGCACCTCGTGCGCGAACGCGCGGTGGCGTCGTTCGACCTCGTGCTGCTGCAGGTGGCCGAGCGCGCCCGCATCATCGACGACGAAGCCGGCCGAGGCCTGCTCCCCGAGGCCGAGTGGAAGGCCAACCTCGTCGACATGGCCACCGGCCTGCTGACCTACGCGCCCTGACTCTTGGCTCGGCCGCCCAGCCCGACGCGTCGGGTTCGGTGGCGAGCAGCGCGGCGCGGAAGCGGTCGAGGAGGTCGGCGAGCTGCGCCGCGGTCGCGCGCCGACCAGTCGTCGAGCGCGACCGCGTAGTCGTTGAGCGCGATGGCGCGGGCACGTTCGAGCACGCGTCGGCCCGGTGCGGTGACGGCGACGCGCGCGACGCGCCGGTCGTCGGGATCGACGGTGCGGGTCACCAGGCCCTGGTCCTCGAGCGCGCGCAGCTGCCGGCTCGCGTTCGAGAGATCGACTTCGAGCCGACGCGCCACTTCGCTCACCGCGACCGGACCCTGGCGTTGCACCAACCGCAGCACACCGAGGTTGGTCTCCGACAACGAGACCCCGAGCGCACGCTGCAACCGTTCGCGTTGGCGCGGACTGCGCGTGCTCGCGATGAGCAGCGACGTGAACTCGTGGATCCGCTCGAGGTCTTTCGAAGTCACTCCTGCTCCACGGGTCGCTCGCTTGCGCTCACTCCGTCTCGATGAGCGACTCGAGCCGCTGCGTGGTCTCCACCCACTCCTCGACCATGTCGAAGATCACGTCGCGCACCGGCCGGACGCTGTTCATGCTGCCGACGATCTGACCCACCGGGAACCCGGTGAGGTCGCGGTCCTGCGACCGGGTGATCCGGCGAGCCGCCTCCGAGAACACGATGCCCTGCAGCGGCATCGGCAGCGGGTCAGGCGTGTCGTCGCGCTCCCACGCGTCGGTCCACGCGGTGCGCAGCTGACGGGCGGGCTTGCCCGTCATCGAACGCGACCGCACCGTGCCGCGCGAGTTCGCGGCGAGCATCTTCTCGACCGCGATCGGGTTGGTGTCGGCCTCGGCCACGGTGAGCCAGATCGAACCGGTCCACACGCCCTGCGCGCCGAGCGCCATCGCCGCCGCCATCTGCCGGCCCCGACCGATGCCACCGGCTGCGAGCACGGGCACGTCGGGCCCGACCGCGTCGACCACCTCGGGCACGAGCACCATCGTCGACACGTCACCGCAGTGGCCACCGGCCTCGGTGCCCTGGGCGACGATCACGTCGGTGCCCTGCGCGACCTGGCGCTCCGCGTGCTGACGGTTGCCGACCAGTCCGCCGACGAGGATGCCGCGCTCGTGCGCCGCCTCGACGACGTACGGCGGCGGCGGGCCGAGCGCGTTGACCACCATCGACACCGGGTGCGAGAGGGCGACCTCGACCTGGCCCGGACCCTCCTCGTCGACGCCGAGGCCCGCGGCCTTCACCACGCCGGTCTGGAGGTCGTCGGGCAGCGGCGGCACGCCGTGCTCGGCGAGCAGCTCCTCGACGAACTTCTGGTGCTCGGCCGGGATCATGTCGTGGAGGTTGGCGAGGCTCGCCTCCGCGCCGCCGCCCTTGCCGACGTACTTGGCCGGCATGGCGAAGTCGACGCCGTAGGGCATGCCGTCGACGTGCTCGTCGATCCAGCTCAGCTCGATCTCGAGCTGGTCGGGGGCGTAGGCGAGCGCACCCAGCACGCCGTAGCCACCGGCCTTGCTCACCGCGGCGACGACGTCGCGGCAGTGCGAGAAGGCGAAGATCGGCAGCTCGATGCCGAGTCGGTCACAGATCGGTGTGCGCACGGTGGTTCCCCCAAGGATGCTGACGGTGCTCGTGAGTTACTTGCGCGTACGCAAGCATTTGTGTGACAGAGTACGCCCGTCCTCGCACAGCCCACAAGGGGAGCCACTCGATGCCCGACGCACTCGTCGAACGCCACGGCCACACGATGGTCATCACGATGAACCGCCCCAAGCGCTTCAACGCGCTCACCGGGGCGATGCTGGCCCGGATGTACGACGGGATGGTCGAGGCGTGCGCCGACGACGACATCCGCTCGATCATCCTCACCGGCGCCGAGGGCAACTTCTGCTCCGGCGCCGACCTGCGCGCCATGGCCGGTGACGCCGAGGACACCGACAGCGAGATCGACGTCGCCGCCCGCATGGCCGACGACCCCGACCTCCCCTACAAGGGGCTCCTGCGTCACTACCAGCCGTCGAAGCCGTTGCTGGCCGCGGTCGAGGGCGTCGCCATCGCCGGCGGCACCGAGCTGCTGCAGGGCACCGACATCCGCGTCGCGGGCGAGTCGGCGCGCTTCGGCGTGAGCGAGGCCCGCTGGTCGCTCTACCCGATGGCGGGATCGGCCGTCCGCCTGCGTCGCCAGATCCCGTACACGCACGCGGCGGAGATCCTGCTGACCGCGAAGCACATCACCGCCGAGGAAGCCGCGCGGATCGGGCTCATCGGCCACGTCGTGCCCGACGGTCAGGCGCTCACCAAGGCGCTCGAGATCGCGGAGACCATCAACAACAACGGTCCGCTCGCGGTCGAGGCGATCCTGCGCACGCTGCGCGAGACCGACGGCATGACCGAGCAGGAAGCGCTCGCGCACGAGTTCACGTACGGCCAGGCCGTCTTCGCCTCCGAGGACGCCAAGGAAGGCCCCAAGGCCTTCGCCGAGAAGCGCACCCCCAACTTCCAGCGCAAGTAGCCCACGAGGTTGCGTCATTTGAGGTGCCCAGGACGCCCTCAGGTGACGCAACCTGTGAGTGGGGCGGGTCAGACGTGGGTGATGTCGGCGCCGGCGGCTTCGTAGCTGGCGCGGATGAGGGCGCTCGAACGCGGATCGGCGGAGATGCCGACGCCCATCTTGTTCATCACGTAGCCGCCGGACAGTGGTGTTCAGGGTCGGCGAAGCCGACCGAGCCACCCGCGCCGGAGTGCCCGAACGCATGCGCGACCGCCGAATGGTGCGAACGGCGAGGCCGACCAGAAGCCGAGCGCGATGCTCGACTCGACGTCGAAGCCGGGCATCGACAGCACCTGGTCGGAGCCCGACGTCTGCACGGTGCGGGCGATGTCGATCTGCTCGCGTCGACAGCAGTCCCTCCGACGGCCCGCCGTCGACCGCACCGATCAGGCCCGCATACAACCGCGCCAGCGACCGGGCGTTGGTGATGCCGTTCGCGGCGGGAATCTCGGCGGCATGGAAACCGACGCTCGTTCGCGCTGGCGCCGAGGTCGCCGGTCAGGGCGCCGTTCAGACTGAGCGCGCGTCATCAACCAGGAATCAGGGCCGAGCACGTCGGCGAGGTTCACGCCGCCGGTCGTCACGATCGGGATCATCGGCGCGACCCGCGGTTCGAGCTCCTGCAGGGAGGCCGATCCAGAATTCGAGTCCGAGCGGTTCGGCGAACTCCTCGTGGAAGAAGGTGCCGATGCTCCGGCCGTCGATCCGGCGCACCACCTCACCGACGAGGTGGCCGTACGTGATCGCGTGATAGCCGTGCGCGACACCGGGCTCCCACAGCGGCGCCTGCACCTCCAGCGCGTGGATCACCGGCTCCCACGCCAGTAGCTGCTCACCCGTCAGCTTCGCGTCGATGGTCGGCAATCCGGCCTGGTGGCTGAGCAGCCAGCGGACCGGAATGTGTTCCTTGCCGGCCTGACCGAACTCGGGCCAGTAGGTGACCACGGGCGCGTCGATGTCGAGCAGGCCGCGCTGCGCGAGGAGATGCGCGCATGCAGCCGTCGCACCCTTGGTCGAAGAGAACACGATCTGCAACGTGTCGTCGTCGTAGCGCGCCGCCGGTGTCGGTACGGACGCCACCCCACAGGTCGACGACCTTCGTGCCCTCGACGTAGAACGCGTAGCTCGCTCCCACCTCGTCGTGTTCGACGAAGTTGTTGGCGAACGCGTCGCGCACACCTTCGAACCCCGGTTCCACGGTCCCGCCCACTTCGATGGTCACTTCGGCTCCTTCGGAAGTCCCAGCACGCGCTCGCCCAACACGTTGCGCTGGATCTCGTTCGAGCCGCCGTAGATCGTGTCGGAGCGGCTGAACAGGAACAGCTTCTGTTCCAACGTCAGCTCGTACGGCAAGCGATTCGCCGACCAGCCCCTCGGCACCCAGCACGTCGATGGTCAGCTCGCCGAGATCGCGGTGCCACGTTCCCCAGAACAACTTGGAGATCGACGCCTCCGGTCCGGGCACGCCCTTCGCCGCCATGCTGCGCATCGCGTTCCACTTCATGAGCCGCAGCCCGATCCACGCGTCGACGAGCCGCGTGCGCAGACCGGGGTCGTTGCCCCGATCGCGCGCGCGGGCGAGGTCGAGGACGTGGTCGAGCTCGCGCTCGAACCCCACCTGCTGCGCCAGCGTCGACACGCCGCGCTCGAAACCGAGCAGTCCCATCGCGATCTTCCAGCCGTCGTCGACCTCACCGACGACGAGCGACGCCTCGGTGCGGGCATCGTCGAAGAACACCTCGTTGAACTCGCCGCCGCCGGTGGGCTGCACGATCGGCCGCACCTCGACCCCGGGCTGGTCCATCGGGACGAGCAGGAACGAGAGGCCGTGGTGACGCGACGACTCGGGATCGGTGCGCGCGACCACGAAGCACCACTGCGAGACGTGCGCGAGCGAGGTCCACACCTTCTGACCGTTCACGACCCACTCGTCGCCGTCGCGCTGCGCACGCGTCGCGACGTTGGCGAGGTCGGAGCCCGCGTTGGGTTCGCTGTAGCCCTGGCACCACCGCTCGTCACCGCGCAGGATGCCCGGGAGGAACCGCTCCTGCTGTTCGGGGGTGCCGTACGCGATGAGGGTGGGCGCGAGCAGGTTCTCGCCCATGTGGTTGACGCGCGCGGGTGCCTGCGCGCGGCGTACTCCTCGGCCCAGATGATCTGCTGGTCGAGCGACGCGCCGCGACCACCCGACTCCACCGGCCAGCCGAGGCCGATGAACCCGGCCTTGCCGAGCTCGTGCTCCCACGCGACGCGCACGTCGAAGCCGACGTCCTCGTCGCCGGGACCGCCGCGGCCCTTCAGCTCCGCGTACTCACCGACGACGTGGTCGGCGAGCCAGGCGGCGACGTCACGCCGGAAGCGCTCGTCGTCGTCGGTGAGCTCGACGTCGGCCATCGCTCAGAGGACCATCGGTCAGGAGACATGCGTCAGGAAGGCAAGGGCCATGAGCTCGACCCGCACGCCGTCGGGGTCGGCCAGGAACAGGAGATCGATGCCGGGACTGGCGCGTGTCTCCTCGATGACGGTCGCGCCGCAGTCGACGAGGTGCTGCGTGGTGGCCTCGAGATCGTCGACGTAGAACGAGAGGTGGGTGAGGCCCACCTGGTTGCGCACCGCCGACGGCGTGCCGTCGACCCCGGGCGAGACGAAGTGCAGCAGCTCGATCTTCATGGTGTCGTTCTGGATGAACTGCGACACGATCTTCACCGGTCCGGGCACCTCGAGGCTGCGGTCGAGGCCGGGCGCGACGTCGCTGTCGAGCTCGAATCCCTCGACCTTGTCGAAGCCGAGCCCGTCGCAGAAGAACCGCAACGACCGATCGAGATCACGCACGCAGAGGCCCACGTGCGACGGTCGGTAGTCCCCCATTGCCGGCCCTCCTCGAGCGTTCGGCGGACCTGACGGTCCGTCAGAAACAAGCTAGCTTCGCCTCGCCCCGAGCGAGCGACCGCAGGAGAGACACGATGGCCATCCCCGGCATGGAGGACTACCCGATCAAGCTCGGGACGCTGCTCTTCACGATGGTCGAGCCCGAGCGCGGCCGCGAGGTCGAGTACAACCGCTGGTACGAGCACGACCACTTCTACTCGGGGTGCATGGTCGGCCAGTGGCAGTTCGCCGGCAACCGGTACGTCGCCACCACGCGGCTGAAGGCCCTGCGGTATCCCGAGCAGTCCGACATGACGCCCGACCCGTCGACCGGTTCGTACCTCGCGGTGTACTGGGTGCTCGAGGGCAAGCACGACGAGTGGAACCAGTGGGCGGTCGAGCAGGTCACGTGGCTGCACGCGAACGGCCGCATGTTCGAGGCGCGCACGCACATCCACACGTTGCTCTACGAGAAGCGCTGGGCGCACCGCGCGCAAGACGACAGCGTCACCATCGAGCTCGCGCTCGACCACCACTTCAGCGGTCTCGTCGTCGTCGCCGGTGACGTGAAGGACGGCCACACGCACGACGAGGTGGACGCGTGGTTCCGCGACACCTACCTCCCCGACGCGTGCGCGCAGCCGTGGGGACCCGAGGTCGTGCTCGACGCGACGACGCTCCCGTTGCTCGACGAGCGACCGGCCGACGTGCCACCGCCCGCGGCCGGACCCAACCGATTCCTGCAGCTGCACTTCCTCGACCACGATCCCGAGGAGGGGTGGGCCGAGGGCTACGCCAAGATCGGCCAGGCGATCGAGGACAGCGGACTCGCCTCGCACGTGTGGACGGGTGCCTTCATCCCGACCGACTTCGGCACCGACCGGTACACCGACGAGCTCTGGTAGGCGAGCTCTGGTAGGCGAGCTCACTCGAGCGTGATCACCCGGTGCTCGACGATCCGGCCGTCGTCAAGGTCGAGCACCCCGAACGACGGGTGCGGCTGCATGCGGCGTTGGGTGGGTGAGCCGGGGTTGAACAGCCGCTGACCGTCGACGCCCTCGTCGTCGACGGGCGCGTGACTGTGACCGAAGACCACAACGCCGCAGTCGGGGAACTGCCGGTGGACCCGGGCGGCCCGGCCCTTCGTGGGTCCGGAGTCGTGCACCATGCCGACGCGCACCCCCTCGAGCTCGACGAGCAGCCGTTCGGGCAACGAGCCCCGCAGCGCCACGTCGTTGTTGCCGAGCACCGCGTGCACCGGCGCGATCGTTGCCAGCTCTCGGAGCAGCCCCGGTTCGACGACGTCGCCGCAGTGCAGCACGACGTCGGCGTCGCGCAGGGCGGCGTACACGGGATCGGGGAGCCGACGCGGACTGTCGTCACGGAGATGGGTGTCGGAGAGGACGACGGCGCGCACGCGGCCAGTGAAGCAGGTCACGTTCGAAAGTGAGCTGGACAAAGGTGTTCACCGGCTCGTCACGAATTGGCCTCAACGGTTTCGCCTCCAGCGCCGATACTGGAGACATGGCGGACCAGCGAGAGCGCACTTCCACGCGCCACACGTGCGACGAGGTCCGTCCGACGCGCCTGCACTACCGGCTCCGCTGCCTGCTCACCCCGGACCACGACGGTGACCACCGCTGGACCCCGGAGCTGCTGCCCGCCGGTGTCGACGGCGACGAAGCCGCCACCGGCTGACCGAGAGCGCCGCGGCTACTGCCCGGTGCGCTCGGCGACGATCTGCTGCAGCATCCCTTTCACCCGGGTCAGGCACTTGCGTCGGGTGACGCCGAGGCCCGCGAGCGGGCGCCGTCGGTCTCGGGCTGAGCGACGATGGCCAGGAGCAGGTGCTCCGTCCCGATGTAGTTGTGCTGCAGTTGCAGGGCTTCCTCCACCGCACCCTGCACGCCCGCGACTCGGCCGCGAACCGCACCTGGGATCTCGGCGGTCTCACCGGCCTCGTCGCGACCACCTCCGCCACCGCGGCCCCGACCGCTCGGCGCTCGCGTCCATGTCGGCGAGCGCCCGAGCTGCGAGCCCGTCGGGATCCTCGACCAGCGCCAGCACCAGGTGCACGGTCTCGACCTCGGCGGCGCCGCCACGCTGGGCGTCGACCCGTGCCGCGGACAGGACGTGTCGGGCGCGGCGTGAACCGGCTGAGCAACCCGTCGTCACGATCAGCGACGGCGACCACGAAGCGCTTCTGCGCCGCCTGCTTGGTCACGCCCATGCTCTCGCCGATCGCGCTCCACGTCTCGCCGTCGGTGCGCGCCTGGTGCACGAAGTGTCCGACGACGTCGTCGCCGAGCTCCTCCAGCCGCTCCCCCACGACGACCGCGTCCTCGAGCTGCGTGACGCGTCGGCGTCAGGGTGGATCCGGCCGACGAAGTCGACGACCTCGTCGAGGGTCACCGGAAGGGAACTGGAAGCAGGGGCCAGACGTCAACCTACGTCGACAACGCGAGTTGTCAATCTCCGGTTGACGACGACCAGCAGTCGGTGGACCTCGAAAAATTCGGTCTTGCACCCCGAACGGGTGTTCGGTAGGGTCGTGGGTACGCCTCGGGGTCGGGCTCGACGACCTTCTTTTCCGGTTCGCTGTTCGGAGGAGGGTCGTGGCGCGTTTGTCGGAGTTGTTGGTCGCGGTGCGCGACGCGGCGGCTCGGTTCGAGGCGGATCGTTGGTCGGGTGAGGACTGTGCTCGGCTGGCGGAGGAGTTGGCGCGGGCGGCGAAGGCATGCACCGCGGCATCGGCGCGGGCGGCGTCGCGGGCGGTGGCGTGTGGCCGCGGTGATGTGGAGTGGGTGGCGCGCACGGCGGGGGCGACGCCGGGCCAGGCGCGCGAAGTGTTGGCGACCACGGCGGCGTTGTCGGAGTGTCCGGCGACCAGCGACGCCGTCGCGTCGGGGAGCGTGTCGTTGGCGCAGGCCCGGGAGATCGTGCGGGCGGAGGCGGCGGTGCCGGGGTCGGAGGCCAGCCTGTTGGAGGTCGCGGAGCAGCGCGGCATGGCGGGGTTGCGTGCAGAGGCGCGGCGGGTGGTGCTGGGGTCGGTCGATCGCGACGAGTTGCACGGCCGGCAGGTCGCGGCCCGGACGGTGCGCCACTGGGTCGATGGTGAGGGGATGGTGGCAGGCCAGTTCCGCCTGCCACCCGCGGTCGGGGTCCCGTTCGTGAACCGGCTGGATGCCGAGACCGACCGGGTGCACCGCGCCGCCCGCAAGCAGGGGAGCACCGAGGCGCGTGAGGCGCACGCCGCCGACGCGCTGCTGCGATTGGTGAAGGGCGGCGGGAAGGGACGCGCCAGCCGGGCCGATGTCGTGTTCGTGTGCGATCTGCGTGCCGCGGCGCGTGGCCACACCCACGGCGACGAGGTCTGTCACGTGATCGGTGGTGGTCCCGTGCCGGTCGAGGTGGTGCGCGCCGCCGCGGTCGATGCGTTCGTGAAGGTCGTGGTGCGTGACGGCACCAAGGTCGACTCGATCGTCCACTACGGGCGTCACATCCCCGCGTTGTTGCGCACTGTGCTCGAGCTCGGCGATCCCGAACGGCTCGACGGTGCCGTGTGCGTCGAAGACCGGCTGCGATCGGCGTCACGATCTGGAGTGGGACCACGACGATCCCGTCGCCAACGACGGGGTCACCAGCTACGAGAACCTCAACGCCCGATGCAAACCCGACCACTGGGCCAAAACCGAACGCGACCGCAAAGCCGGTCTGCTCTGGGCCGAGCGGCGAAACCGGCCCGCCGTGACGTCAGGCGCCGAAGGCGCGCATGGTGGTGTCGACGACGGGGGGGGGGGGGGGGGGGGGGGAGGGACGAGGCGACGAACGCAGCGTCGAGCGGCGCATTGGTCACGAGGAATCGGTAGAACGTCGGGCTGGTGAACGCGTCGACCACGACGTCGACGTCGACTCCGGCGCGGAAGTCACCGCGCTCGATCCCCCGGCGGACGACGACCGCGTGGCGGGCCCGCTTCTCGGCGACGATCTCCGCGTAGGCGACGTCGAGCTCGGGGACGCGGGTGCGGACGGCCACGAGGATCGGGAGCATGCGCCCGATCGGGGTCTCGGTGAGGATCGCGACGAGGCCTTCCACGAGATCGTGCACGTCGCCACGCGTGGTGCCGGTGTCGGGCGGTGGTGCACCGACGTTCGTGTAGCAGCGCACCACGCTCACCACGAGGTCGAGCTTGTTCGGGTAGCGGCGGTAGACGGTGTTCTTGCTCACCCCGGCGCGCGCGGCGACACCCTCCATGGTGAGCGATTCGAGCCCGACCTCGGCGAACACGTCGACCGCGGCTTCGAGGATCGCCTCGTCGGCCTCCAGGCTGCGCGGTCGACCCGGCACGCGGCGCGTCCCTTCGACGGGGCCTTCGACCGGGATCACGGTCACGAGACGACCGCCGGATCCGCGACCTCGGCGGATTCCACGGGCACCTCGGCATCGGTGCCGGCCTCGGCCAGCGCGTCGTAGCTGGCGCGCGCCGGGAGCCAGATGAACGCGATCAACGCCCCGACGAAGGCGACCCCGGCGGCGACGAGCACGCCGGCGTGCATGCCGTCCATGAACGCGTTGATGGCGGTGGTGCTCAGACCGGGCACCTGCGGGCGCGCCGTCAAGGCGAGACCGAGTGACTGCTTGTACTCGGCGGCGGCGCCCGTCGACACCGGGCCCCCGTGCAGGAAGTCACCCACCTGGGAGCCGTAGATCGACGCGAGCACGCTGCCGATCACCGCGACGCCGAGCGCGCCACCGACCTGGCGCGTGGTGTCGTTCACCGCCGAGCCGACGCCCGCCTTGCCGAGCGGCAACGAGCCCATGATCGACTCGGTCGCCGGGGCCATGGTGAGCGCCATGCCGCTCGCCATGAGCGCCTGACGCCAGACGATGTCGGGCCAGTACGCACTGGTCGCGCTGAGCGACGCCCACGACACGAGTCCGGCCGTGACCATGAGGAGCCCGGTCGACACGACGAGCTTGGTCCCGATGCGATGCACGAAGCGCGCGCTCAACGGCGACAGGATCATCATGCAGAGCGCGATGGGCAGGAAGCGCACGCCGGTCTCGAACGGCGTGTAGCCGAGCACGAACTGGAAGTACTGCGTGAGCAGGAACGTCGCGCCGAACATGGCGAAGAACACGAACATGATCCCGAGGCTGGCGGCGGTGAACCGCGCGTTCTCGAAGAACCGCACGTCGAGCATCGGGTGGTCGATGCGCGACTCCCACAGCAGGAAGAGCCCGATCACACCCACGCCGACCACGAAGCAGGCGAAGATCTTCGGGTCGGTCCACCCGTCCTGCGGCGCCTCGATGATCCCGTAGAGCAGCACGCTCAGTCCGACGATCGAGAGGATCGCGCCCGACCGGGTCGAGCTTCGGCGCCGACGGATCCTTCGACGTGGGGATCAGGAACACGCCCGCGATCAGACCGATGATGACGATCGGGATGTTCACGAGGAAGATCGAGCCCCAGTAGAAGTGCTCGAGCAGGAAGCCGCCGGTGAGCGGCCCGAGCACGCCGGCGAGGCCGGCGGTGGCGGCCCACACGCCGATCGCCTTGCCCCGCTCGCGCGCCGGGAAGACGTTGGTGATGATCGACAGCGTCGCCGGCATGATGAACGCGCCGCCGATGCCCATGAACGCGCGGCGTCGCGATGAGCTGGCCCGACGACGTCGCGAACGCCGACGCGAGCGAACCGAGCCCGAACACGACCAGTCCGAACTGGAGTGCACCGCGTCGCCCGAAGCGGTCACCCAGGCTGCCGCCGGTCAGCAGCAGGCCCGCGAACACGAGCGTGTACGCGTCGACCATCCACTGGAGCTGGCTGTTCGTGGCGTCGAGGTCGCGCACGATGGTGGGGATCGCGACGTTGAGGATCGTGTTGTCGAGCACGATCACCAGCAGGCTGAAGCACAGCACGGCCAGGATCCACCACCGGCGCTCCTCGGCGCGGGACTGTGCGCGCTCGCTCAGCGTGGTGCTCACCGTCAATTTCGGACCCTCAGGAGTAACGGAACGCGGGTGTGCCGATACTACCGACGGCTATCGGGCGGCTTCCACTGCCGCGAGCGCGGCGTCGACCGCACCACTCGATGCGGCGACGAGCGGGAGGCGCACGTCGGGCGTGGGGATCCGGCCCTGGGCGTGCAGCACGCCCTTGAACACCGACGGGTTCGGCTCGGCGAAGCCCGTCTGCACCACCGGCAGCAGCGCCTCGGCGTGGGCGCGGCCGTCGTCGACCTTGCCCGCGAGTCCGCAGTCGACCATGGCCGACGAAGCGCGCCGGGCACAGGTTGGCGGCGGCGGAGATCGCGCCGGCGCCCCCCATGAGCACGGTCGGCAGGAAGAACGCGTCGTCGCCGCCGAGCACGCAGAAGTCGCGCGGCGCGGCGGCGAGGATCTCGAGCGTGTCGGCGTCGAGCGCGCCGACCGCCTGCTTCATGCCCACGATGTTCGGGCGTGCGCGCGAGCTCGAGCACGCCCGCGGCACCGAGGTTGCGGCCGGTGCGGATCGGGATGTTGTAGACGACGATCGGCGCCGGGACTTGCGGCGGCCACCGCCTGGAGGTGGGCGACGATGCCGGCCTCCGAGGGGCGCACGTAGTACGGCACGACGATCAGCGTGGCGGCCAGCGCCGGCGTGCCCGCCAGGGCCTCGACCGCGGCGATGGTCTTGGCCGTGCTGTTGGTCCCCGCCCCGACGATCAACTGCGCGCCCCGCTCGTCGCACACGCGGGCGCAGGCGTCGACGACCGCGCGCTGCTCGTCGGCGTCGAGCGCCGGCGACTCACCCGTGGTGCCGAGCGCGACGATGCCCGCGCAGCCCGCCTCGAGCGACTCGTGGCAGAGCCGTTCGACCGCGTCGAGCGCGACCGAGCCGTCGGACGCGAAAGGAGTGACGAGGGCGACGTACACCCCCTCGAGCAGACGGCCGTCCCGTGACGAGGTGGTCATCGAGCGCGAGGGTACCCCGTCGGCCAGTGCACGGGCCCGGAGAAAGACGTCGTCGATCATGGGTTCGGTCAGCTTGCCGGTGAACGTGTTCTGCTGCGACGGGTGGAAGCACCCGAGCACCACGGCACGCGCGGTCGGCACCTCGAGGCCGTGCGTGAACTTGGGACGGGGCGTCGGCAGGGGTGAACCCGCCGCGCTCAGCACGCGGGCCATGGCGTCGTAGGCGAACGCCCCGAGCACCACGATCACCCGCACCCGGTCGAGGAGGTCGAGCTCCGCGGACGAGGTACGGCAGGCAGGTGTCGCGCTCCTCGGGCGTGGGCTTGTTGGCCGGCGGCGCGCAGCGGACCGCGGCGGTGACGTAGAGGTCGCGGAGCTCGAGGCCGTCGTCGGCCGACACCGAGGTCGGCTGGTTGGCGAAGCCGGTGCGGAACAGCGAGGCGTAGAGGAAGTCGCCCGAGCGGTCGCCGGTGAAGACCCGCCCGGTGCGGTTGGCGCCGTGCGCCGCCGGCGCGAGGCCGGCCACGAGCACGCTCGCCTGCGGGTCGCCGAAGCCCGGCACCGGTCGACCCCAGTAGGTGTCGTCGCGGAAGGAGGCGCGCTTCTCGATCGCGACCTGCTCGCGCCACTCGACCAGGCGCGGGCACGCGCGGCATTCGACGATCTCGCGGTCGAGCCTGCGCAGCGCGCGGCGGGCCGTGACACGCCACGAGGGTAGGGTTCGCCGCCGTGCGCGTCCTTCTCGTGGTGAATCCCACCGCATCGTCGGTGACCCCACACGTGCGCGCCGACGTCGAACGCGTACTGCGGTCCGGGCACACCGTCGACGTGTCGGAGACGACGCGACGCGGGCACGCGGCGACGTTGGCGCACGACGCGGTCGACGCCGGCTACGACGCGGTCGCGGTGCTCGCGGGCGACGGCACGCTGAACGAAGCCGGCGGCGGCCTCGCGGGATCGCACGTCGTGCTCGCGCCGTTGCCGGGCGGATCGACCAACGTCTTCGCGCGCACGCTCGGCATGGCGTACCAGCCCGAGGCGGCGGCACGTCAGGTCGTCGACGCGCTCGACGCGCGGATCGCAGCGCCGCATCGGCCTCGGCGCCGCCACCGCGCCCGGCGCGCGCGCGCCGCGCCATTTCCTGTTCCACCTCGGCGTGGGCTTCGACGCCGCCATCATCCGGCGCATGGAGACCCGGCCGTCGGTGAAGCGGTACCTCGCCCACCCCGCGTTCGCGGCCACCACGGTGTCGACGTGGTTCCGCCACTACGACCGCACGACGCGCATCGCGTTCACCGTCTTCTCGGAGGACGGCGACAGCAACGGCGACGTGATCGGTGAGGGGCCGTACGCGGTGATCTCGAACTCGGACCCGTACTCGTACGTCGGTCGACGGGCGATGCACATCGCACCGGGCGCGTCGCTCGACGACGAGCTCACCGTCACCGTGATGCGGACGCTCCGCCCCGCGGTCGTCGTGCGCGCCGCCACCGCGTCGGTGGGTCGGATCACCTACCTCACCACCTCACCGGAGATCGTGCAGCGCACCGACGTCTCGTCGGTGGAGGTCACCGCGGACACGCCGTTCCCGTGGCAGGTCGACGGCGACTACCTCGGCGAGGTCGAGCGGCTCGACGTCGCCTTCGAGCCCGACGCGCTGACGCTCATCGTTCCCTGACGCGACCGCCTCGTTCGCCTCGTTCGCCTCGTTCACCGAACCGGTAGAGGTCGGTGTCGTCGGTGATGACGGCGTCGACGCCCGCGTCGCGGAGGTGCTCGAGCTGCGCGGCGTCGTTCACGGTCCAGACGTTGACCTGCACGCCGACGTTCGTGCGCGCGGGACGACGAAGGCAGGCGACGTCGACGTTCGCAAGCGTCCACACGTCGGGGTGCACCGCCGCGTGCCCGTGCTCGACCGCGATGGCGAGCGCGGAGTCCGGATCGATCCCGATCGACAGGAACCCGGTCGGGAGGTCGGGTGCCAGCGCCCGGACCCGGTCGATGGTGGCGAGGTCGAACGACGACACCAGCACGTCGTCGGTCAGGCCGACGACTCGGCCGAGGATCGAGCCGCGAGGAGCTCGACCACGGCCTCGGCGGCCGCGCGGATCGGGGTCCTTGATCTCGACGTTCACCAGCCGGCCCCGGCAGACGTCGAGCACGACGGCCAGGGTCGGGACCTCGGGGAGGGCCCGGCCCAGGTCGATGGCGGTGAGCTCGCCCAGCAGGCCGACCGGCGTCTCGGCGTCGTGGCGCACGACCAGCACGCCGTCGGCGGTGCGATGGACGTCGAGCTCGACGCCGTCGGCCCCCCGGTCGATGGCCTCTTGCATCGCGGGAACTGTGTTCTCCGGCGCCAACCGGTTCGCACCTCGGTGCGCGAGCACGAGCATCCCGCTCACCATGCCAGCGACTCACAACAGACGTGAAATTCCTGATCAGCCCCTTGCGCGCGGGGGCGGGCGAAATTCAGTCTCGGGTTCAAGCGCCTCGAGGCTCGCCCGGGGACGCGGAATTCGGACATACCGCCTGAGTCACCAACTGGGGGAATGAAGCGTGGCATTGACCTGGGTTCGCACGCACGACTGGGATGTCAGACGCGTGGCGCACACGTTCGGCGTGCCTCGACTCCGACCCCGACGTGTTCTTCCCGATCGGGAGCAGCGGCCCCGCGGTCGAGCAGATCGAGACCGCCCGCAGGATCTGCGGCGCGTGCACGGTCAACGAGGAATGCCTCGAGTTCGCCCTCGCCACCAACCAGGAGGCGGGGATCTGGGGCGGCGCCACCGAAGAGGAGCGCCGCAAGCTCCGCAAGGTCTGGCTGGCCCAGCAACGCATGGTCGGCTGACCACTCCCCACCTTTTGGCGCCCCTACCGCGTCACTATGACGACGTAGCGGCGCCGAAACACGTTCAGAGGGTCGGCGGGGCCGTCTTCAGCGGGACGGTGAGGTGGACGCGCGTGCCGGCGTCGCTCCGCAGCTCGATCGTGCCCCCGAGCTCGCTGGTGACCAGCGTGTGCACGATCGACAGGCCGAGTCCGCTCGACTGCTCGACGGTGAACCCCGGCGGCAGGCCCACGCCGTCGTCGACGACGTCGACGAGCAGCTGACCGTCGGAGCGCGCCAGCTGCACCGTGATCTTGCCGGTGGTGCGCCCGGCGTCCTCGGGGAACGCGTGGTCGACCGCGTTCTGCATCAGCTCGTTGAGCACGACCGCCAGCGGCGTGGCGAGATCGCCGGGGAGCATGCCGGCGTCGCCCTCGACCGCCAAGCGCAGGTCGCGGTCGGGGCCGGTGACGGTCTCGGCGACCACCCGCACGAGCGGCTGCACGATGTCGTCGAACCGGACCTCGTCGCCCGGCTCACGCGAGAGCGTCTCGTGCACGATCGCGATCGAGCGGATGCGTCGCTCCGACTCCTCGATCGCCTCCTGCGCCTCGGGTGACTGCAAGCCGTCGACCCTGCAGCCGCAGCAGCGCGGCGATGGTCTGCAGGTTGTTCTTCACCCGGTGGTGGATCTCGCGGATCGTCGCGTCCTTGGAGAGCAGCAGACGGTCGCGGCGACGCAGATCGGACACGTCGCGCAGCAGCACGCACACGCCGACGACCTTGTCGTCGGACAGCTGCGGGATCGCCTGCAGCAGCAGCGACGTCTCGCCGCGCTCGATCTCCTCGGTGACCGGGAGCCGGGCGCGGATGGCGACGTCGACCGCGTCCTGGTCGAAGCCCATCTCCGCGAGGTGCAGGCCCGACGTGTACGAGTGGATGCCGAGGCGGTGCATCGAGCTGACCGCGTTCGGGCTGGCGAAGCGCACGCGCAGGTCGGGGTCGAGGAGGATCACGCCGTCGCCGACGCGCGGGGCGTCCTCGAACTCGTCGTCGTCCTGACGAAAGGGGAAGCTGCCTTCGGCGATCATCGCCGCGAAGCGCTCGAACGTCGACAGGTAGAACTGCTCGAGGTCACCCAGGGCGCGCCCGAGGGTGGGCCGCGTCTCACGCGTGACCACCGCCACCACCGAGCCCGCGTGACGGACGGGGATGCACTGCACGTGGGCGCGCTCGCTCGAACCGAGGAGCGGCGAGTCGCCCTCGGCCACCTCGCCGGTGCGGAAGGCGCGCGACACCAGCGGCCGCGCCACTTCGTCGACCACCGCACCCACCAGGTCCATCGGGTAGACGGTCTGGCCGGTCGTGGGGCGCACCTGCGCGAGCACCACCGAACGGCCGCCGTCCTCCCCCACCACCGGCGCGAGCAGGAGGAGGTCGGAGAAGCAGAGGTCGGACAGCGCCTGCCACGACGCCGCGAGCCGCTGCACGTGACGCAGCGATTCTCCCCACAGCGCGGTCTTGGTCCGCGCCTGTTCGAAGAACGTGGTCACGAGGGGATCGTACCGGTGGTGCCAGGCCGAACCCGTTGCACCGGTGACTCCGGTGGCACCAGTTGCAAAGAGAGCCTCGCCGATGCGCGCCAACGCGCGCGCGTCGTCGATGTCGGCCGGGAACGCGGGCACGCTCACCACGACCTCGGGACCCGGCGGCGCGAGCCGGGTGAGCTCCGTGCGCAGCTCCGATTCGCGCCGCGCCACCACCTCGTAGTTGCGGAACGAGTCGGCCAGGGTGCGCAGCACGCGCGCGGTCGACGTCGGATCGTCGAGGCCCGGCGCGCCCGTCGCCGCGAGCTCCTGCGCGATCGCGTCGCTGTCGCGCGAGGAACACATCGGCCGCGTGGTCGCCGTCGGGCGACAGCAGGTACTCGGGCAGCACCTTGTTGAGCACGAGCGCGCCGAGGTCGAACCCGCGCGCGCTGAGCTCGCGGCAGAACGTCTCGGCTTCGCGCAACGGCGCGCCCTCGAGCGTGGTGACCACCGCGAACGTGGTGCGGCGGTCGTGCAGCAGCTGCTCGACGGCTTCGGCCCGCTCGACGAACCCCGAGTACATCGACTGGAAGTTGAGGAAGAACTCGGCGATGTCCTGGAGGAACTGACTGCCGAGCACGCGATCGGCCATCTGGTAGAAGGGCTTGCTGGCCGCGTTGAACATGCGCCCGCCGCGGCCACCGCCGACGCGGTACGGCATGGTGAGCCAGCGCAGCAGTCGGCCGCCGAAGAAGTCGGCCATGCGCGCCGGCGCCTCGAGGAAGTCGATCGCGTTCCGGGTGGGCGGCGTGTCGATCACGATGAGGTCGTACTCGCCGCTCGCGTGCACCTCGTAGAGCCGCTCCATCGCGATGTAGTCGTGGCTCTGCACGAAGCGACTGGTGACGTTGTGGTACATCCGGTTGTCGAGGATGCGGTACGCGGTGGCCTCGTCGGGCGCGTGGCGCAGCACCAGCTCGTCCCACGAGCGCTTGGTGTCGAGCATCGCCGCCCAGAGCTCGCCGCGCGGCTCGACGCCGAGCTCGGTGTACGCGTCGAGCGGCACCCGGCGGGCCACGTTGCCGAACGCCTCGAGGCCGAGCGCGTCGGCGAGGCGCTTGGCGGGGTCGATGGTGAGGACGAGCACCTTGCCGCCGAGGCGCGCCGCCGCGGTGAGCGCGGCGGCGGCCGCGGTGGACGTCTTGCCGACACCACCGGAACCGCAGAACACCACCACTTCGCGGGTGGACAACGAGCGCGGCCAGGGATTGCCCCTCTCGCGACGAGGCCGTCACAGCATCTCCTGGCCGAGCGCCTCGGCCACCATGCGGGTGACCCGCAGACCGTGGTCGCGCACGAACAGGTACGGCAGGAGCAGCAACGGGAGGTCGACCGCGTCGCGCAACTCCGAGAGATGGACGGAACGACTGCGCCGCATCGACACCGCGAGCCTCGCGGCGTCGACGACCGCGTCGGTACCGACGCCGGCGTGCTGCGACAGCACCGCGGCGGCCTCGGGTGCGCGCAACGCCTCGAACACGTCGTCGTCGGCGTGGGTGAACAGCTCCGGGAGCACCCGGTTCACGATCACCACGCCGAGCGGCACGTTGAGCTCCTGTCGAGCGCGCGCGACGAGCTCGATGGTCTCGTTCACCGGCATCTCCTCCGGCGACGTCACCACGTTGAGCGCGGTGAGCGCCGGATCCGACAGGAGCTCGGTGAGCCAGCCGGTCTGGTTGCGGATCGGTCCGACCGCCACCAGTTCCTGGATGGCCTCGGGCGCGTCGAGCTGGCTGATGACGTGGCCGGTGGCGGCGGCGTCGACCACGATGAGGTCCCAGTCGGCGCGCCCCTCGAGCGACTCGCGCAGCTCCCAGCAGATCTTGCCGACGGTGAGGATCTCCTTGACGCCCGGCGCGGCGGTGGCGACGAAGTCGAACGCGCGCGCCATGGGTCCGATGCGGCCGAACACCGGCACCCGCGCCTGCACCTTGAGGTACTCACGCAGCGAGGACTCGGTGTCCATCTGCATCGCGAACACGCCCGGGTGCACCTGGCGGGGTTCGAACCCCACCGGCGCGTGCTCGAAGAGGTCGGTGAGGTTGTTCTTGGCGTCGACCTCGACGAGCAGGACCTTCTTGCCCTGGTCGGCGGCGAGGAGTGCGGTGGCCGCGGTGACGGTGCTCTTGCCGACGCCGCCCTTGCCGGTGAAGAAGAGCAGCCGGCGGTCGAGCAGGCCGGTCACTGCAAGGGCTAACGGCCGAAGCCGACGCGCTTGTTGGCCCCGTCCTCGTCGACCTCGATGTAGGCGATCCGGCTGGCCGGGATGCCGACCCGACGACCCTTGACGTCGGTCAGCCACACCACCGGGGTGTCGCCGGCCAGCGCCTTGTCGATGGTGCCGACGACCTCGTCGGCGGTTCCGTCGAGCTCGAGGCTGAGCTCTTTGGGCGTGTGGACGACACCGATGTGAATTTCCATGGGGCCGAATCTAGTGGCAGGCCGCGCGCCGACCTCAGTCCTCGAACTCAACCTTCAAACTTTGGCGAGGAGCGCGGGCGGCCCCCGGGGCCGCTGTACGCGAGGCCCCAGCGCGGTTCCGACTCGCCGTCGAAGGCGGGCACGGTGGCCCGCGCCGCGAGCCACGCGTCGATCAGCCGATCCTCGGCCGCGTAGTCGAACGGATCGGTGAGCGTGTACTCCTCGGTGGAGCCGACGAGCGGGTGGTCTCGCAACCAGCGCGCGGTGCGGGCGACGGCCTCTCGCGCCGGCACGAGGTCGTGGTAGCCGAGCTCGGTGCGGACGCGGGACACGTCGAGGACTCGGTGGGTGGGGAGCGGCTGCGCCAGCAACGGGCGGGCCGGGACCGCGAGGTCGTAGGGCATCGACACGATCTCGAACTCGTGGTCGAGCGCGGCGGCGATGATCTCGACGACCTGCCGGACCGACAGCACCTCTTCGTCGGCGATGTTGAACAACCTCCCGGCCGCGGCGTCGGGCTGCTCGAGCGCGAGCAGCAGCGCGTGCGCGATGTTCTCCGTGTAGCCGTGGTGGTGGAGGGTGAGACCGTCGTCGGCGACGACGATGCGACCGCGACCGTCGAGCACGCGGCGCACCACGATCCATTCGCGCGGCGTGAGCTGGTACGGCCCGTACACGTACGGGTAGCGGAAGTGCGTGGCGTCGGGGTGGTGCTCGAACACCGCCTCCTCCGTCCGCACGATGCGGTAGCCCTTCTCGTCTTCCGCGGGTTCGTCGACGGTCGGGGCGTCCTCGGCGACCGGCACGGGCAGCCCGGGCGGGTCGTGGAGCCACGCGTTCATCCAGCCGCGGTACGCGGGCACGCCACCCACCGAGATGACACGACCGGTGTGACCGCGGAGGAGCGCGGCGAGCATGCGCAGGCGGCCGTACATCACGTAGGTCAGGTCGAACGTGCGCCCGGCGAGGATCGCCCGGGTGGCGTCCTCGTCGTACGGATCGGCGTGGAGGTGCTCGACGACCGCGGGCGTCTCGTCGCGCTCGTGCGTGCCGCGGTGGAGGATGGTCACCGAGTGGCCTCGCTCGACCAGGCCCTGCAACAGCGGGATCCCCGTCGGTCCGGTTCCCCCGATCACCAAGACACGTCCAGCACGACTCACGGCCCGGAACCTACTTCGGCACCTGACGAATAGTCTCCGGATCGATGGCCGACTCCCCGCGTTCCGACATCTCGGGCCTGGTGAATTTCCGGGACCTGGGCGGACACCCGACGCGCACCGGCGTCACCCGCAGCGACCGCGTGTTCCGCAGCGACTCGCTGGCCCACGCCGCGCCCGACGACGTCGTGCACCTGGTCGAGGAACGCGGTGTGCGCACCGTCGTCGACCTGCGCGGCGTCGCCGAGGTCGACGCGTTCCCGAACCAGCCGATGGCCGACGCCGGCGTCACCATCCACCACGTCCCGCTGATCGACCCCGAGAAGCGCGAGCAGTCGGGTCTCGACTGGGAGACGATGACGCTCGTCGACCTCTACCGCTTCCTGCTCGAGAGCGCGGGCACCGAGTTCGTCGAGGTGCTGCAGATCATCGCCGAGCCGGCCAACCATCCCCTCGTCTTCCACTGCGCGGCGGGCAAGGACCGCGCCGGCCTCATCGCGGCGACCGTGCTCGGGCTGCTCGAGGTCGACGACGAGGAGATCGTCGCCGACTACGCGGCCACCGAGGCCGCGCTCGAGGCGCTGAAGGAGCGCGCCATGAAGCGCGCCACCGACACCGGTCGCCCGCCTGCCGCGCGCTTCATGACCGCCGACGCGCAGACGATGCGCGAGACGCTCGCGTGGTTGCACACCGAACACGGCGGGTTCGAGCCGTACATGCTCGGTCACGGACTCAGCGACGGCGAGTTGGGTGTGCTGCGGGCATCGTTGATCGAGCCGGTGCTCGATCGAAGGGAACTGATGTGTTGATCGACGGCATGCTCGGCGGGTTCGACGACGTGCGCACCACCGCCGCCGCCGGCGAAGCCGCGGGCTACGCGGGGCTGTGGACCGGCGAGACCATGCACGACCCGTTCCTGCAGATCGTGCAGGCCGCCGAGGTCACCGAGCGGGTCACGCTCGGAACGTCGATCGCGATCGCGTTCGGCCGCACACCGATGACGTTGGCCACGACGAGCTACGACCTCGCCCGCTACACCCAGGGTCGCTTCGTGCTGGGGCTCGGTTCGCAGGTGAAGCCGCACATCGAGCGTCGCTTCTCGATGCCGTGGTCGCATCCGGCGCCGCGCATGCGCGAGTTCGTGCAGCGCGCTGCGCGCCATCTGGGGCGTGCTGGCAGGACGGCACCAAGCTCGACTTCCGCGGCGACTTCTACACCCACACCCTCATGACGCCGTTCTTCTCGCCTCCGGCCCACGAGTGGGGGCCGCCGCCGGTGTACCTCGCGGGCGTCGGCCCGCTCATGACCGAGGTCGCGGGCGAGGTGTGCGACGGGTTCTTCTTCCACGGCTTCACCACACCGTCGTACCTGCGCGAGGTGACCATGCCCGCGCTGGCGCGTGGCCGTGCTGCCGGGGGTCATGCGGCGATGGACGGCTTCGACGTCGCCGGGCCCGCGTTCACCTGCGTCGCCGACACCGAGGAAGGGCTCGCCGAGGCGATCCAGGGGGCCAAGCAGCAGATCGCGTTCTACGCGTCGACCCCGGCGTACCGCGGCGTGCTCGACCACCACGGGTGGGGTGACCTGCAGCCCGAGCTCACGCGTCTCTCGAAAGAGGGGAAGTGGGTGGAGATGGGTGACCTCATCGACGACGACATGGTGCGCACGTTCGCCGCCGTCGGCGACGTGCCGACCGTCGCCCGCGAACTGCGCGAGCGCTGGGACGGTGTGGCGACGCGCCTCTCGTTCTACGCGCCGTACAAGTTCGACGCCGAGCTGCGTCGGACGCTGCTCAACGAACTGAGCTGACGCCTCTGCACGGGCTGCTCAGTTGATCTTGAGCTGCGGGTTGTAGATCCGCTTCGGCGCGAGGTCGACGTCGATGCGTTCCGCCAGCGCCGCGAACACCTGCGCGACCTCACCGTCGGGATCGACGGTGACGATCGGGCGCCCGTTGTCGCCACCCTCGCGCAGCGCGGGCACGAGCGGGATGCGCGCGAGCAGTGGAACCTTCAGCTCGTCGGCGAGCTCCTCGCCACCGCCGCTCCCGAACAGCTCGTAGCGGGTGCCGTCGTCGCCGGTGAACCACGACATGTTCTCGACCACACCGATCACCTGCAGGTCGACCTTCTCGGCCATCGCCGCCGCGCGCACCGCGACGCGCTGCGCCGCGGGCTGCGGTGTGGTGACCACGAGCACCTCGGCGCGCGGCAGGAACTCGGCGATCGACAGCGAGATGTCGCCGGTGCCCGGAGGCATGTCGACGACGAGGTAGTCGAGCTCGCCCCAGTACACGTCGGTGAGGAACTGCTCGAGCGCCTTGTGCAACATCGGGCCCCGCCAGATGACGGCCTGGTCTTCGCGGGCGAAGAAGCCCATCGAGATGAGGCGCACGCCGTTGGCTTCGGGCGGGACGATGACGTCGTCGATGAGACCGGGCGGTGCACTGATGCCGAGCATGCGCGGCATCGAGAAGCCCCACACGTCGGCGTCGACCGCCGCGACGCGGAGACCGCGGTTCGCCAGCGCGATCGAGAGGTTGGTGGTGACCGACGACTTCCCGACGCCGCCCTTGCCCGACGACACCGCGAGGATGCGGGTGCGGGAGTCGGTGAACGGGTTGATCCGCGGCGGGGGCTGACGGGCCTGCGACGCATCGACGACCTGCAGCGGGTTGGCCGGCGCGACGCCCTTGAGCAGCCGGCTCAGCGAGACGATCTCGTCCTCGGTCATGTCGCGGAGGTCGACGTCGACCCGCTCGATGCCCGCGACCTCGCCGACCGACTCGATGACCCGGCGCCGCAGCTCGGCCCGGGACGCGTCACCGGGAAGGGGGGCCGCGATCGCCACGACGGCAGTGCGACCGTCGACGGCCACGCCCTGCACCATGCCCAGCTCCACGATCGAGCGGCGCAGCTCGGGCTCCTCGACCGCTGCCAACGCAGCCTGGATGTCGAGGTCCTCTGGCCTGTCGGTGGGCATGGAAGGGCTCCCGCGGATTTCCACTACGTGCATAGGTAGAATAGGAGCGATGGACCCGGAAGCCCTCACCGCAGACGAGTTCACCTCGGTGGTGAGCGCGGTCACCAACGCCTTCGGTGACCCCACCCGCCGCGAGATCTACCTGTTCGCCCGCGCCAGCGAGGGTGCGGGCGTGACCGCCGGCGCGGTGGCCGAGCAGTTCGACCTCCACCCCAACGTGGCCCGCCACCACCTCGAGAAGCTCACCGGCGGCGGCTACCTCATGGTCGAGGTGGGCAAAGCCGTAAGAGACAAGGGCGGTGACGGTCCCGCCCGCGCGGCCGGACGTCCGTCGAAGCGCTATCTCGCCGGTCCACTCGACGCCAACCTCGCGCTGCCGCTCAAGCACGACGACCTGCTCGGCGGGTTGCTGGCGCGCGCCCTCGACGCGCTCGGCAACGAACAGGCCGAGGCGCTCGCCGACGAAGTCGGGTTCGAATACGGCATCACCCTCGCGGCGCGGATGGACCCCACCGAAGGTCACCGCTCGGTGCGCGCCGCGCTCACCGCGGTGGCCGACGCGCTCACCGCCCACGGCTTCGCCGCGCACACCGAAGCGCGCGACGGCCGGCTCGCCATCGTGTCGGAGTGCTGCCCGTTCGGCGAGACCGCGCAGCAGTACCCGCACGTCGTGTGCGCGCTCGACCGCGGGATGATCCGCGGCATGCTCTCGGGCCTCTACGGCGAGACCTCACCGCAGTTCGAGACCAGCCGCCCCGACGGCGGCGATCACTGCGTCGCCCGCGTCTGAGCGTGACCCACGCGCGTACCTCGACCACGCGTCGACGTCACCGCTGCGACCGGTTGCGCTCGAGGCGATGCTCCCCTACCTCCGCGACCACCACGCCGATCCCGGGCGCCTGCACGCGGAGGGGCACGCAACGCGAGTCGCGGTCGAGGACGCGCCGCGAGCAGGTCGCGGCGCGCTTCGGTGCCCGACCGCGCGAGGTCGTGTTCACCGCCAGCGGCACCGAAGCGGTGAACACCGCGGTGTTCGGGGCGCTCGCTCGTGCCCAGAACAACGGGTCCCGGGGTGGTCACGTGGTGACCACGGCGGTGGAGCACTCGTCGGTGCTCGACGCCGTCGCCCGCACGACCGACGACGTCACCGTGGTCGGCGTCGACGGCCTCGGCCGGTTCGACGCCGACGCGGTCGCTGACGCGGTGCGACCCGACACCGCGCTGGTGTCGGTGCAGCTCGCCAACCACGAGGTGGGCACGCTCCAACCCGCAGCGGAGATCGTCGAGCTCGTCGCGGCGGCACGAGCGTGAGGCTGGCGCGGTCGTGCACGTCGACGCGTGCGCGGCCGCCGGTCACGTGCCGGTCGACTTCGGCGTCCTCGGCGCCGACCTCTGCTCGATCACCGGCCACACGTTCGGCGGGCCGAAGGGGGCATCGGCGCTGTTGGTGCGCCGGGGACTGCGCTTCCCGCCCTTCGTGGTCGGTGGCGCGCAGGAACGCGCCCGGCGGGCCGGCATCGAGAACGTCCCCGCCATCGTCGGGTTCGGTGCCGCGTGCGGCACGCGATCGAGGATGACGAGGCACCCCGCGAGCGGGCGTTGTCCGAGCGGCTCGCGGCGACTGCACTCCGACGGGTCGAGGGCGTCGAGCGCTACGGCGACCCCGACCGATGCCTGCCTCATCTCGTGTGTCTCGGCATCGAGGGCGTCGAGGCCGAGCCGATCCTCCTGGCGCTCGACCAGCGTGGCGTCGCCGTGCACTCCGGGTCGTCGTGCTCCAGTGAGTCGCTCGAACCCTCACCGGTGCTCGCGGCGATGGGTGTCGACGCCGACCGCTCGCTGCGAGCCAGCGTGGGCTGGTCGTCGACCGACGCCGACGTCGACGCGTTCCTCGACGCCCTGCCCGTCGTCGTCGAGCTGCTGCGCGATCTGCGTCGGTAAGCTCCGCTTCATGACAACGCAGGATTGGCCCTCCCTCGCGGCCGCGCTCTCCGACACCCTCCACCTCGCAGCTCCGCCGCTCGCGATCACCTTCTCCGACGCGCCCCTCGACGGCGTCCCGATGTTCGACGAGCCGATGCCGGCGCCCTTGCCCGACGGCCGCACCGGGCGCGTGCCCGCCGGCTGCGTGTTCTGGATGAAGGCGGCCGACCGCACCTTCGGCACCGTCGCCGAGGACCACGGCAACTGCAGCGTGGGAAGCGTCACGCACGGGTTCAAGACGCTGGAGGAGGTCGGGGGCAACTCCGACGTCGCCGCGCTGCTCGATTCGGGCTGGGTGACGATGGACGTCGTGCCGCAGATCCCCGTGGTCCGCGAGAAGCCGGGCGCGGTCACCTACGGCCCGCTCAGCGAGACGCCGGTCGATCCCGACGTCGTGTTCGTGCGCGTGACCGGCCGTCAGATGATGGTGCTGTCCGACGCGATCCCGGGGCTGCGCATCGAGGGCAAGCCCCAGTGCCACATCGTCGCGATCGCCAAGGAGGAGGGTGTCCCCGCGGCGAGCGTGGGTTGCGCGCTCAGCCGGGTGCGCACCGGCATGTCGCCCACCGAGATGACGTGCGCGATCCCGGCGTCGAAGCTGGCCGAGATCGTCGAGTCGGTGCAGCAGCACGCGGGCGCCGACAACACCGTCGCCAAGTACGCCGCCGAGGACGCCACCCGGTTTTAGAGAGCCGCGTTCTGACGGCGAGAGGCGCGCTACTTCTTGGCGGCCTCGTAGTACGGGTTGTCGCCGGACGAGTGGTCGGTGACGTCGATCACCTCGGTGATCTCCGGCACCATGTCGAGGATCGCGACCTCGATGCCCTGGCTGAGCGTGACCGCGGCCATGCCACAACCCTGACAACCACCACCGAGTCGCAGGTACGCGATCGAGTCCTCGACCGCGACCAGCTCGGCGTGCCCACCGTGTGACGCGATGGCGGGGTTGATCTGCTCCTCGAGCACCTGGATCACCCGCTGGGGGATCTCGCCCGAGAGGTCGGCCTCGGGCCGGTTGGCGACGCGCGCGGCCGGCGGCAGCGGCCGGTTCGGGTTCTGCATCACCATGCCGCCGTTGAACGCCAGCGTGGAGCCGCGCAACAGGTCGACGCTCTCGGCCGGGATGGCCACCGCGAGCTCGCCCTCGTGCTCGACGAGGACGTCGTCGGTGAGCTCGCCGGTCGGACGGAACTCCATGAGGTACGTGTAGGCCCCATTGGCCTCGCCGTTGACCTCCACCCAGAGCGCGAGGCCTTCCGGATCGGCTTCCGCGTTGCGGACGTCGAGGACCATCTGCTGGGCCTCGGGGGAGATCGTCAGGACGTCGCTCACAGCCACCATGATAGGAGCGTGCCACGCGTTCTCCTCCTGCTCCCCACTTCGACCTATCGAGCACCCGATTTCGTGCGGGCTGCGACCCGGCTGGGGGTCGAGGTGGTCGTCGGCTCCGACGAGATGCCCGTTCTTTGGGGAGCCTCTGGAGGGGGCCTCGGAGCGGGCCGTGGTGGTGCCGCTGGACGAGCCCGAGGTCGCCGCCGACCTGATCGTGGCGCTCGACGACCGCCGCGGGGTCGACGCCGTGGTGGCGGTCGACGACCGGGGTGTGCTGGTGGCGGCCGCCGCGGGCGAGCGACTGGGCTTCCCGCACAACCCGCCGGACGCGGTGGCGGCCACCCGCGACAAGGCCGCGATGCGGCGGGCGCTCGCCGCGGCCGAGGTGCCCCAGCCCGCGTTCGTGGTGGTCGATCACGAACTGCCCGACATGGAGTTCCCCTGGGTGCTGAAGCCGATGCACCGCTCGGGCAGCCAGGGTGTGATCCGAGCCGACGACATCGAGTCGGCGCGGGCCGCGGCGGCACGCATCCGTGCGATCGCCGACGGACCGCTGCTCGTCGAGCAGTACGTGCCCGGCGTCGAGATCGCGGTCGAAGGGCTGCTCTCCGACGGCGAGCTCACGGTGCTCGCGGTGTTCGACAAGCCCGATCCACTCGAGGGGCCGTACTTCGAGGAGACGATCTACGTCACGCCGTCGCGCCTCCCCGTCGAGGCGCTCGAGCGCGCCGAGATCGTGACCGCGCGCGCGTGCGCGGCCATCGGCCTGGTCGAGGGTCCGGTGCACGCGGAGCTGCGGCTCGAGCAAGGTCGTAGCGGTGATCGGATCAACGTGATCGAGGTCGCGGCACGCTCGATCGGCGGCTTGTGCGCGCGCACCTTGCGCTTCGGCGCGGGGATCGCACTCGAAGAGCTGGTGCTGCGTCACGCGCTCGGCCTCCCGCTCGACGGCCTCGAACGCGAAGCCGGCGCGTCCGGGCGTGATGATGCTGCCCATCCCTGCGGCCGGGACGCTGCACGAGGTCGGCGGTCAGGATGCGGCGCGTGCTGTCTCCGGGATCACCGGCCTCGACATCACCATTCCGCGCGGTCGGCAGGTGGTGCCGCTTCCCGAAGGCGACCGCTACCTCGGGTTCCTGTTCGCCCGCGGCGACACGCCCGAAGCGGTCGAAGCCACGTTGCGCAAGGCCCACGCCATCTTGGACATCGACATCCGCCCCTAACGTGGCGGTGTGAAGATCCTCCTGGTCGCGACCTACGAGCTCGGTCAGCAGCCGGGCGCGGTCGGCGGCGCGGCGGCGTACCTGCGGGCGGAGGGCCACGAGGTGCAGGCGATCGACGTGTCGGTCGACGCGTGGGATCCCGCGCTGGTCGACTGGGCCGACGAGGTCGCGTTCTCGGTGCCCATGCACACCGCGACCCGCTTGGCGCGCGACCTCGCGCGCGGGCTCGACAAACCCGTGCACGCCTTCGGCCTCTACGCCGAGCAGTGTCATGACTTCGCGACGCCGGTCGAGTGGGATGCGCCCGTGCTCCCGAGCCGTGACCTGCTGCCGCCGCTCGACCGCTACGCCCGCCTCGTGATCGATGACGAGCAGCGGCTCGTGGGCTCGGTGCTCGCATCCCACGGGTGCGCGCACCGGTGTCGGCACTGTCCGGTGCCGGTGGTGTTCGACGGCCGCGTCCGCCGCGTCGACGAGGACGCGGTCCTCGCCGACATCGCGCAGCTCGTCGCCGCCGGCGCGCGTCACATCACGTTCGGCGACCCCGACTTCCTCAACGCACCGCCGCACTCGCGCCGCATCGTCGCCGCGATGCACGAACGATTCCCCGACGTCACCTTCGACTGCACAGTGAAGGTCGAGCACGTCATACGCCACGCCGACGTCTGGCCCGAGTTCGCCGCCGCGGGGTGCGTGTTCGTGGTGTCGGCGTTCGAGTCAGTTGACGACGCAGTGCTCGCACGCCTCGACAAGGGACACGTCACCGCCGATGCGGCCCAGGCGGTCGCGATCCTGCGCGACGCCGGCATCGAGGTGCGGCCGTCGTGGATGCCGTTCACGCCGTGGACCACACGCGACGACGTGGTCGCCCTCCTCGACTTCGTCCACGAGCACGACCTCGTCGGCAGCGTCGACCCGGTGCAGTACAGCGTGCGCCTGCTCCTCCCCGAGGGCTCCCTGCTGCTCGACCATGCCGATCTCGTACCGTTCCTCGGCCCCTGGGACCCCGAGCGCTCGACGTACACCTGGGCGCACCCCGATCCCGCGGTCGACGAGCTGCAGCAGCGCATCGCCGCCATCGTCGAGAGCGCCGTCTCGAATGGAGACGGCGACCCGGTGGACCTCTACGCCCGAGTGCGTGAGGCCGCCGGTGCGCCGCCCGTCGACCTCTCCCATGTGACCACCGGTCGCCCCCGCCTCGAGCGAGAGCTGGTTCTGCTGCGCCGAACCCACCGAGCTCCAACTCACGCGCCTCAGCCCGACGATGGTCGGCGCGCAGGGGGACTCGTCCGAAAGTTGCTGCTAGCGCATGCGCTAGCACCGGCGCTTGCACATGCGCTTGCACCGGCGCAAGCACGACCGATCGAACGGCACCCCCGTGCAACTGTCACACCCCGCTCGTACCGTCCGGCGCATGGCTGCATCCGTGCGTCTACCTCCGAATGTCGCCCGCGCTCCACGATGCGCTGCAGCACCAGGCCGGCCGAGAGCGGAAGGGTCTCGCTGAACACCTTCGCCGTCCAAGCGCTCGCTGCGGCCGCCGGTCCCGAGTTCCTCCGCGACGTCCGTGCCGGTGGGAAGCCGGCGACCGTCGCCGACGAGCAGCGCGTGCTCGTCCGCCCCGAGCGCATGAAGCCGATCGTCGATCGCTACGTGACCTACTGGGTCGACCGGTTGGGCATCGATCAGATGACGCGGGTCATCAAGAACAGCAAGGACCACGACAAGGTCTGGGCCTGGTACGTGGGCCGCGAGGCCGAGCTCGCCGAACTCGCGGCCCGTCGCGCTACTTGAACTTGAACGATGCGGTGCGGCCCGTGAGACCGTCGGCGAGCGAGAGACGTCAACGTGCGACACTGGCCCGCCCACGCCTTGTCGGTCTTCCAGTTGAAGTGCCACTCACCATTGTCCGGGTACTGGAGTCCGGAGGCACCGGGGGCCAACCCGAAGCGGACGTTGGCCGAGGAACCATCGGTACAAGTGACGGACCCGGTGATTGGTCAGTCGCCCCGCAGCACGTTGAGGGCCGAGCCCGCACGGAACCAGGCGATGTGCTCGTCGGACATGGTCTGCGTCGTCGAGATGGTCTCGCTGGTGCCGTCGGCGTGGTGGATGACGACCTCGACGGGACGCCCCGGCGCGAGGTCGGCGAGCCCCACGATGTCGATCGTGTCGTGGGCCTGGATGCGCTCGTAGTCGTCGGGGTTGGCGAACGTGAGCGCGAGCACACCCTGCTTCTTGAGGTTGGCCTCGTGGATGCGGGCGAACGACCGCACGATCACCGCACGTCCGTTCATGTAGCGCGGCTCCATCGCCGCGTGCTCACGCGACGATCCCTCGCCGTAGTTCTCGTCGCCGATCGGCGACCCACCAGATCCCGGCGTCCTTGTAGCGCTTGGCGAGGTCGGGCAGCGGCACGATCGCACCGTCGCGCACGTCGACCCCGGATCCCGCCGGCTCCAGCGCGAACGCGTTGTTCACGCCGATGAAGAGGTTGCCGGAGATGTTGGTGAGGTGACCGCGGTACTTCAGCCACGGGCCCGCGGGCGAGATGTGGTCGGTGGTGCACTTCCCCACCGCCTTCATCAGCACCTGCATCCCGGTGAAGTCGTTGCCGTCCCACGCGGGGAACGGCTCGAGCAGCTCGAGCCGCTCGGAACCCGGCTTCACCACCACCTCGACCGACGACGGGTCGTCGGACGGCGGCTGGAACCCGGACTCACCGGGATCGAACCCCTTCGCCGGCAGCTCGTCGGCCGACGGCGCCCCGAGCTGCACCTCGGTGCCGTCGGGAGCGACCACGGGCTGGCGCACGAAGTCGACGTCGAGCCGGCCGGTGAGCGCCATCGCGGTGACGGTCTCGGGCGAGCCGATGAACGAAGCGTCGCCGCGTTGCCGTCGTTGCGCGCCGGGAAGTTGCGGTTGAACGACGACACGATGGTGTTCGTCTCGCCCTTCGTGATGTCGTCGCGCTGCCACTGCCCGATGCACGGACCGCACGCGTTCGCGAGCACGGTGGCCCCGATCGCTTCGAGATCCGCGAGCAGGCCGTCGCGCTCGATCGTGGCGCGCACCTGCTCCGAACCCGGCGTGATGAGCAGCGGCGTCTTGACGCGCAGGCCGGCGGCGCTCGCCTGACGCGCGACGTGCGCGGCGCGACCGATGTCCTCGTACGACGAGTTCGTGCACGAGCCGACCAGCGCGTAGCTGATGTCGACCGGGTAGCCCTCCTCGCGCGCCGCCGCGCCGACCTCGGAGATCGGGCGGTCGAGGTCGGGGGTGTGCGGACCGACGAGGTGCGGCTCGAGCTCGTCGAGGTCGATGTCGATCACGCGGTCGAAGAACCGTTCGGGGTCGGCCATCACCTCGGGGTCGACGCGCAGGTGCTCGGCGTGCGCGTCGGCGAGGTCGGCGAGCGCCTCACGACCGGTCGACTTCAGGTACGCGGCCGAGCGGGCGTCGTAGGGGAAGAGCGAACAGGTGGCGCCGATCTCGGCACCCATGTTGCAGATCGTGGCCTTGCCGGTGGCCGAGATCGACTCCACGCCGGGCCCGAAGTACTCGACGATGGCGCCGGTGCCACCCTTCACCGTGAGGATGCCGGCGACCTTGAGGATGACGTCCTTGGCCGCGGCCCAGCCCGAGAGCTCGCCGCGCAGGTGCACGCCGATCACCTTCGGGCACGCGGGTGTTGAACGGCCAGCCCGCCATCACGTCGACCGCGTCGGCGCCGCCGACGCCGATCGCGACCATGCCGAGACCGCCGGCGTTGGGCGTGTGGCTGTCGGTGCCGACCATCATCCCGCCGGGGAACGCGTACTGCTCGAGCACGACCTGGTGGATGATCCCGGAGCCGGGCTTCCAGAAGCCGATGCCGTACTTGGCCGACACCGAGCGGAGGAACTCGTACACCTCGGAGTTGACGTCGAGCGCGTTCTTGCAGGTCGGCGTCGGCGCCGACACGCGCCTGGATGAGGTGGTCGCAGTGGACGGTGCTCGGGACCTGCACGGTCGGCAGGCCGGCGGTCATGAACTGGAGCAGCGCCATCTGCGCGGTGGCGTCCTGCATGGCGACGCGGTCGGGCCGGTAGTCGGCGTAGTCGACGCCGCGGTCGATGCCCACGGTGCTCGGGTCGTCGGCATGGGCGAAGAGGATCTTCTCGGCGAACGTGAGCGGTCGACCGAGACGCCGGCGGGCGTCAGCGAGGGCGCGGGGGTAGCGCGCGTACGCGGTCTCGACGAGCTCGAGCGGCGTGGTGGGGCCGACAGTCGTAGCCATGTGGTTCCTCTTCGTCGCGTTGTGTCGTTCCCCCCGAATCTACGCCCGTCAGTGGACCGCCCTCGATTTCAATGGCTCTTCCACGCCTCCGGGTCGTCGGCGAGCTTCTCGATGTGGCGGGGCAGCTTGCCGGCGGCGACGTCGGCCACGGTCACCTTCTCGAGCACGCTCCGCAAGGACGCTCGCACCGCGATCCACACGTCGGGCAGCTTCTCGGCCGGGCCGTCGTACTTCAACGACTCGGGCCGGATGTCGCGCACGGCCGCGAGCGGGCCTTCGATGGCGCGCATGACGTCGGCCAGCGTGATGAGCTTCGCGGGACGAGCGAGACGGGACCCGCCGTCGGCGCCGCGGTGGGTGGCGACGATCCCGGCGCGGCGGAGATCGGTGAGGATGTTGTCGAGGAAGTGGCGGGGAATGGCCTGGGCCTCGGCGATGCGATCGGCCTTCACCAGCGCGCCGTCGGCCGCGGCCAGCTCGAGCACCGCCCGCACTGCGTAGTCGGCCTTCGCGGTGACCTTCATGCTGCTCGTCCTTCCACACGCTCCCGAGCTTCGCGCAACGACGGGGGCGTCGGCGTCACCAGGTTGAGCACGCGGCTCAGCGCGAAGACCCCGGTGCGCACCGGCAGCGCTGCCGGCGGGAACCACGGGATGCGGTAGAGCCGGCGCGCGTACGACGGGAGGATGGCAATCGCAGCGGTGGTCGGGATGGCCCAGAGCGGCCGGTACTTCAGGTCCATCGGCGGGAACATCACGACCCGCAGGCCGTCGAACGCGGCGCGTGTCGCCTGCAGCCCCCGCACCGATCGCAGGTAGTCGCGCAGTTCGCCTTCGGTGCGGGGCGCGCGCCCGTGAGGGAGCCCGACCATCTCGGCGACGCGCGCCATCTCGGTGACGTACTGGTCGCCGTCTTCGCTCGTGATCCGCCCCGCGTAGGTGCGGTACGCGAGCAGGAACGACTCCACCTCGGCCGCATGGATCCACAACAGGAGATCGGGATCGTTCGCGGAGTACGCCTCGCCCGTGACCGGGTCGACGCCGTGGATGTGCTCGTGCACGTTGCGGACGATCGCGGCCGCCCGCTCCGCCGCGACCGTGTCGCCGTAGGTCGTGGCGAGCACGAACTTCGTCGTGCGTTCGAGGCGACCCCACGGGTCCTCTCGGAACGCGCTGTGCTGATCGACCGCGGCCATCGCCCGCGGTTCGAGGCCCTGGACGAGCAGCGCCCGCAACCCGCCGATCAACATCGCGGGATCGGCGTGGACGCGCCACACGACGCTGTCGGGTCCGAAGATCCCCGCGTCGCCGCTCATCGCGCCATGATCGCTGCGATCAGGCGCTCAGCTCTTCGACGGTGACCGAACGCATCACGTCGCCGCGCTGCGTCTCGAGCGCCACGTTCATGCTGGCCGGCGTGACGTAGCCGAAGAGGTTGTAGCTCTTGGTGAGGTTGCGCGTGCAGTCGGCGGTGGTGATGAAGAACTGCGAGCCGTTGGTGTTGGGACCGGCGTTGGCCATGGCCAGCGCGCCGAGCGTGTACTCGCCGAGCACCGGCTCGTCGTCCCACTTGTAGCCCGGACCACCGCGTCCGGTGCCCTCGGGGTCGCCGCCCTGGATCACGAACCCGGGCTCCACCCGGTGGAAGGTGAGGCCGTCGTAGAAGCCGGCCTTCGTGAGCTGGACGAAGTGGTTGACCGTGTTCGGCGCGAGCTTCGGGTCGAGGTCGGCGATGATCTGGCCGCGGTCGGTGGTGATGGTCACGCGGTAGATCTTGTCGGTGTCGATCTCGAACGCGGGGGGCTGCGCCATGGCACTACTACTTTCCTGTTGACGGCTTTCCTGAGGACGGCTTCTTCGTCGTGGTGGACGTCGGAGGCACCGTAGTCGAAGGGCTTTCGAGCGCGGTCGTGACCTGCGCGAGGAGCTGGCGCGCCAGCGCGGCCCACGTCCCGGTCGGCGCCTTCACCAGGTAATTCTGCAAGTCGACCTGCGCCTTCGCGAAGTCTCGCAGCGACTGCGAGTACAACACCGCGCGGAAGTAGTAGCTGTCGGCGTAGTCGGGCCCGACGATGATGGCCTGGTTGAACCCGGCCAACGCCTGCGCGATCAGCGTGTCCTTCGCCGATGTGGCGGGCGTGATCTCCGAGGCGAGATAGAGCAGGCGCGCCGAGTTCGCGTGCCCTTCGGGACGGTTCTTGTCGATCGCGATCGCGTGCGTCCGACTGCTTCAGCGCGTTCTCCAGGTCGCTGTTCTCCTCGTACGCGCGGGAGAGCTGGAGGCGCAGGTCGTAGTCGTCGGGTGCGGCGTTCACCTTCGTCTGCAGGTCGTCGATCTTCTTCGACAACGCGGCCTGCGCGGCGTTCGTGGTGGAGGGCGCGGCCTGCGAATTGCCCGACGACGTCTGCCCCGGCAGCCGCGCGCCGAGCGCGTACGCCAGCGACGTGCCCACCACGATCGCGAACACGAGCACGACGCTGACGAGCACGACGCGCCGCCGGGTCCGCTGCGGCGACCGGGGCGGTGGCGGTGCCGTGACGTCGACGCCGTCGCGCAACGTCCGGATACGCCTGCGGCACGCGCGGTGTAGTCGTCGTGCAGCTCCGCGTACGACTCGTCGTCGATGCCTCCGCTCTCGTGCTCGAGCTCCAGGTCGTCGAGCGACTGCATGAGGAAGTCGCGCTCCTCCTCGAGCTGGCGCCGCCGCTCCGGGTCGAGGCGATCCGGAGCGGACTGTTTCGGATCGCGCGGCTCAGCCATCACCGTGCTCCCGTTGCACGAGCCGTTCGTCGGCCTCGGTGGCGTGGAGATGCGGCTGGTCGCGGTTGCGTCGCAGCGCGAACACGATGCCGGTCGCGCCCGAGCGCGAGCACGACGATCGGGAGGATCCACACGAGGAGGCTCACCCCCGAGTCCTGCGGGCTGAGCAGGATCGACTCGCCGTAGTCGTCGATGTAGGCCTGCCGGATCTCGGCGTCGCTCTGCCCTGCCTTGATGCGCCGCTTGATGTCGGCGCGGATCGCCCGCGACGTCGGTGCCTGGCTGTCGGCGACCGACAACCCCGAGCACTCCGGGCACTTGAACTCGGTCTCCAGGTCGTGGGCGCGCGCGGCAGGCGACTGCGAGCCGCTCGGCCACAGCACGACCGCCGAGCGCGATCACGACGACGAGGCCGAGGGCGATCCACGGACCCCAGCGTTTGATCATGGTCGCCGGATCACGCGTCGTCTGTCGGGCCGCGGCGAGGAACAGCTCGAGCTCCTTCGACGACATCGCCCCGTACTTCGCCGCCGACGATCACGCCGCTCGGGCGAGATCGCGTAGGTCTCCGGTTGGCCCCGGGTGCCGAAGTCGAGCGCGGCGACCGAGCTCGGGATCGAGTGCGACCGTCCACCCGACGCCGTTCTCCTTGACGTAGGCCTTCACGTCGCCGGTCTCGTCCTGCCGGACGATGCCGATCATCGCGAAGTCGGGGTCGTCCTTGTGCGCGGCGTAGAACGCGCTTCAACGCCGGCTCCTCTTGCCGGCACGGGCTGCACCACGAGTTCCAGAAGTTGACGATGGCCGACTTGCCGGCGATGTCGGCCAGCTTCACCCGGCCGCCGGAGAGGTTGGGGAGGTCGAACGCGGGCGCCGCCTTCCCGACCAGGTGGCTCTGCTGCGCGTCCTGCTGCGGGTCGCTGCCGACGTTGAGGGCGAGCACCACCCCGAAGACGACGACGACCAGCGCGACGGCGAGCGCGGCGATGCGAGCGGGATGCTTCACACCGGCACCTCCTCGCGGCATCGGGCTCCGACCCTTCGTCCCGGGCCGCGACGGGCGTCGGCGCGAGGTCGTCGGACGGAATGGACTTGGGCCGGCGTCGCAGCCGCGGCGCCAACGCGAGGATCGTGCCGAGCGCCATGCAGGCTCCACCGATCCAGAGCCAGACGATGAGCGCGTTGATGCGTACGCCGAGCGTGATCTCGCGCTGCGCGTTGGGTGACGACACCAGCGTCAGGTACACGTCGTCGACGAGTCCGGTGTGCACCGACGGCGTGCCGATGCCCTCGGTGCTGTTCGGGTACGTCGAGATGGCAGGCGCATAGGTGCCGAGGACGCGGTCGCCCTTGGTCACCTTGATGTCGGCCGAGTACGTGATCTTCTGGTCGCTGCGCTCGGTGTGCGAGGCGAGGTACTTGACGGTGTAGCCGGACACGGTGGCCGACTCGCCCTTCTTCAGCCTCACGTCGCGGTTGGCGCCGTAGGCCGACGACGCCGCCAGCACCACCGCGATCAGCACCACGCCGAAGTGCACGACGAGGCCGCCGTACAGCCGCGGGTTCGAGCGCGTGGCGCGTCCGAGCGCGACCACGCGCGACTCGCCCAGCGCGCGCCGTCGGCCGCGGATGCCGAGCACGAACTGGCGCACGATGCCTGCCGTCGCGAACGCGCCGAGCCCGTAGGCGAGGATCTCGGCCAGGCCGCGCGCGCCGAGGATCACCGCCGCGAGCATGGTGAGCCCGCCGATCCACGCGGGGATCAGCAACCGGTGGCGCACCACCTCACCGCTGGTCGCCCTCCACGGCAACGCCGGTGCCGCCGCCATCAGGAACAGCAGCGCGAGTCCGATGGGCGTGGCCATGCGGTCGAAGTAGGGCTCCCCCACCGACAGCCGGCTGCCGCGCAGCGCCTCGGCGATGAGCGGGAACACCGTGCCGAGCAACACGACGAACGCGAGCGCGGCGAAGAGCAGGTTGTTCATCAGGAACGCCGACTCGCGCGACACCGCGGAGTCGATGCGTCCCGGCGCGCGGAGCCGGTCGCCGCGCCAGGCGATGAGACCGATGCCGGTGGCGGCGACCACGCCGAAGAACGTGAGCAGCCACGGGCCGATGTCGGACTGCGTGAACGCGTGCACGGAGTCGATCACGCCGGAGCGGGTGAGGAAGGTGCCGAGGATCGTGAGGCAGAACGTCGCGATCACCAGCGACAGGTTCCAGACCCGCAACATGCCGCGGCGTTCCTGCACGATCACCGAGTGGATGAACGCGGTGGCGGTCAGCCACGGGAGGAACGACGCGTTCTCCACCGGGTCCCACGCCCAGAAGCCGCCCCACCCGAGCACCTCGTAGCTCCACCACGCGCCGAGGATGATGCCGACGGTGAGGAACCCCCACGCGACGAGCGTCGCCCGGCGCGTGTCGGACAGCCAGCCCTCACCGAAGCGGCCGGTGACGAGCGCGGCGATGGCGAACATGAAGGGGACGGTGAACCCCACGTAGCCGAGATAGAGGATCGGCGGGTGGAACGCCATGAGCACGTGGTTCTGCAGGAGCGGGTTCGGTCCTCGACCGTCGAACGGCACCGTGGACATCTCGCGGAACGGGTTGGCGGGTCCGAGCATCAGCGCGGAGAAGAACAGGGCGACGACGAGCCCGGTGATGATCGCCACCGCCACGAGCGGGTCCTGCTCGCGCTTGCGGAACTTGAACGCCACGAAGGTGAGGTAGCCGCCGAGGATCACGGCCCACAGGAGGATCGACCCCTCGAGCGCGGCCCACAACCCGGTGATGGTGTAGAGCAGCGGCGTCCCGGTGGCGTTGTTCTCGGCCACGTAGCGCAACGAGAAGTCGTGGCTGATCAGCGCCCACTCCATCACCCCCGCGGCGGCGACCGCGAAGAAGAGGACGGCGTACACACACCGGCGTCCCAGGCGCAGCAGGAACGCGTCGTGCAGCTGCAGTCCGGCGAGGAGAGCGGTGATGCCGACGACCGCGGCGCCCCCGCCGAAGGCGACGGCGGCGTATCCGAGCGCAGCTTTCACGCAGCCGTCCTCACGAACGTCCTCACGAGCCCGACGCCTTGTCGGTGTTGACCTTCGGCGGGGTGTAGTCGGCGCCGTGACGGATGAGGATGCGGTCGGACAGGAACGGCGCGTTGGATGCCTTCGACGCCCAGTGTCCCTCGACCACGACCGGCGCGCCGGGCTTGAACAGCGCGGGGGTGTCGCCGTCGTGGTGGACGGCGACGGTGTGCTTGCCGTCGGTGACCAGGAAGTCCACGCCGTTCTGCGTGGGATGGACGCTGGTCTTCACGACGCCTCCCGCGAGGCGGAAGCGCGACGTGCCCTCGTCCTTGCGGTTGTGCACCGCTTCGGTGACGGTGCGGAAGTACACGACGTTCTCGGAGAGCGCGAAGCCGAGCACGATGATCGCGACGACCGCGACGACACAGCCGCCGATCGCGACGATGTAGCGACCGCGCCGCTTGGGCTGGGGGCGAGGTGCAGGAGCCGCGGGGGGCGAGGCGACCGTCGTCACTCCTGGCCTCGCGACCGTTCCGCGCGCTTCGTGCGTTGGACGATCCAGAGCCAGTAGGCGGCGAGCACCCCGAACGTGAGCACCCAACCGGTGATGACGTACTCGGCGAAGTTCACGCACGATGCGTCACGCGCCCCGACGCGCTCGGCGATGGCCTCTTGCACCTCGCGCTCCTCGCGGTCTTCGTCGAGCGCGAGCAGGTGGAAGCGCTTGTCGAGCAGATAGAAGAACACGAGCGTGAACGCGAGCACGCCGAACCAGAGCGTGAACGCCATCACGCCGTGGATCTTGGCGTCGAGCCGATCGTTGAACACCGTGCCCTGCTGGTGCAGCGTGCGCCACCAGTTCACCGAGAAGTGCACGATCGGCACGTCGACGAACGCGATGAGCGCGGCGATCGCGCACCGCTTCGCGCGCGCTTCGGGCGCGGCCGGAATGCGACGCAGGGCGAGGTATCCCAGATAGAGGAAGAACAGCACCGCGGTCGTGACGAGGCGCGCGTCCCATGCCCACCACACACCCCACACCGGACGACCCCACAACGAGCCGAGGATCAGCGTGAGCGCGGTGAAGATCACTCCGAGCTCGGCCGACGCGCCGGCGAGGCGGTCCCAGACCGTCGCGCGCGTGCGCGGCCACAGCCACAGCGCGGAGCCGAGCGCGGTGACGCCGAACGCGAGGTACGCGATCCACGCCGCGGGCACGTGCAGGTACATGAGTCGCTGGGCGTCGCCCTGCACCGCGTCCTGGGTGCGCCCCAGAGCCCGAACAGCGCGAGGACGATCATCGACACCAGTGCCAGCCAACCGAGCACCTTGCTCAGCTGGGGCTTCAGCAGGGTCGTCCCGTCGTTCACGCTCGTCTCGTCCTCGCTCATGCTTCCTCCAGGAGCGGGCCGAACGCCAGCATCCCGATCGCCGTGAAGAGCAGCGCGAACACCGCCAGGAGCGCCACCCAGGGCCATGCGTCCGACGGTATGCCGTCGATCGCCGCTTCCCAGGCTCGGGTGGCTCCGAGGAGGACCGGCGCCACCACGGGGAGCAGGAGCACCGGCACCAAGGTCTCGCGCACCCGCACCCCTGCGGCGAGCACGCCGTAGAGGGTACCGGTGGCCGCCACGCCGACGGTCGCGGCCAGGGTGGCCAGGATCAGGGGGACCAGCGTGTTCAGCTCGATGCCGTAGACCAGCACCACCGTCGCCGCCAGCACCACTTCGAGCGCGAGCAACTGCACCGCGATGGCGGCGGCCTTGCCCAGGAAGAGCGCGGGACCGTCGAGCCCCGAGAGGCGGAGTCCGTCGCGGGCGCCGTTGTCGGCCTCGATGCCGAACGACCGCGACACCGCCAGCAGCGAGGCCAGCAGCACGGTCACCCAGAAGAGCCCGGGCGCGGCCCGACGCAGGATCCCGCGGTCGGGGTCGAGCGCGAACGCGAACAGCAGGAGCACGATCAGCCCGAAGGGGATGATCTGCTGCGCGGTGACCCGCGTCCGCCCCTCGATCCTCAGGTCCTTGCCCGCGACCAGCCGCACCTCGCGCCACAGGGTCACGCCACACCCCGATCGGTCGACTCGTTGCACGTCGCCGACCGGACCGACGGGTCCGAGGTGGGCCTGGCCGGCGGTGATCACGACTTCGCGAGTGGCCAGGCCACGTGCGTGGTCGAGCTCGTGCGACGCCAGCAGCACGGTGCGCGCCTCGGCCGGCGCGGCGCGCACGACGTCGTCGAGGAACTCACGCCCCTCGGCGTCGAGGCCGGCGTGCGGCTCGTCGAGCAGGAGCAGTCGGGGATCGCGCGAGAGCGCCACCGCGACCGCGAGGCGGCGGCGTTGCCCCATCGACAAACGCCGGTGCACCACGTCGGCCTGGCGGGTGAGGCCGAGCCGCTCGAGCGCGGTGTCGGCGTCGGCGTCGTCACACCCGGCGGCGCGGGCGGCGAAGTGCAGGTTCTCGCGCACGGTGAGGTCGTCGTAACAGAAGGTCTCGTGACCGACGAGTGCGAGGTCGCGCCGAGCGCCCCTTGCGGTCGACCGCGAGGTCGTGGTCGAGCACCATGGCCTCGCCCGAGTACAGGGGCACGAGGCCCGCGAGGAGCCGGAGCAGCGTGGTCTTGCCCGCGCCGTTGGCGCCGGTGAGCAGCACGATCTCGCCGGTGGACGCATCGAGGTCGACTCCGGCTAGCGCCGGGAAACGCCCGAGAAGGCAGACGGCGGAGCGGCAACGGACGACGGCAGGCACTCTCGCCTCCGGGATTTCGCCTCCGAGATTTCGGACGGCTGGGAGTCTACGGACGGTGGCCGAGAGCGGTCGAACCGGCGACGCGAGAGCCGCAGAGCGTGAGCGCTCGCCAGGCTGTCGATCGGTGGAGCAACTCGGCGAGCAGCGAACGCCCGTGTGAAAGCGTGAGCGTTAGCCTCGCAGTCCATGCGCCAGGTGCTCGGAGCCGTCGGACGCGCGCTCGTGACCGTCGGGCTGCTGCTGCTCCTGTTCGTGGCCTACCAGCTCTGGGGCACCGGTCTGTACACGGCGCAAGCCCAGAGCGACCTCCAGGACCAGTTCCACGAGCAGCAGCGAGCAGCCGCCACCAGCACCACGACCACGACGTCCCCGACCACCACGACGACGCCGGGGTCCGACGATCCGGTCGTTTCGCCCCCCACGCTGGCGCCGCTTCGCGGCACCGCCGGAGGGTGACGTGGTCGGCCGCATCCTCATCCCCAAGATCGGCATCGACAAGTGCGTGGTCGAGGGCGTGAACGTCGACGACCTGCGCAAGGGGCCCGGGCACTATCCGACCACGCAGATGCCGGGGCACGAGGGGAACAGCGCGATCGCCGGTCACCGCACGACGTACGACCATCCGTTCGGCGACCTCGACCAACTCGGCATCGGTGACGAGGTCCGGGTGGTCACCCTGCAGGGCGACTTCCACTACAAGGTCACCGAGCAACGCGTGGTCGACCCGAGCGAGGTCAGCGTGCTCGATCCGACGCCCGATCCGGCGCGCCCCGGTCACCAGCTCGCCACCCTCACTCTGACGACCTGCAACCCCAAGTACTCGGCCGAGCAACGCCTGATCATCAAGGCCCAGCTGCAGCTCCCGCCGGGCAGGCCGCGCCGCTGCCGCCCGCCAAGGTCAAGGGCGGCAAGCAGGCCGACGACCATCGGCGGGCTGTCCGGTGAGTCGTCGTCGCGCACGCCGACGATCCTCTGGGGCGCATCGCGTTGGCGATCGGGCTGCTGTGGTGGCTCCTGTTCCACCGCCACCCGCGCTGGACGACGTGGTTCGTGGGCGTGCTCCCGTTCCTCGCCGCGCTGTTCGTCGCCTACACGTACCTCGAGCGGCTGCTGCCGTCGAACTACTGACCGGCCTCGCGGATCGTCCGCGAGCGTCACGACTCGTCGATCAGCGCGATGACCTTGCCCGGCGTGACCGGGTAGCCCGGCTTCGACGTAGAGCTCGCGGACCACACCCGGCACGTCGGTGATGACCACGACGCGACCCGACTCGGTGTCGAGCACCGCGATCTCGTCGTCCTCGCCGACCATCTGGCCCTCGTCGACCTCGACGCGGATGACGGTGCCCTCGCTCGACGACCGCAACTCGTACATGCGCGGGAGGATACCTGCGGTTCCGCGTCGCCCTCGGTACCGTGGTGCGGTGATCTTCTTCGCGGCGACGATCGTCCTCGCGATCATCGTGGTCGTCGCCACGAAGGGCAGCTTCGAGCGTCTGAGCCGCCTGCAAGTTCCGGATGCTGTGGCTGCTGCTCCTCGGCCTCGCCATCCAGATCGTGCTCGAGGTCGTCGAAGTTCCCGAAGGACCGCATCGAGAACCTCGGGTTCGCGATCCTGCTCGTCTCCTACGTGGCGATCCTCGTCGTTCTGCTTCGCTGAACCGATCGGTGCGCGGGCATGACGCTGATCGCCATCGGCGTGGCGCTCAACGTGCTCGTGATCGCGCTCAACCAGGGCATGCCCACGAAGGACGACGTGCACGAGCGCAACGGGCAGCGAGGTGCACGTCCCGATCGAGCAGACGGTGAAGCACCGGCCCGCAGGAGGACGACGATCTCCTGGCGTTCCTCGGCGACGTGCTCACCGCGCCGGGGTTCCCGAACCAGCAGTTCTCGATCGGCGACATCGTGATCGCGCTCGGGATCGTCGACCTGTGCTTCGAGGGCAGCCGCGTGCCCGCGTCGGCGTGGCGGCTCGCGCCGGCGACCGCGGACGGCTCAGCACGAGCTGATCGTCGAGCAGACCGCGCCGGTCGAGCACCATCTCGAGCGCGGCGAGGACGCGCACGTCGTAGAGGTACTCCGGCGCCGAGCACAGCGCTTCGAGCGCGAGGCCGGCACGGTCGGCGTGACCGTCGGAGAGCTCGTCGAACGCGCTCGCGACCTTGAGGATCTGACCCGACATCACCGACGGGCGTGACGACACGTTCTGCGCGGTACGGCATCCACTCGGCCGCGATGATGTCGCCGGCGGGCGCGAGCAGCTGGCGTGCCGCGCAGGATGGTGGCACCGGCCTGCGCCACCGAGACCGGCTCGGGCGGGCGGCCGTCGTCGGGCTCGTCGAGGCAGACCTGGCCGAGGTGGTGCAGCAGCGCGGCGGTCTCGAGCTGCGTCGAGCTCGTGGCGCGAGAAGCCGAGCTGCGCCGCCGATCGCCACCGCGAGCGTCGGCGACCCGCTCCGCGTGCCCGTCGCGCACCATGCCGCCGAGCTCGGGCGCGGCGCCGAGCGCGCGGATGGTCTGGTCGTAGGTGCGGCGGATCACTTCGAGGTGCTCGTACGAGTACCACGCCGCGAGCAGCGGGATGGTGAACACCGCGGGGCCCCACAGGCCCATGCCGCCGCTGCCGCTCGACGCCCATCGCGCTGATCGCCATGAGCGTCGCGCTGGTGACGAGCGCGACGTCGGCCATGCGCCCGTGCGCCGAGATCGCCAAGGCTGCGTTCGCGCACCATGCGCGCGATCTCGGCGATCGACGATCGGCGCGAGCGCGGCGACCGCCGAGCGCGAAGAGCAGCTTCGACGGTGGACGGCGTCGCCGAGCGCGTCGGCCATGCCGTGGAACACGAGCACCGCCGCGAGGCCCTCGACGAGCCGCTCGACGAACAAGGCCAAGCCGACCTTCGACCGACGTCGGCTCGGAGCGAACGAGGAACGTGGCGAGCTCGGCGACGACGAGCACGAGCGCCGCGTCCTGCACCGACGCCTCGTCGCGCCAGCACGACCATGAACGCGAACGAGATCGGAAGCGCCGCGCGCGAGCGGCGGCTTCAGCTCGATCAGCTCTCCGGCGGCGATGGCGCCGCCGATGACCGCGAGCGGCGACCAGGGGCTGCCCGGATGGGCGATCTCGATCCCGACAGCGACCGCCGCGCCCCCGAGCACGAGGACAGCACCCGCGCCCAGCGTCTCACGACCCTGCCGCCTGCTCCTCGGGAACGAGCTCGTCGGCCACGAAGTGACCGAGGCCGGCCGAACCGGTCCCGGCTTCCGGCGGAGCGACTTCCCACTCGTGCTCGTCGACCTCGTGGCCGGCGCCGTAGTGCTCGCCGCGGCGTCTCGATGGCGGCGATGAGCGCCTCGACGCACTCGGCGTTGAACTGCGTGCCCGCGCCGTCGCGCAGCTCGGCGAACGCCGTCTCCTGGCTGAGCGCCCGCCGGTACGAGCGGGTCGAGGTCATGGCGTCGAAGGCGTCGGCGACGTGGATGATCGCCGGTTCGATCAGGCCGTTGCCGTCGACCGCGGCGTTGGCGGCTTCGGTGGTGGTGTCACCGGCGACGGGAGCGAGGAAGTCGATGCGGTGCAGCAGCTCGACCGACACGACCTCGTGGCGCTTCACCCGCTCGAACTCGGCTTCGGTGAGACGACCCGGCTTGTTGAGCAGCTGGTTCGGCACGATGAGCTTGCCGATGTCGTGCATGAGCGCCGCGTAGCGGAGGCGTTCCATGCGCCGCTGGCCGAAGGCGAGCTCGGCACCGACGTACTCGCGAGAACGTGGCGACGCGCTGCGCGTGACCGGCGGTGTAGCGGTCCTTCGCCTCGAGGGCGAGGATCAGCGTCTCGATGGTCTGCTCCTGGCCCGCCTTCAGCTCGAGGTAGCTGGCGAACGTCGAGCGCGCGATCAAGATCGGGACGACGAGCAGCGGGACGACCGCCGCACCGAGCTCGAGGTACACCCACCCGAGCCCCAACCCCAGCAACGCAAACGGAAACGCGCCGACGTTGAACGAAACGCCCTCGCGGAACACCGTCGAGTAGGACTCTTCGGCCATTAGTGCGACCGGGAAGCGACACGAAGACAGCGTTCAGCACGAGGTATGTGACGGCCGCCGCTGTGACCGCGAGCCGCCAGGCTCAGCGCGTGGTCTGATCGCGTTCGCCTGCGCAATCAAGAAGAACACTGCTGTTGCGCCCATGAGCGACAGCGCGTCCGATGCACAGTTGAACGAGGATCTTCTCGAACTCACGCTTGCGCAGATGATCAAAATCGAAGACCGCAGCGATGAGTCCGATCAGTGCCGGCCCGAGGAAGAACGAGTACTGCGCGAACACGATGATCGAGGCAACAAACACCATCACGCTGCCGCTCATGCCGATACTCGCTCGCGCGATGACATCGAGCATTCGTCGCGAACACCGCCAGAACACCGAGGACGATGAGCGCGGCAACGACGTCGCTGGAAAGATCACTTGGAGCGCAAACAAGCGCGAGCGCGACAAATCCAGCCGTGGCGATCAGACCGACCACGACGACCGATACGGATCTTTTCCTGGTGTACTCAGTGCATAGTCGCATAGGTAGAGAAGGCAGGGCCTCAGCACAAGCGGTGTTCGCTACTTCCACTTGATAGCGCCACCGGCGAGCAGCATTGCGACCAATGCTGACGTGCCGGCCGCAACGCGAACCATGGCCTTTTGCACGAGACCCCCTGAAACATGAGTTCTCCCGCGTGGGCAACGCTGTGAGCCCTACGGACGTCTCGCTTCGCTTCAGGTGACTCGTTGATTTCAGGCCGAGGCCCTGCCGTCTCCACCCCGAGACAGTTCGACTTCCTCCTCCGGACGAAAGGAACGCATAGTTTCACCTGGATCCGATCGCCACGCAAGCCCCACAGGTAACATCGGCAACGCGCGGCCCCCACGCTGCGTGGTCGGATGGCCGTATGCTGTGCCCGGGCGGGGGCTCCGGGCCCTCGGGGAGTGACGGGGTCGCCATGCCGGGTGAGTGGTCGAACGACGAATTGTCGTCCGAGGGGGACCGAAACCCCGCGGCCGAACTCCGAGACCTCGAGGACGAGCTCTGCCGCCTGAGCGGTGTCCACGCCGTTCGAGTGGTCGGCGACCGGTCGGGACGCCCGATCGAGGTCCACGTCCTGGCCGACCCGAGCAAGCCGGCGAAGCAGACCGTCCGCGACGTCCGCGCCGTCGCGCAGACCGTCTTCGGCATCGAGCTCGACCACCGCATCGTGTCGGTCGCGCAGCTCAACACGAACGACCAGAACCAACCCGTCGGCATCGAGCTCCCCCGCGCCGAGTCGCGCGCGCGCGAGTGGGCGCGATCAACATCGAAGCGGTCGGCCTGCGCGCCCAGGTTCGGGTCGTGCTCGTCGAGAACGACCGCGAGCTCACCGGCTACGCGGAAGGATCGGTCGCGACTGCGGCACGACCGCAACTCGTCGCCGCGGCCGCACTCGACGCGGTGCGTCAGGGCGAGCCCGCGGCCGAGGCGATCCACATCTCCAGTGCGGAGATCAGCCGGATCGGCAGCAACCGCGTCGCCATCGTCACCGTCGTCTACGTCGACCCTCCCACCGAGCTCGTGGTGTCCGGATCGGCGGTGGTGCGGCGCGATCGCGACGACGCCGTTGCGCGCGCGCTGCTCGACGCCACCAACCGCCGTCTCGCCCGCGCCGAGCGCGGTCACACGCCGGGCTGATCCGCCATCGCGCGGAGATCCGCGCGAACCTCGGGGCTGATGCCGCCGACTCGCCGTCCAACTCTCGTACCGGCTCGGCGGCGCCGACGGCGTGGCCGTCGAGACCCGCAAGTGGGAGTGGGCGCTGCACGAGCTCGGGTTCTCGGTGCGGCGAGTCGCGGGCGAGCTCGACGACGAGACCCGGCGCCGACGACGTCGCGCTCCCCTTCCTGGCCATCGACCCACCCGACGACACCACGCCCGCGCCGGACGAGCTCGCAGCGGCCCTCGCGGGCGTCGACCTCGTGATCGTCGAGAACCTCTGCTCGCTCCCGATCAACCCTGATGCCGCGGCGCTCGCGGCGAGCGTGCTCGACGCGCACGACGGCCGCGTGGTGTTCCACCACCACGACCTCCCGTGGCAACGCGCCGGGCTCCCGACACCTCCCAACGTGCCGCCGCACCGACCCGAACTCGCTGCACGTGACGATCAACGATCACTCGCGCGTGCAGCTCGCGAACCGCGGCTTCGACGCGATCACGCTGCGCAACGCGTTCGACCTCGACCCGGCACGCGGCGACCGCGATCGCGACGCGCGTCGAGTTCGGCTTCGCACCGAGCGACGTCGTGCTGCTCCAACCGACTCGCGCGATCCCGCGCAAGAACATCCCGGCGGCGATCGAGTTCGCGGCCGAGCTCGCGCGTCGCGAGCCCGAACGGAACCTTCGGCTCTGGATCACCGGTCCTGCGGAGGACGGATACGACGACGTGTTCGCCCGTCTCGTCGCCGAGTCGGAGGTACCGGTGACGGTCGGTCGGGCCGCGAGCGCACCCGACGCCTACGCGGCCGCCGACCTCATCCTCTTCCCGTCGACGTGGGAGGGCTTCGGCAATCCCGTCATCGAGTCGATCGCGCACCGCCGGCCGATCGCCGTCGGCCACTACCCGGTGCTCGACGAGCTGCGCGGCTTCGGCGTGCACCTCCTCTCCATCGACGACGTCGACGGCGTGCAGGCCTGGCTGCGCGACGCCCGATCCCGCCGTGCTCGAGGCCAACGTCGAACGGGTGCGTCCGCACTGCTCGCTCGCCGACCTGCCCCGACGCATCGACGACGCCTTCCGTGGCGCAGGATGGGGCTCGTGGTGACGCCTGACCGAGGATCCGGTCGTCGTCCGCCGGGCCCGCATCGCCCGTTGGGTCGGACTGGCCAAGCGGGTGGGATACGGGCTGTTGCTGCTCGCGGTGGTCGCGTTCGTGGTCGCCGCGGCGACCGGCTTCCCCTCGGGAGTCACCACCGTGACCGTCGTCGCGCTCATCGCGGCCTGCGTCGTGCTCCCGGTCCCGATCGTGCTCGGCTACGGACTCCGCGCCGCCGAGCGCGAAGACCGCGACGCCGCGATCCGCCGCGCCGGTGGGGAGCCTCCCGCGCCGCGGCATTAGATTTCGCGCCGCACCGTCTGCAGGCGAAAAGGAGCCACCGTGCGCTACCGCCGCTTCGGCCGGAGTGACCTCGAGGTCTCGGAGGTCGGCTTCGGAGTCTGGACCCTCGCCAGCGACTGGTGGGGCGTCGTCGAGGACAAGCAGGGACTCCTGCACGCCGCGCTCGACACCGGGATCAACTTCATCGACACCGCGCCGGTCTACGGCGACGGCGGCTTCGGTGAGGAGCTGCTCGCCGACGTGCTGAAGGCGCAGCGCGACGAGATCGTGCTCACCACCAAGTGCGGCTACGACATCGAAGCCGCGCGCAAGTTCCCCGGCCAGTCCGAGCGCCCGTTCGACTGGGAGCCGGCGTCGATCCGGCTCCAGCTCGAGGCGTCGTTGAAGCGACTCGGCACCGACCACATCGACCTCTACCAGCTGCACAACACGCGCATCGAGCCCATCCGCAGCGACGGGTTGTGGGAGGAGCTCGAGAAGTTCCGCGTCGAGGGGAAGGTGCGCGAGCTCGGCGTCGCGCTCGGCCCCGCCATCGGGTGGGTCGACGAAGGACTCGAAGCGCTGCGCAACCGCGACATCGTGTCGTTGCAGACGGTGTTCAACGTGCTCGAGCAGGAGCCGGGTCGCACGTTCGCGGCCGAGCCCGCGGTCGCCGACGGTCGCGTCGGGCTCATCTCGCGCGTGCCGCACGCGTCGGACACGCTCTCGGGTCGCATCACGCGCGACACCGTGTTCCCGCCCGAAGACCACCGCTCGCATCGCAACCGCGACAACATGCTCGACAACTTCGACAAGGCCGAGACGCTCGTCGTTCCTGTGGGAGGGCACCGGCCGCACCGTCGGTCAGGCCGCCATCGCCGGCATCCTCGCCAACCCCGCGTTCACGACGGTCCTCCCCACCTGCGTGAACGTCGACGACGTCCGCGAGTACTCGGCTGCCAGCGACCTGCCGCTCACCGCCGACGAGGTCGCTCGGGTCGACGAGCTCTGGGACGGCAACTTCGGAGTGACGAACCGCTACGAGATGCCGCTGAAGTCGAGTACCCGGGGGTGACGGCGCCTCGCCGCGTCTCCCGACGCGGCTCGCTCCCGACGAGCGGCGCCGGCAGCTGCTCGACGTGGCGTGCGTGGAGTTCGCCGACCGCGGCTTCCACGCCACCGCGATGGACGACCTCGCGCATGGCTGCGGGCGTGACGAAGCCGGTCTTCTACCAGCACTTCGTGTCGAAGCGAGCGCTGTTCGTCGCCGTGCTCGAGGACGTGGGTGGCCGCCTGCTCGAGGTGCTCACCGAAGCGACGGCGAGCGTGGAGACCGAACGCGGCGCGCGTCGAAGTGGGGTTCGCGGCCTACTTCGGCTTCGTCGAGAGCGACCGGGCTGCGTTCCGACTGCTCTTCGGTGCGTCGGCTCGCAACGACCCCGAGTTCGCCGACGTGGTCGATCGTGTCCTCGACGACGCCGCCGCGGCCGTCAGCACGCTGATCGAGATCCACGGCTCGCCCGAGCACCGCATGGTGCTCGCGCACGCGCTGGTCGGCATGGCCGAGGGGATCAGCCGCCACGCGCTCACCGATCCCGACGGCCCGCACGACACCCGATCAGCTCGCCGGCGTGGGTCGCCGAGCTCGCGTGGTTCGGGCTGCGCGGCGTCCGCTCCGAAGACTGACGTCTCAGCCGCGCGTACGAGCACGGTGACCGTCTGGCCACCGGCGATCCGTCTCGCTGACGCGCCGGAACCCGAGCCGGCGCACGTAGAGCCGTTCACCGCGCGGCATCGCGACGAGCGTCGCCTGACGCCGGCAGCAATGCGACGAAGGGGAACGCGTCGCCGATGGCTGTCGAGCAGCGTCGCCGACCCAGCGCATGCCCGCACCCGGTTCGAGGGCCACGAAGTCGGCGACCAGCAGAGCGCCGGGTGCCACGCGCTCGGAGCTCGCGCCGCATCGCCACGAAGCGCGACGCCCGCTGGCCCCGCACGACCCATGCGACTGCCCCACCGAAGAGCGCGACGCGCAGCCACCGCGGGAGGCGAGGCGCGACGGCGGCGGCGAGCACGGCGACCACGACCGCGGGAACCCACGGGGTGTCGTTGAGCGTGAGCACCGCGGTGCGCTCGGGGTCGCTGAGCGCCCGATCGACGAGCACCAACCGCGTCCAGTTCGACAGCTGGCGGGCCCGCCGGGGCGCCCGGGCCAGCTGGCGATCGAGCGGGAACGTGTCCGCGAGAACTCCCGAAACCGCCCAGAGCTCCCCGAGTGGTATGAATTGGACCTTGCCCTCCGACCGGGCCACGACGGATCGGATTCTGCGCATCGGTGTCCTGACAGTCGTGGCGGGGCGGGGTGCGCGAGTCTGGTCCACCGAGGGGTCAAGATGCTGTCTCAACGTGCCGATCCGGTCACCGGAGCAGGAGTTGGGGCAGGACCCGGGACTCCTGGGGAACAGGGCACGCGGAAGGCATCTCCTTCGTGAACGGGCGTTCGGTGGACTGGACGGGGCAGAAGGCGCGCGAGCGGCGTCCCGACGCGCGCGCGTCCGCCGGGGAATGCTCACGATCGCGTTGGTGACGACCGCGGCAGTCGTGTTCGCGGCCGCACCGCTCGCGGCCGCACCGAAGGAATCACCGCGCAAGGCGCCCGCCGGGCGCGCGTTCTATCTCCCACCGGACCCGCTCCCCGAGGCGGCACCCGGCAAGCTCATCTGGAGTGCGCCGTTCAAGGCGATCCCGGGCGCGCAGGCCTGGAAGGTCCTCTATCACTCGCAGGCGCTCGACGGTTCCGACATCGCGGTGTCGGGCGTCGTGGTCGCGCCGACCGACGCCGCGCCCGCGGGTGGACGCCCGGTGATCAGTTGGGCTCACGGCACCCACGGCATCGCCGACCAGTGCGCACCGTCGCGCCGCGCCGACATGGTGTCGCTGCTGCCGTCGATCGGGAAGGTCGTGGCGCAGGGCTACGTCGTGGTCGCGACCGACTACGAAGGTCTCGGCACGCCGGGCACGCACCCCTACCTCGTCGGCGAGAGCGAGGCCCGCGGCGTGCTCGACATCGCGAGGGCGGCGCAGCAGATCCGCGAGACCGGTGCCAACGACAAGACGTTCGTGTGGGGCCAGTCGCAGGGTGGACAGGCCGCGTTGTTCGCCGGCGAGATCCAGCCCACGTACGCACCCGACCTCGACCTGCAGGGTGTCGTCTCGGGTGCACCGGTCACCGACGCCAGCGCGATGTTCCCGGCCGCCGCCACCATCCCCGAGACCCTCGGGTTCGCGGTGATGGGCCTCCTGGGCCTCGCGGCCGCGCACCCCGAGGCCAAGATCGCCGACGTGCTCACCCCCGCCGGGCTCGAGCAGACCAAGATCGTCGACCAGAAGTGCTACGGCGCCGTGCTCGACGCGTTCAAGCAACCGGTCGACAAGGTGATCGCACACAACCCGTCCGCGGTCCCACCCTTCCCCGAGCTCATGGCCGCCGACACCGCGGGCAGGGTCCCGACCGCGGCGCCGATGCTCGTGTACCAGGGCCTCTCCGACGACGTCGTCTACAAGGTGTTCACCGACCAGTACGTGAAGAAGGCGTGCGCGCTCGGCAACACCGTCGACTACCAGACGTTCTCCGGCAAGGACCACTACGAAGAGAACGCCGCGGCCGAGAAGGACGTGCTCGAGTGGATGCAGGCCCGTCTCGCCGGGACGCCCGCGCCGTCCAACTGCTGAGCACGCGTTCCTCGATGCGGCCGACGACGCGGCGTTTCCGCAGTCGACACGCGGGGTACGGCCTTGCGCATGGCCGGAGCGAGCACGGGGTTGCACGAGACCGAGGCGCGTCTCGGCGCGGAGGTGATCGACGTCCACCGTGCGGTGGTGTCGATCCAGGAGGAGCTCGAGGCCGTCGACTGGTACAACCAGCGCGCCCATGCGACCGACGACCCCGAGCTGGCGGCCATCCTGGAGCACCATCGTGACGAGGAGAAGGAGCACGCGGCGATGCTCCTCGAGTGGCTGCGTCGCCGCGACTCGGCGCTCGACCGGCACCTGCGCACCTACCTCTTCACCGAGGGCTCCATCACGGAGATCGAGCACGACGCCGAAGACGCCGACTGACCCGATCCGACGTCGTTAGGATCGATCCGGGTGCTCTCCGTCGATCTGCCTCCGGAACCCTCGAGCGCGACTCGGGCGCGCGCGCTCGCACGTGAACGGCTGGAGGAGTCGTGCTCGAGTGACACGCTCGACACCGTCGCGCTGCTCGTGACCGAACTGGTCACCAACGCGATCCTGCACGCGCGCACACCACTGCTGCTCACGCTGGAGTCGCGGCCGCGGCAGCGTGCGGATCCGCGTGGAGGACGAGTCGGACGAACAGCCCGCGCTCCGTCACTACGAATCCGACGCGGTCACCGGACGCGGCCTGGCACTGGTGGAGCAACTCGCGTCGTCGTGGGGCGTCGAGGCGACGCCCTCGGGCAAGGCCGTGTGGTGCGAGGTGCTCGTCGGCGAGGTGCCGTCTACGACGTGATCGTGACGTGCTCGCTCACACCGGTGAGCTCGAGCACCTTGCGCACGTGGGCGGGTGGCGCCTCGAGGGTCAGCGAGCCGTCGTCGCCGAGGCGCTTGCGCACCGCGATGAGGACGCCGATCCCCGAAGAGTCGAGGAAATCGAGCCCGCGGCAGTCGAGTGCGATGCGGGTCGCCCCACCGTCGACCAACGCGAACAGCGTGTCGCGCAGCTGCGGCGCGGTGGCCATGTCGACCTCGCCCCGCACCACGACCGCAGCGCCGTCGTCGGATTCTCGGGACTCCAGCACCAGGTCGGCCACGCACTCGCCCTTCGTCGTGTCATTCGCGGACTACTCAGCTCGACACAATACGACGATCGTCGCGTCATCGCGGAGTCCGTCGGGTGAGAACAACTCGACCTCGTCGATGCAGCGCTTCACCACGGCGGGGGCCTCGGCACAGCGAGCACCCTGGAGCATCTCCACCAGTCGTTCGGGTCCGAAGAACTCGTTGTCGACGTTGCGGGTCTCGATGAGACCGTCGGTGTAGGCGCAGAGGTTGTCGCCGGGCGCCATCGTCACCTCCGCGGTCTTCCACCCGGGCACCAGCAGGCCGACCAGCGGGCCGGTCGGTTCGAGCGCCACCGCCGAGTCGTCGCCGACGATGTAGGCCGGAGGGTGCCCGGCGTTCGCGTACCGCACGGTGCCGTCGCTGGTGTCGATCGCGGCCACGAACGCGGTCAGGAACACCTCCTCGCCCATGTCGCCGAGGATCTCCGCGGTCGTCTCGAGCGCCTCCCCCGGTGTCGCCCCCGACGTCAGCGCCATGCGCAACATCTCCTTGCAGCGCAGCGCGAGGATGCCCTCGGTGGCGCCGTGACCGGCGATGTCGACGACGACCAACGCGATCTCGCCCCCACGCGTCGCGAACAGGTCGTAGCAGTCACCGGCAACGACGCCTTCGGCCGCACGCAGACGACCGGCCACTGTCCAACCGTCGGGCATGTCGCTGATCACCGGCTCGAGCTCGGAACGGAGCGTGAGCACCACTGCCGCGCTCTGTTCGACGGCCTGTCGCGAGCGCTCCGACTCCACGAGCTGCTGGCGGATGTAGCCGCGCATCGCGTCGATGTCGAGGGCCAGTGACGCCAACTCGGGCGGACCCGGGATCCGGATCGGCGAGTCGAGCGCGCCACCGCGCACGCGTCGGACCTCGTCGGCGAGTTGGTCGATCGGCCGCGTCACCCAACGCCGGATCAGCCAACCGGCCAGCACCGCGCCGACCACCGCGACCACCACGATCGCGGCGAAGAGCTTGGAAAGGCGCGATCGGACGTCGTCGAGGTGCTGTTGCGCGTGGTTCGCTTCGGCCTGGACCTCACGGGTGAGCGTCGCCTGCGCGGCGCGCACCTTGTCGAACAACGCCTTGCCGCCCCCGCCGGCGACCAGTTGGCGGGCCTGCGCCAACTGACCGGAGCTCGTCAACGCGATCTCGTGGTCGGCCGACTGCGCGCGCCACGTGCTCATGGCCGCGGTGACCCGCTCGAGCTGCGCGCGAAGGCTGGACGTGTCCAGTGTGGCCTTCAGCTGGGGCACGAGCCGTCGGGCCGCAACACGGCCGTTGTCGTACGGGTCGAGGAACGAAGGCTCGCCATTGGCGAGGACGAAGCCGCGCTCGCCGGTCTCCTGGTCGGCGTACGCGGTCGACAGCTGTGCGACGCGCTCGACCGCGACCGAGAACCGGCGTTCCCTCTGTTGCGCATCGTCCCTTTCGCGCAACGTCAGGACCATGAGCCCGCCGAGCGCCAACACTGCAGCGACGATGGCGACGAAGAGCAGCAGGAGCCGCCGCCTGAGCAGCATCGATCGACTGTAGTGGTGACCTCGAGAAAATCTTCTCGAGGGTGGTTTATCGACCTCGCGGCCCGGGCACAGTTGAACGGTGCCGGCCCCTCCCGGCCCGGACGACGCAGGCTCCAGTCCCCGCTGAGCCTGCGTCGTCGCGTCCGGACGAAGTTGAGTCAGGGGTCAGTCGGTCGGCGCGGCGTTGCGAGCGCGCTTGACCACGCGGAAGCGCGTGACGCCGCCGTCGGTGACGAGCGAGTGCTCGTCGGTCACCGCGGCCACGATCGCCTCCGAGAGCTCGTTCGGGGTGATCGCGGCACGTCCGGTGCGCGACTCCCCTTCGACGATCAGCGATCCTTCGCCGGCTTGGAAGGCGAGGGTCACGGTCGTCGCGGGATCGACGGACAGCAGGCTGCACAGCTCGCTGACCGCGATCCGGATGTCGTCGATCTCCTCGTAGTCGAGGCCCGCCCGGCTGGCGGCGTCGGCGGTGGCGATCCGGGCGAGTCGCAGGTACTCGGGCACCGCCGGAAACGTGACGGTGACGCGGCTCGGTTCCATGAGGGGCCGAGCATAGGCAGCCGCGGGCGTACCCTCGGCAGTCCGACGACCCTGCAGACGAGAGGTTTCAGGCTCGGCCGATCCGGGCACCCTGCTGTCCGCCGAACCGACCACGAGGGGACCACGGCATGGATGCGGGGATCCAGGACGACCTGAAGATCGTGGGCGAGGACGTGTGGTTGACCGTCCCGCCCTACTCCGAGTACCTGCGGACGGTTCGGCTCGTGGCGGCCGACGCTGCGGTCCGGGCCGGTCTCGACTACGACGAGGTCGAAGACTTCCGCATCGCGGTGGACGAGCTGTGCCACTTGTTGATGTCGTCGACCGACCACGAGATCTCGGTGTCGTTCGGTGTCGTCGGACGTTGTGTCCTCGCCCGGGGGCGCGCCCAGCGCCGGTCCGGCGGTCCGCGGCCGACGCTCAACGAGCTGTCGCGCACGATCATCGACTCGGTCGCAGACCACCACGAGCTCACCGACAGCGACGACGAGCTCGGGTTCGCGGTGATGAAGGAGACGCGGAGCGGCGCCGACCGACTGTCCGACACGCAGGCCGAGCGATGACCGACTCGCCCGACACCTACGAGAAGTTCGCGGAGTACCGCCGCACGGGCGATCGCGCGTTGCGCAACGAACTGGTCGAGGAGCACGTGCGCCTCGCCGAGTTCCTGGCCCGACGGTTCTCCCACCGGGGCGAGGCGCACGACGACCTGCGCCAGGTCGCGCTCGTCGGTCTCCTCAAGGCGGTCGAGCGCTTCGAGCCCGACCGCGGACTGCAGTTCTCGTCGTTCGCCACGCCGACGATCACCGGTGAGCTCAAGCGCCACTTCCGCGACCGCGGGTGGGCCGTGCGGGTGCCGAGGCGCATCCAGGAGTTGCACCTCGAGCTCGACCGCACCGTGAACGACCTCAGCCAGGAGCTCGGCCGGCCACCCACGCCGGCGGAGATCGCGCAACGCGCCGGGGTGCTCGAGGAGGACGTGCTCGAGAGCATGGAAGCGGGAAGCCTGTACCGCCTCGCTTCGATCGACGCCGGCCGACCCGACGACGAGTCGGGCACGAGCCCGGCGCAGCGACTCGGCGAGCTCGACGCCGAGCTGGGTGCGGTCGACGACCGCGTCGCGGTCACCGAGATGCTCTCGGTGCTCCCCGAGCGGGAGCAGAACATCGTGTACCTGCGCTTCTTCGAGGGGCTCACGCAGTCGGAGATCGCGGAGCGCATCGGCATCAGCCAGATGCACGTGTCGCGTCTGCTCGCCCGCAGCCTCGAGACGCTCGGTGAGCACGCATCGGCCGTCGCGGAGGCATGACGATGGCGGCAGGAGATCCAGGGGAAGGCTCGATCATGGTCACTCCGTTCGGCGTCGAGGTCACCGGCGCACCCACCGCGCCGGTCGTCGTCGTCACCGGCGAGATCGATGTCGCCACGTCACCGCAGTTGCGCACCGAGCTCAACTCGCTCGTGGAACGCGGCGCGACGGACATCACGCTCGAGTTCGGAGGCGTGTCGTTCGTCGACTCGTCGGGTCTCGGTGTGCTCGTCGGCACGTACAAGCGGTTGCGCGACCAGGGATCGGGTTCGATCCGCATCGTCGGCGCGCAGGCGTCGGTGCGGAAGGTGTTCGAGATCACTGGTCTCGAAGACGCCCTTCTCGTCGACTGAGGCCGATTCTTCGAGAGCAACCCGACGACCAGCGCACGCGGGCGGGAACTTCGCGCACGCCAGCCGTCGACCTCGGACTGCCGCGTTACGGCAATCGACCTTCGCCTTCCTGGTTCGCGCCGCGCTCGGCCATCTCGCGCTCGTGCTCGGCGACGTCGGGATCTGCAGTGTGCGCGTCGGCACGCTCCGCTTCGTCGGCGGTGGGCGCGCGGTCAGCACCCGCGCGGCGATCGGCTTCTTCGCGCTCCGCGTCGCGCGTCTCGGAGTTCGGTCGGGTCGGCTGGTCGCTCATCGGGAACCTCCGGGGTCGTGAGCTCGATGGCGCGTCACTACCCGCCACGCGCGGTCGTCAACCGCCGCGCTCGGTGTTTGCGAGCGCGACCGCTCGGGGCACAACGCGAAGGACAGATCGATCCCCAACTGCGAGCAAGGAGACCCTCATGGGCAATCTCGACGAAGCCAAGGGCAAAGCGAAGCAGGCCGTCGGCGACCTCACCGGCGACGACGACCTCCGTCGCGAAGGCAAGGTCGACGAGAAGGCCGGCCAGGCGAAGGACAAGGTCGGCGACCTGAAGGACAAGGCCGAGAACGCCATCGACAAGGTCAAGGACAAGGTCACCGGCAAGTAGCGCCTCCGAGTACGCAATGATGGTCGTGTCGTCACAGGGGAGCTCCCATGACGCACGACCACGGGTTCGAGGTGCCGTTCGCCGATCGTGATGCCGCCGGCGCTGCGCTGGCGCGTGTCCTCGTCGACCACCCCGAGCTCACCGCCGGTGATCCGGTCGTCGTCGCGCTCCCGCGCGGCGGCGTACCGGTCGCCGCGCCGGTGGCCCGGTCACTCGGTGCACCGCTCGACGTGATCATCGTCCGCAAGCTCGGCGTGCCCGGGCGTCCGGAGCTGGCGATGGGTGCGATCGGCGAGGGCGGTGTGCGCGTGCTCGAACCCGACGTCATCGCCGCGTGGCACATCACGACCGCGCAGCTCGCAACCGTGCAAGAACGCGAGGAGCGTGAGCTCGCCCGCCGCGCCGAGCTCCTGCGGGCGGGACGTGCAGGCGTACCGATACGCGGCCGGCGCGTCGTGCTGGTCGACGACGGCGTCGCGACCGGGAGCTCGGCGCGTGCTGCGATCGCGGTCGCTCGTGCCGCGGGCGCCGCGTCAGTGGTGCTCGCGACGCCGGTGGCGCCGCCGACGACCGCGGCCGAGATGGCGCGCCTCGCCGACGCGGTCGTGTCGGTGGTGACACCGTCGCCGTTCGCCGCCATCGGGCAGTGGTACCGCGACTTCTCGCCGACGACTGATGCCGACGTCGTGCGGATCCTCGACGAGTTCGGTCTCGATGAGTTCAGCGAGCCAGGCTGACGCAGAGCTCAGCCGTCGAGCGCGCGCTGCGTGCGCGTGACGGCTTCCCGACCCGGTCCGCCGCTCGTCGGATCCTCGCTCCCGGCGACCACGGCGTCGACGCCCGCGAGCACGCTCGCAGTCGCACCGGCGGACGCGCGCAGCGCGTCGAGGTCGTAGCCACCCTCGAGGAACGCGATCGTGCGACCGGTCGCGGGCGCGAAGGCGGTCACCCGCCGAGCGAGCGCGGCGTAGTCCCCCGCGCTCCAGGCAAGATCGGCCAACGGATCGGCGCGGTGGGCATCGAAACCGGCCGAGATGAGCACCCAGGTGGGCGCGAACGCCTCGACCACGGGCGCGACGACCTCGTCGATGGCGGCCATGGCCACGTCGCCGGTGGCGCCCGGCGGCAGCGGGAAGTTCACGGTGAGCCCGGGCGCATGCACACCGCCGGTCTCGTCGGACCGGCCGGTGCCGGGGTACGCGGGGAACTGATGGGTCGACACGAACAACACGCGCGGGTCGTCCCAGAACACGTCCTGCGTGCCGTTGCCGTGGTGGACGTCCCAGTCGACGATGAGCACCCGTTCGCCGCGCGCCGCGAGTGCGGCCGCGGTGATCGCGACGTTGTTGAACAGGCAGAAGCCCTGCCCGCGGGTCGCGACCGCGTGGTGGCCGGGCGGGCGGACGACGACGAACGCGGCGTCGGCCTCGCCACCGGTCAGCGCTTCGGCGGCGCGGAGCCCACACCCGCGCGGCGCGGGTGGCCGCGGCGAAGGATCCCTCCGCGACCACGGTGTCGGCGTCGAGCATCCCGCCACCACCGCGCGCGAACTCCGCGAGCGCGTCGACGTAGCGCTCGTCGTGCACGAGGACGAGCTCGGCCTTCGTCGCGTCGCGGCCGCCATCCCACGCGACAGCGTCATCGAGGTGCGCGTCGGACACGCCGGCGACTGCGGCCTCGACCCGGCCGATGCGTTCCGGATGACCGCGGCCGGTGTCGTGGGCGTCGGAGTCGGGCGGAACGACGACGAGCAGACGCGACGCCATCGGCGGCCGGTCGACCCGCGGTTCAGCTCGTGGCAGGCGCGACCGACGACGGCTCGCGCAGGTCGATCACACGCGGCATCCGTCGCCGCAGGCCCAAGCGACGTCCGGCCAGCATCAGGCCGAGCTCGAGACCGATGAGCGCGCCGACGTCGACGACGACACGCAACGTGTTCGGCATCGCGCCGGCGAAGTACGCCAGCGCGGCGAGGTCGATGGTGAGGTGCACGAGGAAGCCGGGGATGATCGAACCCGACCGCAGCGCGGTGTAGCCCAGCAGCACCGCGAGGCTGAGGAACGGGAGCACGTTGGCGGCGCCGTTCATCTGGTCGACGTGTCCCGGGAGGGAGCTGAACACGAGGCCCGCGCCCACCAGGCCGCCGATCGCGGGGCCGGTGCCCCACTGCGCGGTGTCGCGCCAGTTGCGACCGGCGAGGCGCGCACAGAGCGAACCGATCAGGATCACCGCGGCCATCCGGTAGATCAGCTCTTCACCGGCGACGGCGACCACGATGCCCTCGACGTCGCGGAACTCGGCGACCGACTGCGGGTACGAGATGCACCACACGAGGAGCACCGGGCCGCCGAGGATCAGGAATTCCCGCCACGCCGCGAAGCTCCGGCACGAGAAGCCCAGGTTGCGCGGACCGATCATGGCGACCAGGGCCACGCCGAGGGGCAGGGCCACGGACATCGAGACCCGGCCGAGGTACCACTCCGGCTGTCCCCACCACGACGTCGCCACGTCGACGACCACCGCGACGGCGCAGACCCACAGGACGGCGGTCGAGATCGGCCACGACGCCCAGCCGGTCCAGCGCCACGCCCAGCCGCTCGAACTGACGTGTTCGACGTTGCCGGGTGCGGCGGTGGGGTCGGTGTGCTGCTCGGTCGGCATCACCGACGATTCTGTCCGACGGCGGGCAATGCGTGCGATGCCCCACGCCCAAATCCCGGTAAAGGTTTTCGCCGCGCAGAGTGGTTGCTCAGGCGAGATACGTGGCGAACCAACCCAGCGCACGCTGCCAGGCGTCCCGCGCCGAGTCCTCGTGGTACGCCTCGCGGGCGTCGCAGTGGAAGCCGTGGTCGGCATCCGCGTAGCGGACGATGTCGGCCACCACGTCGGCGTCACCCACCGCGCTCCGCAGCACCTCGACGTCGTCGACGGGGATCCCCTTGTCGAGGTCGCCGAACAGGCCGAGCCACGGCGTCTGCAGGTCGGCCGCTTCGCCGATCAGCGAGGACAGGCCGAGCGGGCTCGCGTTCACGATGCCGCCGCCGTAGAACGTGACCGCGGCGCCGAGCTTCCGGCGCGCCGCGGTGAGGAACGTGACGCGACCGCCGAAGCAGAACCCGACGATGCCGATGCGCGAAGGATCGAAGCCCTGGGCCTCGAGGTGCGAAACGGTGGCGTCGACGTCGGCGAGGATGCCGTCGTCGCTGATGCCCTCGAAGAGCGGCATCACCTGGGTGAAGTCGTCGTACGGGGCGGTGCCGCCGCCGGCGCGGTGGAACATCGCGGGCGCGACGCCGACGTAGCCAGCAGCCGCGACACGGCGGGTGACGTCCTGGATGTGGTCGTTCACGCCGAACGCCTCTTGGATCACGATGATCGCGCCCTTGGGCTCACCCTCGGGGTAGGCCTCGTAGATCTCCATCGACCCGTCGGGCGTCGGCAGCATGACCGTCACGTTCAGGCTCCTTGCGTGCTCATCGTCTCCGCGGCGATCTGCACCGCTTTGATGATCCCCTGGTAGCCGGTGCAACGGCACAGGTTGCCCGACAGCCCTTCCTTGATCTCGTCGAGACTGGGGTTCGGGTTGTCCTGCAGGAACGCCTGCACGCTCACCACGAAGCCGGGCGTGCAGAACCCGCACTGCAGGCCGTGGGCCTGGCGGAACGCCTCCTGCACCGGGCCGAGCGAACCGTCGGCCGGGCCGATGCCCTCGATGGTGGTGATGTCGGCGCCGTCGGCCTGCACCGCGAACATGAGGCACGAGCGCACGGCCTCGCCGTCGACCAGGATCGTGCACGCGCCGCACACGCCGTGCTCGCACCCGAGGTGCGTCCCGGTGAGGCCGCAGTCCTCGCGCAGGTAGTCGGCGAGCGTCTTGCGAGCCTCCGACGCACCCGAGTGCGACTGACCGTTGACGGTGAACTGGATGGCGTGCTCAGCCACGCGCGGCTCCCAGGGCTCGGTCGAGGGCGCGCACCACGAGGTGGGCACCGACGTGCTTGCGGTACTCGGCCGACGCGTGGACGTCGGGCGAAGGGTCGGTGTCGGCCACCGCGAGGCGGCCGATCTCCTCGAGGTCGGCGGTCGACGGCGTGGTGCCGACGAGCGCCTGCTCGGCCTGGCTCGCCCGCATCGGCGTCGGTCCCATGCCGAGGAAGGCGAGACCGGCGCGCGACACGGCGCCGCTGCCGTCGACCTCGACCGCGGCGACCACACCGGTGAGCGCGAAGTCGCCGCTGCGGCGTGCGACCTCCTCGACCGCGAAGCCGGTGTTGCCCGACCACACGGGGAAGTGCACCGCGCTCAGGATCTCGTCCTCGCCCACGCTCGTGGTCCACGTGCCGAGGAAGAACTCCGACGCGGGGACGGTACGGGTGCCGCTCGCGCCGGCGATCTCGAGCTGGGCGTCGAGGGCCAGCGCGACCGCCGGCAGCTCCGACGCGGGGTCGGCGTGGGCGATCGAACCACCCACGGTGCCGCGGTTGCGGATCTGGAAGTGACCGATGAGCGGGATCGCCTGAGCAAGCAGGGGAACGGCCTCGCCCGCAGCGGTGTCGTGCTCGACGGTTCGCTGCGTCGTCATCGCCTTGACCGTGAGGGTGCCGTTCGAGCGGGAGACGCCGCGCAGGTCGTCGACCCGGTTGAGGTCGACGATGTGCTCGAAGCGGGTGAGCCGCAGCGCCAGCATCGGCACGAGGCTCTGCCCGCCGGCGAGGACCTTTCCTTCGTCGCCGTACTCCGCCAACAACGCGGTGACGTCGGAGAGCGACTCCGGCGCGTGGTACTCGAACGGTGCGGGCTTCATCGGCAGCTCCGGAAGGCGTTGAGGCGCGTGAACCTACCGCAGGCCCCACCCCAACGCACGGTCGTGAGGTGCACGGTCGTGGGCCGCACCATAGAGGCGACGATAGGGTCGGCGCGGTGCCCGACCCACTGCGCCCAGTGCGCGAGGAAGAACTCCCGCCCGCCATTCCTGCCGCGACCGTCGTGCTCCTCCGCGACGGCGCCGACGGCGTCGAGACGCTGATGCTCCGTCGAGACTCGAAGCTGGCCTTCGCGGGCGGTGCGTGGGTGTTCCCCGGGGGCCGCATCGACCCCGAGGACTACCCCGGCGGCGAGGTGTCGTCCGACGCCGACAGCGTCCTGACTGCCGCACGGAACGCGGCGGCGCGCGAGGCGATGGAAGAAGCCGGGCTCGTCGTCGATCCCGACTCGCTCGCGTGGTTCGCGCACTGGACCCCGGGCGCGATCGCGACGCGACGCTTCGCGACCTGGTTCTTCGTCGGCGCCGCCCCCGAGGGTCGGGTGGTGGTCGACGACGGCGAGATCCGCGAGCACGTGTGGATCCGTCCGGCCGACGCGATCGCGCGGCGCGAATCCGGCGAGATCGAGCTCATCCCCCCGACGTGGGTGACGCTGCACAAGCTGGCCGACGCGCCGAGCACCGCCGCGGTGTGCGCCGACGCCCGCGCCCGCGATCCGCAGATCTACCTCACCCACATCACGCGGGTCGACGGCGGCATCGCCTCGATCTGGCAGGGCGACGCCGCCTACGACGACCTCGACACCGAGAAGCCCGGCCCACGGAACCGCCTCCTGATGCTCGACTCCGGCTGGCGGCTCGAGACCAGCGCCTGAGCCGGGCGCGTCGAGGCGACCCGTCTTCGACAGCACCTCGCCGGTGCCCGGATTCCCGAGGGTCTGCCGCGTAGTGTCCCTGCCTTGTCGTCCCTCCTGCGCAGCTCCGACCTCCGCTGGGCCCGACGGATGGTCGTCCTCCTCACCGCCATCGCCCTGCTCGCGGTCGCGTGCGGTGGCAGCGGCGACGACTCCGGTCAGGCCGCGAACACGACGGTGCCGGCCGACGGCACCGTGACCACCACGGCGCCCGCCACGACCGCGGCGCCGAAGAAGATCGACACGATCCCGGGGATGCCCCCGGTGCCCGACCCGTCGAACATCTACAGCGAGATCAAGACCGACAACTTCGCTCCCGCGACGAAGGGCGACCTGACCCGTGTCTACGTGCCGAATCGCGCCGGCAACACGGTGTCGGTGATCGACCCCGCGACCATGAAGGTGGTCGACACGTTCGACGTGGGTCTCAACCCGCAGCACGTGGTGCCGTCGTACGACCTCAAGACGCTCTGGGTCACCAACAACGCCGAGGGCACCACCGACGGCACGCTCACGCCGATCGATCCGAAGACGGGCAAGCCCGGGCAGTCGGTGACCGTCGACGACCCGTACAACATGTACTTCACGCCCGACGGCAAGTACGCGATCAACGTCGCCGAAGCGCGCAAGCGACTCGACTTCCTCGACCCGCAGACGATGAAGGTCGTGAGCTCGCTCGAGGTGCCCGGGTGCGACGGCATCAACCACGCCGACTTCACCATCGACGGCAAGTACGTGCTGTTCACGTGCGAGTTCGGCGGCACGATCGCGAAGATCGACGTCGAGAACCACACCGTGGTCGGGTACCTGCAGCTCAGCCAGGGCGGGATGCCCCAGGACATCCGCAGCTCGCCCGACGGCAACACGTTCTACGTCGCCGAGATGATGCGCGGTGGCGTCTACACCATCGATCCGAACTCGTTCACCGAGACGGGCTTCATCCCGACCGGCATCGGCACCCACGGCCTCTATCCGAGCCGGGACGGCACCAAGCTCTACATCGCCAACCGGGGCAGCAGTCACGTGGGCGGGCCGCCGAACGGCCCCGGCAGCGTGTCGGTGCTCGACTTCGCGACCAAGCAGATCGTCGCCACGTGGCCGATTCCCGGTGGCGGCAGCCCCGACATGGGCAACGTGAGCAACGACGGCAAGACGCTCTGGCTGAGCGGTCGCTACGACAACGTCGTGTACGCGATCGACACCACGTCGGGCAACGTCACCAAGATCCCCGTCGGTCAGGAGCCCCACGGTCTCACCGTGTGGCCCCAGCCCGGGCGCTACTCGCTCGGCCACACCGGCAACATGCGCTGACCCACCACCCACTCGGTTCTGGCGTCAGTTCGGCGGACATAGGCCGCTCACTGACGCCGGTTCGTTCATTTGGGGGTGAGGACGGTGACGGTGGGGCGGGGGGCGCGGTCGGCGCCCTGGCCACCGACGAGGTAGCCGCGTCCGGCGACGACGACCGCGGCGGCGTCGGACACCGGCGCGGGCAACGTGCCCACCGCGGTGCTCGTGCCGGTCGCAGGGTCGAAGCGCAGGATCTGGTCGCTGAGACGCGAGTTGTCGACGTAACCGCCGAGCAGGAACACGCGACCACGGAGCACGACCGCGCTCGCGTGTGACAGCGACGTCGGGAGTTGGGCGACGGTGTCGACGACGCCGCGTTTCGTGTCGAACCGCTGCACCGCGGGCGTGTCGATCCCGCGTGCGGAGTTGCTCACGCCACCGAACAGGTAGATCGCGGTACCGACGACGGCGACCGCCGGGTAGCGCACCGGCACCGGCAGGGTGCCCACGCGCGTGAACGTGACGCCGTCGGTCGTGCGCAGGATGTCGGGCAGGATCGCGTCGCCGTTCGCGCCGCCGAACACGTAGGTGGCGTTCCCGACGCGCGCGGCCACGAGATCGGCGCGCGGTTCGGGCAGCGCGCCGACGGTCGTCGTGGTGCCGTCGGCCGCGACCGCCTGCACGTCGGCGGTGCCGGCCTCACCCGTCCCCCCGCCGAACACGAGGATGCGCCGTCCGGCGCGCACGCCCGCGGCGTCGTGCACGCCGAGCGCGAGCGTGCCGGCCGCCTGGGCCGCACCCGACTTCGGGTCGACGTCGACGACCGCGGCGGTCGAGGTACCCGCTGCGTCGAGGCCGCCGACCACGGTGAAGTGCGACCCCGACGGCACCACCACCTCGCGGGCGACCGGTGCCGGCAGCGTCCACGGGAGCGTCGGCGACCCGGACCGTCGGCCCGGCACCCGTGGGCGCGGTCGGTGAAGCGGTGGTCGTGGTCGTGGCCGCGACGCTGCTCAGCGTCGCCGAGATCGCGAGGACGATCGCGCCCGCCGTCCGGCGGGTCAGGCGTTCCACACCCGCAGCACGCGTTGCTCACGTTCGTGACCGAGACAGCTGAGCGTCGCGGTGTCGAGTCCGAGCCATGCGCCCGCCGCGGCCGGCTGGCCGATCCAGCGCGCACCGAGGACGCGGAGGAAGTGCCCGTGCGAGAACAGCGCGACCACGCCACCGGCCTCGACCGCGCGCGCGAGCACACGATCGGCACGCGCCGCGACCTCGTCGGCCGTCTCCCCGCCGGGCGCACCGTCGCGGAAGATCGTCCATCCGGGGACGTCGGCGCGGATCTCCTCCGTCGTCAGACCCTCGTACTCGCCGTAGTGCCACTCGGCGAGGTCGTCGGTGATCTCGGCGCGGGGGTCCAGGCCGGCGAACGTGCACGTCGCCCGCGCTCGTTGTCGGGGGCTCGAGAGCACGAGGGAGAACTCGACGCCGCCGAGTCGCGCCGCGAGGTCGCGCGCCTGCTCGCACCCGTGCGGCGTCAGCGCGATGTCGGAGTACGACGTGTGACGGCCCGAGCTGCTCCACTCCGTCTCGCCGTGACGCACGAGCACGACTGCGACATCGGGGCCGAGTTGCACCCGACATGTCTAGCGGGGCGGCGCCGCACGTCGGTGTAGCCTGCGCTCGACAACCCAATCCGGGGAGCTCGGGACAGCCGGGCTGAGAGGGCGACCGTCGTGCGTCGCCGACCCCTCGAACCTGAACCGGATAATGCCGGCGGAGGGAACCATGGGACCACCTGATCCGCGAGTCGCGCCGCGCTGGCCGCGCTCGGTGTTCGCGGGCGGCGATCCGCCCGGCCGCGGACGGGCTGGCGCGGACCGCGGGCGCCGACCTCGTGATCGCCGCCGACTCCGGCCTCGCGCACGCCCGCGCCCTGGGTGTGCACGTCGACCTCGTGATCGGCGACCTCGACTCGGTCGATCCCGCCGCGCTCGACGCCGCGGTGGCCGACGGCACGGTCGTGGAGCAACACCCCGCCGCCAAGGACGCCACCGACCTCGAGCTCGCGCTCGACGCCGCACTCGACCGCGGCGCCACCGCGGTGCACGTGGTCGGCGTGGGCGGCGGTCGCCTCGACCACTTCCTCGGCAACGTGCTCCTGCTCGCGTCACCCCGCTACGCCGACCGCGCGCGTCGACGCCCACGTCGGCGGCGCGCACGTCACCGTCGTGCACGATCACGTCGATCTCGACGGCGCACCGGGCGCGCTGTGCTCGCTGCTCCCGCTGGGCGGCCCGGCCGTCGGTGTGCTCACCGACGGGCTGCGCTTCCCGCTCCACCGCGAGACGCTCCCGCCCGGGACGACGCGCGGCGTGAGCAACGAGTTCCTCGGGACCCGCGCCACCGTCTCGCTCGAGTCGGGCGTGCTCCTCGCCGTCATCCCCACTCTCGGAACGACCGACCTCGAAAGGGACGTCTGATGCGTCGCCTCCTGCTCGCCCTCGTCGTCATCGCATCGGCATCGCGCGCTCACGCCGCGCGGCGGCGTCGGCGGCGTCGGCGCGACGACCACCATCACCCTCGTCACCCACGACTCGTTCGCGGTGTCGAAGTCGGTGCTGGCTGCCTTCACCAAGCAGACCGGGATCACCGTGAAGGTCTTGCAGTCGGGCGACGCCGGCGCCGCGCTCAACCAGGTCGATCCTCACCAAGTCGAACCCGATCGGCGACGTGTTCTTCGGTGTCGACAACACCTTCCTCTCGCCGCGCGCTCGACGCCGGCGTGTTCGAGAAGTACGCACCGAGCGCACTGTCGACCGTGCCCGACGAGTACCAGCTCGACTCCTCGCACCGCCTCACGCCCGGTCGACCACGGCGACGTGTGCATCAACTACGACAAGCAGTGGTTCGCCGACAAGAAGGTCGCGGTGCCGAAGACGCTCGCCGACCTCACGAAGCCCGCGTACAAGGGGTTGCTCGTCGTCGAGAACCCGGCGACGTCGTCGCCCGGCCTCGCGTTCCAACTCGCCACCATCGCCAAGTACGGCGACGACGGCTGGCGCGACTACTGGAGCAAGCTGCGCAGCAACGACGTGAAGGTCGACGACGGCTGGGAGAGCGCGTACGACGGCGACTTCACGCAGGGCGCCAACCAGGGCGACGTATCCGCTGGTCGTGTCGTACGCGTCGAGCCCGCCGGCCGCGGTGTACTACTCGAAGCCGCAGCCGAAGACGTCGCCGATCGGCACCATGCTCGACTCCTGCTTCCGCCAGGTGGAGTTCGCGGGCGTGCTCAAGGGCACCGAGCACCAGGCCGCGGCGCGGCAAGCTCGTCGACTTCATGCTCTCCGAGCAGTTCCAGGCCGACATCCCGCTCCAGATGTTCGTGTTCCCGGTGCGCGACGGCACGCCGCTGCCCGCGGTGTTCACGAAGTTCGCGGAGGTGGCCGCGAAGCCGTTGTCGCTCCCGGCCGCCGAGATCAGCGCGCACCGTGACGCGTGGATCGAGCAGTGGACCGACACCGTGCTGCAGTGAGCGACAGCACGACCTCCCGAGGCCTGCCGCGCTGCGTGCGCGTGCTGCGTGGTCGTGGTGCCGCTCGCGTTCCTCGCGGTGTTCTTCGTGTACCCCGTCGTCGCCATCGTCGGACGCGGCCTCGCGCCACACTGGCGGTCGACCTCGATCCGCTCGCGCGACGTCGTCACCGACGCGCGGCTGCGCCACATCGCGTGGTTCACGGTGTGGCAGGCGACGCTGTCGACGGTGTTGACCCTCGCGGTCGGGATCCCCGGCGCCTACGTGCTGGCTCGCTACGAGTTCCCGGGACGACGGGTCGTGCGCGCGCTGGTGACGCGTGCCGTTCGTGCTGCCGACCGTCGTGGTGGGCTCGGCGTTCGTCGCGCTGCTGGGCGACGGCGGTCCGCTCGCGAGCCTCGGTCTCGACCAGACGCTCGGCGCGATCCTGATCGCCCACGTGTTCTTCAACTACGCGGTCGTGGTGCGCACGGTCGGCGGCCTCTGGTCGCACCTCGACCCCCGACCGGAAGAGGCGGCACGCATGCTCGGCGCCAGCCGCTGGCGCACCTTCCGCGAGGTCACGCTGCCGGCGCTGCGACCCGCCATCGCGGCCGCGGCGTGCGGTCGTGTTCCTCTTCACCTTCACGTCGTTCGGCGTGATCCTGATCCTCGGCGGACCGGGCACGGCCACGCTCGAGACCGAGATCTACCGCCAGACCGCGCAGCTCCTCAACCTCCCGCTCGCCGCCGCGCTGACCGTGGTGCAGCTGGTCGCCATCGTCCTGCTGCTCGTCGCTCACGAGCTGGATCGAGGGACGCCAGCGGGTGTCGCTGTCGCTTGCGCGCGGCAGCGGAGACCGCGCGACGGCCGCGCACCGCGCGGCGAGCGTGCCGTTCGTCGGCGCGAACCTCGCGGTGATGGCCCTGCTGCTCGGCGTGCCGATCGGCGTGCTCGTCCTGCGTTCGTTCGACACGCCGAGCGGATACGGACTCGACTTCTACCGAGCACTCGGCGAGGTGCACGCGGGCAGCACGCTGTTCGTGCCACCGGTCGACGCGATCGCCAACTCGCTGCGCTTCGCGGTGGTGGCCACGGTGATCGCGGTCGTCGTCGGCGGCTGCGCCGCGTTCGCGCTCGCGTCGCCGGCGCGCGACGCGGCCTCGACGCGCTGCGTGCTCGCTCCCCCTCGGCGTCTCGGCGGTCACCGTCGGCTTCGGCTTCCTCATCGCCCTCGACCACGCACCGTTCGACCTCCGCGGGTTCGTGGTGGCTGGTGCCCATCGCGCAGGCGCTGGTGGCGGTGCCGTTCGTGGTGCGGGTGATGACGCCGGTGCTCCGCGCCATCGACCCCGTCTGCGCGAGGCGGCGGCGACGCTCGGGGCGCTCGCCCGCGCGGGTGTGGCGCGAGGTCGACCTGCCGATCGTGGCCCGCGCCGCGCTCGTGGCCGCCGGGTTCGCGTTCGCGATCTCGCTCGGCGAGTTCGGCGCCACCGTGTTCATCGTGCGGCCCGACGACCCGACGCTCCCGGTGCTCGTGTACCGGCTGCTCGGCCAGCCCGGGCCGCTCAACTTCGGCGGCGCGATGGCCGCCAGCGTGATCCTCATGGCGCTGACCGCGGTCGCCATCCTCGGCATCGAACGCTTCCGCGTCGGCGACCGTCGGGGACGTTCTGAGGTGCAGGTCTGATGCTCGCCGTCGCCGGTCTCACCGTCACCTACGACGACTTCACCGCGGTCGACGCCGTCGACCTCGAGGTCGCCGACCGCGAGATCGTGTGCATCCTCGGCCCGAGCGGCAGCGGCAAGAGCTCGTTGCTGCGCGCGATCGCCGGGCTGGAGCCCGACGCGCGCGGGCGCGTGTCGTGGGACGGCGACGATCTCGCGCGTGTCCCACCGCACCGCCGGGGCTTCGGGCTCATGTTCCAGGACCACGCGCTGTTCCCCCACCGCGACGTGCCAGGGCAACGTCGCCTTCGGGCTGCGCATGCAGCGCCTGCCGCGCGCCCGAGATCGACGCCCGCACCGGCGACGCCCTCGCGCTGGTCGGGCTCGCCGGCTTCGAGCGCCGCCGCATCCGCGAGCTCTCGGGCGGTGAACAACAACGGGTCGCGCTCGCCCGCGCGCTCGCGGCCGAACCGCGACTGCTGATGCTCGACGAGCCACTCGGGCGCGCTCGACCGTGCGCTCCGCGAGCGGCTCGTCGCCGAGCTGCGCGCCCTCTTCGTCCGGCTCGGGCTCACCACCCTGTTCGTGACCCACGACCACGACGAGGCGTTCGCGTTGGCCGACCGGCTGGTGGTCATGCACGCCGGTCGCATCGAGCAGGTCGGCACCCCGGCCGACGGTGTGGCAGCAACCGGCGAACCCGTTCGTGGCCCGCTTCCTCGGGTGGAACGTCACCACCGCCTTCTCCGACACCCCCGCGGCGGTGCGCCCTGAAGCGGTGCGGGTGATGGAAGCCCGGCGAGCACCGTGACGTCGTCGAGGGCGAGGTCGCCGCGCGCACGTTCCACCGCGATCACTTCCTGCTCTCGGTGCGCCTGGACCGTCTGGGCGACCGCGCCGACAACGTGCAGGTCGAGGTGCCGGTCGACGCCGACCGGGTGCCCGACGTCGGTGACCGCGTTGCCCTCGCCGTCGACGGCGACGACCTCGTGCGCTTCGACTGACCGCGACCGCCGCTCAGTCGCGCCAGCATCCGCACCTGTTCGTTCGCGCGGCGCAGCCGACCCGACAGGTTGCGGGCGAGGTTCGCCGAGAACGTCGCGGTCACTCGCGGCGCGACCTCGCCGATCTCGTGCAGGTCGCCGATCGAGAGCCGCGCCAGCAACGAGTCGCGCTCGGCGACCACATCGGCGGAGCGCTCGCCTTCGTCGAGGAACGCCATCTCGCCGACGGCGACACCGGGACCCAACGTCGCGAGGCGCCGGTCGCGGTCCTTCCCCACCAGCAGCAAGCGGACGCTCACGAGGCCCGACAACACGAAGTAGATGGCGTCGGCATGGTCGCCTTCGCGGAACACGACCTCGCCCTCGCTCACGTGCACGAGCTCGACCGCGTCCTCGACCAACGCCAGCTCCTCGCGTGTGAGCCCGCCGAGCAGCTCCTGAATGGCGAGATCCTCGGGCAGCGACTGCTCCGGCTCGCCGTACCGCTCGAGGATGCGGTTCTCGCACCACTCGAGCGCTCCGTCGACGTCGGGGAACGAGTGCGACACGATGTCTTCGAGCACACCGACCGGCGCGTCGGCCATCATCAGCACGCAGCCGACGTCGGTCGAGTGCAGCCGCGCAGGCTGGACAGCATCGAGATCGCGGCACCGTCGAGGTTGCCGATGCGTTTGCAGTCGAGGATGACCGCGTCGACCCCGGCGATGTCGTCGACCACGGTGCGGAACAGTCGCTCGGTGGAGCCGAAGAACAGGTCGCCCTGGAGCTCGAACACCGCGACCGAGTCGGCGTACTGGGCGAGGAGCGTCGTAGTCCTCCGGCGTGCGGACGCGATTCGAGCGGGTCTGGCCGCAGTGGTAGCTGCGCCGCACGACGGCGCGGACCTCGGGTTGGAAGCGGAGCGGATGCAGGTCGAAGTCGATCGCCATGCGCTGGCACACCTTGATGCCGCGCGCGCTGTTGCCGCGCCCGTCGAGCCGCGGTGAGAAGATGCCGATGCCGAGCTGGCCCGGCAACACCGCGACCACGCCACCCGAGACACCGCTCTTCGCCGGGAGTCCCACGGTGTAGACCCACTCCCCGGCGTAGTCGTACATGCCGCACGTGCTCATCACGCTGAGCACGTTCTCCACGTAGCGCGGCGTCGAGCGCGCGTGCCCCGGTGATCGGATTGACGCCGCGGTTGGCGAGCGTCGCCGCCATCGTCGGCGAGGTCGCGGCAGGTGACGAGCAGGGAGCACTGGCGGAAGTACGCGTCGATGATCGAGTCGACGTCTCCTTCGAGATTGCCGAAGCTGCGCATGAGGTGCGCGATGGCCCGGTTGCGGTCGCCGGTGACGCTCTCGGACTGGTACACGGTCTCGTCGAGCTGCAGCCGCCGGCCGGCGTAGTGCGAGAACGCGGCGACGATCCGCTCCATCCGCTCCGTCGGCGTCGCTGCGCCGTTGATGAGACCGGTGGCGACGATCGCGCCCGGAGTTCACCATCGGGTTGAACGGCCGGTTGCGGTCGTCGACGACGATCGAGTTGAACGGGTTCCCCGACGGCTCCACGCCGACCCGCTCGAGCACCGCGTCGCGGCCCTGGTCCTCGAGCGCCATCCCGAACACGAACGGCTTCGAGATCGACTGGATGGTGAAGTCGAGGTCGGTGTCGCCCACCTCGTAGACGTGGCCGTCGGCGGTCACCACGCAGATCCCGAACCAGTTCGGGGTCGGCCCGGCCCAGCTCGGGGATGTAGGTGGCCACCACACCCTCTTCGAGCTCGCGGTACTCGTCGAGGAGGCGATGGAGGTAGTCGAGAACGGGCGATCGGGTCACGGTGCGGAGGTCGAGGTCGTCGAGCGCGCGATCGAACCCGCCGTCGAGGCGTGTCATGGGGGTATCTGACCCGCTGTGCACGCACATCGCCGTTTCCCGTCCGTAGCGTTCCTGTCACGGGCATATGACAGAAAGCTGTCAGAGTCGATCTGCACCGAATCTCCACAGCTCCGGCACGACACCCACCGACCGGCTCCTTACGCTGGAACACGCATGTCCGCACCGGCGCCCGCCCTCCCCCGCACCATCCTGCCGAGAACAATCCTGGTGGTCGAGGACGAGGCGTCGATCGCCGAGGCGGTCGCCACCCGGCTGCGCAGCGAGGGCTTCGCGGTCGCGATCGCCGCCGACGGCCCGGCGGGCGTCGAGCTGCTGCCGAGCGCTCCGGCCCGACCTCGTGGTCCTCGACCTGATGCTCCCCGGCCTCGACGGCATCGAGGTGTGCCGCGAGATCCAGCGCGACCGCCCGGTGCCGGTGCTGATGCTCACCGCCCGCGACTCCGAGACCGACCTCGTCGTCGGGCTGGCCGTCGGCGCCGACGACTACCTCACCAAGCCGTTCAGCTCGCGCGAGCTCGTCGCCCGGGTGCACGCGCTGCTCCGCCGGGTCGAGCGCCGGCCCGCGCGCCGACGCACGGGATCCGTGCGCCTCGGCGCGGTCGCCATCGACCTCGAGTCGCGGCGCGTGCAGCTCGACGGCGAGCTCGTGCACCTCACCCCCACCGAGTTCGACCTGCTCGCGTACCTCGCCGCGCGCCCGGCCGCGTGTGTTCACGCGCGAGGAGCTGCTCGCGCGAGGTGTGGGGCTACGACGACGGCGTCGGGCGCGCGCACCGTCGACTCGCACGTGCGCGCGCTCCGGCGCAAGCTCGGCGACGACATCGTGCGCACGGTGCACGGCGTCGGCTACGCCGCCGGTGGACCGACGCCGAAGGCGCATCGCGTGACGTGCCATGACCCGACGCGAACGGCTCGCTCACCCGCTCGACGACGTCCCGTCGATCAAGCTCAAGCTCGGCTTCGTGATCGCGGCCGCGGTCGCGGTCACGGTGTTCGTGTTCTGGGTCGGCATCAAGATCGGCGTGTGGCCGTCGGTCAGCGGCGTGCATCGCCGGCGTCGTCGCGCTGGCGATGGTGTGGTTCCTCTCGCGCGGCATGACGTCGCCGCTGCGCGAGATGGCGCGCGGCCACGCGGAGATGGCGCAAGGGCGACTACGACCGGCGCGTGACGCACGTCGTCACGCGACGAGGTCGGCGAGCTGGCCCGGGCGTTCAACCAGATGGCCGCCGAGCTGGCCGAGACCGACCGGGTGCGCCGCGACCTCGTCGCCAACGTGTCCCACGAGCTCCGCACGCCGATCACCGCGCTGCAGGCCGTGCTCGAGAACCTCGTCGACGGCGTCGACCGACGCCCGACCCCGAGACGTTCCAGACGATGCTCGCCCAGGTCGAGCGGCTCGGTCGGCTGGTGCAAGCAGCTGCTCGACCTCTCCCGCCTCGAGTCGGGCGCGGTGCCGCTCGAGCGCACCGAGTTCGGGGTGGAGCCGATGCTCGAGCACGCGGTGCGCGAGCAGCAGCTGCACGCGCCCGAGGTCGCGGTGTCGGTGTCGGTCGACTCCCCCGACCTCACCGCCGACGGCGATCCCGAGCGCGTGCACCAGGTGGTCGCCAACCTGGTCGAGAACGCGGTGCGCCACTCGCCGCGCGGCGGGTCGGTCGAGGTGCGGGCGCGCCGCGCTCGACGACGGCGTGACGCATCGAGGTGCTCGACGAAGGCCCCGGCATCCCCGAGGCCGACGAGGCGCGCGTCTTCGAGCGCTTCTACCGCGCCGACTCCGCCCGCGTCGTCGACCGACGGCGGCGCCGGCCTCGGGCTCGCCATCGCCCGGTGGATCGTCGACCTGCACGGCGGCGACATCCACCCCGAGCGACGCGAGCCGCACGGCTGCCGCATGGTCGTCACGCTTCCCGGGCACGTCCGAGCTCCACGACCGCCTGCCCCGACTCGACCCGACTGCATCAACGAAGGAGGACAACGATGTCGCTCGCCACCATCGACGAAGCCCTGAGGCGCATCCGCCGCGGCGAGATGGTGCTCGTCGTCGACGACGAAGACCGCGAGAACGAGGGCGACCTCACCATGGCCGCGTGTGGGTGACGCCCGAGGCGGTCAACTTCATGCTGCGCTGGGCGCGCGGGCTCGTGTGCATGCCGTGCGACGCCGAGCGCCTCGACGAGCTCGACATCGGGCCGATGGTGCCGGCCGACCGCGCCGGCTGCGACACCCGTTCACGGTGTCGATCGACCACGTCAACGCGGGCAGCGGCATCGGCGCCGCCGATCGCGCGCTCACGATCCGGCGCGATCCTCGACCCCGATCGCGCGCCCGTCCGACTTCCTGCGCCCCGGTCACGTGTTCCCGCTGCGCGCACGCGACGGCGGCGTGCTCGAGCGGCGCGGGCACACCGAGGCCGCCGTCGACCTGGCGCGCCTCGCCGGCCTGCCGCCGGTCGCGGTGATCTGCGAGGTGCTGCACGACGACGGCTCGCCCGCCCGCTTCCCGTACCTCGAGCTGTTCGCGTAGGAGCACCGCATCGCGATGGTCTCCGTCGACCAGGTGGTCGAGCACCGCCTCGCGCACGACGACACCTCCTCGCACGGGCTCGTCGCTCCGCTCCTCCTCTGACGCTCCCCCTCGCTCGCTCCGCTCGCTCCGTCCAACCCGTACGCTGGGGGGCGTCGTGCCCCCGCCGACGACCGCTCGGTCCTCCCGTCAGTTCGCACGCCCGCGTGTCCTCGTGGCCGCGCTCGGCCTGGTCGTCGCGGCGCTGGTCGTCACCGCGTGCGTTCCGCCACCGCCGCCGCCGCCGGGGCCACTGACGCCGCAGACCACCGGCGTGACCCACGCCGTCAGCACGCGGCAGTACACGTTCACCGACACTTCGCGGCCGACACCCGCGTTCGGGAGCTATCCCGGTTCGTCGTCTCGCCGGCTCCCCACGACGGTCTGGTACCCGTCCGACGGTGGCGGTCCGTTCCCGCTCGTCGTGTTCGTCCACGGCTTCGGCGTGACACCGGCGGACTACGCGCCGCTGCTCACGCGCATCGCCGGCGCGGGATACGTCGTCGCCGCGCGCGACCTATCCGCTGCTGAGCGGCCAACCGGCCGGGCCGACCGACACCGTCGGCTGGGATGACCTCTTCCCCGACACCAGCTTCGTCATCACCCAGGTGCTCGCGCGGTCGACGTCAGGCGATCCCGCGCTCGGCGGACTCATCGATCCGAACCGGATCGCGGTCGCCGGCCACTCCGACGGTGCCGCGGTCGCGTACGGCGTCGGCTACGTGCCGTACAAGCTCGACGGGCGCGTGCGCGCGGTGGTCTCCTACGCCGCCGACCTCCAGTACTACGGGCTCTACCAACCCAACGGTCGACCGATCCTCCACGTGCTCAGCGATCAGGACGCCTACAACCCCTACGGCGACGCGATCACGTGGGACCGCAGCCGTCCTGCAGCAACCGAAGACGGTCGTGAGCTTGTGGAACGCGTCGCACGAGGGTCCGTTCATGCAGCCATCCGACCCGCACTGGGAGTTGGTCGCGCGCGTGACGATCGGCTGGCTCGACACGACCTTGAAGGCACAGCCCCTGGGCCTGCTGTTCGCGTCGTGGTACGTGGGCGACCATCCCGCGCTCGCGGCGATGGAGTGACCGCGTCAGTCGTCGTCGGACGCCGCCGGCGTGTCGTCGGGACGCGGGAGGTACACGACGGCGCGGGAGCGCTCCGGGTGGTCGGGGTCGAGCACGATGTCGATGTGGTCGAGCTTGGGCTCGGGCGCCTCGGAGACGATGGCGGGTTCTTCGCGCTCGGGTCGACCTTCGAGCGCGTCGCGCACGCCGAGCAGTCCCGCGGCGATCACGCTGCCCGCACCGCTGCGCCGGAACTTGTCGATCGGCCGTTCCCAGTTTTCCTGGGCGGTCTCCGCGCCGGTCTCGGCCTCGGGCTCGCCGGCCTCGACGACGTCGCCGTCGGGCTCGTCCGGCTCCGGACGGGGTTCGTCGATCACGCCCTCACGTTAGGGCCGCCCGGCGCATAGGTTCGCTCGGTGCCGGAGGTGCGGGAGGAGCGGATCCAACGGGGAACGACGTTCATCGTCATGCTCGTGGCCGCGCTGCTCGGCATCCTGTTCGTCGCCTGGGGCCCCGACGACTCCGATCGGCCGACGGTCGCGGTCGCCGCGGCCACCGACGACGTCGCCGCGGTCACCACGACTTCCACCGTGGCCACGACCGCGCCACCGGGCAACGCCGCCGTGGTGACCACCACCACGGCAGCCGGCGTCGACCACGACCACCGTCGCGGCCGACGCCGATCCCGGCGCGCTCCCCCAGACCGACGAGCACCCGACCGCGTCGGGCGCCACCTTCACCGCGGGCGTCGACGGCCTGTGGGAGGCGATCCGTCAGGACAAGCCCGAGCTCGCGATGCCGTTCTTCTTCCCGGAGAGCGCGTACCTCCAGGTGAAGGCGATCAGCGATCCCGCCGGCGACTACCAGAACCGGCTGATCGCCAACTACGAGCAGGACATCCACACGCTGCACGCGCAGCTCGGCGCCAACGCCGCGAACGCGCAGTACGTCGGCATCTCGGTGCCCGACGACCAGGCGGTGTTCGTGCAACCGGGCGAGGAGTCGAACAAGGGGTCGTACTGGCGCGTCTACGGCACCACGATGCAATACCAGGTCGACGGCCAGACCGGATCGTTCCCGGTGACGTCGATGATCTCGTGGCGCGGCGAGTGGTACGTCGTGCACCTCGGCGCCATCCGCTGAATCCGCTGACGCCGCGCGCGCCGCTAGTTCGAGACGAACCAGTCGGGGAGCTGGCTGATGCCGAGGCCGATGAGCGTCGCCACGACCGCCGCGATCATGATCCACCGGCCGCGTCGTTCGCCGCGCCACCACGCGTAGCCTCCGAGCGCGAGTCCCACCGCGCCGAAGAACAGCGGGAGCAGGAACACCGCCCAGCCGACGGCGACCACGCCCCAGATGGCGGCGACCTGTCCGGGCTGCAAGCGCCCGACCGGCTCGCCCCGGGGAGTGGAGGCAGGTTCACTGGCCATGGACCCACCTTAGGGACCGGGGTCCTCGCCGATCTCCTTCAGCGCCGCGGCGATCGCGACCCGCAGGCGGCGGGCGGTCGCCGGGGCGAGGTGGGCCACGAGGCCCAGGCCGGCACGGCCGACCTCCTCCATCGTGAGCACGACACGCGGTTCACCCATCCCGCACGCGTCGCAGTCGTCGCTGAGCGCAACCGCCCACGACACCGGCGGCCGCTCGTCGTCGTCGGCGGGATGGTCGTCGGTGGCGTCGTCGATCGAGCGTCGCATGTCGACACGGTATACATGCGCGTCACCGACGGCGAGACGAGAGGACCTGGGTGCGCCGGATCATCGAGCGCGTGCGCGCCATCGCCCGGCGCTACTCGGAGCTCAACGGTCGCGTCAGCGCGGCCGCGATCACGCTCTACGGACTCTTCGCGCTGTTCGCGTTGTGCGTCCTCGCGGTCGCCGTCGTCGGCATCGTCGCGTCGGGGAATGACCACGTGGCCGAGGACATCGTCAGCTGGCTCGGCCTGCACGGCGACGCGGCCAAGACCGTGATCGACGCGGTGAACACCGCGCAGCACAGTGCCAAGGTCGCCAGCGTCGTCGGCGTCATCGGTCTGATCTGGGTGGGCAGCAGCTTCGCGGTGTCGGTGGCGAGCGCCTACGACGTCGCGTGGGGCGTGCCGTCACGCGTCACTCGTGCCCGAGTGGTGGGCCTCGGCTGGCTCGCCGGCAGCGGCGTGCTGCTCGCGATCGGCAGCGTCGTCACCGCCGGGTTCGCGGCACTGCCCGCGCTCGTCGCGCCGCTGGTGTTGGCCCTCAGCCTCACGGTCAACACGGTGCTCTGGCTGTGGACGTCGTGGATCCTCCCCAATCGTCCCCGCCCGCCGTGGCGCGAGCTCCTGCCCGGGTCGATCACCGGTGCGATCGGGCTCGAGGTGCTCAAAGTCGCCGGCGCCTACGTGGTGCCGCTCATGGTGACGAAGTCGTCCGCGCTCTACGGCACGATCGGCGTGGTCTTCGCGCTCATCGCATGGCTGTGGGTGTTGGGTCGCCTCGTCGTGCTGGTCACGATCGTCGAGACGCTCGACCGTTCACGGCTGGAGCCGGACGACCTGCCAGCCGCGGCGTGAGGACCGGTAGACGAACCGGTCGTGCAGCCGGTCGTCGCGGTGCTGCCAGAATTCGATCTCCTCGGGGAGCACACGGAACCCACCCCACCCGCGCGGACGCGGCACGTCTTCGTCGGCGAAGCGCGCTTCCACGTCGGACACGAGTTGCTCGAGCTCTTCGCGCGTCGCGACCGGTTCGCTCTGCGCCGACGCCCACGCACTGATCCGGCTCTCGCGCGGACGCGAGTACCAGTACGCATCGGACTCGTCGTCGGCCACGCGATCGACAGGTCCCGTTGCGCGTACCTGTCGCAGCACCTCGGGCCAGTGCAACACGATCGCCGCGTGCGGGTTGGCGGCGAGCTCCTCGCCCTTGCGGCTGGCGAAGTTGGTGAAGAAGCAGAAGCCGTGGTCGACGCCGCGGAGCAACACCATGCGCGCCGACGGTCGACCGTCGGGGGTGCTGGTGGCGACGACCATGGCGTCGGGCTGCAGCTGACCGTGCTCCCGGGCGTCGTCGAACCAGTGCTGGAACTGCACGAACGGGTCGGCGTCGAGGTCGTGCGCATGAAGAGGACGCGCGGGAATCGGCACGAGCCCGAGGCTACGGCGTGACGGTAAGGTGCGCGCATGCCGTTCCACCACGTTGCGGTGGCCACGAACGACCTCGAGGCGACCCGCACCTTCTACACCGATGCGATGGGCTTCCCGCTCGTGAAGGTCGAGGCTGCGCCGACGCTCGAGCAGACCGGGTGGGCGCGTCACGTGTTCTTCGACACCGGCGACGGCCAGCTGTTCGCGGTGTGGGATCTGCACGACGAGACCATCCCGCCGTTCGATCCTGCGATCAGCCGCGGCCTCGGCCTCCCCACCTGGGTGAACCACATCGCGTTCGCCGCGTCGTCACTCGACGACCTCGCGGCACGTCGACAACGACTGCTCGACCACGGCCACGACGTGATCGACATCGACCACGGTTGGTGCCACTCGATCTACGCCAACGATCCCAACGGCACGTTGGTCGAGTTCTGCTGCACGACGCGAGAGTTCACCGAGGCCGATGTCGACGAGGCCGAGCGTCTCGTCCTCGCGGACTCACCGCCACTCGGCGAGCCACCGCGGTTCGAGATCTTCGAAGCACCGAAGGCGTAGCGCGGCGCCAGACGTCACGCGGGCGCGAGCGATGGTGGTCCTGCCGGCGTTGCTTCGAGCGCGGCGAGCGCCGACGGCTTGAACCCCTTGGCGATCAGGTAGATGCCGAGCGACAGCTCCCAGATGAACTCCGGGATCGTCGCGATCCCCTGCGCGACGGAACCCTTGTCGATGACACCGAAGAGCACCGCCGCCCCGGAGACGCAGATCAACGTGCCGCCGACGATCCCGAGCAGCGCCAGCCGGCGCGGCACCAACCCGGACCGGTACATCAGGTAGCCCAGGATCAACCCGTTGCCGATGCCGACGATGAAGCCGGGGCCGAGCAGGAACGTCCAGTCGTGCATCGCGACGAGAGCCTTGCCGACCGGGAGCAGCGTGACCGCGTGCGCGCCGGCGTTCTGTTGCAGCGTGACGATCGACAGCACGCTGACGATGCCGACCGCGATGAACACCGATTCCATGATGCGGGCAGCGACATAGCCCAGCGCGAGGGTCTCGTCCTGGCGCTTGAGGATCGGGAACAGCACGAGCGCGGTACCGACGTTCGCGACGATGAGCAGCATCTCGAGGAACGCGCCGAGGAACACCTTGGTGTCGTTGCCGCCACCGACGATGAAGTGGGTCTCGTTCAGGACGTTCGTGTAGAGCGCGAGCGCGGGGATCGACGTGACGAAGGTGATCACGAAGAGCACCCCGGCCAGTCGCGCAGCCTTCTGGGAATTCAATTGAGGTCTCGTTTCTGGACGACGACGGGCTGACGGCGCACGAAAGGGCGGCACCAGTGCGCCCGGCGTCCAGAACGGACCTTGCTCGAGTGGTGGACGCTACCAGTGCGGAAGTTCTGGCGCGTTCGTCGCGGACGCCTGCGGTCGCCGCGGTCGGCCACCTGCCCGAAAGCAGGCGAACGCAGCAAGCCCGAGCGCGACCATCACGAGATCCCCGCGCACATCGGAGAACAGAGACGTGAGCTTGGTCACGAAGATGAGGAGGAAGAGTGCGGCGAAGATCGAACCCGCGACGAAGCAGAGAACTGCAACGCCGAGGCTGCCTCGAACATCCGAACGTCCGCCCGCACGCGGCGACGACCCGTCTTCGATGCGCGCGTGAGCGTGCAACACGCGATCAGGAGGGCAACGGATCCGATGATTCCGAAACTCGCACCGGCCGCGCGCGAGGTTCGGCTGCCACCGAGATGCGACATCGCCGCATGGTTCGCGTCGCTCAGTGTCGCGAAGGAGAGCACGATCGAGCACACGAGACACCCGATGCCGTCCGCGATCGCGAGACCTCGGAGCAACGCCGACTCGTACCGAATTCCAGCCACCGCGCACACCACAGTCACCACTGCGAGCGTCGCGAGCAGATACCCCACGGACCCCGCGCCATAGTCCGTGATCGTCCCGGTCGCTCGGTTCTCGCGCGTGGCCCACGGGAGCAACGTCGACCCGATGACCAGCAGGCCCGCGACCGCAATGAAGACGACCGACAGAGACGCTCGATGACGGCGAGCCATGGCGCACAGCTTGCCCGGTCCGGCAGGTCGCTCTGGCTGACCTGAGAGCTCAGCCGGCAAGGAGCTGCTCGCGGAGGATGTCGGCATGACCACAGTGGTGCGCGAGTTCGCGAAGGACCTGCAGGTACACCCAGTGCACGTTGCGGGGTCCGGCTCGATGGCCGGTCACGACGTCGTCCAGCGACAGCTCGGCCACGGCCGCCCGGGCCGTCGCGCAGGCCTGCCGGTGGGCTGCAGTGACACTGGCGATGGTGTCGTCGGCAGCGAGTTCGAAGGACTCCGCTGGACTCTGCACCAGACCGAGTTCCAGACGCGGCGCACCTCCGATGCATTCCTCGAACCACACGCGCTGCATCCAGGTGACGTGCTTGACCAGCCCGAGCAGCGTCGTCGCGGAGCGGACGAGCCGTTGCTCGGGCCTGCTCCTCGTTGATGCCGTCGAGCGCCGCCTCGATGGCGCTCCGGTACTCCTCGACGAACGCGTCGAGCTGGGTGCGCTCGTCGCTCAGCAGCACATCGAACGAGCCCATCGGTTTCTCGGAGTGCTCAGCCCGTGAACTTGGGTGCGATCGTGACGGGGAGTGGCGCCTCCGCGGGCGGTGATGGCGGTGTCGGTGGTGTCGGGAACGTGTTGGTGATGGTCAGGACTCCGACGTCACCATCGTTCTGGAGCTGCACCGACGCAGGCGTCGCAGTCGGCCCGCTCGAAGCGCCCGGGCAGCCTGCGTCGACGGGATTCTCGGACTCGGCGGGTCGCCACGAACACCCGTACGACACCGACGTCGCGCCACCGTCGTTGGTCTCGGTCGCCGTGCACGTGCTGCCGTTGAGCGTCGAATCGGCGAGCACCCAGGCCCCGTCCCTCACGATCCAGCCCGACGGACTCGATGTCGGATCCGGTGAACCGTCCGCGTGGAAGGCCAGCGATACATCCGTCGTCGCCGCAGACTCGGCTGCGTCCGGGGTCGTGCAGTGCACCTGCGCGGTGAACCCGCTCGACGCCGGACCGGACACGACCTTCCGAACCTGCAGCTCTGGGGTGTCGGCGAGGGTGGCGGAGATGTTGAGCGTGACCGGGGACGGGAACGGCGGCAACGTACGCGTCTCGCCCGGCACCGGCGCGGTCGGATTCGTGCTCGGACTCGTGAGGCCCGGTCCGCCGACACTGGCGCAGCCATAGTCCTGGGTGAGGTTGCGCAGGCCGAGCATGTCGCCACCTTGCACCACGATCGGTGGCGACAACGGGAAGGTGTTCGTTCCCGAGGTGCTCGTCGTCTCGATCTGACTGATGCCGACCAGCATGTACTGATCTGGAGTCGCGGTCGCGCGCCAGACCTCCAGCTGCAACGATCCGGATGGTGCCGGCCCGTCACCAGCTTGGGTGCTCCACGACGTCACGAACCAACTTCCGGCAGGAACCGTGTACGGGGTGCCGGACGAAACCGACGTCTGCACTGCCTCGAGGTTCGCCTCGCAGGCGCTCGGCGCGCCACCGAGCTGGCCGAGGGTCGTCGTCGCGGCGCCGGCCGGCGGTGCGGCGAACGCGGCGAACGTCGCGAGCATGATCACGAACGCGGCACCCAGACGACACAGCGCCCGAATCACAGCCATCAGACCCCCCGGTATGACCGAAACTCGGCGAACGATAACAGGCACAGACCGAGCGCTTCTTCGCCCATCGATCTCGATCAAGAACTCGGTCTGGTCAGACCGATCTACGCGTCATCGGCCACGACAACAACAAAGGCTTCGGCGTCGAAGCTGAGCGTTCCGACCTCGGTCTGGATCTGGATCAACGTCCCGTTCGGCCGAATGTCGAAGGCAGTCAACGTGTCCGCAGTCGGGACGACCTCGTCAGTCCCGTCGACTCGCCAGTCGGCGAGCAAACGGAACGTCGTGCCGGGCTGGAGCTGGTCGACAGCGCGTGTGCTCTGTCATGGGTGCAGTGTGTCACCGGAGCAACGTCGGAGAGAATGCTCCCCGGTACGTGTCCAGACCACAGAGAGGAGATCGAACGGTGACGGCGTTCGTGGGAGTTCGGGTGGTCGACTGCTCTCGTGGCCGCGCGGGCGCCATGGCCGCGATGCATCTCGGCGATCTCGGTGCGCACGTGGTGAGGGTCGATGCCACCGACGACGAGCGCGGGCGTGACGAGCCCGGCTACCTCGCGTGGCATCGCAACAAGACACGCGTCGTGTTCGACCTCGACGATCCCGCCGAGCTTGCCTCCGTACGGCGTCTGATCGGCGAGTCGGACGTGGTGATCTTCGACTCGTCACCCGATGAGCTCGAACGTCGGGGGCTCGACGGACGCACGCTGACCAGGGCGCACGAGCGGCTGATCCATGCCTGGGCGCCGCCGTACGGAGAACGGGGACGCTGGAGTTCGCTCCCCGCGTCTCACCACCTGCTGGCCGGCCTGACCGGCATCGCGTTCGAGCAGGCCTCGTACGACGACGTGCCGGTGCATCTGGTGTCGCCCCAAGCGCACTACGGGCAGGCCAACACGCTGGCGCTGGCCATCGGCGCCGCGCTGCACGAGCGGGACCGTTCCGGGCAGGGGCAGACCGTCGTCGTCAGCGGATTGCAGGGCGCGGCGCAGGTGATGATCGCGACGCGGTGGGAGCGGAGCACCACGACGCTGTGGCGCGCACCCGTCGGCGGCGCCCCCAACTACCGCTTGTACCAATGCGCGGACGGTGAGTGGCTCTTTCTCGGCGGGCTCTTCGAGTCCGTCTACCTGCGTGCGCTCGAAGTGACCGGCGTGCTCGCGGAGGTGCTGACGGAACCGGAGATCGACGGCGACCTGCGTGCCGCGCTGGTCGCGCCCGGAGCGAAGATCACGACGCGCTTGCTCGAGGCGGCGTTTCGCCGTCGGAGTCGCGCCGAGTGGCTCGCGCTCCTCGAGGCGGCCGACGTGCCCTGTGGACCGGTGCGCTCACGCGCCGAGTGGTTCCACCACGAGACCGTGTCGGCAAACGGCATGCGCGTGACGTTGAGCCATCCGGAGCTGGGTGCCGTCGAGATGCCCGGGCGTCTCGATCCGCATGAGCGCGTCACCGACGGTGGCACCCCGCCTCGTCGAGCGGGCTCCCGACCCGTTGACACCGTGGCGTGAGACGCCCGACGCGCTGACGGTCACCGACCCTGACTCGGGCGGGGCGCCGCTCGCGGGCGTGAAGGTCCTCGACCTCGGTGTCGTCATCGCCGGTGCCTACGCCGGCAGCATGCTCGCGAGTCTCGGTGCCGACGTCGTCAAGATCGAAGCACCGGCCGGCGACCCGTTCCGCGCCTACGGCACCGGCTTCGCCCACTACAACCGAGGGAAGCGCTCGCTCGTCCTCGACCTCAAGGAGCCGGCGGCGCTGGCCGCGTTCCTGCAGTTGGTGCGCGAGTCCGACGTCGTGCTCGACAACTTCCGGCTCGGCGTGCGCGAACGGCTCGGGATCACGTACGAGCAGCTGCGCGACGGTGAACCCGCGCATCATCTCGTGCTCGATCTCGGGATACGGCACGGAAGGGCCACAGGCGTCGCAACCCGGGTTCGACCCGCTGCTGCAGGCCCAGAGCGGACTGATGCAAGCGCAGGGAGGCATCGGGTCGGAGCCGGTGTTCCACGGCATCCCGGTGAACGACGTGGGCTCAGCCGCAGTCGCAGCACTCGGGATCGTCGCCGCGCTGTACGCGCGGTCGCGCACCGGTGAAGGCCAGGAGGTGCACACCAGCCTGGCCGCGCAGAGCGTGCTGCTCCAGAGCGGCGAGGTCACGACGCATCCGACCGCTCCTGCGCCCCCGACCGGTGGACGCGACTGCACCGGCACGAGCGCGTTCGAGCAGTACTACGAGTGCACCGACGGATGGATCGGCATCGCGTGCGAGCCCTCGGACCGACGAGCCGCGCTTGCCCAGGCGCTCGACCTGGGTGCCGAGGTCGCCGACGCGTCGGCTTCGGCGGATCGCGACGGCCCCGTCGCGCGGCTGCTCGCGGCGACGTTCGCGACGCTCGACGTGGAGACGGCGCTGACCCGACTCGACGCTGCCGGGGCGCCGGCGACCCCCGCACTGCAGCTCGGGGACACGTACACGGATCCGTTCTTCGTCGAGAACGACCACTACGAGAGCTACGTCGACGCCGAGTTCGGACTCGCGACTGGGTGTGCTCGCCTCGCCGCTTCGGCCGGACCGAGAGCGGCTGGGAAGGTGGCGCACCGGTGCTCGGCTCCGACGGCGAGGACTGAGCGTCGTCGAGCACCTCGTCGAGATCCGGGGGCTGACCCCGACCATGAGACCGAGCGGCGGCGTCATCGGATAGCACGCCGCGGAGTCACGGGAACCTCACCGTTGGGTCATGGCCGCTCGAAGTCGTCCTCGTGATGATTGGCACATCCGGCATCCAGGGTGCTGCCGGACCGATTCCCGCGTTGGAAGGACGACGTCGTGAAACTCTCGAAGATCGTTGCAGTCATGACGGTCGGGCTCGTGCTCACTGGAGTGATGGGGACCGCGAGCTGGGCGGCGTCTCCCAGTGCGACCGTGACGCCCGAGCGGTGGACGCGGACAGTGTGCGGCGGCGTGTCGACCTGGCTGGATCAGCGGGCCGCGACGGCCGCGCAGGTGCAGGCCGTGCTGGTGGACCTTGCGGGCGGCAAGGTCTCCGCCAAGGTCGCGAAGAAGCGCCTCAATGCAGCGTTCGCCCAGGGCGCCGCGGCGAGCGCGACGTTGTTGAAGTCGGTCAAGGCGGCCGGGACGCCGAAGATCACCGACGGCAAGACGGTGGCCTCCCAGTACGTCGGGACGCTGTCGGGCTATGCGAATGCCTACAAGACCGCCGCGACCACGTTCGCGCAGGACGCGACGACGAACACCGATGAGATCAGCGCAGCCGCGCAGCAAGTGCAAGCCAAGATCGCGTCCGACGTCGCGATCGTGGGCGTGGACCCGATCGAGGACCTGCGTCCGGTCACCGAGCTGGCAACGTCGCTGTCCGCCGCGTGCACCGCCGTCGAGACCTATCTCGCGAAGTCGATCGACGCGCCGTGTCGGACAGCAGTGGACTCGATCCAGACGGTGCTCGACGCGGAAGCCCGATTCGAGGGCACGGCCCAAGGCTCGCCCGAGGAAGACGCGGCGAACACGGCATGGTTGGACGCATCTCACGCCCTCCGTTCGACGATCGGCGGATGCAACGTGCCCGGGACCGTGTCACTGGGATGCCGGACCGTGCTGCAGACCGCGCTGGGTTACGTCGACGCAGAGAACCGATTCGAGGACACGCCGGTTGACTCACCCGAAGAGGCGACGGCCAACACCGACATGACCACGACCCTCACCCAGCTCACCGGCCAGATCGCGAAGTGCCCGAAGTGACGACGCCGACTCGGCACTACCGAGCGTCGACGACGCGAGGGAGGATCTCGCCACGGTTCGGTGCCGACGCCGGGTCGACCGACTGCCCGCGGTACTCGCGTACAGCTCGCTTCGCTGACGCCGCGAGATCTTCGACTCGAACGACGATTCGTTGTTGCTCCGGCGTGAGGCGACTGAGGTCGAGCTCACTGACCAGCAGGTCGACCGCTTCGAGAACTCGGGCGAGCTGCAGGCCGTAGCTCCCGACCTCGCCGAGGACGTGTTCCTCGATGTCCGCATCGCCGGAGTTCCAGTTGATGGTGACGAAATGTTCGAACCAGCTCGTCACCGGTCGGTAGTCCCAGGTTCGCAGGAAGTTCGTGAACGGAGACAGGAAGGTGTCGACGAGGCTGGGCGAGGACTCGACAGGCATGGATGGCCTCCTCGTGATGGGTGCGCGCAGGTCACAATCATGGCGCGGGTCGACGGCGTCTACGCCGCGGTGCTTGCGGGCCTCACGCCACACGCGTCTCGCGCCCCAGACCGCGACCGCGACGACAGCGCTGACCACGACGCCGACGACAAGCCTCGGGTCGTCCTCTCGCTGACCTGAGGATTCGGGCATCGTCCCATCCTGCCCCCCGCCTGGACTCAGCCGAACGGCGTGATGCTGTTCGTGACCGCGAGGAAGCAGAACGACTTCGGATCGGTGTTCCATGCTGCGTGAGAACGACACTACAAGAGCTACGTCGACGCGAGTACGGACTCGCACTGGGTGCGCTCGCTCGCGCGCTTCGGCCGGACCGAGAGCGGCTGGGACGGTGGCGCCCGGTGCTCGGCTCCGACGGCGAGGACTGAGCGTCGTCGAGCAGCTCGCCGAGATCCGGGGGCCAACCCAGACCATGAGACCGAGCGGCGGCGTCATCGGATGCACGCCGCGGAGTCACGGGAACCTCACCGTTGGGTCATGGCCGCTCGAAGTCGTCCTCGTGATGATTGGCACATCCGGCATCCAGGGTGCTGCCGGACCGATTCCCGCGTTGGAAGGACGACGTCGTGAAACTCTCGAAGAGCGTTGCAGTCATGGCGGTCGGGCTCGTGCTCACCGGAGTGATGGGGACCGCGAGCTGGGCGGCGTCTCCCAGTGCGACCGTGACCCCGAGCGGTGGACGCGGACAGTGTGCGGCGGCGTGTCGACCTGGCTGGATCAGCGGGCCGCGACGGCCGCGCAGGTGCAGGCCGTGCTGGTGGACGTTGCGGGCGGCAAGGTCTCCGCCAAGGTCGCGAAGAAGCGCCTCGATGCAGCGTTCGCCGAGGGCGCCGCGGCGAGCGCGACGTTGTTGAAGTCGGTCAAGGCGGCCGGGACGCCGAAGATCACCGACGGCAAGACGGTGGCCTCCCAGTACGTCGGGACGCTGTCGGGCTATGCGAATGCCTACAAGACCGCCGCGACCACGTTCGCGCAGGACGCGACGACGAACACCGATGAGATGAGCGCAGCCGCGCAGCAAGTGCAAGCCAAGATCGCGTCCGACGTCGCGATCGTGGGCGTGGACCCGATCGAGGACCTGCGTCCGGTCACCGAGCTGGCAACGTCGCTGTCCGCCGCGTGCACCGCCGTCGAGACCTATCTCGCGAAGTCGATCGACGCGCCGTGTCGGACTGCAGTGGACTCGATCCAGACGGTGCTCGACGCGGAAGCCCGATTCGAGGGCACGGCCCAAGGCTCGCCCGAGGAAGACGCGGCGAACACGGCATGGTTGGACGCATCGCACGCCCTCCGTTCGACGATCGGCGGATGCAACGTGCCCGGGACCGTGTCACTGGGATGCCGGACCGTGCTGCAGACCGCGCTGGGTTACGTCGACGCAGTGAACCGTTTCGAGGACACGCCGGTTGACTCACCCGAAGAGGCGACGGCCAACACCGACATGACCACGACCCTCACCCAACTCACCGGCCAGATCGCGAAGTGCCCGAAGTGACGACGCCGACTCGGCACTACCGAGCGTCGACGACGCGTGGGAGGATCTCGCCACGGTTCGGTGCCGACGCCGGGTCGACCGACTGCCCGCGGTACTCGCGTACAGCTCGCTTCGCTGACGCCGCGAGATCTTCGACTCGAACGACGATTCGTTGTTGCTCCGGCGTGAGGCGACTGAGGTCGAGCTCACTGACCAGCAGGTCGACCGCTTCGAGAACTCGGGCGAGCTGCAGGCCGTAGCTCCCGACCTCGCCCAGGACGTGTTCCTCGATGTCGGCATCGCCGGAGTTCCAGTTGATGGTGACGAAATGTTCGAACCAGCTCGTCACCGGTCGGTAGTCCCAGCTTCGCAGGAAGTTCGTGAACGGAGACAGGAAGGTCTCGACGAGGCTGGGCGAGGACTCGACAGGCATGGATGGCCTCCTCGTGATGGGTGCGCGCAGGTCACAATCATGGCGCGGGACGACGGCGCTCTACGCGCGGTGCTTGCGGGCCTCACGCCACACGCGACTCGCGCCCCAGACCGCGACCGCGACGACAGCGCTGACCACGACGCCGACGACGACCCTCGGGTTGTCTTCTCGCTGACCTGAGGCTTCGGGCATCGTCCCATCATGCCCCGGCTGGATTCAGCCGAACGGGGTGACGCTGTTCTTCACCGCGAGGAAGCAGAACGACTTCGGGTCGGTGTTCCATGCGCTGGTCGATGCTGCTTCCGCAGCCAGACCTGACGAACGGCCGTGGCTGCTCGTGCCCCGAATGATGTCCCTGAGATGCACAGTGACGGTGTCGCCGCTGACCGTGGTCCTGAAGCGGTCCAGTCCACGCTGTGCGGGTCCGCCGACGATCTCGCCCGCTTCATTGAACGTCTCGGCGTGCAGCGGGGATGCGAAGACATGCTGCTGGGGGCAGTACCAGAGCGTGCGTTCACCGGGCAGGTGATGGACGTCGGTGAGGAAGGTGGTGATGTGCTGGCCGTCACGTGTGAGGTAGGTCGGACGTCCGCCAACGGTCGCGCGTGGAGACGCCTTGCGGCACTGACTCTCGCGCCGCGGACGGTCAGAGCACGCGAGCCGGATGCTCGCGGCCGGGCACGGGCATGAGGACGCCGACTTCGACTCCGCCACCCGCCGCCAACATCGGACAGCCACTGGCGATCGCAGTGGCCTCGTCGAGGTCGTTTGCGCTGACCAACGTGTAGCCACCCAGCGCGAACTCGGAACCGCAGTTGCCGACAGTTTGTCGCTCGAAGACTGCATTCCCGCGGTCTTCCAGCGCAGCGCCGAGCTCCTCGAACCAGGCGGCCCACTGGGCCGCGGCTTCGGGCGAACCGACGTAGTTTCTCGGTGCACGGTGAACGAACAGGTACGTCCCCATCCTTGCGCTCCCTCTTCTTGTCGTGACGGATCGGCGCTCGCCGATCTCTCTCAGGACGACGCACGAGATGGGGGCGCATCGACAGGCCGACAGGAAACCTGCGCAGACGGCGACGGTGCGGATGTCGCGCACTTGCACAGCGGCCCGGTGAGGCGCGCCAGCGTGGCAGTTTTGGTGTCAAGAACAGCCTGGTGCGGTTCTGTTGGTAGGTGCTACTTGGCGGAGGCGAGCCCTGTGAGGATCGCGGTGTTCTGCTCGAGGAGCTGACGGTTGGCCATCGCGATCTCGGCGAGGCGGTCGTGCACCGACTCGATCCGCTTCACTGCGTTGGTGTCGGTCTCGTAGTCGTGTTGGGCGAGTTGGCTCGAGATCTGATCCGAACGCTTCGCGGCGATGAGCAGAATCGCGGCCCTGAAGGCCCGCCAGCATTGACAGGAACAGGTTCAACAAGATGTATGGATATGGATCAAAGCCGTGTTTTCCGTTGGAGCCCGCCAGGTAGAAGACGCTGTTGGCGATCGCCCACAGGATCATGACGCCGATGAACGTGAAGACGAAGCCCCACGATCCCATCGAGTTGCGCAGCTTGTCGGCAGCTCGTTCGCCGAGCGTCAACTCGTCACCGCTCTTGACTCCCGGGTGCCAATCCCAGTTGCTGAGGAACCCGCGCCTCGGGTGTTGGAATGGAACTTCCGGTAGCGGATCGCTCGCACTCATCGTTGCTCCTGTTCACGCGGCGGAACTCAACGGATCGCACACAGTTCAGCCCAAGAGGAGACACCGCAGGGTCACAGATGACCCCGCAGGAGAACACCAGCGTGGAACCCGATGGAGCTGAGCTGACGATCTCGACACAGGACCGAGGGGCAGTTCTGGCGCGGTGTGAGTCGATGGCTCGGTCGCACTCCCTCGCGAGTCAGTCGGAGTCGTGACGGTCGAGGTCACGTAGCCCAGTCGGGCGGGGCCAACAGGATCATCCACAGGTGGCCGTCGGGATCGGCGACCTGCGCGGCGAACGCACCCCACTCCTGCTGCGACGGCGCAGCGACGCTGGTTCCGCCGGCGCCGAGGGCGGCCTGAAATCGCACCCGCACGGCGTCCTCATCAGGCGCGTAGATGGACAGGACGCATTCGTTGGCGCCCGGCGGAGCCACCCGGTCCTCGCCGGCGACCCAGCCGAATCCGCCGGTGGGGATCAGCATCAGGCTCACGCTCGGTGCCAGGCGTACCTGCAGCGGCTCCGGGACACCGTCTTCGGCGAGCGGGCCGAAGGCTTCGAGCCCCAACCCGTCGCAGTAGAAGGCGAGCGAGCGGCGTCGGTCGGTTGTGGCCAGGCCAATCGTGTAGTCCATGGAGGGTGAGACTCCCGGCGGAAGGGGAACTCATCGCGGTTCGGGAGGCATTGAAGCGTCGCGACGCCAGAGGTCGAGTTCCTGGTGTTACGGCATCGATCAGTGACCGCTTCCGAATTGCCGATTCGGGGCGCGCCAGATCGTCCCGTTCCGGCGCGCCCGTGCGGCAGATACTGGCCCGTACGACGTCGCTTTAGGAACTGCCGGGGTACGGCGTACATTTGAAGAACGATCCGAGCGATGCCGTCGTGTCGCCCCGGCTGAGTGAGCTTCGTCCTGGGTCCAGACCAACATCGGCAGGAAGTCGATCCACGCGCCCTCCCTACGAAGTTGCGTGACGACTCCGCTGCTATCGGTGATTCCCCAGGTCGTCTCGTACCTGCAGCTGCCGAACGCCGATTCCGGCGGCGAGGTTGGGTCCTTGTCGACGATATCCGTATGCCTCGCGCCGCGTCGGATCGCGTTAACGTTCAACCGCAAAGATGTTGTCCGACACATAGCCGGGGAGGCCCTTGATCGAGGCATCGCCTTTTCGGCGCAGTTCCGGCGGTCGATGCCGTCCGGGGTTCCGTGAGCAGCGCCTGCGGTGGCGTACGTCCGACGAGACGACGCCCACCACCTATCGAGGATCGTCGGATTCGCCGGAAACTCCTTCGCTGCGATGCCTGCAGCTCGGTCATGATCTTTTTCCTTGGTTGTCGACGGCCGTGCGCGTCTGCGGACCGTACGGCTTCTGCGATCCGCTCTCTGACAGAGCGGCGCAGTCCGCCCCGCGTGTCAGCATCGACCCCCGCCGCCTTGCGAGCGCTCACGAAGTAGCGGCTGGCCGACTCGGGCGTCTTGAACGTCGTGTACACGACACGGTTCACCCACTTCTTCGGCTCGATCGGACCTGGCGACGCCACGTGCATCCTCTAGCCTCTCGTGCACGTCGGGAGCGCCGCGCGAAGACCTCGCCGGCCCAGGCTCGTCGCGTACAAGACAAGCGTGCTCGCCGCGCACCAGAGCTCGCTATCGACGCCACCCCAAGGTCGACCACCGTGCCCTCCCGACCAGGTCCATGAACCGCCCCCGGACGGTACCAAGACGTCCCCACTGTGTCTTGCCTGGAGCCCGAAATGTGAACAGCGCGATACTTGTCTGACCACGATCGCCTGACGATCGCTCGCCAGTCCACGAACGGCTGTGTTGCGCGACACCGCCGGAAGTGCGGGGCCCCGAATCGGCGGTGAAGCCGGCGCTCATGGAGCTCGCACGATAAACCTCAGCCGCCGTTCGTGCGTCGAGTCACCGTGGCGGAGTTGTACACCATCGTGGCGCCGACTTCCGGGGTACCGTCAGCCGCCCGGCAGCGCACCCGAACCCTCGGCGGACAGGTGGACGACGACCGGATCCGAGACTTCGTCGACGGTGAGTACGCCAAGGTCGTGGCCACGGTCGCGCTCGTGTGCGGCAGCGTCGCGACCGCGGAGGACTCCGTGCAGGAGGCGCTCGCGCGCGCGTGGGAGCGACTCGACCGCGGCGACGGGATCGATCGTCTGCCCGCGTGGGTCACGACGGTGGCGCTCAACCTGGCCCGCAGCCAGATGCGGCGGTGGCGATCGGAACGCCGAGCCCGCGACCGACTCGGGCCGTTGCGTGACGACCTGAGCAACGCGCCCGCGGCGAGCGGCGACGCCCACGCGGTGCGCGAGGCGTTGCGAGCACTCCCCCGTCGTCAGCGCGAGGTCACGGTGCTGCGCTACTACCTCGGCCTCGACGTGCGCGAGATCGCCGAGCACCTCGGCATCGCCGAGGGCACGGTGAAGGCGATGCTGTTCCGCGCCCGCCAATCGCTCGCGGTGACGCTCGCCGACGACGACGAGCCGGACGACGAGAACCGCGAGGAGGTGGACCGTGCCCACGGATGACCCCCGCCTCGAAGACCCCCGCCTCGAGCAGGCGCTGCACGACGCTGCGCCCGACGTCCAGACGTTCGGCGTGGTCGCGCAGGTCACGCGCCGGCGCAGCCGGCGGACGCGCAACCGCCGGATCACCACCGGCGTGCTCGCACTCGTCGCGCTCCTGGTGGTCGGCACGATCACGGTGCTGGTCACGCGCAACGACGACTCGTCGCCGCACATCGCCTCGCCCGGCGCCAAGCTGCAGGCGCGAGTGATCGACGGCGACGGCGCGGTCGGCGACGATGCGGGAGCGCTCAGGACACCGGCACCGGTCACGCTCGACCAGGACGCGCACCTCCTCCGCGCGCCCGTGTTGGTCGGCGCGACCGCATTCTCGGTCGGCGAGCTACGACCCCGGCGCCGACGGCGTCGCACTGTCACACGTGGTGCGCATCGACGGGACGCACGTCATCGACATCGTCGACTTCAAGGCCCACATCCTGCTCGATCGCCGAGGGCGAGGGTGCGCGCTGGGCCCTGACCCAGAACCTCCGGGCGACTGGCGGGAAGGTCCCCGACACGTTCCTCAAGCGCATCCCGGCCACCGGTGATCCCGTCTCGACCCAGCTCCCGTTGAACGCCGATCCCGTCGGGCCGATCACGGCGGCGGGCGGAGCGGTGTGGATCCCGGTGCGCGACGGCGTGCTGCAGTACGACGCGAACGGTGCCTTCGTCCGCAGGGTCACGCTGCCCGACGGCGTCGCACCGCTGGGTCGCGCAAGTGGGCAAGCTCGCGTACGTGACCGACGGGAACCGTCTCCTCGGCCTCGACGTCCCGGGGAGCACGAGCGAGACGATCACCTACGGACCCGACATCCTCGGCCTCGCGGCCGCGGGCTTCGACAGTCGCGTGCTGCTCGCAGGCGAGGGCGGTGGACTCGAACACGCAAACGTCGCGCGCGCCGCTTACTCGGGCGGGCCGGTCGAGGTGACCGCAACGCTCCCGGACGGCTTCGTGCCGACCGGCCTCGCGGCGTCGACGACACGCGTGTGGGCGACGGGAACCGTCGGCGGCGCGCCGGCCATCACGTTGCTGAGCGACGGCGGTGCCGTCGCCACCGTCGTGCTCGAGAACGCGAGCACCGGTGCCGCGCTCGCCTGGACGAGCGCGCACACCGTGCGTGCGGTGTCCGACGGCAAGCTCTTCGAGATCACGGTGCCCTGAGGCAACGCAGCTCGCTCCCCGGACGTCGAGCAGACGTCGAGGGGAGGAACCGCGATGAAGAAGTCGATCGTCCTGGTGACCGTGGTCGTCGTTCTGGCGGTGTTCACCGGCGCGTGTGGCGGAGGCGGCGACCGCGACGTGTCGGTCGACACCGACCACGCGCGTCCCGAGCTCCTGTACCTCGGCAGTGCAACGGGGATCACCGCGCTCGCGCCGCAGCGCGGGCACGTGCGCTTCCAGCAGGCGGCGGCGGTGCCGAGCCGTGACTGGTCGGTCCTGTACTCGGCCACCAACGACGGCCTGCGCACGACGTTGGTGACGCTCGACCCGGCGACCGGGGAGGAATTGGCTCACCGCATCGTGCCCGGCGTGTTCACCGTGCGCACGGTGTCGGAGGACGGGTCGATGGTCGCGCTCACACCCCCACCGCCGACCGGCGCCGACACCTACCACCCGGCGGCGAAGGACCCGACGCCGATGGTGATCGTGCGGCGAGGCGATCCCGAACCGCAGGTGCTCTCGGTGCCAGGCAACGTCGAACCGGAGGCGTTCTCGCTCTCGGGCGACGCGCTGTTCGTGATCGACTTCGTGCCGCCGCTCGCGCCCGAGCGGTACCGCGTCGCTCGCCTCGACCTCGCCCGAGGCTCGGTCGACGACGTTCGGAGCAAGGAACAAGAGCTGCAGGAACCGATGCGTGGCACCGCGCGCGCACAAGCCGTCGCGCCTGACGGACGTCGCCTCTACACGCTCTACACGCGTGACGCGACCGCGGACGAGCCGGCGGAGGCGTTCGTGCACGTGCTCGATCTCGACGCCGAGACCGCCAGTTGCGTCGACCTGCCACCCGAGTTCGCGACCGATCCACTCGGCGCAGTCGCGGTGACGCCGTCGGGCACGCGGCTCTTCGTCTACTCCCCGGCCGCGAGCGCACTCGCCGAGCTCGACACGACGACGCTCGAGATCTCGCGCACCGGGACCGTGCCACCGCCGTCGGGCACCGTCCCCGCCAGCGTGCGCGCGACGGCGACGGAGTCGACGCTCTACCTCTCGGTGTTCGATCGGGTCACCTCGGTCGCCCTCGACGACCTCTCGGCCGGTGACTGGACCGCTGCTCCCGGCGAGGTCACCGGCATCGAACCGGCGACCGACGACAGCTCGCTCTACGTCGTCCTGTTCGACCGCGTGCTGGTCGTCGACCCGCGGACGTTCGTGCCGCGGCGGGAGGTCGTCGTCCCACCGGAGTCGGTCCCCGTCGACCACGTGGCGCCGGCGCTGCCGCCGATCTCGCCCGGCTACGCGAAGTGCGCCTGCTGACCCCTTGATCGCTCCCGGGTAGCGTGCGTGACGGCATGGACTTCGAGCCGAGCGCGCGCACCCGGGAGCTGCACGACCGGTTGGCCGACTTCATCGGCGATCGGGTCGATCCGTCGGACGGGGTGTACCGCGAGCAGGTGCGGGCGTCGGGCGACCCGCACTTCCACCCGCCGGTCATGGAGGAGCTCAAGGCCGAGGCGCGCGAGCGTGGCCTCTGGAACCTGTTCCTCCCCGACGAGGAACTGGGCGCCGGGCTGACCACCCTCGAGTACGCGCCGCTGTGCGAGCTGATGGGAGCGTCGCCGCTGTCGCAGGAGGCCACGAACTGCTCGGCCCCCGACACCGGCAACATGGAGCTGCTGGCCAAGTTCGCCACTCCCTTCCAACGCGAGCGGTTCCTCGACCCGTTGCTCGACGGCAGCACCCGCTCCTGCTTCGCGATGACCGAACCCTGGGTCGCGAGCTCCGACGCCACCAACATCCAGAGCCGCATCGAGCGCGACGGCGATCACTACGTGATCAACGCGCACAAGTGGTTCACGAGCGGCGCGGCGTCGGCCCGGTGCACGTTCGCCATCCTCATGGGTGTCTCCGATCCCGACGCCGATCGTCACCGTCGTCACAGCATGGTGCTGGTCCCGTTCGACACACCCGGGTGTCTCGATCGAACGCTCGCTGCCCGTGTTCGACCACGACGCCGGGGGTGGCCACTCGGAGACGTTGTTCGTCGACGTGCGCGTCCCCGCCGACCACCTCCTCGGCGACGAGGGCGCCGGGTTCGCGCTGGCGCAGGCGCGGCTCGGTCCCGGTCGCATCCACCACTGCATGCGCGCCATCGGCATGGCCGAGAAGGCGTTGCGACTGATGTGCGAGCGCGTGCAGCAGCGCGTCGCGTTCGGGCAGCCGCTCGCCGACCAGGGCACCATCCAGGCCGACATCGCCGAGGCTCGCCTCGCCATCGAGCAGACGCGCCTGCTGACGCTCAAGACCGCATGGCTCATCGACACCGTCGGCGTGAAGGGCGCGCGCGTCGAGATCTCGGCCATCAAGGTCGCCGCCGCGCGCCTGGCCACCAGCGTGATCGACCGCGCCATCCAGGCCTTCGGCGCCGCGGGCGTCACCAACGACTGGCCGCTCGCCGAGATGTACGGGCACGCGCGCACCCTGCACTTCGTCGACGGTCCCGACGAGGTGCACCTCCAACAGATCGCGCGCCGAGAGCTGCGCGCCTACGAGCAGTTCCGGCCCGGAACATCGGCGGTGGAGTCGTGAAGGTGCGCATCGGGTACGGGATCGGCACGCAGGGCCTCGCCGACGGCGGGGCTCGCTTCGCGGAGCTGATCGACGCGCTCGAGGCACTCGGCTTCGACTCCATCTGGTGCTCGGAACGCGCCACCGGTCCGATCCCCGAGCCGATGGTGTCGCTGGCGTTCGCGGCCGGACGCACGAAGAAGCTGAAGCTCGGCACCAGCGTGCAGGTGCTGCCCGGACGCAATCCCGTGCTGCTCGCCAAGCAGTGGGCGAGCCTCGACGTGCTCTCGGGCGGGCGGGCGCTGCCCGCGTTCGGGCTCGGTGTCGTCGAGCCGCTCGAGCAGCAGGCGTTCGGCGTCACCCGGGAGGAGCGGGCACCGTGGTTCGACGAGGCGTTGCCCCTCATCCGGCGGCTGTGGAGCGAGGACTCCGTGGACCACGACGGTCCGCGCTTCCACTACCAGGGCGTGTCGATCGGCACCCGTCCGATCCAGCAACCCCCCGACGTGTGGCTCGGCGGCCGGGCGCCGCGCGAGCTGCGACGCGTCGGCGAGATGGCCGACGGGTGGCTGCCGTCGTTCTGCACGCCCGCGATCGTCGCCGAAGGGCGCGAGCAGGTCGAGGCGGCCGCCGCCGCGGTCGGCCGCGAGATCGACGACGAGCACTACGGCGCGATGGTGTTCTACGGCCGCACCGAGGTGCCCGAGCCGTACGCGAGCATGGTCGGCGCGCGGCTGGGCTTCGATCCCGGCGAGGTGATCGTGGTGGGGATCCCGGCGCTGCGCGACCGGCTCGAGGAGTACCTCGAGGTCGGCTTCTCCAAGCTCGTGCTCGTGCCCGTGCAGGAAGCCGAATCGTGGCAGGCCGAGGTCGAGGAGCTCGCCGACGGACTCCTCGACCTCCAGGGCACGCGCGACGCACCGCGCCGCTGACCAGCTCCCCCTGATCACGGGCTGATCACGGGCTGAGGTCGGCGACCTCCAGCATCAACCCGCGACGCCGCACGTTGTGGATCCGCAGGCCGAGCGGTTCGACGCGATCGCGCAGACGGCGCAACCGGGAGTCGACCGCCCGGGTGCCGGGCACGCCGTCGGGCCAGGCCGCCGACCCGAGCTCGCGCCGACTCACGACGCTCCCGCACCGCGCCAACAAGACCTCCAGCATGCGCGCCTCGATCGGCGCGAGCGCAACCCAACGGTCGCCGCGCCACAGCACGTCGAACTCGTCGAGCGACGGCTCCGGCACGCGCGAGGCCAACCGTTGGAGCGCGGCCACGCGTGCGCAGAGGTCACGGTCGTCGACCGGCAAGCGCACCCAGTCGGTGGACCCGTCCCAGTCGGCCGGCGGTTCGGCGTCGGGCGCGACCAACAGGAGGCGCGGCTGACCGGTGCGCGCGCACGCGGCCGCTTCCTCCGCCTCGTCGGGCCACGCCAGGATCGCGACCGACCCGGCGAACGACGCCTCGTACCGACGCGCGCGCGGCGCGTCGTCGATGACACTCATCGCAACTCCTCCACGTCGGGTCCGGGCGCGTTCGCCCGGGCCTCGGTCAGATGACGGGTGGAAGAGCAGGCGGTCCGCGCCGTCGGTAGGTGACGACGGCGTGCGTGAACCGATCTCGTCGGCTCACCGACGCGGTGAACCACACCGCGAGCAGCGCGACGAACGCGAGCATGGCGGCGAGGGGAACGCTGAGCAGCTGGCTGAGTGCCCGCGTGCCGCGCAGTGACTGGTTCGCCGGGACGACCGCCGAGTCGTCGTGGTGCGCGACCGCCTTGAGCGCGCTCTCGCGCGGCTCGCCGAAACGCGCCAGCGACGCCGATCGCGCCAACGCCATCTGCGCCGCGGCCGCGATCGTGAGCGCGACCAGGAGGAGGGCGACGCGACGACGAGCGCTCACCGTGCGCTCCGCTCGATCTCGACGACCTGGTACTGGCCGGTCGCCGCGGAGCGCGCCGTCCTCCCGACACCGTTGGCGGGGGAACGTCGCGCGACTGCGATCCGCGCCAGTCTCCGGGCGCGGACCTCGACGTCGCCGTGGTCGACGGGGACCCGCACCCAGTCCTCGAGCGGGTCGTGCACGTCGGGCGGCAGGACCGATGGTGCGACGAGGAGCACGCGGGGACGACCGGCGAGCGCCAGGTCGTCGCGCACCGAATCGTCATCGGGCCACGGGACCAGCGCGACCTCGATCCCGTCGCAGTCGACCACCAGCATCCCGAAGAGCTTCGCAGCACGCGGTCGCGGGTCCGTGTGCTGACCGTGGCGCGTCGGTGACGGGCTGATGACGCGAACCTGACCACCAGCTCGGGCGCGCCGCGACCCCCACCAGGCCTCCGGAAACCTGGCGGGGGTCGCGATCGGTCACATGTTGGGACAGTTGCCCTGCGCGGCCCCCGACGGGGCCGTGCCCTGGGCGGGGGCGGTGGTCGACGAGCTCCCGTTGCCGGTCGTCGTCGAGCTGCTTCCCGAGTCGGTCGAGGACGAGCTGGAGCTGTCGCTGGTCTGCGCGTGTGCGACGGCCGCGCCGCCACCGATCATCGCTCCCGCGAGTCCGACGGACAGCAAGCCGCTGCGCATCCATTTCTGCATCTGCATCACCTCCTCTCGCAGTGCGTTGTGTCCGGCACACACAACTCGTCGCGCGCTGTGAGGCTTCTGAACTCAGGTAAGAGCGGCGCGAGAATCGGCGGTTCACGGCTGATGCTCAGCGCGCACACAGGCCGCGGTCGCCAGCCTGGGCGCATGTCCCGATCACTCCGTCGCGTCGCCCGCGCCTTCGTCCTCGCGGTCCTGCTCGTCGCTGTTCGTCGTTCCGTTCGCGAGTGCCGATGCCGCGGGCGCGTCGCCTTCTGGAGTTCAAGCAGCAATTGGTGCGGGGCTGCGCGGGCCGTCGGGACTCACCGCCACGGTGTACGCGACAGGACTGAAGCACGTGTCCGCGCTCGCCACCGACGCGCAGGGTCGCGTGTGGGTCGCGACCGCGGCCGCGAGCGACAAGGGCAAGGACGGGATCTACCTGGTGAGCGAGTCGGGCGCGACACCGCAACGAATCGTCAGCGACGTGCACACACCGCTCGGGATCCTGTGGGTGGGTGACACGCTCTACGTCGCCCAGGCCGACAGCGTGCTCGCGCTGAGCGGCTTCGACGGCACCGCGTTCGCGTCGCGCACGACCATCGTCTCGTTCCCCGACGGCACCGGCGAGGTCAACGGGATCACCGTCGGGAGCGACGGTCGTCTGTACGTGGGCATCTCCGCGCCGTGCAACGCGTGCACACCGACCGACACGTACTCGGCATCGATCGTGTCGTTCCTGCCCGACGGCTCCGACCTCCAGGTGTTCGCCTCCGACATCCGGGCGCCGATCGGTCTCGCCTTCTACCCGGGAACGAGCGACCTCTTCGTGACCATGAACCAACGCGACGACCTGGGCACGAAGACGCCCGGCGACTGGCTCGCGGTCGTGCGCGTGGGCGAGTCGTGGGGCTTCCCGTCGTACTACGGGCAGGGCGGCGCGAAGTACTCGACGATGCCGACACCGATCGCGACACTCGACCGGCACGCGGCGGTGAGCGGCGTCGCCCTCGTGACGGGCCAGTTGGGCTCGTCGGTCGGCACCGGTGCAGTGGTCGCCGAGTGGGTGACGGGCAAGGTGAAGCTCGTGCGCCTCACCGCGACCGGCGACGGCTACAAGGGCACGACGGTGTCGTTCCTCAGCGGGTTCGAGAACCCGGTGCCGGTCATGCTCGACGGCCACGGCGCGCTGTTCGTGGGCGACTGGACCAGCGGGAAGGTCTACCGCATCAGCACGTGAGCCACTCGACGCGCCTTCAGGCGAGGAGCGCGGCGCCGAGGTAGGGGATCACGCTCACGATGTCGAGGTGGCGCAGGTACCCGGTCATCGAGCCGAACTCGTCGTCGATGCGACCGAGGAAGCGCAGCATGGTGAACGGATCGGCGGCGAGGAGCGCGGGGAGATACGGCCCGAGCGCGCGGCAGTGCTCCTCGTCGAGCTGCGAACGCAGCGAGTCGACCATGCGGAACGCGGCGTACCGGCTGCGCGAGTACTCCTCGACGATGTGACGCACGGGGACGCCGATCGCCCGCAGCACCAGGGCGATGATCACGCCGGTGCGGTCCTTGCCGAGCGAGCACTGCACGACGACGGGATACGTCGCCGGATCGGTGAGCACGGCGAGCACTTCGGTGATCGACGCGGTGCTGGCGAAGCAGAGATCGACGTAGCGGTTGGCGACGTAGATCGGATCGCGCCAGCGCTCCCAGTCGTCGCCGGTGCCGAGCAGGTCGGCGAGCGGGAGGTGGTGACGGACCGCGCCGGGCGCGACGACGTCGTCCGACCACGCCACCTCGTCGTCGCTGCGGAGATCGATGACGGTCGCGATGCCGAGCTCCTGGAGCCGGCGCCGGTCGCCCGGCGTGGCTGCGATCAGCGCGTTCGACCGGAACAGTCGGCGGGTGCGCAGCACGGCGCCGTTGGCCGTCGGCAGGCCGCCGACGTCGCGGAAGTTCGCGCACCCCTCGAGCTCGGTGGGGATGGCGGACTCGGCGGACAGGGCGGACTCGGCGGAAGGGCGGACTCGGCGGAAGGGGAGGTGCGTTGCGCGAGGACGACCACACGACGACGGTACGGAACCCATCCTTCGTCCTCGTGTCGTCGGGCTGAACGACCGACCACGTTCCGGTGAAGTTCCGCCCCCGCCGGTTCGTCAGACGGGAGAGCGGGTGGCGATGCCGTGGTCGCCGACGGGGCCGACGGTCAAGCCGCGGGCGGTGAACTCGTCGGCCAGGCGCGGCAGGGCGCCGAGGGCGGAGCGCCACGAACCCGGGTACGACGTGCAGTCGGAGTCGTGCAGGAGCACCGTGCCGCCGTCGAGGTACCGCCGGGTGACGTCGGCGAACACGGTGTCGGGCGTTGCCTCACGCCGCCAGTCGCGTCCCCACGTGGTCCACAGCACCGTCGACATGCCGAGGTCGCGCGCGACGCGCATCGACGCGTACGACGAGATGCCGAACGGTGGCCGGAACCAGCGCGGCTCGACGCCCGTCGCGGCGACGACGCTGTCGTACGCGCGGCGGATGTCGTCGCTCGTGTGACGGGGCGTGCGCCGGAGCATGTTGCCGTGCACGTCGCCGTGCACACCGACCTCGTGCCCGCGCGCGGCGACCTCGCGCGCCACACCCGGGTCGTGGCGCGTCATCTCACCGAGCATGAAGAACGTGGCCCGCCACCCGAGCGCGTCGAGCTCGTCGAGGAAGTGCGGCGTGGACTCGGGGTCGGGTCCGTCGTCGAACGTGAGCGCGACGTGACCCTTGCGCCCGACACCCACGAGCGCGGGGGTGAAGCGAACACCCACCGGGGACACCCCACCGAGGGCGGGCGCGGCGTGCACCACCGCGATCGCCGCCGCACCGGCGAGTCCCGCGGCGCCGACGAGGCGAACGGCTCTCGAAGGACTCGCGACGGGCTCAGCGGAGTTCCCCGAGCGGCGCGGCACGCAGGCCGGCCGACTCGAACTGCGCGTCGAGGTCGGCCACCGCGACCTCCATGGCCGTCGGGTCGCGGTCGCGACCGTCGAGCACGTAGACCTTGCCCTGCTGGAGGCGCGCGGGGAGGCTCTCCGGGCGGACGGTGAAGTTGGCGACGACCAGCTTCTGCTTCTGACGGTGCGACCAGTACTGGTCGAACGCGTCGAGGCGGCGACCGGGGCAGAACTCGTGGGTGGGTCGCCCGGCCTCCTGCGCGATCACCTTGCCGGCCTTGGAGACGTCGTTGCGGGCCCGGGTCCACCGCAGGAACGAGCCCTTCCCCCAGCCGCCGTTGGCGATGTCGACGCCGCGGTCGGCGAGCTGCTCGAGCTCGACCGAACGGTGGGTGGCGGCCTGCGCGTCGACGACCACCGACACGCCCATGTCGCGGATCTGCGTGAGCAGCGCGGGGTCGGTGAGTTGCGCGTGGTCGAGCCGGACCCCCACGTACGCGGTGTGCTCGGCGTTCTTCGGCGGCTTGGCCACGCCGACGCCGATCGCCGACACCGCCTGGGCGCCGAGCGTGAGGCCGCCGTAGAGCACGAGCACGCTCGCCGCTGCGATCATCGCGGTGCGTCGGCCGCGCGGCGCCCGCAGGGCGACGACGCGACCCTTGCGGTCGATGAGGTGGTCGGTCCCGGCCAGCTCCTCGACGTCGACCGCGGGGTCGGCGACGAACAGGAGGCGCGCGGTGTCGACGAGCGCGTCGCGTTCAGGACCGGGGCGCGTGACCTCGCGCAGCATCCGGGACAGCTCGTCGTCGTCGCGGGCGTAGCAGTTGACCCCGGCGCGGGCCATCATCTCGGCGTTGTCCTTGCCGTGTCCCGCGATGGGCTTGAACGTGATGACCGGCAGCCCGACCGCGAAGGCCTCCATGCACGTGAGCCCGCCGGCGTTCTCGACCAGCGCGTCGGCCGCGCTCATCAGCGCGGGCATCTCGTCGGTCCAGCCGATGACGGTGCCGTAGCCACCCTGCTCGAGCTGGGCGCGCAGATTGTCGTCGCGACCGCAGACCGTGATCGGGTGGAACTCGCCGCTGCGACCGATGGCCTCGACGGTGGCGACGACGTCGCCCACGCCCCACGAGCCCGCGACCACCAGCACAGCGCGGTCCTCGGGCGCGAGGCCGAGGTTGGTGCGCACCGCGTCGCGGTCGTACGTGGCGTCGCGGAACTTGTCGCTGACCAGCGGACCACGCGCGTAGGCGTTCTTCCCGCCCGCGGGAGGTGGCGGCCTCAGCCGAGATCTCGCTCACCGCGAGGTGGCGGTCGATGCCGCGGTGCACCCAGAGCGAATGGACCGCGAAGTCGGTGAGGTACGTGAGCACGGGCACGCGCAGCTGCTTCTTGCGCCGCATGCGGCCGAGCACGAGCGACGCGAGCGGGTAGACCGACACCACGGCGTCGGGCCGGAACTCCTTGATGATGCGCTTCAACTTCCGCCGCGTGAGCGCGGTGTCGAGCATCACCGCCGGCGCGCGCAGCAGCGGCGCCATCTTGTAGCTCAGCTCGTAGCTCCACGGGGCCATGCGCAGCTGCACTTGGTAGAACCAGCGGAGCAGCGGACCGATGTGGAATGCGACCGCGTCGAGGAAGTCGACGACCTCGACCCGGTGCCCGGACGCTTCGAGGCGTCGTCTGAGCTCCTTGGCCGCGCCGTCATGGCCCGCGCCCATCGACGCGGAGACGATGAGGATGCTCCGGCGCACGAGGGCACAGGCTACCGTCCTGAGCGCATGGCGGCCGTGTTGTTGGCACTGGGAGCCGCACTGGGGTACGCCGCCGCGTCGGTGCTCCAGCAGCGTGAAGCCGAGGCCGACACCGGATCCGACCAGGGCGGGGCGGTCGGGGGCGGCTTCCGACTGGTGCTGCGACTGGCCCGCCGGCCGATCTGGCTCGCGGGACTCGCCGCCGACGGCGTCGCCTACGTGTTCCAGGCCCTCGCCCTCGGGGTCGGCGAGCTGCTCGTGGTGCAGCCGGTGCTCACCAGCGGCATCCTCTTCGCCCTGCCTGCCGGGGCCTGGTGGGCGGGCCGACGCCTCAGCCGGGCCGACTTCGCCTGGGCCTGCGTGCTGGCCGCCGGCCTGACCGCGTTCCTGCTCCTGGCCGGGACCGACGGTGGCCAAGACTTCGCGTCCACCCGGGCCTGGCTGGTGTGCGCGGCCGTCGCCGCGCCGGTGCTCGTGGTGGCCATGGTGGTGGGCACCCGCTCCCGGGGCACGCGGCGGGCCGTGCTGTTCGCGTTCGCGACGGGCGTGCTCTTCGGCATCACCGCCGCGCTCACCAAGGCGTCGGTCGTGCTCATCGACCACGAGGGGTTCGGCACCCTCGGCCACTGGGAGCCGTACGCACTCGTGGTGCTCGGCGCGCTCGGGTTCGTCGTCAACCAGCGTGCGTTCCAGGCCGGTTCGCTGACCGCGTCGTTGCCGACGCTCACGGTCGTCGAGCCGATCGTCGCCGCGCTCATCGGCGTCACGATGCTGCACGAGACGGTGCCGACCGACGGCGCGCTCGAGTGGATCGCGGTCGCGGTGTCGGTGGTGGCGATGGTCGTGGCCACCATCGTGCTGTCGCGCTCCGCGGCGCGTCACGACATGATCCACGAGCACGAGCTCGCCGATGTGCTCACCCGCAACGAACGCAGACGTGCTCAGTTCAGACCGTCGCGCAGGACGGCCACGATCACCCGCATGGCGAGGACCGTCGCGCAGAACAGCCCGAAGTAGCCGAAGACCTGGAACAGCGAGGTGTGGCCGGTGAACGACGGGTCCGCCCTCGACCGCGATCAGACCGACCGAGACGAGACCGATCGCCCCGGAGAGGAACGGCGAGCACGAAGCGGTTCACCATGCGTAGTGACGACGCGCTCGTCGTGTTCGTCGGAGAAGTGCGAGACGCGGACCCGCAAGCCGTCGCGTTCGAGGCTGCGTGAACGCGCGGTCGATGTGGCGCGGGAGCCGTCGGAGCATCGGCACCGTGCGCAGCAGCTCGTCGCGCACCGCCTGCTGCATCGAGTTCGGGGTGATGAGACTGCGCACCCACTGGCCGCGATGCTCTCGGCCGCGTCGATCACGGAGTATCCGGGCGCGATGGTGGTGAGCGTGCCCTCGAGCACGATCAGCGCGCGGAAGAACGTGCTCCACTCGGCCGGCATCGTGATGCCGAAGTCGAACAACAACCGCAGCATCGCGTTGAACATCGCGGCGTCGGGCTGCGAGCCGGGCGCGAGGTGCTGCGCCATGAAGCGCGCGAGCGCGCGCTCGAAGTCGTTCACGTCGACGCCCCGCCGCAGCGTCGCGACCTGCAGCACCGCCTGGCTGATCGCGTCGGCGTCGCGGCGGCTCACCCCGGCCATGCAGGTCGCGCAACGCGGCCTGCTGCACCGGATCGAGGCGCCCGGCCGCGCCGAAGTCGATGAGCGCGAGCTGCCCGTCGGCGAGCAGCATCACGTTGCCCGGGATGGGGGTCGGCGTGGAACACGCCCTCCTGCAGCATCTGCTCCAGGAACGTGCGCAGGAGCGAGTCGGCGAGCTTCACGCGGCCGGCGACCGGCACGCCGCTCCAGTCGACCTCGCCGCACGCTCGCGCCGTCGAGCCATTCCATGACGAGGACCCGCGACGTGCTGAGGTCCTCGTAGACGAACGGCACCCGGATGTGCGCGTCACTCGGCATCGTGGCGGCGATGGAGGCGCGCGTTGCGCGCTTCGATGCGGTAGTCGAGCTCCTCGCGCAGGCGCGCCGAGAACTCGCCGACGAGATCGTCGACCTGGTACTCGCGCCCCCAGCTCGTGCGCGTCTCGACCACGTGCCCGAGCTCCTCGAGCACCGACAGGTCGACCCGCACCGACTCGCCGATGCCGCGGCCGCTGCACCTTGACCACGACGTGCGACGCCGTTGGGCAGTTGCGCCCGGTACACCTGGCCGATCGACGCCGCCGCGACCGGCTTCCAGTCGAACTCGCGGAACACCTCGCTCACCGGGGCGTCGAGCTCCTCCTCGAGCACCTCGGCGATGCCGTCGCGCGGCGCCGGCCGCACGTGGTCCTGCAACATGCGCCAGCTCGGCCGCGGCCTGCGGCGAGACGAGGTCGGTGCGGGTGCTCAGCACCTGACCGAGCTTCACGAACATGCCGCCGCACTCCTCGAGTGCGAGCCGCAGCCGCCGCACGGGTGGGCGGCCGCCCGAGTCTTCGACGTCGTCCTTGCGCCCGAGACCGAGCGAGGGACCGAGACCGTTGCGCACCGCGATGCGGGTGATCTCGGCGTAGCGCTGCACCCGTCGACCCCGCCGACGGAGCGAACGCACGGGGTGCGGCACCGACTGCAGACCCGTCTGCGCGCGGATCACGATCCCCGGACGGGCGAGGAACTCGAGCCACACCGCGGCGGCCATGGTGCCGAGCAGCGAGAAGAGGAAGAGGTTGCGGGCGAAGCCGTTGGTCGCCGGATGCGCGTCGGCCGCGATCCAGACCGACACCACCACGCCGACGACCCAGCCGACGGTGCCCGACATGAGCGTCGCCGCGAACGAGCGGCGCACGCCCAGCACGCGCCCGATGAGCGCGGCGGCGAGCAACGCGAAGCCGAACGCGGGCACGAGCAGCCACAGCTCGTCGCCGAGGCGTTGGAACACGGATGTGGCGAGGGTCGTGGTCATGGCCGGCGACGGGAGGGCTGGAGACGAGAGTCGTCAGAGCTCCTCCACTGCGAGCTCGCCGTCGGCATACTGCGTGCGCAGCACCTTCTTGTCGAACTTGCCGACGCTGGTCTTGGGCACCTCGACGATGAACGTCCACCGTTCGGGAAGCTGCCACTTGGCCACGTGGGTCCCGAGGAACTCGCGGAGGTCGGATGCGCTCGCGTCCGCGCCGTCGCGCCACACGACGCAGGCGAGGGGTCGTTCGTCCCAGCGGTCGTCGGGCACCGCGATCACCGCGGCTTCGACGACGTCGGGGTGCGCCATGAGATGACCCTCGAGCTCGACCGACGAGATCCACTCCCCGCCCGACTTGATGACGTCCTTCGAGCGGTCGGAGATCTTCACGTAGCCGTTGGGCGTGACGCTGGCGATGTCGCCGGTGCGCAACCAGCCGTCGTCGAACTTCTCGGGCGCGGGATCGCCGTAGTACGAGGCGGTGATCCACGAGCCCCGGCACTGGATCTCGCCCACCGCTTCGCCGTCCCACGGCAGCACGGTGCCGTCGTCGTCGACGATGCGCAGCTCGACACCGGGCAGCGGCCGGCCGGTGAGCGATCGCCAGTCCATCTCCTCCTTGGTGCCGAGCGGCACGCCCCGCGGTGGAAGCGACATCGCCGCCACCGGGCTGGTCTCGGTCATGCCCCAGGCCTGGATCATGCGGATGCCGAACCGGTCCTGGAACGCCTCCATCAGGGCGCGCGGCACCGCGGCACCGCCGCACGTGATCCGTTCGAGCGACGAGAAGTCGACGTCGTGGTCCTCCGAGTAGCGCAAGAGGTCGGCCCAGATGGTCGGGACCGCGCACGTCGTGGTCGGTCGCTCGCGCGCGATGAACTTCGCGAGCGGCTCGGCCTGGAGGTAGCGGCCCGGCATCAACAGGTCGGCACCGGCCATCCACGCGACGTAGGGCGCGCCCCAGGCGTTGGCGTGGAACATCGGGACGATCGGCAGGAGCGCGGTCGTTCCAGGTGTACGGAATGCCCGCACCGGTCTGGATGCCGATGTGTGCATGAACGTCGAGCGGTGTGAGTAGACGACGCCCTTCGGGTTGCCGGTCGTGCCGCTCGTGTAACACATCGCCGCCGCGGCCCACTCGTCGACTTCGGGGAAGTCGAACGTCGCGGGATCGGCTGCCGGCGAGGAGGGCGTCGTAGCTCACGAACTCGGCCGAGTCGCGCGCGGCCTCCTCGAGGGCGCTGATGTCGCCGTCGCCGACGATCACGTAGCACTCGACCGTCTCGAGCTCAGCCGCGACGCGCGCCAGCATCGGCGCCAACACGTCGTCGACGATGATCACGCGGTCTCCGCCGTGGTTCACGATGTACGCGAGCTGCTCGGGGAACAGCCGGATGTTGAGCGTGTGCAGCACCGCGCCCTGCATCGGCACCGCGAAGTACGCCTCGAGGTGCTCCTGGGTGTTCCACATGAACGTGCCGACGCGGTCGCCCGCTTCGATCCCGAGACCTCGGAGACCGACCGCGAGCCGCTCGACCCGCTGCGCGACCTCCGCGAAGGTGGCGCGGCGGCTGTCGTCACCTTCGAAGGTGACGACCTCGCTCTCGCCGTGCAGCGCTCGCCCGTGGCGGAAGATCATGCCGACGTTGAGCGGGAAGTCCTGCATGGTCGACTGCATCATCGGACCGTTCTCCCGGGCGTGAGTCGTAACCGCCCGGAGCGTACTCGGATCACCTCTCGCGTTCCCCGGGTCAGCCGCCGTAGTTCATGCGCGTGTCACCCATCGACAACACCGGCGTCTCCTCGTCGAGCTGGAAGCCGCAGTCGACGACCTCGCCCAGGAACAGCGAGTGGCCACCCACCTCGACGGTCTGGCGCACCTCGCAGTCGAGGTAGGCGACGGCCTGGTCGAGGATCGGCGCGCCGGTGGTGCCGTCGTGGAACGGGAAGCCGTTGAGCGTGCGCGCGTCGAGATCGACGTCGACCGGCTTGGTGAACTTGCGCACGATGGCCCGGTCGTCCTGCGCCACCAGGTTCACGCTGAACACCCCGCCGTCCGCGACCAGCTCGTGGGTGAACGCCTCGCGCTCGACGCTCACGCCGACGAGCTTCGGGTCGAACGACAGCTGGGTCACCCAGTTGATGGTCATGCCGTTGCGGCGCTCGCCGGCGCGAGACCCGAGGACGTACAAGCCCGCTCGGCATCTTCCAGAGGACCCGCCGCCGGAGCTTGTCGTACTCCTCGGGATCCTGACCGGACGGGATCGGACCGACGATTCCCTGCTGCGTGGGCATTCCCGGAGGCTAGGCCGAGAGGTCAGGCGGGAGTCGGGCGCAGGGTCGCGGCCAGGTCGGCCTCGCGTCGCAACCCGACCGCGAGCGGCAGGTCGACGGCCGACCACACCGCGGCCTTCGCCGGCGCGCACGGCGGCCGACGGGCCGCGCCGCGATGCGCATCGGCGCAGCGCGTCGGTGCGCTTCGCTCAGCTCGGCCCGGGGCACGACCTCGTCGACGAAGCCGCGGGCGAGCGCATCGGCGGCCGGGATGCGCTCGCCGGTGATGACCGCAGCGAGCGCGGCGCTGGTGCCCGACGACGCGCGGCAACGTCTGGCTCGCGCCGCCCGCCGGGCAGCATGCCGACGCGCGCTTCGGGGAGCGCGACGACGCAGTCGTCGGCCGCGATGCGCAGATCGCACTGCAACGCGAGCTCGAAGCCGAAGCCGACCGCGTTGCCGTGCATCGACGCCAGCATCGGTACCGGGACGGAGCGCAGGAGCCCCCACACGTCGCGTCCCCAGCGCGCGTCGCGCATCGCGAAGAGCGACGGCGCGGTGCCGAACTCCCTGAGGTCGGCGCCGGCGGAGAAGTGCTCGCCCGCGGCGGTGAACACCAGGACGCGCGCACCGGGATCGGCGATGACCGCGGTGAGGATCTCGCAGAGCGCGTCGCGTGTCGCGACGTCGTAGATGTTGATCGGCGGATGGTCGAACTCGATCTCGGTGACCGCGCCGTCGGGTGCGGACGTGGAGGCGCTCGTCACTCACCGCGTTGCTCCCGCTCGAGCAAGCGTCCGACCGCACCTTCGAGCGAGACGCGTGCGTGCGCGCCGTCGCTCGCCCGCGGTCAGGAGGTGCACGGCGGCGACCGCGCCGACGAGCCCGGCGACGGGATCGGCGACCGACGTGCGGGCCAGGCGCGGCGGGTCGTGGCGGGCGGCCCAGCCCCCGTGGGCCTCGGCGCCCGGGCCGTACCCGGGACGGTCGGAGCGCGACGAACGCACCGATCCGCACGACCGAGCCGGCCGGGCTCGATGCCCGGCGTTGGCGAAGACACGGGGTGGATGGCCGTCGACCACCAGGTCGGCGTGCTCGACCAACCCGGCGACCGCGTCGCGCTCGGCCGGGACACCGAGGTCGAGCCCGAGCACGACCTGTCCCCGCACCAGCTCGTCGCGGAGCGGGAACGGGTCGGGACGGCGCGGGTGCTCCACCTTCACGACGCGCGCACCGAGCGACGCGAGCACGCTGCCCGAGCAGTGGCGTGGCCCACGCGGTGCCGAACAGCACGACGGTGGCGCCCGCGATCGCGGTGGTCGTGAGCTCAGGCACGGGATCGGCGACCGCGGGCGTGGCGCGGACCGCGGCGGCGGGGAGCATCCACGCCTCGGCCTCCCGGTCGATCTCGTCGACGGTGAGGCCGCCGAGGTCGGGCCACGACGTGCGCCCAGCGCGGTCACCATGTCGACGAACGACGCCCACGCGGTCGGCGGGCCCGGGATGCACCCAGCCGTCGGCGGCGCGCAGGAGCGGAGCGGGCACGGGCCACTGCGACCCCGCGCCGGGTGCGCTCGAGCAGGTCGGCGCCGGGCCGGGCCTCCGGCGGCACCGCGATGGCGAGACGGTCGGCGAGGTCGGCGAGCTCGCGGCGTGCCAGCGCGACCCCGACGGGCGCGGCACAGCGCGTCGTCATGAGCGAGCCGTCACGATCCGGTGAAGCGGGGCGGTCGCTTCTCGAAGAACGCGGCGATGCCCTCGGCGCGGTCGTCGGTCGTGGAGATCAGGAGGTTGAGGTCGGACTCCAGGCGCAATGCGTCGGCGAGCGTGAGGTCGCGGCCGCGCTGCACCGCGTCACGGGCGGCCGCCTGCGCGCGGGGCGCGCCCCGCGACAGCTGCTCGGCGAGGGCATCGGCGCGCGCGCCGGGATCAGCGTCGAGCACCGCGAGCCCGCTGCGCACCAAGGCGTCGGCGTCGACCGGATCGCCGATCACGAGCATCCGCAGCGCGAGCGCGACGCCGCCCGCGCGGTCAGTCGCTGGGTGCCGCCCCAGTTCGGCAACTCGCCGTCTCCCACCTCGGGGAAGGCCATCGTCGCGTCGGGTCCGATGACGCGAAGGTCGGCCGCGAGCAGCAGCTCGGCACCAGCACCGATCGCCGGACCGTTCCACACCGCCACGGTGGGCGCGGGGAACGACGCCAGCATCGCGGCGGGATCACGCAGCCCTGCGGGTGCGGGCACGCGCGCCTCACGCGCGCCGATGCCCTCGAGCGCGCGCACGAGCAGCGCGCGCGGCGGGTCGACGGTGAGGTCGTCGAGCTCCGCGAGCAGGCGACCGCATGCCGACCCCGACAGGTCGGCCAGCGGTCCCGGCGAGAGCTCGACGGTGGCGACGCCGGTGATGTGCGCGCTCCGGGTCAGCCGCCGACGCGCGCGAGCACGTCGACCTCGGCCCGCTCGGCCGCGGTGAGCTTCCAGGCCGTGGTGGCCGCGGCGTTGGCGCGGATCTGCTCGGGTGACGTGGCACCGGCGATGACGCTGCCGATCGCCGGCGCACCTGCGAGCCACGAGAGCGCGAGCTCGGTGAGCGTGTGACCGTGCTCCTGCGCGTAGGCATCGAGGCGCTCGACCACGTCGAAGCGCTCGTCGCTGGCGAACGCGCCGGCGCGGTTGCCCCACGCGGCCAGGCGCGAGCCCTCGGGGTGCTCCTCGTTGCGGCGGTACTTGCCGGTGAGCATCCCGCTGGCGAGCGGGAAGTAGGGCATGAAGCTGACGTCGAGGCGCTCGCACACCGGGAGCACGTCGGCCTCCACCGAGCGGTTGAGCAGGCTGTAGTCGTTCTGCGCGTTCAGGAACCGCGGCACCCCGAGCTCGCTCGCGACGCTCTCCGCCTCCTCGAGCTGCTCACCGCTGAAGTTGGAGCAGCCGATCTCGAGCACCTTGCCGTCGGCGACGAGCTTGGCGAACGCCGACAGCGTCTCGGCGATCGGCGTCTCCGGATCGGGCTGGTGCAGGAGGTAGAGGTCGATGCGATCGGTGCCGAGGCGGGCGAGGCTCTCGTCGCAGTGCCGGTGGATGTACGCCTCGCTGCCGCCGTGCTCGCCATCGGGCACGGCCATCCCGACCTTGCTGGTGATCACGGCCTGATCGCGCCGGCTGCCGAGCGACCGACCGAGGAACTCCTCGGACTTCCCCTGGCCGTAGATGTCCGCGGTGTCGAAGTGGTTGACGCCCACGTCGAGCGCGGCGTCGACGACGTGCTTCGACGCGGCCTCGTCGATCCGCATACCGAAGTTGTTGCAGCCGAGGCCCGCGACCGACACCTCGAGGCTGCCCACCCTGCGCAATTCCATCGCTCCGCTCCTTCACTGCTGGGTGGCCCACGCTACTGCCGAGGGTGATCGGTAGCCTCGGGCACCGGGACGAGGAGGAACATGGACGAGGTCGGCGAGGCGTACCACGGCATCCGGTTGCGGGTCGGGGAACTGGTCTCGGTGTGCGACGACCCCGCCCTCGGCACCGTCGCACCGGCCACACCCGACTGGACCGTGCACGACCTGCTCGCGCACCTCGTGGGCGTGACCGCCGACATCGTGTCGGGCAACCTCGACGGCGTCGGCACCGACGCGTGGGCGGCCGCGCAGGTCGAGGCCCGGCGCCGCGCCACCGGCGACGACCTGCTCGCCGAATGGACCGAGCACGGCCCGGTGGTCGAGGCGATGGCGGGCCAGTTCGGTCGGGCCGCGGGCCAGCTGGTTGCCGACGCCACCACCCACGAACACGACGTGCGGGGCGCCCTCGGCACGCCCGGCGCCCGCGACTGCGACGCCGTCGTGTTGAGCTTCGGGTTCCTCGGTCTGTCGCTCGCGGAGCAGCTCGACGCCGCCGATCGCGGCGGACTCGTCGTGCACCACGGCGACACGACCGACACGTTGGGTACCGGCGAGCCCGTCGCGTCCGTGCGCATCGACGACTTCGAGTTCGTGCGTGCGCTCACCGGGCGTCGCTGCGTCGAGCAGATCGCGGCCTACGACTGGGACGGCACGTTCGCGCCCGAGCACCTCGTGCTCGCCCGCTTCACCGCGCGCCCCGATCCGCTCGTGGAGTAGCCGGGTACCGTCGGCGCCGGTGAACCTCTCCCGTTCGTTCGCGCCGTTCCGGCACCGACGCTTCGCCCTCCTGTGGGCCGGCGCGTTCGTGTCGAACATCGGCACGTGGATGGAGACGGTGGGCGTCGGCATCCTCGTCACCACCGCGACCGGGAAGGCGGGCTGGACCGGTCTGGTCGCGGCCGCCGGGTTCCTCCCGACGGCGTTGCTCGCGCCCCTCGGCGGTGCGCTCGCCGACCGTGTGCCCCGCCGCACGCTCCTGCTCTCGACCACGTCGTTCCAGATCCTGTTCGCGGCGCTGCTCACCGCGGTGACGAGCCTCGGCGATCCGAGCCCCGGTCTGGTGACGCTGATCGTGCTCGGCGCGGGGTGCGCGAACGCCATCGGGTTCCCCGCGTTCCAGTCGATGCTGCCCGACCTGGTGCCGCGCGAAGACCTTCCCGGCGCGGTCGCGCTCGTCGTCGGCCCAGTGGAACCTCGGTCGCGTGATCGGTCCCGCGCTCGCCGGGCTCGTGATCGGGTTGGGCGGGTACGAGCTCGCGTTCGCGCTCAACACGCTGAGCTTCTTCGCGGTGTTCGCGGTGGTGGCGTCGTTCCGACTCCCGGCGCCGGTGTCGGCCGCGGGAGTGTCGATCCTGGGATCGATCCGGGAGGGCGCTCGGTTCGTGCGGGGTGATGCCGCGCTGCGTTTCGTCGTCGGGTGCATGGCGCTCAACTCGTTGCTGGCCGCGCCGTTCATCGCGCTCATCCCCGCAGTCGCACTCGACGTGTTCCACAACGAGAAGTTCGGGACCGCAGCACTGGTCACCGCGCAGGGCGTCGGCGCGGTGTGCATGGGCCTCGCGCTGGGAACGTTGTTCGGGCGCTTCGGGACGCGGCGCGTCCTGCTCGGCGTGCTGTACTCGTTGCCGGTCGCCCTCGTGCTCTACGCGCTCGCGCCGACGCTGCCGCTCGCGGTGATCGCGATCTTCTTCGTCGGCGGCCTCTACCTCGGTTCGTTGTCGAGCTTCACGACCGTGGCGCAGTTGCGCGCGCCGCCGGAGCTGCGCGGCCGAGTGGTGAGCGTGTTGATGATGTTGATCGGCGCGCTGTACCCGCTCGGCAGCATCGTGCAGGGCGCGATCGCCGACGAGATCGGGCTGCGCGCCACGACCACCGGGGCTGCGCTGCTGCTCGGCGCGCTGCTGCTCACGTGGCGCGTGCTGCGGCCGCGGCCGTCCCACGCCATCGGTGACACCATCACCACCGCCGCGGCCACCGGAGGTATCGACGCGGTCGTGGTGCGCCAGGCCGAGACGTCGCGGCTGGAGCCGGGATCGGAACCTGCCGTCTGATCAGGACGGCCGTCGGACGGCCGGGTGTGACCGCGGGAGCAACTGCTCCTAGAATCTCCACTCATGGGAACCGCGGGCCCCGCACCCACCGGCACGACTCACACCAACGGCCCTGAGATCCGGGTCGAGGAGCTCGCCCGGCGCGCCGAGGTCTCGGTCGACACCATCCGCTTCTACCAGAAGCGCCAGCTGCTCCCGCCGCCCCGTCGGGCCGGCCGCATCGCCTGGTACGGCGCCGATCACGTCGAGCGGCTCCAGCGCATCAAGGAGCTCCAGCGCCAGGGCTTCTCGCTCGCGGTGATCCGCCGGCTGCTCGCCGGCGAGCTCGACGCCGCCGACGTGCCGCTCGCCGCGGCGGTCGCCGGCGCGCAGACCGGCGACGCCGAGCTGCTCACCCTCGACGAGCTCGCGGCGCGCGTCGGGGTCCCGGCACCGTTGCTCGACGCGGTGGCGCGCGAGGGCCTGATCGTCGCGCAGCAGCGCGACGGCGCGGCCGGCTACACCGCGGCCGACGCCGACGTGCTGCGCGCGGGCTTGCGACTGCTCGAAGCCGGCTTCCCGCTCCCCGACCTCCTCGCGCTCGGCGCGTCGGCATCACGACGCGACGCGCGCGATCGCGGCCGACGCGGTCGAGATGTTCGACGAGCACGTCCGCCGCCCGATCCAGACGAGTGATCTCGACGACGACGAGAAGGCCGAGCGACTGGTCGAGGCGTTCCGCACGCTGCTGCCCACCGTCACCACGCTCGTCGCCAACCACTTCCGCAGCGTGCTGCTCGAAGTCGCCCAGGAGCACCTCGAAGCGGTCGGTGATCCACGCGAGCTCGCCGCCGCGCGCGGTGAAGCGGGATGGGACCACTCGTGACGCCTCTCCCCCCTCGCTCGCGTCCGCTCACGCCGTCCCCTGTGCTCGGAGACGACGGTTCGCTGCCGCAGGGCGACGCCAAGCACGACGCGGTCGAGGGCATGTTCGATCGCCTCGCACCGCGCTACGACCGCATGAACCGCGTCATCTCGCTCGGCATGGACAAGGGCTGGCGTCGACGCACCGTCGACGCGCTCGCCGCCGTCGCGGGCGGCACGGTGCTCGACCTCGCGTGCGGCACCGGCGACCTCTGCCGCGACCTCGCGGCGCGGGGCTACGCACCGATCGGGATCGACTTCTCCGCCGGGCATGCTCGCGGCGGCGGCACGTCGACGCGCCGTTGGTGCGCGGCGACGGCGCCGCGCTCCCCGTCGCCGGCGGGAGCGCCGACGGCCTCACGTGCGGGTTCGCGCTGCGCAACTTCGTCGACCTCGACGCGGTGTTCGCCGAGTGCGCCCGCGTGCTGCGCGTCGGCGGCCGGTTCGCCGCCCTCGACGCCACCGTGCCCACCAACCCGCTCATGCGAGCCGGGAACGCGGTGTGGTTCCGCGGCGCGGTGCCGCTGCTCGGCCGGGTCGTCGCCCACGACGCCGAGGCCTACCGCTACCTCCCGAAGAGCACCGCCTACCTGCCGCCGATCCCCGAGCTCGAGGACCGCCTGCGCGCCGCCGGGTTCCGCGACGTGCGCCACACCACGCTCACCGGCGGTTCGGTGCTGCTGCTCACGGGGACGCGCGCGTGACCACCATGCCCGCGCCCACCCGCCTGCACGCCGTCACGCGCGAGGTCGAGCTCCCCGACGACGTGCTCGGCGGCTTCGACCCCCACGGGTTCGCGTGGCTGCACCACGGCACCCGCCTCGTCGCGTCGGGGGTCGCGGCGCGGCTCGCGCCCGACGATGCCGCCGCCGTGCTCGCGGCGGTCGACGCCGACGACCCCCTCGACATCCCGGGCACCGGGGCGATCGCCGTCGGCGCGTTGCCCTTCGATCCCGACGCCGCCGGCGAGCTCGTCGTGCCGACGCGCGTGCTCGGCGTGTGCGACGGCCGGGCGTGGGTCACCGAGATCGGTCCCGGCGAGCCCGCCGCCGCGCGCCACGGTTGCACCGCCCACCCGCTTCCAGGTCGCGGCACCGCGCACGCGGGAGGAGTGGCGGGTCGCGGTCGAGCACGCGCTCGCGGCCATCGACGCCGGCGACCTCGAGAAGGTGGTGCTCGCGCGCGAGGTGCTGCATCGAAGCCGACACCGCGTTCGACGCGCACGAGATCGTGCGCGGCTCTGGTCGCGAGCCAGCCCGGCTCGTTCGTCTACGCCAGCGAGGGGTTCGTCGGCGCGAGCCCCGAGCTGCTCGTGCGGCGCAACGGTGAGGTCGTGGAATCGCGCCCCGTCGCCGGCACCACCGTCGCCGACAGCGACGAAGCCCTCTTGGCGCTGGCGGCGTCGGTCAAGGACACGCGCGAGCACCGCTTCGTCGTCGACGCGATCGTCGACGCGCTCGGCCCGCGCTGCACCGAGCTGCACAGCGACGCGGTGCCCGAGGTCGCGGTGTTCGGGCCCGTCGCGCACCTGGCCACGCCGATCCGCGGCCGGCTCGCCGCGCCGGCGCCCAGCGCGCTCGACCTGGCCCGGCTGCTCCACCCGACGCCCGCGGTCGGCGGCACGCCCCGCCGCGCCGCGCTCGACGCCATCCGCGAGCTCGAGGGCTTCGACCGCGGTCGCTACGCGGGACCGGTCGGCTGGGTCGACGCTCGCGGCGACGGCGAGTGGGCGATCGCCCTGCGCGGCGCCGAGCTCGACGGTGCGCGCGCCCGCCTGGTGGCCGGGGCCGGCATCGTGGCCGGCTCCGACCCCGACGCCGAGTGGGCCGAGACCCAGGCCAAGCTCGAGCCCATGCTCCGCGCGCTCGTCCGCCCGTAGCCGGTCCTCGGATTCATCGGCGGCTGGGCTACCGCTGAGGTCGTCAGCCCGCCAATGAATCCGCGACCGCGGCCCAGACCTCGCGGTGGCGGGTGACGTTCGCGGCGCGGTCGGTGCGGACACGCACCACCTGCACGCCACCGGCCTCGACCGCGGCGGCCAGCGCCGGCTCGAACTCCGCCGCGGCGCCCACGTCGGTGACCGGGATGCCGTGCACCGCCGCGAGCGCACCGAGGTCGACCGGCTGGGGCGTGCCGAACAGCGTCTCGAAGTGCTCGGGCAGGTCGGCCTGCGGGAGGAACGAGAAGATCCCGCCGCCGCCGTTGTCGACCACGACGAACGTCGCGTCGACGCCGCGGTCGACCGCGCCGAGCAGGCCGTTGCTGTCGTGCAGGAAGCACAGGTCGCCGAGCAGCGCGACGGTCGGGCCGTCGGACGCGGCGGCGATGCCGAGCGCGGTCGACACGAACCCGTCGATGCCGTTGACGCCGCGGTTGGCGTGGAACCTCACCTCGTCGCGCGGCGACGCGAAGCTCTCGACGTCGCGCACCGGCATGCTCGACGCGACCACCAGCGACCCCTCGGTGGGTGTCGCGCGCGCACGACGTCGCGCGCGATGCGCCCTTCGAACGGCTCGTCCCAGCCGTCGATCAGCGCGTCGATCGCCGCGCGCGCGGCGGCGTCGGCGTCGGTCCACGTGCGCACCCACTCCTCGTCGACCATCACGTCGACGGCGTCGGCGAGCGCGCCGAGCAGCAGCTCGGGGTCGGCCACCATCCGCCCGCTCACCGCGTGCGCGGGTCGAGCCACGCACCGTCGGGATCGACGAGCACCTGGTCGACCGACGGCGTCGAGCCACTGGACGAGCGGCTTGTTGGTGGTCGGCCCGCCGATGCGCAGCACGACGTCGGGGGCGTGACCGTCGGCGAAGCCGGGGACGCGCAGCAGCGGGTCGTAGGCGGCGATCGTGCCCGGCACCCGCAGGTTCGAGATCGGGTCGGCGAGCACCGGCCAGCCCGCGACCTCGGCGAAGCGCAGCACCGTCGACGGTCGCACGCCCGCTCCCCAGCCGGCGACGACCAGGCCGCGGGGCCGGTCGGCGACGAGGTGCGCGAGCGCGTCGAGCATCTCGACCGACGGCGCGCGCACACCGGGAGCCGTCGCGGTCCACGGTCGGTCGTCGGAACGCCCGGGCGCGTCGACGAGCTGCTCGCCCGTCGGCACCAGCGGCTCGCGGAACGGCAGGTTCAGGTGCACCGGCCCCGCCGGCGAGCCGCTCGCGTCGGCGACCGCACGCGACGCCAGCGCGCGCCACGTCGCGCCCGCACCCGTCGCGGTCGCTCGGCACCTCGGCTTCGTGGAACCAGCGCACCGCGTCGCCGTAGAGCTTCACCTGGTCGACGGTCTGGCCCGCGCCGGTGTCGCGCAGCTCGGGCGGGCGGTCGGCGGTGCACACGATCATCGGCACGCGTCCGTGGTGCGCCTCGAGCACCGCGGGGTGGAAGTTGGCGCCGGCGGTGCCCGACGTGCACAGCAGGACCGCGGGACGACCGGTCGCGCGCGCGAGGCCGAGCGCGAAGAACGACGCCGAGCGCTCGTCGAGGTGCACGTGGAGCCGGATGCGGTCGTCGCCGGCGAGGGCGAGGGCGAGCGGCGCCGAGCGCGATCCGGGCGCGAGGCAGGCGTCGGTGACGCCGTGGCGCGCCCATTCGTCGACCAGGGTGCGGGCGAAGGCGGTGGTGGCGTCGCGGCTCATGCGAGGATGCCTCCGTGGATCGAGCCGAGTGATCTGGCGTGTTCGTCGCATGGCTTCACGCAGACGCCGGCGCTCGTGGGCACCGGTCGCCGAGCGCCTGGCGCGTGCCGACGCGCGCGTCCTGGCGGACGCACCCGACGGTGCCGACTTCGTGACCGTGGCGCACGCCGCTCGACGACGGCCCCGGCGACCTACGTCGGCTACTCGCAGGGCGGGCGGCTGTGCCTGCAGCTCGCGCTCGACCGTCCCGACGTGGTGCACGCGCTCGTGCTCGTGAGCGCGTCGCCGGGGATCGCCGATGCGGACGAGCGCGCCGACGCGGCGCGACGGCCGACGAGCGCCTGGCGCAGGAGATCGAGCGCGACGGCGTCGACGCGTTCCTCGAACGCTGGCTCGCGCAACCGCTGTTCGCGACGCTGCCGCGCGAGCGCGCCGGGCATCGACGACCGCCGCGCCGGCAACACCGTCGATCCCTCACGCAGCAGCTCCGCGTGCTCGGGCAGGGCGCGCAACCGTCGAACTGGGACCGCCTCGGCGAGCTGCGGATGCCGGTGCTGCTGATCGTCGGCGGGCTCGACACCAAGTACGTCGACATCGCGCAGCGCATGGCCGAGCGCATTCCCGATCGCGCGCGTCGAGGTGATCGACGGCGCCGGGCACGCGTGCCACCTCGAGCAGCCCGAGCGCGTCGCTCACCTGCACCTCGTCGACTGATCGTCGATCCGCTCACCGTCCGCCTGCACGGTTCGCTCATCGTGTAGCGCGCCAGCAGGTCGGGGTCGGGCACGACCGCGCGCACCGGCAGCGCGCCGTCGACCGGCACGAGCGGGGTGTGGCGTCACGTCACCCGGCAGCGCGTGCAACGTGGCGAGGCCGCACGCGTACGGCAGCTCCGGGAGCGCGGCGGCGAGCGCGACGCCCGCGGCGATGCCGACCGACGTCTCCATCATCGAGCTGACGACCGCGGGCACGCCCGGCAGTCTCGGCGACCGCGAGCGCGGCGCGCACACCGCCGAGCGGCTGCTGCTTGAGCACGATCACGTCGGCGGCGTCGAGCGCGCGCAGCGCACGCGCGTCGTCGAGCGAACGGATGCACTCGTCGGCCGCGATGCGGCACGTCGACGCGCCGCCGTACCGCGGCGAGCTCCTCGAGCGTCGCGCACCGGCTGCTCGACGTACTCGAGGTCGAACGGCGCGAGCTTCGCGATCATCGCCACCGCGGTCTCGACGTCCCACGCGCCGTTGGCGTCGACGCGCACCGCCGACGCCGGGACCGACCGCGTCGCGCACCGCGCGCACCAGCGCGACGTCGGCCGGCGTCGCGCACCTTCACCTTCACCGCCGGGAAGCCCCGCACGTCCTGCACCAGGAACGGGCCGTCGACCAGCGCGTTCACCGGCACCGAGTCGCGCACCGCCGCCGGGAACCCGACGGTCGCGGCCTCCTCCGCCGCGGCGCGACACGTCGCCGGATCGCTCGGATACCCCGCGAGCGGCGAGCACTCGCCCCAGCCCGCCGGCCCCTCGAGCAAGGTGACGGCGCGGTCGCCGATGCGCAGCCGGTGCTCGTTCAGGACAGGCACAGCCCCACGCTCACCAGCACCGCGACGACCACCTCGACCTTCGACGTCGCCACCAGCACCTGGACCAGCGACGGCGGATCGTTGCGGGTGAGGATGATGCGCACCGGTGCGATCGCGAGCGGCAGCGCGAGCAGCCCGAGCAGCGCCCAGGGCTGCGAGATGCCGATGATCACCACCGACGCGAACGATCCGACGTAGCAGGCGACGAACATGCGCTTGGCCGTCGTCGCGCCGAGCCGCACCGCGAGCGTGCGCTTGCCGGTGACCGTGTCGGTGGCGACGTCGCGCACGTTGTTGGCGAGCAGGATCGCGCACGCGGGCAGCCCGACCGACGAGCGAGCCCCACCACGCCGCCGCCGGCACTGCCTTTACTGCACGTACGCGCTGCCGACCGTCGCGACGAAGCCGAAGAACACGAGCACCATGACCTCGCCGAGGCCGATGTAGCCGTACGGCTTCGGGCCGCCGGTGTAGGTGACCGCGGCGCCGATCGCGGCGACGCCGACGAGCAACAGCCACGGGTTCACGACGAGCGAGAGCACGCAGCCCGACGACCGCGGCGACGCCGAACGACAGGATCGCGGCGCGTTTCGCACCGCGCCGGGCGACGCGAGACCGGTCGCGGTGAGCCGCACCGGACCCTTGCGGTCCTTGTCGGTGCCGCGCACACCGTCGGAGTAGTCGTTGGCGTAGTTGACGCCGACCTGCAGCGCGAGCGCGACGACGCAGCGCGCACCGCGACGCGCCACCAGATCACGCCGTCGGCCGTCGGCGACCGCGGCCGCGGTGCCCGACGAGCACCGGCGCGACCGCCGCGCCCAGCGTCTGCGGCCGCGCCCCTGCACCCACAGCGACGCCGGCGTCACGAGCTCACCAGGCTGCGTCGAGGCGACTGTGTGCCCGAGTCACGCAGCTTGGGTGGGTCGGAGCATCACGGGCGCTTGGGGAACTGGTCGAAGTCGGGCCTGCGCTTCTCGAGGTAGGCGTTCTTGCCCTCCTGCGCTTCCTCGGTCATGTAGTAGAGGAGCGTCGCGTCGCCGGCGAGCTGCTGGATGCCGGCGAGGCCGTCGTCGGCCGCGTTCATCGACGCCTTGAGCATGCGCAGCGCGAGCGGCGAGTGCTCGAGCATCTTGCGCGCACCACGCGACCGTCTCGACCTCGAGATCGGCGAGCGGGACGACCTTGTTGACGAGGCCCATGTCGAGCGCCGCCTGCGCGTCGTACTGCTCGCAGAGGTACCAGATCTCGCGCGCCTTCTTCTGCCCGACCGATCCGCGCCAGCAGCCCCGAGCCGTAGCCGCCGTCGAAGCAGCCGACCGTCGGACCGGTCTGGCCGAAGCGCGCGTTGTCGGCCGCGATGGTGAGGTCGCACACGACGTGCAGCACGTGGCCGCCGCCGATCGCGTAGCCCGCGACCATCGCGATCACCGGCTTGGGCAGCCGGCGGATCTGCACCTGCAGGTCGAGCACGTTGAGCCGGCCGATGCCGTGGTCGTCGCGGTAGCCGTCGTCGCCGCGGACGCGCTGGTCGCCGCCGGAGCAGAACGCGTCGGGGCCCTCGCCGGTGAGGATGATCACGCCGACGTCGGGGTCGTCGCGGGCGAGCTCGAACGCGTCGCGGAGCTCGAAGAGCGTGTGGGGCCGGAACGCGTTGCGCACCTCGGGCCGGCAGATCGTGATCTTGGCGATGCCGTCGGAGGTCTCGTAGCTGACGTCGCCGTAGCCGGCGTCGACCGCCTTCCACTCGGCGCCCGGGCGGATCCGGCCCGGATCTGGTGTTCTTGCTCGCGGCGTTCATGGGCGTCTCCACTCTTGGAGCGATCACTCCTACGAATGTCGTACGGTAGCGCGGAAGGGCGCGGCGCTCCGAAGGGTCGGTACCCTCCGCCTTGATGGGTCGGTACCCTCCGCTCATCGCCGTTCCCCGAGACCTCCGTCCCATGCTCGCCACGCCGGCGAAGGACCTGCCCGTCGACGACGAGCACTGGGCCTACGAGATGAAGTGGGACGGCATGCGCGCCCTCGTGGGGGTCGAGGGCGGCGACGTGTGGCTCACCTCGCGGGCCGGCAACGACGCCACCACCCGCTTCCCCGAGCTGCTGCCGATCGGTGACGCCCTCGGCGGCGTCGACGCGCTGCTCGACGGCGAGATCGTCGCCCTCGACGAGTCGGGTGCTCCGAGCTTCGAGCTCCTCCAACCCCGGATGCAGGCCCACGGCCGGTCCGCGGTGCAAGAACGCGCCGCGACCACGCCGGTCGTGCTCATGGTCTTCGACGTGCTGTGGCTGGCCGGGCACTCGACCCTCGAGCTCACCTACACCGAACGCCGCACGCTGCTCGAGCGACTCGGCCTCGCGGGCCCGTCGTGGCAGACGCCGCCCACGACGTACGGGGCCATGGGAGAGGGAACCGGCGAAGCAGTGCGTGAGGCGAGTCGCGCGCTCGGGCTCGAAGGCGTGGTCGCCAAGCGGATCGACAGCCCGTACCGCCCCGGCAAGCGGGCCGACTCGTGGCGCAAGGTGAAGAGCGTGGTCGGCCAGGAGCTCGTCGTGGGCGGCTGGCTCCCCGGCGCGGGTCGGCTCGAGGGACAGCTCGGGTCGTTGCTCGTGGGCTACCACGACGACGGCGTGCTCCGCTTCGCCGGTCGCGTCGGCTCGGGCATCGACGCCGACCAAGCGCGAGCAGCTCACGCGCGCACTCGCGCCCCTGCGCCGCGCCGACTCGCCGTTCGTGTCGACCCCGAAGCTGCCGAAGCCGCAGTGGGTCGACCCCGAGCTCGTCGTCGAAGTCGGCTTCCACGAGTGGACGAGCCAGGGCGTGTTGCGGGCGCCGCGCTACCGCGGGTTGCGCGACGACAAGCCGGCGGCCGAGGTCGTGCGCGAGACCTGACGCCAGCGCGTTCGAGGACCCCGCAGTACCGTCCTGCGCATGACCGACGACCTGGCCGTGCTCGACGCCACCGCGCAAGCCGCGCTCGTCCGCGACGGCACGGCCACGCCGCGCGAGCTCGTCGACGCCGCCCTCGCACGCATCGACGCGGTGAACCCACAGCTCGACGCGGTGATCCATCGCCGCGACGAGCGCGCTCGCGCCGAGGCCGACGCCGGCCCGCCCGACGGCCCGTTCCGCGGCGTGCCGATCCTGGTGAAGGATCTCGACGGGTCGCTCGCCGGCGAGCCGCTGCACCTCGGCAACCGGATGCTCCGCGACCTCGGCCACGTCGCCGACCACGACTCCTACCTGTTCGCCCGCCTGCGCGCCGCCGGCTGCGTCATCGTCGGGAAGACCAACACCCCGGAGCTCGGACTCCTCCCCACCACCGAGTCGCACGCCTACCCGCCCGCCCACAACCCCTGGGACCTCACCCGCTCGCCGGGCGGCTCGAGCGGCGGGAGCGCGGCGGCGGTGGCATCGGGCATGGTCCCGGTCGCCCACGCGCGGCGACGGTGGCGGCTCCATCCGCATCCCCGCCAGCGCGTGCGGGTTGTTCGGCCTCAAGCCCACTCGGGGTCGCATCTCGCTCGGTCCCGACGACGGCGAGGCCTGGGCCGGTCTCGTCGCGCGGCACGTGGTGACGCGCACGGTGCGCGACAGCGCCGCCGTGCTCGACGTGCTCGCGGGCGCGGTGCCCGGCGATCCGTACGCGGCTGCACCACCGGCGCGACCGTTCGCCGACGAGGTCGGCGCCGCGCCCGGCGCGCTCCGCATCGGTGTGCTGAGTGCGACGGCGCCCGCCGGTCTCGTGCCCGTCGACGCCGCGTGCACCGCTGCCGCCGACGACGCCGCCGCGCTGCTCGAATCCCTGGGCCACACCGTGGAAGTCGCGTCACCGGCACCGCTCGACGACATCGCCCTGCTCGTGCACTTCACCACCGTCCTCGCCGCGAGCACGGCCTACGACCTGCACAAGCTGGCGACGATCGTGGGACGCGAGCTCACCGCCGACGACGTCGAACCGGTCACCTGGGCGCAGGCCGAAGCAGGACGGGCGGTGAGCGCGGCTGCCTACCTCGATGCGGTCGAGTCGCTCCACGCGTGGGCGCGGCGCATGGCCGAGTGGTGGGAACCGGCCGACGCCGACACCCGCTCGGGCGCCGGCTTCGACCTGCTGCTCACGCCCACCATGGCCAACCCGCCCGCGCCGCTCGGCGAGATCCGCGGCGACGACGCCGAGGGCGCGATCTTCGCGGCCACCCCGTACGCCGCGTTCACCGTTCCCTTCAACGTGACCGGCCAGCCCGCGATGTCGGTACCGCTGTGGTGGTCCGACGGGCTGCCGATCGGCGTGCAGCTGGTCGCAGCAACGGGACGCGAGGACCTCCTCGTCCGCGTCGCCGCACAACTGGAGATCGCGCGCCCGTGGATCGACCGCCGGCCGCCCGTGCACGCCTCCGCGACGGCAAGGTCCTCACCGGACACGATCTGAGGAGGCTTGTCGCTGGCGATCCCACCGGACTCGCGGCGGCGGACTCCTGCGCCCCCGGGGGACGAGGTGTCGGTCAATGCCGCTTTGCTGGTCAACGACTCCTTGACAGTGACTGTCACAGGTTCCATCATGTGCGCAGTGGGGGAGCACGACGTACCGGTGGCCGATCTGCGCGAACGTCGCCGACGTCGGATGATGTCGGACATCGAACGGTGCACGCTCCGCCTGTTCGGGGAGCGCGGCTTCGATGCGGTCACGGTGCACGAGATCGCCGACGCTTCGGACATCTCCGAGCGAACGTTCTTCCGCTACTTCCCGACGAAGGAAGCAGTACTTCGCAGCGAGCTCGATCTCCGTGTTCGCGCAGTTGGAGGCCGCGCTCGACGCACGGCCGCCTGAGGAATCGGTGATCGTTGCACTTCGCGGCGCGATGCTCGAGCTGGCGCAGCGGTACGAAGCCGATCGCGACACCGTCCTCACCTGGACCGCGGTGGTCGCGGCTGCACCGAGTCTCGTCACTCGCTTGGGGCCGTACCAACATGCGTTCTTCGAGACGCTCCTCGAGTTCATCCGCGAGCGGGGTTCCGTGGACGACGACAACGAGTTGGATGTCTTCGTTGCCATCGAGCGCGATCCTCGCTGCGACGAACGCGGCATCGACATGTTGGGTCGATGGCGGTGCACGCGAACCTCTCGTTCCCATGGTGGGCCGCGCCTTCGACCTCGTCGAGAACGGCCTCGCGAACCTCGGCGCAACGCAGCAGCATCGTCGCCGCGGTTCGGGGCGATGAGATCACCAAGAAGCGGAATGCAATTTCGACAGGGGGATGCAACGTGGCGACACTGACAACCACGCTTGACCGGCAGGGCATGGAGCGAGTGGCCGACAGTGAGCCGCTCGTGATGGTGTCGTCCGACACGCACATCGGCCCTCGCATGGTGGAGGACCTACGGCAGTACTGCCCCGAGAAGCACCTGAGGGCGTTCGACGAGTACGCGAGCCAGTCATCGGTGATCCTCGAATTCCTGCGATCCGCTCGGGACGCCAAAGACTCTCCGTTGGGGCGCAACGCCACGGATGGTCATCACGACATGCACGCGCGTCTGCGGGATCTCGATCGCGACGGCGTTGCGGTGGAGATCATCTTCCACGGAAGCCAGAACGGCGAGCCGATTCCGTTTGCGCCGCCGACGCGCGTGGAGCTCGGTGCGTCGTACGGCGGCGACCTCGAGATGGTGGCGGTCGGATTCCACGTGTACAACCAGTGGCTGGCCGACGTGACGTCGATCGAACCGGAGCGTCACCTCGCGCTGGCGCAGCTGCCGATGTGGGACGTCGACCTGGCGATTGCGGAGCTGCAATGGGTGCGTGACGCCGGCATTCGGGGAATCAACTTTCCTGCGCCGCGCGCGCACCTCACCCCGTACAACGACCCAAGCTGGGAGCCGTTCTGGTCGATGTGCGAGGACCTCGGTGTCGTGCTGGCGAACCACGGTGGTGCGGGTGACCCGCAGGGATTCGAGGGTGTGGGTGGGTTCGAGATCCAGACCTCCGAGCTCGCCGCTACCAGCAAGGTCGCGCCGATGAACCACCTGATCTTCGGGGGAGTCTTCGAACGGCATCCGAAGCTCCGTCTCCTGATCGTGGAGCTGCCCGGCTCGTGGTGGAAGTCCGTCGTCAACGAGCTGGATTCGATCTACCTCATGAGCACGAAGCGCACGCTCAGCGACTTCGCCGGCAACATCGCCGAGGCCGTTCCGCGCCTTCCCAGCGAGTACTTCGCGTCGAACGTGTTCATCGGCGCAAGCTTCCTCTCCCGCGACGAAGCCGCCGCCGCAGTGCGTGACGGCATGGATCGCAACGTCTTGTGGGGTTCCGACTACCCGCACGTCGAGGGAACCTGGGCGGGCGCACTCTCGGACGACGAGGAGCCGATGACCTGGCGTGCCCTCCGGAGGACGTTCGCGGGGCTCGAGAGTGCGCCGATCCGTCGGATGGTGGGGGTGAACGCAGTTGCTGCGCTGGGGCTCGACGGCGAGGCACTCACGGCGGTCGCGCATCGAATCGGCGCTCCGAGCGTCGACGCGATCTCGCGCCCGCTCGACGAGTTGCCGCCCGACGGGGGTCTCCTGGCATTTCGAACGTTCGGTCCGTGGGCGTAGACGGAAGAGCGACGAGAACGTGATCCTCGACCGCTTTCGGCTCGACGGGACGACCGCGATCGTCACTGGCGCGGGCAAGGGCATCGGCCGAGCGATCGCGATCGCCTTCGCCGAAGCCGGCGCAGACGTCGTGTGCGCTGCGCGCACACAGCAAGACATCGAAGCGGTTGCCTCTGAGATCCGTGGCCTCGGGCGCCGCGCCTTGGCCGTGCCGACCGATGTCATGGTCACAGAGCAGCTCGACGCGCTGGTCGCAGCCGCGCTGGACGAGTTCGGCCGGCTCGACATCCTCGTCAACAACGCCGGCGGAACCATGCCGAACGCTGCCATGACGACGTCGGAGGAGTTCTTCGAGGTGGCGCTGCGCTTCAACGTGACGTCGGCGTTCCTGCTCACTCAACGAGCGGCACGTGCCATGGTCGACACCCAGGGAAGCGGCGCGGTCGTCAACATCTCGTCGCGTTCGAGCGACATGGTCCAGACGAGCTTCGTCGCGTACGGCGCGGGGAAGGCCGCACTCAACAAGGTCACCCAGAACATGGCCGCCGAGCTCGCTCCACGTGTGCGCGTCAACGCGATCTCCGTCGGCGGTGTCGCAACCCAAGCCCTCGACGTCGTACTGACCAACGACACGTTGCGCTCCCAGTTCATCGACGGCACACCAATGGCGAGAGCGGGTGAGCCCGAAGACATCGCGTGCGCGGCGCTGTTTCTCGCGTCGCCGGCATCCGCATGGGTGACCGGGAAGATCTTTCAGATCGACGGCGGCGTCGAGGCACCGGCAATCGGTGTCCCTGCGCCACCGTTGGAACCAATGGCGACTACTGCAGGGGGGACGAGCCATCGTGAGGACCACGCGTCGTAGCAAGGGCGAGCAGGGACGAACCCGACGTACGCAACGTGCAGTCGCAGCGGTTGCGGCCTTCGCGGCGCTCACCGCCATGATCAGCAGCGCGGGGGTCGCGAACGCGGCGTCCACGGGCGGAGCGAACTCGGCCGCTGCCATCGGATCCGCAGCCGCGCTCGTGGGCCCGAACTGCGACGCGAAGACGAAGTCCGTCAAGATGAAGTACTACGCCGCACCTCCCTGCGTCCGCCCATGGAAGGCGGGTGCCAAGAACGGCGGCTCGACGATGCCCGGTGTCACCGCGACGACGATCAACGTGGTCGTGTACACGGGTTTTCCCGCCGGCCAGGCACCGGAGAGCGCAAGCGACCAGAGCCTCGGACAGCTGGCCGTGAATCTCGCGAACGACCAACCGGGGCACATCGAGGACGCCATCAACGACACCCACGCGGCGACGGTGCACGCACTCGAGACGTACGGCCGCGACGTCAAGTTCACCTACCTCACTCGAACTGGCACCGATGAGGCAGCTCAGCGGGCCGATGCGATCGCGGCAACCGAGAGTCGGCCGTTCGCGGTCCTGGACCTGGCCGGCGCCGAGACGTTCTGCACCGCGGTCGCTGCGCGCAAGACAATCTCGATCTGCGCCACCGGCAGCAACGAGGCGATGGATGCTCAGCAGCCGTACCGCTACTCGACGTACATCGACTACTGGGCCAACACGATCGGCACCGCCGAGCTGATCGGGAAGGGGTTGGCCAAGAAGCCGGCTCGTTGGGCAGGCGACGACGCGCTCAAGAGGTTCCACGCGCAAGTTCGGCGTCGTCTTCCAGAACGGCCAGACCGGCGTCGACGAAGACCTCTGGAAGCGCTCCCTCGCGAAGTACAAGGCGCCTGCGATGGCGGTCCAACTCGGGTACGACCCGGGGACTGCTTCGCCCACGGGCAACCCCGAGGTGGCGCAGGCGCAGGCGCAGACCATGATCAGCAAGCTCAAGGCCGGTGGGGTCACCACCGTCGTGCTCTTCACCGATCTGAGCATGAACCAGGCCCTGATGAACGCGGCGAACCAGCAGGAATACCATCCCGAGTGGCTCCAGACCGGTTTCCTGTTCTCCGAGATCTCGCCGCTCGGACGGCTCATGAACCAAGAGCAATGGAGCCATTCCTTCGGGCTGGGCACCCTCAACGTTCCGGTTGCCAGCCGCGGCGTCGGAGAACAACTCCTGTCGTGGTACTGGGGTGACCGCAACTACAGCTACAACGCCGGCGTCTTCGGTGAGATCGTCATCCTCGACGAGGGCATCCACGCTGCTGGCCCCGAACTCACGCCCGAGAGCTTCCGTGCCAGCGTGTTCGCGCTCGGCATCCACGGAGGTGCCGCAGCGGACGATCCAAGCACGATCATGTTTGCGCGGGGCCACGCGCCTGGGGTGCCTTACACGGAGTATCTCTTCGGTGGCGACCACTCGCTCATCTGGTGGAACCCTGATGCGACGACGACGAGCAGTCAGATCTTGAATCAGAAGCCCGGTGCTCCGATGTACGTCGAAGGTGGAAAGCGGTACCTCCAGGGCAAGATGCCGAAGGGAGAGCCAGCGTTCTTCGACAGCAAGGCCTCGGTGGCCGAGCTGCCGACGGACCCGGTGCCGATCCCGGACTATCCGTGCGACGACTGTCCGAGTTCCGGCAACGGTCAACGTCCGAGCGCGTCTTCGTAGACCACGACCTCGCCTGGATCATCGCACCCGTCCTCGCGTCGATCGCTCAGATCATGAACGCGTCGGCCCACGCCTCCATGGCGCCGACCTTGGCCGACAACTCCGTGTACGCCGGGTCGGTCGGGGTCCAAGGCATTGCGATGGTGGCGGTCACCCCGAGATCGCCAAGGCGCGGTACAGATCGCGGCTCGGCGCCTCCCGCGCGACCGCCATGGTCTGGTGCGCGACGCGCGATGCGCCGTGTGCATCGGCATGGCGCCGTCGTTCCTGCTCGAGGGTTGCGAGGAGGTCCTCGAGCTCTGCCAGAGGGTGGTCCATCCCGACCCAACCGTCGCAGCGCGCCGCCGCGGCAGCGATGCGCGGCCGCCGCCGATCCAGATGGGTGGCGGCGGGTCGGGCGTCGGCGTCATCGTCGCAGGCGCGAAGTCATAGTGCTGGCCGTGGTACTCGAAGCTGCCGTGCCGCCAGAACCCCTGGATCACGTCGAGCATCTCGTCCATCCGCGCGCCGCGTGCCCTCGGGTCATGCCCGAGGAGCGAGATCTCCTCCTCCAGCCAGCCCACTCCGCATCCAAACGCGAACCGGCCGCCACTGAGGGTCGAGACCGAGCCGGCCTGTTTCGCGACGGTGAACGGGTCGCGCATGGTCAGGACGTACACGTACGTCATGAACCGAAGGGCGGACGTTCCCGCCGCCATGGCAGTGATCGTGGTGAACGGATCGGGATGGTCGACGCTGGCCGTGAACGGATCTCCCACACCGGGATGCGACGGCACGAAGTGGCGGGGACCGCGACGTGGTCCGGGAGCGCAATCCCCGTGAAGCCAAATTGCTCGGCAGCACGGGCCATGTCGACGTACTGTCGCACGTCGCGCTCGAAGATCAGGGGCAGCCAGAACTCCACGGCACTCCGTGCGTCGCTTCATCCGGAGAGTACCGCGCTCGAGCTCGACGGAGACGACGAGCTCCTCCGCGATCGCTCGGGAATCCGCCTCGTTCGCGACGCGCTGGCTAAGGCTGCACTGCGCGCGCCGGATCGATCGCCGGCGGCGCGCCGCCCGCCATCCACTCGGCGCGCGCCCGCGTCGTCGCCACCGCCGCGTGCTCGTGCGGGACGATGAAGAACGAGCCGTCGACGATCGCGTCGCGCACCGCGTCGGCGACCACCTCGGGCGCGATGCCCGCGTCGGTCAGCGCCTTCGCGAACTCGGCCGTCGCCTGCGCGTCCGGCGTCTCCGTCCACGCGGTGACCGACGGCGGCGCGTTGCGGTTCGACTCGCCGATGCGGGTCTGCACGAAACCGGGACAGAGCACCGACACCCCGACGCTCGACCCACGCGCGACCAGATCGTGGTGCAACGACTCGCTCAGCCCGACCACGGCGAACTTCGTGGTGCAGTAGATGCCCAACCCCGCGACGCCACCGAGGCCGGCGAGCGACGCGGTGTTCACGATGTGGCCCTCGTCCTGCTCGAGCAGGAGCGGGAGGAAGGTGTGCACGCCGTGCACGACCCCCATGAGGTTCACACCGATCGTCCACTCCCAGACCGCCAGCGGCGCGTCGACGATGCCCCCACCGCCGACGCCCGCGTTGTTGCACACCACCTGGACGGCACCGAAGGTCGCCAACGCCCGGTCGCGCACCGCCTCGACGTCGGCCGCGACCGCCACGTCGGCCTCGACGCCGACGACCTCGGCGCCCCCGGCCTCGAGCTCGGCCACCGTGGCCGCGAGCGGTCCGGCCTCCACGTCGGCCAGCACCACTCGCATGCCGTCGGCCACGAACCGGTGGGCCAGGGCCCGTCCTATGCCGCTCGCCCCACCGGTGACCACGGCCACCCGGTCCTGCAGTTCCCGCATCGCGACCCCCTCGCCGGTCCCGGGAGTGTCGCACACGGCTCGGGAACGCCTGCTCCGCCCGGGGTATCTCACTCCACGTGACATTTGATTCACGGAGCGTCGCTAACTAACGTGACGGACGTCATGACCGAATGTGGAACGGTCAGTCCCGGGGCAACGGGTGGGGCGGGTGAGGGCGCTGAGCAACGCGACCTCTCGAACCGCGTGATCTGGAGCTTCGTCGCGGTCGGAATCGCGCTCGTCGCTCGTCTCGCTCCAGTTCACCACCGACAACGCCCGGTCGTTCCTGTTCGACATCCTGGCGGTGGTCGCCGCGGTCGGTGCGGTGGTCGGCCTGTGGTGCAACCAGCCCCGGCGCCGCCGGCTGTGGGAGTGCTTCACCGTCGGCCTCGTGCTGTTCGCCGCCGGCGACGTGGTCTTCGACCTGGTCCAGCGACTGATCGGCCGCCCCGACGGCTACCCCTACGCCGACGTGTTCTATCTCGCCGCCTACGGCATCCTCGCCGCCGCGCTCTTCCAGCTCGCGCGTGCCCGGTACGACCGCGAGACCACGATCGACAGCGTCGTGGTGTCGGTCGCGTTGGCGGCGGTCGTGTGGCAATGGGTCGTCACGCCGGTGCTCGACAGCACGTCGGGCGCCACCATCGAACGCATCGTGTCGGTCGCGTATCCCATCGCCGACCTCGTGCTCGTCGTGGTGACGGTGTACGCCATCTTCACCCTCCCGCGCTGGTCACCCGCGGCGTGGTTCCTCTTCGGCGGACTCACGATGATGTTGATCGCCGACGGCGTGTACGCGCGCATGCTCGCCGACGGCTCCTACCGCGACGGCGGCCCCGCCGACGCGCTGTGGCCCATCGCCTACTTCCTGCTCGCGGCGGCGGTGATGCACCCGTCGATGCGCAACCTGTGGGAAGGCGAACCCAACCCGGTGCGACGCGAACGCGCGCGCATGGTCGTGCTCGGCGCCGCGCTGTTCGCCGCACCCGCCGTCGTCATCCTCGACGACTCGGGTTCGAGCGCCGCCTTCACCCTCGCGATCATCACCGGTGTGGCGGCGATCGGGGTGGCCTGGCGCATCGTGCGGCTGGTCGACGACTCCAACCAGGCCCGGGCCGAGATCGGTGAGAGCGAGGCCCGCTTCCGGGCCTTGGTGCAACACGCCACCGACGTCGTGATCGTCGTCACCGACACCGGCACGGTGCAGTACGTCAGCCCGGCCGCGGACACGTTGTTCGGACGACCGTTCGACGAGTTGATGGGGACTCGCTTCTCCGACTACCTCGACGACGAGCGGGGTCGACCAGACCCAGGCGCTGCACCAGACGCTCGTCGACCACCCCGCCGAGCCCGTCTCCACCGAGTTCCACATGTCGGATGGGAACGGGCAGCGGTGGATCGAGGCCACCTGGACCAATCAGCTGCACGAACCGGCCGTGCGCGGCTTCGTCGGCAACCTCCGGGACATCACCGAACGCAAGCGCGCGGTCGCGTTCGCCGAGGCCGAGACCCGGGTGCTCGAGCTGATCCTCTCGGGCGCGCCGGTGCCCGAGACGCTCAGCGCGCTCCTCCGCGCGCTCGAGGCCTCGGTCCCCGACGGCTCGGGTTCGATCCGGTTGCTCGACCCCGAACGCCAGACGCTCGAACCGGTCGCGGCGCCGAGCCTCCCGGACGAGTACGTCCGCGAGGTCTCGAAGCACACGACCGTCGAGGACATCGAGTCGTTCCTGAGTGCCACCGAGTTGCACATCCTGCGTGACATCGAGCACGAGGGCGCGCGGCCCGAGATCAACGAGCTCTGCCTCTCGTACGGACTCCGGGGCCTGTGGTCGCTCCCGATCCGGTCGCCCGACGGCCGCGAGTTCCTCGGGTTGCTCGGCTTCTTCCTCCACACCGTCCGCGACCCGCAGGCCGGTGAGCTGGGTGTGCTCGAACGGGCGCGCGACCTCGCGGCGCTCGCCATCGACCGGGACGCCCGGACCAAGGAGCTCGGTCGGCTCGCGCTGCACGACACCCTGACCGGCCTGCCCAACCGCGCGCTGGCCCAGGACCGGCTGGAGCACGCGCTCGAACGCCTCGGCAACACCGACGACGACGCGATGGTCGCGGTGCTGTTCGTCGACCTCGACCGGTTCAAGCTCGTGAACGACGGCCTCGGCCACGAGACCGGCGACGAGCTGCTCGTCGCGGTGAGCCGACGCCTGAACGCGACGGTTCGTCGTCAGGACACCATCGCCCGCTTCGGCGGCGACGAGTTCGTCGTGCTGTGCGAGGACCTCCGTCAGCGAAGAGCACGCCGTCGAGCTCGCCGATCGCGCCGCACAGCCTTCCTCGAGCCGTTCACCCTGTCGCGCGCCGAGGTCACGGTGTCGGCGAGCATCGGGATCGCAGTCACCAACCGCTCGTCCGATCGCGCCTCGAACCTCCTGCAGGACGCCGACGCCGCGATGTACCGCGCCAAGCGGCGCGGCGGCGCGCGCTACGAGCTCTTCGACGAGGCCATGCACACCCAGGCCGTCTCGCGTCTGCTCACCGAGCGCGCGCTGCGGCGTGCGCTCGACCGCGACGAGCTCCGCGTGCTGTTCCAGCCGGAGTTCGACCTCGCCAGCGGTCGAGCGCGTGGCGCTCGAGGCGCTGCTGCGCTGGGAGCACCCGGTGCGCGGCCTCGTGGTGCCCGGCGACTTCCTGCGCGTCGCCGAGGAGACCGGCATCATCGTGCCGATCGGCGCGTGGGTGCTGGACGCGCCTGCGACGGCGTCCGGTCGCTCCGCAACACGCCGACGACGACGGGCTGCTCACCGTCTCGACGAACGTCTCGGCCCGCCAGCTGCAGCGACCCGACTTCCCCGAGCTCGTCGCGCGCGCCGTGCCGCGACGCCGGCGTCGACCCGACCTCGTTGTGCCTCGAGATCGCCGAGAGCTCGCTGCTCGACGATCTCGACACCACCGCCGACGCGCTCCACGCGCTCAAGGACATCGGCGTGCAGCTCACCATCGACGACTTCGGCACCGGCGGCTCGTCGCTCACCTACCTCCGCCGCTTCCCGTTCGACGAGCTGAAGATCGACCGCATGTTCATCGAGGGACTGGGACGCGAGCGCGGCCGACGACGCGATCGTCGCCGCCACCATCGACATGGCGCACGCGCTCGGCATGGTCGTCGAGCGCCGAAGGCGTCGAGACCGAGGAACAGCGGCTGTGCCTCGTCGACCTCGGCTGCGACCGCGCGCAGGGCTACCACCTCGGTGCGCCGGAGGAGCTCGCGACCCCGCGGCTCGTGCTCGTCCAGCAGCGGCCCGCGTAGCCTCCGTCCCTCCCTCGCTCGCGTCCGCTCACTCCGTCCCGCGTAGCATCGGGAGTTCCGTACGACCGACACGGCGCGAAGGAGCAGTCCGATGGGTCTACTCGACAAGGTCAAGGAAACTGCCCAGAAGGGCGCCGACCTCGCGAAGGACGGCGTCAAGGCGGGCCAGGACAAGATCGACGAGCAGAAGCTCAAGAAGAAGGTCGGCGACCTGAAGGAAGAGCTCGGCGGCGTCGTCTACGCGCAGAAGTCGGGCACGACCGCCGAGGGCGTCGACCCCGAGGTCGAGATCGCGCGCATCGTCGCCGAGCTCAACGCGGTGATCGCCGAGCTCCCCGACGAGGACGAGGACGCCGAGGCGCGGACGACGTCGCCGGCGAGAGCGCGTCGGCTAACTCGGTCAGAGCGTCGCCAGCGCGGGCGCGGCGGCCACGAGGTCGCGCCCGAGCGACTGGTCGCCGTCGACCTGCACGCGCAGCGCCTCGGGTGCGACGCGGTCGCCGACGAGCAGACACCAGTCGACGACGTCGGCGGTGACGGTCACGTCGGGTTCGCTCGCGGCCGCGGTCTCAGGCGTGCTCGCGCCCATCGGCACGAGCCAGTCGCCGCCGCCGGGGCCGGTGAGCACCAGGCGCGCGGTCTTGCCGTCGTGCTCGCGCTGCGACACCGCCAGCGCGAGCGGGAGGATCCGCCGCGCCAGGTCGGACATGAGCGTCAGGTGACGGACGTCGGGCCGCGTGACGGGCGAACCGGCGGCGCGATGGAGGTCGTCGGTGTGCACCCACGCCTCGAACGACCGCACGAGCAGCGTGTCGTCGCGGGTGAGGCCGAGACCGCGCCAGATCGCGGTGCGCTCCGGGTTGGCGACGGCCCACGCTCGATTGGCCTCCACCGAGTCGCGCCAGAGCGCGACCGCGTCGTCGAGCTCACGGCCGGCGAAGCGTGGGAGGAGCGCGTGGGTGCGCGGGACGATCTCCTCTTCGTGGAGGTCGTCGATGGTGGGGGTGCCGAGGTTCTGCGCGAGCAGGCTCTCTTGCGCCGCCATGTGCACGATCAGCTCGGCGGCGGTCAGCCCGTTCGGCGTGACGACGTCGAGCGCGTCGTCGGGCAGGTCGACGATGGCCTGTTCGAGGCGGTCCGACAGCGACAGGTAGACGTCGATCACGGGATCCGCGGGACCGCGCCGACGAGCCAACGCCGCGTCGAGCACGCCGGCGCGCATGCCCCCGGGGGGCTCGGTGGCCTCGGTGGCGCCGAGCCACGCGGCCACGCTCGACAGCCGGTCGGCCTCGAGCGCGAGGTCGGGGCGCCGCGCGAGCACCGCTTCGACCGCGACGGTCTCGTCGGGATCGAGCGCGTCGAGCGCGTACGCGCCGAGCAGCTCCTCGACGTCGGCATCGGACAGCTCACGGGGCATCACCACTCACCTCCTTCGGCTTCGAGGGTGGCGGCGATGCGACGCAGCGCCAGCCGCAGGCGTGACTTGGCCGTCCCTTCGGGGATGCCGAGCGTCTCCGCGACCTGTCGGTAGGTCTGGCCGCCGAAGTAGGCGAGGTGCACGGCGTGCCGCTGTTCGTCGGGCAGCACGTCGAGCGCGGCGCGCACCCGCTCGGCGGTGAGCAGCGCGGTGGCCATCTCCTCCACGTCGGGCGCGGACACGGCGCGTGCGGCTTCGCGCTCGGCGCGGCGACGGCGCGCCTCCTCGCGACGCACGTGGTCGACCGCACGACGGTGGGTGAGCGTGCCCAACCAGGTGCGCAAGCTCCCGCGGGTGGGGTCGAACGCCGCCGGCCGTTCCCAGAAGTGCACGAAGACGTCCTGGCTCACGTCCTCGGCCGCGCGCCGGTCGCCGATGACACGCACCGCGATGCCGTAGACGAACGAGGCGTACTGGTCGTAGACCTCTCGGAGGGCGAGATCGTCACCGGCGACGACGCGGTCGCGCACGTCCGACTCCCACCCGGTCGGCGGGACGGTGCGCGCGCGGCAGCGCGGCGGTCGGCGGACGCGGTCACGACGGAGCCCATCGGACTGTCATTCGCCACCGGCCCCCGCCCGGATCACTCGTCGCGGCGAGAGCTACCCGGTGAAGGTGGGCGGTGATGGTGGCGGTGTCGCCGAGCACGTCGTCGAACCTCGCCACGTTGTCGGCGGTGCAGTCGCCCTGGAACGAACCGGCGAACCCTACAGGCCTGAGCCACCCGCCCGCGCGGACAGCGTGAACCGGGCCTGGATCATCGCCGCCCCGAGCACGGCGTACACGAGGAGCCCGACCGAAGGCTCCGGACCCCACCACAGCGGGAGGTCGGCGGCCCACCACACCGCGGCGGCGACGACCCAGACCACCAGCGCGACCTTGATCGCGAGCCGGGAGCTCTTCCCGAAGAAGGCGACCGCGGCCGTGATCAGGCCGTCGACCGGGACCATGGGCGGGAACACGGAGAAGAAGGACCCGCCCGCGGCAGCGACGCCCTTCCCGCCCCGGAAGCCGTTGTAGACGGGCCAGCAGTGACCGGCGATGACTGCGGTGCCCGCCGCGTACGCGGCCGCGTCGCCGAGCGCGAGCCCGATGAACCCGGCCAGCGCGCCCTTGGCCGCGTCCATCACGATGACGAGCAGGCCCCACTTCTTGCCCAGCACACGCGCCGCGTTGAGCCCGCCGGGGTTGCCGCTGCCCGGCGGCGCGGAGATCGACGGCTTCGTTGTCCGGGCGGCCACGCGACGCGAGCCGGGCGACGAGGTCGGCCGACGGGAACATGCCGATCACGTAACCGATCAGCGCCCCGACGATGATCTGCAGCCCGTCGGACACGGGCCGGAACCTGACCGTCACCCCGGAGACGTCGCGGGGCTTGGCCTTGCCCTGACCGATCCACGGCATCATCGCGCGCAGCTCGCGCGCCGACCTTCTCGATCGGGTGCTCGGCGGCCTGCGTCGCGCATCGTGTTGAAGTTCGGGCCGGCCGTTCTCGTTCTCGGCGATCCACTCCTTGGCGAACTCGCCGCTCTGGATCTCGCCGAGGATCTTCTTCATCTCGGCCTTGGTCGTGCGGCGGTGACGATCCGCGGGCCACGCGACATCTCGCCGTACTCGGCGGTGTCGGAGATCGAGTAGTTCATCGTCGCGATGCCGCCCTCGTAGATGAGGTCGACGATGAGCTTCACCTCGTGCAGCGTCTCGAAGTACGCCGACTCGGGCTGGTAGCCGGCCTCGACCAGCGTCTCGTAGCCGTTGCGGATGAGCTCGACGAGCCCGCCGCACAGCACGACCTGCTCACCGAAGAGGTCGGTCTCGGTCTCCTCCTCGAACGTCGTGTCGAGCACGCCGGCGCGCGTGCCGCCGATGCCCTTCGCGTACGCGAGCGCGGTCTGCTTCGCCTTGCCGGTCGCGTCGTTCTCGCACCGCGACGAGGCACGGCACGCCGCCGCCCTCGTCGTAGGTGCGGCGCACGAGGTGACCCGGACCCTTCGGCGCGATCATCCACACGTCGACACCCTTCGGGCGGCGCGATCTGGTCGAAGTGGATGTTGAAGCCGTGCGCGAACGCGAGCGAGTTGCCGTCGACGAGGTTCGGCGCGATGTCGGCCTCGTAGACCTTCTTCTGCTCGGTGTCGGGCAGCAGCACCATGACGATGTCGGCCTCGCGCACCGCCTCGCGCGGTCGGGAGCACGCGCAGCCCGGCCGCCTCGGCCTTCGCCTTCGACTTCGAGCCCTCGCGCAGCCCGACGACGCACGTCGATGCCCGAGTCCTTCAGGTTCAGCGCGTGCGCGTGACCCTGCGAGCCGTAGCCGAGGATCGCGACCCTTGTCGGCGATCGAGGCCGAGGTCGGCGTCGTTGTCGTAGTAGACGGTCGCGGGCATCAGCAGTCTCCTGGTCGTGTGTTTGCAGCGGGAACAGTCTGTCAGACGCGGCGCGGTTCTTGACCGAACGCAGCTTCGGCGGGCTGGCGGGCGAGCTTGGGCAGCGCGATGCGGCCGGTGCGCTGGAGCTCGACGATCCCGAACGGCTTCAGCAGATCGCTGAACGCGTCGAGCTTCTCGGGCTCGCCCGCGACCATGATCGTGAGCGCCTCGTAGCCGACGTCGACGATCTTGGCCTCGAAGATCGACGGCCAGCTCGGTGACCTGCGAGCGCAGCTCGGGCGTCGGCCTTCACGGTCACCAGCATCAGCTCGCGCTCGACCGCCTCGTCGGGGCGCGAGCTCGGTGATCTTGATGCACCGGGATCAGCTTGTTGAGCTGCTTCACGACCTGCTCGAGCGGCGCCGACTCGGCGTCGACGACGATCGTCATGCGGCTGAAGCGCTCGTCGTCGGTCGGGCTGACCGCGAGCGAGACGATGTTGAACGCCGCGCCGCGAGAACAGCCCCGCGACGCGCGACGAGCACGCCGGGCTTGTTCTCGACGGTGACGCGTGAGGATGTGGTGCTGCGCGCTCGCTCATGACTCACCGCCCTCCTGTCGCCGAACTCGGGGCCGAGGATGATGTCGTCGTTCGACGCGCCGGCCGGCGACCATCGGGTACACCTTCTCGCGCCAGTCGGTGCGGAAGTCGATCACGACCGGACGGTCGTCGATCTCGTTCGCCTTCTCGATCGTCGTCACGACGTCGTCGGCGTTGTCGACGCGGCATGCCGACGCAGCCCATCGCCTCGGCCCACTTCACGTAGTCGGGCAGGTCGGGCGACAGGTACACCTCGCTGTAGCGCTCCTCGTAGAAGAGCTCCTGCCACTGCCGCACCATGCCGAGGTACGCGTTGTTCAGGATCGCGATCTTCACCGGGATGCGCTCCGACGCTCGCGGTCACGAGCTCCTGCGCGGTCATCTGGAAGCAGCCGTCGCCGTCGATCGCCCACACCATGCGATCGGGCCGGCCGACCTTGGCGCCGACCGCGGCCGGCACCGCGTAGCCCATCGTGCCGAGACCGCCGGAGTTCACCCACGTGTACGGGTGGTTGAACTTCCACAGCTGGCTCGCCCACATCTGGTGCTGGCCCACGCCCGACGACGAGGATGCAGTCGTCGGGCGTGTTGTCGCGCAGCGCCTCGATGACGAACTGCGGCTTCAGCGGGCCGCCCTCGTCCTGCTTGTACTGGAGCGGGTAGCTGCTCCTGCCACTCGCTGCAGCTGCGCGATGCCACGTCGTCGAGTGTCGGGCACGTCGTGCTTGGCCTGCTCGGCCTTCACCGCCTTGATCAGCTCCTCGATCACGATGCGGCAGTCGCCGACGATCGGCACGTCGGGCCGGCGCACCTTGCCGAGCTCGGCCGGGTCGATGTCGACGTGGATGATCTTGGCGTCGGGCGCGAACGCCGTCGAGCTTGCCGGTGACACGGTCGTCGAAGCGCGAGCCCGAGCGCGATCAGCAGGTCGGACTTCTGCATCGACGGTGACCGCGGTGTAGTTGCCGTGCATGCCCGGCATGCCGAGGCACAGCGGGTGGTCGTCGGGGAACGCGCCGCGCGCCATCAGCGTGGTGACCACCGGGATGCCGGTGAGCTCGGCGAGCTCGCGCAGCGCCTCCGCGGCGCGGGCCTTGAGGATGCCGCCGCCCGCGTAGATCACCGGCCGCTGCGCCTCGCCGATGAGCCGCGCCGCGTCCTTGATCTGCTTCGGGTGGCCCTTGATGTTCGGCTTGTAGCCGGGCAGGTCGACCTTCTCGGGCCAGTACCAGTCCATCGTCTGGTTGGCGACGTCCTTCGGCAAGTCGACGAGCACCGGGCCCGGCCGGCCGGTGGTCGCGACGTGGAACGCCTCGCGGACGACGCGCGGGATGTCGTGCGCGTCGGTGATCAGCCAGTTGTGCTTCGTGACCGGCATCGTGATGCCGACCGTGTCGACCTCCTGGAACGCGTCGGTGCCGATCACCGAGTACGGCGACCTGGCCGGTGATCACGACGATCGGGATCGAGTCCATGTACGCGTCGCAGAGCGGCGTGACGATGTTGGTCGCCGCCGGGCCGCTCGTGACCATCGCGACGCCCGGGCGGCCGGTCGCGTGCGCGTACCCCTCGGCCATGTGGCCGGCGCCCTGCTCGTGGCGCACGAGGATGTGGCGGATCGACGAGTCGATCAGCGGGTCGTAGACGGGGAGGATCGCGCCGCCCGGGAGGCCGAACATGACCTCGCGCCTCTCCATCTCGAGGCTCTTGATGAGGGCCTGGGCTCCGGTCAGCTTCATGGTCGTGGGTCCTTCGTGAGGGAGGTCTGCTGGGTGACGACGTCCGGGGGAAACCGGGCAGAAAAAACCCCCGCCGCAGGCGAGGGGTGAGCGCACGGCGCGAAGTGACGGCGTGCGCTACGTGAGACTACGAGAATGGTGGCAGGCGAGTACTGCATGAGCCGTCAACTATGACCCGATGGCGGTCCGCCGATCGCAAGTGCATTCCGTCCGCGTCAGTGCTGGTGGACGGGGCAGGAGTAGGTGGTGCGGCCGCCGACCGTCCGCCGCAGGAGCGGTGCGCCGTCCTTCGGGCAGTGGAGCGCCCGGACCGCGCGCCGACGTGAGGTCGCCGGTGTGCGACCCGCCCCGCTTGCCGAGGATCCGCAGGGTGTCGCGGATCGCCCGGTGCAGGCGCTTCACCTCGTCGTCGGCCAGTTCGTGCGGCGGGCCGGGCGGGGTCGATGCCGGCCCGCCACAGCGCCTCGTCGCACAGCAGGTTGCCGAGGCCGGCGATGCGCGACTGGTCCATGAGCACGGCCTTGATCGGCGCCCGGCTCTTGGCGCAGATCGCGCGCAGCTGGGCCAGCGTGAGGTCGAACGCGTCGGGGCCGAGCCGGTCCTCGTCGGGGTCGAGCTCGACTGCGCCGAGGCGGCGCGGGTCGCGCAGGAACATGGTGCCGCCGTCGGCGAACGTCACGCCGAAGCGGTGCCACGCGGGATCGGCCTTGTTGCTCGCGTAGAGGAGCGGGTCGCCGGCGGCTTCGTCGTCGACGAGCACACGTCCGCTCATGCCGAGGTGCAGGCCGAGCACTCGGCGTCCGAGCTCGACGAGGTCGAGGAGGATGAGCTTGCCGCGCCGGCGCGCGTGCGTGAACGACTGACCGGTCGAGCGCGGCGCGCACCGCGCGCGGAGTGAGTCCACGCTTGAGGAACCACGCGTCGGGCGCGTGCACCTTCGCGATCTCACGGTCGAGCGCACGCGCGTCGAGCAGTGCGCGCGCGGTCTCGACTTCGAGGATCTCCGGCACGCGCCCGATCCGATCCAGTCGTGTCAGTCGTTGGTGACGCCCGCGCCGCGCAGGGGAGACGACGCAGTGGCGCGGATGCGCTTGAGCACGCGGCTGGTGACGACCGGCGCGTCGGGGTGGATGCCGCCGTTGGCGGCGACCGCGTCGTCCCACGCTTGCGCGCGCTGCTCGCGGGTCGAGGGATCGTCGAGCTCGAGGCAGTCGAGCCGGTCGGCGTTGAGGTCGACGGTGATCGTGTCGCCGTCGTGCGAGCAGCGCGATCGGGCCGCCGAGGAACGCCTCGGGCGACGACGTGCCCGATGACGAGCCCGACCGATCCGCCCGAGAACCGCCCGTCGGTCATGAGCGCGACGGTGATGCCCTGCGCCCGGCACAGCGCCGTGATGCGCGAGGTCGGGTCGAGCATCTCGGGCATGCCGGGCGCGCCCGCGGGGTCCCTCGTAGCGGACGATGACGATGTCGCCGTCGGCGAACGAGTCGGGCGCGTCCTCGAGCGCGGCGATGAGCGACGGCTTCGCCCTCGAACACGCGCGCGCGACCGGTGAACCGGCCGTCGACGATGCCGCCCTCGACGCCGGCCACCTTCAGGATCGCGCCACCCTCGGGCGCGAGGTTGCCCGCGCAGCAGCCGGAGCCCGCCGGTGGGCTTGAACGGCGCGCTCACCGGGAGCACGACCTCGCCGTCGGGCGCCGGCAGGTCGAGCCGTTCGACCTGCTCGGCCAGCGTCTCGCCCGTGCAGGTGAGCGCCGATCCGTCGAGCTCGCCCGCCGCGAGCAGCTCCTTGACGATGACGCCGACGCCGCCGATGGCGTCGACGTCGACCATCGAGTACGCGCCGAAGGGACGCATGTTCACGAGCACCGGGAGCCGGTGCGAGAGCTCGTTGAACTCCTGCTGGCTCAGCACGTCGTCCCAGAGGTCGAAGCCGGCGGCGCGGGCGATCTCGGGACCGTGGAGCACGACGTTGGTGGAGCCGCCCATCGCCATCACCACGACGAAGGCGTTGCGCATCGACGCCGGGGTGACGATGTCGCGCGGACGGATGCCGGCCGCGGTGATCTTCGCCAGCAGCGCGGCGAGCTCGTCGGGGAACGTCTTCGTGCGGCGGCGTCGTCGTCGGATGCCGGGCGCGACCATGTGCAGCGGTTCCATGCCCAGGACGCCGATGAACGTCTGCATGGTGTTGTACGTGAACATGCCGCCGCAGCTGCCCTGACCGGGACACGCGTGCAGCGCGAGGCGAGCGCGCACCTCGGGGTCGGGATCGGCGGCGTACTGGAACGCGGTCACGAGGTCGATGGGCTCGCCGGTGACGGGATCGATCCCGGGGTGGATCGAGCCGTCGGAGAGCATCAGCGCGGGGGCGTTGTGCTCGAGCAGCGCGGCCAGCGTGCCGACGGGCGGCTTGTCGCACGCGACGACCGTGATGACGCCCGCCATGTCGTTGGCCTTGAGGTGCGCCTCGGTGCTGTCGTTCACCAGCTCGCGACTCGTCAGCGAGTAGCGCATCCGGTCGGTGCCGTTGAGCTGGCCGTCGGAGACCCCAGGGTGAACGCCGGCGCGATGAGGCGAACGGGGAGGTCGTCGTCGTGGATCCGCTGGGCCAGCGCTGCGTGCACCGCGTCGACCTTCGACCGCACGCCGAGGTAGCACTGGCTGTCGCCGAGCGTGCCGATGACGCCCCACACGGGGTCGTGCACCTTGGCGACGTCCTCGCCCAGGAAGCGCGCGGTCCCGACGCGTTGCACGTCGCGTCCCGGATTTCCCGACACGAATTCACGGGACTCGTCAGTCATGCGAGGCAGCGTACCCTCGGTGCCATCGCGCCCTCTTCGGGAAGATGGCGCGTCCTCTTCGAGAAAGGACCGACCGATGAGCGTGCTCGTGACGACCGCCGACGGCTACTTCATCTTCACGTCGAGCGGGAAGCAACTCCGCTCGCTCGAGGGTCACCGGGTGGACTGCTTCACGCCGGGACCCGACGGCACGTTCCTCGCGATGATCGACCGACACGAGGTGTGGTCACACGGGAGCGACGGCGAGTGGACCCCGCGGGCGAAGTCGGAGTCGACGCTCACCGCGGTGGTCGCCGCGGGTGACGCGGTGTACGCCGGGACCGACGACGCGCGCGTGCTGCGCGCTCACGCCGTCGGGCGCGTTCGAACCGCTCGCCGGCTTCGACACGGTGGCGGGGCGCGACGAGTGGCACCGGGTCGGGTTCGCCGCTCCAGGTGCGCACGATGACCGCGACCTGCGACGCCGGGGCGGTGCTGGTGAACGTGCACGTGGGCGGCATCCCGCGGTCGATCGACGGTGGCGCGCACGTGGCAGCCGACGCTGGCCGTCGACGACGACGTGCACCAGGTGCTCGCGCACCCGACGCGTCCGGAGCTCGTGGTGGCGGCGGCGTCGGTCGGTCTGTGCCGCAGCCACGACGGGGCGCGACGTGGTCGTCGAGCACCGACGGCATGGCCAACACGTACGCGCGCGGCGTGGCGTTCGTGGGCGACGACGTCGTCGTCACCGTGTCCGAAGGCCCGTGGGCGTCACGCGGCGGCGGTGTACCGCGCGTCCGTCGACGGCGGCGGCGCGACGCGTGTCAGCGGCGGACTCGGCGAGCTGCACGGCAACGTCGACTCGCGCTGCGTGGCCAGCGACGGCAAGGTCGATCGCGCTCGCCGACGGCAACGGCGACGTGTGGCGCTCGGCCGCCGGGTTCGAGGGCTTCGAACGGATCGCCACCGGACTCGCCGGCGTCACCGGCGTGACGGTCGCCTGAACGAGCGCAGCGTCCCAACTACTCTGTGCGGCTTCGACCGGCTACCTCCAACGAAGGGCACCGGATGAGCCAGACCGGAATCGGCGTCGGCGACCGTCGCGCCGTGGTTCCGAGGACGTTCGCCTGGAGCGGAGAGCCCCAGGGGGATCGCCTGCGATGGTTCGCGGCCGGGCTGCGCGAGGCCATGCTCGACCAGGGCTACACCGAGGTCGAGACGCCGGGTCCCGACGTCGCCGTCGTGCTGCACTTCGTCGATCCCGAGGCCGCCAAGCCCTACCGGCGCAAGAACGCCCCGACGTTCGTGGTCGTGCTCGCCGAGCTCGACGCACCGCCCGACGACATGCTCCGCACCGGCTACCCGCTGCTCGTGCGCGGCCTCGCCAACCTGTGCGTGATGGTGAGCCCGTCGAGCGACGGCTCGGTCGCGCAGTTCGTCACCCTCGAGCAGGGCACGTACGCCGTCGACACCGGCGTCGACGACGACCCGTACTTCTTCAAGAGCGTGTTCTCGCGGGTCGAGCCGCTGGCGTCGTCGCGGCTGGTGATCGGCAACGAGTTCACGCGACGATCTCCCCGACGAGCTGCGGGACGGCGACGACGTCACCCGTCAGATCACGCCGCGCCGGCGAGCGGCTCGACGCGCTCGACCTGCTGCCGGCGGCGTTCCCGATCGAGGAGATCCTCTCCGACCGCGACCTGCGTCACGTGAAGCTGCTGTACGGCATCGGCGGTCTCAGCTACGGCAACGTGAGCGCGCGCCGGCTCGACGTCGAGCCCGGCGAGACCCGACCGCAGTACTGGATGAGCGCGAGCGGCGTCGACAAGTCGGCGCTGCACGAGATCGGACGCGACATCCTGCTCGTCACCGGCTACGACGAAGCGCGCGACGTCATGCTGCTGCGCGTGCCCGTCCGGCGTCGAGCCGCGGCGGGTGTCGGTCGACGCCATCGAGCACTGGATGATCTACCGCGAGCATCCCGAGGTCGGACGCGATCCTCCACGTGCACGCGTGGATCGAGGGCACCGTCGCCACCGAGATCAACTACCCGTGCGGCACCGTCGAGCTGGCCGAGTCGGTCGCCGAGCTCGTGCGCCAGGCGCCCGACCCCAGCCGCGCCGTCGTCGGCCAGCGCAACCACGGCCTCACCATCACCGGCCACACCCTCGACGAGATCTTCGCCCGCATCGACGGCAAGATCGTCCGCAACGTCCCCATGGACTGACCCGAATCCGGATTCATTGCCGACTGGACTACCTCTGCGGTCGTCCAGTCACCAATGAATCCGCGAGTGCAGTCCGCAACCAGCGTTCGACGCGTGCAGGCTCACGTGTGCACGTCGTCCCAGGTGACGGGCAGTACCCGCCATCGCGTCGGCTGGCGAACTCGGCCAGACGCGCTGCGATCCGCGCGCGAAGGCCTGACTGCGCGACCGTGCGTGCTCCCACCCGTCGCACTCGAGCGCCACACGACTGCTCGGCCACGCGAAGTCGAGCCGGTAGCGGCCGCCGTCGGAAGCGAGACCCACAACTGTCGCTCCGGAAGCGGGAGTCCTGACTGCGCGGATCAGCCGCCAGACCTTCGACCTCCAAGCCGGACTCGAGCGCGGGCCCGCGATCGATCGCGGAGCAGTTCGACGAGCCGTCCCGCTGCCGGGACGCCCGGACTTCCGCAGCATGCTCAGCGCTGCGGCGAGCAAGCGGTCGGGCTTCGACGAGCCGCCGACGGAATCGCGTCTCTCGACCGTTGCGAGCAATTCCATCGTCCTCCATGCGAGCCGACAGGTCGATCAGCGTGCGTTCCGGGGTGGTGATCGGGATCGGCCCGAGCATCGTGCGATCGGCACGATCGAGGCGTGAGCCGCGGTGGATCGTCAGACCCGGTGCTGACGACCTGCTGCTCGCTCGGCCACCCAGAGCTCGACGCCTCGCGTGCGCGTGACGTCGTCGAGGCCCCAACAGCGTCCCGGCGGTGCCGATGCGAGACGACGCGCACCTTCGCCCGACCCAGAGCGCACGCGGCCATCGCCGCCTGGTGCACGGTCCCGGAAGCCGCCGACCAATCGGTAGACGCCGCGGAAGCAGGCTCTCCCACCGGCTCTCGCCGAGCGACGGACTTGGATCTGGCTCTCGGCGAGAAGCCGAGCGTCGAGCGCCTGCGATCGCGAGAACACGCCGAACTGTCGCATCCGCGACCGTGGCGATCGCGTCCGTCACGAGATTCACTGTCGGCCTGACTACGCCCAGGGTCGTCCATCCACCAATGAAATCGCCGAGGTGTGACAGCTACGCGAGGCGGTCGTCGAGGAGCTGGTTGACGACCTGGGGGTTGCCCTTGCCCTTGGAGCGCCTTCATCGACCTCGCCCATGAGGAAGCCGCGCTTCTTCTTGCGGGCCTTGTCGTCGCCGGCGCGGTACTCGGCGACGGCGTCGGCGTTGGCGGCGAGCACCTCGTCGACGACGGCGCCGAGCTCGCCCGCGTCGCTCACCTGCGCGAGCCCACGCTCCTCGACGACCTGCTTCGGCCACTTCTCCTCGCGCAGGCGACTCGGCGAGCACGTCCTTGGCCTGGCTGCGCGAGATCGTGCCGGCGGCGACGAGGCCGACGAGCTCGGCGAGCTCTCGGGCGCGAGCGGCAGCACGCCGGCGACGAGCCCGCTCTCGTTGAGGTACGCCGAGCACGTCCTGGTGCACCCAGTTGACGACGTCCTTCGGCGTGCCGCCGTCGAGCGCGGCCACCGCCGCCTCGGCGTAGTCGGCGAGACCGGGCACGTCGACGAGCACGCGCGCGTCGTCGCTCGCTGATCCCCCACTCCGTCGATCAGGCGGGCCCGCGCGCGCCGCCGGCAGCTCGGGCATCGACGGCGCGCACGCGCGGCGCGCATCTCGTCGGTCGGGCGCGACCGGCACGAGGTCGGGCTCGGGGAAGTAGCGGTAGTCGTGCGCCTCTTCCTTCGAGCGCACCGAGATGCGTGCGGCCGCCGTCTTCGTCCCAGTGCCGGGTCTCCTGCACGACCCGCTCGCCGGCTTCGATCAGCGCCGACTGCCGCTCGATCTCGTACTCGATCGCGCGCACGAGCGAGCGCAGCGAGTTCAGGTTCTTGATCTCGACCGTGGTGCCGAACTCCGACGAGCCGACCGGCCGCACCGACACGTTGGCGTCGATGCGCAGCGAGCCCTCTTCCATCTTCACGTCGGAGACGCCGATCGCGAGCAGCGTCGCCGCGCAGCTCCTCGACGTAGCGCTTGGCCTGCTCGGCCGAGCGGATGTCGGGCTCGCTCACGATCTCGAGCAGCGGCACGCCGGCGCGGTTGTAGTCGACGAGCGAGTGGTCGGCGTCGTGGATGCGACCGCCGCCGCCGACGTGCAGCGACTTGCCGGTGTCTTCCTCGAGGTGCGCGCGCGTCGATGCCGACGCGCACGCCGTCGACGTCGAGCCAGCCGTCGATCGTGATCGGCTCGTCGTACTGCGAGATCTGGTAGTCCTTCGGCATGTCGGGATAGAAGTAGTTCTTGCGCGAGAACGATCGACTGCTCGGGCACGCGCAGGTGCAGCGCCTCGGCGACGCGCAGCGCGTACTCGACCGCCCGCTCGTTGAGCACCGGCAGCGACCCGGGCAGCCCGAGGCACACCGGGCAGACGTTGCGTGTTGGGCTCGTCGCCGAACTCGTTCGGGCAGCCGCAGAACAGCTTGCGTCGCCGTGGCCAGCTCGCAGTGCACCTCGAGGCCGATCACGGTCTCCGTACGTCGGTCTGCGGTCGCGGTCACGCTCACGCCGCCTGCCTCCGAGCACGCGCGCCACGCGGAACATCACCGGCTCGCCGAGCGCCGGCGCGAGCACCTGCACGCCGATCGGGCAGGCCGCGCCTCGCCGGTGCCGAACGGCACGCTGCATCGCGGCGTGGCCGGCGAGGTTCGACGGGATCGTGCAGACGTCGGAGAGGTACATCGCGAGCGGGTCGGCCGTCTTCGCGCCGAGCTCGAACGCGACCGTCGGCGACGTCGGCGACGAGCAGCACGTCGAACTGCTCGTACGCGCGCGTCGAAGTCGCGGATGATCAGCGTGCGGACGCGCTGCGCCTGCCCGTAGTACGCGTCGTAGTAGCCGGCCGACAGCGCGTAGGTGCCGAGCATGATCCGGCGCTTCACCTCGCGGCCGAAGCCGGCGTCGCGCGTGCGCGCGTTCATCGTCGGCGACGTCGGCGCCGTCGACGCGCAGGCCGTAGCGCACGCCGTCGTAGCGCGCGAGGTTCGACGACGCCTCGGCCGGCGCGATCAGGTAGTACGCCGAGAGCCCGTAGCGCGGCGACGGCACCGACACCCGGTCGACCGTCGCGCCCGCCTTCTCGAGCGCGCGCGCGGCCGCGGCTCGACCGCGGCCGCGCACCTCGGGCTGGATGCCGTCGGCGTCGGTCAGCTCCTCGACGATGCCGACGCGCAAGCCCTCGACGCCGCGGTCGACGACCGGCGAGCAGCGGCGCGTGCGGCGTCGGCGATCGACGTCGAGTCGCACGGGTCGTGGCCGCCGATCACCTCGAGCAGCAGCGCGGCGTCGGCGACCGTCGTGCGCGAACGGGCCGATCTGGTCGAGCGAGCGACGCGAACGCGATGAGCCCGTAGCGCGACACCAGCGCCGTACGTCGGCTTCACGCCGACGACGCCGCACAGCGCCGCGGGCTGGCGGATCGAGCCGCCGGTGTCGGAGCCGAGCGCGAGCGGCGCGAACCCGGCGGCGACCGCGGCCGCCGAGCCGCCGCTCGAGCCGCCCGGCACGCGCGACGAGATCGTGCGGGTTGCGGGTCGGGCCGAACGCGGAGTTCTCGGTGGACGAGCCCATCGCGAACTCGTCGAGGTTGGTCTTGCCGACCGGCGACCGCGCCGGCGGCGCGCACGCGCTCGACGACGGTCGCGTCGTAGGGCGGCTCGCCAGCCCTCGAGGATCGCGACGAGCACGTGGTGGGGACGCCGCGGGTGCAGAGGTTGTCCTTCAGCGCGATCGGGCACGCCGGCGAGCGGACCGGGATCGTCGCCCCGCGCGACCGCGGCGTCGACCGCGTCGGCGCGCGCGCGCGCGCGTCGTCGGCGAGCACGAGGTTGAACGCGTGCAGCTCGGCCTCGCGCGCGCGACGATCGCGCGAGGTGCTCCTCGAGCACGTCGCGCGCCGAGCGCGCGCCGCGCGCGGACGGCGGCGGCGATGCTCGAGTGCGGTCTCGGTCACGGTGCCTCGCCGAGGATGCGCGGCACGCGGAACCGGCCGTCTTCGGCCGCGGGCGCCGCGGCGAGCACTTCGTCGCGTGGCAGGCCGGGCGCGCGACGTCGGCGCGGAACACGTTGACGAGCGGCAGCGGGTGCGCGGTGGGCGGCACGCCGTGCGGTGTCGAGCGCCGACGACCTGCGCGGCGTGCTCGAGGATCGCGCCGAGCTCGCGTCGGTGAGCGCTCGATCTCGTCGTCGGTGAGCGCGAGCCGGGCGAGCTGCGCGACGTGCTCGACGTCGGCGCGCGCGAAGCGGGACATGGATCCGAGTCTAGGAGTCGCACCTCCGTGGGTACGATGCCGTTCGTGCCCACGTACCCGTTCCTGTCCGACGAGTGGTTCGTGGCCGTCGCCGCGATCGTCTCCGAGCGCAACGTCGAGATCCCGCCGCACGCCGAGCTCTCCATGAACCTCGTGGTGACCGACACGCCGTTCGGCGAGGACCGCCAGTTCCACATCGCGGCCCTGGCCGGCGAGCCCGACTGGGGCATGGGTCACCTGAACAGCGCCGACCTCACGCTCACGACCGACTACGCGACCGCCAAGGACATCTTCATGAGCGGCAACCCGCAGGCCGGGATGCAGGCGTTCATGGCGGGCAAGGTCAAGCTCCAGGGCGACCTCACCAAGCTGATGATGGCGCAGGTGGCAGGCACCGGTCCGGGCGCGCCGGGTCTGGCCGAGGAGCTGTCGGCGATCACGGAGTGACCGGCGCGGCGACCTCGGTCTCCTGGTCGGGTGCTCGCACCCCGAACTGCGACGGGTCGAGCGCACCGACCGGTCGCATGCGTCGTCGAACAACCCGTCGTCGCGCCGTGGTCCGGGCCGGCCGAGGACTCGGCCGTACCCGTTCATGGGCCGGGACGGGCCCGGCCTGCTCGTTGCTCCGTGCGTGGGACGCCACATCGAACCCTCCAACTTTCCGCCCTCACGAGACGCCCGCCGCGCCTCTCCCCACCAGACGACGCGCTGGCCCGTCGCGTCACGCCCATCAGTCGAACCGGTACTGCGGAGCGCCCATGCCGCCCTCCTCGAGCGGGATCCGTGACGTGAGCTCCCCCGCCCGCCGCGCCAGTTCGGCGACGGTCCAGCGGTCGTCCTTGTCGATCTTCTCCGCGAGCGTCCACGTCTGCACCCGTTGCACGTGCCCGCCCTGCACGAGGAAGGTCTCGCCGGTGAACGGGCAGTCGGCCGTGCGAGGTACGCGACGAACGGCGAGACGTTGGCCGGGTCCCACACGTCGAACGCCCTCGTCGGCGGGCTTCCCGATCATCGCCGAGGCCCGGCGTCGACCTCGGTGAGGCGGGTCCGCGCGCCGGGCGCGATCGCGTTCGAGCGCACGCCGTAGCGCACAGCTCCTTCGCCAGATCTGCGAGAGCGTCGCGATGCCCGACTTGGCCGCGTCGTAGTTGGCCTGGCCCGGGTTCGAGAACAGGCCCGACGTCGACGACGTGTGCACGATCGACGCGTTGACCTCGTTGCCCGCCTTGGTCTGCTCGCGCCAGTAGGCGGCCGCGAGGTGCGTCGGCGCGAAGTGACCCTTGAGGTGCACGTCGATGACCGCGTCCCACTCGTCCTCGGTCATGTTGATGATCACGCGGTCGCGGAGGATGCCGGCGTTGTTCACGAGCACGTGCAGGTCGCCGAACGTGTCGACGGCCTGCTCGACGAGGCGCTGGGCGCCGTCCCAGTCGGCGACGTTGTCGCCGTTGACGACGGCCTCGCCGCCCATCGCCTGATGTCGTCGACGTCTGCTGCGCCGGCTGGGGTCGCCGCCCTCGCCGTGCATGTCGCCGCCGAGGTCGTTGACCACGACCTTGGCGCCCTCGCTCGCGAACAGCAGCGCGTGCTCGCGCCCGAGCCCGCGGCCGGCGCCGGTGATGATCGCGACGCGTCCGTCGAGTGCACCCATCCGACTTCCCCTCCTCGGGACCCCCGTCTCCGCGGACCCCCGTCGTTCAGGTCGCCGGAGATTAGACCGACCGGTCAGAAGAAGAGTGTCACCTTGGTGCCCTTGGTGACGCTGGTGTTCGCCGCCGGCGACTGCGCTCGCACCAGGCGACCGGGCAGGTAGCTCTGGGTGTCGACTTCGAAGCCCGCGGCCTGCAACTGCGCCTGCGCCGCGTCGAGGGTCTTGCCCACGAGGTTCGGGACGCTGACCATCTCGGGACCCTTGCTCACGTGCACGACGATCTGCGCGCCGCGGTTCGCGCCCTGGCCCGCCGCCGGATCGGTGCCGATCACCTTGTCCTTGTCGACGGTGTCGCTGAAGTCGTCGAGCGTGCGACACCGTGAACCCGGCCGCGGTGAGCTGCTGTGACGCCGCGTCGAAGGTCTGGTCGCTGACGTCGGGCACCGGGACCGGTGCCGGTCCGTCGCTCACCAACAGCGTGAGGCCGGAATCGCGCGCGAACTTGGCGCCGCCGCCCGGGTCGGTGTTGATCACGACGTCGACGGGCACCGTCTCGTCGTACTGGTGCTTCACCTCGACGACGAAGCCCTGGGCCTCGAGCGCCGCCTGCGCGTCCGCCGGCGCCTGGCCCGCCGTGGTCGTGATCACGACCGGCGGCGGACCGCGCGACACGACGAGTTGGACCGAGCCGCCGTCGCCCACGAACGCGCCCGGCGCCGGATGCTGGGCGATCACCGTTTGCGGCGGGGTCGTCGGCGGTGCGGGTGACGATCTTCAGCGACAGCCCGGTCGACGCCAGCGCGTCGGTGGCCTTGGCCTGGGTGAGACCGACGAGCGACGGCACCGCGACCGTGCCCGCCTCGGTGGACACCGCGGCGATGGCGATCCCGCCACCGACGAGTGCGAGCAGGATGGCCGCGATCACCGCGTAGCGAGATCCAGCGCACCGCCCCGGGCGCGCGCCGGCGACGCTTGGTCGCCGGCTTGGTCGCCTGTTCCACGACGACCGGTGGCGCGAGCGGCGCGTCCTGGTCGAAGAGGTCCGACGACCGCCCGATCTGGGTGGGCGGGCCGCCGTCGATCTCGCCACCGAGTCCCGCGAGCGCGAGCGGTTGGGGCGGCGGGAGCGCGCGGCCGCGTCGGCGAGCGCGGCGCGCATGGTGGCGGCGTCGGGATAGCGCTCGGCGGGGTCGGGCCGACCGGCGCGCTCCACGACGGGACCGAGCGCGCCCGAGCGCGAGCGGCGCGACGAGCGGTGTGTGCGTGCGCGCCGCGAGCGTGCCGATGGCGGTGTCGGCGACGAGCGGGACGGTGCCGGTGACCGCCTCGACCAGCACGACGCGCGAGCGAGTAGAGGTCGGCGCGGCCGTCGAGCGGCGCGCCCGTCGCCTGCTCGGGCGCCGCGTAGCGCGCGGTGCCGACGACCGCGCCCGCCGGCTCGGTCCAGCTCGCCTCGGCGAGGGCGCGGGCGAGTCCGAAGTCGGCGACGCGCACGATGCCGTGCTCGTCGAACAGCAGGTTGGCGGGCTTGATGTCGCGGTGCACGACCCCGCGGGCGTGCGCGTACTCGAGCGCGCTCGCGACCTGCCGGCCCACGTGCGCGGCCTGCGGACGGACTCAGGCGGATGCCGGCGTCGAGCATCCCGCGGAGGCTGCCGCCGGCGAGCAGCTCGAGCACCATGAACGGCACGTCGTCCTCGCCCCAGTCGTAGACCGCCATCACGTTGGGGTGGTGGAGCGAGGCGGCGACCTGGGCCTCGGCCCGGAAGCGGCGCAGGAACCCGGCGTCCTCGGCGAGGGCGAGCGTGCAGCACCTTCACCGCCGACACGGCGCTTGAGGCGCACGTCGTCGGCGACGTAGACGCGACCGCTCGCGCCTGCGCCGATCGGTGCGAGCAGGCGGTATCGACCGGCGAGCACCCGGCCGGTCGAGGTCGGCGACGCCGGAAATCGCCATCGGGTCACGGTACCGGCCGCACTTCGCCGATCCGCGGCACCTCCTGCGACGCTCACACGCCACCCACGCGTCACCTGAACGCCGGCGATCGCCCGCTGAAGTTCGCTCCCGGGCGAGCGTTAGCCTCGGAGTCGATGGCCGACACCCCTGCCGCTGCGGTACCCGCGCGCCGGCGGCTGTTCAAGCACCCGGGCCGGGTCGCGATCATCGCGATCACGGTGCTCGTGACGTTGAACCTCGGCGTCTGGCTGCTCAACGAGTCCGACACGAGCCCCGTCGGCGACAAGGTGCTCCCGGCCGACATCGAGGCGGTGACGCCCGCGCCGAACTCGATCACCGGGCTGATCGACACGGTGAGCGTCGATCTCGCCGATCAGTACACCGGCGTGCTCGTGATCGACGGCATCGAGATCCCCGAGGATCAGCTCGAGCGCGTCGTCGGCATCCAGACCGTCAGCTTCCGGCCGGGGCCCGACAAGGTCATCAGCCGCTTCCGGGCCGGCGTGAACCAGGTGGTCGTGAAGTACTGGAACGGCCGGTTGGTGGACCGGCCCGCGAAGACCTTCGCCTACAGCTGGACGTTCCGCGCCAGCGCCTGAGCGCGGCCCGCGACACCGGCGGGCGATCACGGGACGACGAAGGTGGCCTCGCCCTTGATCGCGGCGCCGCCCGAAGCTTGGCGGGTGCAGAGGAGGTCGACGTCGACCTTGCGCTCGCCCGCTTCCTCGTACTTGCGGGTGACCGCGCCCGAGCAGATCACGACGTCGCCCGGCCACACCTGCTCGCGGAACTGCACCGCGTAGCGGCGCACGTTCGCCGCGCCCAGCCACTCGGTGGCGAAGCCCGCGAGGATCCCGGCCTGGAGCATGCCGACCGAGAACACGGTCGGGTAGCCGGCCGACTTGGCGAACTCCTCGTCGTGGTGGATCGGGTTGAAGTCGCCCGACGCGCCCTGGTAGCGCACCAAGTCGGTGCGGGTGATCGGCCCGTACTCGCGCGGCTCCGGCGCGCTCCCGTCCTGCAGCTCGTCCCAGCTCGGCATCACGACTCCTCCGTCGGGGCCTTGCCCGTCTCGATCATCGTCGTCCGCGACTCGGCGACGACCTTGCCGGTCTGGTCCTTGTACTCGGTGACCGTCTCGGCGAAGCGCATCGTGCCGCCGCGCTTGCCTTCCTTCTCGTAGATCTTGTCGATCCACGACTCGGTGCTGATCACGTCACCGGCCTTCGGCGGCGGGCCGTAGAACACGAACTCCTGGCCGCCGTGGAGCAGCCGGGCGAGGTTGATGTTGAGCTCGACGACCGGGTTGGCGAGATCCGGCGGCGCCCAGAACCCGGACGCGATCAGCCACGTGGGCTCGATCGCCGCCTCCGGGTCGTCGAGGTAGTCGGGATTCGCGTCATCGTCGCTCGCGCGAACTCGCGGATCTTGCCGCGCTCGATCGGGAACGTGTAGCCGGGAAAGCGCTTCCCGATCACCGACTCGTCAACCATGTCTCCCCCGTGTCGTCCGTGGTGCCGGCGAGGCTATTCGTCGACGGCGCGGGACCGTGCTCGAGCAGGTCGCGCAGCGCGTCCTCGTCGAGGATCGTGACGCCGAGCTGCTCGGCCTTCGCCAGCTTCGAACCCGGGCTCTCCCCGACCACGACGTAGCTCGTCTTCTTCGACACGCTGCCGGTGACCTTGCCGCCGCGCGCCTCGATCTCCGCCTGCGCCTCCTCGCGGGTCATCGACGCGCAACGTGCCGGTGAGCACGAAGGTGAGGCCGGCGAGCGACGGATCGTCGTCGCGCGCCTCCGCCTTCGGGGTCCCTGCGACGTTGACGCCCGGCGGCGACCAGCCGGCGCACGAAGTCGCGGTTGCGTTCGTCGCCGAAGAACTCCACCGACGCTCTGCGCGATGACGCGCGCCGACACCGTCGACGGCCGTGAGCTCCTCCGCGCTCGGCGGCCTCGATCGCGTCGAGGCTGCCGCAGCTCGCGCGCGAGCGCCTGCGCCGCGCTCGGTCCGACGTGGCGGATGCCGAGCCCGACGAGCAGCTTCGCCAGTGGCCGGGTGCTTCGACTGCTCGACCGCGTCGACGAGCAGCTGCGCCGAGCGCTCGCCGATGCGCTCGAGCGGGACGAGCCGCTCGACGGTGAGCGTCGTAGACGTCGGCGGCGTCGTCGAGGAGGCCGGCCTCCACGAACTGGCGTGACGCGCTCCTCGCCGAGCCCCTCGATGTCCATCGCCGACGCGGCCGGCGAAGTACACGATGCGCTGCACGCGCTGCGCCGGGCAGTCGACGTTGACGCAGCGCGTGTCGGCCTCGCCTTCGAGGCGCACGAGCGGCTGGTCGGCACACCGGGCACGTGCGTCGGGAACTTCCACCGCCGCGCGCCGCTGCTTGCGCTTGGCGAGCACCGGGCCGACCACCTCGGGGATGACGTCACCGGCCTTGCGCACGATGACGGTGTCGCCGACGCGCACGTCCTTGCGCGCGACCTCGTCCTGGTTGTGCAGCGTCGCCATGCCGACGGTGGAACCGCCGACGAACACCGGCTCGAGCACCGCGAACGGCGTGGCGCGCCCGGTGCGGCCGATGCTCACCATGATGTCGCGAGCACGGTGGTCTTCTCCTCGGGCGGGAACTTGAACGCGATCGCCCACCGCGGCGCGCGGCTGGTGGAGCCCATCTCGGCGCGCTGCGCGAGGTCGTCGACCTTCACCACCGCGCCGTCGATGTCGTAGCCGAGCGAGTGGCGGTTGGCCTCGACGTCCTCGCAGAACGCCGTAGACCGCGTCGAGCGTCGGCGAGCCGCGTCGATGCGTCGGGTTCACCGGGCAACCCGAGGTCGCGCAACCAGTCGAGCGTCTCCTGGTGCGTTCGCAGCGCCGGGCCGCCCTCCTGCACGCCGAGCTGGTAGCAGTACGAAGCGCGAGGTCGCGTGACGCGGTGATGCGCGGGTCCTTCTGCCGCAGGCTCCCGGCGGCGGCGTTGCGCGGGTTGGCGAAGAGGCGGTCGCCGGCGTCGCCCTGACGCCGGTTGAGCTCCTCGAACGACGCCAGCGGCATGAACACCTCGCCCCGCACCTCGAGGCGCGCCGGGATCGAGCTCGCCGTGCAGCTGCTCCGGGATCGCGGCGATCGTGGGACGTTGGCGGTGACGTCCTCGCCGGTCTCGCCGTCGCCCCGGGTCGCGCCACGGACCAGCCGGCCGTCCTCGTAGAGCAGCGAGATGGCGAGGCCGTCGAGCTTGGGTTCGCCGACGAAGCGTGACCGGGTCGGTGATCGACCCGCTCGATGCGCGCGTACCAGGCCGCGAGCTCCTCGCGGTCAGAACGCGTTGTCGAGCGAGAGCATCGCGCACGACGTGACGCACGGGTGCGAACGTCGCCGACGGCGGCGCCCCGACCTCCTGAGTCGGCGAGTCGGCGGTGTCGAGCGTCGGGGTGTTCGCTCGGCGAGCGCGCTGCAGCTCGCGCACGAGCGCGTCGAACTCGGCGTCGGAGACCTCGGGCTCGTCGTCGCGGTAGTACCGCTCGTGGTGGTAGCGGATCTGGGTCGCGAGCTCGTCGGCGCGCGCCTGATCTTCCGCGGGACTGCCGCGGGCGGGACTGCTCCGACTGCTGCTCCGGGACCGGAAGCGCGGGCCATCGCCCGCAATCTACCGACCGGGTGTGACAGCTACGTCGTGGTGGTCGTCGGGGGCTCCGTGGTCGGCGGAGCCGTCGTGGGCGGCGCGGTGGTCGGCGGCGCCGTGGTCGGCGGAGCCGTCGTGGGCGGCGCGGTCGTGGGCGGCAGCGTCGTCTCGGGCGGGCGCGTGGTCGACGTCGTCGACGAGCTCGTGGTGGTGCTCGACGAGCTCGTGGTGGTGGTCTTCGGGGTGTCGTCGCCGCCGTCGTCGGACAGCAGCAGCGCCAGGACCACCCCGGCGAGGATGACCGCGAGCACGATCAGGGCGGCGATCAGCCAGCGCATCCCCGACGACATGCCTTCGTCGTCGTCGTCATCGGGCGGGACGCCGTCGCCACCGCCGCCCGCGCCTGCGGCACCTCCGGCGGCGCCACCCGCAGCACCGGCAGCGCCGGCTCCGGCTGCCGCCGCCGGCATGGCCATGGTCTGCTCGCCGGTGGCCGGGGCACCTTCGCCCGTGCTGTCGACCGCGGCGCCACAGTTGCCGCACACGGTCGCGCCGGGCTCGAGCGGCTGGCCGCACACTCCGCAGTAGCGGTACGAGGAGGTTTCCACGTCAGGCTCCCAGGGTGAGTCGCGCGGCGACGGCCTGGTCGTGCACCCGGGCAGCCAACTCGCGTGCGATGCCGAGCACCCGCTCGGCCTGCGAGGCACCGTAGCCCGCCAGTCCACACGCCGGGGTGATCATCCCGCGGGTGCGCAGCGGCACCGGATCGCACCCGCGACGGGTGAGCTCGCACCACACGCGTGCGAGGACGCGCCAGTGCGGATCGGCCGACTCGCCGACCGGGCGGTCGGTCGGCACCGCGCCCCACGCGATCCAGCCGTCGCCGTCGAGGAAGCGCGCCAGGCCGACCGTGTGCTGCACGAGATCGTCGTGCACCTCGATGCCGAGCACCTCGGGGCCGGCCTCGAGCGCGAGCGCGAGATCGCCGTCGCCGCACACGTGCACGCCGGTGATGCTGTCGACGGCGGCCAACGCGCCGGACAGCACGTCGATCGCGGCCTCGCGGTCGAGCGGCGCGTCGTCGCGACGCCACGCCACCAACGACGGCTCGTCGAGGAAGAGCACGAGTCCGGTGTCGGGCAGGCGCGCGTCGATGAGCTCCTCCAGCGCAACCGACCACGCACGAGTGACGGCCGCGGCGCGCTCGAACGCGGCGGCTGCGGGCATCCCGGCTGCGTGCAGCGCGACGCCGAGCGTCAGCGGCCCGGTCACCTGCGCCTTGATCCGTGGCGGCGTCCGCTCCGCACGCGACGCGACGTCGAGGAACGCGAGCAAGCCCGCGTGCGCATGCGCGGTCGAAGACGCATTCCGGTGCGGCGTCGGACTCGCCGAGCACCGTGAGCGACCCGTCGGGCGCGACGTCGACCTCCGGGAGCGCCACCAGCCACTGCGCGAGCATCCCCTCGCGCGGGTCGCGGCCGGGAGCTGCGGCACCGCGGGCAGCTCGGGGAGGCATCGCAGCACCAGCTCGGCCGCGGTGGTCGGATCGTCGTGGGGCAGGCTGCCGATGCCCGTGGCGACCCCGGGCACGAGCACGGGGGCCCGAAGGGTCGGCGTCATGGGGTCGTACTCTACGATCGCTCCGACGGCGTGCTCCAAGCGGGCGCGCGTCGTGTTCGTCACAGTGTTCGTCACACGACCCCATCTCTCGACGGCCAGGATCGAACGGAGTCCCGCTGCCTCGCCCTCTCTTCCTGTGGTTGCTGCGCGTCGCGTGGGTCACGCTGCCGGTGACCGCGGGTCCCGCGGCCGCGTCGTCTCTCGCGTCGTGGTCCGACGGCCCGCGGTGTCGCGGGCGCGGTGCTGCTGTGGGGTGCGTGGGCCGTCGGGCTGCTGGCCACGCTCGCGCCGCGCCCGATCATGCTCACCGCGCTGCGCGTGATCGCGCCCGCGTTCGTCATCGGTGCGGTGCTCGTCGCGATCGACGGTGAGGCGTCGACCGTCGCGATCGTCGGTGCCGTCGTCGCGACGCTCGTGTGCGCGGTGCTCGCGTCGGGTCACGACATCGCGTCGGCCGCCGCCAACGCGATCGCGTACGGCGACGAGCAGCGCTTCCCGTTCCGCGTGCCGCCGGGGCTGTTCCTCGGCCCCCTCCCCGGCGCGCGTCTCGTCGTGATGGCCAGCGTGGTCGCGCCGGTGCTCCTGCTCGCCGACGGTCGCATCGTCGTCGGCGTGGCGGCGCTCCTCGTGGGCGCCGGCCTCGTGTACCTCCTGAGCCGGTCGCTCGACTCGCTCTCGCGCCGGTGGGCGGTGCTGGTGCCCGCGGGCTTCGTGGTCGTCGACCCGCTGACCCTCACCGACCCGGTGCTGTTCCTCCGGGAGCACGTCCGGCACCTCGCGCCCGAGGTGCCGGCGACCGCGCCCGACGACGTGCTCGACCTCCGCCTGGGTGCCGGCGCGGGTTCGGTGTCGGTCCGCTTCGACGAGGAGGTCGAGCTCACCCGGGCCGCGCCGGGTCGCCACGGCGGGACCACCGTCACCACCGCCGAGATCATGGTCGCCGTGGCCCGCCGCGACGAGATGCTGCGCAAGGCCGCCGCACGCCGACTGCCCGTGAAGGTCCCGGTCCGCTAGCTGGCTCAGGTGGCCGGTCAGGTGGCGATGCCGCCGCCGAGCAGCGCGTCGCCGTCGTAGAGCGCCACGACCTGGCCGGGCGCGACGCGCGGCTGGGGCGTGGCGAAGTGCACCGTCGTGCCGTCGAAGGTGGCCGCGACGGCGCGCCGTGCGCGCGCGGTCTGCGCGAACAGGTCGACGCGGCCCGCCGGTGACGCGTCGACGTACGTGAGGTCGCGCAGCGACGACGCGAGTCGCGCAAGAGATCGGTGCGGTCTCCGAGCGTGACGGTCGCGGTGCGCGGCGTCGACGTCGACCACGTAGCGGCGCTCGCCGGTGGCGACGCCGAGGCCGCGCCGCTGCCCGATCGTGAACGACGCGATGCCGTCGTGCACGCCGACGTCGCGCCACCCGTGTCGACGATCGGATCCCGGCACGCGCGTCGATGCGCTCGGCGAGGAACGCCGCACGACCGCCGCGGGTGATGAAGCACACGTCCATGCTCTCGGGCTTGGCCGCGGTGCGCAGCCCGAGCGCGTGCGCGTGCTCGCGCACCTCGGCCTTGGTGAGCTCGCCGACGGGCAGCAGCGTCCGCGCGAGCTCGCGCTGGCCGAGCATGTAGAGCACGTACGACTGGTCCTTCGCGCGGTCGGCGCCGCGCCGGAGCGCGTGCGACCCGTCGCGTTCGCCGGTGACGCGCGCGTGGTGGCCGGTGGCGACGGCGTCGAAGCCGAGCGCGTCGGCGCGCTCGAGCAGCGCGGCCGAACTTGATCGACCGGTTGCACTCGACGCACGGGTTCGGCGTGCGCCCGGCTGCGTACGCGTCGCACGTACGGCTCGACGACGGCGTGCGTCGAACTCGTCGGCGAAGTTGAACACGTAGTGCGGGATGCCGAGCTGCGCGGCGACGCGGCGGGCGTCCTCGACGTCGGAGACGCTGCAGCACCCGGAGTCGGACTCGCCGCCCCACAGCTTCAGCGTGACGCCGGTGACGTCGTGGCCCTGCGTCGACGCAGCAGCGCGGCCGCGACCGACGAGTCGACCCCGCCGCTCATCGCGACGAGGACGCGCTCGGTCGGCGTCACGCGGCCGGCGACCGCGGCGCGCAGCTGCGCGACCGCTGCGGGGATGACCGCGAGCGCGGCGTCGACGTCGGCGTCGGTCGACGCGTAGCCGAGGCTGAGGCGGATCGACGACGAGCGGCGTCGTCGGGCGCGACGCCCATCGCCGCGAGCACGTGCGACGGGTCGGTCGCACCCGACGAGCACGACGATCCCGCCGCCGCGCAGACGCCGGCGCGGTCGAGCGCGACGAGCAGCGTCTCGGCCTCGACGCCGCGGAACCCGAGGTGCGCGTTGCCGGCGACCTTGCGCCGCGCGGTCGCCGTTCTCGAACGCGTCGGGCACCGCCGCGAGCAGGCCGTCGACGAGCCGGTCGCGCAGCGGCGGCGATGCGCACGACCTCGGCGGCACGCTCGGCGCCGGTGACCCGCAGCGCGGCGGCCATCGCGACCGCGCCCGGCGACGTTCGACGTGCCCGAGCGCAGGCCGCGCTCCTGGCCGCCGCCCTCGATGCAGCGGCTCGAGCGGCGACGCCGCCGCGCACGACGAGCGCGCCGACGCCCTTCGGGCCGCCGAACTTGTGCGCCGAGATCGCGACGAGGTCGACGCGCGGCGGCGAGCGTCGGCGACGTCGAGCCACGGCACCGCCTGCACCGCGTCGGTGTGCACCACGCACGTGCGGGCGCTGCGCTCGGACGCGGCGCGACGATCTCGGCGAGCGGCTGGATCGTGCCGACCTCGTTGTTGACGAGCATCACCGAGACGACGCGCGGTCCGGCGTCGAGCGCGGCCGCGAGCGCGTCGAGATCGACGACGCCCGTGGCGGGCGACCGGCAACGCGGGTCACGCGGAAGCCCTCGCGCGCGAGGCGGTCGCACGACGCGAGCACGCCCTTGTGCTCGAACGCGGTCGTGACGACGCCGTCGCCGGCCCGCCGTCGCGCGCGGCCCGCGGGCCGCGCCCTTCACCGCGAGGTTGTCGGCCTCGGTGCCGCCGCCGGTGAACACGATCTCGCTCGGCTCGGCGCCGAGCAGCGCCGCGACCTCGCTCGCGGGCCTCCTCGAGCGCGGTCTTCGCCGCCCGGGCCGCCGCAGTGGGCACCCGACGGGTTGCCGAAGGTGCTCGGCGAGGAACGGCACCATCGCCGCGACCGCCTCGGGGCGCATCGGCGTGCGTCGCGGCGTGGTCGAGGTAGCGTCGACACCCGAGTGTATCGCAGCGGCGTCCGAGCCGGCGTTCGGAGGGCTGCTCACCGGTCAAGCTGTACGAACCCGGAATAAGTGTCACACCCCTCGGTGATACTCCCTGTGTGACCACGCAGCTGCGCCTCGTCGAACCTCCCAGCCCAGTTCCCGCCCGCGCTACTGCACGACACGCGTGCAAGGCGACTCGTCCAAGGCACCGACACCCGGCCCGCTCCGGCCGCAGCCAGCGCCGGCGCGGGCACGGGCCGACACGGCCCGCTCCGGCCGTCGGGCCGCCTCACTGGGGCGACTGGCGGCTCGACGCCGGCACCCGCCAGTCGGGCGGCCGGCGTCGCCCAGGCCCGCCGGGCGCTCGAGCAGCCCTCGAGCAGGCCGCCCTCGAACAGGCCGCCCTCGAGCACCGAACGCTCTCCCAGGCCAGCTGAGCCTCCGGCTTCGCCCCGCACGGAAGGCCGTCGTACCCTTTCGCGCATGGGTGACGGCGAACGTCCCGACACGCGTCCGACTGGGAGGCCCTGGCCGGCGAAGGAGCTCAAGGGCGACCCCGACACGCTGACCTGGCACACGCCCGAGGGCATCGACGTCAAGCCGCTCTACACCGCGGCCGACCTCGAGGGCCTCGAGACCGTCGGCGACGCTGCCCGGGCTTCGAGCCGTTCGTGCGCGGGCCGCGGGCGACGATGTACGCGAACCGGCCGTGGACGATCCGCCAGTACGCCGGCTTCTCCACCGCCGAGGAGTCGAACGCCTTCTACCGCGCGCAACCTCGCGGCCGGGCAGATGGGCCTGTCGGTCGCGTTCGACCTCGCCACCCACCGCGGCTACGACAGCGACCACCCGCGCGTCGTCGGCGACGTCGGCAAGGCCGGCGTCGCGATCGACTCGGTCGAGGACATGAAGATCCTCTTCGACGGCATCCCGCTCGACAAGATGTCGGTGTCGATGACGATGAACGGCGCGGTGCTGCCGGTGCTCGCCGGCTACGTCGTCGCGGCCGAGGAGCAGGGCGTCGACGCAGGACCAGCTCAGCGGGACCATCCAGAACGACATCCTCAAAGAGTTCATGGTCCGCAACACCTACATCTACCCGCCCGAGCCGAGCATGCGGATCGTCGCCGACATCATCGAGTACACGGCGCAGCACATGCCGCAGTTCAACTCGATCTCGATCTCCGGCTACCACATGCAGGAGGCCGGCGCGACGGCGGTGCAGGAGCTCGGCGTTCACGCTCGCCGACGGCCTCGAGTACGTGCGCGCCGCGCTGGCCGCAGGGCCTCGACGTCGACGAGTTCGCCGGGCGGCTCTCGTTCTTCTTCGCCATCGGCATGAACTTCTTCATGGAGGTCGCGAAGCTGCGCGCCGCGCGCCTGCTGTGGACGCGGATCATGACCGAGTTCGAGCCCGCAGAAGCCGCGGCTCGCTGATGCTGCGCACGCACTGCCAGACCTCGGGCGTGTCGCTCACCGAGCAGGACCCGTACAACAACATCGTGCGCACCGCCGTCGAGGCGATGGCCGCGGTGCTCGGCGGCACGCAGAGCCTGCACACCAACTCGCTTCGACGAGGCGATCGCGCTGCCCACCGAGTTCGCGGCCCGCATCGCGCGCAACACGCAGCTGATCCTGGCCGAGGAGACCGGCATCACCCACGTGGTCGACCCGCTCGGCGGCTCGCTACTACGTCGAGGCGCTCACGCAGACGCCTCGCCGACGAGGCGTGGAAGCTCATCGAGGAGGTCGAGGCGCTCGGCGGCATGACCAAGGCGGTCGAGTCGGGCATGCCGAAGCTGCGCATCGAGGAGGCCGCGGCGCGCCGCCAGGCCCGCGTCGACCGCGGCGAGGACGTCGATCGTCGGCGTCAACAAGTACCGGCTCGACGACGACGACGCCGATCGACGTGCGCGAGCATCGACAACACCGAGGTGCGCGAGCAGCAGATCGCGCGGCTCGACGCAGGTGCGGGCCGACCGCGACGACGCGCGCGTGCCAGGCGGCGCTCGACGCGCTGACCGACGGGCGCGCGCGGGCGACGGCAACCTGCTCGAGCTGTCGATCGAGGCGGCGCGCGCCCGGGCGACGGTCGGCGAGATCTCCGACGCGATGGAGAAGGTGTTCGGCCGCCACCGCGCCGACGATCCGTACGCATCTCGCGGCGTGTACGGCGCGCGCCTACGAGGGCGACGAGGAGTTCGACGCGCATCCGCAAGCGAGGTCGACGAGTTCGCCGCCGGACGAGGGCCGCCGGCCCGCGCATCCTCGTCGCCAAGCTCGGCCAGGACGGCCACGACCGCGGCGCCAAGGTGATCGCGACCGCGTTCGCCGACCTCGGCTTCGACGTCGACGTCGGCCCGCTGTTCCAGACGCCCGAGGAGGCCGCGCGCGAGGCGATCGAGAACGACGTGCACGTCGTCGGCGTGTCGAGCCAGGCCGCCGGGCACAAGACGCTCGTCCCGCAGCTCATCGAGGAGCTGCGCAAGCAGGGCGCCGACGACATCGCTCGTCGTGGTCGGCGGCGTGATCCCCGCGCAGGACTACGACGTTCCTGCTACGACGCCGGCGTCGCCGCGATCTTCGGCCCGGGCACCAACATCGCCGCGCCGCGTCGGAGATCCTGGCGTTGGTGCGGGAGCGCCGCGCCGACGCATGACGGCCACCGGCTGAGCTCGCTCGCGGCGGTCCGCGCGGGCGACCGGCGCGCGCTCGCGCAGGCGATCACGCTGGTCGAGTCGACCCGCGCCCGATCACCGCGACGAGGCCGAGGCGCTGCTCGACGACGCTGCTGCCCGACACCGGCGGCGCGATCCGCGTCGGCATCAGCGGCGCGCCGGGCGCGGGCAAGTCGACGTTCATCGAGGCGCTCGGCCTGCACCTCGTCGACGCCGGGCCACCGCGTCGCGGTGCTCGCGGTCGACCCGTCGAGCACGCGCAGCGGCGGCTCGATCCTCGGCGACAAGACGCGCATGGAGCAGCTCTCGCGCCGACCCGAGCGCGTTCATCCGCCCGTCGCCGACGGGCGGCACGCTCGGCGGCGTCGCCCGGCGCACCCGCGAGGCGATGCTGGTGTGCGAGGCCGCCGGCTTCGACGTCGTGCTGGTCGAGACCGTCGGCGTCGGCCAGTCGGAGGTCGCGGTCGCCGGCATGGTCGACCTGTTCCTGCTGCTCTCGCGCCCGGCGCCGGCGACGAGCTGCAGGGCATCAAGCGCGGGATCATCGAGCTCGCCGACCTCGTCGTCGTCAACAAGGCCGACGGCGACCTCGCCGACCGTCGGCGCGCGCACACCGCGGCCGACTACGCGCACGCGCTGCACCTCGTGCGGCCCCGCACCGCCGGCGTGGATCGCCCGCGTGCTGCACGTGCTCGGCGCTCGCTCGGCGACGGCATCGCCGAGGTGTGGGACACGGTCGCCGAGTTCCGGCGCCGCCGTGCGCCGGACGAGCTCGCCGGCCGGCGGGCCGAGCAGGCCCGGCAGTGGATGTGGTCGGAGGTCACCGACGTCGCTGCTCGACGAGCTGCGCGCCGACGCCGCCGCCGCCGAGCTCGCCGACGCGCTCGAGGCGGAGGTCGCGGCCGGGACCACCACGCCGACCGCGGCCGCCCGGGCCGTCCTCGACGCGCCTTCCTGCGGTCCCGACCGCCGCCTGACGCCCGGTCTGAAGGGCACTCGGCCGCGGACGACGGCTCAAGGATCGGCCCGGACGGTTCCGACAGACCGCGAGTGAACGGACGTGAGTCGCAAGAGGGCTCATCCTCGCAGCGGCCTGCTCCTGGGCGATCGTCATCCTGGCGTCGTCTCGACGCGGGTCGTCGGCCGCCGGGCCGCGCGCACCGTCGACCAGGTGACCGCGCTCCTCGAGCGCAACGAGGCCCGGTTCCAGGCCATGGTGCGCGACTCGAACGACATCATGGCGGTCGTCGACCCGCACGGCCGGCTCGTCTACGCGAGCCCGGCGACCGAGCGGATCCTCGGGCTCGACATCGAGCCGCTGATCGGCACGACGTGTTCGACCTCATCCACCCCGACGACCGCGACGCGCGCGGCGAGGCGTTCCACGACGTCATCGAGCACGGGCAAGGAGGCCGACCGGGTCGAGTGCCGGCTGCGCCACGCCGACGGCAGCGTGGCGCGTGGTCGAGGTGGTCGGCGACGAACCTGCTCGACGACCCGTCGGTCGCAGGGCATCGTGATCAGCGCCCGCGACCTCACCGACCGTCGGCGCGCCGAAGCCGAACTGCGCGAGGCCCAGGAGCGGTTCCGCAGCGCGTTCGAGCACGCGCCGATCGGCATGGCGCTCATGTCGCTCGACGGACGGCTGTTCCGAGTCAACCGCGCGCTCGTCGGGATCCTCGGACGCGGTCGGAGCACGAGCTGCTGGCGTCGTCGATGCTCGAGCTCAGCCACCCCGACGATCGGCGACCAGCGTCGCGAGCAGGTGCGGCGGCTCCTCGCCGGCGTGACCCCGAGCGACCAGCTCGAGCAGCGCTTCGTGCACCACGACGGCCACCCGGTGTGGGTGGCGATGAGCGCGTCGCTCGTGCGCGACGTCGAGGGCCAGCCGCTGTACTTCGTCTGCCAGATGGAAGACATCACCGAACGGCAAGGCCAGCGGCGAGGCCCTCGCGCACCAGGCGATCCACGACCCGCTCACCGGCCTGCCCAACCGGCTGCTGTTCGTCGAGCGGCTCGGGCGTGAGCTCGCGCGGCGCCGAGCAGCGCACGGAGCGCGATCGCGGTGCTGTTCCTCGACCTCGACCACTTCAAGGTCGTGAACGACAGCCTCGGTCACTCCGCCGGCGACCGCCTGCTCGTGGCGGTCGCCGACCGGCTGAGCGCGGCGATGCGGACCGTCCGACGTCGTCGCCCGCTTCGGTGGCGACGAGTTCATGGTGCTGTGCCAGGACGTCGTCGAGCGAGGAGACCGTCGAGCTCATCGCCGAACGGATCGCGGAGGCGATCGCCCGACCGGTCGCGCTCGTCGAGGGCGAGGTGTTCGTGACCGCGAGCATCGGCATCGCGCTGTCGGGCGGCGGCGCCGACACGCCCGAGACGCTGCTGCGCAACGCCGACGCCGCGATGTACCGCGCCAAGGAGCGCGGGCGCGACCGCGCCGAGCTGTTCGACGCGCGCGACGCACCACCGCGCGGTCGACGACCTGCGCACCGGCAACGAGCTGCACCGCGCGCTCGAGCGCGGCGAGCTGCGCGTGCACTACCAGCCGATGGTCGACCTCGACACCGGCACGCTCGTCGGCTTCGAGGCGCTGATCCGCTGGGAGCACCCCGAACGCGGGCTGGTGGCGCCCGATCGAGTTCATCCCGCTCGCCGAGGAGACCGGCCTGATCGTGCCGATCGGCGTGTGGGCGCTCGAGCAGGCGTGCCGCCAGGCGGTGCGCTGGCACGACGCGACCGCCGAACGCGCCGCAGCTGTCGATGAGCGTGAACCTCTCGCCGCGCCAGCTCGCGGAGCCCGCGCTGCCCGAACGACGTCGCGCGCGTGCTGCACGAGACCGGCATCCAACCCGACGCGCTGTGGCTCGAGATCACCGAGAGCACGCTGATGCGCGACGCCGAGTCGGCGCTGAGCGCGCTCGGCGCGCTGCGCGGCGCTCGGGTGCACCTCGCGGTCGACGACTTCGGCACCGGCTACTCGTCGCTGGCGTACCTCGAGCGGCTTCCCGGTCGAGGCGCTGAAGATCGACCGCTCGTTCATCGAGGGCGTCGGCGTGCGCAAGGACAGCACCGCCATCGTCGCCGCGATCGTCAGCCTGGCCCGCGCGCTGCGGCTGCGACGGTCGCCGAGGGCATCGAGACCCCCGAGCAGTTCGAGCAGCTGCGGGCGATGGGCTGCGAGATCGGCCAGGGCTTCCTGTTCGGGCCCGCGCGCCCGCCCGAGGACTTCGGACGCGACCCGGCTGCCGTTCGCCCGACCGCAGCGGCGTTCGCCGTCGGAGGCGAAGTCGCCGTCGGTCGCTTCCCGGGACGGATTCTCGTCGCGACTTGACCGCTTCGCGGCTTTTGACTACTCTTCGCACTCACACGTGATCCGACGGATCCGTGCGCCCGACTTCCCCGCATCGTCCCGGCCGCCACGCCGCCGGCACCTCTCGCGGAGGAAGTCCATGCCCGCCACGCTCACGATCAAGCCCTGGCCCGACCCGGTCATCGACACGCTGGGCCACGATCCCCGGTCGCGCTACGTCGAGACGTTCTGGCTCCCGACCCTCGGGCCCACGGCGCTGCTGCTGCTGCGCCACCTCGCCGACCGCTTCGACCGCGACCCCGACGGCGTCGAGCTCACCGTCGTCCGACACGTCGCACGCGCTCGGGCTCGGCCAGCGCGACGGCAGCAGCTCGCCGATCGTGCGCACGCTTGCGCCGCCTCGCGCAGTTCGACCTCGCGTGCGAGGACCCGATGTCCGACACGGTCGCGGTGCGGCGCAACGTCCCGCCGGTCAACCGCGCGGCACCTCCGCCGCCTCCCGCGCGACGCTGCAGCGCGCGCACGCCGAATGGGCCGAGCAGCAGCTCGCCGAAGCGCCGATGGCCGAGGCGCGCCGCCGCGCCCGGCGCGTCGCGTTCACGCTGCTCGAGCAGGGCGACGACCCCGACCACGTCGAGCGGGTGCTGCACGCGATCGGCTTCCACCCCGCGCTGTGCCACGAGAGCGCGCGGTGGGCGTACCGACCGTCACCGCGAGGCGCTCGAGCACGTCCAGGGAGCCACCTCGGCGGCGTCGCCTCGTAGCCGACCCGCCGACCAGATCGCGGTTCGAGCTCGCCCCCGTGCTCGCGGCCGCTGCCGAGCGGCGCGCCTCTCTCCCCGAGGCGCGCCGCTCGCCGTGCGTCACTCGCACGGCGTGCGCCGGCACGCACGCCTCGGGCGCGCCGCTCGGTCGGTAACGTCGCGGCATGGCCGACGCCGAGCGAGCTGGATCGCCTCGCGGCGCTCCTGCGCGTCGCCGACCAGATCGTCGTGCTCACCGGCGCCGGCATCTCGACCGAGTCGGGCATCCCCGACTTCCGCGGGCCGCAGGGGATCTGGACCAAGGACCCGCAGGCCGAACGCACGGCGACGATCCAGCACTACGTCGACGGACGCCGAGCACCGCCGCGACGTCTGGCGCAACCGCGCCGGCAGCGAGCTGTTCGCGGGGCAGCCCAACGCCGGGCACGTCGCGCTGGCCGACCTCGAACGCAAGGCCAGCGCTCCACACGCTGGTCACCCAGAACGTCGACGGGCTGCACCAGGCGGCGGGCTCGTCGCCCGAGATCGTCATCGAGATCCACGGCACCGTGCACGAGGTGAAGTGCCTGCAGTGCGGGTGGCGCGGCCCGATGGAGGAGACCCTCGACCGCGTGCGCGCGGGCGAGGACGATCCCGCGTGCCTCGAGTGCGGCGGGATGCTGAAGTCGGCGACGATCTCGTTCGGCGAGAAGCCTGGTGCCGCGACGACCTGATGCGCGCGCAGCGCGGCCGCCGACGGACGCCGACGTGTTCCTCGCCGTCGGCACGTCGCTCGGCGTCTACCCGGCGGCCGCGCTCCCCGAGCTCGCGCTCCGCACCGGCGCGTTCCTGGCCGTCCTCAACGCCGAGCCGACGCCGTTCGACGGCGCCGCCGACGTCGTGGTCCGCGACCGCCTCGGCGAGGTGCTCCCCGCCCTCGTCGACCACGGGTGCTGACGCCGCCTACCCGCCCGCTTGGGAATACCCGACCCCTGCGGTAGCATTTACCGGTTCGACGAGGAGAGCACACGACATGCCCAGCTACCGCGACCTGCTGCGCGACGCCAAGTCCCGCATCACCGAGATCTCGCCCGAGGACGCCGAGGACCGGCTCGACCGAGCCACCTTCCTCGACGTCCGCGAGCAGGACGAGCACGACCAGGGCACCATCCCCGGCTCGGTGTTCATCCCGCGTGGCCACCTCGAGAGCCAGGCCGAGACGAGGTTGCTCGACCGCGACCAGCCCATCGTCGTGTACTGCGCCGGCGGCAACCGCTCCGCGTTCGCGGCCGAGACGCTCGAGCAGCTCGGGTTCACCGACGTCGTGTCGATGGCCGGCGGCTTCGGCCGCTGGAAGAACGAAGGCCGTCCCTGGATCACGCCGAAGGCGCTCACCCCCGAGCAGCGCAACCGCTACGGCCGCCACCTCCTCCTGCCCGAGGTCGGCGAGGCCGGCCAGCAGAAGCTGCTCGAGAGCCGGGTGCTCCTCCTCGGCGCCGGTGGCCTCGGCTCCCCCGCCGCGCTCTACCTCGCGGCCGCGGGCGTCGGCACGATCGGCATCATCGACATGGACGTCGTCGACGCGTCGAACCTGCAGCGCCAGATCCTGCACAACACCGACCGCATCGGCGAGCGCAAGGTCGACTCGGCGAAGAAGACGCTCACCGCGCTGAACCCCGACGTCGACGTCGTCACCTACGACGTGCGCCTCGGCGCCGACAACGTGCTCGACATCATCGACGGCTACGACGTGATCGTCGACGGCACCGACAACTTCCCGACCCGCTACCTGGTGAACGACGCGTCACTGCTCAAGCGCATCCCCGTCGTCCACGGATCGATCTTCCGGTTCGAGGGTCAGGTCTCGGTGTTCCAGCCCTACGTGGGCCCGTGCTACCGCTGCCTGCTGCCCGAGCCGCCGCCGCCCGAGCTCGCACCGAGCTGCTCCGAGGCCGGCGTGCTCGGCGTGCTGCCCGGCATCGTCGGATCGATCCAGGCGCTCGAGGCGATCAAGCTGCTCCTCGACCTGGGCGACCCCCTCGTCGGCCGGCTGCTCGCGTACGACGCGCTCGGAGAGTCGTTCCGCACGTTCAAGGTGCGGCGCGACCCCAACTGCCCGGCGTGCGGCGAGCACGCGGCACCGATCGTGATCGCCGAGTACGACGAGCAGTGCCTCCCCCACGCCGTCCTCGCCGACGGCAGCGTCCTCACCCACTGACCCACACACCCCTTCGGCTTTGGCGCCGTTCGATCCCCTCATATGGGGTTCGAGGGGCGCCAAAACGCTGGGGTGGGTCAGCGCAGGCGGGCCTTGAGGTCGTCGACCAGCGCGACCACGGAGGCGGGCTCGACCACCGCGACCGGGTAGCGGCCCGCGAGCCAGGTGACGACCCGGAGCAGCGCGTCGTCACTCGAACCTTCGACACGCGCGCGGCACCCACCCGAGTCGGTGGGTTCGAACTGCGTGTCGCCCCAGTGGAGCGCGGCGCGCACGTCGTCGGCGGGCGCGCCGACCTCGAGCACCGCGTACGCGGGTTGCGGCATCGAACGGATCGACTGCGCGACGAACGCGGCGGCGTCTCCACCGGGAAGTTCGCGCGGCGCGCAGCGCACGCCGGCGTGGCGCGCGCGTTCGAGGCGGTCGAGGCGGAACGTGCGCCAGTCGTCGCGCCGCACGTCCCACGCGACGAGGTACCACCGCCGTCCGGTGGACACGAGCTGGAACGGCTCGACCAGTCGGCTCGAGTCGTCGCCGTCGCGACGGCGGTAGTCGAAGCGCACCTGCTCACGATCGCGACACGCGAGCGCGAGCACTGCGAGCGCGTCGGCGTCGACGACGGGGCCTTCGTTCGACCACTGCAACGACGCGACGTTGGTGTGCACCGCGAGCACACGGCGACGCAACCGATCCGGCAGCACCTGTTCGAGCTTCGCAAGGGCGCGCAGCGCGGTGTCCTCCATGCCTTCGATCGACACGCTCGCGGCTGAGCGCAGCCCGACCGCGATGGCAACCGCTTCGTCGTCGTCGAGCAGGAGCGGCGGAAGGTGCGCGCCGGCCGCGAGGCGGTAGCCACCGCCACTGCCGGGAGTGGCGTCGACCGGGTAGCCGAGCGAGCGGAGGCGGTCGACGTCGCGCCGCAGCGTGCGGGCGCTGACGCCGAGGTGGGCGGTGAGCTCCTCCCCGGGCCAGAAGCGGTGGGTCTGGAGCAACGAGAGCAGCTGCAGCGCCCGCTGGGTCGGGTCGGTGCTCACCGATGAGTTCCGGCGGCGCGATCGGTCTTGGTCACCGAGACAGCATTCCACGAGTTGCGGTCAGGATCTGGCCGCAGTGATCCGTAGGTTCATCCCATGCAGACAACCACTCGCAGCCAGCCGACGAGCACCAGAACGAGGACCGCCGTGCCCCCCGACACCGCCGTTTCCGCCGAGTCCGCTCGACGCCGCCATCACCGTCCGCGGCCTCACCCGCACGTTCGGGGAGGTGACGGCGGTCGACGGCCTCGACCTCACCATCGAACGCGGTGAGATCTACGGCCTGCTCGGCCCCAACGGCGCCGGGAAGTCCACCACCGTGAAGATGCTCTGCACGCTGCTCGCGCCGACCGGCGGGAAGGCCGTCGTCGCGGGCCACGACATCGCCACGCAGCAGCAGGCCGTGCGGCTGCGCATCGGCGTCGCCCTGCAGGACGTCGCGCTCGACCCCAAGCAGACCGGCCTCGAGCTGCTCCGCCTCCAGGGTCAGCTCTACGGGCTCCGTCGCGACGAGATCGAGCGGCGCCTGGTCGAGCTGCGCGAACTCGTCGACATCGGCGACGCGCTCGACCGCCGCATCGCGACCTACTCGGGTGGCATGCGTCGACGCCTCGACCTCGCCGCCGCGCTGGTGCACAACCCCGAGGTCCTGTTCCTCGACGAACCCACCACCGGTCTCGATCCCCTCAGCCGGGCGAGCGTGTGGCAGGAGGTGCGGCGCCTGAACGACGAGCTCGGCATGACCATCCTCCTCACCACGCAGTACCTGGAGGAGGCCGACGAGCTCTGCGATCGCGTCGGCATCGTCGACAACGGCCGGCTCGTCGCCGAGGGCACGCCCACCGATCTCAAGCACTCGATCGGCACCGATGTCGTCTTCGCCCGCATCGAGGGCGACGTCGACGCCGCCCAGGCCGCGCTCGAAGGTGTGTTCGGCGTGCTGAAGGTCGAGGGCCGCGACCACGAGCTCACCATCAGCGTCGAGGACGGCTCCTCCGCGATCGGGCCGATCGCCATCGCGCTGCACGACGCGTCGGTGCGGGTCCGCGACCTCACCCTGCGCACGCCCACGCTCGACGACGTGTTCCTCGAGCTCACCGGCGCCCACTTCGACGCCGACACATCCGCCGAGTCCGCCACCATTCGCGAGGAGGCCCACGCATGACCGCCGCCACCGCCACCACCGACGGCTCCATCGACCTCGAGCCGCACACGACTCCCACCGTGGTGCGAGCCCGGCCTGCCGGCGCGCTCCACGACGTGTTCTCCATCGCCGGACGCGCGCTGCGCGCGGTGCCGCGCGACATGGAGGCGATCATCCCGCCGATCTTCATCGCCATCTTCTTCTTCATCGTGAACATCGGCACGCTCGAGAACCTCACCCAGAACAACATCCAGGGCTTCGACTACACCGCGTTCGAGATGGCCACCGCGGTGCTGCTCGGCGTCACCGGGGTGTCGCGCGCGCAGTCGCTCGTCGTCGACGTGCAGAGCGGCTACTTCGACCGGTTGCTGCTCACACCGGTGCGGCGCAGCGCGATCCTCGTGGGCCACATGGTCGCCGACGTGACGGTGTCGTCGATCCTCTGCGTGCCGATCCTCGCGCTCGCGTTCGCGCTCGGCATCGACTTCCAGACCGGGGCGCTCGGCGTGCTCGATGTTCATCCTCATCGCCGCGCTCTGGAGCCTGGCGTTCGCCGGCTTCGGCTACGCGATCGCGCTCAAGACCGGCAACCCGGCGGCGGTGAACTCGAGCTTCCTCCTGTTCTTCCCGTTCCTGTTCCTCACGTCGTCCTACGTCCCCCGCGACCAGCTGAGCGGCTGGCTCGACACGGTGGCGGGCTGGAACCCGGTCACCTACCTGCTCGAGGGCCTGCGCTCGCTCGCCCTCTCCGGCTGGCACTGGGACGACATCGGCCAGGCGTTCCTCGCCTTGCTGGTGGTGTTCCTCATCAGCTTCGGGCTCTGCTTCGCCGCCCTCCGGTCCCGCGTGAACCAGCGCTGACCGACTGCTGACGGGCGCCGGTCGTCCGTCACTTCCGGCTCAAGGCGCTGCCTCCTCAGGTCGATCACCGCAGACGGGATCCTGTCCAGGGCAGGCGGGTCCGCACGACAGACGACAGGGGCAGGGGCGCGCAATGAGCAGACTGGTACTCGCAACCACCGACACCGACTTCGAGCAACGGGTCCTCGACGCATTCGAGGGGGAGTTGCACGCGCCCTTGCGCTACTGGCGCGAGGACATGCTCCTCGACCCCACCGACGCCGTGCGCGAGCTCGGCGGCCGCGATGTCGAGGTGGTGGCGCTCGGTCCCGACGTCGCCACCGACGACGCGCTCGCGTTGGCCACCGCGTTCGACCAGTCGCGACCCGACATCAGCGTCCTGATCATCGCGCCGCCGTCGAACGACCTCCTGCAGGAAGCGCTGCGGGCGGGTGCGCGCGACGTGATCGCGCCCGACATGGCGCCGGCCGACCTGCGCGCCGCGATCGAGCGAGCCTTCGACACCGCCATCCACCGCCGCCGCGTGTTCGACAGCGACGACTTCGGTGGCGCCGACGACGACCGTGGCCGAGTGGTGATGGCGCTCTGCCCGAAGGGTGGTGCCGGCAAGACCACGATCTCCACCAACCTGGCGCTCGCGCTGGCGCAGGTGGCGCCGGGCGAGGTCGTCATCGTCGACCTCGACGTGCAGTTCGGCGACGTGGCCAGTGCGCTCGGGCTGCGGCCCGACCTCACCCTCGCCGACGCGTTGCGATCGCTCGAGCACCTCGACGCCACCAGCCTCAAGGCGCACCTCACCATCCACCCCCAGGACGACCTCTACGTCCTGTGCGCGCCGAACACACCGACCGAGGCCGACGACATCACCGTCGAGCAGATCGAACAGGTGGTGGCGCTGCTCGCGGAGTCGTTCAAGTACGTCGTGATCGACACCGCCTCCGGCCTCGACGAGTACACCCTGACCGCGCTCGAGCACGCGACCGACCTGCTGCTCATCTCGGCCACCGACGTGCCGAGCATCCGCGCCACGGTGAAGGAGATCGAGGCACTGCGGGTGATCGGCAAGCCGCAGCACCTCTGGCACTTCGTCCTCAACCGGGCCGACGCGAAGACCGGGCTCACCATCCCCGCCATCGAGCGGACCGTGGGCATCAACGTCGACGTGGCCGTCCCGAGCTCGCGGTCGGTGCCGCTCTCGCTCAACCAGGGTGAGCCCCTCGTGCTCTCCGACCCCCGCTCGGCGGTGACGCTGGCCATGCTGCAGCTGGTCCGCCGGCTCGCGCCGCAGGCTGCACCCGCCGACTCGCGCCCCTCGGGCATCTTCCGGAGGCGGTGACCCGATGAAGCTCAGCGAGCGCATGAAGAAGAGCCGCGAGGAAGCGGGCGACACGAGCGACGCGCCCGCCTTCGGCACCGTCACCTCCCGGGCCGCAGGGGCCGCGGAGGCGAAGCAGGCGACCACCGCCGACCCGGTCCGCGCGCTGAAGCGGCGCGCGCAGGAAGCGCTGATCGTGCGCATGGGACCCGCGCTGTGGGAACCGACCCAGTCGGCGACCCAGCTCGACGCCCAGGTCGTCGTCGAGCTCAACACGGTGCTCAAGGAAGAGAAGATCCCGCTCAACGACGCCGAGCGCGACCAGCTGGTGAAGGAGATCGTCGACCAGGCCCTCGGCTACGGGCCGATCGAGCGGTACCTCGACGACCCGACCGTCACCGAGGTCATGGTCAACAGCACCGACGGCGTGTACATCGAGCGTGAGGGCATGCTCGAGCTCACCGACGCGCAGTTCTTCTCCGAGCAGCACGTGCTGCGGGTGATCGACCGCATCGTGGCCCCGCTCGGCCGGCGCATCGACGAGGCGTCACCGATGGTCGACGCCCGTCTCCCCGACGGCTCCCGCGTGAACGCGGTGATCCCGCCGCTCGCCATCGACGGCCCGCAGCTCACCATCCGCAAGTTCGCGACGCGGGTGCTCACGCTGCAGGACCTCATCGACCTCGGCACGCTCACGGGTCCGGTTGCCGACTTCCTCGCCGCCTGCGTCCAGGGCCGCATGAACATCCTCATCAGCGGGGGTACCGGCAGCGGCAAGACCACGCTGCTCAACGTGCTGTCGTCGATGATCCCGTCGACCGAGCGCATCGTCACCATCGAGGACGCCGCCGAGCTGCGGTTGCAGCAGCGCCACGTCATCCGACTCGAGAGCCGCCCGTCGAACATCGAGGGCAAGGGCGAGATCCTCGCCCGCGACCTCCTCCGCAACTCACTCCGCATGCGCCCCGACCGCATCATCGTCGGCGAGGTGCGCGGTGCCGAGGCGCTCGACATGCTCCAGGCCATGAACACCGGCCACGACGGCTCGCTCTCCACGCTGCACGCCAACTCGCCGCGCGACGGGCTCGCACGCGTCGAGACGATGGTGCTCATGGCCGGCATCGACCTGCCGGTGCGCGCCATCCGGGAGCAGACGGCGTCGGCCATCGACCTCCTCGTGCACATCAACCGTGATCGCGACGGCGTGCGCCGCGTGACGCGCGTGTCGAGCGTCGACGGGATGGAGGGCGACACGCGTGACGCTCTCCGACGTGTTCCTGTTCGAGGCGGAACCGGGCACCGAAGGCAAGGTCGTCGGCGCGTTGCGCGCCACCGGCGTGCGGCCGAGGCTCACCGAGCGCCTGCACGACGCCGGCATCGCGCTTCCCGCCGACCTGTTCGGTACGGCTGCCTAGCTCCAACACCTAGACGGTGTGACGAGCGGGGACGCTGTCGGCGACAGCTGGCTACTGTCCCGTGCGGTGTACCTGAGTGCCTCGCTCCGGTGGGCCCGGGATCAGCGGCAGGAGGGAGCGGTGCGATCAAGTGCTTGGACCTGGGTTTTCTCGTCGACGCACAACACGACGCCGCGTCGGGAGGGTTCAGATAGAACGCGACGACGTCGAGGACCTTCTCGATGAACAAGGGGTCTGGTGACAGTTTGAAGATCGTCGACCAGATGTGGTTTGAGACGCGAACGCCCGCCAGATCCGACTCACCGCGGACTGCGACATGCCCGTTGCAGCGGCCAACGACGGCGTCGACGAATGCGTAGTGTTAGCGGGCGTCTCCTCGAACGTCTTGACGATCACCCGCTCGACGTCAACCTCGCTGACCGTGCGCGGGCACCTGGACGCGGTTCATCGTGCAGTCCATCGAGACGATTGTCGATGAATCGCGTCCGCCACTTCGACGACCGTCGGCGCGTGCACCCCGAGAGTGCACGCGACGCAGTGTTCGACCGGCCTAGCTGCCGGCGGGCACCTGGATCGCGTCGAGGTCGACCGGAGCCGGTGCGCCGGCCGGACGCGCCTTGGCGGCCGAGGCCCGGGGCATGTTCTTCTGGCGCTTCGGCACGGGCGACTCCTTGTAGCCCACGCCCTTCGCGTTGCCCGTCGCGTCGAGGAATGCACCGATGTCGACCGCGCCGGTCGCGAAGTCGCCGGTACCGGTGCCAGTGGTCGTGTCGGTGCACGGCATCACCTGCTCGATGTTCGCGGGCGCCGACGTGGAGAACGTGTTGCCCGAGAAGCAGTTCTGGTCGGCGGCGCCGCTCGCCACCACGCCGAGATCAACGAGGCCCGAGCGTTGGACAACGTTGCCGATGACGCGGTTGCCCACTGGTTGGTGCGGCGTGTCCTCGAGCCCGATGCTCGGCGCGAGCGCGATCCCGCCTTGTCGTTGTCGACCACCCGGTTCTTGGTGATGACGTCCTGCTGACCGCCGGCGATCACCACGCCGACGCCGAACGCGGGGTCGTAGGCCGCTTCGTTCCCCGCGTCGCGCGCCCGATCGCCGTTGTCGGTGATCGTGTTGCCGGCGATGGTGGCCTGCCCCTGCGGCGACAGCTCCTCGGCGCCGAAGCTGTTGGGCACGATGCCGGCGCGGTTGTGCGACCACTCCGAGTTCACCAGGAACAGGTCACCCGACGAGTTCGACCCCGAGTAGCCGAGCAGGTTGTACTCGCGACACGACGTCGGTGATCACCGCGTGACACGGGTTGCACTGCCCGATGTAGAAGCCGGAGTCGGGGCTGCCCGACGCGTAGGAGTGGTCGAACTGCCCGTACTGCGAGTCGTACGCGTAGACGCCGTAGTCGCCGTTGCGGTACGCGGTGAGGTACGAGCGCGCGGTAGCCGAGCACGCCGTTCCAGAAGAACCCGTTCTCGGTGAAGTTGCGCGCGGTGAGGTTCTCCACCGCCACGCCGTCGGCACCGACGACGAACACGCCGTTGTCGCGCTTGAACTCGCCGTCGAGGATCGTGCGGTTGCGGTCGACGCCGCGCAGCACGATGCCGTCGGTGCCGATGGTGACGCTCTCCTTGTAGACACCGGGCGACACCAGCACGAGGTCGCCCTTCTTCGCCTTGTCGACCCCGGCCTGGATGGTCTTGGCGTCGGCGGGCACACGGATGGTGCGGCCCGACGCGCGTGAACGAGGGCGCGGGCGCGTCGCTGGAGCCCACGATCGGCTCCGGCGTGGCGGCCGCCGCGTCACCGACCGCGAGCTCGCCGCGCTGGCCGCTGGTCGGTGTGCCGTGCAGCGTGCAGTAGTACTTGTACGTCTCGTCGTCGGCGAAGGTGTGCACGTACGAACGGCCCGGCTTCAGGTCGGGGCTCCCGTACTCCTTGCCGGTCACCGGCGTGACGTTGTGGGTGTTGCGCCCGTCGTTGATCCACCGGACGGTGGTGCCCGCGACGATGTTCGTCGCCGCGGGGTCGAAGAAGTTGTCGCGGATGTGGATGGTGACGGTCTTGTGGACCGCCTGCACCCGACGCTCCACCCGCGCGGACGCCGCGTGCGGGCCCAGGGTCGTCGCCGCGAGTGCCGCCACCACGGTCGCGAGCGCGACGCCGTCGGATCACGTCTTCGGCGCCTCGAAGGTGCGCGCCAGCTCGACCAGCGTGCGCACGCCGAAGCCGGTGCCGCCCTTGGTGACGTAGCCGTCGTCGGCGTTCGGCGCGCGCCGGGCCGGCGATGTCGAGGTGCACCCACGGCACGCCGTCGACGAACTCCTGCAGGAACAGGCCCGCGGTGAGCGCGCCGCCGTAGCTGCCGCCGATGTTCTTCATGTCGGCGACCTCGGACTCGAGCTGCTTGCGGTACTCCTTCGGCAGCGGGAGCGGCCACACCGGCTCGCCGGCGCGGTCGGCGGCGGCGCGCACCTGGTCGGACCAAGTCGTCGTCGTTGCCCATGAGGCCGGCGATCTTGTCGCCCAGCGCGACCATGCACGCGCCGGTGAGCGTGGCGAGGTCGATGATCGCGTCCGGCTTGTCCTCCGACGCGAGCGAGAGCGCGTCGGCGAGGATCAGCCGGCCCTCGGCGTCGGTGTTGAGCACCTCGACGGTCTTGCCGTTGCGGATCGTCAGCACGTCGCCCGGGCGGATCGCGTTGCCGCTCGGCATGTTCTCGACCAGCGGCACGTAGCCGGTGACGCGCGTCTTCACGCCGAGCGACGGCCAGCGTGGACATCGCCGCGATCACCGCCGCGCCGCCCGACATGTCGGTCTTCATCGTCTCCATGCCCGCCCGAGGTCTTGAGCGAGAGGCCGCCGGAGTCGAACACCACGCCCTTGCCGACGAACGCGAGCGGCTTGCCGCGCGCGCCCGGCGGCGCGTACGTCAGCTTCAGGAAGCGCGGCGCCTGCTCCGAGCCCTGGCCGACGCCGAGCACGCCGCCCATGCGTTGCGGCCTGCAGCTGCTTCACGTCGAGCACCTGCACGGTGACGCCGGTGCCGCGCAGCAGCTTGCGCGCCTCGGCGACCACGTCGGCCGGCGGCTTGTCCTTCGACGGCAGGTTCACCAGGTCGCGCGCCCACGTGACCGCGTCGCCGATGGTCGCGCCGCGCTCGACCGCGGCCTTGACCGGCGCGCCGCCCGCCGCGATGACCGTGACCTTCTTCAGCTTCGACGGCGTGGCGTTGCCCTTGTACTCGAGGTACTGGTAGCCGCCGAGCACGAAGCCCTCGGCGAGGGCCTGCGCGGCGTCCGCGACGCGCGAGCTCGGTGCCGGCCGTCGGCGAGCGTGGTGGCGACCGACGGCGACCTTGCCCGCGCGCCGGGCGACCGCGGCCGCCGGCGCGGCGCACGCCGTCGACGGTGAGCTCGGCGGGATCACCGACGCCCACGAGCACCGCGGCCTTCGCCTTCAACCGGCCGCCGGTCGGGCACCGCGAGGGTCTCGCCGGGCTTGCCCTCGAAGCCGGCTTCGGCGAGGAACGCGGCCAGGCCGCCGTCGAGCGCGGCGTCGACCGCGTCGGCGCCGGGTCCGAACGCAGGACCCTTGACGATCGGGACCGCGAGCAGGTCGGCCGCGACCCGGTCGGCGGCGGTGGTCGAGACGGTGAACGAGAGGGACACGGTGGCTCCGGGGGTCTCGAGGGAGGTCTCAGGACGGTCGGGGACTCGTCGGGTCTCGCGGTGCGGACGGGGCGGAACGTCCCCTCCTGCCACCGGGCGAGCGTGTACACGAGATCGGCGAGGCGGTTGAGGTACGGCACGACGCTGGCTGTCGTCGAGCCAGCCGGCGTGGGCGGCGGCGACCGCCTGGCGCTCGGCACGCCGCACGACCGTGCGCGCGACGTCGAGCGCGGCGGCGATGCGGTTCTCGCCCGGCAGCACGAACTCGGTCGGCGGCTCGTAGCGCGTGGTGATGTCGTCGATGATCGGCTCGAGCGCGGTCGACCATCTCATCCGTGGTGAGCGATACCCCGGGCGTCAGCTTGTCGCGCTTCTCGGGCGCGGTCGCCAGCTCGGCGCCCACCACGAACAGCTCGCGCTGCAGCCGGACGAGGAGGTCGTCGAGCTCGGAGCCACGTTCGGTCTCGGCCCGGGCGAGGCCCGAGCGCGGAGACCGCTTCGTCGACCGCGCCGTACGCGTCGGGCCCGGGCGAGTCCTTGCCCGACGCGTCCGCCGTACAGCAGGCCCGTGGTGCCGTCGTCGCCCTTGCGCGTGTACACTTCGATCTTCATCGGGCGCGGAGTCTACGGCCGCGATCCGGCCAGTACCCTTGGCCCGATGTCGGCGGTCCCGGATCCTGCGCGACCCGACGACGCGGGGACTGCACCCGACATCCCCGCGCCCGGTCGGTCGAAGCTGCGAGCCCTCGTCAAGACCGCTCGTCCCAAGCAGTGGACGAAGAACGTCCTCGTGTTCGCGGCGCCCGCCGCGGCCGGTGTGCTCGACCAGCGCACCGCGCTGCTGCAGACCCTGGTCGCGTTCGTCGGCTTCTGCTTCGCCGCCAGCGGCACGTACTTCCTCAACGACGCCAACGACGCCGAGGCCGACCGACTCCACCCCACCAAGCGCCTCCGCCCGATCGCGGCCGGCGACCTCGACGTGCGCACGGCCCGGATCGTCGGGGTCGTGTTGATCCTCGTGTCGCTTCGTCGTCACCGCACCGATCAACGACTGCAAGCTCACCGGCGTGATCGCCGGCTACGTGCTGGTGACGATCTCGTACACCATGTGGCTGAAGCACGAGCCGGTGATCGACCTCGCGGCGGTCGCGGCCGGCTTCGTGTTCCGCGCCATCGCCGGCGGCGTCGCCACCGGGGTCACCGCTCTCCGACTGGTTCCTCATCGTGGCCGGCGCCGGATCGCTGTTCATCGTCACCGGCAAGCGCCACGCCGAACAGGTGGAGCTCGGGTCCGACTCGAGCGATCACCGCCGAACCCTCGGCGAGTACTCCACCGCGTTCCTCGGCTACGTGCGCGCGGTCGTCGTCGGGCGTCATGATCACCGCGTACTGCCTCTGGGCGTTCGAGAACGCCGCGCACACGGGCGACGACACGTGGTTCCGGCTCTCGATCGTGCCGCTCGTGATCGCGGTGCTGCGCTACGCGCTGGTCGTCGACCAGGGCGGTGGCGGTGCACCCGAGGAGGTCGTGCTCTCCGACCGGGTGCTGCAGATCATCGGCCTGGTCTGGCTGGTGACGTTCACGCTGGGTGTCCGTGGTTGAGCAGCCGGTGAGCGATCCCACCGTGTCGGAGCCGTCCGAGCACACCGAGCTCCTCACCGGGTGGAGCCGTACCGCGCCCACCGCGGCCACGCTCGTCGAGCTGCACGACGCGGCTGACGTCGACACCGGACTCGCGCGGGCGGGTCGTCGGGGGCTGATCGCGCGCGGGCTCGGCCGCAGCTACGGCGACGCGGCGCAGAACGCCGGGGGCGACGGTCCTCGACGCCACCACCCTCGCCGGGTTCCACGAGATCGACGTCGAACGGGGCGTCATCCGCGTCGATGCCGGCGTCAGCCTCGACGCGCTCATGCGCACCATGGTCCCGCTCGGCTGGTTCGTGCACGTCACCCCGGGCACGCGCCAGGTCACGGTCGGCGGCGCGCTCGCGGCCGACGTGCACGGCAAGAGCCATCACGTCGACGGCAGCTTCGCCAACCACGTCGAGTCGTTCGTGCTGCACACGCCCAAGGGCACGGTCGACCGTCACGCCCGAGTCGGATCCCGAGCTGTTCTGGGGCACGGCGGGCGCGCTGGGCCTCACCGGGGTGATCACCGAGGCGACGATCCGGCTGCTCCCGGTCGAGACGTCGATGATCCGGGCCGAGAACCTGCGCTGCCCCGACCTCGACTCCGTGATGGCGCTGATGGTCGACGGCGACGACCAGTACCGGTACTCGGTGGCGTGGATCGACTGCCTCGCGACCGGCGCGTCGCTCGGGCGCTCGGTGCTGTCGCGCGGCGACCACGCCACCCTCGACGACCTGCCGAAGAAGCTGCGGCGCGACCCGCTGCACTTCGCGCCCAAGGCGCTGCTCCCCGCACCGCCGTGGGCGCCCAACGGTCTGCTCAACCGACTGAGCGTCGCCGCGTTCAACGAGTTCTGGTACCGGGTGACGCCGTCGCTGCACGGTCACGTCGAGACGATCTCGTCGTTCTTCCACCCGCTCGACGGCGTGAAGGACTGGAACCGGCTCTACGGCAGCTGCGGGTTCCTGCAGTACCAGTACGTCGTGCCCGACGACGCGCACGCCGCGGTGCGGCAGTCGATCGAGATGCTCAGCGAGGCGCGCGCGGCGTCGTTCCTCGCGGTGCTCAAGCGCTTCGGCCCGGGCAACCCGGGGCCGCTGTCGTTCCCGCAGCCGGGCTGGACCCTCGCCCTCGACATCCCGTGCACCGTGCCCGGCCTGGCCGAGCTGCTCGACCGCCTCGACGAGTTGGTGGCCGACGTCGGCGGCCGCATCTACCTGGCCAAGGACTCGCGCCTGCGCCCCGAGCTGCTGCCGGTGATGTACCCCGACCTCGACCGCTTCGCCGAGCTGCGCGCCCGCGTCGACCCCGCCGGCGTCCTCCAGTCCGACCTCCAGCGCCGCCTCGGCCTCCCCTGACCCATCCCCCTCCACGAGGTTGCGTCACCTGAGCGCGTCAGAGGCGCCGTCCAGCTGACGCAACCTTGTTCGACACACGACAGGAAAGGCTCTGCCGATGAAGGATGCGCTCGGATCGGTGCAGTCGGTGCTGGTGCTCGGCGGCGGCTCGGACATCGCGCAGGCGACGGTGCGCGAGCTGGTGCAGCGGCGGGCCCGGACCGTCGTGCTCGCCGCTCGTGACCCGGGATCGTTGGCCGCGGTTGCCGACGAGCTGCGCGCCGCCGGTGCGACCACGGTCGAGACGTTGGCGTTCGACGCCCACGACACCGCCTCGCACGACGCGTTCGTCGCCGACGTGTTCGACCGCGTCGGCGACATCGACCTCGCGCTGCTCGCGTTCGGGGTGCTCGGCGACCAGGAGGAAGCCGAGCACGACGGGCGCGCCGCGGTCGACATCGCCGAGGTGAACTACGTGGGCTCGGTGTCGGTGACGGTGCCGATCGCGCAGCGCATGCGCACGCAGGGCCACGGCACCATCGTCGCCCTCTCGTCGGTGGCCGGGGAACGGGCCCGCCGTTCGAACTTCGTCTACGGCTCGTCGAAGGCGGGCATGGACGCGTTCTTCCAGGGCCTCGGCGACTCGCTGGTCGGCAGCGGCGTGCGGGTGATGATCGTGCGTCCCGGGTTCGTGCACACGAAGATGACCGACGGCATGGACGCGGCTCCCATGTCCACCACGCCCGAAGCGGTGGCCGACGCCATCGTGCACGGCCTCGCCCGCAACCGCGAGACGGTGTGGGTGCCCGCGCAGATGCGCTACGTGATGTCGGTGCTGCGGCACGTGCCGCGCCCGGTGTTCCGCAAGCTTCCCATCTGATCGTCGGCGACTTCGGCCGTCCGACGCTCAGCGGTCGTGTCGCGGAACGTCGTGACCTGTTCGCGACCGAGCTGGTAGTCGCGCGCGATCGACACGTTGGCGAGGCAGCTCCACAGCGCGAGCACGCCCAGCACGACCGACGCCGCGATCACCCACCCGTGCCGCTTCGACGACCTGTCCGACGACGCGGTCTCGGCGGCCGGCGTGCGTGCCCACCGGACGAAGGCGTGGAGCGCGGCGAGCGCGGGGAGCACGAGCAGCGGCAGGAAGTCGGCCATGTACCGCTCGGTGATGTACACGAACACGAGCGACGGCACCGCCGCGCACGCGGCGCCGAGGACGGGCAGGTCGAGTGATCCGAGGGTGGCGACGGCGGCGCGCGCCTTGGTGCGGATCATCGTGACGATCCCCCCGATGGCGAGCACGAACAGCAGCGGCATCGTCGCCGTGACGCTCGAGGTGAAGTCGAGCATGTCGTAGCGCAGGTCGCCGAACACCGTGGGGCGTGAGGTCGGGAGCCGCACCCATGGCCACGAGCCGTCGAGGCGGAACGCGTCGGGCCGCAGGTACTGCCAGAGGTTGGTGGGCAGCGCCTGCACGTTCACGAGCGTGCCGTGGTTGGCGGCCAGGGTCGCGGCGCGGTCGGGCACGACCGCGTTCGCGGCCTGGTGGTCGTAGGGAACGCTGAACAGCGTCCCGAACTTGGCCAGGTTGAACGCGGCGTAGATCGCGAGCGGCACGACGACCGCGGCCGCGAGCCAGCCGACGGTCGCGCCCAGCCCGAGCGCCGTCGGTGGCGAGACCGAGCCGGGCGGTGGCGCGCCGTGCGCCGGGCCAGATCCGCGCCACCGCGACCGCCACGGCCAGCAGCGCGAGCGCGGCCGCGGGGCCGATACCGACCGCGAGTCGGCTGAGCAGCGCCAGCATCGTGAGCACCGCCGCCGCCAGCAGCACCCCGGCACGCGGGCGCTCGATCCACGCCAGGATGGCCTCGAAGGCGGCGAACGCCAGCGCGACGCCCCACAGGATCGCCTCGTGGTACACGTACGCGACCGATGCCGAGGAACACGACGATCGTCCCCGTGCCGAGGACGAACGCCGGTGACGCCGGCCAGCAGCTTCGTCCACGCCGTCGACGGCGTCGTCGTGACCGTCACCGTCGCCGCCGCAGCGCCGGTCGGTCTCGACCAGCGGCGCACGCGCCAGGAGATGCGACCCAGCGCGAGCATCAACACGCACGAACGCGAACGTCATCGACGCCACGCCGGTCTGCCCGTCGAGCGAGTCGGTGAGCGCGGCGGTCGGCAGCCGCAGGAACGCGGGTGCAGGACCGAAGTACATGTACGAGTTGCCGTCGTGCTCGTAGCCCTCGATGGAGAGCACCGACTTCGGCATCGACAGGTCGCCGTCGAGCATGCGGTGCGCCTGCACGTCGTAGAAGTTCCCCGAGAACGGCACGCGATGGCCGGGGTCGAACGTGCCGTCGGTGACCATCCAGAAGAAGACGATCCCGGCGAGCACCGCGCCGATCGCGAACCCGCGCCCGTACCGTCGACCAGCCCCCACGGCAGGAGTCTGCGTCACCCTGGAGGTCGCGTGCACGCTCGAGGAGAACCAGTCGCCGAGGAACGGCAGGTCGACGAACAGCAGCACCGTCATCACCACGACGCACGCCACCAGCACGAGCATGAGGCCCCGCTCGCGGTAGAGCTTCTCGGGATTCTCCACCGGGCTGTCGGGCCTGAACGCGAGGTGCAGGTACATCGCCATGAACACCGCGACGAGCGGGAACGCCAGGATGAGCTCGAGCCGGTAGCGCACGATGAACGCACCGAAGAACAACATCGCCGCCGACGCGTAGAACATGATCGACACGAGGAGGCGCTCGCTCGTGTAGTGCGCGAACGACTTGCGGTATCGCGCCGCGTCGTCGCCGGTGCGTTGGAAGTCGTTGTACTCGGCGAAGCGCTTGGCGGCCATGAAGTAGCAGCCGACCATCCAGTAGCTCACCAGCAACGAGACCGGCGGCACGACCGTCGTGGTCACGATGTACCAACCGACGAGCATGCGCAGCGGGTTGTTGATCGCCTCCGACGCGACGTCGAGGTACGCGTGGTCCTTCGTACGGATGGGCGGGAGGTTGTAGAGGCAGCCCATGATCCAGAGCGCGAGCAGCGTCACCACGAGCTTCCACGTGACCAGCGCGCCGAGACCGAGACCGACGAGCATCAGCGCGATCCACTGCACGTACGCGAGCGGGATGTTCACCTGGCCGGACGGCACCGGCCGGAACCGCTTCGTGGGGTGGTGCACGTCGTAGGGCGCGTCCATCAGCTCGTTGATCACGTAGTTGCTCGACGCGATCAGGCACACGGCCAGGAGGCCGACCACGAGGTGCCACCAGAAGTCGGTGTAGTCGACGTGCGGCACGATGCCGATCGCCACCACGACGCCCGGCAGCACGAAGACGTTCTTGAACCAGTGGTCGATGCGGCAGATGCGAACGTGCGCACGCCAACGGGAGATCGGCGCCGGGGCGAGCACGGCGGCAGCGTCGGGATCGGGCATGCGCAGCTTCATGGTGGGTCACCGCAGACGAGCCGCGTGAGCGCCGACCTTACCGGTCGTGAGCCCGGGATCGGGGCTGGAAGCGTGTGGTAGCCATGACGGCCATGCACGCCATGGACGGGCAGCCATGAGCGGCGTCGACGCCGTCGCCGCGTTCGACTTCGACGGCACGCTGTCGCCGCGGGACAACTTCGTGCCGTTCCTCCGTCGCGTCGCCGGGACGTCGGCCGTCGCCGGTGCGTTCGCCGCCGGCGCGCGTGCACGTCGCGAAGGCCGGGCGCGCGCACTGGAGCCGCAACGGCATGAAGGCCGAGTTGCTGCAGCAGCTGGTCGGCGGCCGCGACGCGGCCGACCTCGACGACACCGCTCGCGACGTTCGCCGCCGACGTGCATCGCGCGCCACCTGCGGGCCGAGACGGTCGAGCGGGCCGACTGGCACCGCACGCAGGGGCACCGGCTCGTGATCGTGTCGGCGTCGCTCGCGCGTGTACCTGCGTCCGGTCGCCGAGCGCCTGCGCTTCGACGCCGTGCTCGCCACCGAGCTCGAGGTCGGCGACGACGGCCGTCTCACCGGCGCGATCGCACGGCGCGAACGTGCGCGGACGACGAGAAGGCGCGCCGCCTCGACGAGTGGCTCGCACGCGACGCCGGGCGCCGACCGTTCGTGTGGGCCTACGGCGACAGCTCCGGCGACAAGGAGCTGTGGGCACGCGCCGACCACGCCGTGCGCCTCGGTCGTCACGCGCACGAGGCACCGACTGAACCCGAGGCAGCGGATCTCTGGACACTGCAATGCCCTCTGGAGGACGATCCACGGTGCCACGAGAATCGACACTCCGTGATCAGCGAACGACGCCTCCGGTACCCTGGCACGACCATGTCCGACTTCCTCGACGCGCTCGCGCGAGCGCGTGCTCGTGTTCGACGGCGCGTTCGGCACCTGGATGCAGGGCCAGGACCTCGGCCCCGACGACTTCGGCGGCGAGGCGCTCGAGGGCTGCAACGAGCACCTCGTGCTCACCCGGCCCGACCTCGTCACGCAGATGCACGACGAGTTCTTCGCGGTCGGCGTCGACGCGGTCGAGACCGCGACCTTCGGCGCGTTCCCGCTCGTGCTCAACGAGTACGGCATCGCCGACAAGACGCTTCGAGATGAACCGAGCGCGCGGCGCGCGCTCGCCAAGCGAGGTCGCGTCCGGCTTCTCGACCGCCGGACCGGCCCCGCTTCGTGATCGGCTCGATCGGCCCGGGCACCCGGCTGCCGTCGCTCGGCCAGATCGCCTTACGACGAGCTGCGCGACGGCTACGAGGTCCAGGTCGACGGCCTGCTCGCGGGCGGCGTCGACGTGCTGCTCATCGAGACCGTCTACGACCTGCTCCAGGCGCAAGGCCGCGATCAACGGCGCGCGCGCGGGCGATGGCGCACCGCGGGCGTCGACGCTCCCGATCATGGTGCAGGTCACGGTCGAGACGACCGGGCCGCATGCTCGTCGGCTCCGAGATCGGCGCCGCGCTCACCGCGCTCGAAGCGATGCAGCCCGACGTGATCGGCATGAACTGCGCGACCGGTCCGGCGGAGATGACCGAGCACCTCCGCTACCTCGCGCAGCACGCGCGCACGTTCCTCTCGTGCCTGCCGAACGCGGGGCTGCCGTCGGTCGTCGACGGCCACACGCACTACGACCTCACGCCCGACGCGCTCGCCGACGCGCACGAGCGCTTCGTCGCCGAGTTCGGCCTCAACATCGTCGGCGGCTGCTGCGGCACCACGCCCGAGCACCTGCGCGCGGTCGTCGACCGCATCGGCACGACCGCGCGCCGGTCGCTGCGCACGCCCGAGCACGAGCCCGGCTGCTCGTCGATCTACTCGCACGTGCCGTTCCACCAGGAGCTCGCGTACCTCGCCGTCGGCGAGCGCACCAACGCCAACGGCTCGCAGGAAGTTCCGCGACGCGATGCTCGAAGCCGACTGGGACACGTGCGTGCAGATGGCACGCGAGCAGGTGAAGGAAGGCGCGCACGTGCTCGACGTGTGCGTCGACTACGTCGGCCGCGACGGCACCGTCGACATGGACGAGATCGCGGGCCGCTTCGCGACCCAGGCGTCGCTGCCGCTCGTGTTCGACTCGACCGAGCCGCAGGTGGTCGAAGCCGGCCTGCAGCACTCACGGCGGCAAGGCGATCCTCAACTCCGCCAACCTCGAAGAGGGCGAGGGCGAGGGCAAGCGCATGGACCGCGTGTTGTCGCTCGCGCGCGAGTACGGCGCCGCCGTCGATCTGCCTCACGATCGACGAAGAGGGCCAGGCCCGCACCGCCGACTGGAAGCTGCGCGTCGCCAAGCGCATCTACGACATCGCCATCGAGCGCTACGGCATCGAACCCACCGACCTGATCTTCGACATGCTCACGTTCCCGCTCGTCCACCGGCGACGACGACCTCCGCCGCGACGCGATGGAGACCATCGAGGCGATCCGGCGCATCAAGGCCGAGCTGCCCGGGCGCGTCGACGATCCTCGGCCTGTCGAACGTGTCGCTTCGGGCTCAAGCCCGCGGCCCGCCACGTGCTCAACAGCGTGTTCCTGCACGAGTGCCGCGAGGCCGGGCTCGACGCCGCGATCGTGCACGCGGCGCGCATCATGCCGCTGCACCGGATCGACGACCACGTGCGCGAGGTCGCGCTCGACCTCATCTACGACCGCCGCCGCGACGACTACGACCCGCTCACCGAGTTCATGGCGCTGTTCGAAGGCGTCGAGGCCGGCGCGATCGAGAAGGAGGACCGCTCGGGCTGGCCGGTCGAGGAGCGGCTCGAAGCACCGCATCATCGACGGCGACCGCGACGGCCTCGAAGCCGACCTCGACGAGCAGCTCGCGTCGCTGCCCGCGCTCGCGATCGTCAACGACGTGCTGCTCGACGGCATGAAGGTCGTCGGCGAGCTGTTCGGCTCGCGGCGAGATGCAGCTGCCGTTCGTGCTGCAGTCGGCGGAGACGATGAAGGCCGCGGTCGCCTACCTCGAGCCGCACATGGAGAAGGCCGACGCCGGCGGCAAGGGCACGCGTCGTGCTCGCCACCGTGAAGGGCGACGTGCACGACATCGGCAAGAACCTCGTCGACATCATCCTCACCAACAACGGCTACATGGTCTACAACCTCGGCATCAAGGTCGCCGATCACCGAGATGATCGAGAAGGCGCTCGAGGTCGAGCGCCGACGCGATCGGCATGAGCGGCCTGCTCGTGAAGACCACGATCATCATGCGCGAGAACCTCGAGGAGCTGAACGACGCAGGGCCTCGCCGACGGTGCCCGGTGCTCCTCGGCGGCGCCGCGCTCACGCGCAACTACGTCGAGCGCGACCTGCGCGAGGTCTACGACGGCCGCGTCTTCTACGGCAAGGACGCGTTCGAGGGCCTGCGCACGATGGACACGCTCATGGCGGGCAAGCGCACCGGCGAGCTCGATCCCGACTTCGGGCGCGACGCCGGCGGGCGCAAGCCTGCCGCCGCGCGCAGAGTCGAAGCCGACGCGCGGCGACCGCCGGTCGAGTCCCGGCGCGCTCCGACGTCGCCGCCGACGTCGCCGATCTTCACGCCGCCGTTCGTCGGCTCGCGCGTCGCGAAGGGCATCTCGCTCGACGACATCGCCGGCTACATCAACGAGACCGCGCTGTTCCGCAACCAGTGGCAGTTCCGGCCCGAGAAGGTCGATCGGCGAGAACGACGACGACTTCAAGGCGCGCATCCGCCCGACGCTGCGCGCGCAGCTCGACGATCGCCAAGGCCGAGGGCTGCTCGTGCCCGCGGCGGCGTGGGGCTACTTCGCCGGTGAACACCGAGGGCAACGACCTCGTCGTGTGGAAGGACGACGACCGCACGCAGGAGTGGCTGCGCTTCACGTTCCCGCGCCAGCGCAAGGCGACCGTTCCTCTGCATCGCCGACTTCTTCCGGCCCGTCGAATCGGGCGACCCGACTACGCCGCGTTCCACGTGGTGACGATGGGCGACGCGCGCCAGCGAGCGCGAGCAGGAGCTGTTCGCCGCCGACCGGTACCAGGAGTACCTGCTCGCTGCACGGCCTCTCGGTCGAGATGACCGAGGCGCTCGCCGAGCTGTGGCACCGCCGCATCCGCGAGGAGTGGGGCTTCGCCGACGAGGACGGCCCGTCGCTCGCCGGGCCTGTTCCGCCAGCAGTACCGCGGGTCGCGCTACTCGTGGGGCTACCCGGCGTGCCCCGACCTCGACGACCAGGCGAAGGTCGCCGAGCTGCTCGAGATCGACCGCATCGGCGTGACGCTCACCGAGGAGTTCCACCTCGTGCCCGAGCAGATCGACGTCGGCGATCATCGTCCCCCACCCCGAGGCCAAGTACTTCGTCGTCTAGCGACGCCTACCTCATCCGACGCCACACCATGTCGGTGGCGACGTCGGGGTCGAGGAACACGCCGGGGTCCTGCTGGTCGACGTGGCCCATGAGGCCGCGGTACACGCCGTAGCCGAGCATCTCCTGCAGGCGGCGCGGGAACGTCGCTGCGAGATCACGCGGCACCGCGAGCAGTTGGTTCTCTTCTTGCCGGAGGAAGCCCGCGCAGTGGTTCACCACGATGCCCACCCGACGCTCGTCGCTGGCGTTGGTGCCACCGCCGTGCCAGAGAGACCCGTCGTAGAGCAACACGCTGCCCGCCGGCATCTCGGCCTCCACGTACGCGTCCTGCTCGCCCCGGTTCGGGCGGCGGTCGCGCTGGTGTGAGCCAGGCACCAGCCGCGTGGCGCCGTTGGTGTGGTCGAAGTCGGTGAGCGCCCACAGCGCGACGCACACCACCGTCGGATGTGGTCTCGGCAGCGCGATGGATCCGTCGTCGCAGTGCAGCGGTTGCGCGTCCTGGCCGGGCTGCATCTCGATCGCGGTGAGCGACGAGAGGAGGCACTGCTCGTCGAGCACCTGCTCGACGAGCGGGAGCACGGCCGGGTGCAGCGGCACGCGCGCGAACAAGGGATCGCGCGCGAGCAGGTTGAAGATGCGGCGCGTGCGCACGCCGAGGAACGCGTTGGTGCCGAACGGGATGTCGGCGTCGACCATCACCCGGTCGACGGCCTCGAGCAGCGCGCCGACGAGCTCGGTGTCGACGACCCCTTCGAGCACCACGAAGCCGTCGCGCTCGAACGCGGCCAGCGCATCGGGCGCGTCGGGCGTCACGTCTGTCGGCACCCCGCCACGATCTCCCGGACGCGCTGCTGCACGGCGGTGACGAGCGCAGGATCGGGTGCGGCGTTCGGATCGGTTCCCGCGGCCTCGATCACCGGGGCGAACACCGGATCACGCACGACCGTGTCCGCGCTGCACGTGGCCTCCTGGGTGGAGAACCCGCTCTTCAGCAGCTCGGAGAACAGCCCGTCGCGGCTGGCCACGTAGACGAGCGACGCCAGCGGCTTGTTCGGGATTGCCGTGGCCGCACTCCCGGGATCGCACGCGGTGAGCGTGACCCGGTCGGCGGCCGCGTCGACGGTCGCGCTGCCGGCGGGCATCTGCGTCGCCCACTGCTGCAAGGCCGCGCCGATCGTCTTGGTGCCGTCGGTCCCGCGCCCGGCGAAGGTCGCGCGGAGGCACGTCTGGTCGTTGCGGGTGAAGGTGACCATGCTGTCGCCGTCCCACGCGTCGGCCGCACTGAGCGCGGTGGCATTGTCGATGCGCGACGACAGGACCTGGAACAGCGACAGCGATCCGAACACGTCAGGCTTGCCCGCGCGCTTCTCTCCGGCTTCGAGCTTCGGCGTCGGCACCGTCTGGAACGTGCGGTGGTCGATCAGGGTCGAGGGCGTGACGAACGCGGCGTCGGCAGTGGGCGGATCCTCGAAGAGCGCGTCGACGCCCTTGTCCTGGTCCTTCGCGATCACCGCGTCGAGCATCGACGGCCCGAGCACGTACGGCGCCTGGAACACGACGCTCAGCGAGTCGGGGACGCCCTTGGCTGTGATCTCCGACTGCGCCTGCTCACTGGTCTGCGCGTCCTGACTCGCGTAGGCCTGCTGGTCGGCGGCGGACAGCGTCTTCTCGTACGCGTTCTGGATGCGCACCGCGTCGCCTTCGGCGATCGTGTGCAGCACGGTCGATCCGTGATCGGCTGCCGCGGCCTTCTCGAGCTTCTGCAGATCGAAGTGTTGGTCCTGCAGCGCGTGCGTGAGCTCGTGCGCGACGGTCACGCGGGTGGAGACGTCGTCGAGGTTGGTGCCCTTCACCGTGATCTTCTTCGTCTTCGGGTCGTAGTAGGCGAGCACGCCCGAGGTCTGCAGCGAGCCGACTGCGTCGAAGAGATCGACGTCGGCGCCGATGAGCCCGACGGCCCGGAGCTGGGCCTGCGATCGTTCGAGGTCGCGCTTGTCCTGCGTGCTGAGCTTGCCGCGGTCGGTCGTGACCTTCTTCTCGAACGCGGCGTCGTCGAGGAACTCGGCGGCGACCGGGTGCTCGAAGTCGAGCTTGCGCAGCTTGGCGACCTCGTCGGCGATGGGCGCGATCCGAGGGTCCCACCGCTTCGGCGTGGGCGCGGTGGTCGTCGTCGCCTTGGCTCCGGCCGCCGTTGCCGCGGTCGACGCTCGCCGCGAGCACGAGGAGCAGCGACGAGGGTGCCGCGGCCGAGGCGCCGACCGATCGGGTGTGGGCGTCATCGGCGGCCGACCGTAGCGGCGCGCGGTCGCGCAGCATCGGTCATGAGGACGCGGAGTACCAGGGTCCCGCCTACGATCTCGGTCGATGAAGGGTCTGATCCTCTCCGGCGGCGCCGGCACCCGCCTGCGGCCCATCACCCACACGAGCGCCAAGCAGCTCGTGCCGGTGGCCAACAAGCCGATCCTGTTCTACGGGATCGAGGACATGGTCGAGGCCGGGATCAAGGAGATCGGCATCATCGTCGGCGACACCGCCGACGAGATCATGGCCGCGGTGGGCGACGGCTCCCGCTGGGGCGCCGAGGTCACCTACCTCCGTCAGGACGCCCCGCTGGGCCTCGCCCACTGCGTGCTGATCGCGCACGACTTCCTCGGCGACGACGACTTCGTGATGTACCTCGGCGACAACATGCTCCAGCAGGGGCTCAAGGAGTTCGTCGACGCGTTCGAGGCCGAGCGGGGACGCCTCCCCGACGACGAAGGTCGAGTCCTCTCCTCGCAGATCCTGCTCGCGCACGTGGAGGACCCCCGGCAGTCGGGCGTCGCCGTGCTCGGGCCCGACGGCGAGGTGGTGCAGCTCATCGAGAAGCCGGAGGATCCGCCGTCCGACCTCGCGGTCGTCGGCGTGTACCTGTTCGATCCGCAGATCCACACCGCGGTGCGCTCGATCGAGCCGTCGGCGCGCGGTGAGCTCGAGATCACCGACGCCATCCAGTGGCTGATCGACCACGGGCACCGGGTGCGCCACGAGATCCTCCAGGGCTGGTGGATCGACACCGGCAAGAAGGACCCGCTGCTCGAGAGCAACCGCTTGGTGCTCGAGACGCTCGAACCGCGCTGCGACGGCACCGTCGACGACGACTCCCGTGTCGAAGGCCGCGTCGTGATCGAAGCCGGCGCGGAGATCATCAACTCGACCGTGCGCGGCCCGGCCGCGATCGGCGCGGGCACGCGCGTCGTCAACAGCTTCATCGGCCCGTTCACGTCGGTTGCCGCCGACTGCGAGATCGTCGACTCCGAGGTCGAGCACTCGGTGCTGCTCGAGCACAGCCGGGTGGTGTCGGTCCCGCGCCTCACCGATTCGCTCATCGGCCGCCACGTCGAGGTGACGCGCTCAGGCGTCACTCCGGTGGCCACTCGACTCCTGGTCGGCGACCACTCGCGCGTCGAGATCGCCTAGTTCCTATCCGAGCTGCGGTGTGAGTCCGTCGACGTGCATCGCGAAGTACTCGTTGTTCGCCCACGCGCCCACCGCGCCCTCGACCACCTCGCGCACCGCATCCACCGACTCGCCTTCCCAGATGCAGACACCGAGCGTGTGATCTTCGTTCGCGGCGTGGATGGGGAGCGCCACCGACGACGGGAGCCCCGCCTCGAGCGCTCTCGCCTCTGCGGCCTGGAAGCCCTCGGGGTCATGGATGTGGTGGATCACGGTGACGAACATGAGTGGCCCCTTCGTACACACGCGGGCGCGGCGACCCGATGCGCATTGGTACCACAGACGACGTCGGCGCGCCGTTGGCCGGCGGGCCGGTCAGCCAGAGCGCCGTCAGCCGGCGCGGAGGTAGACCACCGTCTGGTCGCCGTCGGACCGACGGTTGAGCTCGCGGCTGCGGTGCGCGTACCGCGACACCTCCGACCGCGCGAGCCCGGCGTGCTTGGCGTCGACGAAGTACGACCGCGGGTCCATGAGTGGGATCCCGCGACGAGCCTGCTCGCTGCCCCAGAACTGGAACGGTCCCGAGTCGTCATAGGTGCCGACGACCGCGAGGTCGGCGCGGCGGGCGAGCGCGTGGAGGCCGGGCCGCGACGGGACCCAGACGTGACGCGGCGGGTCGAGCTGGATCCAGTCGGTGCCGTACTCGCGCCACGCGAGCGACGACGCGGTCGGCACCCGCACGAGCGCGGTGCCCTCGGGCGCGAGCAGCCGGCGGACCTGCTGCAGGGCGTCGAGTGGGTCGGGCATGTGCTCCAACGAGTGGTGGAGCATGACGAGGTCGAACTCACCGTCGACCTGCTCGAGCGTCTTCGACTGCAGTTCGGCGTGCGGGCCGAGGCGTCGGTCGCCCGGCCCGAACGGGTCGATGCCCAGCACCTCGACGTCGCCCGCGCACGACACCGCGAGCGGCACCATCCCCGACCCCGAACCGACGTCGAGCACCCGGCGCGGCCGCGGCCCGGGCGCGCGTGCGACCGACTCGAGGATGATCGCCAGCGTGCGGGCACGACGATCGGGCAGCACCCGCTGCAGCGTGCCCGCCGACCCCGGGTAGCGCATGATCGACGACGCGACCGCGGTGATCGCGGCGAGCGGGGCCGCGCCCAGCGACGCGGGGTCGACGGTCATGCTCAGGTAGGTGTCGGGGTAGTAGGGCGCCAGGTCGTCGGGCACCTCGAGCAGCGTGAGGGAGCCGCAAGCGCTGCACTCGCCGTACGGGAACACGTCACCGGTGCCGTACATGGTCTCGGGCGCCTCGTGGCGGGAGGCGAACGTGGTGTCGCCGCAGGCTCGACACGTTGTGGTCGTCTGGCTCACCGGGCGGGAGCCTACCGGCCGGGTGGCGCCAAACGACTCGTCTAAGGTTCCCTGACCGATGCCGTCCGATGCACCCACACCCGCCGGCGGCGTCGCCCTCGAGCCCGAGCCGACGGCCCCGACGCCGTCGACGGCCACCGAGCCCGACCCTCCCGACCTCCCTCGTCCACGGGCTCGTCGGCGGCGGTCGCGGTGGCTGTACGAGGCACGCGACGGCGCCATCGTCGCCGCCAGCAGCGCGCTGATCACCGCGTGGCTGTTCAAGATCTGGGAGATCCCGCTCCGCCTGCCGTTCCTCTACCAGCGCGACGGCATCGCCCAGATCGCCGAGGTGAAGGGGATCATCGAGAACGGCTGGTACCAGTTCAACCCGCGGGTGGGCTGGCCCATCGGGTACGACCACCACGACTTCCCCATCGGCTCCGACAACCTGCACTACCTCGGGCTCAAGGTGATGACGTGGTTCTCGCACGACCCGGTGCTGGTGACCAACGCCTACTACCTGCTGTCGTTCGTGCTGGTCGCGCTGAGCACGTTCTACGTGGTGCGGTACCTCGGCGTGTCGCGTCGCTTCTCGTTCGTCGCCGCGATGCTCTACACGTTCCTGCCGTACCACTTCCTGCGCGGCACGTGGCACCTCTCGCTCGCGGCCTACTACCTGGTGCCGGTGGCGTGCCTGTTCACGATCATGGTGTGGCGGAACGCACCGCCGTTCTTCCGCGAACGAAGACGGGAGAATGAGGCCGACGGGAGCACAACCGTTCGCTTCGAGTGGAAGCGGTGGAGCACGCTCTGGTTCGTCGTCGGGTGCTTCGCGATCGCGTCCGACCGACGTGTACTACGCCGCGTTCTGCATCACGCTGATGCTGTCGGCCGGCGTGCTGCAGGTCGTGACGGTGCGGAACTGGCGATCGCTGGTGTCGGCATCGCGCTCACCGCGATCATCGGCTTCGGCGTGGTGGTCAACCTGTCGCCGTCGATCCTCTACTGGCGCGACCACGGGAAGAACGACGCACGTCGTGCAGCGCACCGTCGGCGAGAGCGACTTCTACGCGTTGCGCCCGATCCAGATGCTGAGCCCGATCCCCGGCTACCGGATCGGCTTCATCAACGAGCACATCGTGAGCAAGGTGTTCAGCGCGCCGAACAACTCCGAGGCCACCCAGTTCCTCGGCGTGATCGGCGCCCTCGGCTTCCTCGGGCTGATGTTCGTGCTCCTCGGCCTCGGCTTCACCCGCGCGCCGCGACCGGTCACCCCCGCTCGCGTTCGTGCTCGCGGCGTTGAGCGCGCTGGCGGTGCTGTTCGGCGTCACCGGTGGGCTCTCGTGGACGCTCGGCATCGCCGGGTTCACCGAGATCCGGTCGTGGAACCGCATCTCGATCTTCATCGCGTTCTACGCGCTCGTCGCCGTCGGGCTCGCGCTCGACTGGGCGGTCCGGCACACGCGCTCGTTCTCCTACAAGCCCTTCGTCGTGTCCGGCGTCGCGGTGCTCCTGGTCGTGATCGGCGTGTTCGACCAGACGTCGTCGGCGATCATCCCCGACTCGCGGAATTTCCAGACCGAGTGGAACGCCGACGCGGTGTTCGTGAAGGAGATCGAGCACACCCTCGGTCCGGGCGGCAAGGTGTTCCAGCTCCCCTACCTCCCGTTCCCGGAGGCGGAGCTCGAGACGCCTCCCTACGGCATGGTCGACTACGACCCGCTGCGCGGCTACCTCCACTCCGACGACCTGTACTGGGGCTACGGCGGCACCCGCGGCCGCGCCGCCGACTGGCAGGCCCAGGTCGTGCAACAGGCGACGCCCAAGATGCTCGACGCCATCACCGCGGTGGGCTTCGACGGCCTCTGGATCGACACCCTCGGCTACCCGAACCACGCCGAGCAGATCATCGCCGAGGTGCAGGACGCGACCGGTGAACCGCCGATCGTGAGCCCCAACGGACGCTTCGTGTTCTTCGACCTGCGCGAGTACCAGCGCGAGGCGGAACAACGCCTCGGACGGACCGCCGTGCAGGCGCTGAAGGAACGCACGCTCCGCGACGTCGGCTGATCCGCGTGCGGGTCCGGATCCACCCCGCGCTCCTGGTCGCCGGGACCGCCGCGCTGCTGCTCGTCGTCGTGCTCCTGGTCGACGGCACGCGCTGGGTCGAGATCCGCATCACCGACTCGGTGCTCCTGGTACGCGGTTCGCACACCGTCGTGGAGTGCATCGATGACGACGTGCTCGAGAACTGCCAGCCGGCCGTGGCGCCAGGCGATCCGGTCGGAGCCTGGCCGGTCGGGGCCTGGCCGCTCGCGCAGTACCTGGTGGCGGTGCCGCTCGTCGCCGCCGATGTCGCCGACCTGACCACGCTGCAGGTGCTGGCGGCGCTGTCGGCGCTCGCGGTGGGCGGGATGCTCGTGCTGGTCGCGTTCCCGCTCCGCCGGCTCCTCGGTGCGGAGTGGTCGGTGGTGCTCGGGATCGCGCTGCTGACCGGACCGTTCCTCCTCTACGCGCTCCTCCCGTTCGGCGAGGCACTGACCGCGTTCCTCGTGCTGGCGTTCGTCGTGGCCGCGTGCGCGCGCCGACCGGGGTGGCTGCTGGTGACCGGCCTGTTCGCGGGACTCACCAAGGAGACGATGGCGCCGTTCCTCCTGGTGCTCGGCCTGGTGTGCGCGCGTGAAGCGCACGACCGTTGGTTCCCGGCGCGTCGGCTGCTGGTGCCCATGGTCGTCGGGCTCGTCGGCGCGGTCGTGGCGAACAGCGCGTTCAACGTCTTCCGCTTCGGGACCATCCGCAACACCGTGTACACCGCGCCCGACACGCGCGTCCCGGGCGTGAAGTTCCCCGTGCGCCTGGCGATCGCCGACTGGTTCGCGCCGAACGTGGGTGTGGTGTGGTTCTGGTTCGCGGCCGCGCTCGTGGTCGCGGGCCTCGTGATCGCGACCGTCGTGCTGCTCGTGCGACACCGGCGCGAACCGAGGGTCTGGCTCCCGCCGCTGCTCGTCGTCGGCGTGCTCGCCGCCTACACCGCGGGCCTCGCGCTCTGGTACTCGACCTTCGGCTGGGTGGCGTGGGGACCGCGCCTCACGCTGCCGATCATCCCGGCCGTGCTCGCCGCCGGCATCTGGACCGCGGCGAGCCCATGACCGCGGGCCTCACGTGGATCTTCCGCAACGCCGGCCGCACCCTGCTCGTCGCCGCGGTGGTGGCGGTGCTCGGGGCGGCGCAGGTCGGCGTGGTCTGGCACCGCGCGGCCATCGAGCTGCCGTTGGTGCCCGACGCCGCCTGTCCGACCGTGGTGCCGATCGAACAGGCGAGCCCCGAGTACTTCTACGGCTGCGGCCTCCACCAGGCGTGGCGGCTCGACCCGCTCTCGTTGTGGGAGGGCTCGCGCCACGGGCCGGCGACGCAGACGGTCGCGCAGCTGCTCGAGGTGGTCATGGTCGCGGGCGCGGCCTTCTGGTTGCACGGTCGCGCCCGGGCACGAGACAAGGCGCGGTCCCGGGAGCGAGCGCCCGAGATGCTCTCTGCTAGACCTGTCCACTCGACCGTCGACCTCTCCGAGGAGCGAACGATTGGCTGAGGTCCAGGAATCGGACGTCATCGCGGGCGTGTACGTCGTCGAGCCCGTGGTCCACGGCGACGAGCGCGGCATCTTCATCGAGACGTATCGGCGGGAGTGGTTCCCCCAGGGCCGCGAGATGGTCCAGGGCAACCGCGGCAACCGTCAGGCCGGGTGCGATCGTCGGTCTGCACTACCACCTGCACCAGGCCGACTACTGGTACGTCCCCGTCGGGCAGCGCCCGCGTCGTGCTGCACGACCTGCGCGAGGGCTCGCCCACCGACGGCGCCACGCTCACCGTCGACCTCGGCCAGCGCGCCGACGGCACCCTTCGACCACCGCGGCGTGTTCATCCCGCCCGGCGTGGCGCACGGCTTCGCGGCGCTGAGCGACATGGTGATCACCTACCTGGTCGACGGCTACTACAACCCCGACCGACGAGCTCGGCGTGGCCTGGGACGATCCCGCCGATCGAGCGCCGACTGGGGCGTCACCGCGCCGATCCTGTCGCAGCGCGACCAGGCCAACCCCGCGCGCGCCGACCTGCCCGTGGGGCGACGCCCCTACTGGCCGATGCGAACGTGAGCGGCGACCCATGAGTCGCAAGATCCTCGTCACCGGCGGAGCCGGGTTCATCGGCTCCAACTACGTGCGCCACGTGCTGCTCGACCACCGACGACTCGGTGACCGTGTACGACGCGCTCGACCTACGCCGGCAACCTGTCGACGCTTGCGCGACGTCGACGACGATCCGCGCTACCAGTTCGTCAAGGGCAACATCTGCGATCCCGAGAGCCTCGAGGACGCGATGCGCGGTCACGACGCGGTCGTGCACTTCGCGGCCGAGAGCCACGTCGACCGGTCGATCGTCGGGCCCGACGACTTCATCCACACCAACTGCTTCGGCACCAACGTGGTGATGGACACCGCCCGCCGGCTCGAGGTCGGCCGCGTCGTGCACATCGGCACCGACGAGGTGTACGGCTCGGTCGAGGTGGGGTCGTCGAAGGAGACCGACCCGCTCGAGCCGCGCTCGCCCTACTCGGCGTCGAAGGCGGGCTCCGACCTCATCGCGCTCTCGTACCACCACACCTACGGCCTGCCGGTGACGGTGACGCGCTGCACCAACAACTTCGGGCCCTACCAGTTCCCCGAGAAGGCCATCCCCCTCTTCACCACCAACCTGCTCGACGACGGGCAGATCCCGCTGTACGGCGACGGCCTCAACGAGCGCGACTGGATCTACGTCGACGACCACTGCGCCGGCGTGCAGCTCGTGCTCGACGCCGGCGCGCCGGGCGAGATCTACAACATCGGCGCCGGCAACGAGACGCCCAACCGCGTGCTGGTCGACAAGCTGCTCGCGCCTGCTGGGCAAGGACGAGGCGTCGGTGCAGTACGTCGAGGACCGCCTCGGCCACGACCGCCGCTACTCCGTCGACATCGCCAAGGTCACCGACCTCGGCTGGCGGCGGCAGCGCACGCTCGACGAGGCGCTCGAGGCGACCGTCGCCTGGTACCGCGACAACCGCTGGTGGTGGGAACCGCTCAAGCAGCGCTCGTAGGCGCCATGGACCACCCCACCGTCGGCGTCGTGGTCGTCAACTACAACGGCGAGCGAGCTCACCCACGGCGTGCTCCGGCAGCCTCCTCGACTCGTCGTGGCCGGCGGCACAGCTTCGCATCGTGCCTGGTCGACAATGCCTCGTCCGACGACGTGGTGCACGTGCGGGCCGAGCTGCCGGAGGTCGAGGTCCTCGAGAACACGGAGAACGTACGGCTTCGGCGCCGCCTGCAACCGGGGCATCCACGCTCTGGCCGACGTCGACCACGTGGCGCTCGGTGAACAACGACGCCCCACCGTCGACCCGGAGTGGCTGCGCCCGCTGGTCGACGCGCTCGACGCCGATCCGGGCATCGGCGCCGCATGTTCCAAGATCCTATTCGCCGGCGGATACCGCGAGATCGAGCTGCGGACTGCCACCACCCGTCGCGGCGGACGCCCGCCGCCCTCGGCGTGCTCCTCGCCGGGGCCCGGGTCGACGGGGTCGACGCCTGGCGCCGGGTCCACCTGGACGACGAGCACGAGGAGGCGAGGGACCCGGACTGCTCGACGGCGCGGCGTGGATGGTCGCCGTCGCACACCTGGAGGTGCCGGCGAGCGACGAGCCGAGTCGCCTTGATCGCGTCGGCGTGGCGCGTCCACCACACGCCCGCGAGCAGCGGCAGGACGATCGCCACGATCAACCCGGGGTCGAGTCGGGCGCGCACCCACGCGCGGAACCCGGGGAGCTCCTTCACCGCGGTGTAGAGCACCAGCGGGAGGATCCAGAACACGCCGGTCGTGATCTTCACCAGCATCGCAACCGAACCGGCCACGACCGCGAGCACGACGAACGCCCAGTGCCGTCGCTCGCGCCACTCGATCCCGGCCCACGCGAAGCCGACCGCACCCGCCGTGGCCAGGTACTCGACCAGCGACGCGTGCCCCCAGAGGAGTCCGAAGGGCGAGAACAGGAACGCGACCAGCGACGCCAGCGCGGCGACCCGCCCGCCGACCCGGCGGATCAGGCCGTAGAGCAGGACCGCGGTGAGGAGGAAGCACGCGAACGCGGTGACCCGCAGCGCCATGTCGGCCTCGAGGCCGAGGTTCATCGGCACCGTCGCCATGGCCTGGAACAGGGGGAACTCGAACGGGAGCTCGGCCCGAGCGCCGAACACCGGGACGCGTGGGTGCAGGAGATCGATGCCGTAGCGCTGGAAGTCGACCGCGGTCATGGCGGTCTGGGTCTGGCGGAACCCGTGCTCCTCGACCAGCTGCTGACTCATCGTGTTGCGGTGGATGAACGCGCAGACGACGAGCAGGACCGCGACGAGCGCGAGCTCGGCGATCAGGTGCTGACGGCGGGTGCGTCGCGCCCCGTTCGCCGCGGTCGCGTCGGTCGCGGTCACCTCGACGTCGGCGCCCGGTTCGTCGCGGACCGCAGTGGAGTCGGTCACCGGTTGCGGGATCCGATCAGATCGCGCCGCGTTGCATGGCGTCGAGCACCCACGGCACCACGACGTCGAGCATCTCGTCGAGCGTCGTCGTCGCCTCGAACCCGAGCACCTCGCGCGACTTCTCCACCGACGGCACGCGCTTCTGCACGTCGTGGTCGAACGGGTCGTCGCTCACGTAGTTGAACGGCTGGTCGCCGTTGAGCCGGTGCCAGATGTTCTCGGCCAGCTCGAGCACGGTGGTGGACTCCGCCGTCGACAGGTTGAAGTCCTCGTTGAGCGCGGCCGGGTGCTCCATCGCGTCGATGATGCCGCGGGCGAGATCGGCGCCGTAGGTGTAGTGGCGCACCTGGCTGCCGGACCCGAGGATGTGCAGCGGGTCCTGGCCCTTGGCGATCTTCTGGATGAGGTCGGGCACCACGTGGCTCATCGCCAGCTTCACGTTGCCGCTGGCGATCTCGACCTCGGTCTTGGCCCGCATCTCGCCGGTGCCCACGCAGTTGAACGGCCGCACGATGGTGTACGGGAGCCCGTACTGCTGGTGCGCGGCGCGCGCGTAGTACTCGACCGCGAGCTTCTGGAACCCGTACGACGAGATCGGCGGCGGGACCTCGCGCTCCTGGCCCTCGTACGACGGCCAGCTGTCGGTGGACTCGAACACCATCGACGAGCTCATGTAGGTGACCTTCTCGAGCCGGCCGTCGCGGTGCGCGGCGATGGCGGCGTCGCACGACGACGCCATGATGCGCTCGTTGGTGGCGAGGAGGTCGTAGGCGAAGGTGTGGAAGTACGAGATGCCGCCGATCAGCGCGGCGCCGGCGATGAAGTGCTCACAGTCCATGAGCAGCTTCGTCATCAGCTCGACGTCGCGGCAGTCGCCCTCGACGAGCGTGTACCCCGGGTTGTCGTCGTACGACTTCTCGACCCGGCCGTACTTGGAGTGGTTGTCGATGCCGACGACGGTGTAGCCCCGGCCGAGGAGATCCTCCACCAGGTAGCCGCCGATGAATCCGGACGACCCGCTGACGAGGACCTTGCGCTCGTCGGAGTCGGTGCGCGAGGTCACGAGCGCAGTTCCTTTCCTGCCGCGCGCACTGCGTCGAGCGACAGCTTGGGTCCGAACGAGAACCGGTACCACTTGAGGTACCGGGGGATCCACTTGGCCACCTTGAAGTTGGAGGTGCCCTGGGCCCGTTCGAGCCAGATGGTCGGGATCTCGGCCACCGGACGGCGGAGTCGCCGTGCCTTCGCGACCAGCTCGATGCCGATCTCGAACCCGGTGTCGGAGTCGATGTCGACGTCGCGGACGAAGTCGACCGCGTACGCCTTGAACGAGTTGGTGGCGTCACGCGTCCCGACGCGCGCGAACCAGAACAACGACAGCCCCGCGAGGCGCGACAGCTGACTCTTGATGAACGGGCCGTCGATCTGCTGCCCGCCGCTCATGTAGCGCGAGGCGGCGGCGATCACGACGCCCCGCTCGACCAGCTTGCAGAGCTCGTCGATCTGCTCGGCGTCGTCGCTGCCGTCGGCCATGGTGACGACCGCGACCGGCGCGTTCACGTGGTCGATGCCGTAGCGGATGGCCCGCGCCGGCCCGCGTCCGTAGGTGTTGCGCGTGGGCACCACGCGCGTGTCCTGCGCCGCGTACTTGCGGAGCGGCTCGACCGTGGTGTCGTCGTCGTCGTCGAACACGACGAGGATCTCGCAGGGCAGCGAGACCCCCGCGAGGATGCGGTCGAGGCAGGCGACGATCGCCTCGCCCTCGTTGTAGACCGGGATGACCACCGACACGCGCGGCGGAGCGGCTCGTTCACACCTGCACCCCGCCTTCACGCAGGTTCCAGATGTCGACCACCGGGACCGTCACCTCGAGGTCGCGGTAGCACGCGTGCGGCGTGCCGATCACGAGCAGGTCGGCGTCGCGCAGCACGGTGTCGAGATCGGACAGGTCGGCGTCGTTGGTGACGTACGGGTCGTGCGTCAGCACCCGACGCGACTTGAACTTGAGGATGCGCTTGAGCTTGTAGCTGAGGCTCGAGCGGATGTCGTCGGACTCGGCCTTGAACGACATGCCGAGCACGCCGACGCACATGGTCGACAGGTCGTAGCGCTGCTCCAGGCGCGCGACGACGTAGAGCGGCAGGCCCTCGTTGATCGACACGCTCGCCTGACCGAGGTGGAAGTTGTTGGTGTTGAACGCGGCGAGCTGCATGGTGTCCTTGAAGAGACACGGGCCGGCGGCGAACCCGGCGCGCGGCAGATCGGCGGCACGCGGGTAGTTGTGCGAGAGCGCCGAGCGGATGCGCTCGTAGTCGAGGCCGAAGTCGTTGGCCATCATGTAGAGCTGGTTCGAGGCCGCGAACTTGATGTAGCGCCAGGTGTTCGTGAACAGCTTGGCCAGCTCGGCCTCTTCCGGCTCGAGCTCGACGATCTCGTGGGCGAGGTTGCGGAAGAGCTTGCCCGCGCGCTCCAACGCGCGCGGCGACCGCGACGCCACGATCTGCGGCAGCTCGAACAGCTCCACCATCGCCTTGCCCTCGGCGATGCGCTCGGGGCAGAACGCCACGTCGATGTCGAGGCCGAGATCGCCGACCAGCCGCTCCACCAACGCGGTCACCCCGGGGTAGACCGTGCTGCGCAGCACGAGCAGCTGGCCGTCGTGCAGCGACGAGGCGATGTCGGCGATCGCCGCCGGCACCGCGTTGAGATCGGGGTTGAGGTGCTCGTCGATCGGGGTGCCGATGACGACGATCACGTGCTCCACGTCGCCGATCACGTCGGACGACGTGCTCGCGCGCAGGAGACCCGACGCGATCAACGTGGGGAGCAGCTCCGCCGCACCCGGCTCGTCGAAGGGCATGACGCCGTCGTTGACCAGCGCGACCGAGCGCTCGGCGACGTCGTAGAGCACGACCTCGAGCCCCCGGCTGGCGAAGGCGAGCCCGAGCGGCAGGCCGACGTGCCCGCACCCTCCGACGATCGCGACACTCGACCGGCTCCGTTGGATCCGGTCACCGCACCCGCAATTCGTCTGGCTTCTGGGCACGATGCATGAGGGAGCAGCGTAGACGGGGAAGGTGCGCATTCCGGGCGTCGCGGCGGTGCTCGAGCGGTTCCGCGGAACCGCTTTCCTCCTTGTGACACCTCGCGTCGAGCGGTAGGATGCGAACACCAGTTCGATCACTTCCCCATGATCCGGCCCGGGAGGCTGCGATGACGCACGGGGAAGTGACGACAGATGACGCTACGACCGCAGCGTCGATGCCGCTGGAGCGGCTGGAAGCCGAGATCACCGAGTTGGCCGGTCAGCTCGCCGCGGGCGAGTGTCGCTGGCTGCAGCTGGTGGCCGAGTACGACCGGCGGTCAGGTCACGAGTCGTGGGGCTGTCGGACGATCGCGCATTGGCTGAGCTGGCACTGCAGCCTCGACATGCGATCAGCCCGCGAGAAGGTGCGCGTCGCCCACGCACTCGAGGACCTCCCCTGGTCACCGAAGAGTTCGCTGCCGGGCGCCTCAGCTACTCGAAGGTGCGGGCGATCACCCGGATCGCGACGCCCGCCAACGAGGAACAGCTCGTCATGTACGCCCAGCACACCACCGCAGCCCAGACCGAACGCATCGTGCGCACCTACCGCGGGCGCACCGAAGGACGAAGACACGGCGGCTGCGAACCGCCTGTACGAGGAGCAGTACCTGCAGGTCGAGTACGACCTCGACGGCGCCGGCGTCACGAGCGGGCGCATGCCACCCGAGATCGCCGCCGCGCTGCTGCAGGCGCTCGAACTCACGCGCAAGCGGATGTCAGCCGATCAGCGCGGCGAAGGCGGTCCCGCGGGACCGCCCCGCTCCCTCGGCGCCATCAACGTCGACGCGCTCGCCATGATCATCGAGACGTTCATGGCCGGCGAACCCGCGGCACGACAACGGCAGCGACCGCTGGATGGTCGGCGTCAACGTCGACGCCGAAGTCCTGATCGACGACGATCCCGACGGCGTGTGCGAACTGAACGACGGGGCAGCGCTCCCGGCGGAGACCGTTCGACGGTTGTTCTGCGACGCGTCCACCGTCGCGCTCATCCGACGCGAGAACGGCGAACCACTCACGCGTCAGCAAGCGATCGAGCACGCTGCCCCGCTCCGCCCGCCGTGCTACGCGGTTCCGCGACAAGGGATGCCGTTTCCCCAACTGCGGCGAACAGGTCTTCGTCGACGTCCACCACATCCATCACCAGTCGCGTGGCGGAGGGCACGAGCACGTCAACGTGATCGAGCTGTGTTGGTTCCACCACCGCCTCGTCCACGAAGGCGGGTGGACAGTGCGCTTCCTGGAAGATGACGAGGTGATCGCGATCACGCCGACTGGCAACGTGATCTCGAGCTTCGTCGAACCACCCAACAGTGTCGGGTCGTCGATCGCGCAACGAAACGGCGCGGTCGGCCTCGCGATCGACGCAAAGACGATCACCCCGAACTGGTGGAACGACCCACTGCACCTCGGCGACATCATCGCCGGCCTCGAATGGCACGACGAACACGGTTCCGCGGGACCGCGTTCGTCCGAGGAGTCCTAGGGGACGGAGCGAGCGGAGGGAGTGAGGGACCCTAGGAGGCGTCCACCGGGTCCACGGGATCGCCGACGGCGGGAGCGGCTGCGCCACGGTTCGGCAGCACCGCGCTGGCCGCGAAGACCGCACGCCGGGCGGCGGAGAGGAGCGTGGGCTTGGTGAGCCCGATCGCGAGGTCCGTGCGACTGACCGTCTCCGGGTGACGCTGCTGCAGCGTGCGCAGGAGCTCGCGGGCCTGGCGCGCCTGGTCGCGGCGCAGGTTCGCGCTCCACGACGTCTGCGACACGCGGAAGGTGCAGAGCGAGTCGGGGAGGTAGTGCAGCGATCCGCGTTCGAGCAGGCGCATCCACGCCTCGAGGTCGATCATGTACGCGTAGGTGCGGTCGAAGCCGCCCGCGGCCTCGAACTCGTCGCGCCGGCACAGGACCGCCGAGGGCTCACCGACGAGGTTGGTGCCGGCGCGCACCGTGGCCCGCACCACTTCGGCGCCGGTGTACACGCCCGAGGCGCGTCGCCAACCGCGATTGCGGTACACGACCCGGTCGTGGTCGTCGACGATGTCGCGGTGGCCCGACACCATCACCACCTCGGGTTCCGCCTCCAGCAGCGCGACCTGGCGTTCGAGGCACTCGGGGTAGATCACGTCGTCCTGGCAGAGCAGCTTCACGTAGGTGCCCGTCGCCTCGCCGACGGCGAGGTCGAAGTTGGCACCCGCGCCGACGTTCTCACGACCGGCGACGATGCGCACGCGCGAGTCGTCGATGCGCTGCACGAGGTCGAGCGTGTCGTCGGTGGACCCGTCGTCGCGGACGACGAGCTCGAAGTCCTTGTAGGTCTGCGCCAACACGGAGCGGACGGTGCGTTCGACGTACCGCGCGCCGTTGTAGGTGGGGATGCAGACCGAGACAGTCGGGGTGGTCACAGTCTCATCACGCGGCGTCGTCCCTGCCTTCGGGTCCGATCACCTCGTTGACGACGTACAGCGGCCGGCCCTTCGTCTCGCGGTACACGCGCCCGACGTACTCACCGAGCACGCCGATGCACAGCAGCTGCACACCGCCGAGGAGCAGCACCACCGCCATCAGCGACGACCAGCCCCGGCTGGACGTGCCCAGGTCGAAGAGCGACGCGACGATGGTCCACGCCGCGACCGCGAACGACAACGCCATGACGATCACACCGAGCTGGGTGGCGAGGCGGAGGGGGCGGTCGGAGAAGCTGGTGAGGCCGTCGAGCGCGAGGCGGACCATGCGGCCCAGCGTGTAGTTGGTGCTGCCGGCGAAGCGCGCGTCGCGCTCGTACTCGACCGCGCACTGCGGGAACCCGACCCACGCGACCATGCCCCGCACGTAGCGGTTGCGTTCGGGCATCTGGTCGAGGACGTCGACGACCTTGCGGTCGAGCAGGCGGAAGTCGCCGGCCTGGCGCGGGAGCGGGACCTCGGAGATGCGGTCCATCAGGCCGTAGTAGATCTTGCTGGTGAGCAACTTGAACCGCGTCTCGCCGGCGCGCGAGGTGCGCACGCCGTAGACGACCTTGAAGCCGTCGCGCCAGCGCTGGATCATCTCCGGGATGACCTCGGGCGGATCCTGGAGGTCGGAGTCGATCACCACCACCGCATCGCCGCGGGCGTGGTCGACGCCCGCGCTCAACGCGACCTGGTGCCCGAAGTTGCGGGAGAGGTCGACGACCCGCACGCGGTCGTCGTCGGCGGCGATCTTCTCGAGCAGGTCGAGCGAGCGATCCTTGCTGCCGTCGTTGACGTAGACCACCTCGAACGCGAGGTCGTCGTCGATCCCCTCCATGCTCGCGACGAGGCGGCGGTGGAACTCCTCGATCCCCTCCTCCTCCTGGTAGACGGGGGAGACGATCGAGACCAGTGAGTGCTCGGCAGTCATCTCGACCCCGCGGTGTTCGGAGGCGCTGCGGGCAGGCGGCGTTGCAACACTGTAGGCACAGGCGATTCGTTCAAGTCCGGACCGCGTCGAAGACCAGGGCGTTGGGGCCCACGATCCCGTGCCAGGGGCTGTGCAGGGCGTACATGCGGGTGTCGAAGCCGAGCTCGGCCAGCCGCACCAGCATCTGCAACCCGAAGATGGTGAACACGAGCACGCCCTCGGGGCGGACCGGGTCGTCGTGGTAGATCGCGTCGGCGAGCAGCTCCAGCTCACCGTCGTCGTGGAGGCGGGCGCGGACGTCGTCGAGGTGCGCGTGCTGGTGGAACGGCACCGTGAACACGTGGTGGCCACCCGGCCGCAGCACCCGGTGGACCTCGGCGTGGGCGCGGTACGGGTCGGGCACGTGCTCGAACACGTCGGACGAGAGGATCAGGTCGATCGACGCGTCGTCGTACGAGAGTGCCATGAGGTCCTGGTGGGTGGTGTCACCGACGACCTCGCCGGGTTCGTGGTCGGGACCCAGGTACTCGCTGCAGAGGTACCCCGGCATCGCGTGCAGCTGGTCGTGCAGCGCGCCCTGCGCCTCGGTGTTGTAGACGACGAGGTCGCGGAGCTCCGCGACGGCCACGAGGCTGTCGACCTTGCGTCCGGCTTGTTTGGCATGGGTGCGCTCGGCGACGGCACGCGCGGCGACGTAGGCGAGCTGCCGGTTGCGATTGGTCGCACCACAGGCGCGGCACCGGCCGGTCTCGCGGAGGTTCTCGCCGAAGCCGCGCGGCGGCCGACACCCGCCCGCACGCCGGACACTTGATCGGTGCGATCGTGCCGACGCGCACGACGGCGCGGTCGACGAGACCGGGCGCGGTCGGGATCGGGTAGCGCGGCGTGGTGCGGTTCACGCCGACACCGCCATCGTGGCGACCAGCGCCTCGAGCCGTTCGGCGAAGTGGTCGTACGCGAAGTCGGCGGCCCGAACGCGCGCGGCCGCGGCCAAGACCTCGCGCCGCGCGTCGTCGCGCGACGAGCGCGACCGTCTTGGCGGCGAGCTCGTCGGTGGTGGCGAAGACCTCGCCACACCCTGCCTCGCGCACGATCGCCGCCGGTCCCCCGTGCTCGTAGACCACCGGCACCGCCCCCGCCGACATCGCTTCCACCACGCTGATGCCGAAGTGCTCGAAGCGGTCGGGGTGCGTCTGGAGATCCTCGCCGAAGCCGGCGGCGTGCCAGAAGACCGACGCGGCCGCGAACAGCTCGGTGAGGTCCTCGCCGCGCGCGTTCACATGGAACCGGACGGGGAGCCCGACCGCGGCCTTGCGCACGGTCTCCACGTAGCCGCGCTCGCTGTTGTTGCATCCGCCCACCAGGTGGAGCTCCCATCCCTCGAGCCCGCGCACGCACGCGAGGCGGAACGCCTCGACCAGCTCGAGCTGCTTCTTCGAGTGTCCCGAGACGTTCGGGAAGAACCGGCCGACGGCCAGGATCACCGGCTGCTTCGTGCCCCCCGCCCGCAGGCGCACCGGGGGCGAGAGGACGCTCGCCCGCCGCCCCCAGAGCTGCTCCACCCACCCCGCGGTGTACGGCGAGTTCGCCGCCACCGCCTGGTACGACTCGAGGAACTCGGGGACGAAGGAGCCGTGCGGCAGCTTCGTCAGCGCCGCCAGGTCGCGGGGGCGGACGCTGGGCAGCCGCCGGCCGAGCGCGACGTGCGAGACCACGACGCCGAGACGGCGGTCGTCGCCGACACCGCTCTCGATGCGGGGCACGAACGTGTCCGAGCTGATGCGCACGGGGATCGGATCCGCCACCCCGCGGCCCACCACGGTGGTGCTGATGGGGGTGCGGCGCGACCGCGACACCGGACCATCGAAGACGACGTCGTCACCGACGTGGACGGTCGCGCGCGGCGCACGCGCCGCCGGCCACGCGCGCGCCGACAGCGACAGCGAGAACGGGAGCCGGACGCCCCGGGGGACCACCAGGTCGACGGTGGCCTCGCCCTTCGTCCAGCTCCCGTTGCCGGGGAACTCCCGCAACCAGAATCCGTGCTCGCGTTCCACCCAGGCCGCAAGGGGGTCGATCGACGCGAACGGCCACGTCGCCGCCTCGACCGGGGTGCGGATCGAGTTCGGCATCGGGAAGTGCACGTAGTACAGGTTGCGCGGCGCGCGGCTGGCGAAGGTGCTGCCGAACGAGGTGTTCACCACGAGGTCGTACCGCGGCGTCGCGTCGAGGAACGCGCGTGTGCCGTGCTCGACCGGCACCTGCGCGAAGCCGGTGAGGTCGAAGCCCAGACGTTCCGACGCCACGATCGGGTCGAAGGTCTCACTGACGAGCAGCTCCACGTCGTGGGTGCGCGCCAGGGCGGCCGCGACACCACCGGCGAGCTGCTCGCCACCACCGAGCGTCGTCCAGTGCGCGTTGTAGACCGCGGCCCTCATTGCGGGACACGCCCAGCGCTCGACGAGCGCGGCGCGATCGGAGGCGTCGACGTGCTGTTGCGCGCGTCGGGTGCGCAACGTCGCCGGGAAGAGCTTCGAGGAACCCTGCGTAGGCGCGCAGGCGTCGCAGCGCGAACGCAGGCGCCGGACGAGCTGCGGTGACGCATGCGCCGGACCACGTCACGATCGAGCGATCACCGCGGTGTCACGCAGGTACACGTACGAAGCCTCGCCGAGCATCGACCACGGCGCGTTGCGAGCCAGGGTCGAGGAAGCGGTTGCGCTCGACGTAGTGCATGAAGAGCGCGGAGCCCTCCTTGCTCGACGCCGCGTGCTCGTGACGCACCACCGACTCGGGCACGTAGCAGTAGCGCCAGCCCGCGAGGCGGCCGCGCCACGAGAGGTCGGTGTCCTCGTAGTACATGAAGTAGCGGTCGTCGAAGGTGCCGACCTCGCGCAGGTACCGCGCCGAGAGGAGCACCGCGCCGCCGCACCACGCGAAGACCTCCTCGGGCTCGCGTACTGGCCCGCGTCCGCGTTCGAGAAGCCGCGGTCGCCGCCGTAGCCGCCGAGCACGAGCCGGGAGCCGACGTTGTTGATGACGTCGTAGGTGGGACCGCCCGTCGGCACCTGGTACCACGCCGGCGTCTCCCCCACCGTGACCTCGAGCACCTCGCCCCCGGCGCTCAGGCGCACGATCTTCTCCCCCTCGCCCGAGAGCTCGATCTCCACCGCCTCGGGCGGCGGGGCGCCGACCTCGACCGGGATGCGGATCTCGGCCCGCCCCGCGGTCCAGACCAGCGGCTCGGCGCCCGAGCCCGCGCGCCTGGTGCGTGTGGCACCCGTCGGCGAACTGGGCGTGGTCCCACACCTCGGCGCCGTCGGCGGCGAGGCCCGTGACCTTCACCCCGAGCTCGCGGCCGTCGAGGGCCGGGCGGAACGTGGGCGTCTCGACCGTGAGGGTGAGGAACGACGGCGCGAACACGATCTTCGAGCACGCGGCGCCGAGCGCGTCGTCGTGCTCCAGCGCGTCGACCAGCGGACGCAGCCAGTTGCGGTCGGGCACTGCGTCGTTGTTGAGCAGCGCGACGTAGTCGACGTCGTCGAGATCGGCGAGTCCGAGGTTGCAGCCGCCCGCGAACCCGACGTTGTGCGTGTGCTCGACGAGCTGGACCCACGGCAGCGTGCGTGCGCACGACGCGGTGCGATGCCGTCGATCGACGCGTTGTCGACGAGCACGATCTCGAGCGCGTCCGTCGGGCCAGTCGACCGCGCGCGAGCGCCTCGAGGCAGCGCAGGGTCATCTCGCCGCCGTCGTAGTTGAGGACGACGACGCGGACCCGCGGCGTGTTACGCGGTCATCGATCGGGCGGTCGCCGGGCGCGGTGCCGGCTCGTCGGTCGATCGGTCGACGATCTGCACCGGGAACTCGACCGAACCGAAGCTCCGCTTCGGGTCGCGCGACCTCGAAGCGGTACCGCTGCTCGTGCCAGTCGTAGATGTACGCGCCGTCGCTCGACGTCACGCAGAGCGTGATCGCGTACTCGCCGTCGAGCAGCGGGATCTGGTCGAACGCGAACTCGACCTCGCCCGACGTCCGTCGAAGTGGCCGGTGTCGACCGACTCGCGACGCGGTGCTCGAGCCGTGCAGCATCCGGCCCTCGGCGTCGTAGATCATCAGCGTGAACACCGGGTCGTCGACCGGCGCGTCGACCTCGAAGCGCGCCACGATCGACAGGGGCTCGCCCGGCTGCAGGTGGTCGCGCTCGGGCTGTCCGGGGTGGCGGAACTCGACCGTCGGTGACCCGCACGCGGTCGTCGACCGGCGGCGGCTCACCCGGGCGGGCACGCGGCGGCGCGCAGGCGGAGGTGCTCGCGGAACACCTTGACCGCTTCATCGGGATCGCCCGACGCGACCAGGTGCCCGTGGTCGAGCACCGTCGCCGACTGGCAGATCCGGCGCACGAGGTCGGGCGCGTGCGTGACGACGACGATCGTGCGGCCCTCGTCGCTGGAACTGCTCGACCCGCTCGAGGCACTTGCGCTGGAACGACTCGTCGCCGACCGCGAGCACCTCGTCGACGAGCAGGATGTCGGGGTCGACGTTCACCGCGATGGCGAAGCCGAGCCGGACGTACATGCCCGACGAGTAGTGCCGCACCTGCGTGTCGATGAACTGGTCGAGCTCGGCGAACTCGACGATCTCGTCGAAGCGCTTGGCGATCTCGCGTCTTCGACAGCCCGAGGATCGCGCCGTTCAGGTAGATGTTCTCGCGGCCGGTGAGCTCGGGCTGGAAGCCGGCGCCCGAGCTCGAGCAGCGCGGCGACGCGACCCGCGGTCACGATCTCGCCCGTCGTGGGGCGCAGGATGCCGGCGATGCACTTGAGCAGCGTCGACTTGCCCGAGCCGTTGTGGCCGAGCAGCCCGACGGTCGTGCCCTGCGGCGACCTCGAGGTCGATGTCGTGCAGCGCCCAGAAGTCCTCGTGGCGGCATGCGCCCGAAGTGGATCATCCGCTCCTTGAGCGACGAGTAGTGCTCGTGGTAGAGCTGGAAGCGCTTCGAGACGCCGCGGACTCTGATCGCCGCCGGCACCGCGCTAGAGCTCCTCGGCGAAGTTGCCCTCGGCGCGGCCGAACACGTACAGACGCGAGCAGGAACAGCGCCGCCGACGAACGCGATCACGAGGCCGAGGTGCCAGAGGTACCACCACTGGTCGACGCCCTGCGGGAGGATCTTCGTGACCGTGGTGACGCCGTCGGCCGTCTTCGACGCCGATCACCTGGCCGTAGATCGCGCGCTGGAACGTGAGCACGATGGCGGTGACCGGGTTGAGCAGGTAGAGCCCAGCTCCGGTCGCCGAGCTTCGCGGCCGACGGTCTCGTAGGGGTACACGATCGGCGTCACCCAGAACCACGCGAGCAGCGCGAGCTCGAGGAAGTGCGCGGTGTCGCGCAGGTACACGTTGATCGCGCCGAGCAGGATGCCGAGCGCGGCGACGAAGAACAGCGAGCGCGAACAGCGCGATCGGCAGCAACGGCATGTACGACCACGCGACGTGGTACTGGAAGATCGACGAGCGCGACGCACGAGCACGATCGCTCTGCAGGAAGAAGTGCACCAGCGCGGCGCCGACCGACGCGAGCGGCAGGATCTCGCGCGGGAACGACGACCTTCTTACGAGCCCCGCGTTGCCGACCACCGAGCTCGTCGCCGACGCCGAGCGACGTCGGAGAAGAGGTTCCACACGAGGAGGCCCGAGAGCAGGAAGATCGGGAAGTTGGGGATGCCGCTGCCCAGGATGAGGTCGAAGACGACGTAGAAGACGACGAGGTAGAGCGCCGGGTTCAGCATCGACCAGACGAAGCCGAGGACGCTGTTCTTGTACTTGACCTTGAGCTCGGTGCGCGAGAACGCGACCAGCAGCTCGCGGTAGCGCCAGATCTCCTTGACCCGGTCCCACAGCCCGACGCGGGCGGTGCTCAGGCGGGTGGGACGGTCGGCAGTCGTGGAGGTCATAAGGCGGAGGTCCTGCCGCACGACGGTACCAGGCGCCACCGTGCAGGATCGACCCGCGGCACGGCCCGGAGTGCTCGCATCGTGGTCCGACGGGGGGCGACCGCCTGGACGGCCGAGCACGGACTGCGTCACGGCTACGAGGCGGAGGTCCGGCGACGCTTCGCCCGAGATCTACCACGACCGCGCCGAGCGACGTGGCAGCACCACGTGGCTGTCCGCCCCCACCTGGAAGGTGCCGTCGACCTCTGGTGACCAGGAGCACATCGCGGGTCGTTGCGGCCCGACTTCAACGTGGCGACCTGCTCCGTCTTCGGCGACGCGCGCTTCTCGCCACGCTCTGCGACGCCACCGAGTCACGGCGCTGCGCCGCCGTCGACCCCCACCAGCCGAGGCCGGCCCGACTACCGACGCAATCGAGTACGTCTTCGGTGTCGACCGAACCCCGTGCTCGAAGACCTCGGTGGTGCACTACGGCCACGTCCTCATGGCGACCTCGATGTCCGACCACCGAAGGGCAGTGCACGACGAGCTGCCCACGCTGCGGTGCTTTACGGGCCACATAGCTCCACGGGAGGACATTAACGTGAACGGCCACTCCCGTGTTCGCACACGCTCCGGGTCGTGAGCGGTTGCTTGAGCAAGTCGCCCACGACGTCCGTGCACGCGAGCTTGCTCAACCGGCTGCCTGCGCCGCAGCCTGAGCGCGCCGTTCAACTGAGGAGGGCACGTGGGAGCAGGTCCATCCCGAAGCCGGTGAGGATGGCCAGGTACATCAGCCCGGTCGCGGCCATCACCGCCGAGTAGGAACGCTCCTTCAGCGCGAACCACGTGGCGATCACCAGCCCGATGGTGGTGACCGACGCGACGATCCACATCCAGCCGATCAGCCCGCCGTAGCCGTCGTCGATGGTGCCGTTGAGCACCGACACCATCCCCACCGGGATGAGGTACACCACGAGCTCGAACGGCCAGAGCACGGCGACCGCCTTGACCATCTCCTTGATCGGTTCACGGCTCAGGCCCGGCTGCACGAGGTACCAGTGGCCCAGGAGCATGGCGTCCGACACCGCGCCGAGGAACGCGGCGCCGACGACGAGCCGGGCCAGGCTGAGCGCGTAGTCACCACCGACGAACGACGCGGCACCGAACAGCCCCACGAACCCGATGACCGGGGCGAGCAGGTCGAGTCGCGGGTCGAACTCGCGGAGCGGTCCCGCGGGATCGGCCTGGTCGCCATCGGCCACCTCCTCGTCGGAGTCTGGCTCGCCGGTCATCGCGGCAACGCGCGCGGTGCGGCGTTCGCGCGTCTCGCGCTGGCCCTGCACACCGGCCTCGCGTCGCACGTAGGACTGGAGGAGAGCGACGGCCGCGGCCAGCGCCATGAGCCCGGTGCACACGTTGCGGACCAGCGCGCCGGTGCCGTCGTCGCCGGCGCCGGACACGACCGACAGGATCGCCATCACGCCGTAGGAGATGCGCAGCAGCCAGCCGTACCCGATGCCCAGCTCGCGTCGACGGGTGGTGACCCAGCAGAAGAGGAGGCCGCCGGCGGCCCACTGCGCGAGCAGGGTCGCGAGGTCGAACTGCATCACGTCGGGTCGATTCCGCTGCGGCGTCCCGGCCTCCGGCCACGCCTCCGCTCCATCTCCATGTCAGTCGACGATCGCGAGATCGCGTGCCGCGTGGTTCAGCCGCTCGGGCCCCGCGTCGGTGGCGACCACGATGTCCTCCAGGCGGAGCCCGAACCGACCGGGGACGTAGATCCCCGGCTCCACGCTGAACGCGTGTCCCGCCACCAGCGGCGTGCGGTTGCCGGCGACGACGTAGGGATCCTCGTGGGCCTCGGTGCCGATGCCGTGACCGGTGCGGTGCACGAAGTACTCGCCGTAGCCGGCGTCGTCGATCACGGCGCGCGTCGCGGCGTCGACCGCCTCGCACGACGTGCCGACGGTCGCGGCCTGCACACCGACCTCCTGCGCGGCGACCAACACGTCGTAGGCGTCGCGCACCTCGGTGTCGACGTCGCCGACGACGAACATCCGGGTGATGTCGGAGCAGTAGCCGTGCATGGTGCCGCCGAAGTCGCACAACACGACGTCGCCGCGCTCGATCACGCGGTCGCTCGGGTCGTGGTGCGGGCTGGCGGCGTTCGCGCCGGCGGCGACGATGGCGAAGTTCGCCCGCTCGTGACCGCCCTCGAGCATGCGCTCGACGAGCTCGCGGTGCACGTCGAGCTCGGTCCGACCGGCGAACGGGCGATCGCGCATCACGCGCGCGACGTCGTCGACGACCGTGGCGGCCGCGCGCAACGCGGCGACCTCGGCGGCGTCCTTCACCACGCGCAGCGGCCCGGTGACGTCGGTGGCGCGGCGGAACGCGACGTCGGGCAGCGCGCGCTGGAGGTCGAGCACGAACCGGGCCCACGTGTGGTCGCCGATGGCCGCCGAGGTGGCGTCGGGGTCGATGCCGGCGACGAGCCCGGCCACGATCTCGATCGGGTCGTCGGTCTCGTCCCACGAGAACAGCTCGAACGCCTCGGGCTGCTCCTCCACGCGCGGCGCCTCGAGCGTGGGGATCACGAGGACGGCGTCGGCGTCGGCGGGCACGACGAGCATCGTGAGGCGCTCGAGCGGCATCGCCTCGTACCCGGTGAGGTACGGCAGGTCGGCACCGGTCGACAGCAGCAGGACGTCGACGCCCAGCTCCCGCATCGCGCGCTCGCGCCCGCGCCAACCGCTCGACGTACACGGTCAGGTGACGGGAACCGCAGTCGCGCGCTTGGCGTGGTAGCTCGAGCGCACGAGCGGGCCCGCTTCGACGTGGCGGAAGCCGAGGCCCTCGGCGTAGGCGCCGAGCTCCGCGAACTCCTCGGGCGTCCACCACCTCGCGACCGGCAGGTGCTGACGCGACGGTCGGAGGTACTGCCCGAGGGTGAGGACGTCGACGCCGACGTTGCGCAGATCGGCGATGGCGCCCCGGAGCTCGTCGGCCGTCTCACCCATGCCCAGGATGATGCCCGATTTGGTGAGCAGACCCGCATCCGAGGACCGGGCGAGCAGCGCGAGCGAACGGGCGTAGGCGGCGGAGGGGCGGGCCGCCCGGTGGAGCCGCGCGACCGTCTCGAGGTTGTGGTTCAACACGTCGGGCCGGGCCGCGAAGATCACGTCGAGCGCGTCGGTGGATCCCTTGCAGTCGGGGATGAGCACCTCGACCTGCGTGTCGGGGCTGAGCGCGCGGATTGCGTCGATGGTGGCGGCGAAGCCCGCCGCGCCGCCGTCGGGGAGGTCGTCGCGGGCGACGCTGGTGATCACCGCGTGCTCGAGCCCGAGGGTGATCACCGCGTCGGCGACGCGACGAGGCTCGTCGGGATCGAGCGGGAGCGGCTTGCGGGTGTCGACCAGGCAGAAGCCGCACGCACGCGTGCAGCGGTCGCCGAGGATCATGAACGTGGCGGTGCGGTCGGCCCAGCACTCGTAGATGTTCGGGCAGCCGGCTTCCTCGCACACGGTGTGGAGGTCGAGCTGCTGCACGAGCCGCTTCGGTCTCGCGGAAGTTGGCGCCGAGGTCGGCCTTCACCCGCATCCACTCGGGTCGGCGCGTCCCGGGACCGTCGACCGATTCCTGCACGCCTGCTTCGGCCAGCCGACCGAGCAGCCGGACCGGCTGACCCGCGGCTTCCGCGGTGGGGCGGGTGGCGTTGTCACCGCCGGCCATCGCCGCACGCGTGAACGCACTGAGATCGTCGGGGTGCTCGCGCCACACGACGTCCTGTCGTTCGACCGCGGGAGCGCCGACGCGCGCGCTGAACTGCGCGACGACGGCGTCGACGACCGCACGCAGCTCGGGCGCACCACCTCGTTCCGGCACGCCGCCCAGCAACGCGGCCATCGACGTGACGCCCCGATCGCGGATGCCGCACGGCACGATGTGGTCGAACATCGCGAGGTCGGGATCGACGTTGAGCGCGAAGCCGTGACGGGTGCGACCACGCGCGACCTTCACGCCGATGGCGGCGATCTTCGCGTCGTCCACCCACACGCCGGTGTAGCGCGGCTCGCGGTGCGCCTCGATGCCGAAGCCGGCGAGCGCGCCGATGAGCACGTCCTCGAGCAGCCGCACGTACGCGACGACGTCGCGCAGGCCGTCACGCCACTCGGGCAGCGTCACGATCGGGTAGCCCACCAGCTGACCGGGGCCGTGGTAGGTGACGTCGCCACCCCGGTCGACGTGCACGAGGTCGGCACCGACCGTCGCCGGCGGGACGAGCACGTGGGCCGGATCGGCGGTGGTACCGAGCGTGTAGACGTGCGGGTGCTCGAGCAGCAGCAGGTAGTCGTCGGTGGCGCGTTCGTGCAGCGCCCGCTGCAACCGATCGGCCTCCCCGTAGGGCACCCGACCGAGCCAGCGCGCCCGCAGCATCAGTCGAGCTCGTCTTCCCAGTTGTGCTGCTCGAGCGCGTTGCGCATGCCCTGCAGGAACGCGGCCGCGTACGCGCCGTCGAACGCGCGGTGGTCCCAGGTGAGCACGAGCAGGCCGGTGTGGTGGATGGCGATGGTGTCGTCACCGTCGGGGCCGGTCACCACCACCGGACGCTTCTTGATGCCGTCGGTGGAGAGGATCGCCACCTGCGGCTGGTTGATGATCGGGAGCGTGGCGAAGGTGCCGAACGGACCCGGGTTGGTGATCGTGAAGGTCCCACCGAGGACGTCGTCGGGCACGAGCTTCTTGGTGCGGGCCCGCTCGGCGAGATCGTGCACCTCGCGCGCGATCAGGCGGAGGCGCTTGCCGTCGGCGTCGCGGATCACCGGGGCGACGAGTCCCTGGAAGTCGAGGTCGACCGCGATCGACAGGTTGACGTCGTGGTGGACGATCGAGCGCGTCCTCGCCGACGCTCGCGTTGACCTTCGGGAACTCGTGCACGGTGTCGCAGAACGCGCGCGCGATGAACGGCAGGTAGGTGAGCGAGAAGCCCTCGTCGTCTTCCACGCGCCGCGGTGCGCGGCGCGGACGCGTTCGAGGCGCTCGAAGTCGACCTCGATCGACGTGTAGACGTGCGCGCTGGTGGCGAGCGACTGCACCATGTGCTCGGCGGTGCGCCGGCGGATGTTGTCGAACGGGATGACCTCGTCGCGGGCGACGCGCGCGGCGCCGGGCACCGCAGCGGGCGCGGGTGACGGCGCGGGCGGAGCTGCCGGGGCGGGAGCAGGCGGCGGTGCCGCCGCCGCAGGCGCGACCGGCGCGGGAGCAGGTGGCGCGGCGGCAGGAGCGCGGAGCCGCGGAGCTGCCGATGCGGCCGGTGCGTTGTGCGCGGCGTCGAGCACGTCCTTGCGGGTGATGCGCCCACCCGGACCGCTGCCCTGGATGGTCGCCACGTCGAGGCCGCGTTCGGCCACCAGCCGGCGCACGATCGGCGACGTGAGCGACGTGTCGCCACCGGCGTCGTCGGCCGCGACGGGCGCCGCGGGCGCCGGTTCGGGCTCGGGATCGGCGCTGAACGCGAGCGGCGCGACGGGCGCCGGGGCGGGTTCGGGCGCAGGTGCCTCCGCGACCGGCGGGGTCGCGCGGTTCCGGCGCGGGCTCCGGCTCGGCGCCGTCCGGCTCGGCCACCGGCTCCGCCGCCACTTCCGGCTCCGCCGCCGCTCGCGCCGGGCTCCGCCGCGACGGCGGCGCGCGGCGGGGGCCGCCGACGCGTCGGCGTCACCGACGATGGCCAGGCGCGTGCCGACCTCGACCGTGTCGCCCTCGGGCACCAGGATCTCGGTGACCACGCCGCTGATCGGCGCCGGCACCTCGGAGTCGACCTTGTCGGTGGACACCTCGAACAACGGCTCGTCGGCGTCGACGTGATCACCGACCTGCTTGAGCCAGCGGGTGATCGTGCCTTCCGTGACCGTCTCCCCCAGCTGGGGCATCGTCACGTCCACGTGCGTTCTCCTCGGGGTGGGGGTCTACGAACTCGGCGGAACGGGTGGCGAAGCGGGTGTGCGAAGCGGGTGGTGCGGGAACGGACTGGTCAGTGGAGCGAGCGACCGGTGAGCGCGAGCGCGGCCTCGCCGAACACCTCGCTCAGCGTCGGGTGGGGGTGGATCAACGCGGCGATGTCGTCGACGTTGGCCTCCCAGTTCACACTGAGGTAGCCCTCGCCGAGCAACTCGGTGGCCCACGGTCCGGCGAAGTGCACGCCGAGCAGCTGACCGTCGGCGTCGGCGACCAGCTTCACCAGGCCTTCGGTGTCGCCCAGGATCATGGCCCGGGCGTCACCCGCGAAGCGGTGCGAGGTGACCACGACGTCGTGGCCCTGCTCGCGCGCCTGCTCCTCGGTGAGGCCGCACCACGCCACTTCAGGGTGCGAGTAGACGACCCACGGCACCTTCGTCGTAGTCGACGGGCACGACCGGCTCGCCCAGGATCGTCTTGACGATCACGATCGCCTCGGCGAACCCGACGTGCGCGAGCGCGGGCGTGTCGACCACGTCGCCGGCGGCGAACACGCCGTCGACGTCGGTGCGCATCTGGCCGTCGACCACCACGAAGCCGCGGTCGTCGACCTCGACGCCGGAGTCCTCGAGGCCGAAGCCGCCGCTGAGCGGCGCGCGCCCGACCGAGACGATGATCTTGTCGACCACCACCGAGTGCTCACCCGAGTCGTTCTCCCACGTGACCGTGAGCTCGGTCGCGCCCTCGATGCCGGTGACGCGCGACGAGGTGTTGACGCTGATGCCGCGCTTCTTGAACGAGCGGGCGACGACGTTGCCGGCGTCGACGTCGGTGGGCGCGAGGATCCGCGGCAGCGCCTCGATGATCGTGACCTCGCTGCCCATGTCGGCGAGCATCGACGCGAACTCGGCGCCGATCACGCCGCCGCCGATGATGGCGACCCGGCCCGGGAGCTCGTCGAGCTCGAGCACGTGGTCGGACGACAGCACGCGCGTGCCGTCGAAGTCGAGGCGCGGGAGCGAGCGCGGGTACGAACCGGTGGCGATCACCAGGTTGGCGCCCTCCACCTCGGTGCCGTCGGCGAGACGCACCTTGTGCGCGGCGGCGTCGACCACCTCACCGCGCTGGTCGAACACGGTGACCTTGCGCCCCTTGAGCAGCGTCTCGAGGCCCTTGGTGAGCCGGTCGATGACCTCGCTGCTTGCGCGCCTGCGACCGGGTCAGGTCGAGCGACGGCACCGCCCGCGTCGACGCCGAAGTCGGGCGCCCGTTGGATCGTGCGCAGCACCTCGGCGGTCTGCAGGAGCTCCTTGGCCGGGATGCAGCCCCGGTGCAGGCAGGTGCCACCGACCCGGACCTCCTCGATCAGGGCGACGTCGAGACCGGCCGCCGCGCCGTACAGCGCGGTCGCGTACCCAGCCGGACCGCCACCGAGGACCACGACGTCGAATTGCTCGGCCAGGACGGCCACCTCCTCGAGTTGACCGGCGCCACGCGGTCGCGCGCCGTCCGGTCGTCACAACGGGAATCCCGCCATTCTTCCAGGCCGAACCCCGATTCCGATCATTCCGTTCCCGAACATTCACTCGACCACTCGGCGCGAGGCCTTGACCACACGCTGCGCCGGGCCCGTGAAGGCTTCAACGGGCCAGACGGATTCAGCGGGCCAGACGGATCCAGAGGATTCAGCGGGCGAGGAGGATTCAGCGGGCGAGGAGGATCTGGACCGCGCCGGCGGTGAGGATCGCCACTCCGGTGATCGCGGCGAGGATGAGGAGGGTCCGGGTGCTCATCGCCCGCCATCCTCGCGCCCGCGCCCCCGCCGAGGGGTACCCGGAGGGCCAGGGGTCACACCGATATGCTGGCTCGCCGGGTGACACGCCCGAACTGGTGCTGGCACCGGCGAACGCCTCCCCTTCCGGGCCCGACCGCGAGAGAGCATGTCGCAGCGCGCACAACGAGTCATCGAAGCCGCTCGCAAGCTGCCCGTCCCCGAGGGGACCTACGCCGTCGGCCTCGGCCTGATCATCTCCGGGATCACCGCCTACGGCTTCCAGATCCTGGCGTTCAAGGGCCTCACCAAGTCGGAGTACGCGGCGCTCAACGGCCTCTGGATCCTCGTCTTCGTGGTGGCGCCGGGGTTCTTCCTCCCGCTGGAGCAGGAGGTGGGTCGGGCGGTCGCCGACCGCCGCTCCCGCCGGATCGGCGGGGGGCCGGTCGTCCGCAAGGCCGCGCAGGCGGGAACCATCCTCGCCCTCTCGCTGATCGTCCTGTCGGTCGTCGGCTTCGAGGTGTTCGGCTTCACCGACCGGCTGTTCCACGGTCAGGAGGTGCTGCTCGTCTGCTTCCTGATCGCGCTCGCCACGTACGCGGTGCAGCACATCACCCGCGGCACCCTGTCGGGCAACGGGCGCTTCGGGCCCTACGGGATGATCCTCGGGGCGGAGGGCGTCTTCCGCATCCTGCCGGTGATCGTCGTCTACCTGGCCGGGATCGACAGCCTCGTCTGGTACGGCCTGGCGTTGGCGATCCCGCCGGTGCTCGCCAGCCTCGTGTCGCTGTGGGGCCAGCACGGTCTGGTGGAACCCGGGCCCGACGCCGAGTGGTCGGAGCTCTCCACCAACCTCACGCTGCTCTTCCTCGGGTCGCTCGCCGCGCAGGCGCTGAGCTACGCCGCCGCCCTCGGGCGTCCTGGTGCTCGCCCGGGGTCCGAAGGAACGGGCCGACGCCGCCGACTTCATCGTCGGGTTCTTCATCGCCCGCATCCCGATCCTGCTCTTCCAGGCGATCCAGGCCGCGCTGCTCCCGAAGCTCGCCGCCCTCTCCGGCGCCGGCAAGCACGCCGACTTCCGCTCCGGGCTCAAGAAGCTGGTGATGATCGTCGTGGGGGTCGGCGTCCTCGGCGTGGTGGCCGGCGCCACCATCGGCCCGACGGTCGGCCAGATCCTGTTCGGCGACAAGTTCAACCTCGACAACGTCGACCTCACGCTGCTGTTCCTCGGCAGCGCGGCGTTCATCCTCGCCCTGACCCTCGCGCAGGCGCTGATCGCCCTCCTGGGCCACGGCCGGGCGCTGATCGCGTGGGCGGTCGGGCTCGTGCTGTGCGTGGGCGTCATGGCACTCGGCAGCTCGGCCACCACCGACGACCTGTTCCGCCGGAGCGAGCTGGGCTACCTCGCCGGCTGCCTCGGCGCAGCGGTGACGATGACGGTGTTCCTGATGATCCGCCTGCGGGAGCACGGTCCCGAGAGCCTGAGCCTGCTCGTCGAGGCCATCGAGCACGAACCGCTCGAGATCTGAGTCCCGCCCCGTTCATGATGTGCCTGGCATGATGCGCCTGGCGCTCGACGGCACGCCGCTGCTCGGGCCCCGATCCGGTGTCGGCGAGGTCGTGAGCGGGATCGCTTCCGAGCTCGCCCGTCGGCCCGGGGTCGAGGTCGTCGCGTACGGCCTCACGCTGCGCGGCCGCAAGGACCTCGCCGCGGTGGTGCCGCCGGGCGTGCGCGCCGCGAGCCGGACCTTCCCTGCACGCCTCGTGCGGCAGTCGTGGTTGCGTGCGGAGTGGCCACGGGTCGAGCGTTGGACCGGACCGATCGACGTCGTGCACGCGACCAACTACGTGGGACCCCCGACGAAGGCCGGCGAGGTGGTGTCGGTGTACGACCTCGGCTTCGTGCGCTACCCCGAGTTCGTGGCCACCGATTCGCTCGACTACCCGGAACTGTTGCGGCGCGCCGTCCGGCGGGGCGCGTGGATCCACACCACCAGCGACTTCGTGCGCGACGAGGTGATCGAGACGTTCGCGGTGCCGGCCGAGCGCGTCGTGCGCGTCTACCCCGGCATCCCCCCGATCGACGGCGGCGACGCGACCCGCGGCCGCGTGCTCGCGGGGAGCGATCGCTACGTGCTCGCCGTCGGCACCATCGAGCCGCGAAAGAACCTCCCCACACTCGTGCGCGCCTTCGACGCGCTGGCGGCCGACGACCCCGAGCTCGTCCTGGTCGTCGCGGGCACCCGCGGGTGGGGCGGTGATGCGTTCGACGCCTCGGTCGCGGCCGCGCACCACCGCGACCGTGTGCACGCTCCCGGCTACGTGTCGGCCGACGACCGCCGCGACCTGCTCGCGGGCGCCTCGGTGTTGGCGTTCCCCTCGCACTACGAGGGGTTCGGGTTCCCGCCGCTCGAGGCGATGGCGGCCGGCGTCCCGGTGGTCACCACGTACGCCGGTGCCGTCCCCGAGGTCGTGGGCGATGCGGCGCTCGTCGTCGACGCCGACGACGTCGACGCCCTCGCCGCCGCACTCGCCACCGCGCTCACCGACGAAGGGGTCCGGCGCGTGCTCGTCGAACGCGGCCGCGCCCGCCACCGCGCTTCTCCTGGACCGACACCGTCGACCAGCTCCTCGATCTCTACGAAGCGGTGCGCGGTGAAGGCCGGCTCATGAAAGCGGTCGTCACCGGCGCGCGCGGCTTCGTCGGTCGTCATCTCACCCGTCACCTCGCCGCGCTCGACGTCGACGTCGTGTCGCTCGACGTGGACGACGCGCGGCCGGTCGACATCACCGACCGCGACGGCGTCGCGCGCCGCATCGACGAGGAGTCACCCGACGTCGTGTACCACCTCGCGGCGCGGAGCCACGTCGGCGCCTCCTGGACCGACGGCGACGCGCTCACCGACGTGAACGTCGGCGGCACGTGGGCAGTCGTCGACGCGTGCATCGCGACGGGAGTCGCGCGTGTGCTCGTCGTCGGCAGCGCCGAGCAGTACGGCACCGTCGCGCCGTCGTCGATCCCGGTCGACGAGAGCACCGAGTGCCGACCCGTGAGCCCGTACGGGAAGAGCAAAGGTCGCCGCCGAGGCCATCGCGCTCGAGGCGCATCGTGACCACGGCCTCGCGGTGGTGTGCACGCGCGCGTTCAACCACACCGGGCCCGGGCAGTCACCCGCGTTCCTCGTCCCCGGTCTGGCCGCGCGGATCGTGGCCGCCGAGCGCGCCGATCCCAATCGGGCCGGCACCGACGAGATCACGCTCGGCAACGGTGACCCGGTGCGCGACTTCAGCGACGTGCGCGACGTCGTGCGCGGTGTACGCCCTGCTCGCCGAGCACGGGGTTCCGGGCGAGGCCTACAACGTGTGCTCGGGGCACGGTGTGCGCGTCGGCGACGTCGCCGAGCGCTTGCTCGCCCGGGCCCGGCGTCCGCTGCGCGTCGTCACCGCCACCGATCTCGTGCGCGGTCGACGTGCCCGTGCTCGTCGGTGACAACACGAAGCTGGTCGGTGCGACCGGCTGGCAACCCGAGCACGACCTCGACGCCACCCTCGACGCGGTGCTGGACGGCGCCGCGCAGCGCGCTGACCGCGCGTTCGGCTCGCGTCCGTCCTCAGCCCTCGGCCGGCACGTCGGTCGAGGTGCCGCTCGGCACCTGACGGCCGAGCCAGCCGAGCAGGGTGGCGATCGCCCGCGGGTCGTGGCGCAGCCGGTGGCCCGCGCCCTGCACGAGCCGCAGCTCGGCGTTGGGTCGACCGGCGTCGGCGAGCGCGCGCGCATCCGCCACCGGCACCTCGATGTCCTCCACGCCGTGCAGCACGAGGAGGGGACGGCGGTCGAGACGCTTCGCGGCCGCGACCGCGTCGACCCGACCGATGTCGCGCACCCAGCGCGTCGCGTCGGACGGGAAGCCCTCGCTCCGGATCATCCCCATCGAGCGCGCGTGCACCAGCAGCCGCGCGGGATCCTGCGCCCAGTCGCGCAACGTGCTCGGCGCCGCGATCGTCGCCACGCCGCGCACGAGGTGATCGTCGGCCGCTTCGCACACCGCGAACGTTCCGCCGTGCCCGAAGCCCGCGACCCACACCCCGCGCACGTCGGGACGCGCGTGCGAGCGCGCGGACGGCGGCGCGCAGGTCGTCGAGCCAACCGTGCGCGGAGAAGTCACCCTCCGACGTGCCGGTGCCGCGGAAGTTGAACGTGAGGACGGTCCACCCGGCTTCGTTGGCGATGTGGTCGGCGAGGTCGGGATAGGTCGTACCGACCGTCGCCGCGCCACGCGGTGGGTTGGGCAGTCCGTGGCACAGCACGAGGCCGAGGCTCGGCAGCGGCGGGTTCGGCACGGCCACGTGGGCCGAGAGCTTGAGGTCTCCGGACAGGATGGTGTCGTCCATGGCCCGCCTATTGTGGACACATGGCACCGGCGTGCAAGGAATGGGCCGCCATCGTGCACGCGCTGCTCGAGGGCGAGCAGATCCTCGACGTGCGCAAGGGCGGCCTGCGCGAGGACGGCCGGCACTTCTCGGTGCAGGCCACCCGGTTCTGGCTGTACCCGACGGCCGAGCACCAGAAGCCCGAGCTGCTGAAGGAGCCCTACCGGCACTGGATCGACCTCGCGCATGCGGCGCCGGTCGGCGAGCCGATCACGATCGAGGGCTGGGCCGACGTCGTGAAGCTGGCGACGGTCACCGAGCCCGAGCAGCTCGACGCCATCGCGTCCAAGCTCATCTGGACCGACGACTACGCCGCGTCCCGGCTTGGGCTGGAAGAAGCGCGACCCGCTGTGGGTGCTGGCGCTCCGCGTGCACCGGCTGGTCGAGCCGGTCACGGTGCCGTGGGACGCGGGTACGGCGGCTGCACGTCGTGGGTCGAGCTCGACGGCCTCCCCGACGACCCCGCGTCGCTCCCGAGTGAGCCGGCGCTCTCCGACGTCGCGTTCGCGGCGCGCCTGAAGGGCTGCGTCGAAGCGCTGCCCACGCTCGCTGACCCCACCTGATCGGCCCCCAGCCACGGAGTCAGTCGGCGGCGACGGGCTCGCGGTGCGCTCGGGTGCGGGTGGTAGCCGCGGTTGCGGGCCTCGGCCAGCGTGTCGGGCGAGAAGGCGGCGAACTGCTCCGACGCCAGCAGCTCGGCGATGGCCTCCTGGGCGCCGGCGTCGTCGGTGTCGAGGTCGAAGACGACCTGCTTGCGCTTGTCGCCGAGGTAGCGGAACTCCTCGAAGCGCGTCGGTCGGCTCATGGCCGGTGAGACTACGTGCCCAGAACGCGACGGCCAGAACGCGACGGCCAGAACGCGACGGAGGGCGCCGAAGCGCCCTCCGTCAGTTCAGTTGAGTGAACGCCGAACGGGTTGCTTGGGTGGGACCAACTCCCAACCGTTCCTCGGCGCCGGTGCGGCAGTGTGGATTCCGCAAGGCGGTCCTGCTGTCAAAGGATGACGGCTGCCTCAGCGGCCGCGCACCTCCAGGGTCCCATGTTGATCATGCATGTGTTGGACCACCTCCTTTCTCTGGTACGGAAACTTGTACCACGGAAGGCGGTCGGCGCGGGGGAAATTTCGGAGTCAGTGCCCGAGCTCGGGGTCGGACTCGGCGGGAGGACCGACGGCACCGATGGCGCGCAAGTAGCTCAATTGCGTGTCGATCACGCCGTACACCTGCTCGGGGAGGTAGCTCTCGCCGGTCGCCGCGCAGCGCTCGAGCACGTAGTCGACCGTCTCCGACCCGCCGATGACCACCGTCCCCGCCGGGTAGGCGGTGGAACCGTTCGCCGACACGCCCTTGCGCTTGAAGTACTCGACCTGGAACTCGAGGATGCGCCGGACGTCGTCGACGGTGAGCGTCGCCGCGACGTCGTCGGGAAGGTTGTCGACGACCCACGCGAGGGCGTCGTCGAGGTGGTACAGCGCCGGCGGCGGCTGCTTCGCGATCGCGGGTCGCCTCCCGGGTCACGAAGAACGCGGCGATGGCGATCACCACCCCTACGACCAGGAACCCGATGACGACCGCCACGGGCGGAACGTTAGGACGCTCGGGCGGCGACCAGGTAGGTGGGGCACAGCAACGTGAGCGGCACCGTCGCCGGCGCGGTCTTCCCGGGTGCGATCCGGCGCGTCGACGCCCGCGCCGAGGCGAACGTCGTCGGGGTGGAGGCCTCACCGAAGCACACCACCGCCACTTCGGGGAGGTGCGCCGTCCAGTTGGTCGTGGCGTTCGTGACCGTGGCCCCGAGGGTCTGCGCGACCGCGCCGGTCAGCGGCGCCGAGAGGACGAGATCACCGACCGACACGACACGCCGGGCGCGGGACGCCGACACGCGCGTGCTGCGCACCTTGACCGCGATCGTGGCGCCAGTGACGAGCGACTGCTTGCGGTAGGTCACCGAGGCGAGGGCGAGCTGATCGGGCGCGAGCACCTGCGGGTAGGCCTTCGCCGTGCGCGCACGAACCGCGAGCCCCCCGTCGCTGCGGGTCGCGACCGCGGTGAGGAGGTCGACGCGCACCGGCTTCGTCGTGCCGTTGTGGAGGACCAGCGCGACCTGGCCGTCGACCGGGGCCGACTGCGCCACCACCGCGACACCGGGGGTGGGCTGGAGCGTCGGCGTCACGTTGCCCTGCGGCGAGCCCGGCGACGTGGTGTCGACCGCGCCAGCGGGCGGGCCGGCGGCGAGCGCGACGACGAGCAGTGCTGCGGCCGCGCCGACTCCTGCGACGCGGCGCGTGGCTCCTGCGACGCGGCGACGTGGCGCGCCCGATCACGCGATGAGTGCGTCGGTGGCGTTGACGGTGCCACCGAGGGGCTGGAAGCCGGACCACCCGGGGGTGAAGCGCCCGGTCCACATCGAGTTGTCGATGCCGCGCACGAAGACGGACACGAAGCTCGTGGCCGAGACCACGACCGGCGACGACGTGGTGTTCCCCGCCAGATCCTGATAGCCGGTCCAGTTCCCGTTGATCAGCTTGTTGCAGAAGATGTGCCCGTTGGTGCCACGCGCGACGAGGTACGCGCTGCCGGCGCCGTCGACCGCCGACGACGGCGTGCCCTGCCACTGGCCACCCAGCGTCGACCAGCCACCCCACGAGCCGTTGTAGCGGCGGGTCCACAGCGCACCGTCGGCGTTGAGGATGAACACGTAGACACCGTTCGCCGTGGCGACCGCGGTGGGCGTGGCCTTGGGTGATCCGCCGAGCGCGGTCCACGCGCTCCACGCGCCGCCGCTCAGCAGGCGGGTCCAGAGCTGGCCGTCGACCTGCCGGGCGAAGACGTGCAGCCCGTAGCTGCTCGACACCGCGGCGACGTCGGACGACAGGTTCCCCTGCATCGGGTACCACCCCGACCACGTGCCGCTGTCGATGTGGCCGTGCCACAGCTGGTTGGCCGACGAACGCCCGAACAGGTAGATCGCGTTCGGTGCGGTGACCGCGACCGGGTCGGACGTGAGCGGCACGCCGCCGAAGACCTGCGGACCCGACCACGCGTTGTTGGCGAGGCGGTTGTACCAGAGCGCGTCGCCGAAGCCGCGGCCGAACGCGTAGATCCCCGTGGCGTCGGACGCCGACGTGACCGCGGAGGTGACGGCAGGTCCGAGCTGACCGCCCTGGAACGATGTGCCACCGGTGGAGAGGAAGCCGAAGATGTTCCCGCCCGCACCCCGGTAGAACATCGCGAGCTTGCCCGCCTCCGGCGACGACACGCCGACGGGCACGGGCAGCACTGGCGGCGGCGGTGGCGCCGGTGGCGCGCATCCGTGCGCGGGCGCGTGTTCGGCGGTGGAGTTGTCGACGGCCGCGGCCGTGGTGCACGCGTAGTCGGCGATCGTGTACGGCGGCACGCACGTGACCACGCGGCACGCGATCGGACCGGTGATGCCGATCTCCTGGTGGCACTGCCCGTAGCGGAAGTAGTTGCAGTAGATGCGCCGGGTGTCGCAGCCACCCCCGCAGCTGCACTCGGTGCAGCCGGCGCAGAACCCGTTCCCGAGGTCGGGACCGCAGCAGTTCTGCATGCAGTCCATGTAGTACCGGGTGCCGCTGCAGAAGCTGGAGTAGTCGGCGCGCCACCAGCCGCCGATGAAGCTGCCCGTCGGGCACGCGTTCAACCCGCTGTTGATGGTGCAGCAGAACTCGGTGTAGCCGTCGGTGCAGAGCCCGCCCGCGCAGTCGGTGATGTGGCTGTACGGCGTTCCCGGTTGGGTGCCGGGCGCGCACCCGGCGACCGCGACGGCCGAGCCGACCATCGCCGATCCCATGATGAACCCGCGGCGGCTCGACTTCCGCTCGAGCACGCCCGCCGCCTTGCTCACGAGCCAGTTCGTGAACGCGACGCCCTTGCTCTCGCTGGGACCCCCGCTCGGAACGTCGGTCATGCAGCAACCTCTCGGACGGCAGCCATCGTCTTGGGGAGCGCAGAGAACGCGAGGAACACCAGGGCGCATCCGATCGCGAGGAGCATCAGGAACGGGATCCCGGCCAACGGCTGGTCGCGCAGCACGTCGGGGAGGGCGACGTCGCCGGTGACCGCGGCGGCGGTCGCGACGCCGGCGAACAGCAGGTCGAGCACGACGTGCACGATGCTCGGCGGCGTGTCGGCCTTGCCGAAGCAACCGCACGAGCTGATCGGCGCGCCGGTGCGCAAGGCGACCACCACGAAGCCGGTGAACGCGACGTAGCTCGCGGCAACCAGCGCGCACAGCACCGGTCCACCGACGAGCAGCGCGGCAACGCCGATCACGACCTCGATCGCACCGCCGATGCGCACGGCGACGCGCGCGGGAAGGACGCGCGCGGAACCGCAGCCCCACCGCGGTCAGTGCCTGCGCGGTGTCACGTGGCCGCACCGCCTTGGCGGCGCCGCCGACGGCCAGGAGCACGGCCGCGATCGCGAACGGGCCGGCGAGGACGCTCACGGCGCCTCGCCGCCGGCACCCGCCGGCGTCGTCCCCGAGAGCGTCGTGGTGGTGGGCTCGAGCGTCGTGGTGGGCACGTCGGTGGTGGGCGCGCCGGTGGTAGGGCCGTCGGTCGTAGGCGGTGTGGTCGTGCTGCTCGGCGTGGTGTTCGCGGTCGCGTCGAGCGGCTCGATCGTGAGCGTGGCCAGGACGTCGTTCACCCGCTTCACGAGCTGTTGCCGCCGGGCGAACGAGCCGATCACCACGTACAGGCAGAACGCTCGGCCCTGGTCGTTGAAGAACTTCTGCACGCCCGCCTGGCCGCGGATGGCGCGCTGCATGACGTTGGGGCTGAAGTCGTCGGCCGTGAGGCTGCGCGGGAGGCCGACGCTCTTGAACAGCGGCGTGTCGATGCTCGACGGGTCGTACTCGAACAGCACCACGATCACGTCGTCATTGCCGAGCTTGTCGACCGCACCGCTGGCGAAGTCGCCGATCCCCGGCGGGAGCGCGATCGTCGACGCGTGGAGCACGGCGTGCGTCGTCTCGCCTTCGGGCGCGGGCGGGCCGTCGGCTGCGGACGCGGAGACGTCGCCGGCGGACGGCCGCTTGAACACCCGACCTTCCCAGCCGGCGGGAAGCGACACTTCGATGCCGTGCGCGGCGAGGTCGGTCATCGTTCGGGTCCCTGGTCGTCCGGCTCGAGCCCCGACAGGGTGAAGAGGCTGGGATCACCGGGGCGGATGCCCGCGGCGAGGAGGTCGCGGTCGGCGCGGGCTTCGCGCAGGAGGTCGGCCTTGGGCTTGCCCCGGCGTCCGCCCTTGAGGTTGCCCTTGCGGTCGAGCATGTCGGCGTCGTCGAGCGCGGTGCGCAGCAGCGACTGCACCTGACCCCACTCGTTGGCCGCGCCCTCGCCGATGACCTCGCCCGACTCGCCGTCGACGAGCACGAAGAACGGCGCGACCGGCACGTCGTAGTCGGCCCAGGCCTTGCTCGACATCACCGTCGGGACGTCGAGCGGCGCGAGCCGACGGATGCTCGCGACGCTCTCCTCGCCCGCGTCCTTGCTCACGCACACGAGCCGCGCGTCACCGGGCACTTCGACGGGCCCGCCGTCGCGGAACACGTCCCAGAACGCGAGGCACGAACCGCACCCGCTCGAGAGGAACGCGAGGAGCGTGAGGTGCTGCGCGCCGGCGACCGCGATGCTGATCGCGTCGTGCTCGGGCGTCGTGCCGACGACGTCGACCGCGCTGCGGGACGGCCGCTTCGGCACCTCGGACGAACGGATGCCGGAAGCACGGTTGGTGGGCGCGCCGACGGGCGTGGTGACACCGGAACCGGCGTCGGTGCGCGCCGGGTCCATGTCGACGCCCAGGGCGTGCAGGGCCCGGAGGATCTCGGCGTGGCTGCGCAGCAGACCGGCGACCAGGAGCGCCAAGAGCGCGACGACCACCGCGAGCAACACGACCAGGACCGCCACCGCAGGAACGTTAGCGAACTGTCACCCCGGATTCCGGGGCGCTCCCGGCTCGCGGTGGCGCGGCTGACGACCGCGGTGACCGAATCGGGTCGGTCAGATGCCGATGCGCTGGGCGAGGAGCTCGCGGTGGTAGGTCGCGTCACCGAGGAGGATCTCGGAGCTCTTCGCGCGCTTGAAGTAGAGGTGCGCGTCGTGCTCCCACGTGAAGCCGATGCCGCCGTGGATCTGGATGTTCTCGGCGGCGGCGTGGAAGTAGGCGTCGGAGCAGTACGCCTTGGCCAGGCTCGCCGCCGACCGGCAGCTCCTCGTTGTCCTCGGCGGCCGCCCAGGCGGCGTAGTACGCAGCCGACTTGCTGGACTCGACCTCGAGGAGCATGTCGGCGCACTTGTGCTTGATCGCCTGGAACGACCCGATCGGCCGGCCGAACTGCACGCGCACCTTGGCGTACTCGACCGACATGTCGAGCACCTGCTGGGCGCCACCGACCATCTCGTTGCACGACATCGCCGCGGCCTGGTCGAGCGTCTTCGAGAGCGCGGCCCAGCCGGCGCCGGGCTCACCGAGCGGCGTGGCCGCCACGCTGGCGAACTCGAGCTTCGCCTGCTTGCGGGTCTGGTCCATCGTGGCGAGGGCGGTGCGGGTGAGGCCCGAGGCGCCGGCGTCGACGGTGAAGAACGAGATGCCGTCCTCGCCGCTCGTGCCCTCGAGCCGGGCCGCGACCACGATCAGGTCGGCGGTGTGGCCGTCGATCACGAACATCTTGGTGCCGTCGAGCGTGTAGCTGTCGCCCGACCCCTTGGCCACCATCTCGATGCCGTCGGCGTCCCACTTGCCGTTGGGCTCGGTGAACGCGAGGGCGGCGATGGTCTCACCGGCGGCGATGCCGGGCAGCAGCTTCGCCTTCTGGTCGTCGGTGCCGGCGTTGATGATGGCGTCGGCCGCGAGCACGACGGTCGAGAAGTACGGGGCGCACAGCAGCACGCGGCCCATCTCCTCGAGCACGATGCCGAGCTCGACGAAGGTGAAGCCCTGGCCGCCGAACTCCTCGGGGATGTGGAGGCTCTGGAGACCGAGCTCGTTCGCCATCTGCGCCCACACCGCGGGGTCGTAGCCCTCGGTGGTCTCCATCAGCCGCCGCACCTCGGTCGACGGCGACTTCGCCTCGAGGAATCGACGCACGGCGTCGCGCAGCTGCTCCTGCTCGTCGGAGAAGGCGAAGTTCACGGTTGAGTCCCCCGGCTGGTACTGGGATAGGGCTGGTGCAAGAACTGGCGCGAACGCTACCGGACCGGCCTCGCGTCGAGCCAGGCCACCGGGTGGGCCCGAGCCGGATCCGGGCCGGATCGAAGAGGCTCGGAGGTACCCTGATCCCATGCCGCGTCCCGCCCACTACGAGACGCCCACGGTGCGCATCGAGAAGCTGATCGTCGGGCCGTTCGAGAACAACGTGTTCGTGGTCCGCTGCACCGGCACCGGCGAAGCCGTCATCATCGACGCCGCCAACGAGCACGAGCTCCTGCTCCAGGTGAGCAAGGCCACGGGCGTCCGGCGCGTGCTCACCACGCACGGCCACTTCGACCACATCCAGGCGGTGGAAGCGGTGCGCGACGCCGGCATCGACGTGGGCATCGCGCCCGACGACGCGTCGATGCTGCCGGCCTACGACTTCGTGATCCCCGACGACGAGGTCATCGAGGTCGGCGACCTCCGCCTGCGCACCATCCACAACCCCGGTCACACCGCGGGGTCCACGTCGTTCCTGCTCGAGGGTCACCCCATCCTCTTCAGCGGCGACACCCTGTTCCCCGGCGGCGCCGGCAACACCTCGCTCCCGGGCGGCAACTTCGAGCAGATCATCGAGTCGATCGACCGCCGGCTGTTCACGCTCCCCGCCGACCTGCTGGTGCTCCCCGGCCACGGCCTCGACACCACCATCGGCACGGAGCGGCCGCACCTCCAGGAGTGGGTCGACCGTGGCTGGTGAGCTCAGCCCTGCGGACGAACATCTCGAAGTTCGCGTACGTATGTGACGGTCAACGTTCGAGATGTTCGTGAAGGAGGTGGCATGACCTCCACGATGTTGCGGGCGAACGACGACTGCTGGTGCGGCAGCGGCAAGAAGTACAAGCGCTGCCACAAGCCCGCGCTCATCCACGCCGGCGCGGTCGGTCCCGAGCGCGCGGTCCCCGACGACATCGCCCGTCCCGACTACGCCACGCCCGGCGCATCCGTGCGCACCACCGAGAGCGCGGTGAAGACGGCCGACGTGATCGAGCGCATGCGCGTCGCGTGTCGCATCGCGCGCGACGTGCTGCACGAGACCGGCGCGGCGGTCGCACCCGGCGTCACCACCGACGAGCTCGACCGGGTCGCGCACGAGGCGCACCTCGCGCGCCACGTCTACCCGAGCCCGCTCCGCTACAAGGGCTTCCCGAAGTCGGTGTGCACGTCGGTCAACGAAGTGATCTGCCACGGCATCCCCGACGACCGCGCGCTCCTCGAAGGCGACATCGTGAACGTCGACGTCACCGTGTACGTCGACGGTGTGCACGGCGACACCAACGCCACGTTCTGCGTGGGTTCGGTCGACGCCGAGTCACGCCGGCTGGTGAAGGTCACCGAGGAGTGCCTCGAGCACGCGATCGAGGCGGTGCGACCGGGTGCGCCGATCTCCGACATCGGCCGGGCCATCGAGGTCCACGCCCACGCCGCCGGCTTCCACGTCGTGCGCGCCTTCGTGGGCCACGGCATCGGTGAGGTGTTCCACGGCCCGCCGCAGGTGCCGCACTACCACGAGCGGGCGCTGACCACCCTGATGGAACCGGGGATGGTGTTCACCATCGAACCCATGATCACGATGGGCAGCATCCAGCCCGTCATCTGGTCCGACGGCTGGACCGCGGCCACCGCCGACGGTTCCCGCACCGCGCAGTTCGAGCACACCATCCTCGTCACCGACGACGGCGTCGACGTGCTCACGCGGTAGGCAGTCTCACCCGGTCGGCAGTCTCACCCGCTGAGCGCCTCGCGGTACACCGCCGCGGTCTCGCGAGCGCACCGTTCCCACGAGTAGTTCGCGACCCGCGCGCTGCCCGCCTCCACGAGGCGCGGCGTGGGCGCCGGTGTCTTCGTGGAGCATGGTGATCGCATCGATCCAACCGTCGACGTCGTCGGGCGCGACGAACACCGCGGCGTCACCCGCGGTCTCGCGCAGCGCCGGGATGTCGGAGCACACCACCGGCGTGCCTTGCGCCATCGCTTCGAGCACCGGGATGCCGAAGCCCTCGTGGTGGCTCGGGAACGCGAAGAGGTCGGCGCCCGCGAACAGCGGGAACAGCTGCTCCCGGTGCACCGGGCCGAGGAGGCGGACACGATCGCCGAGGCCGCGCGCGACCTCGGCGTCGGCGTCATCGGGCTTCCAGCCCGGGGGCCCGGCGAGCACCAGGCGGTGCGGCACCACCTCGGGATCGAGGCGGGCGAACGCATCGAGGAGCACCCGCACGTTCTTGCGGGGCTGGAAGGTGCCCGCCCAGAACACGTAGGGCGCGTCGTCGACCGCGTAGATCGACCGGGCCCTGTGCACGGCCTCGTCGGTCGCACGCACGCGGTCGACACCGTTGGGGACGACACGGATCCGGTCCCGAGGAATCGCGGTGTGGGTGGTGACCTCGTCGGCGCAGAACTCGGACACCGCGATCACGAGCCGGGCGCGCTTCGCCGCCGCCGCGAACCCCTGGCGGTGGAACTTCACCCCCCGACGGGTGAACGCCTCGGGCATGACCAGTGGTGCGGCGTCGTGGACGGTCACGACGAGCGGCACCCGGCCCGTCGGCGGCACTGCCGGCGAAGGCGCGTGCACGAGGTCGACCGGCGCCACGCGACGAACCGGACCGGCCACCCCGAGCCGGTGCCAGGCGTCGTAGAGCAGAGGCGCGGGGAGCGGGAGGATGACCGGATCGAGGCCGTCGAGGTCGTGCGCGTGCAGCGCGCGGAGGACGTCGGCACGCGGGTGACGCGCCGAGAACGGCGTCACGTCGACGCCTTGACCCGGGAGTAGCCTCAACAGCTCCGCCGTGTAGCGACCGATGCCACCCGGCGCTTCGTGGAGCAACTGTTCGACGTTGACGGCAACCCGCACGATCACGATCCTCTCCGTGCAACCGGTCGCGGAACGGGGTGGGTCGGACCAGGCGCTCCTTCGGCTCGTGCGGAGCCTCCCACGGGGCGACTTCGACTTCCACATCGCCGTCCCGGGCCCGTCGCCGCTCGCGGCCGAGTTCGAGGCCGCGGGCGCGACCCTGCACGTCGTGCCGATGGCGCGGCTGTCGACCAGCCACGGCGCCGGCGAGTGGGCTGGCTACGCGGTCGGCTGGCCGGTGGCCGTGGCCCGGCTCACCGCCCTGGCGCGCCGCCTCCACGCCGACGTCGTGCACTCCAACTCGTTGCACACCTGGTACGGGTGGGCCGCGGCGCGCGCGCTCGGCCTCCCCCACGTGGTGCACGCGCGCGAGATCGTCGTGCAGTCGGGCGCGGCGTTGCGCGTCGAGCGCGCGCTGTGCCGACACTTCGCGACGCGCGTGGTCGCGGTCTCGTACGCGGTCGCCGCGCAACTCGACCCCGCGAACGTCGTCGTGCTCGACGAGTACCTCGATCCCGACGAGTTCTCGCCGGCGCACGCAGGCGCGTTCCGCAGCCGGGTCGACATCCCCGACGACGTGCCGCTCGTCGGTGCGGTGGCGCGCCTCGATCCGCTGAAGGGACTCGACGTGCTGCTCGACGCGTACGCGATCGCTGCGCGCGGCGCGCCCCGACGCGCGGCTCGTGATCGTCGGGAGCCCGGTGCTCGGTCAGGACGCGTACGCGGCACGACTCCGCGACCGGGTGGCCGACACGCCGGGCGCGCAGCTCCTCGAGTCGCGCGACGACGTGCCCGACGTCATGGCCGACCTCGACGTCCTCGCGTTCCCGTCGGTGGAGCCGGAGTCGTACGGCCTCGTGTTGGTGGAGGCCCTGGCCAGCGGTGCACCCGCGGTGGCGAGCGACCACGGTGGGCCGCCCGAGATCGTGGCCCGCGCCACCGCCGGCACCGCGCTGGTCGTGCCCCCCGGCGATGCCGACGCCCTCGCCGAAGGCGTTGCTCGACCTGCTGCCCGAGCGGACGTCGCCCGAACGCCGCCGGGCCCGGCGGCCCGCGTTCACGCCGCCCGCGCCGCGCTTCGCCGAGCTGTTCGAGCAGGTCGTCGCCTCGAGGTAGCGACGAACGACGGACGGTTCAGCCGGCGCCCTTGGCCCGGGTGTACACCTCGCGGGCCTTCTGGTACGTGGGCGAATCGGCGGAGAGACGGGCGCGCACCGAGTCCTTGGCCCGCTGTTCGAGTGAGCTGCGCAACCAGGTGGTGAGACCGAGACGACGCCGGTACTCGGCGAAGTACGCGCGCAGCTCGGCGTCGGTGCGGGCGCGACCGTTGTCGGCGTACTTCGTGACCCACGGCGTGAACCCCGGGTAGAGCTTCGAGCTCGGCCACGGCCCGTGCAGCGCGGCAGTCATGTAGTTGCCGATGAGCAGGTCGTCGAAGATCTCCCACTCGACCGCACGCATCAGCGACGCGCGCGGCACCGCGAAGGTGACCGACCGTCCGGTGTCGCGCCCGCCGAGGTCGATCGCGTGCTCCTCGTCGCCGACGCGGAACACGACGCGGTCGACGTGACGCGCCAGGCGCTGGATCTCGGTGAAGTAACGGCGCAACGCGTCGATGTCGTCGCGCTCGAGCCGTTCCGACCAGTCGTCGCCGAACGCTTCGGGCGCGAACGCGACGTCGGCGGCGGCGGGTGGATCGATCGCTTCCCACGATCCCGTCGTCACGTCGTAGCGGACGAACGCGGGAAGCAACGTCACGCGGTCCGATGCGAAGCCGCGTTCGTACGCCGACACCGGCGTGGTCCACTCGTTGGCCCACACGCTGTCGGTGCGTTGGTACCGGTGGAACGAGCTGAAGGGCACGAAGTGCGTCGCACCGAACGTCTCGGTCATGCGCGCCACGTCGGCACCCACTTCGAAGCCAGCCTCCTTGCGGAGCTGGGCCACGCTCGGCACCCGCGCGCCGTCGTCGTCGACGAAGTTGATCATGTCGGCGTCGCCGTAGCCGCTGAGGCGCAGCAGGAACGAGCGCGGGAACGCCCGGATCACCCGCTTCACCAGCCCGCCCCAGCCGCGGTCCTGCGCGTCGTTGAGGTTCACGACCAGCTCGCCGCCGACGTCGACGAGCAGGACCGCGTCCTGGCCTTCGTCGGCGATGCAGAGCACCCGCACCCGATCGGAGATCCGGACCCACGTGGCGTCCGGGAGCACCTCGACCCGGTAGCCGTCACGGGTGAGGTCACGGGCGATCCGACCACCCACGTGGTCGGGCAGCAGGATCCGGGTGTCGCGGAACCGGGGCAGCGACGCCGGGTTGAGGTGGTCGGGGTGGCCGTGCGAGAACCACACCGCGCCCGCGGCGAGGATCGAGGCGGTCTGGGCGGGAGGAACCGGGTACGACAGCCCCCAGCTCCCGAAGTAGGCCGAGCCCTCGACCCACGGGTCGGTGGCGAGGACGGGCTCCCGGTCGTGGACGACGAGCGTGGCGTTGCCGATCGTCTCGAAGCCCAGGTCGATCGGCCGGTCCACGGCAGCACAGTAGGGTTTGACCCCGACGGTCATCCGGGCACGCTCCCACCTCCGAATGCCGTGCAACGTTCCGGCCGGAGCCGGGACTGCACCACGCAAGCCCCCGCTGTCTCGCCCCGTTGCTCCCCGCCCCCGAGGAGGCGAACCGTGAACTCCTGGTACCTGTGGTCCGCTCCCGTGCGCAACCTCACCTGGGTCGCCGCCCACTTCGGTCACCGCTGACGATGCCCGCGCCGACCCGCACCCTCACCGTCGCCGACGTCCACCGCTTCGTGGACGAGCAGGTGTTCCGGAACGCTCCGCCCGGAGAGCACGAGGGCCGCAAGGTCGGCGTCGAGCTCGAATGGATCGCGGTCGCGCGTGACGGCGCCGCGTGCACACCCGAGGCGCTCGCGCGCCCTGCATCCCTGCGCTTCCCGGACACAGCCGGCTCACGTTCGAGCCCGGCGGGCAACTGGAGCTGAGCGGACCCCCGGCCGTCGGTCTCGGCGCCGCCCTCGTCGCGATGCGCGCCGACACCGCCACCGTGCGCAATGCCCTGGCCGACGCAGGGATCGACCTCGTCGGCGCGGGGATCGACACCCGCGGCGAACGGGCACGCGTCCTCCACGAGCCCCGCTACTCGCGCGATGGAGGAGTACTTCGACGCGTCGTGGCCCGCGGGCCGCACGATGATGCGCAACACCGCGTCGATCCAGGTGAACGTCGACATCGGCGCGGCCGACGAGGTCGACGACCGCTGGCGGCGCGCCCACGACCTCGGGCCCGTGCTCACGGCGTGCTTCGCCAACTCGCCGTTCGACGCCGGCGGTCGGCCCTCGGGGTTCCGATCGACGCGCGCTCGCGGTGTGGCAGGCCATCGACCCCGCGCGCACCACGTCGGCCCGGCGCCACGACCGCGACGCGGCGGCGCGTCCGACTGGGCGCGCTACGTGCTCGACGCGCCGGTGATGATGATCTGCGTCGACGACGCCCACAGCGTCGCGGTGCAGCCGCGGCAGTCGTTCGAGCAGTGGATCGTCGACGGCCACGCGCTCGGCTGGCCGACCGCCGACGACCTCGCCTATCACGTCACCACTCTCTTCCCGCCCGTGCGCCCGCGCGGGTGGCTCGAGCTGCGCATGATCGACGCGCTGCCCGAGGAGTGGTGGCCGGTGGCCGTCGCGGTCACCGTCGCCCTGCTCGACGACCCGCTCGCGGCGGAGTGCGCGACGGCGGCCACCGCGCCGGTGCGCGAGCGCTGGAGCACGGCGGCCCGTGAGGCGCTGCACGACCCCGCGCTCGGCGAGGCCGCGCGGTGGTGCTTCGACGCCGCGCTCCTCGCGCTCGAGCGGACGGGAGCCGACCCGGCCACCGTCGACGCGGCCGAGGAGTACGCCGAACGATTCGTCCGCCGATCCCGCTGCCCTGCCGACGACCTGCTCGACGACTGGGCCGGACATCCCGCCAGCTGTCTGACGTGGCGTCTGACGTGGCGCCCGAGGTGGTCGTCGAGACGCACGTGGTCACGAAGCCGGAGATCGTCGCCGCGCTCGAGGAGTCGCGCCGCCGCACGCTCGGCCTGCTCGCGCCGGTTCCCGAACCCGCGCAACGAGGGCAGGTGTCGGAGCTCATGTCGCCGCTGTGCTGGGACCTCGCGCACATCGGCCACTACGAGGAGCTGTGGCTCGTGCGCGAGCTGGCGGGCGCGCCGCCCACCGACGCGGCGTACGACGACGTGTACGACGCGTTCAAGCACCCGCGCCGCGACCGGCCCGCGCTCGACATCCTCGACGCGGCCGGCGCGCGCGAGTTCGACGCCGCGGTACGCGCACGCGCGCTCGCGGTGCTCGACACGCTCGAGCTCGACGCCTTCGATCGCGATGGGGGCGACCCGCTGCTCGCGGGCGGGTTCGTGTACGGGATGGTCGTGCAGCACGAGCACCAGCACGACGAGACCCTGCTCGCGACGCTCCAGCTCATGGACGACTTCGCGCACCCGGCGGCCGACGGCGACGGCACGCCCGCGCCGCGCCGCGCCCGACGCGGCAGCCCTCGCGGCGGACGTGCTGATCCCCGGCGGCGAGCTACACGCTCGGCACCGACACCGACCCGTGGGCGTACGACAACGAGCGCCCGGCACACGTCGTCGAGCTCGCCCCCTACCGGATCGACACCACCGCGGTCACCAACGCCGCGTACCAGCGAGTTCGTGGAGTCCGGCGGGTACGACGACCCCGAGCACTGGAGCGACGCCGGCTGGGCGTGGCGCACCGAAGCCGGGCTCGTCGCACCGCAGCACTGGCGCGCGACGCGCCGACGGTTCCTGGGTGCGTCGACGCTTCGGCCGCACGCGAGCCGCTCCCGCCACCGAGCCCGTGCAACACGTGTGCTGGTACGAGGCCGACGCGTTCGCGCGCTGGTCGGGCGCGCGCCTCCCCACCGAGGCGGAGTGGGAAGTGGCCGCGCAGGGCACGCCCCTCGCCGGCGCCGACCTCTGGCGCGAGGAGCCGCGCCGGTTCGCACCTGCAGCCGTCGGCACGCACGACGACGTCGTGAGCGCGCACGGGGTGCACGGGATGCTCGGCGGCGTGTGGGAGTGGACGGCGTCCGACTTCCTCGCGTATCCCGGGTTCCGTTCCTTCCCGTACCGCGAGTACTCCGAGGTGTTCTTCGGGCCCGACTACAAGGTGCTGCGCGGGGGCTCGTGGGCGACGCACCCCGCGGCCGTGCGCACCACGTTCCGCAACTGGGACTTCCCGATCCGCCGCCAGATCTTCTCCGGCTTCCGCTGCGCGCGAGCGGCATGACCCGCTGATGTGCCGTCACCTCGCGTACCTCGGGCCGCCGGTCGCGCCTCGACGAGCTGCTGTTCACCGCGCCCGCACTCGCTCGCGCACCAGGCCGAGCGCCCGCAGCACCAGATCTCGGGCGACACCAACCCCGACGGCTGGGGCGTTGCGTGGTACGGCGCACCGCACACCGCGCCCGAGTGGTACCGCACGGTCACGCCGGTGTGGGCCGACGCCGACTTCGCGGCGCGCGCCGGCTCGCTCCGCAGCGGCGCGTTCCTCGCCGCGGCTCGGCTGGCGTCGCCGGGCGCGACGCTCGTCGACACCGGCAACGCGCCGTTCGTCGACGACACGTGGTCGTTCTCGCTGAACGGCATCGTCCACGGCTTCCCCGACGCCGCGCGGCGACGAGCTGCGCGGCGCGTGCGGAACCGGGGCGACGGGCGCGCATCGTCGGCGACGCCGACACCGAGGTGCTGTTCGCGCTCGTGCTCCAGCACCTCGACGGCGGGGATGCCACCGGCCGAGGCGCTCGCCACCGTCGTGCACGACGTGCTCGCCGTCACCACCGGCCGGCTCAACCTGCTGCTCACCGACGGTGCGCTCGTGCACGCCACGCGCGGTCGGCAACTCGCTGTTCCGACGCGGCCCGGTGATCGCGTCCGAACCCACCGACGACGAGCCGGGCTGGGTGGAGATCCCGGATCGCACGGTCACCGTGCTCACGCCCGACGGCGCCGCCGACACCCCACTCTGAGACCGCCTTCCGAAGGACCTCCCCCGAAGGGAACTCCCATGCAGCCACCGACGTCACCGTCGACGTGCACCTCGAACCCGACGACGACCACTCGCGCGCTCGAGGCCGACGTGCGCGCCGGCCTCGGTGCCACGCCGAAGACGCTCCCGCCCAAGTGGTTCTACGACGACCGCGGCAGCGAGCTGTTCGACGAGATCACCCGGCTGCCCGAGTACTACCCCACCCGCACCGAGCGTTCGATCCTCGTCGAGCACGCGCCGCGACGATCGCCGAGCTCACCAAGGCCGACACGCTGGTCGAGCTCGGTTCGGGAACATCCGAGAAGACGCGCCTGCTCCTCGACGCGCTCCGCGACGCGGGAACGCTCGAGCGGTTCGTGCCCTTCGACGTGAGCGAGCAGACGCTGCGCGACGCGGCCGCCGGCGTCGGCGCGCGAGTACGACGGCGTGCGCGTGCACGCGGTCGTCGGCGACTTCGAGCACCACCTGGGTGACCTCCCCGATGGCGGCACCCGGCTCGTCGCGTTCCTCGGCAGCACGATCGGCAACCTCGCACCCGCGCCACGCGCCCAGTTCCTCGCCGATCTGGCGGCGACGCTCGCGCCCGGCGACGCGCTCCTGCTCGGCACCGACCTCGTGAAGGACACCGGTCGACTCGTCGCTGCCTACGACGACGCCGCGGGCGTGACCGCCGAGTTCAACCGCAACGTGCTGGCGGTGCTCGACCGCGAGCTCGACGCCGACTTCGATCCCGACACGTTCGACCACGTGGCCGTGTGGAACGCCGACGAGGAGTGGATCGAGATGCGGCTGCGGTCGCAACGGGCGCAGACCGTGCACGTCCGTGCCCTCGGGCTCGACGTCGAGTTCGCGGCAGGCGAAGAGCTCCGCACCGAGATCAGCGCCAAGTTCCGTCGCGACCGGGTCGAGCAGGAGCTGGCCGCCGCCGGCTTCCACCTCACCGAGTGGTGGACCGACCCCGCCGGCGACTTCGCGCTCTCGCTCTCGTTCGTGCGCTGAGGCCTACCCTCGCCCGCCCGTAACCTCGCTTGATGGCCTACCGCCCGATGGACGACGACAAGGTGCGCTCGTTCCTCACGGCGCTGCCGGCTCGCCCCGCGATCCTCGCCACCACCCGCGCCGACGGCCGACCGCACGTCGCACCGGTCTGGTACGCGGTCGCCGACGACGGCACGATCGTGTTCAACACCGGCGAGAGCACGGTGAAGGGCCGCAACCTCCGCCGCACGGGGTACGCGGCGATGACCGTCGACGACGACGCGGCACCGTTCTCGTTCGTGACCCTCGAGGGTCCGGTGGCCATCTCCGAGGACCTCGACGACGTCCGCCACTGGGCCGGCGTGATCGGGGGCCGCTACATGGGCGCCGACCGGGCCGACGAGTTCGGCCGGCGCAACGGCGTGCCCGGCGAGCTCCTGGTCCGCCTCACCCCGGAGAAGATCGTCAGCGCCTTCGACGTCGCCGAGTAGTCACCTCTCCGCGCTCACTCGCTCCGCTCGCTCCGTCTTTCACTGGTTTCCGGGTTTCCACTACGGCGGTAGTGCTAATAGAATGGTCGGCCATGGCGGCCGCCCCACTCCTCGAGATCGACGACCTGCACGTCACCGTCGACGGCTCCGAGATCCTGCGCGGCCTGAGCCTGACGGTGGCCGAGGGCGAGGTCCACGCCCTCATGGGCCCCAACGGCTCGGGCAAGTCGACGCTCGCCAACACCCTGCTCGCCAACCCCGCCTACGAGATCACCCGCGGCGCCATCCGCTTCCAGGGCGAGGACGTCACCGCCCTCCCCACCGACGAGCGGGCCGCGCGCGGCATCTTCCTCGGCTTCCAGCACCCCGAGGAGATCTCGGGGGTCAGCGTCCTCAACTTCCTGCGCCAGGCGATGGCCGTCCGCAAGGGCATCCCCGACCTGTCCGTGCTCGAGGTCCGACTCTCCCTGATGGAGTGGACCAAGCGCCTCGGCATGGACGACCGCTTCCAGGAGCGCTACCTCAACGAGGGCTTCTCCGGCGGCGAGAAGAAGCGCAACGAGATCCTGCAGATGGCGATGATGGAGCCCGACGTCGCGATCCTCGACGAGACCGACAGTGGTCTCGACATCGACGCGCTGCGGCTCGTGGCCGACGCCATCGCCGAGGTCCGCAGCTCGCGCCCCGCGCTCGGCATCCTCCTGATCACGCACTACCAGCGCATCCTCGACCACCTCACCCCCGACGCGGTGCACGTGCTGCTCGACGGCCGCATCGTCGCCAACGGGGGCCCCGAGTTGGCGCGCCGCATCGAGGCCGAGGGCTTCGAGGCGTTCAAGGACGAGGTCGCGGCATGAGCGCCAGCGAATGGCGCCATGGAGGCGCGGCATGAGCCTCGACAGCCCACTCGATGTCGCGCACATCAAGGCCGACTTCCCGATCCTGAAGCGCCAGGTGCACGGCAAGCGCCTGGTGTACCTCGACTCCGCGGCCACGTCGCAGAAGCCGCTCGCGGTGCTCGACGCGATGGACCGCTACTACCGCGAGTACAACGCCAACGTGCACCGCGGTGTGTACACGATCGCGGAGGAGGCCACCGCCGCGTTCGAGGCGGCGCGGGCCAAGGTCGCGGGATTCGTCAACGCCGCCCATCCCCACGAGATCGTCTACGTGCGCAACGCCACCGAGGCCATCAACCTCGTCGCGTACTCGTGGGCACGCGCCAACCTCCGTGAGGGCGACGCCATCGTGCTCACGCACATGGAGCACCACGCCAACGTGGTGCCGTGGCACATCCTCGCCGCCGAGCGCGGCGTCGAGCTGCGGTGGATCCCCCTCACCGCCGACTACCGGCTCGACCTGTCGAACCTCACCGAGCTGCTCGACGGCGCCAAGCTGCTCGCGGTCACCGCGATGTCCAACGTGCTCGGCACGATCAACGACATCCGCCCGCTCGCCGACGCCGCGCACGCCGCCGGCGCGCTCCTGCTGGTCGACGCGTGCCAGGCCGTGCCCCACCTCGCGGTCGACGTGCAGGCCTGGGACGCCGACTTCGTGGCGTTCTCCGCCCACAAGATGTGCGGCCCGACCGGCATCGGGGCGTTGTGGGCGCGGCGCGAGCTGCTCGAGGCGATGCCTCCGTTCATGGGCGGCGGCGAGATGATCACCCAGGTCACCGTCGACGGCTTCACCCCGAACGAGATCCCCTGGAAGTTCGAGGCCGGCACGCCGCCGATCGCGGAGGCGGTCGGGTTCGGTGCCGCGGTCGACTACGTCACCGCCCTCGGCATGGACGCGATCCGTGAGCACGAGATCGCGCTCACCGGCTACACCCTCGACGCGCTGCAGAGCCGCTTCGGGAGCAACCTCACGATCTACGGGCCGCTCGACACCGCCGTGCGCGGCGGCGCCATCTCGTTCCTCTTCGAGGGCATCCACGCCCACGACATCTCACAAGTGGTCGACGAAGAGGCGGTCTGCGTGCGCGCCGGCCACCACTGCGCCAAGCCGCTCATGCGGGTCCTCGGCGTCCCCGCCACCACCCGAGCATCGTTCTACGTTTACAACGACGAAGCCGACGCCGACGCCCTCATCGACGCGCTCGACCGCGCCGAGAAGTTCTTCGCATTCTGACCCGTTCTGGGAGATCTGATGCCCGGCCTCGAAGACCTCTACCGCGAGATCATCCTCGACCACTACCGAGCCCCGCGGAACCGCGGTGAGCTCCCGGTGCCTCCTGCGCACAAGGCCGAGGGGTTCAACCCGCTGTGCGGCGACGAAGTCGTGCTCTACCTCGTGGTCGACGGCGACACCGTCACCGACCTGAAGATCGCGGGCCAGGGCTGCTCGATCAGCCAGGCGTCCACGTCGATGATGTCGCGCCGCGGTGAAGGGGAAGTCGGTCGACGAGGCCCGTCGCCTCATCCGCGCGTTCAAGGCGCTGATGTCGATCCACGAGTCGAAGCTCGAGGGCGAGGGCGACGGCGAAGACCTGCGCACCGACCTCGAAGGCGTGCGCCTCGGCGACCTCGAGGCGCTGCAGGGCGTCGTGAAGTTCCCGGTCCGCATCAAGTGCGCCACCCTGGCGTGGAACACGCTCCAGCAGGGTCTCGACGAGATCGACGCCACATGAAGCGGCGACTGAATCCGCCACTTGGTGTAAACCGTCCGGCCTCCGGGTACGAACACCTGGCAACCGTCACGAAACAAAGGTGATCCAGGAACGAAACCAGGAGCCGATAGGTTGTTGATCACGGAGGTCAGCCCATGAACCAGCAAGAGCTCACCCAGGTGGTCGACGAGGCGCTGGAGAGATTCCGGGGTCGCGATCTCGTCGCCAGCGCAGAGGTTGTCGACGTGTTGCTCGACCTGCGCCTGCTCCTGCTGGAGGTGGAGTCGCTCGAGCAACTGCTCGACGAGCCGGCTCCCACCCCCGCCGGGTAGCAGCCCTCACCGCTTCGGTACACTCAGGTCCGCATGGCGGACGAACTCTCCCCCCGCAGCGAGCTTCGTCGAACAGATCAGCGCAAGCGTCGTCAGCAACGCCGACGCGTCGCGCTCATCGGCTTCGTCGTCGTTCTCCTCATCGTCGCGGCCGCGGGCGTGTTCGTCGCCACGCGCGACGACTCCGAGCAGCAGGCCGCACCCAAGCCGCCGCCCACCACCACGCAGGCGCAGAACACCGAAGGCATCTCGGCCACGTACGCGGCCGCGCCGCTGCGCAACGCGATCACCAAGGGCGGCGACGTCGCGGTGTACGCGTCACCCGACGCGAACGCGCAACCCACCACGACGCTGCCGGCCGAGACCGAGTACACGCTGCCGGCCAGCTTCCTCGTGTTCGACCAGTACCAGGACTGGCTGCACGTGTACCTGCCGATCCGGCCCGAACGACGCGACCGGGTGGATCAAGGCGAGCGACGTCACGGTGTCGCAGCCGCTCGAGTACCAGATCAAGGTGTCGCTCGCCGATCACAAGCTCACGCTGCTGAAGAACGGCGCGGTGCAGTTCGACGCGCCGGCCGCCACCGGCACCGGCGACACCCCCACACCGACGGGCACCTTCTACTACACCGACCCGCTCGACCTCGCGAACCAGCCCGGCACGGGTTACGGCGTGTTCGCCATCGGGTTGTCGGGTCACAGCAACGTGCTGCAGACCTTCGCCGGTGGTGACGGGCAGATCGCGGTGCACGGCACCGACGACACCGGCACGATCGGGCAGAGCGTGTCCCACGGGTGCGTGCGCGTCCAGAACGACGTGATCCTGAAGCTGTCGAAGCTGCCGCTCGGCACGCCCGTCGTCATCACCTGACGACGACGCCCGATGCGAGCGGGTGGGTCAGAACCCCAACGGGTCGGCGAACGGATCGACGGTCGCGGCGGCACCCTCGACCACGGTCTCGACGCCCAGCGCGGCCGCCAGACCCTCGTAGCCGGTCTCCTCGAGCTGTTGCGCCAGCTCGGGACCACCGGTCTGTACGACCCGCCCGCCCATGAGCACGTGCACGACGTCGGGGCGCAGCTCGTCGAGCAGGCGGGCGTAGTGGGTGATGGCGAGCACGCCGAGGTCGTCCTCGGTGGTCATCGCCTCGACGCGCCGGGCGACGTCGCGCAGGGCGTCGACGTCGAGGCCGCTGTCGATCTCGTCGAGCACCGCGAACTTCGGGCGCGAGCACCGCGAGCTGCAGGGTCTCGGCCCGCTTCTGCTCGCCGCCGGAGAACTCGACGTTGACGCCCGCGCTCCAGGAACTGCGGCGCCACGCCCAGGCGCTGGGCCTCGGCCTGCACGCGTCCGTGGAGATCGTCGGGCGTGCGACCCTGGCCGCGGAAGGCGGCGTCGAGGAAGTCGTCGAGGCGCACGCCGGGGACCTCCACCGGGTACTGCAGCGCGAGGAAGAGCCCGCGGGCGGCGCGCTCGTGCGTGGGCAGGCCGAGCAGCTCCTCGCCGTCGATGGTGACCGAGCCACCGGTGACCGCGTAGTCGCCGCGCCCCATGAGGACGTGCGACAGCGTCGACTTGCCCGAGCCGTTCGGGCCCATCGAGCGCGTGCACCTCACCCGAGCGCACCTCGAGGTCGACCCCGCGCAGGATCTCCTGCCCGGCGACGGACGCGTGCAGGTTCGTGATCTTCAGCGTGCTCATCGCCCACCCCCCGAACGGTCGCTCACGATCACGTCGTCGCCGTCGATGCGCACGTCGTAGACGGGGACGGGCTTCGTCGCCGGGAGGCTCTGGGGCTCAGCCGTCGACCAGCGAGAAGGTGGAGCCGTGCTTCGGGCACTCGATCTCGCGCTCGTCTTCCCACACGTCGCCCTCGGCCAGCGAGTAGTCCTCGTGGGAGCACTCGTCGCCGATGACGTAGAACGTGCCGTCGATGTTGACGACGCAGAGGCGGTGGCCGTCGACGTCGAAGCGCGCCGCGGTGCCGGCCGCGACGTCGTCGACCGAGCACACGCGCGCGTCACGCACCGGCCCTCGCGATCGGGTCGCGGTGCTCGAGCTTCTCGACGACGCTGCGGCGCAACGGCGCGACCAGTGAGCGGCACCGGCAGGCGGTCGAACACGTCGTCGAAGAACCCGAGCACGATGAGGCGCTCGGCCTCCTCGGGCGGCACGCCGCGGGTGTCGAGGTAGTAGAGCTGGTCGTCGTCGATCGGGCCGACGGTGCTCGCGTGCGAGCACTTCACGTCGTCGGCCTCGATCTCGAGGTTGGGGACCGACTTGGCGTCGGCGCCCTCGGTGAGCACGAGGTTGCGGTTGGTCTGGAACGCCATCCGACTTCTGGGCCTCGCGGCGGATGCGGATCAGGCCCGAGTACACCGACTGCGCGGTGTCCTCGACCGCACCCTTGAACAGCAGGTCGCTGCGCGTGTTGGGCGCGTCGTGGTCCTGCAGCGTGCGGAAGTCGAGCATCTGGTGGCCGTCGCCGAAGTAGACCGCGAGTGAGGTCGCTCTCCGCGCCCGAGCCCGTCGAGCAGCGACTCGCTGCGCAGGCGCGCGTAGTCGCCGCCGAGCGCGACGGCCGACGACGCAGCGACGCGTCGCGTCCGAGGTGCGCGCGCTGCAGCGCGACCTGCCACGTGTGCGGCCCGTGCTCCTGCACGGAGAGGTAGCGCACGTGCGCGTTGTCGCCGACGATCAGCTCGACGACGGCGTCGACGAGGTGCCCGGTGCCCGCCGCAGCGGGTGTCGGTGGAGCCGAAGCGGTCGAACACCGTGACCTGGGCGCCGTCCTCGGCGACCACCAGCGTGTGCGGGAACGACGCGAGGCCGTCGCCCTCCGACCAGTGCAACACGACGATCGGCTTGTCGACCACGACGCCGCGCGGGCACCTTCACGTAGGCGCCACCGGCGAGGAACGCGTCGTGCAGCACCGTGAACGCGTCGGGCGACGCGTCGGAGCAGGTACCGAGCAGCGTGGCGACTCGTCGGCGTCGCAGGTGGCGATGCCGCACACCCGCACGCCCTTGGCCTCGAGCGTCGGCGTCGAGCGCGTGGTGCACGACGCGGCCGTTGCGCACGACGACCAGGCCCGATCGCTCGCCGGCCTCGGCCGCGATCGGACCGCCGCCGGGCGCGGGCTCGTCGCCCGGCTCGCCGATCTGCTCCGCCGGTACCGGGCGGAACGCGGTCGAGGTCGAGCTCGCCGATGCGGCTGTAGCGCCAGATCTCCTCGGCGGCGGTCGGCCACTCGAGGTCGGCGAGGCGTTCGATCGCCGCGCCGCGGCGCGTCGCGAGCCAGTCGGGGCCGGGGAGACCGCGCGCTGCTTCGGGGGTGAAGTGCTCGAGCATCGTCATCGGCGTCGTGCGAAGGTGGGCGCGGTGCTACCCGACGCGCCCTCCATGTTGAGCTCGATCAGCCGGGACAGCTCGACCGCGTACTCCATCGGGCAGCGTCTTGGTGATCGGCTCGATGAAGCCGTTCACGATCATCGCGGTCGCCTGCTGCTCGGTGAGGCCGCGGCTCATCAGGTAGAAGAGCTGGTCGTCGCCGACCTTCGAGACGGTGGCCTCGTGCCCGATGCGGGCGTCCTTCTCGTCGATCTCCATGTAGGGGTAGGTGTCGGAGCGGCTGTCGTCGTCGAGGATGCAGCGCGTCGCAGCGCACGTGGCTCTTGACGTTGTGCGCGCCCTCCTCGACCCTCACGAGGCCGCGGTAGGTGGTGCGGCCGCCGTCCTTGGAGATCGACTTGCGAGTCGATGATCGACGTGGTCTCGGGCGCGGCGTGGGTCATCTTGGCGCCGGCGTCCTGGTGCTGGCCGGCACCCGCGTAGGCGACCGAGAGCACCTCGCCGTGCGCCTTCGGGCCGGTCATCACGACCGCCGGGTACTTCATCGTGAGCTTGGAGCCGAGGTTGCCGTCGATCCACTCGACGGTGGCCTCGGTCTCCGCACGCGCCCGCTTGGTGACGAGGTTGTAGACGTTCGGCGACCAGTTCTGGATGGTCGTGTAGCGGATGCGCGCGCCGGGCTTGGCGATCAGCTCGACCACCGCGGAGTGCAGCGAGTCGGTGGAGTACACCGGTGCCGAGCAGCCCTCGACGTAGTGCACCGACGAACCCTCGTCGGCGATGATCAGCGTGCGCTCGAACTGGCCCGCGTTCTCGGCGTTGATGCGGAAGTACGCCTGCAGCGGCATGTCGACGTGCACGCCGGGCGGCACGTAGATGAACGAGCCCCCCGACCACACCGCGGAGTTGAGCGCGGCGAACTTGTTGTCACCGGGCGGGATGACGGTGCCGAAGTGCTCCTGCACGATCTCCGGGTACTCGCGCAGGGCGACGTCCATGGAGGTGAACAGGATCCCCTGCTTCTCCAGGTCTTCCCGGTTCTTGTGGTACACGACCTCGGATTCGAACTGCGCGGTGACGCCGGCGAGGAACTTGCGCTCGGCTTCGGGGATGCCGAGCTTCTCGTAGGTCTTCTTCATGCTCTCGGGGAGCATGTCCCAGTCGGCGACCTGACCCTCGGTGGGCTTGAGGTAGTAGTAGATGTCGTCGAAGTCGATGTCGGGCATGTTCTTGGCGAACCACTCGAGCATCGGCTTGCGCTCGAAGCGCTTCAGCGCGTTGAGCCGGAACTTCGTCATCCACTCGGGCTCGTCCTTCTGCCCGGAGATGTCGCGCACGACGGCCTCGTTGAGGCCCTTCTTGGGCGTGTAGACGTAGTCGTCGGTGCTGTCGTGCCAGCCGAGCTTGTACTTGCCGAGATCGATGCCGGAAACGGCCACGTTGGAACTCCCTACTGGGGCTCCCCACAAGGGCTCGCGGGGATTTCCACTACGGCCATAGTAACAATCCGAGGGGCGATCCCCAACCCGGACCGGACAGGGCGTCGACCGGAGTGGAGCTAGCCGCCGGCCTGTTTCTGCTTGGCCTGCTTCACCTTCGAGCGTGGCGTCGTCGACGAGGCGCTGGTACTCGCCGAGGTTGCCGGCCTCGAGCGGCCGTCTGGGCGTCGTCGAGGTCCTTGGCCGCCTGGTTGAGCAGGTCCTGGCGTGCTGCCGGCCGCCGCGGGGATCGTGGTGGTCGCCGGGACCGTCGTGGCGGGCGTCGTCGTGGCGGTGCCCGGCGTCGTGGTGGTCGTCGTGGTCGTGGAACCCGTGCCGGTCGCCGAGTTCGCCGCCGACACGCTGCACGCGCTCGGGGTCTGGGCGAGCATCTGGTCGAGCGCGTCCTGCACGTTCTGCCCACAGAACACGCCGTAGTCCTGCGAGAACACGACGACGAACTGGAAGAGCGGATACGAGCCCTCGCCGCTGCCCTGGGCGTAGAACGGCCGCACGTAGATGATCGAGTTGCCGATCGGGATCAGCTGCATGCTGCCCTGGATCACCTGCGAGCCCTGCTGGTTGAGCAGGGTGATCGCGGTGGAGATCGTCGCGGTCCGGATGATCTGGTTGTTCACCTGCACGGGGCCGAGCACGGTCTGGCCCTGCGGCATCGTGAACGAGTTCATCTGCCCGTACTGCTCGGGATCGGAGTTCGCGGTGAGGAACGACACCAGTCGCGTCTGGCTGTTGCCCGACGACACCGGAACGAACGGCACCGTGACGATGAAGTGGTCCTGGGTCTCGCCGGGCAATCGGATGTTGAGGTAGTACGGATCGATGCGGGCGCCCGACGAGCTCGCCGCCTGCGGCTGGTTGCTGCTCGACGCCGACGACCCGTCGGCGGCGATCGCGTTCGCCTCCGACAGGAGGTTCCGCGACACCGGACCCGATCCCGGGTCGGGCGAGACCAGCCACTTGGCGCTGCCGTCGTAGAAGCGCTTCGGCTCGGTCACGTGGTAGCGGCCGAACATCGCCGCCTGCGACTTGAACAGGTCCTCGGGGTAGCGCAGGTGGTCCTTGATCGCCTGCGGCATGCGCGACCCGTCGGTGAAGAGGTCCGGGAACGCGGACTCGTACGCCTTGATGATCGGGTCCTTCTTGTCGAACACGTAGAAGTTGACCGTGCCGTCGTAGGCGTCGACCGTGGCCTTCACCGAGTTGCGCACGTAGTTGAACGACGAGTTGAGCGAGCCCTCGGTGCCGAGCGACTGAGAGTACGGGTACATGTCGGACGTCGTGTAGCCGTCGATGATCCACACGGTGCGGTCACCGAGCACGACCGGGTAGGGGTCGGCGTCGAACTGCAGGAACGGCGCCAGCTTGGTGACGCGGGCGCGGATGTCGCGCTCCATGAGCAGCTTCGTGTTGGAGTTGATCTGCCCCGAGATCAACGGGTCGAGGCTGCCGAAGCGCAACGCGAACGCGGCGCGGCGCACGAAGTTGGACAGCTTCACGCCGTCCTTGCCCTTGTAGCGGGTGAACTGGTCGGTCGCGCCCGCCTTCTGGTAGTTGAACTCGGCCTGCTCGGCGCCGGTGAGCACGTAGCTGCTGAGGTTCTCGGCGAAGTAGATCTCCGACGGCGGACCGGAGTCCATCTTGATGCCGTTCTCCTTCACCGGGATGTCGCGGAGGAGGAAGTTGGGATCGCCGCCGGCTTCGGCGCTGTTGCTCGGCGACGCCACCGCGCCGTACCCGTGCGTGTAGACGATGTGGCGGTTGACGAACGACTGCGACGGGAGGTCGGCGCTGTTGAGCCCACGCGCCGCGATCAGGACCTGACGCACCTTGCCGTCGATCAGGTAGCGATCGACGTCGACGTCACCGATCTGGTAGTAGGTCTGCAGGTTCTGCAGCGTCGAGTACGTGTCGCGGATCACGCCGGGATCCCACAGCCGCGCGTTGCTGACCGTGCCGGTGTTGCTGTCGACGAGCGTCTGCGCGTCGTCCTTGCCGAGGCTCTTCAACGTCGTGAAGTCGAAGTTCTCGGGTTTGATCGCGTCGAGGCCGAACGAATCGCGGGTGGCGCGGATGTTGCGGGCGATGTACGTCTTCTCGGCCTGGTACTCGTTCGGGCCGACCTTGAACTGCTGGTACGCCGCCGGGTAGATCGTGCCGATCACGAGCGAGACGAACGCCCACAGCCCGACCGCGATGATCGGCAGCACCCAGCCGCGCCGGCGGATGTTCCAGAGGAACAGGGCGGCGGCGCCGATCGAGATGAAGATCAGCAGGTTGAGCGCGGGCAGTTGCGCCTTCACGTCGGTGGCACTGGCCCCCTCGACCACGCCCCGGGTGGAGAAGTTCAGCTCGAAGCGGCCCAGGTAGTACTGCGCGGTCTTCACCAGCGCCATGACCGCGAGGATCACCGAGAGGTGCGCCTTCACCTGCGGCGTGACCCGCTGGAACGGGCTCTGGAACCGGATCCCGCCGTTGAGGTAGTGCGCCACCGCGGTGACGATGAGCACGATCACCAGACCCGCGAACAGCCACTCGGCGATGAACTTCAGGAACGGCAACTGGAAGACGTAGAAGCCGATGTCCTTGTGGAACTGCGGGTCGGTCCGGTGGAAGCTCTGGTAGTGGGTGAAGAGGATCCACTGCTTCCACTGCGACGACACGCCGATGCCGGCGATCAACGCGAAGAACAGCGACACACCGATGCGGATGCGCATCGTGTACGGACCCGCCACCTGCTGGTAGCGCGCGATCAACTCGTCCTCGGGGCCCATGGCGCGGTACTTGGGCGCGAGGCGATCGGCGATCACCAGGTTCACGAACATGATCACGAAGAACACGATCGTGAACACCAGCGCGGGTGCGACGCGAGCCGCGAGGAGGCTGCTCCAGGTGGAGCCCTGGCCGAGCGAGTCGAACCACAGGAAGTCGGTGTAGAAGCCGGCCAGCCCGCGGAGGCTGAACAGGAGGACGACGAGGACGACGACGATCCCGATGATCCAACCGCGGAAGCGGAAACGGGAACGCCGTCGGGGTTCGACGGTCGGGACGCGCATCGGGCCGCAGCCTAGAGGGAGCGGTGAACGGTTCGGGGTGCGCGGGCGACGGGGACTAGGAGGCGTCGACCACGAGGAGGCAGCGGCAGCCCGGATGCGCGGGCGGGTGCGGCTGCCCGGTGGGGAAGTCGCTGCCCTTCACGGTGGGTTCGAGCGCGTTGTCGTCGCAGTCGGGGCACTTCCCGACCACCGCGGGCACCCAGCGCAGGCGCGCGCCGTCGGGGGCGGCGTCGAACACGCCCCGCGACCAGGCCGCGGCCATCACGTCGCCGAGCGCACCTTCCAGCGGCTCGCCCCGCCACTCCCGGTAGCGGGCTCCGAGGCTCTGGGCGACGGCGATCTCCGTGTCGGCCGGCGTGCGGGCGTCGATCTGCTGGAGCGAGTCCCCGAGCCGCTCGCGGAGGGGCGCCACCACCCCGGTGGACAGCTCCGAGAGCAGCGCCCGGGGAGCGGCACCGCCGGTCTTGGCGGCGCCGTCCTCGGGGGCACTGGCAACGGTGGCCGCCCCCGCCGAGTAGGCGGTGTCGACCGCGGGCTGGAGCACGTGGGCCCACCGGGTCACCTGGTCGTCCAGCGGCGGCAGGACCTGGGACACGTCGATCTTGCCCCGCTGCCGGCGGAGGCCGTCGAGGAGGTCGTTCTGCTCGTCCTGGAGGGCGCGCTTGCCCCGGCGGACGAGGTCGTCGGTGGCCTCGGCCAGGGCGGCGTCGCGGGCCAACGTGGCCGGGTCGCCGTCGACCGGGACGTCGCCGCCGTCGGCGTCGTCGACCTCTTCCGGCTCCACCTCTTCGACGACCGCTTCGACTTCGACGACCTCGATCGGCGCTTCGATCGGCGCTTCGTCCGGGGTGTCGACCTGCTCGGAACGCAACTTCTCGAACAGCGCGCCGACATCGGGCGACGACTCACCCGTGGTCTCGTCCGCGGACTCGATCCGCCGTCTCGTCGGCGGTCTCGTCGGCGGCGATTCGTCGGTCGCGGCGTCGCTCGGTGCCTCGGGCGCAGCTTCCGGTTCGGGCGCGGGTGTCGGTTCGCGGTGCGGGCACGGGCGCGGGTGTCGGCACCGCCGCGGTCGGCGCGTCATCGGGCGCGGGTTCGTCGACCGCGGGCTCGTCGGCTGCAGGCGCCTCAGCTGCCGGGACATCTGCCGCCGGGACATCTGGCGGCGTGGACGGCTCCTCCGCCATCACGCGCGCCGCGTGCCCGAGCGCACGTTCCACCAGCTCGTACGTCTCCACCAACTTGCCGCGGCCGGCGCGCAGGTCGGCGATCTGACGCTCGAGCTCCTGGCGCCGCGCTTCGAGGTCGGCGAGCACCCGTTCGCGGAGGCCGCGCGCCTCCCCCACGATCTCCTTGGCGCGGTTGCGGGCGGCGTCCTCGGCCTCGCGGGTCTTGGCCTCCACCGCCTGCTGCGTGGTGGTGCGCAGCTCTCGCGCCGTCTCCTGCGCCTCGCGCACCACGCGCCGGGCGTGCTCCTCGGCCTTGTTCTTGAGCTCGATCGCCGACTGGCGCGCCTGGCCGAGCACGCGCGCGGTCTCCTCGCCCAGGGCGGTGATGAGGTCCTGGTCGGAGGGCGGGAGCACCGGCTTGCGCAGCTGGTCCTCGAGCTCGCGGACCCGTGCGGTCAGCTCTCGCTCACGCGACGCCGCCGACGCGAAGTCGCTCGACACCATCCGGAGGTAGGCCCGGACCTCGGATTCGGCGTAGCCCCGCTTCACCTGGCTGAACGAGCGCTCGGCGATCGCCTCGGGGGTCGTGCGCGAACTGCGCGGGGCGAAGGAGTCCGAGGTGTCGGTCATTCCCTCATGATCGCGCCGCGGTCGTCGACGGTGGCGGCACTTCGGCACCACCGGCCCCGTGCAACGCGTCGAGCGCCTGCTCGATGTTGTCGACGCCCACCACCCGCACGTCGCCCGCCCCGCGCCGAGCGTCCGCGACCTCCTCCTTGGGCACGATCATGAGTTGCACACCGTTCGTGCGCGCGGTGATCGCCTTCTGCTCGACGCCGCCGACCTCACCGACGCTCCCGTCGGGCGCGATGGTGCCGGTGACCGCGACCTCCTTGCCGCCGGTGAGCGAACCCGGCGTGAGGTCGTCGATGATCGCGAGCGTGAACGCGAGGCCGGCCGAAGGCCCGCCGACGCGCTGCGTGTCGATCTTGATGTTGACCGGGAATTGATAGGTGACGAACTCCTGCGACGACACGCCGAGGCACGCGGTACCGGTCGTCGCGCCTTGCGCAGGGACGCAGGACTGCTGTGCGTTCTCGCCGCTGCCTTCGGTGTGGACCTTGCCCGCGGTGATCGATTCGGTGTGGGTCACGCCGTTGCGGTCGAAGGTGACGGAGATGTCGTCGCCCGGCTTGTGCGCCTGGACCTTCTCGCCGATCTGCGACACGTCGCTCACGGGGGCGCCGTCGACCGCGAGCACCTGGTCACCGGTCTCGAGGAGACCGTGCGCAGGCGCGTCGCTGCACACCTCGACGATGCGGATCGCCACCGGGTTCGCGGGCACCGAGTAGCCGAGGCGCGTGAGCGCGACGTACTTGGCGTCGTTCTGTGACTGGTCCATCAGCTCGGTGTTGAACTCCTGGTTCTGCGCGTCGGTGAGACACCCCTGCACCGAGTTGCGGTCCTCGACCGCGCGGTCGGGGTCGAGCCAGGCCGCGACCACGCGCCAGACGTTCGGTTCGCTCGTCGTCACCTGGACGGTGAGGAAGCGAACGTTGCCCGAGTCGTCGGGGTAGGTCTGCGCGCCGTCGATCTGCACCACGGAGGAGTCGAGCGGCGTCGCCGAGCCGGGCGAGATGATCACCTTGGGCAGGTGGATGAGGAAGCCGGCGACGACGACCACCGCCACCAGCACGCCCAGGGTCGACAGCACGACCGCGATGACGGTGTGCTTGCGGTTGCGCGTGGACGCCGGGAGTTCGGGTGGGGGCGGCGGCGGGGGCGCCGTCGCAGGGAAGTTCTCGGTCATGCGGCTCCGGTCGGGGGCGTAGAGTTTCGCGCGCGCCCCGGCGCATGAACGCACGAGGAGTCGAGTGCCTTGACGGGTACGCCCACCCAGCAGCCTGCCACGCCGCCCATGCCGTTCGGCGCGCGCCCCGGTTCCACGCGAGGGATGCGCGTGGCCCGGCGCGGCACCGCGTTCGTGCGGATGCTCCTGCTGATCGGGTTCGCCGGCTTCCTGGTGGCGGGCGTGCTCGCCACCGTGTTCGCCGGTCTCGTCATCGCCATCAACGGCCGACTGCCGTGAGCGACGCGGGCCCGGTCGCCCGCGCCGCCGAGCTCGCCACCCTCGGCTTCCAGGCACCCCTCGACGCGGTCGCGCGCGACCGACTGCTCGTCGCGCTCCACGACGACCCGGATCCGCGCTGTCCGTGCAGCTGCGCTCGGCGCGCTCGTGCGGGCGGCGCCGGATGATGCCACGGCACCCTGGCTCCGCGCGCTCGGCGACACCGCACCGACGGTGCGTCGTCGCGCCGCCGAGCTCGCGCCGGCGTTGCCCGTCGACACCGGCATCGCGGTCGCGCTCGTCGCCGCGCTCACCGACGACGACGTGACCGTCGTCGAAGCGGTCGCGTGGTCGCTCGGGGAGCTGGGTGACACCGCGCGCGCGGCGGGTGCGGTGCCCGCCCTCGCCGACGTGACGCGCGCCCACCGCGACGCGCTCGCACGCGAAGCCGCGGTCGCCGCGCTCGGCGCGCTCGGCGATCCCGACGCGCTGCCCGCCATCCTCGAGGCGTGCAAGCGACAAGCCGGCGGTCCGGCGTCGCGCCGTGCTCGCGCTGGCGCCGTTCGACGGTCCGGAGGTCGACGCCGCCATCACCGCCGCGCTCACCGATCGCGACTGGCAGGTCCGACAGGCCGCCGAGGATCTTCAGGCCGAGGATCTTCGGGAGGCCTGACGACCCCGGCTACTCCGGGTTGGTGTCGCCGCTCTCCAACGGGTCGAGGAAGAGCTCCTGGTCGCGGCTGACGTGCTCGGTCCATTCGCTGCCGGTCCAGTACCGCCAGTGGAACCGACCGGTGGGATCCGGGTACCAGTCGGCGGGCACCAGCGGCGCGGTGGTCGCCACGCCCCCGCGGCTGACGTGCTCGGTCCACGCGTTGCCGTCCCAGTAGCGGTGGTCGAAGCGCGCACTGGGGTCGGCGTACCAGCCCGGGCCGTCGACCGCGGTGGGGGCCGCGTACTGACGGGCGATCGGTCGTTCGAGCGGCGCCGGATCACGCGACTGGAGCACCTCCTGGCGGGCGGCGATGTCGCGCACCACGAAGATCGACAGCACGGTGCCTGCGGCTCCGACCACCCCGCCGATCACGAGCAGGGTCCGGGTGGTCGAGACCCCGGTGACCCCTCCCACCGCGAGGCCGATGGCCGCGAAGAACAGCACGGAGCCGCCGACGTATCCCACGATCCACAGCCGCACGAGTGGCGATCCGGGGAGGCGACGCCAGCCGTCGCCGCGCTCGCTGTCGGGATCGGAGCTGCGCCACAGGTCGGAGAAGAGGATGTACACGAGCACGAAGTTGGCGATCGGGATGAACCAGGCACCGATGGCCCAACCCGGCGCGAGGCGCGCGCCCGTACGGCCGAGTGCCCGCGCGTTGTGCGCGCTGCGCCACGTCCAGAGGATGCGCAACACGAGCACCGCGATGGCCACCGCACCGGCGAGGGTGGTCCATCCACTCGACTGACCGGGGTTGTCCCGGAAGATGCGGCGCGCGGTCTCGTTGCGACCGTCGAGGAGCGCGTCGAACGCCTCGTGCCAACGCACGTAGACGTCGGCGTTGTCGATCGCGAACACGTTCGCCAGCTGCGAGATCGCCTGCACCGCGAGCACCGCGGTCAGCCACGAGGTGAGCGTGCGGGTCGGTCGCCACCAGTCGGCGGACGGTGTGGCCACTGCCCGTGTCGCCCACTCGTCTGCCACGGCGCCACCGTACACAGCCGTGACGGCGTGCACGGATGGACGCTGCTACATGAACATGTCCTTGAGGCGGTCGAAGCTCTCGAGGCACCGACCGGCGCCGAGCACGACCGTCTCGAGCGGGAGATCGACCAGTTGCGCACGCACCGCGGTCTCCTTCTCGATGCGCAGGTCGAACCCGCGGAGCATCGCCCCACCCCCGACGAGGTGGATGCCCTCGGCCAGGAGGTCCTGCGACAGCTCGGGCGGCGTGCGGGCCAGCGCCTGCTTCACCGCGCCGAGGATCGCCTGGATGGGCTCGTCGATCGCCTCGCGCACCTCTTCCGGGCGTGAGCACGACGGTCTTGGGCATGCCGCTCATGAGGTCGCGGCCGCGCACCTCGGCCTTGTACTCGTCGTCGGTGGGGAACACCGAGCCGATGGCGAGCTTCACCTCTTCTGCGGTGCGCTCACCGATGGCGAGGCCGTACTCCCGGCGCACGTAGCTCTGGATGGCGGCGTCGATGTCGAACGACCCGACCCGCACCGCTTCCAGGGCGACGACCCCACCGAGGGAGATGACGGCGACCTCGCTGGTGCCACCACCGATGTCGACCACCATGTTGCCGAGCGGCTCGTGGATGGGCAGCGACGCGCCGATCGCCGCGGCCATCGGCTGTTCGATGAGGAAGGTCTGCGCCGCGCCCGCGCGCCGCGCCGCTTCGAGCACCGCGCGTTGCTCGACGTGCGTGATGGCCGACGGCACGCAGATGAGCACCCGCGCGCGCTGCAGGCGCGAGATGCCGGCGCGCTGGAACAACATGCGGATGAGGCGCTGGGTGATCTCGAAGTCGGTGATCGCACCGCCGCGCAGGGGGCGGACGGCGACGATGTAGCCGGGGGTGCGCCCGATCATCTGCCACGCGTCGTGTCCGAGCGCGAGCACCTCGTGGGTGCGCGTGTTCATGGCGATGACGGTCGGTTCGTTGAGAATGATCCCTTGGCCGCGCGCGTAGACGAGCGTGTTGGCGGTGCCGAGATCGATGGCGAGGTCGCGGGACAGGGGGAGCTCCTCAGCCGACCGCGCGAACGGGGTTGGCGCCGGTGCCCCAGTCGGAGCCGCCTTCCCAGTGCTCGCGCTTCCAGATCGGGACGGTCTCCTTCAGGGTGTCGATGCAGTACCGCGCCGCTTCGAAGGCCTCGGCCCGGTGCGGTGAGGACACCACGACCGCGACCGCGACGTCGGAGAGCGCGAGGTCGCCGGTGCGGTGCAGCAACGCGACCCGGTCGATCACCGGCCATTGGCGTCGGGCGTCGGCCGCCACCGCCGCGAGCCGCGCGATCGCCTCTTCCTCGTACGCCTCGTAGGTGAGGCCCGACACGCCGGCCCGCCCTTCGGCGTGGTCGCGCACGACGCCGAGGAACACGACCACCGCGCCACTTCCCGGCGTGGTCGCCCACGCGGTGGCGGCGTCGACCGCGAGCGGGGCGCCGGCGACGTCGATCCAGTCGCCTGAAGCGGGGGGTTGCACGGCGCCATGGTAGTGAAGGCGGCGTCGCGAGCGCCCTGCGGCCCTCCCGACACGGGGCGCTGCGGACGCCTGAAACCGCTGGTCGGGGCGACGAGGAACGGCCCAGAGCCGTCGGTACACTCCGCGCCATGTCCCCTGAGGAAACCGGAGGTGATGGCGCGCCCGAACCCGATGACGCGCCGAGCGGACCTCCTCCGGACCCTCTCGACCGGCCCTGGGTGCACCCCAGCGAGCTGCGCTCGTTCGTCAGCACACCGAGCGCGCCCCCGCGCGAGCCCCGGCCCCGCGAGTGGGTGATCGGCGTCGGTTCCGCGGTGGCCGCGGTGCTCGCCACCGTCCTCGTGCTGGTGGCGTTCGGCGCGCTCGGCGGCCGTCATCGATCACCGCTGCCGCCGCCGGTCGTCACCAACCCGGGTGACGTGGTCGACTACGCGGTCGCCGAGCGGGTCGGCGCCGCGGTGGCGGGCAGCGTGGTCATGGTCCGGTCTCGCACCGGCGACACCACCCACCCGATCGGATCGGGCGTCGTGCGTGACCTCCGACCGCGTGATGACCGCGGCCCACAACATCCCCGCCGGCACCACCGAACTGCTCATCGTCACCAACACCGGCACCCCGCTGCCGGCCAAGATCGTGGGCACCGACCCGCAGACCGATCTGGCACTGCTGTCGGTGGCCGACGGCGACCTCCAACTCGCCCAATTCGGAGGAACCAGCACGCCGCAGGTGGGGCAGACCGTCGTCGCGGTGAGCGCGGGCACCCACTACCGGGTGGGCATCAACGTGGTCTCGGACCGCGACGTGATGGTCGACGCCGGGACCGGGGTCGACGTGGCCGGTCTGCTCGAGACCGGGATCTCGGTGACCCCCGAGATGTCGGGGGGTGCGCTGGTCGACTCCGACGGCAACCTCGTCGGCGTCCTGACCCGGGCGACCGCCGGCAGCCCCGACGGCCTCGCGGTGCCGGTGTCGACGGTGCGCGACGTCGCGCGACCAGCTCGACGGCAGTGGCAAGGCCACCCACGGCTGGATGGGCGTGGTGTGCGCCAAGGATCCGGCCGACACCCGCCCGCAGGGTGGCGCGGTGGTGCAGACGGTGATGGACGGCAGCCCCGCGGCCGCAGCCGGGTTGGCGCCCGGTGACGTCGTCGTCCGGGCCGCCGGACAAGCAGGTGGGCGGCCGGCCCGACCTGGTCGCCGCGGTCCGGGACCTCCGCCCACAGGACCAGCTGGAGATCCAGTACCTGCGGGACGACAAGCCCCACACGGTCACCGTCACCCTGAAGGCCGGTGACCCGCAGCTGTTCGTCTACGCCCCCGCCATGGGCTGAGCTGCCGGCTGAATTGCCCGCCGCTGGCGGGGACGCGCGACCATGAACCCATGACGACCACCACGAGCGACGACCAGCTGGAAGCGCTCGACCGTGAGCTGCTCAACGCGGTGCAGTGGGACTTCCCCCTCGAACCGCGGCCGTTCGCGGTGCTGGGCGAGCGTCTCGGCATCCCCGAAGCCGAGGTGCGGGAGCGGATCACCAAGGTGAAGGAGCTCGGCGTGCTGCGCCAGCTCTCCGCCATCTTCGACACCCGGGCGCTCGGTTACGGCTCCGCCCTGGTGGCGGCGCAGATCGATCCCGACCGGGTCGACGAGGCCGCGGCGGTGATCAGCGCGCACCCCGGCGTCAGCCACAACTACAAGCGCAACCACGCCTACAACCTCTGGTACACGATCGCGGTGCCGCCCGGTGAGTCGCTCGAGGATCACATCGACGTGCTCCACCGCGAGTCGGGCGCGATCGTCACCCGCAAGCTCCCCACGCTGAAGCTCTACAAGATCGGCGTGAAGCTCGACATGACCGGCAACACCGCCGCCAACGCCAAGGCCGAGGTGCTCGAGCACGAGAAGCCCGAGCGGCGCGAGCACATGGAAGCGCCCGAGCTCTCCGACCTCGAGGTCGCGACGATCCGCGTCGTGCAGGAGGACCTGCCGCTCGTGGAGCACCCGTTCGCCGCGTACGCCGAGCTGATCGGCACCGACGAGGCGACCGTGCTCGACCTGCTGCGGTCGTTCAAGGAGCGCAAGCTCATGCGGCGCTTCGCCGCGGTGATGAACCACCGCTCGGCCGGGTTCAAGGCCAACGCCATGGGCGTGTGGGCGGTCCCCGACGCCGAGCTCGACGAGATCGGTCCGCAGATGGCCGGGTTCGCGCTGGTGAGCCACTGCTACCGGCGGCCCACCTACGACGACTGGCCGTACTCGATCTTCACGATGGTGCACGGCAAGAACGCGCGTGACTGTGAAGAGACGATCGCCGCCATCCACGACGAGACCGGCGTCGACGAATACGCGCTCCTGTGGTCGGTGAAGGAGTACAAGAAGACCCGCGTGCGCTACTTCACCGACGACTGGGACGACTGGCGCGCCGCGCACCTCACGCCGACTCCCTGAACGCAATGATCGACGTCGCCCGCGTCCGGGCCGACACGCCCGGGTGCCGCGACGTCGCCCACTTCAACAACGCGGGCGCTGCGCTCCCGACGCGCGTCGGTGCTCGACACCGTGATCGAACACCTCGAGCTCGAAGCGCGCGTCGGCGGCTACATGGCCGCCGATCTGGTCGCGGAACGCTCGGCCGCGGTGTACGCCTCCGTCGCGTCACTCGTGGGCGCGTCGGCCGACGAGATCGCGCTGGTCGAGAACGCGACACGTGCGTGGGACATGGTGGCGTACTCGTTGGGTGCGTCGTTCGCGCCCGGCGACCGCGTGCTCACTCGCAGGCGGAGTACGCCAGCAACGTGATCGGGCTGCTGCAGTTGGCGGCGCGCACCGGGGCGACGGTCGAGGTGGTGCCCGACGACGAGTCCGGGCAGCTGTCGGTCGACGCGCTCGCCGAGATGCTCGACGACCGGGTGAAGCTCGTGGCGATGTCGTGGATCCCCACGCAGGGCGGGTTGGTGAACCCGGCCGCGGCGGTCGGCGCGGTGACGCGCGCCGCGGGCGTGCCCTACCTGCTCGACGCCTGCCAGGCCGCCGGACAGCTGCCGATCGACGTCGACGCGCTCGGGTGCGACTTCCTCTCCGCGACCGGGCGCAAGTACCTGCGGGCCCCGCGGGGCACCGGGCTCCTCTACGTGCGCCGGGAGTGGATCGAGCGGCTCGACCCGCCGTTCCTCGACGTGCACGCGGCGCAGTGGGCTCCCGGCGATCGGGTCGTGCCGCGCGCCGACGCCCGCCGGTTCGAGAGCTGGGAACGGTCGGTCGCGAACCAGCTCGGGCTCGGCGCGGCGGTGGACTACGCGCTCGCGTTGGGGGTCGACGCGATCGCGGCGCGAGTGCATCGCGCTCGCGGCGTCGCTGCGCGCGCACCTCGCGTCGGTGCCCGGCCTCGTGCTCCACGACCGCGGCGTCGAGCAGTGCGGCATCGTCACCTTCACCGTCGACGGTGTCGACGTGTACGAGCTCGCCGCGAGCCTGCGCGAGCAGCGCATCAACATCTCGGTGTCGACCATCGACTTCGCCCGCTACGACTTCGAAGCCCGCGACCTCACCGCGGTCAACCGCGCGTCGGTGCACTACTACAACACCGAGGAAGAGCTGACGCGTCTCGTCGACGCGGTCGCTACTGCACCGCGAGGGTGACGTCGCGGTAGTGGTGCAGCGCGTCGTGTCCGGGACCGCGCGTGATCTCGGCCGCGTTGAGCTCACCGCGTTCCGCGTGCTGGTACGTGAACGGACGGGTGAGCGACTCGCGCGCGGCTGAGGCCCACGCCGCCGTGGCGGTGCGTACCGACCAGAGCGCCGACTGCAGCGACATCGCGTCGTAGTTGCGCGCCGCCGCGAGCTCGTCCTGGTCGTAGGCCGCCAGCGTGGTGGGTCCGCCGGCGAACACGCCCTCGAGTCGCTCGGCGAAGATGCGCAGGTTGTCGGCGACGTGGAACACGTACGCCTTCGCCGACCAGATGGGTTCGCCAGGGTGCGCGTGGGCCGCGGTCTCGTCGCCGGTGCGTCCGGCGAGCAGCGCGTCGAACTTGGCGGGGAGCGCCTCGACCGCGGCGATCACCGACTCGGGCGGCTGCGCCCAGTCGAACCCGCACTCCCGGCACGGGTTGCCCCACTCCTCGATCCACCACGCATTCTCGACCGCGTTCTCGACCATCCGGGCATCGTCGCAGTCGACGCGCGCGGGTGCCCACGGATTTTTCGTCGGCTCATCGGTTCCTAGGGGCGAATGCGCCGGACGAACGTGCGTCAGGTGAACGTGCGTCAGGTGAACGTGTGTCAGGTGGTCGAGCGCTTGCGGCGGCGGCGGCGGATCGCCACCGCGGTGCCGGCCACGAGCAGCAGCCCACCGGCACCGGCGACGATCGCCGGGCGCGTGTCGCGCGCGGGGAACGACGCGACGGCCTCCGCGATCGCGTCGGCGTTCGTGTGCACCGGCGCCCAGCCCGCAGCGCGCAGCCGTGCGTTGTCGATCACCCACGGGTGCACGAGATACGGCACCACCCCGGCGGGGACGTCGCCCATGCCGAGGTCCCACGTGCGCTTCAGCCAGCGCTCGAGCACCTCGGCCGGGAGCGCCGGCGCCGCGGGACGGCCGATGAGCGCACGCGCCTCGTCGGCGTCGAGCCAGCCGTCGGCGGCCACGTTGTACGCGCCGGGCAGGTCCTGGGTGGCCACCAGCGCGAGCGCGGCGGCGAGGTCGTCGACGTGCACCACCTGCACCGGCGCGGCCGCGCCGCGCACGCGCAGCGGCGGACGGCCGAGGAGGATGCGCGCCGGGAGACGCTCGGCGCCGGGACCGACCACGGGGGCGGAGCGCAACGTGGTGACGGTGACGTCGGGGTGGCTCCCGCGCCACTCGGCCAACAGCCGCTCGACCTCGGCGGCCTGCACCGCGGGCGAGAAGTCGGGGTTGGGGCGCAGGGCGGTGTCCTCGGTGAGCGGCACCGGGTTGTTCGCCCACGCGCCGTAGACGGTGGCGCTGGAGATGCGCACGACCCGCGTCGCGCCGACCGACGCGGCGGCGTCGAGCACGTGCCGCGTGCCCTCGACGTTGACCCGCGCCATGAGCGCGACGTCGGGCACGGGGTCGACGACACCGGCGAGGTGCACGACGACGTCGATGCCCTCGAGCAGCGGTTTCAGCTCGGTGCCGGCGATGTCGACCCGGGCGAATTCGACCGTCCGCGGGCGCCGTTCGGGCTCGCGCACGTCGAGCCCGAGGACGCGATCGACGTCGGGATGGGCGGCGAGGACGGGGAGGAGATGGCGGCCCACGAGTCCGGAGGCGCCGGTGACCGCGACGGAATGCACCCCCATACACTGACCGCGTGGCCGACCCGTCTCAACCTGGAGACCCCGAAGAGCCCGACGAAGAGCCCGAGCACCAGCACGAACCTGGCCAAGTTCCGGGCTTTCCGCCCAATCTGTTCGGCGGGCTCGGCGGACCTGGCGGCAATTTCGACCCTGCCACCTTCGATCTGTCGCAGGTCGACCTGTCGCAGGTGATGCGGATCCTGCAGTCCACCGGACCCGTCAATTGGGAGGTGGCGCGGCAGGTCGCCGAGCAGGTCGCGCTCGAGGGACGGACCGAGTCGTCGGTCTCGCCGGCCGACCGCAGCCAGCTCGAGGAGCTCGCGCACGCCGCACAGACCCTGGTGGTGGGTGAGACCGGTCTCACCGCCGCGTTCGCCACCGCGCTCACCGCCGTCGGCCCGAAGGGCTGGGTCGACCTCCACCTCGTCGCGCTCAAACCCGTGCTCGAGGCGATGGCCACCACCCTCGGCGCGGCCATGCAACAGGACGAAGACGACGACCCCGACGACGCGAACGCCGCCGCCGAAGGAATCGCCGGGATGCCCGGGCTGGAGGGCACGCCGTTCGCGGCCATGGCCGGCCTCGCCGGCATGGGCAACATGATGTCGATGCTCGCCCCCGCGCTGCTCGGCGTGCAGGCGGGTTCGATGATCGGCTACCTCGCGCAGCACGCGCTCGGTCGCTACGACCTCCCGCTGCCCACGAGCGACGCGCCCAGCCTCACCTTCGTCATCGAGAACATCGACACGTTCGAGTCGGAGTGGTCGTTGCCGCGCGACGACCTGCGCTTCTACGTCGCGCTGCACGAGACCGTGCACGCGGCCACTCGCTCGGTGCCGTGGGTGCGCGAGCGGCTCGTCGAACTGGCCACGCAGTACGTGTCGAGCTACGAGATCGATCCGTCGGCGTTCGAAGCCGAGTTCGGGATGATCGATCCGGAGGACCCGGAGTCGCTCCAACGGCTCACCGAGAGTCCCGAGCGCGTGCTCGGCGCCATGCAGTCGCCACGCCAGGTCGCGCCACGCGAGGAGCTGCAACGGCTGACCTCGGTGATGGAGGGGTACGCCGACCACGTGATGGGCCGCATCGGACGTCGGTTGATCCCCACGTTCGACCAGATCCACGAGGCCATGCAGCGTCACCGCGTCGAGCGGGGCGAGGCCGAGCGCTTCATCGAGGGCCTCCTCGGCCTCAAGCTCGAGCGCGCCCACTACGAGCGGGGCGCGGCGTTCGTCGACGGCGTGGTGGAACGGGCCGAGCTCGAGGGGCTCAACCGCCTCTGGGACAGCCCGGCGATGCTGCCCACGCCCAACGAGCTCGACGCCCCGGGTCTCTGGCTGGCCCGCATCGACCTCCCCGACATCGCGTAGCGAACGCAGCGGATGGAGCGAGCGGAGGGCGAACACAGCGATGAGAACGAGCGGAGCGAGCGGAAGGAGCGGAGTGGGAGCGAAGCAATGAAAGTAGGCGTGTTGGGTGCGGGTGTGATGGGTGCGGGGATCGCGCAGATCACCGCGACCGCGGGGTACGAGACCGTCTGTTACGACGTCGACGCCGACGCGCTGGCGCGCGGCGAGGAGCACGTCACCACCGGGCGCTACGGGTTCGAACGGGGCGTCGAGCGCGGCAAGCTCACGCGCGACGACGCCGACGCCGCGCGCGCCCGCCTGTCGTTCACCAGCTCGTTCGACGAAGCCGCGAACGTCGACGTGGTGATCGAAGCCGTGCCCGAGAAGCTCGAGCTCAAGCAGCAGGTGTTCCGCGACCTCGACGCCGCCGCGCCCGCGGGCACGATCCTGGCGTCGAACACCTCCGGCTTCCCGATCGGTCAGATCGCGAGCGCCACCAACCGGCCCGAGCTGGTCATCGGTTGGCACTGGGCGTCGCCGCCGGCCGTGATGCGCCTGGCCGAGATCGTGCGCGGTCCGGCAACGAGCGACGCCACCGCGGCGACCATCGTCGAGCTCGCCACCGCGTGCGGCAAGAACCCGGTGGTCATCAAGGACTCACCCGACGGCACCTGGGGCTTCGTCGCCAATCGCGTCTACATGCGGATGATCAAAGAAGCGAACGCGTGCATCGACGAAGGCATCGCGACACGCGAGCAGGTCGACGCGTTGATGGTCGACTGCTTCCGCTGGCCCGTCGGCCCGTTCGGCATGGTGCAGGGCGCGTCGAGCGGCTGGGGCCAATAGGCGCCAGCGCGTTCAGGCGTCGGGCGTCGTCGGCGGTTCGCTCGCGGGGGTGCCGGGGGGCGGCTTGCGGAAGCGGCGCTTCACGTGACCGACTGCCTGGTCGCGAGTGTCGCGGAGGGTGCGGTCGACCGCCTCCGGGAGGAGGTTGGTGCGCACCTCCCGACCGCGGCGGCGCGCAGGGCGGCGACGTACGAGATGGCGGCGAAGCCGAGCACGACGGCGAGGAGGAACAGGCCCATCTGCTTGGCGAAGGGGATGATCGCGATCATGCCGCCGATCACCCACACCAACTGGAAGCGCGTCTCGAACTTGGCGAAGGCCCGACCGCGCACGGCGTCAGGGCCGTCACGCTGCAGGAGGCTGTCGAACCCGAGGCGTCCGGCGGCGGCACCGATCCCGATCGACAACGCGGCGAGGGTGAAGCCGACCGAGCCGGCCACCAGCGCACCGAGCAGCGTGAAGATGGCGGGGAGCACGAGTGACGAGGCGAGGATCACCTCTTCACGCACCGAACGACGCAGCGCGGGCGCGACGAGCACCCCGCCGAAGTTGCCGATGTACGCGGCCGCGCCGGCCACACCCAGCGCCACGATGTCGTGCTTGAGCGAGAACGCGGCGAAGAACGCGAGGAACCCGACACTCGCTCGCAACACCGCGAACGCGCTCGAACCGAGCAGGATGCTCGGCGTGTGCATCTCTTCCCGCTCGAGCTGCACCTCCTGCTCGTTGACGGGTTCGCGCAGACGCGTGCGCGGGATCTGGATGGCGAGGATCGTCGCGATGACGAACACCACCGCGCCGTAGCGCAGCGACCAGTCGGCGCCGAACAGCTTGTAGACGACGAACGCGGGCGCGGCGCCGACGAACGCACCCACCGCGTTGATGAGCGCGAGCCGGGAATTGGCGGTCACGAGCTCGGTGTCGTCCTTCACCAGAGCCGGAACGAGTGCGCTCTTGGCGATCGCGCTGCCCTTCTGGAGGACGAGCACGCCGAAGGCGAGCGGGTACACGAGCAGGCCCTCGGGCGCCGGTTTGCTGATGTACATCGCCAGGGCGATGCACAACACGGCGCGGCCCGCGGCCGACGAGATCAGGAAGAGGCGACGGCCGCCCTTCATGCGGTCGAGCGCCGGGCCGAGCACCGGGGCGATGATCACGAACGGCGTCATCGTGATCAGGAGGAACAGCAGCACCTTGCCGCGGGCGGCGCTGGTCGGGCTCGAGAAGAAGATCGAGCCCGCCATCGACACGAGGATGCACGCGTCACCACAGGCGCCGGCGGCCTGGGCGTAGACGAGCCGGGCGAACGGCGTGGGTTCGGCGAACCGGGGGTCAGTGCTCATGTCCCTCCGTGGACGATACCCGGCACCCTCGCGGCGAACGGGTCCCGATCGGCCCGGTTCGGAACGCGCGAATTCGGGAGTAGCATCTTCCGGTGGCCGGGCTGGACACTTCCCCGCAGGTCGCGCATGGGCGACCGCCGTTCGGCGCTGCTTCCGAGCGCTTTCTCAACCGCGAGCTGTCGTGGCTCGAGTTCAACGCCCGCGTGCTCGCCCTGGCCGAGGACGACCGCGCTGCCGCTGCTCGAGCGGGCCAAGTTCCTCGCGATCTTCAGCCAGAACCTCGACGAGTTCTTCCAGGTGCGGGTCTCGGGGCTGAAGGAGCAGCTCGCGGCCGGCCTGCGCACCACCACCGCCGACGGGCTCGACCAGGTCGAGCAGCTGCGCGCGATCCGGGCCCGGGTCGAGGAGCTCGTCGCCCGGCCAGGCCGCGGTGTTCACCAAGGAGGTCGTGCCCGTCGCTCGAGGACGCCGGCGTCGCGTTCGCCGACTGGGACGACCTCGCCGACGACGACCGGGCCCACCTCGACGGAGATGTTCGACGAGCCGATCTTCCCGGTGCTCACGCCGCTGGCGGTCGACCCCGCGCACCCGTTCCCGTACATCTCGAACCTGTCGCTGAACCTCGCCGTCGTCGTGCGCGACCCGTCGAGCGGCGAGGAGCGGTTCGCGCGGGTGAAGGTGCCGCCGCTGCTCCCCCGCTTCGTGCCGCTGCCCGACGGCGAGCGCTTCGTGCCGCTCGAGCAGGTCATCGCGGCGCACCTCGACGCGCTGTTCCCGGGCATGGAGGTGCTGGCGCACTACCCGTTCCGCGTCACCCGCGACGCCGACTTCGAGCTCGAGCGACGAGGCCGAGGACCTCCTCGCGGCGATGGAGTCGTCCTGCGCCAGCGCACGCAAGTTCGGTCGCGTCGTGCGGCTCGAGGTCGACGCGAAGATGACGCCCGAGGTGCTCGAGCTGCTGTGCCGCGAGCTCGAGCTCGCCGACGACGACGTCTACGTGATCGACGGGCCGCTCGACCTGAGCGGGCTGTGGGCGCTGTACGCGCTCGACCGGCCCGAGCTCAAGGACGAGCCGTGGATGCCGCAGACGCCGGTCGCTGCTCGCGGGCGGCGACGGAGCCGACGTCTTCCGGCTGCTGCGCAACGGCGACGTGCTCCTGCACCACCCGTACGACTCGTTCGCGACCTCGGTCGAGGCGTTCGTCGAGCAGGCCGCGCGCGACCCGCACGTGCTCGCGATCAAGCAGACGCTGTACCGCACCGGCGGCGACGAAGCCGGCATCGTCGCGTCGCTGGTGAAGGCGGCCGAAGCGGGCAAGCAGGTGGTGGCGCTCGTCGAGCTCAAGGCGCGCTTCGACGAGCAGGCCAACATCGAACGGGCCCGCATGCTCGAAGCAGGCGGGCGCGCACGTGGTGTACGGGCTCGTCGGCCTGAAGACCCACGCCAAGGTCCTGCTCGTCGTGCGCCAGGAGGCCGACGGCATCCGCCGCTACTGCCACGTCGGCACCGGCAACTACAACCCGAAGACCGCGCACCATCTACGAGGACCTCGGCGTGCTCTCGGCCGACCCCGAGCTCGGCGCCGACCTCACCGAGCTGTTCAACCACCTCACCGGCTACAGCCGCCGGGCGAGTACCGGCAGCTGCTGGTCGCGCCCGATGCACCTGCGCCGACGGCATCGCCGATCGCATCGAGCAGCAGGCCGAGCTCGGCGAGCCGGCCGCATCACGATGAAGATGAACGCGCTCGTCGACCCCGAGATGATCGACGAGCTCTACGCCGCGTCGCAGCGCGGCGCGCGGATCGACCTCGTCGTGCGCGGCATCTGCTGCCTGCGCCCGGGCGTGCCCGGCCTGTCCGAGAACATCACCGTGCGCTCGATCGTCGGCCGCTACCTCGAGCACTCGCGGATCTCCGCTTCGGCGCCGAGCCCGAAACCGCCGAGTACGTCATCGGCTCGGCCGACCTCATGCCCCGCAACCTCGACCGCCGGGTCGAGGCGCTCGCGCCGGTCACCGACCCGCGCCTGCGCGGTCCGGCTCGACGAGATCCTCGAGCTCAACTTCGCCGACGACGTGCTCGCGTGGGAGCTCGCGGCCGACGGCACCTGGTACAAGATCCCCACCACGAAGGACATCTCGACCCACCGCGCCCTGCAGGAGCTCGCGATCGCGCGAGCGCACACCTCCTGACCGGGCGGGACGTGAGCGCGTCGTCGGAGGAGCGCGAGCTCAAGTTCGTCCCGGACGGCGAGCTTCGACTCTCCGCCGCGCTCGGCGACCCGGCCGATCGACGTACGGTCGGGCGCGCCGCGCACGAAGCACCACCACGCGGTGTACTACGACAGCCCCGACTACGCCTGGCGCGCGCCGGTGCGAGCCTGCGCCACCGCGACGACGACGGCTGGACGGTGAAGCTCGCCCAGGCGTCCACCACGGCGCGCTCGTGCGCACCGAGCTGCACGTCGACGGACCGGCGGGTGATCCACCTGCCGACGCGCTCGACCTGATCGCACGCGCTCGATCCGCCATGAGCCCCTGCGAGGTGGCCGCGCACATCGACACCGTCCGCACCGCATCACGTGCACGAGGGCCGACGGTGAACCGGTCGCCGAGGCTCGTCGACGACGAGGTGACCGTGCACGACGGCGGTCTGCCCCGAAGCGCGTTCCGCGAGGTGGAGGTGGAGTTCGTCGAGTCGGCGTCTCGGCGAACGTCGTCGCGCTCGATCGCGACGCGGCTGTGGAGACGCCGGTGCCGGCGCCCGAACACCTCCCCAAGATCGTGCGCGCTCTGGGCTCACGAGCCCTCGACGCCGCCGACCTCGTGCGCGCCGCCGAGCCTCGACTTCGCGTCGACCGCCACCGAGGTGCTCCGCGCCGCGATCATCCGCTCCACCGCGCGGCTGCTCGCCCACGACCCCGGCGTCCGCCTCGGCAGCGACCCGAGGACGTGCACCAGGCCCGCGTGGCCACCCGCCGCATGCGCTCCGACCTCCGCACGTTCCGCCCGGTGGTCGACCCCGGCGTGGGACGAATCCCTGCGCGACGAGCTGAAGTGGCTGGCCGGGTCTGCTCGGTGCGGTGCGCGACACCGACGTGCTCCTCGGCCGGCTCGAGCGGGCCACATCGAGCAGCTCGCCGACACGAGCGACGGGCCGGGCGATGCGGCTGCTCGACGTCCTGCACGGCCGAACGCGACGCGGCGCGCGACGAACTGCTCGGCGGCCATGCGTTCGACCGCGTACTTCGATCTGCTCGAACGCCTCCTCGCTGCGTCGCGCGTCGGTGATGCCGTCGGCCGAGGACCTCACGACTTCGAGCTCGACCTCGGTGACCTGGTGAAGCAAGCCGTGGAAGAAGTTGCGCGACGACGATGGACGAGCTGGGCCGACGATCCTCCCGACGCCGAGCTGCACGCGGTCCGGATCCGCGCCAAGCGGGTCCGGTACGCGGCCGAGGCGGTCGCGCCCGCCGTGGGCAAGGGCGCGAAGCGGTTCGCGTCGGCGGTGGCCGGCGTGCAAGAGGTGCTCGGTGACCACCAGGACGCAGTGGTCGCCGGGCGAGTGGCTGCGCGCCCACGTGCCGACCGGCGAGGGCGCGGCGGCGCCGCGTTCGTCGCCGGGCAGTTGGCGGCGTGGGAGGCCGCCGGCGGCGCAGGCGTCACGCGAGCGAATGGCCCGAGGCGTGGGCGCACGCCCGGCGCGAGGTCGCTGCGGCGGTGGATGTGAGCTCGAACGCCACCGTCCGCGCCGCCGGCGGCATCGTCCTCCGCTGCACCCCCGGCGGTGACTGGCAGGTGCTGCTCATCCACCGGCCCCGGTACGACGACTGGAGCCTGCCGAAGGGCAAGGCCGACCCCGGCGAGAGTGACGAAGAGACCGCCCTGCGCGAGGTCGAGGAGGAGACCGGCCTACGCTGCACCCTCGGCGCGCCGGCGGGACGAACCCGCTATACGGACTCGAAAGGTCGGGACAAGATCGTGCACTACTGGTTGATGGAGCCCGAGTCGGACACCGCCGACCGCGCGTTCGTCGCCAACGACGAGGTCGACGCGGTGCAGTGGTGCTCGGTCGCCGAGGCCACCGAGCGCCTCAGCTACGCCCACGACCGCAAGCTCCTGGCCAGGGCGCCCGTCCCCTCGTGACCGTCTACCTGGTGCGCCACGCTCGGGCCGGGTCCCGGGGCCGCTGGAAGGGCGACGACGCGCTGCGCCCGCTGTCGAAGGTCGGGAGGTCGCAGGCCACCGGCATCGCCAAGGAGCTCGGAGGCGCACCGATCGAACTCGTCGTCAGCAGTCCGTACACGCGGTGTGTCGGCACCGTGGAGCCGATCGCCGAGAAGCTCGGCGTCGAGATCGAGACCTCCGACGCCCTCGCCGAAGGTGCTCGGGTGTCGCAGGCGCTGCGGCTGTTCGAGAAGGTGCAGGACCGTGAGGTCGTGCTCTGCACGCACGGCGACGTGATGCAGGACCTCCTCGATCACTTCGGACGTCACGGCGTGAAGCTGCGCGACCACCGGATGGAGAAGGGTTCCATCTGGGTGTTCGACGTGGAAGGCGACTCGGTGCGCCGGGCCCACTACGTGCCGCCGCCGAAGTCCTGATCCGCCTGCGCGCACCGGTCCCGAAGTTCAACGGTCGTTCACCCACGCCCCCGGTAGGTTGGACGCCATGCGCATCCTGGTGACCAACGACGACGGCGTCGACTCGCCGGGCATCCACGCGCTCGCCGCCGCGCTGGTCGACGACGGTCACGACGTGTTCGTGGTCGCACCGACCGACGACCGCAGCGGCGCCGGCGCGTCGATCGGACGGATGATCAACGCCGGTCCCCCGCCCGTCGTGCGCCACGTGTGGGACGAGCTCCCCGATCTCCCGGTGCACGCGATCGACGCGCCCCCGGCCATGGCCGTGTTCGCCACCTGCCTCGGCGCGTTCGGCGACCTCCCCGACCTCATCGCCTCGGGCATCAACCCGGGCGCGAACACCGGTCACCTCGTGCTGCACTCGGGCACCGTCGGCGCGACGCTCACCGGCGCCGGCTACGGCATCCCCGGGATCGCGGTGTCGATCGACTGGAGCATCGAGAAGGAGTACCACTGGGACGTCGCGGCGCGGATGGCCGCGTCGGCCGTGGAGTGGGCGGCGAAGCCGGACGGCGATGCACGCGTGCTCAACCTCAACGTGCCCAACCTGCCGCTCGCCGAGATCAAGGGCGTGCTCGAGGCCGAGCTCGCGCCCGCGGGCGAGGTGTGGGTGGCGTCGGCCGACGTCTCGGAGGGCGACCTCAAGATCGAGATCACCGGGCGGGCCGACTCGGCGCCGGGGACCGACGTCACGTTCGTCAAGGACGGCTACGTGTCGGTCACGCCACTGATGAGCATCGTGCGCAGCCCGGCGCGCGGTGCCGCCGACGCCATCATCGATGCTCTTGGCGTCGAGGCCCTCGGCCTCGACTGAGCCGGCGAAACGGAGATGTGCCCACCAGTAGTCTCCGAGACCCGCCACAAGGAGGCTCACCATGGTCGCAGTCGGCGACGTCGCACCCGACTTCACGCTCAAGGACCAGCACGGCAACGAGGTCACGCTGTCGGCGTTGCGCGGCAAGCCGGTCGTGATCGTCTTCTACCCGTTCACGTTCACCGGTACGTGCCAGGGCGAGCTGTGCGAGATCCGCGACGATCCGTCGGCGTTCGAGCGCGGCGGCGCGCAGGTGCTCGCGATCTCGTGCGACTCGCGCCACTCGCAGCGCATCTGGGCCGAGGAGCAGGGCTTCACCTTTCCCGTGCTGAGCGACTTCTGGCCGCACGGCGAGGTCGCGAAGGCCTACGGCGTGTTCAACGACGCGCTCGGATGCGCCAACCGCGCCACCTTCGTGCTCGACAAGGACGGAGTGGTGAGCTCCACCTTCTCCTCCCCCGACCTCGGCACGCCGCGCGCCAAGGCCGAGTACGAGGACGCGCTCGCCAAGGTCGGCTGACCGCCCAGCGACCAACGGGTGAACTTCGGGTGAACGGCCCCGAACGGAAGACGCGACGGCCGTAGCATCCCGCGCGACGCGTCGAGGAGGTACACCGTCATGGCCGTCGATCCCGCCCGTCTCACTGCGATCCCGTTGTTCGCCGACCTCACTGACGAGCAACGAGCGGCGGTCGCAGCGAAGTTCGAGGAGCGCGACGCTGACGTGGGCGAGCACCTGAGCCACGAAGGCGGCGCCGGCTACTTCTTCTTCGTCATCGAGTCCGGCAGTGCCACGGTCACCCGGAACGACGAAACGCTCGCGGAGTTCGGCCCGGGCAGCTTCTTCGGCGAGGCGGCGATCTTCAAGACGCGTCGGCGTACCGCCACCGTCACGACCACCTCGCCAACGGTCCTGTTCGCGATGTTCGGCGCCGATTTCGCCAAGGTCGTCGCGGACGTTCCTTCGCTCCACAGCGCGATCGACGACGCCATCGCGACGCGCCCTCCCGACTGAGCCCAGGAGTCAGACCTTCACCGCGATCGCATCGCGGATCACGTCGAGACGCTCAGGGACGAGACGCCACCACACCCACCGCCCGCGTTTCTCGCCCTGGATGAGTCCCGCGTCGGCGAGGACCTTGGTGTGGTGGGAGATCGTCGGCTGCGCCTTGCCGAGCGGCTCCTGGAGGTCGCACGAACAGAGCTCGCCGGCGTCGGCGACCAGGCTGAGCAGCCGCAGCCGCACCGGATCGGCCATGGCCGCGAACACCGCGGCCAGATCCTCCGCGGCGTCCTCGGTGAGGGGGCGGGAGCGACGGGCAGCGGACGCGGGCAGCACTCGATTCATATTGACAACCTTCGATTGATCTGTCATCATCGATCCATCGACGCTCGATCAATCGTAGCGCAATCTACCGAGGAGGTACCCGTCATGAGCCGGGTCCAACTCGCGCTGAACGTCTCGAACCTCGACGACGCCATCACCTTCTACTCCAAGCTGTTCGCCACCGAGCCGGCGAAGGTCCGGCCCGGCTACGCGAACTTCGCGGTCGCCGAACCACCGTTGAAGCTCGTGCTCATCGAAGGTCACGGTGAAGGCGGCACGCTCAACCACCTCGGCGTCGAGGTGGACACCACTGACGAGGTCGGCGCCACGCAAGCTCGCCTCTCCGATGAGGGCCTTGCGACCGCAACCGAGGACGAGGTCGCGTGCTGCTACGCAGTACAGGACAAGGTGTGGGTCGACGGCCCCGACCGCGAGCCGTGGGAGATCTACACCGTGCTGTCCGACGTCGAGATGGCGCCCGGCGAGCTCAGGACCGTCGACCCCGGTCAGGACTCGATGTGCTGCGCCGCCGCGCCGGAATCGGCCGACGCGCTGCTGCTGAGGAACGCCGGTGGATCGTGACCTCGCGCTGCCGCCTCACGGCCGAGTTCGTCGGCACCGCGCTGCTCGTCGCCATCGTCGTCGGCTCGGGCATCTACGCCCAGCGACTCTCACCCCACGACATCGGGCTCGACCTGCTCGAGAACTCCATCGCGACGGGTGCCGGTCTCGTCGCACTCATCCTGGCGCTCGGCCCGGTGTCGGGTGCGCACTTCAACCCCGTCGTCACCATGGCCGACCGCATCCTGGGGGGCACGACCAACCGCGATGCGGTCGCTCTACATCGTCGTCCAGATCGCCGGAGCTTGCGTCGGTGCGATGGTGGCCAACCTCATGTTCGACCTGCCGGCAGTCGACATCTCGACCCACACGCGATCGAGCAGCGGGCTCTGGCTCGGCGAGGCAGTCGCCGCATTCGGTCTCTTGCTCGTGATCCTCGGGTGTCGTGCGGGCCGGGCGCGCCTCAGTCGCCGCATTCGCGGTCGGCGGCTACATCGCAGCTGCGTACTGGTTCACGTCGTCGACCAGCTTCGCCAACCCCGCCGTGACCATCGGGCGCATGCTCAGCGACACGTTCGCCGGCATCGCACCGAGCAGCGTGCCGATGTTCATCGTCATGCAGGTCATCGGCGCGCTCATCGCGGTCGCGCTCGGCGTCTTCCTCTTCCCTGGCATCCCTGCCACCGACCTCGTCGTTCCCGCATGAATCATCGGAGACCTCATGACCGACCACTTGCTCACCGTCGACCAGCAGCTCGCGCTCAAGTCCGCGGCCGCTCGCCTCGCCGAGCAGTTCGACGGGACCTTCGGGCCCGAGACCATCGAACGCTTCCTCACCACGAGCTACGACCAGTTCGCCGGACGCGCCACCGCCACCAACTTCCTCCCCATCATGGCCGAACGGTTCGCGAAGCAACGGCTGCAGGCGCTCGCCCGCGTCGAAGGCAAAGCCGACGACGGCCTCCCCACCGTGCTGTTCCTGTGTGTGCACAACGCGGGCCGCTCGCAGATGGCGCTCGGGTGGTTCAATCACCTCGCCGGTGATCGTGCGGTGGCATGGTCGGGCGGCTCCGAGCCTGGCAACGAGGTGAATCCCGCCGCCATCGCCGCCATGGCCGAGATCGGCATCGACATCAGCCGCGAGTTCCCCAAGCCGTGGACCGACGAGATCGTGCAGGCCGCCGACGTCGTCGTGACCATGGGCTGCGGCGACGCGTGCCCGCTGTTCCCCGGGAAGCGCTACGAAGACTGGGAACTCGAGGATCCGGCCGGCCAGGGTGTCGACGCGGTGCGCCCGATCCGCGACGAGATCGAGCAGCGCGTACGTACGTTGCTGAACGAGCTCGGCGTGCCGGTCGCGTAGGCCGTCGTCGACTCAGACCTTCTCGTAGCGGTAGCCGACGCCGCGCACGGTGACGATGCGCGTCGGGGTGGCCGGGGTCGTCCTCGATCTTGGACCGCAGCCGCTTGACGTGCACGTCGAGCGTCTTGGTGTCGCCGAAGTAGTTCGGGCCCCAGATGCGGTCGATGAGCACGTCGCGGGTGAGCACCCGGCCGGCGTTCGCCATCAGCAGCTCGAGCAGCTCGAACTCCTTGAGCGGCAGCGCGACCGCGCTCGCCGCGCACGAACACCTCGTGGCGGGCGGCGTCGAGGCGGACGTCGCCGACCTCGAGCACCTCGTCGGGCTGCGCGACGCCCGTCGTCGTCGCCGCGTCCGCGGCGCAGCGCCGCGCGCACCCGCGCGATGAGCTCGCGCAGCCGGAACGGCTTGGTCACGTAGTCGTCGGCGCCGACCTCGAGCCCGACGACCGCGTCGATCTCCGCGTTGCGGGCGGTCACCATGATGATCGGCACCTGCGACCGGGTGCGGAGCTCGCGGCACACGTCGACGCCGGAGATCTTCGGCAGCATCACGTCGAGCAGCACGAGCGCCGGACGCGACCGCGTCGAAGCGGGCGATGCGCCTCGGCGCCGTCGGCCGCGGTCTCGACGAGGAAGCCCTCGCGCTCCAGCGCGACGCGCAGCGCGTCGCGGTACGACTGCTCGTCGTCGACCACGAGGATCAGCGGCGGATCGGCCATCAGACGATCTCCTGCTGCGGTGACTCGCAGCGCAGCCGATTCGGGTTCGAGCGGGAGGACGAACCGGAACGTCGAGCCCTCGCCCTCGACGCGACTCGACGGTGACGTCGCCGCCGTGCGCCTGCGCGACGTGGCGGACGATCGCGAGACCCGAGGCCGGTGCCGCCGGTGTCGCGACTGCGCGCCTGGTCGACCCGGTAGAAGCGCTCGAAGATGCGCTCGAGGTCGCGGCTCGGGATCCCGATGCCGTGGTCGCGCACCGACGACCGCCACCTCGTCGCCGTGCACGCGGTGCTCACCTCGACCGGGCTGCCCGGCTCCGAGTACTTGATCGCGTTGTCGAGCAGGTTGGCGATCGCGCTGACCATCTGGCGGCGGTCGCACGCCACCAGCGCGCCGGTGACGCCCGGGGTGCACCTGCAGGTTGATCCCCGCGGCCGCGGCCGCGGCCCGGACGCTGGTCGACCGCGTCGTCGACGAGCAGCCGAGCAGGCACCGGCTCGCGGGTCGGCGATTCCTGGGCCTCGATCAGGCTGAGGTCGAGCAGGTCGTCGACGATCCGCGCCAGCCGGTCGGCCTCCTGCACGACGCGGTCGGCGAGCTGCCGCGTGACCGCGGGATCGTCCTCGGCCGACCATCGTCTCGGCGAGCAGCCCGAGCGCGCCGATCGGCGTCTTGAGCTCGTGGCTCACGTTGGCGACGAAGTCGCGGCGCACGCTCTCGACCCGGTGCATCTCCGACACGTCGTTCACGTAGGCCGCCACGCCGACGGCCGCTCGGTCGCGCCGAGCGGGAACGCCGCAGCTGGAGCACCGCCCGGGGCGGGCCGTAGAGCTGCAGCTCGCGCTCGCACCGTTCGCCGATCAGCGCCCGTGACGATCAGCTCGTCGAGCGCGCCGGCGACCACGGCATCGGCGTGACGCGCGTCGCGGTACCGCTCGGCGGCGGCGTTGCGGACGACCTCGATGCCGTCGGCGTCGAGGACGAGCACGCCGTTGGCGCAGCTCGTCGAGCGCGGCGAGCGAGACGGTCGCGTTCGACCGACCACGCGTCGTCGGTCTCCTGCAGTGCCCGGGCCAGCGCCAGCTTCGATCGTCGGCGGTCTGGTCACGTCGCTGGGGGCTCATGCCATCACCCGAACCGACCGGTGATGTAGCCCTCGGTGCGCGGATCGGACGGGAGCGGTGAACAGCTTCTCGGTCTGCGTCGTACTCGACGAGGCGACCGACGCGACGGCCCTCGTCGTCGACCTCGGCGGTGAAGAACGCGGTGAGGTCGGACACGCGGGCGGCCTGCTGCATGTTGTGCGTCACGATCACGATCGTGAACTCCTGCTTGAGCTCGTCCATGAGGTCTTCGATGCGCGCGGTGGCGATCGGGTCGAGCGCGGAGCACGGCTCGTCCATCAGGACGACGTCGGGCTCGACCGCGACGCACGCGCGATGCACAGCCGCTGCTGCTGACCGCCCGAGAGCGAGAGGCCGCTGTGCTTCAGCTTGTCCTTCACCTCGTCCCACAGCGCGGCGCGGGTCGAGCGCGTGCTCGACGATGTCGTCCAGCTCCGAGCGCTTCTTGCCGTTGAGCTCGGCCCGTAGGCGACGTTGTCGTAGATCGACTTCGGGAACGGGTTCGGCTTCTGGAACACCATGCCGATCCGGCGGCGCACCTCGGCCGGGTCGACCTTGCGCGCGTAGAGGTCTGTGGCCGTGGTAGGTCACCTGGCCGATGACCTTGGCGCCGGGCGTGAGGTCGTTCATGCGGTTGAGGGACCGCAAGCACGGTGGTCTTGCCGCAGCCCGACGGCCCGATGAACGCGGTGATCTCGTTGGCGGCGATGTCGAGGTCGACTTCGCGCACCGCGGTGTGACCGCTGTACTGCACCTCGAGGTCGCGCAGCTCGAAGACGAGCTCGCGTTCGCGCTCGGGTTCCTCCTCCGACGCGCTGGTGTCGGGAGCGTCGACGTCGGCGGAGGGGGCGTCGACCTCGGTCGTCACGTCGATGACGTTAGTGGTGGGCTCGACGAGCGTGGGCATGGATCCGTCCTCGGGGGTCATGCCGCCTGCCGGCGGGCGAAGAAGGCCGTCACGAGACGGGCGGCGATGGTGGTGATGAACACGATCAGGATGAGCGTCGAGCGCCGCGCCCCAGGCCCGGTCCTGCTGCACCGAGAACGGCGAGGTGGCGTTGCTGAAGATCTGCACCGACAGCGCGGTGTTCGGGCCGTTGAAGAGGCTGGTGTTGACCTCGCGGGTGGTGCCGATGATGAAGAGCAGCGGCGCGGTCTCGCCCGCGGCGCGGGCCACCGCGAGCAGCGCGCCGCTCACGATGCCGGCGGCGGCGTTCGGGAAGCACGACGGTGCGGATGGTGCGCACCTTGCGGCTCCCCAGGGCGAAGCTGCCCTCGCGCAGCTCGCGCGGCACCAGCGAGAGCATCTGGTCGGTGGTGCGGATCACGATCGGCAGCATCAGGCACGCGAGCGCCAGCGCTCCGGCGAAGCCGTTCTTCTCCTTCGTGTTGAGCACGACCAGCGTGTAGATGAACAGGCCCATCACGATCGACGGGACGCCGGTCATCACCTCGGACAGGAAGCGGATGAAGCGCGCGAGCGGGCTCTTGCCGCCGTACTCGTTGAGGTAGATGCCACCGAGGATCCCGAGCGGGATCGCCATCAGCGACGCCGCGCCGGTGATGAGCGAGCGTGCCGACGACCGCCGGGCCCATGCCCGCCGCCGGGCAGCCGGTCGACGAACGGCAGGTCGTCGGTGAGGAAGTTCCAGCTGATGACCTTCGAGCCCTGCTGCACCACGTACACGACGAGGAAGACGAGCGGGACCAGCGCGATGACGAAGCAGAGCGAGATCGCACAGGTGGCGACGAAGTTCTTGACCTTGCGCACGCCCGACTTCGGCAGCGGCGTGATGCGGTGACGCGACCGCGGTCACGCGACCGCTCCGGACTTGCGGTCGTAGCGAGTCACGACGCCGCGCGCGAGCGCGCCCACCGCGATCGTGAGCACGAGCAGCACGACGCCCATGCCGATCAGCGCGGCACGCTGGATGCCGGTCGCCTCACCGAACTGGTTGGCGATGATCGACGCCAGCGTGTCGCCGGGCCCGAAGAGATGCGCGCTGATGTGCTGCGAGCTGCCGACCAGCAGCGCGACCGCGATGGTCTCGCCGATCGCGCGGCCGAGGCCGATCATGACTGCCGACACCACGCCACCGCGGCTGTGGGGGATGACCGAACCGCGGATCATCTCCCAGCGCGTCGCGCCCATGCCGTAGGCGGCTTCCTTGAGCGACGCCGGCGTCGTGGCGAACACCTCGCGGGTCAACGACGTGATGATCGGCGTGATCATGATCGCGACGATGATCCCGGCGGTCATGTAGCTCAGCCCGCTCTTGCTCGGCTCGGCGGTGAGGTCCTTGATGATCGGGATGCCACTCGTCGCGTCGGAGATGCTCTGGTAGATGTCGGCGAGCGGCTGCGTCAGCACCGCCAGCGCCCACAGGCCGTAGACCACCGACGGGATCGCGGCGAGCAGGTCGACGATGTAGATGACCGGCTTGCTGAGGCGTCGCGGCGCGATCTGGGTGACGAACAACGCGATGCCGATGCTCACCGGCACCGAGATCACCAACGCGATGATGCCGACGAGGAAGGTGCCGTAGATCATCGCCCCGGCGCCGAACTGGCCCTTCGCGGGATCCCAGTTGTCGGCGAAGATGCCGAGGCCCTCTTCGCGGAACCACGGCCACGCGTTCTTGGTGGTCGTGTACGCGATCAGCCCGAGGATCGCGAGCACGAGCAGTCCGGCCGCCAACGCGATCCAACGGAAGATGTGGTCGGTGACGATCCCGGGCGGCCGCGGCCCACTACCGAGACCCCGCGGCGCGGGCGCCGGGGGGTCGGTCGGTCGGGGCGGGGCCGTGACTGCCATGTGGAGATCCGGAATCTACGCGAGTTGCAGACCGTCGGGTCGGGTGTCGAGCGGGGGCACGGGACGGGCGGGGGGCACCCGTCCCGTGCACGACCCGCCCGAGGTCAGGACGCGGGGACGGTGATGCTGCGTCACCTGCGCCTTGCGCCTGCTTCAGCAGCGCCTTCGGCAGCGGCGCGTAGTCGACCGATCGGAGCCAGCTTCTGGCCGTCGCGTGTAGATGTAGTTGAGGAACGCCTTGATCGCGTGTGCCCTTGGCGGCGTCGGTCTGGTCCTTGTAGACGATGATCCACGTCGGCGACGTGATCGGGTAGGCCGTCGGCACCCGACGCGTTGATCGGGTCGTAGGTGAGGTCGGCGTTGACCGTCGCACCCGTGCCGCGGCGGCTGCTGCCGACACGAGGTTCGGCTCGATGAACTTGCCGCTCGAGTTCTTGATCGACCGCGAACGTGAGGTCGCTGGCGTTGGCGTCGGAGAAGTCGACGTAGCCGATCGCGCCGTCGGTGTCCTTCACGAGCTTGGCCACGCCGGAGTTGCCGGTCGCGCCCTGCGTGCTCGAACCGCCAGCTCACGGTCGAGCCGCTGCCGAGCGTCCAGTCGGCGGGCGCCGCCTTGGTCAGGAAGCTCGTGAAGTTGGCGGTGGTGCCGGAGCTGTCACTGCGGTGGACGACGGTGATCGTCGTGCTCGGCAGCTTCGCCTTCGGGTTGTCGGTCTTGATCGCGGCGTCGTTCCACGTCGTGATCTGCACCCGAGAAGATCTTCGGCGATGGTGTCGGCCGAGAGCTGCAGCTTCGTGACGCCCGAGAGGTTGTACGACACCGTGATCGGCGCGACGACCGTCGGGAAGTAGAGGAACGGCTTCGGCGGCTGCGGGTCGGTCGCCTTGTACGGCAGCGTCGGTCCCGGCGAAGTCGACGACGCCGTTCACGAAGTCGGTGCCGACCGGTGCCCGAGCCGTTGCCCTGGTAGTTGATGGTCACCGCCTTCTGCAGCTGGCTTGAAGCGCGCCGATCACGACCTGGTTGAAGCCGAGCTGGAAGGTGGAGCCGTCTCCGTTGAGCGTCGCCGGACGCCAGCTTGTTGGTCGTGCGGTGCGGCGGTCGCGGCGTTGCCGATCAGCAGCACCGGCAACGCCAACGCGGCGAGCACGATGCCACCGCGACGAGCGAACTTACGAAGCATGTGGGTGTTCCTCCTGGAACGACGACAAGTGTGTTCGGGCGCGGAGCGTACGAAGGCACCGTGGACGCGCCGTGGCGACGTGGTGGATGGAAGGTGAACAGAGGGGAAACAGTCGGTGGAGCGACCCGACCGCCTCCACAGGCCACACCATGATCAAGTCGTGGTCTCCTCGGAGGTCGTGCCTGAGCAGTCGGACCCCCAGGTCCGGGCGCGCGTCGACGACGTGCGCCTCGACGTCGTGCGCCTGGCGTCGCTGACCCTCGACGCCATCCGTTCGGGCACCGAGGCCTTCCTCGCCGGCGACCTCGACCACGCCGATCGCGTCGTCGCCGACGACGACGCCATCGACTCGCTGCGCCACGCGATCGAAGACGAGTGCCTGCGGATCATCGGGCTCTCGGGTCTGTCGCCGGCCGACCTGCGCTTCGCCGGGGTGGCGCTCCGCATCGCCCACGAGCTCGAGCGCAGCGCCGACCTGATGGTGAACGTCGCCCGCACCACCTGGCGGTTGCACCCGGGTCGGCTCGACACCGTCGCCGGGCCGCTGGTCGACCGGATGAGCCGCCAGGTGATCGTGCAGCTCCGGGTGGCCGTGAACGCCTTCGTCGACCGCGACCCCTCGTGGGCGGCGGCGCTCGCCGACATGGACGACACCACCGACGAGCTCGAACGCCGCTTGTTCCGTCACGTGCTCGAACGCGACGGCGGCTCGCCGGTCGAGACGCGCCGATCGACGAGGCGCACCTCAACGCCGCGGTGCAGCTCGCACTGGTCGCGCGTCACTACGAACGCATCGGCGACCACGCGGTGACGATCGCCGAGCAGGTGCACTTCGTCGCCACCGGCGATCACACCCGCAGCGCGAGGTTCCGCCGATGACCGTGCTCGGCGCTCGTCAAGACGACCCTCGGAGAGCGGGGGGCCGAGTGCAGGAAGGCGGCGGGGGATTTCCCGGAGCACTCGGTTGACGACACCCCTCGGAGAGCGGGGGGCCGGGAAGGGGGGATTTCCCGGCCCCGCACTCTCCGTACGACTCTTCGCCGGCCACGCACTCCCAACCGTGAAGAGCCAGATCCCGGAACTGCTCTCGGAGGGGGGATCCGGGAGCCGTTCTCGGTTGACCATCACCCTACGGTCGCGGGGTTTCGTCGCCGTTGCCTCAATGTGGCAGGCGCGTGAACGAGCGGTGAAGAGCAACCCCGTCCTAGGGTGCAACCGGTTCCCGCGCCGGCTGCACGCGACAAGATCAACGGGTCCGCACCAATCGGAGGCGTCGTGACCGCAACTCCACTCCCTGACGACGAGCCCATCGACGAGGCACGCAAGTCGTTCCACGAGAGCCTCGAAGAGCTGCGCACCGACGTCATCCGTCTCGCGGCACTCACCACCGAAGCGATCGCCGGCGGTACGCAGGCGCTGCTCGACGGCGACCTCAACGCGGCCGAAGACGTCATCGAGGCCGACGACGTCATCGACGAGCTCACGCACACGATCGAGGACCGCACGTTCCTCCTGCTCGCGCGTCAGCAACCGATCGCCACCGACCTGCGTTTCCTCGTGACCGTGATGCGCGTCGCGCACGAGCTCGAGCGCAGCGCCGACCTGATGGTGAACGTGGCGAAGACCACCCGTCGCCTCTATCCGCACCAGCTCGATCCGAAGCTGCGCGGGATCATCGACCGCATGGGCACGCAGGCGAGCAATCAGACCCGCGTCGCGATCGACGCGTTCGCCGACGCCGACCCGTCATGGGCAGCCGCGCTCGCCGACATGGACGACGCGATGGACGAGCTCACCAAGAGCCTGTTCCGCCACGTGCTCGCCGGCGACGGCAGCGACGAGGGCGCAGTGCTCCTCGCGGTGCAGATGGCGCTCGTCGGTCGGCACTACGAGCGCATCGCCGACCACGCGGTCACCATCGCCGAGCGCGTCGGCTTCATGGTGACCGGCGAGCACCCCAACCCCGACGCCGATCCCGGGCCCACGGCCTGACGCCGCGCCGCCCAGAGGATCCGGTCGGGCTCAGTTGTCTTCGTCGTAGCCGAGGTCCCACTCGAGGATGAGATGCTCGCGCTCGGCGTCGCGGCGCAACCGCTCGCGGTTGCGGCGGAACTGCGGGTCGTGGGGCGGCAGCAGCTGCAGCCGGGCGACGGCGCGCTGGCGGAACTCGTCGATCATGCGCCCGTCACCGAAGACGCCGTGGACCTCCCAGTGCGGCGCGACCGGGCCGAGGTACACGACCTTCACGTGACCTTGGGGCGGTACCTGCTCGAGCTCTTCGGACTCCATCGACATGCAGATCAGCGTAGCGGGCGTCGCCGACGAGACTCCGAGGGTCGCCCGACATCACGAGGCCGGGTGTCAGGAGGTGGGCGCCTCGCTCAGCGTGGCGTGCACGGTGACGGAATCGCCCTTCCGGTCGAGCTCGATCTCGACCTCGTCGCCGGGCTTGTGCTGGCGGATCACCCCGCCGAGCGCGGCCGCGCTGGTGATGTCACCACCGTCGACCTTCACCACGACGTCGCCGGCGCGGATGCCGGCCTTCGCCGCGGGTGACCCACTGCTGACGTCGGTGACGTAGGCGCCCTTGTCGACGTCGACGGTGTTGCCGTCGAGCTTCGCCTGGTCGACGTCGACGGTCTTCACGCCGAGCTGCGCGGGCTGACGCGCCCTGACGCAGCTGTTCGATGATCACCTTCGCGTTGCGAGATCGGAATGGCGAAGCCGACGTTCTGCGCGCTGCCCGGATCGGCGATGGCGGTGTTGATGCCGATCACGCGTCCTTGCGCGTCGACGAGCGGACCGCCCGAGTTGCCGGGGTTGATGGCGGCGTCGGTCTGGATGACGTCTTCGAGCGCGCTCCCCGTGTTGGTGCCCACCTCGCGGTGCAGGCCCGAGATGATCCCGCGCGTCACCGTGAGCCCGCCCTGCAGCGCGAGCGCGTTGCCGATGGCGACGACGTCGTCACCGACCTGCACCGCGGTCGGAGTCGCCGAGCGCGATCGTCGGCAGTCCCGTCGCGTCGACCTTGACCACCGCGAGGTCGCTCGGTGGGTTGCGGCCGAGCACGGTCGCGTCGCGCGTCGTGCCGTCGGAGAACACGGCCTGGATGTCGTGCGCACCTTCGACGACGTGGTTGTTGGTGACGATCACGCCGTCGGACGAGATGACGAAGCCGGTGCCGGCGGCGCCGCCCGAGTCGGGACCGCCGTCGTCGACGATCGCCACCACCGCCGGGATCGCGGCCTGGAGGATCGGCGCGATGTCGTTGGTGTTCCCGATGCGGTCGGACGGGCGCAGCACCACCGACGTGGCGCCGGTGCCGCTCGACCCGGAGTCGTCGTCGACGGCGACGGCGACGATCCCGCCCGCCACCAGGGCGCCGACCACCGCGCCGGCGAGGCCGCCGACCAGCGCCGAGCGCCATCCGCCACGCCCACCGCGACGATCGTCGGGCGGCGGCGGGAGTTCCGGTGAGGGCGGGAGCGGTGCTGCGGGAACCGGCGGGGGAGGCGGTCCGACGGGTCCAGAAGCCGCGAATCCCCCCCAACCGTACGGCTCAGGAGGCGTGGGTTCGGTGGGGGGTTCGAACACGGGGCACCTGGGTGATCGAGCGGGGAGTGTTGCCGGGACCTGACGGGACGCGGCCTACGATCTCTGTCAGGCTACGGGAACCGGACTCCGGTCCGGACCGTTGAACAGGACGACCCGCTCCACTCTCTGACCGACGCACAGGGGTGCACATGGACGACCTGAACCCTCCCCCCGATCACAACGAGCAGGAGTGGATGCTCCAGGCCCGCTGCCGCTCGCTCGCGCCGGGCGAGTTCTTCCCGTCCGACGGTGTCGGGGTCGACAAGGCCCGCCGCATCTGTGCGCAGTGCTCGGTGCAGCCCGAATGCCTCGAGTACGCGCTCACGTACCGGGTCGACCACGGAGTGTGGGGCGGCGCCTCCGAGCGTGAGCGTCGCCGCATCCTCCGGCGTCGCCGCATCGAGACCCCCGTCTCGATCGCCCGCTAGCAACCTTCTTCCGAACCGGCGTCAGCACGTGGGGTCAGACCCCACGCTGGTGACGCCGGTTCGTCGCGTCTGAGCGCGTTCGGTGCGGGTCAGCCCCAGCCGAACGGGCCGAGCACGAAGTCGACGACGGCTTCGGGGGTGCTGCGACCGTCGGACGCGAGCGCGCCGACCATGTGCGCGAAGACGTCGCTCGGCGCGTCGGTCACGCACGTGTACACGAGCCCGTTGCGTTCCCACACCGCGACGTCGCCACTCGCCTCGTGGTACGTGCGCGTGCGGGTGTCGGCGAGCTGCGTGTCGGTGCCACCCTTCGGGAGCGCGCCCCAGTCGAGATCGCCCTGCTGCTCGAACACCGACGCGGTGAACACACCGTCGCTGTAGAAGAGGAGCACACCGTCGGGATGGCGCGAGCGCGTCACCAGCTCGAAACCTGCGGGAGCGCCCGGCACGCGGTACCCATCCGGTACCGACGTCAGCTTCTCGGCGGTCGGGGTGCGCACGTCGGTCGGCGGCGTCGCCATCGCGCTCGACGACGCGGGCTCGCCGACGTCGATGGTCGTGAACCGGACCGAGCGCTCGACCCCGCCGTCGGGGCCCAGGACCTCGCGGGCGAGCAGCAGCCCGGTGGCGTCGTCGACCGCCAACCGCTGCGCCGGCTCGCCACCTCGGCCTCGGGAATCCGGGCGGCGGGCCAGGACCACGGTGGCCGGACGTCCCGCCACGGTGCGGGTCGCGCCGGTGGACAGCACCCAGCGCCGATCGGGCGCGGGAAGGTCGTGCGCGGTCGGCTCGACCACCAGACCGGTCCAGCCGAGGCGGTCGCGCAGGTAGGTGCGGCGGCCCTCGTCGACGACCGTGTTGCCGTCGGCGGCGCGCACCGAGACCGCGCCGCCGGTGTCGCTCACCTGCACCCGTGCCGACTGCTTCCCCTTCGACGTCGTCCACGTGATCGTGGCCTCGCCGCTGAAGTCGAGGTCGGCCGCCGCGTCGCGCGTGCCGCGCACGAGTTGCGCCGCCTCCTGCGCGTCGGGGTCGTTCCGCGCGCCGGCCGAAGCCGCGAGCGGCCACGCCACCGCGAACACCGCCAGCGTGCACAGCGCGACCGTCGCCGGTCGACGCACGAGCACCCGGCTCGTCATGGTCATCGGCGGAACCCGGCGAGCGGACCGACCGGCGCCAGCATGCTGACCGGGTCGCCGTTGTCGGAACCCTGCGCGCCGTGCTGTGCGACCACCGCGGCCACATTCGGTGACACCTCACTGCGGTGCGGCAGCACGACGATCGCCACGACCGCGGCGACGGCCGCCGCGGATGCCGCGATCCACGCCCAGCGCCGGCGCGGATGTCGAGGGCGCGGCCGTGATCGGGACGGTGATCGGGACCACCACGTCGTCGTCGACTTCGTCGTCGGTGTCGGCCGCGACGTGCGCGTAGACCGCGTCCCAGAAGCCCACGGGCGCGTCGCGTTCGGGAAGCCCGCGCAACGCGTCGCGCGCGGCGCGCACCTCGGCCAGCTCCTCGCGCCACTCGGGCGACGACTCGAGCTGCGTCTCGACCTGGGCGCGTTCGGCGTCGGTGAGCTCACCGTCGAGGTACGCCGACAGCATGTCGGGATCGAGGGCGTCGTCGTGCACGTCGCTCACGGCCCGGTCACCCCGTCGGCGACGAGCGCGGCGCGCAACAGGCGCCGCCCCCGATGGATGCGCGACCGCACGGTGCCGATCGGCACCCCGGTGGCCTCCGCGATCTGTTCGTAGGAGAGGTCACTGACGTCGCAGAGCACCACCGGCACGCGGAAGTCGTCGGGGATCGAGCCCAGCGCGCGCTGCACCTCGTCGGAGAGGCCCGTGGGCACCTCGTCGGCGGCAGGACTCGTGGGGAGCACGCGCTCGGGATCGTCGGGGAGGGCGTCGGCAGGTCGACGCTTGCGCCGGCGCACCTCGTCGAGGAACACGTTCGTCACGATCCGAGCCAACCAGCCTTCCAGCGACCCGGGCTCGTAGCGCTCGAGACCCTTGCGGATCCTGATGAGCGACTCCTGGACCAGGTCCTGTGCGTCGTCGTCGTTGCCGGCCAGGCGGTACGCCACGCTGTAGAGGAAGCGCCCGTAGTCGCGCGCGACCTCTTCCCACGTGGGGACACCGTCAGCCATGGATCAGAACGACGGGACGGGGGTGCTCGGTTCCCGGGGGGTCATTTCGTGAGGACCTGCCGGGGAACGGGCCGAGTCAGGCGCTCTTGGTCTCGCTGGTGTCGTCGTCCTCGCCGTCGACGCCCTTCTTGAATTCCTTGCTGGCCTGCCCGAGGGACTTGGCCAGCTTGGGCAGGCGCGTGCTGCCGAAGAGGAGGAGGACGACGGCCAGGATGATGAGGAGCTCGGTGGCGCCGAGGTTCATGGCGAGGACCCTTTCGAGGGAGTCCGACCAGCGTACCTGTGCCGGAGACCACCGTCAGCCTCGGAGTGTCCGGGCCACCAATTCGAGGTCGTCGAGGTCGGTCACCGCGAACGGCACCGCCCCGAGCCCCACGATCAGGGTCTCGACCCCGAGCGCCTCCCACCCGGCGGCCTGCTCCCGGACCTCGTCGACCGTGCCCACCAGTCGACCTTCACGCCACTGGTCGAGGGTCACGCCGTCGAGCACCCCGGTGGGTGTGACCTCCTGCAGCCGCGCGAACCGGCGATCGAGGTCGCGATCGTCCTCGCCGCACAGGGTGTAGAGGCCGAGCGACCGGGTGACCGACGCGGGATCGCGGCCGGCGGCGTCGCACGCGCGGTCGAGCACCTCGAGTCGCTCCCGGTACGCCGCCGGGGTCCACGCCCAGCACGTGTTCCACCCGTCGGCCGCGTCGGCGACGACCGAGAGCAGGCGGTCGCCCTTGCCCCCCACGATGATCGGGGGCGCCGGCTGCTGCACCGCGGCCGGTTCGCTCACCGCGCCGTCGGCGCGGTGGAAGCGGCCGTCGAACGTGCACGGGCCGCCGCCGAGCAGACCGCGCAGGATCACGATCGCCTCGCGCAGCCGATCGAGTCGCTCCCCCGGGCGCGGCATGTCCATGCCGATCGCCGCGTACTCCGGTTCGTACCACCCGGCCCCGATGCCGACGTCGAGCCGTCCGTCGCACACGACGTCGAGACTCGCCAGCGCCTTCGCGAGCACCGCGGCCGGACGGAACGCCTCGCACAGCACCAACGTGCCGAGGCGCACGCGCGTCACCTCGCCGGCGAGCGCGGCGAACGCAACGATCGGATCGAGGCATCCCTCGCGGTCGGGCGGGCCGCCGTACTTGGCGACGTCGAGGAAGAGGTGGTCCGACAGCCAGAGCGAGTCGAAGCCGGCTGCCTCGGCGGCGCGCGCCCACTCGACGACGCGTGCCCACGGCAACGGCGACTCGCCGGCAACCGAGTAGTCGTACTGCGGGAGCGCGAGGCCGAGACGCATTGCGCGGCACTCTACCGGTGAGCGTGGACGCGCACGGCCGTACCCTGCACGCGTGCTCGAGTGCGTACCGAACGTGTCGGAGGGCCGCGACCCTGAGGTGCTCGACGCGCTCGCGACGGCCTGTGGACGTGCGCTGCTCGACGTCCACATCGACCCCGACCACCACCGCTCGGTGTTCACCCTCGCCGGTACGACGACCCCAGAGGCGGTGCGATCACTGGCATTCGCGGTGGCCGAGCGCGTCGATCTCACCCGGCACGCCGGCGTGCACCCGCGCCTCGGCGCGCTCGACGTGGTGCCGTTCGTCGCCCTCGACGGCAGCACTCGGCAGGACGCAGTCGACGCCGCGCGTGCGTTCGCGACGTGGGCGGCCGACACGCTGGCGGTGCCGATCTTCTTCTACGACGATGCCGACACCGCTGGTCGTTCACTGCCGGCGACACGACGCGACGCATTCGACGCGCGCACGCCGGATCTCGGACCGCCGACGCCGCACCCGACGCTCGGCGCGGTGGCGGTGGGTGCGCGCGAGCCGCTGGTAGCGGTCAACTGCGAGCTCGCACGCGACGACGTGGTGCTGGCGCGCGCGATCGCGACGCGGGTGCGGGAACGCGACGGTGGACTCCCGGGCGTGCGCGCGCTCGGTCTCCACCTCGGTTCGGTGGGACGCGCGCAGGTGTCGATGAACCTCGTCGCGCTCGAACGCACGGGGCTGCAGGACGCGTGCTCGCGCGGTCGACGTGCTGGCGCGCGACGCGGGCACCGAGGTGACGCGAGTGGAGCTCGTCGGGCTCGTGCCGGCCGCCGAGCTGGCGCGCTGCGACGACGAGTTCCGGGCGTGGTCGGGCATCGGGCCCGACGACACGATCGAGGCGGCGTCGCGAGGCGGTAGTGCGGCGCGGGTCTTAGGCGCGGCGTTCAGGCACCCAGGGCGGTGCGACGCTCGAGGGCGCGCTGGCGGCGCACCCGGCGACGCTCCCGCTCGGAGAGGCCACCCCAGATCCCGAACTTCTCGCCGTGGGCGAGGGCGTACTCGAGGCAGTCGACCCGCACCTCGCAGCTCCGACACACTGCCTTGGCCTCACGCGTCGAGGCCCCCCGCTCCGGGAAGAAGAGGTCGGGGTCGACCCCCAGGCAGTTGGCCTCTTCCTGCCAACGACGCTCGCCGTCGGGGGAGGTGAACCGCTGGGTGGCCACCAGGGCGGCCAGGCTGGATGTGATCGGGCTCATGGTGAGGGGGTCGGGCATCGGCGTGCTCCCTTGCCAAGCAAACGCGGCGGACGCCGGAAATGACGCCTCTGGAATTACAGTGGTGTTACTATGCTTGGTTGTGAACCCGAGCGCAAGGGGTTTCTCTCTCGCGTCGGGAACGGCTGCGGGGGTCACGGAAGCACGCGCCCAGCATGGAGTCCGCGCGCTCGGACCCTGTAGCGCCACTGTCCGGGAACCTACGCTGCGCCTCGTGGGCCCCCATCTCGAGGTGGCGCTGGGCGACATCGTCACCGAACACGTGCATGCGGTCGTCAACGCCGCCAACCCCTCGATGCTCGGTGGCGGGGGTGTCGACGGCGCCATCCACCGGGCCGCCGGCCCGCAGCTCAAAGAGGCCTGCCGGGCGCTCGGCGGGTGCGCCTTCGGCGACGCCAAGGCCACCCCGGCCTTCGACCTGCCCGCCCGCTTCGTGATCCACACCGTCGGGCCCATCTGGCAGGGCGGCAGCGCGGGCGAGGCCCGCCTGCTCCAGAGCTGCTACCGGCGCTGCCTCGAGGTGGCCGACGAGATCGGCGCCGAGTCGGTCGCCTTCCCCGCCATCAGCACCGGCGCCTACGGCTATCCCGTGCCCGAGGCCACCAAGATCGCCGTCGAGACCGTGCGCACCACGCTCACCGGCGTGCACTCGGTGCGCTTCGTGTGCTTCGACCCTGCGGTGCACGAGCGCTACGAACACGAGATCTCGGCGTAGACGAAAGTCAAGGGGCAATTCGCCGAATTGGGTCTTGCAGTTCGGTTGCGACATCCGTAGCGTCGAACGCGTGTTCGATGCTTCCGCACTCCGCGACGGCCTCGAGGCGCTGGCCTCGGAAGACCGTTCGACGTGGACCTCGGGAGCACGCGCTGGCCCGTCTCGTCGAGCTCCGAACCTTGCAGGAGCGCCTCGACGCGCGAGGTCCTGCGCGCCGTCGTCGACTGCGACGCGGTCGATGCCTGGTACGACGATGCCCTGGGCCCGGTGTCGTGGATCGCTTCCAAGACCGGCCTGGTCCGGGGTGCCGCGGCCCGACTGGTGAAGACGGCGCGGTTCGTGGCCCGCCATCCGCAGACCGCCAAGGCGCTCGACGCCGGCGACGTGTCGGTCCCCCACGTCGAGATGCTCGCCGCGGCGGCACACCGACGCGACGACCTCTACGCCGAGCACGAGACCGTGCTGCTCGACGCCGCCGCCACCGTCGAGGTGCAGGACTTCCCCCAGGCGATGCGACGATGGGCGTCGCTCGCCGACGACGTGCTCGCGCAACGCGATGCCTCGTTTGCGTTCGACCGCCGCGGCATCATGTTCTCGCCCACCACCGGCGGCAGCGTGATCAGCGGGTTCGCCGATCCCGAGGCCGGCGCCACCGTGACCACCGTCCTCGACGACCTCCAGCCACCCGAAGGCCCGTCGGACACCCGATCCGTTGCCCAACGCCGCTTCGACGCCCTCATCCTGCTCTGCGAACGCGCCCGAGGAGGCACGCTCCCCGAGTCACGACCCATCGCCGGCGCCGAGCTCGTCGTGTCCGAGGAGATCCTCGCCCGCCGGCCACTGACCGAACTCGCCGCACTCCAATGCGACATCGAAGGCTTCGGCCCGATCTCGCGCATCACCGCCGAACGGTTGGTGTGCGACTGTGCGATCGCCCGCTTGGTGATGAGCGCCGACGGAGAGGTCCTCGACCTCGGAAGGCGCACCCGCACCATCCCCGTGCGCTCCGGCGGGCGATCGTGCTGCGCGACCAACACTGCCAGTTCCCCGGCTGCCGCGCCCCAGCCGCCTGGTGCGACGTGCACCACCTCGTGCACTGGCTACTGGGCGGTGAGACAAACCTCGACAACTGCGCACTGCTGTGCCGTCGACACCACGTCGCCGTCCACGAAGGCGGCTGGAAACTCGAGCGCGGACCCAACGGCTTCACGTTGGCCAGGTGACGCGATGAGTTTCAATGCGTGGCATCGTCCTACCTGCATGCGAATCGTGATCAGTGAGTTCATCAGCCTCGACGGCATCGTGCAGGCTCCCGGCGGCGCCGACGAGGACACCGACGGCGGGTTCCAGCACGGCGGATGGTCGATGCCGTACTTCGACCCGGAGATCATGGGCGGCTTCATCGGTGGCGCGATGGAGCACACCGACGCCATCCTCCAGGGCGCGCGCACGTGGCAGGTGATGGCCGACGCGTGGCCGACGCGGACCGGCGACGACGACCCGTTCACCGACTGGATGAACAACGTGCAGAAGTACGTCGTGTCCGACTCCCTGACCGACGACGACGCGGCGAAGTGGTCGCCCACGACGATCATCCGGCGCAACGAGCTCGTCGAGAAGGTGAGCGAGCTCCGCGGGCAACCCGGCGGTGACGTCAACATCATGGGCAGCGCGACGGTGGCGAAGGCGCTGATCGCCAACGACCTCGTCGACGAGCTCGACCTGATGATCGAGCCGATCGTGCTCGGAGGCGGCAAGAGCATCTACAGCGGGGACGGCATCGCCCGCCGGTTCCGCCTGGAGTCCGTCACCCAGGCGAACACCGGCGTGCTCTGCTGCCGCTACCTCCCTGCTCGAGTGAGGCCCGCCGAGTGAGTCACGCCGCGTCGGGCACCGGGGCGGGCGGCTCCGGTCCGACGTAGCGAGCACTCGGACGGATGATGGCGGTCTCGGTCGACTGCTCGAGCACGTTCGCGCACCATCCGACGACCCGGCTGGCCGCGAAGGTCGACGTGAAGAGCTCGCGGGGGATGCCGCACTGCTCCATCACCACGCCGGCGTAGAACTCGACGTTGGTGTAGAGGTCGCGGCCGGGCTTGAGCTCCGCCAGGACCCGCTGCACGGTCTCCTCCACCTGGACCGCGAACTCGACCCGGTCGCCACCCAGTGATCGGGCGATGTCGCGCAACATGACCGAGCGCGGATCGTCGGTCTTGTAGACGGCGTGCCCGAAACCCATGATCCGATCACCGCCGGCCACCGCCTCGCGCACCCAGGCCTCGGTGCGGTCGGGCGTGCCGATGGCGTCGAGGGTGTCGAGCGCGCGGCTCGGCGCACCGCCGTGGAGCGGACCGGAGAGGGCGCCGAGCGCGGCGACCACCGCAGCACCGACGTCGGCGCCGGTCGACGTCACCACGCGCGCGGTGAACGTCGACGCGTTGAAGCCGTGGTCGATGCCGAGGATCTGGTACTGCTCGACCGCGCGCGCCCGACGCGGATCGGGAACCTCGCCGTCGATCATCCAGAGGTAGTTCGCCGCCGACCGCAGCTCGTCGCGCGGCGCGACGAACGGGAGACCCGACGACGCGCGGTGCAGCCCGGCGATGAGCACCGGGGTGGCGGCGCCGAGGCGGAGCGCATTGGCGCGAATGGTCTCCGGATCGGCGTCGTAGGTCGGCGGCATGCCCTCGACCGCCGCGAGCTGCGACAACGCGGTGCGCAACGCCGCCAGCGGGTGCGGGTGCCCGGCCGCGATCGCCGGCAGCAGGTCGACCAGCTCGGGCGGGAGGTGGCGGGCAGCCGCGATGCGGGCGGTGTACGCGTCGCGGGCCGCGACGTTCGGGAGCTCGCCCTCGAACAGGAGGTACCAGACGTCCTCGAACGTGCGCTTCTGGGCGAGCTCGGGGGCCGAGTACTGGCGGTAGTGGTAGAAGCCTTCGCGCCCCCGCACGTCGCCGAGCTCGGTGTCGGCGACGATCACACCCTTGAGGCCTCGGGGGGCGGAAGCGTCGGCGGACGGGCTGGTCATGGTCATCGGTGCCATCTCCTTCGTCGTGTCAGTCGTCCCGAGCGTCCGCCGTCGACCGAGACCTTGTCAACGTTGATCAGTGATCAATATGATGGCGGCGTGAGCGACGAGAGCTGGCTCAGCGCGGCGCAGGCGACGGCCCGGCTCGGGGTCAAGCCGCAGACCCTCTACGCCTACGTGAGCCGGGGGCTCGTGCGCCGGGAGCGCCCACCCGGCAGCCGCACCAGTCGCTACTCGCGCACCGACGTCGAAGGCCTGGCCGAGCACGGTCGGCCACGCGCACGCGAGGGCGCGCCCGAGATCGCGATCGACCAGGCGGTGACGTCGCTCGACCCCGCGGGCCACCTCACGTACCGCGGGTGGGACGTCACGCAGGCCGCGACCAGCGCCCGCTACGAGGAGGTCGCGGCCTGGCTCTGGGGTTCGACCATCGGACCGAACGAGCACTGGAGCTCGGACCGTGCGGAGCTCGCAGTCGCGCGGCAGGTGCAGGCGGCGCTGCCCGCCGACACGCCGCTCCCCGATCGACTGCGGGTGACCGTCGCGGCACTGCGCTCGACCGATCCGCTCCGCAACGACCGTCGGCCCGCGTCGGTGGCCGCGCGGGCAGGGACCATCATCGCCACGATGGTCAAGGCGTTGCCGCCCGTCGACGCGCGGGACGAGCCGACGGCGACCGGGTCGATCGCGCGGCGGCTGTGGACCCGCGTGTCACCGCTCGAGCCGACGACCGCGCGCGTCCGCGCGCTCGATCGGGCGCTGTCGCTGCTCGCCGACCACGAGCTGGCGACCTCGACGTTCGGCGTGCGCATCGCCGCTTCCACCTGGGCCGATCCCTACTTGCTGCTCCTCACCGGGCTCGCGATCGTCGGTGGCCCGCTGCACGGCGGGGCGTCGGAGTTCGTGCGCACGCTGCTGCGCGACGCGGTCGCGACCACGCCAGAAGCTGCGATCGGGCAGGCCCTGCGCGACGGCGAGCACGTGCCCGGGTTCGGACACTCGGTCTACACGGGTCCCGACCCACGAGCGCCGGTGCTGCTCGACGCGATCGAGCGTTGCAAGCCGCCGCGCGAGCTGTGGCGCGCCGCGCAGGGGGTGCTCGAGGTGATGGCGCACGACCGCGGTCCGTACCCCAACATCGACTTCGCGCTCGGCGTGCTCGGTGAGGCGACCCGCATGGTGCACGGCGCGGGCGAGACGATCTTCGCCGTCGCCCGCTCGGCCGGCTGGATCGCGCACGGCCTCGAGGAGTACCCGCACCGCCTCCGCTACCGCATCCGCGCCACCTACACCGGCCCCGAGATCAGCCGTACGATCGGGGTAGTGCGGATGACTCAGCCGGCGCGGCGTTGCTGCTGGCGGCGGTGGTCGAGGAAGTCGACGAGCACGTAGTCGCCGAGGGTGTCGGCGTTGGTGAAGAAGGCGCGGCCACCGTTGACGCGCATCATCTGCTCGACGAACGACTTCAGGTAGTAGCTCTCGTCGAGCATGAACGTGTTGATGCGGATGCGGTCACGCGTGCAGCGCATGACCTCTTTCAGCGTCTCTTCGATGGTGATCGGCGACGGCGGGTACTGGAAGTAGGCCTCGCCACCCTCGATGTGGGCGGTGGGCTCACCGTCGGTGACCATGATGATCTGCTTGGTGCCGGTCTGGCGCGACAGCTGCTTGCGGGCCAGCAGCAGCGCGTGCTGCATGTTGGTGCCCCACTCGAAGTCCCAGCTCATCTCGGGGAGGAGCTCGGGCTTCACCTCGCGGGCGACGCGCCCGAACGACACGAGTCCGAAGTAGTCGCGCGGGAACTGGCTGGTGATGAGCGCGTGCAGCGCCATCGCCACCTTCTTGGCGGGCAGGAAGTTGTCGCGCATCGGCATCGACAGCGACACGTCGAGCAGCAGCACCGTGGCCGAGCGGGTGAGCATCTCGGTGCGCTCGACCTCGAAGTCTTCGGGCTTCAGCTGCACGGGCGTGCCCGCACCCGACCGCCAGATCGCGTTCTTCACCGTCTCCTGCACGTTGAGGTGGAACGGATCGCCGAACTCGTAGGGCTTGTGGTCGTGCGCGTGCTCGTTGCCGAACCCGGTGCGCTCGAGCTCGTGACGGCCGGCGCGGTCCTTCACCAGCTTGCGGTACAGGTCGGAGAGCGCCTTGTTGCCGATGGCGCGGATCGCGCGCGGCGTGAGCTCGAGGCGTCCCTCGCGCTGCTCGATGAGCCCGGCGTCCTCGAGCATCCGCTGGAGCTCGCGCAGGCGGTCGAGTGACTTCGCGGCGTCGTCGCCGAGCAGCTCGCGGGCGCGGTCGAGGTCGACCTCGGCCAGCTCACCCGGCTGCGTGGCCGACTTCATGAGGTTCTCGAGCGCGTCGAGGTCGCCGAGGGTGTCGAGCAACGACGGCATGTCGCCGAACTGCAGCGGGTCGTCGCCGCTGAAGTTCTGCGAGCGCTGCCACGGCATGTTGGGGAACGCCTGCTGCAGGTTGCGCGAGAGCTGGTCGACCTGCCACCGCAGGTCCATGTCTTCCAGCAACGACTCCGAGAGCGCCTGCAGCTGCGCGCGCTGCTCGGGCGACATCGAGTTCATCAGCTGCTGCATCTGCGCCATCGACTGCGCCATCTGCTCGAGCAGCTCGTCGAGGTTCTGCGGGTTGCCCGGGAAGAACTCGCCGTGGCGTTCCATGAAGCCGTCGAAGTCGGGCTCCTCGCCGCGCTCGCGCTGCTCGAGCATCTGGTTGAGCTCGTTGAGCATGTCCTTCATCTGCGCCATGCGCTCGGGCGTCATGTTCTGCATGCCCTCGCTGAGCTGGTTGAAGTAGCTCTGCATCAGCTGCTCGCGCAGTTGATCCATGAGCTCCTCGAACCGCTCGCGCGCGGCGTCGTCCATGAACTCGTAGTTCTGCATCGCCTGCACGCGACCGGCGAGGTCGGGCGGCATCTCCTCGAGCTGGCGGCGGCGCTCCTCGGCGACGTCTTCCACCAGCTCCTGGCGCCGTTGGTCGCCGGAGCGGGTGGCTTCGTCGACGCGCCGGTCGATGCCCTCGCGCTCCATGTCGGCGACCTCGTCGAGCTGGTCGGCGATGTCGTCGTACACGCCACCGAGATCGCGGCGTTCGAGCTCCTGCCGGCGGCGCTCGCGCAGCTTCTCCATCATCTCGCGGAGCCCCATGAGCTGCTCGCCGTTGCGGTCCTGGAACCCCTGCTGCATCATGCGCCGCAGGGCCGCGTTGAGGTCGCCGTGGTAGAGCAGGTCGTCGGCCATCTCGTCGAGCAGCGACTCGGCGTCGAGGTCGAAGCCCGTCTGCGTGCCGTCCCACTTGGAGTAGCGGAATCCGGGGCGGTTAGCACGACGGAAGCCATGGATCCACCGTACCGGTTCGCGATCCGCACCGGGACAGGGACCACAATGCAGGCATGCGCGTGTTCGGGAGTCGGCTTGCGAGGAGCCGGCTTGCGAGCGGTCGTCGCCCTCGGGCTCCTGGCCGCCGCCCTCGCCGCCTGCTCGGGCGACGACAACTCGTCGTCGCTGCCCGTGCCCAGCAAGGCGTTCTGCCAGGCGGCCTACGACTTCGACACCAACGCCCCGAAGCTCATCGGCAAGATCGACAAGCAGACCGCGCTGGTCGAGAAGATGGCCGACCACGCGCCGAAGGACATCGAGCGCGATGCGCAGATCTACCTCGACGCGATGCAACGTCGCGCCGACGGCGACACGTCAGTCGTCGACAACCCGAAGATCAAGACCGCGGTCGAGAACGTGAACCGCCGGGCCGCCGACGGCTGCGGCCTCTACAAGCAGAACCAGGACGGCTCCGGCGGGATGTGACCCGCTCATCCGGCGTAGTGTTGGGCAATCGCCCAAGGCACTGCGGCGAGCGCTACCGATGACGAGCCACCGATGACGGACGGCGCGGATCGAGGCGCGTACTACGACCCGTACGACGTCGGGATCAACGCCGATCCGTACCCCGCGTTCACGCGGCTCCGTGACGAGGCGCCGGTCTTCCACAACGAGCAGTACGACTTCTGGGCGCTGTCACGTCACGCCGACGTCGAGCAGGCCTTCATCGACTGGCGCGTGTTCTCGAACACGCGCAGCGACATCCTCGACATCATCAAGGCCGGCGTGGAGCTCCCGCCCGGCGTCGTGATGTTCGAGGACCCACCACTGCACACGCTGCACCGCGGGCTCATGTCGCGGGTCTTCAGCCCCCGGCGCATGGCCGCACTCGAAGACCAGATCCGCGACTTCTGTGCCCGCTGCCTCGACGAGCTCGTCGGCGAACCGACCTTCGATATCGTCGCCGAATTCGCCAGCGTCGTGCCGATGCGGGTGATCGGGATGCTGCTCGGGATCCCGGAGTCCGACCAGGTGGCCGTGCGCGACCGCACCGACACCATGTTGCGCACCCGGCCCGGCGAGCCGATGCGGGTGAAGACCCAGAACATCGGTACCCCCGACCTGTTCGCCGACTACATCGCCTGGCGCGCCGACCATCCGTCCGACGACCTGATGACCGTGCTGCTGAACGCCGAGTTCACCGACGAACACGGCACCGACCGCACGCTCACCCGCGACGAGGTGCTCATGTACTGCTCGGTGCTCGCGGGCGCGGGCAACGAGACGACCGGACGACTCATCGGCTGGCTGGCCAAGGTGCTCGCCGATCATCCCGACCAGCGCCGCGACCTGGTCGCCGACCGGTCGTTGCTCGACGCCACGATCGACGAGACACTGCGCTTCGAGCCCACCGGCCCGCACGTCGAGCGCTGGGTCGCGCAGGACGTCGAGTACCACGGCACGACCATCCCCACCGGCGAGCGCCATGATGCTGCTCGTCGGCGCGGCGAACCGCGACCCGCGACGCTACGAGCGCGCCGACGAGTTCGACATCCACCGGTCCGACACGCGCCACACCACCTTCGGCTGGGGGACGCACTTCTGCCTCGGTGCGAGCCTCGCCCGGCTCGAAGCGCGTGTCGCGCTCGACGAGTTCCTGAACCGGTTCCCCGAGTGGGACTACGACCCCGACCACATGCGGCTCGCGCCCACCTCGACCGTGCGCGGCTGGCAAGAGCTCCGCCTCGCGGTGAGCTACGCTCCCTAACCCCGCCCGCGGTAGGCGGCGCGCCCGCCGAGGGCGTCCTTGTTGAGTCGCTTCGAGAGGTGCAGGCCTTCGAGCACGAACTCGATGGCCGACGCGACGCCCGCGGGCGTCTCCCCCACCTCGAGGTCGGCGAGCGTGGCCCGCAACGCGGGGACGTCGGCGAGCACCTTGGCGTACTCCGACGCCGCGATGTCTTCGCCGGTGTGCACGACCAGGCCGCCCTCGAACGCGGTGACGACGTCGGTGAGCTTCTCGGGCCGGGTGCGGGCGCGGAACGTCTCGAGGATCGACGCCTTCACGATGCGGTCGAGCACCTGCTCCTCGCGACCGTCGTCGACGGTCTCGAACTCGACCTTGCCCGCGGTGCTCGCGACCAGCGCGTCGAGGTCGCTCACGCGGGGCACGACCTCGGTCTCGCCGTGGCGCAGCGAGCGGCGGGTGGCGTTGGCGACCAGCGTCTCGTAGTTGGCGATCGAGAGCCGCACCGACACGCCGGATCGCTGGTTGATGTGCGGCGAGCGGCGGGCCTGCTGGCTCATCTCGGCCACGATCTCGGTCATGAACGCCGGGCACCTGCACGTTGAGGCCGTCGGCGGTGAGCGGGCGCGCCTCCTGCTCGACGACCGCGGCCTCGAGCTCGGCGTCGAGCGGGTAGTGCGTGCGGATCTGCGCCGCCGAAGCGGTCCTTGAGCGGCGTGATGATGCGGCCGCGGTTGGTGTAGTCCTCGGGGTTGGCCGACGCCACGAGCATGAGGTCGAGCGGGAGGCGGATCTTGTAGCCGCGGATCTGCACGTCGCGCTCCTCGAGCACGTTGAGCAGGCCGACCTGGATGCGCTCGGCGAGGTCGGGGAGCTCGTTGATCGAGAAGATGCCGCGGTTGGTGCGCGGCACGAGGCCGTAGTGGATGGTGAGCTCGTCGGAGAGGTAGCGGCCCTCGGCGACCTTGATCGGGTCGACCTCGCCGATGAGGTCGGCGATCGACGTGTCGGGCGTGGCGAGCTTCTCGCCGAAGCGCCGCTCGCGGTGCACCCACTCGATCGGCGTGTCGTCGCCGCGCTCGGCGACGAGCACGCGGGCGTGGTGCGAGATCGGGTGGTACGGGTCGTCGTTGATCTCGCTGCCCGGCGACGATCGGCATCCACTCGTCGAGCAGGTCGGTGAGCGAGCGGATCATGCGGGTCTTCGCCTGGCCGCGCTCGCCGAGGAAGATCACGTCGTGCGCCGGCGATCAGCGCGTTCTCGAGCTGCGGGCAGGACGGTGTCCTCGTAGCCGATCACGCCCTCGACGAGCGGCTCGCCCTTCGGCGATGCGCGCGAACGCGTTGGCCCGCACCTCTTCCTTGACCGGGCGCGACACCCAGCCGCTCGCTCTGAGCTCGCCGAGGGTTCCGGGACGGGTCATGCGCGCGCTCCTCGTGGTCGCGAGAGGTCATCGTGCAGCCGCTCGCACGGCCACCGTGATCCGCGGGCGGCCATTTGAGAAAACTCTCACAATCCCTTGTTCACAAGCGGTGCCAGGTACGTTTCGGGCCATGGCGAAGGTGGAGGAAGAGGTCTCGACCGCGGCTCAGAACGCCGGCGCCGACGACGCCGACGTCTGGCGCGGTACACGGGTCCCCCGGTCCCGGCACCCCGACCCCAGGGTCACTTCCTGGTGCGGTTCTGGCGCTCGGCGGTCGGCAAGAAGTGGCTCATGGCCGTCAGCGGGATCATCCTGCTCGGCTTCGTGCTCGCCCACATGATCGGCAACCTGAAGGTGTTCCTGGGCGAGGAGCACCTCAACGTCTACGGCGAGTGGCTGCGCACGCTCGGCGAGCCGGCGTTGCCGCGCACGGTGCGTGCTCTGGACCGTGCGCGTCGTGCTGATCGGCGCGTTCGTCGTGCACATCGTCGCCGCGTACCAGCTCACCGGATGAACCAGAAGGCGCGGCCGGTGAAGTACCAGTCGCACGCGCGACTACGTGGCCGCCAACTTCGCGTCGCGCACGATGCGGTGGACGGGCATCATCGTCGCCCTCTTCATCATCTTCCACCTCGCTGGACCTGACGTGGGGCCCGGCCAACCCGCACTTCGTGCGCGGCGATCCGTACGACAACCTCTTCGACAGCTTCGAGCGCGTGCCGGTCGCGATCATCTACATCGTCGCCAACATCGCGCTCGGCATCCACATCTTCCACGGCGCCTGGAGCATGTTCCAGAGCCTCGGGCTCAACAACCCGCGGTGGAACATCTGGCGGCGCTACTTCGCGATCGCGTTCGCGGTGCGTGATCACCGTCGGCAACGTCAGCATGCCGCTGCTCGATCACCACAGGGAGTCGTGACGAAATGATCGGCTCGAGCTCGACGCCCGGATCCCCGAGGGTCCGATCGCAGAGAAGTGGGACCAGCACAAGTTCGACGTGAAGCTGGTGAACCCGGCCAACAAGCGCCGCTTCGAGGTCATCGTCGTGGGCAGCGGGCTCGCCGGCGCGTCGGCGGCCGCGACGCTCGGCGAGCTCGGCTACCAGGTGAAGCTCTTCACGTTCCACGACTCGCCGCGCCGCGCGCACAGCATCGCCGCGCAGGGCGGCATCAACGCGGCGAAGAACTACCGCGAACGACGGCGACAGCGTCTACCGCCTCTTCTACGACACGGTCAAGGGCGGCGACTTCCGCGCCCGCGAAGGCAACGTCTACCGGCTCGCGCAGGTGAGCGTGAACATCATCGACCAGTGCGTCGCGCAGGGCGTGCCGTTCGCCCGTGAGTACGGCGGCCTGCTCGACAACCGCTCGTTCGGTGGCGCGCAGGTGTCGCGCACGTTCTACGCGCGGGGCCAGACCGGCCAGCAGCTGCTGCTCGGCGCGTACCAGGCGCTCGCGCACCAGGTCGCACCTCGGCACCGTCGAGCTGTTCACCCGCACCGAGATGCTCGACCTCGTGGTGAAGGACGGCCGCGCCGTCGGCATCGTCGCCCGCGACCTCATCACCGGCGCGGTGCACGTCGTACGTCGGCGCACGCCGTCGTGCTCGCCACCGGCGGCTACGGCAACGTCTTCTTCCTGTCGACCAACGCCAAGGCCTGCAACGTCACCGCCGTCTGGCGGGCGCACAAGCGGGGCGCGCTGTTCGCCAACCCCTGCTTCACGCAGATCCACCCGACGTGCATCCCGCGCGAGCGACGACTTCCAGTCGAAGCTCACGCTGATGTCGCGAGTCGCTGCGCAACGACGGCCGCGTCTGGGTGCCCGAAGCAGCTCGACGACCCGCGCTCGCCCGACCAGATCCCCGAGCGACGAGCGCGACTACTTCCTCGAGCGCCGCTACCCCGCGTTCGGCAACCTCGTGCCGCGCGACGTCGCGTCGCGTGCGATCAAGCGCGAGGTCGACGCCGGCCGCGGCGTCGGGCCGCTGAAGAACGGCGTGTACCTCGACTTCGCCGAGGCGATCGAGCGCCTCGGCCAGGACGTCATCGAGGAGCGCTACGGCAACCTCTTCGAGATGTACGAGCGCATCACCGACGAGGACCCGTACCAGGTGCCGATGCGCATCTACCCCGCCATCCACTACACGATGGGCGGGCTCTGGGTCGACTACAACCTGATGAGCAACGTGCCCGGGCTGTACGTGCTCGGCGAGGCGAACTTCTCCGACCACGGCGCCAACCGCCTCGGCGCGAGCGCGCTGATGCAGGGCCTCGCCGACGGCTACTTCGTGCTCCCGGCGACGATCTCCGACTACCTCGCGCCGCTGCTCGGCACCGACGCCGGTGCCGACCGACGACCCCGCGTTCACGCGAGGCCGAGGCGGCGGTCGCCGACCAGACCAAGCGGCTCCTGTCGGTCAACGGCACGCAGCTCGGTCGACCACTTCCACCGCGAGCTCGGCAAGATCATGTGGGACAACTGCGGCATGGCGCGCAGCCAGCAGAGCCTGGAGAAGGCGCTCGCCGAGATCCCCGCGCTGCGCGAGGAGTTCTAGGCCGACGTGCGCGTGCTCGGCGAGCGACGACGACGCTCAACCAGTCGCTCGAGAAGGCCGGCCGCGTCGCCGACTTCCTCGAGTTCGGCGAGCTGCTCGTGCCGCGACGCGCTCGCACCGCGAGGAGAGCTGCGGCGGCCACTTCCGCGTCGAGCACCAGACCGAGGACGGCGAGGCGCTGCGCGACGACGAGCACTTCGCCTACGTCGCCGCGTGGGAGTTCGAGGGCGTCGACAACGCCGCCGACGCTCCACAAGGAGCCGCTCGAGTTCGAGAACGTCCACCTCGCCCAGCGGAGCTACAAGTAGCCGGCAGTCAGGAGTCGTCGAAGGCCTGCACACGCCATGGACCTCAAGCTCCAGGTCTGGCGCCAGGCCGGCCCCGACGCCACCGGCGCGTTCGAGGACCTACGACGCCACCGACGTCAGCCCGGAGATGTCGTTCCTCGAGATGTTCGACGTGCTCAACGAGCGGCTGATCGCCCAGGGCCAGCGAGCCGGTCGCGTTCGACCACGACTGCCGCGAGGGCATCTGCGGCTCGTGCTCGATGATGATCAACGGCCGGGCGCACGGGCCCCGAGAGCGGCACCGCCACCTGCCAGCTGCACATGCGCAAGTTCAGCGACGGCGACGACGATCACCGTCGAGCCGTGGCGGGCGACGGCGTTCCCGATCATCAAGGACCTCGTGGTCGACCGCAGCGCGTTCGACCGCATCATCGAGGCCGGCGGCTACATCACCGCGCCCACCGGCAGCGCGCCCGACGCCAACCTGATCCTCGTGCCGAAGGAGGCGGCCGACGCGGCGATGGACGCCGCCGCGTGCATCGGCTGCGGCGCGTGCGTGGCCGCGTGCCCGAACGGCGCCGCCCAGCTGTTCACCGCGGCCAAGGTCGCGCACCTCAACCTGCTCCCGCAGGGCCAGCCCGAGCGCTACGCAGCGGGTCGTCAACATGGTCGAGGAGATGGAGCAGCTACTTCGGCTCGTGCACGAACCACGGCGAGTGCGAGAAGGCGTGCCCGAAGGAGATCAGCATCGACTTCATCGCGCTGCTGAACCGCGACTACGTCAAGGCGCAGTTCAAGAACCGCAAGCTCGCCGGCCAGAAGTCGTAGCGCTGCTCCCGGTCAGCTCGGGAGCGAGCGACTCGAGGTCGGTGACGACCCGGTCGACGTCGGCCTGGGCGCGGGCGATGCGGCCGCGGCAGAGCTGGATCAGCTCGCTCGCCCGTTGCACCCGCGCGGCGAGGACGTCGACGTCGAGATCGTCGCGCTCGAGCTCCTCGAGGATCTCGTCGAGCTCGCGCATGGCGTCGGCGTAGCCGATCTCGTCGGTCACGTCAACTCTTCGGTGTCCTCCGTGCGGTGATGGACTCGACGCGGCTGGTGACGCGTCCGGTCGCGAGCTCGGTCTCGACGACTGCTCCGTTGGCGACCGCGTCGGCAGCGCGCAGCACGCGGCCGTCGGCGTCGCGGGTGATCGAGTAGCCGCGCTCCAGCACCCGGCGCGGATCGAGCGCTCGCACCACGGCCTCGCTGCGACCGAGCCGCATGCGCGCGCGCTCGAGGTGGTGCTGCGCGTGGGTCGACGAGCTCGCGTTCGCGCGTGACCGAACGCGGCGCGTCGGTCGCGCGTGGCGCGGCGACCGAGCTCACTCACACGACGCGCGCAGGTGTCGAGCTGCGCGCCGAGGTCGACGGTGCGCCGGTGGGCCAGCTCGTCGAGCCGGCCGTGGGCGCGGTCGAGGCGGGACTGTTCGCGGAGGATCGCGCTCCTCGTGCTGCGCAGGGCGCGGCGCGCGGCCTCGTCGAGCTCGCGATCGGCGACGGCCATCCGCTGGCGGGCGCGCGCGGCGACCCGCTGCGATGCGTGATCGAGTGCACCCACGAAGTCGTCGACCCGGTGGACGAGCTCCTGCGCGCATGCGGTGGGGGTCTTGCGGGCGGTGTGCGCGACCTCGTCGGCCACGCTGCGGTCGATCTCGTGGCCGACGCCGGTGAACACCGGCACGTCCATGGCGGCGATCGCCCGCGCCACCAGTTCGGTGTCGAACGGCGCGAGGTCGGCCCGCGAGCCGCCGCCGCGCGCGAGCACGACGACGTCGAGGTCGAGCTGCGCGAGCCGGCCGAGCGCCCACTTGATGCGCTGGGGTGCGCCCGCGCTCTGCACCGCGACGTCGACCAGCACGACCCGCCAGGCGTACGGAGACCGCAGCAACTCGTCGGTGAAGTCGTGGTACGCGGCGCTGCCGCTGCTCGTGATCAGGCCGACCCGCAAGGGCACCGGCGCCAGCTCGAGCGCGCCGTTGACGCCGAGCAACCCCTCGGACGAGAGCACCCGCAGGACCTGCTCGCGGTTGGCCGCGAGCCGACCGACGGTGAAGACGGGGTCGATCCCGGTCATGACCAGCTGGTACTGGCCGGAGGGCGGGTAGATGCGCACGCGGCCGCGGATCCGGACCTCGACGTCGTCACCCAGCACTGCGCCGGGGACCTCCTTCAGGGCCTTGCGCACCTTCGGGGCGTCGTCGCTGAAGAGGGCGACGTCGAGACGGCCCTGGATCCGTTCGCCCCGCCCCGCCTTCTCCACCAGCTTGAAGTAGGTGTGGCCGTTGCGGGTCCGGAGGTTCTGGACCTCGCCCTTCACCCAGACCTCGTCGGGCTGGGCCCGGCGCACCGCCTCGCCGACCATCGAGTTCAGCTGGACGACCGAGTACGTCGTCTCCTCGACGACCTCCTCCTCGAACCCGAACGACGCCTGCTCCACCGGCGAGTGGACAGTAACGGTTGGGTGTGACGGCGCCGCCGAATTCGGCGACGATCCGGGCCACCGACCGCCAGGAACTCGTTCCCCACTGGTCGACGGCCCGTCGCGGGCTCGACACGCTGCGTTTACATGCCGTCCGTACTGTGACTCGTGGGAACCTGCAGAGAGAGGAGCGATCGTGAGCAACCACTTCGAGCCCACGACCGAGTATCCGCCCACCAGCTGGGAGAGCGACGCCGAGTTCGTTGCTCCCGGCCCGATGTCCAGTCCCCTTGCGAACTACCTCGCGATGTGTGCCCCCCGGTCACCTCGCGTGTCGAATGCGAACCACTTCCGGGTCCACGCCGACCTCGTGCTCGTCGGCGCCGCGTCCGTCAACTGATCCTGCCGAACTGAGCGGGTCGACTGCACCGGCGCCAACCTCGGCGCACCGACATCCACCGACAGAAGCGGCGCCCGCCCAACGGGCGCCGTCGTCGCGTCTTCCCTCGCTCGCTCCGCTCGCTCCGTCCCGGAGGCGCTCCGCGGAACTACTTGGCGACAGTTGTCGTCGTGGCGGCGGTGTTCGGGGCAGCCAGGAGCGCGGTCCACGTGGCGGCGTTCACCACGCCGTCGGCGGGCGTGATGCCCTTGGCGGTCTGGAACGCGATGACCTGGGCCTTGGTGCCGGACCGAAGGTGCCGTCGGCGGCACCGACGTTGTAGCCCAGCGCGTTGAGCCGCTGCTGGAGCACGGTCACGTCCGGCCCGGTGGAACCCTCCTGGATGGTGGGGTGCGCCGGCACCGTCGTGGTGGTCGACAGCGGGGTGCGTCGTGACCGTGGTGACGGTCGCGGTGTCGCCGCCCGACGCGCTGCTCGCGGCCGTCGGGAAGCCGTCACCGGGTTCGATCGCGAGCAACACCACGCCGGTGATGACGGCGAGGATGATGATCACGAGACCGCGTGTGTTCTGGAACCACTGCTCCACGCCCTGAGCTTACGTACTCGACGTCCCGTCTGCCCGGTTCCCGGCCGGGTTCGGGTTGCGCAGGCCTCCGCGAAGGGCGCGCCAGAGCGCGCGGTAGGTCGGGAACTCGAGGCCGGGGGTGACGTAGCCCGACTCCCGCAGCGCCCGGTGGTACTCGGGCAGGTGGCGCATCGACACGCCCGCGTCGACGTGGTGCGCGAGGTGCCAGCCGATGTGGAAGGGCACGAGGAACGTGCGCGACCACCACGACTGGCGGACGGAGTGCGTGGTGGCGCGCCGATCGGAGGAGGCGTCCATGCCGCCGTGCTCGGCGACGGAGCGGAGCCGGTTGATCACCCGCCACACCGTCAGATACGGCAGCACCCAGAAGACGGGGTAGACCCACCACACGCCGCCGGCGATCGCGGCGCCGAGCAGCACCGCCTGCACGAGCAGGATCTTCCACAGCGTGTGCCGGACCCGTGCATCCGATGAGCGGAACCCGGCGAACTGCTGGCGGAACAGCTTGAACCCGGTGCGCCCGGTGGCGTCGCGCACGAGCTTGCGCCGGAAGCTGGCGCGGCTGATCGGGTAGCCCGCGTAGAGCGGGATGTCGGGCTCGTCGGGGCCGAACTCCTGGCGGTGGTGCGCCATGTGCACCCGTCGGTACGCATCGGTCGACGTGAAGGTCGGGTAGCCGAGCAGCCAGCGTCCGACGAGGTCGTTGGCGCGCCGGTTGGCGAACAGCAACCGGTGCGCGGCCTCGTGCATGAGGGACGCGAGCTGCGCGTGCGTGCGCCCCATGAGCAGGAACGCGAGCACGTACCCGACCGGGTTCCCCCACCACACCGCGAGCCCGACGATCACGATCGTCTGCAACCACACCGAACACCACCGACAACGCGTTGCGCCACGACGGGATGGTGCGCCACTGGGCGCGGATCTCCGGCTGCGGACGGCCGTCGGCGCGCACGAGCGCGGTCTCGCGCCCGGGCGTGAGCAGCGAGGGCGCCGGCACCATGCCGCCCAGGGGCCGGCCCGCGAGCACGCCCGCGTCGGTCATGCCCGCGATGGTAGGCCGCGTGGTAGACGCTCAGGCGAGCAGGTCGGCGTACTCGGGGTGCTCGTCGACGAAGCGCTGCACGAACGGGCACTCGGCCACGATCGTCCGGCCCTTGGCCCGCACGTCGTCGAGCGCCTCCTGCACCAGCGTGCCGCCGTAGCCGGCGCCCCGCTTGGGTGACGTGATCACGGTGTGCGGGAAGACGAGCACGCCGTCGTCGCGCTCGTGGTACTCGGTGAAGCCGACGAGGTGCCCGTCGTCGTAGAGCTCGTAGCGGGACTTCGCCGGGTGGTCGGTGACCGTGAGCGCCATCAGGCAGGTGCGTCCGCGCCAACCGCGGCGTAGCCCTGGGCGATGCGCTCGATCCACCACTTCGGCGCGTGGTCGATCACGTTCCCGATGTTCGAGTAGTCGTGCCAGCGGACGATCTTGCCGTCGCGCACCTCCATCACCGTGACGAACGGGTGGAGGATCACCTCGCCGGTGTGGAACTGCCACTCCTCGACGTGTTCGAGGATCACCAGGTCTCCCTCCGCGACCATGTGGCGCGGGTGGTGGTAGTAGCCCGAGAGCGGCTCGATGCCGATCTTGAGCCGGTCGACGATCTGCTGCGGTCCCCGCGCGCCCTGCCCGTCGACGCCGACGTCGGTGTAGTGGGCGTCGTCGGAGAAGAACGTGGCCATGCGGTCCCAGTCGCGCAGGAAGTGCGCCTCCCAGTACCGCTCCACCACCTGCCGGTTGCGCGCCTCGGTTGTGCTCATGGTGCGGAGTCTGGTCCACGGCGCGCGCTGTGATCCACTGGGAGCGTGACGACGCCCGCAGAGCTCACGCCCGACGCGCACGCGTTCCTCGCCGAACGACACCTCGGGACGCTGAGCACCATCCGGCGCGGACGGCACGTTGCACGTGTGTGCCGTCGGGTTCACGTGGGATCCCGACGCCCGGCTGGTGCGGGTGATCACCGGCGGGGGTTCGCAGAAGGTCCGCAACGTCGAGCGGACGGGGCGCGCGGCGGTGGCGCAGGTCGACGGCGGCCGGTGGCTCTCGTTGGAAGGTCCGGCGCGCGTCGCACGTGAGCCCGACGCCGTGGCCGACGCGGTGGCGCGCTACACCGAGCGCTACCAGGAGCCGCGTCCGAACACCGAGCGCGTCGCGATCGAGATCACCGTGGAGCGGTCCTCGGCCGACCTACCTCTCCCGGCTGAGCACGACAGCGGGATCGGGCTCGATCGGCTCGATCGCCACCAGGGCCTCGATGAGCGGTTCGTGGTCGCCGGTGATCGGCGGCGTCCGGGGCAGCAGCAGCGAGAGGCACGCCCCGACCGCGACGAAGCCGGCGGCGAGCAGCAGTGCGGGGCGCACGGCCTCGGTGATGCCCGTCGCCAACGCGTGGCTCAGCGCGGCGGCGTCGACGGACAGGGTGCCGCGGGGCACCGGGAACGATGCGCCCTGCGCGTGCACTCCGGCGACGGCGGTGTCGCGCAGCGAGGCTGGGATGGCGGCCGACTTCACGGCTGCGATCGTCCGCGACACGGTGAGGCTCGCGAACACCGAGCCGATGACCGCGACCCCGAGGGCGGCGCCGACCTGCCGCACGGTGGAATTGGTGCCGCTGGCCACGCCCGACTTCTCGGGCGGGATGTCGGAGAGGATCACGTTGGTGAGCTGCGAGCTGGTGAAGCCGATGCCGAACCCGAACAGGCCGTAGGGCGCCAACAGGTCCACGAAGCTCATGTGCGGGTCGACGACGAAGGCGACGAACACGAGGCCGATGACCTCGAGGACGAGGCCGAGCTGCACGACGCGCGCGACGCTCGTGTAGCGCGTGAGGTACCCACCGAGTTGGGACCCGATGATGATGCAGATGCCGAACGGCAGCATCCAGAACCCGTTGGTCTCGGCGCTCAGGTGCTTGGCGTCCTGCAGGAAGACGGGCAGCACGAAGAACATCCCCATCTGGCCCATGGCGAGCGCGCTGGTGGTGATCAGCCCGTACCGGAAGCCACGGTGGCGCAGCTGCCCGAACTCGAAGAGCGGGCTGCGGTCGTGGCGCTCCTTCCACCGTTCGAGCTTGTAGAACGCGAAGAGGACCCCGATCGCGACCAGCATCACGAGCGGGATGAACGACACCCCGCGGTCTGATGGCCAGACCTCGGACCCGGCCAGGCTGAACGCGTCGAGCGGACGGAACCAGCCGTAGCGCGCGCCCTCGCTCAGCGCGAACACGAACAGGAACATGCCCACCGCGATGAGGCACGCACCCGGGACGTCGATGCTGATACGCCGCGCACGCGGTTCGTCGCGACCGCACGAACAGCAGCACGCCGAGGATGGCGAGGGGCGCCACGATCACGTTGATGCCGAACGCCCATCGCCACGTGTAGTTGGTGGTGAGGAAACCGCCGATCACCGGACCCAGCGCGACCCCGACGCCGACCGTCGCGCCCCACGCACCGAACGCGGTGGCGCGCTCGCGTCCCTGGAACGTGGTGGAGATGATGGACAACGTGGTGGGGAGCATCAGCGACGCGCCGATGCCCTCGATGATCGCCTCACCGACGATCAGGCTCGGGATGTTCCACGACAGCGCGGCGAGCAGCGATCCGGCACAGAACAGTGAGGCGCCGATGATGAAGATGCGACGCTGACCGAACACGTCGGCCAGTCGTCCGCCGATGATCAGGAGGCTGGCGAAGGTGAGCGCGTAGCCGGTGATCACCCACTCGACCGCGGGCAGGGTGGTGTGGAAGTCGCGCAGGATCGTGGGGATCGCGACGGTCAGCACCGAGTTGTCGAGCACCACGATGAGCGCGGCGACCACGACGACCGCGAGCGTGATCCACCGGCGCGGATCCGGGACGGACTGGTTCATTCGGCGGGAGTCACGCAGTCTGGCCCCCGTCGATGACGAACTCGGCCCCGGTGGAGTACGAGTTGTCGTCGGACACCAGCCAGAGTGCGAGCTTGGCGACCTCCTCCGGCTGCGCGTAGCGCTGCAACGGCACGCCGATCACGTCGGCGAGCTTGTCGAGGTCGGTGCCGCCCATCATCGGCGTGTCGATGATCCCGGGGTGGATCGAGTTGACCTTGATCCCGTGCGGGCCGAGCTCGATCGCGGCGCCCTTGGTCATGCCCCGCACCGCCCACTTGGTGGCGGCGTAGGCGAAGCACGCACTCGCCCCGCTCAGGCCGCCGACCGACGAGATGTTGACGATCGATCCGGACCGCTGCTCCTTCATCTGCGGCGCGACCGCCCGCATGCCGAGGAACACACCGGTCTGGTTGACCGCCACCACCTCGTTCCACGACTCGACCGAGGTGTCGGCCATCCGCTCCCAGCGCAGGATCCCGGCGTTGTTCACCAGGATGTCGAGCCGTCCGTGGTCGGCGACGACGCGCGCCACCAGCGCGTCCCACTGCGCGGGATCGGCGACGTCCTGCTCGACGAAGGTGCCGCCGATCTCGGCGGCGGTCTTCTCGCCCGCTTCCACGAGCACGTCGGTGACGAACACCGTCGCGCCTTCGTCGGCGAACAACGCGGCCTCGGCCGCGCCCTGACCGCGCGCGCCACCGGTGACGATCGCGACCCGACCCTCCAGCTTCCCCATCACGTCCCCCCTGTGCGATCGAATCCCGCGGCCAGGCGCGGCGAACGCGTCGTCGAGCATCACGCCGAGGTCGGGCGCCGACGCGTCGGCGACCCACGCGTCGAGCGCGACGCGCAGCGCCGCGGTGGTCACCGCGGTGACGAGCACCAGTTCTTCGCGCGTCACCGGTTCGTGCTGCGCGAGCGCGCGCCGTTGGAGCACGTCGACGACCTCGACCTCCCAACCGTGTTGGTGCTCGGCCTTGTAGACCTGGAGGTGCGGCGACGCGGCGACGATCTTCGAGCGCGCGACCAGCGCGTCGCGGTCGTCGCGGTAGTCGGCGGTGAGCGTGCGCATGGCGGCACACAGCGCGGCGAAGGCGGGTTCGCCCGGCGGACGCTCGGCGATCACCGCGAGCAGCCGCTCCCGGCGGACCGCGGCATCGGCGAAGAGCACATCTTCCTTGGTGGGGAAGTAGCGGAAGAACGTGCGGGGTGAGACCTCGCAGGCCTCGGCGATCTCCTCCACCGTGGTGCCCTCGAAGCCCTGACGCTGCGAAGCGCGCCATGGCCGCTTCCTGCAGGGCCTCCCGGGTGCGCGCCTTCTTGCGCTCGCGCAGCCCGATCGCCCCCAGCTCCGTCGAGGAGTGCTCGAGGTCGGTGCTCATGGCAACATTCTGACACATCACGGCGGTTGGCAACAGCTGAACTTTGTCAACTTGCGAAAGCTGTCAGTAGCTGACATAATGACCCGCATGGCGATCCTGACCTCCCCCACGGATGGCCGTACCGAGGAGCAGGCGTACGCCCGGCGGTGGTGGACCCTCGCAGTGCTCTGTCTGAGCCTGCTCATCGTGTTCGGCGGCAACTCCACGCTCAACGTGGCCCTCCCCACCCTGTCGCGCGACCTCGGCGCAACCGAGTCGCAGTTGCAGTGGGTGGTGGCCATCTACTCGCTGGTGTTCGCGGGCCTGCTGTTCACGTCGGGTGCCCTCGGCGATCGCTTCGGGCGCAAGGGCGCGCTGCAGTTCGGCCTCGCCACCTTCTTCCTCGCCAGCCTCTTCGCGTCGCAGGCCACCGACGTCACGCAGATCATCGCCTGCCGCGCTGCGATGGGTGTGGGCGCCGCGTTCATCATGCCGGCGACGCTGTCGATCCTCGTCAACGTCTTCCCGCCGCACGAACGCGCCAAGGCCATCGCGATCTGGGCGACGACCACGGGCATCGCGGGATCGATCGGACCGGTCATCACCGGCTGGGTGCTGGGGCACTTCTGGTTCGGCGCCGCGTTCCTCGTGTACCTCCCCGTGATCGCGGTCGCGTTCGTCGGCGGCTGGTTCTTCGTGCCGAAGTCGCGTGATCCCAACGAGAGCGCGATCGACCCGCTCGGTGCGCTGCTCTCGATCGTCGGCATCGCCGCGCTCGTCTACGGATTCATCGAGGCGCCCGACAAGGGCTGGGTCGCGCCGGTGACGATCGCCGCGTTCGCCACCGCAGTCGTCGTACTCACGCTCTTCGTGCTCTGGGAGCTCCACACCGAAGTCGCCCATGCTCGACATGCGGTACTTCCGCAACCCCGCGTTCAGCGTGGGCAGCGGCGCCATGATGCTGGTGTTCCTGGCCATGTACGGCGTGATGCTGCTCATGACGCAGTACTTCCAGCTCGTGCTCGGGTTCTCCGCGCTCGACGCCGCCATCCGGTTGTTGCCCATCGCGCTGATCATGCTGATCGTCACGCCGTTCACGCCGCGCATCGTGCAGCGCTTCGGCGGCAACCGGTCGGTCGGGTTCGGCATGTGCCTGATCGCGCTCGGGTTCGGGCTCTTCACGCAGCTGACCATCTCGACGCCGTTCTGGTTCTGCTGGCTGTGCCTCGCACCGTTGATGACCGGCGTGTCGCTGTCGATGGCGCCGATGACGGCATCGATCATGTCGGCGGTGCCCGAGAGCCGCGCCGGTGCGGGCTCGGCGATGAACGACGCGACGCGTGAGCTCGGCGCCGCACTCGGCATCGCGGTGCTCGGCAGCATCGCGGCGTCGCAGTACTCGAGCCACCTCCACGACGCGCTGGCCAAGATCCCCGCCTCCGCCCGCGGCACCGCGAGCTCGTCGATCGCCGGCGCGCTCCAGGTCGCCGAGAAGCTCCCCGCCCGCGCCGGTGCTGCCTTCGCCACCGCGGCGCAGACCGCGTTCGTGGACGGCATCCACGTCGCGGCGATGTTCGGCGTCGCCCTCGCGATCGTCGCCGCGCTCGGTGACCCGGAAGTTCCTCCCGCGCACGGTGGCCGACGTCGGGCCCATGCACTCAGGGGTCGAGGCCCTCGAGAACGCGGCCGAGCTCGGCATCGGTGGCGCCATGCCGGTGTTCGCCGACGCCGACACGTCCGAGCCCGCCGAGACCCCGGAGCCCGGCGAGCCGCGCGTACGCTCCACCGCGTGACGGCAACCAGCTCGCACCCCGACGCCGAACTGCGCATCCTCGTGAGCTTCGACATCGACGGCACGATGGAGTTCGGCGACCCGCCCGGTCCCGTCCCGGCCGAGGTGGCGCGCGGAGCTCGTGGGCCGGGGCTACATCGTGGGCGTCGCGTCGGACTGGCCGCGTTCGAGCCAGCAGCCGCTGTGGTCACGCCACGGCGTGGAGCCGGAGTTCGTGGGCGGCAAGCACCACCTGCACGAGGTGAAGGCGCAGTTCCCCGCCGACCGCTACGTGCACGTCGGCGACACCGACGTCGACGAGCGCTACGCGCTGCTCGCCGGGTTCGAGTTCCTGCACGTCGACGAGCTCGTCGAGCCCGTCGTCGCCGACGACATCCACGACGCGGCGTGGGTGCCTCGAGTCTGAATGATGGCGGTCTGAGCTACAGGACCGTGTCCTCGAACTTGTCGAAGGCGCGGAACGTCGGCACGCCGGGGTCGCGGTCCTTGAACAGGCGGTCGCGGCCGGCGGCGAGGTCCTGGATGGTCCACTTGTCGCCGGAGCTGATCTGGGTGACCGGGCGCCAGCCGTCGACGATCTGCGCGACGCCGCCGGAGATCTTCAGCACCTGGCCGGTGATGCCCTCGGCCAGCGGCGACGCCAGCCACACCGCGCCGGCGGCCGGGTTGTCGGGGCTCATCATCGGGTTCTCGGTGAGCTCGGGCGTGGCGACGGTGCCGAGCAGACGCGTCGCCGCCACCGGCGCGATCGAGTTGACCCGCACGCCGGAGCGCTCGAGCTCGCGGGCGAGCACGATCGTCATCGACGCGATGCCGGCCTTCGCGGCCGCGTAGTTGGTCTGGCCCGCGTTGCCGTAGAGGCCCGACTCCGACGCGGTGGTGACGATGGCTGCGTTGGCGGGCTCGCCCGACTCCTTGGCCTTGGTCCGCCAGTACGACGACGCAAAGCGGATCGGCGCGAAGTGGCCCTTGAGGTGGACGCGGATCACCGCGTCGAACTCCTCCTCGGACATGTTGAAGCTCATCTTGTCGCGCAGGATGCCGGCGTTGCAGATGAGCACGTCGATGCTGCCGAAGGTGTCGACGGCCTGCTGCACCATCGCCTCGCCCCCGGCCCAGCTCGAGCAGTCGTCGTAGTTGGCGACGGCTTCGCCGCCCGCGGCGACGATCTCGTCGACGACTTCCTGGGCGGGCGTGCTGTCGGCGCCCTCACCCGAGCCCGAGCCGCCGAGGTCGTTCACGACGACCTTCGCACCCTCGCTCGCGAGGAGCAGGGACTCGGAGCGGCCGATGCCGCGTCCCGCGCCCGTGACGAGTGCAACCTTGCCGTCGAAGAGTCCCATCGATCCGTTCCCCTGTGAGGTGCGTTCAGTGCGGGTCGGAGGCTAGCGAGCCGGTCGCGATGCCGACCATGTGCGGATACCGATACCGTCACGCGATGGCGGTCTCCCCCGAGCTCCCCCGTGCCGAGACCCTGGAGGAGCTCCTCGACCTCGAGGAGCTCGACCGCGACCTCTACCGGGCCCACAACCCGCGGCGGCCGTTCACCGACCACCTCTACGGCGGTCAGGTCGCGGCCCAGGCGCTACGGGCCGCGGGGCTCACCGTGCCCGAGGGCCGCCACCCCCACTCGATGCACTGCTACTACCTGCGCGCGGGCGAAGCCGAGCACCCCACGATCATGAAGGTGAGCCGCGACCGCGACGGCCGGTCGTTCTCGGCCCGGCGGGTGGAGGCGCTGCAGCGGGGCAAGGCCATCTTCACGATGTCGGCGTCGTTCCATGTCGACGAGGAGAGCGGCGACTGGTCGGGCGTGGCGATGCGGACGGACGTGCCGTCGCCCGAGGAGCTCGAGGTGATGGGCGACGACCGCATCCGCAGCCGCGAGATCCTCATGGACCTGCGCACGGTCGATCCGCCGACCGACATCCCGCCACATGACGGCCCGGAGGAGCAGCGCGTGTCGCGGTGGATGTGGGCCCGCACGCGCGAGCGCCTGAGCGACGACCGGGTGCTGCACGCGGCCGCGATCGCCTACCTCTCGGACATGAGCAGCGGGTTCGTCGACCTCGACGTCCCGGGGTTGCCGCGCGGCGGGAGCAGCCTCGACCACACCGTGTACTTCCACCGCCCCGCGCGCGACGAGTGGATGTTCATGGAACTCGAACCGGTGTCAGCGGCTGGTGCGCGCGGGCGTCTACCGCGGCTCGGTGCACGACCGCGACGGACGACTGCTGCGCGACGCTCGTGCAGGAGAACCTCATGCGGATGTGGCCCGAGCGCGCGTGAGTGCCAACGCGTGCCGATGTAGCCGACGAGGTCGTCGCGCTCGCCCTCCAGCTCCGAGATGCGGCTCTTCACCAGGTCGCCGATGCTGACGATGCCGACCAGACCGCCCTGCTCGTCGACCACCGGCACGTGCCGGATGCGGCGTTCGGTCATCGTGGACATCAGTTCGTCGACCGCGGTCTCGCGCCGACACGTCACGACGTCGGTGGTCATGATGCGCGCCACCGACCGGTCGAGGATCGACGCTCCCGACGCACGGAGGTGTCGCACGACATCGCGTTCGGACACGATGCCGACGATGCCGTCACCCGCCGACACCACCACCGCGCCGATGCGATGCTGGGCGAGCGTCTCCAGCAGGTCACGGACAGTCGAATCGGGTGACACGGTGACCACCGCACCAGCCCCTTCGCCGGCCTTCGTACGGAGCACGGTCACGATCAGCATCGCGTCCTCCTCGCTCACGTCTCCGCTCACGTCACGTCATCGCGGAAGAGCGCAGGCACCTAGTCTCGCGCCGTGCGCAGATTCCTGCCCACGGTCGCCCTCGTCGTCATCCTGGCCGCGGCGGCAACCGCCTGCGTCCCCTCGACCGAACCGGCCCAGAACGGTCGACTCCCGGACAGTGCGCTCACGACGGTCACGGCGTCCTGCCGGGTCGCCAACGACGTCGCCGACCCGTTGCGCCGACTGGTCATGGCGTCGTGGCTGGAGGGCGGAGCGGTGGCGTTCCCCGAGGCCAGCTCGTTCACCGCGCCGCTCCCCGGACCGCCCCGGATCGAGTCGTGCTACCGCACGTACGAGATGCAGGAGTGGTGGCGGAACTTCTACTGCTTCTTCGTGAGCTGCGACTACGCGGCGGTGCCGGGCACGAGCGTGCACGGCTGGGGCCGCGCCGTCGACCTCCAGGACAGCAACGGCAAGCTCACGTTCGACTCGCCCGCGTACCGCGTGGCTCGTGGCGAAGTGCTGGCGCTGGGGCTTCGTGCACCCTGCGTGGGCCGAACCGGGAGGATCGTCACCCGAGCCGTGGCACTGGGAGCACGCGTAGCACTGGTCAGGCGTCGGGGATCATCTTGCGGGTGACGAAGCGCCAGGTGCCGTCGTCGCGCTTGAGCGTGTCCTCGTAGCGACCCGAGATCACGAGCTTCGACTCGGCCGCGCCACCCGCGGTGGCCCACATCTGGAGGTAGAGGCGTGCGGTGGCGTCGTCACCGTCGCCGTCGATCGACACGTTGCTCACGAAGTGGCGGGCACCCGGTGCGATCGTCGGGACCATGCCGGCGAAGTCGCTCAGTTCGTCGCGACCCTTGAGCACGTTGAAGCCGCTGTCGAGCGATCCGCCGTCGACGAACATCGCGGCGAAGGTGGGTCCGTCGCCCGTGTCGACTGCGTGGTTGTAGTCGGCGATCAGCTTCTGGATGGCGAGGATGTCGTCGGTCTCCAGCGCCATGGTGCGCTCCTCTGGTCGGGTGCTGCTCGGGGCCGCCACGCTGTCGTGTGCCTCGAGCATTCTGTCACCGGTGCCGATACGCTCCCGCGCCATGGCTGACACCACCGACACGGTCTCCGTGGAGCGGATCATCCCCGCCCCGCCCGAGAAGATCTTCGACCTGCTCGCCGACCCTGCCCGCCACCGCGAGATCGACGGCTCGGGCACCGTCCGCGACGCCAAGTCGGGGCTCGGAGCGCCTGGCGCTGGGATCGACGTTCGGGATGTCGATGAAGATGGGGATCCCGTATTCGATGCTCAACGAGGTCATCGACTTCGAGGAGAACCGGCGGATCGCGTGGCAGACCAAGCCACCGTGTCGTGGGGCGCCAAGCTCGGCGGCGGACGGATCTGGCGCTACGACCTCGAGCCGGTCGACGGCGGCACGCTCGTGCGCGAGACCTGGGACATCTCCCAGGAGGCGAGCCTGAGCAAGCCGCTGGTCAAGAACGCCGGCAAGAAGACGGCCGAGAACATGGACAAGACCCTCGCCCGCATCGAGGAGATCGTCACCGCCTGACGCCTCCTGCCGCGCTCACTGCGGTGGAGCGGTGCGGGGCCGCACGACGCACGACTGGCTCGCGGTCGCGAGCAACGTGCCGTCCTCGGCCCACAGCTCCACTCGACCGTGGCCGAAGCCGCGGGCGATGGCGTGGACGCGCACGTCGATGAGCACCCACTCGGTGGGCACCAGCGTGCAGACCCGGAGGGTGTTGTCGAGGCTGCTGCCGGTGACGAACTGGCCCAACGCCTGGGCGACTCCGAAGGGCACGTAGTCGCCCAGGATCGCCAGCGAGGCCGCCGACACCTCGAGCCCGGCCGGGAAGCGGGCCCAGAGCGCGCTGTGGCCGTCGTCGGGCACGCCGTCGAGCGCGGCGAGGTCGCGTCCCGTCGCCAGACGCATCTCGAGCCGCTGCGCGAGCGAGTCGTCGACACGCGAGATCCGTTGGCGCGGTGGGCAGTCGTCGGGCATCGGCACGTCGGGGAAGCGCGCCCACTGACCGTCGTAGCGGCCGTCGCGCTCGCCGAGCGCGGCGTTGACGGTCAGGATCTCGCGGTCACCGACGTGCGCGGTGGCGCGCGCCTGCGTGGTCTGGTGCCCGGCGCTCGCGACCGTCACGTCGATGTCGACGATCTCGGGTGGGTGCGCGAACGAGAGGTACTGGGCCACCGCCCACACCGCCGGTCGGCCGGTGGTGCGTTCGAGCGCGGCGATGGCCGCGCCCAGGCCGCACCCGCCGAACAGGAACTGGTCGTCGGTGCAGATGCCGGGCACGACGTCGAGGTACCAACGCACGGGGTTGTGCGTGGCGCGCAGCCCGAGGAACTCGCTCGCGTCCATCGGCAGATCGTACGAGCACGGGTCTCGGGGAGCCGGTCTAGCCTCGCCCCGATGGGCACCGTGACGATCGTGAACGACGAGACCACCGACGTGGAGGCCGACGTCGTCGACGGCCGCGTGCTGATCAGCGTCGACACGCTGCCCGCCGCGCTCGGTTGGACGTTGCAAGCCCGAAGGGCTGTGCCGCGGCGACGTCTGCGTGCCGGTGCGCGATCGCGACGGTCGCTGTTCGTCGGCGAGCAGCTCGATCTGGTGGCGGTGGCCGACAGCGCTCGGTCGACCGACCGTGGTCGACGGCGACGCGGGCATCGTGGCCATCGCCATCGACCGGGAGCAGCGCCGCGCCGCGATCGACGCACTCACCGCTCCCGACGTCACGTTGCGCGACCTCGACGGCGAGGAGCACTCGCTCGTCCGACTGGCACGGTCGCAAGCGCCTGCTGCACGCGTTCTCGTCGTGGTGCGGGTGCCGCTACGACCTCCCCGGCTGGCAGGCGCTGCAGGACGAGCTCGCCGACGAGAACTTCACCGTGATCGCGGTGGCGATCGACGAGTCGCCCGACGACGTGCGCCCGTGGACCGACGAGGTCACCACCATGCCGGTGCTCATCGACCCACAACACGTGCTCACCGAGGTCTACGCGATCAGCAACGTGCCCGCGGTCGTGTGGATCGACGAAGACGGCACCATCGTGCGCCCCAACAGCGTCGCCTTCTCGAACGACATGTTCAAGGAGTTCACCGGCGTCGAGTCGGGTCCGCACCTCGACGCAGTCCGCAGCGTGGGTGCGCGACGACACCACGACGATGAGTGAAGACGAGGCTCGCGCCGCGGTGCCCGACCTCACCGATGACGAGGTGCTGGCCCGCCTGCACTTCCGCGTGGGCGTCGAGGCTCGCCGCCACGGTGACGACGCCACTGCGCGTCGACACCTCGAACGGGCCGGCGAGCTGGCGCCGATGGACTTCACCGTCCGGCGCGCCGCCATGCCCCTGCTCGGCGGTGACCCGTTCGGCCCCGAGTTCATGGAGCTGTTCGCCGAGTGGCAGGCCGCCGGGAGCCCGTTCCACGGCCTGGCGCCCATGGAAGCCGATCCGGAGCCCACCGGGTCCTGATTCAGCCGGAAGGTTCGGGCACCGCTGCTTCCGCGTCGGGTTCGGGTTCGGAACCCACCGGCTTCGTGGGGATGCTGCCGCTGAGGAACAGCGCGACCAACGCCAGCAGCGCGAGCACTCCGAGCGTGACGCGCAACCCGTCGAGCCGGGCGTCGGCGTTCTCCGCGACGACCGCGTCCGCGGTCTTCGGCGGCACCCCGGCGTCGTCGAGCGCCTTCGCGAGGTCGGCGTCGGAGATGAACGGCACGCCGCTCGAGAGCTCGGTCTGTGCCTTCGACGCGAGGTCGTTCGGCACCGCCGGGTTGCTGGCGATCCCCGAGAAGAACGACGCGGTGAGCGCCGACATGAGGATCGCGCCCGACAACGCGGTCCCGAGCGAGATCCCGAGGTTGGAGAAGGTGTTCTGGAGCCCGCCGACCTCGCCGCTCTGCTCGTCGGGCAGCGCCGACACCGTGACCGCGCCCAGTTGCGACGCGAGGGCACCGATGCCCAGGCCGGCGAGCAGCATCGGCCACAGCGTGATCTCGGGCCCGGCGCCGGCGTCGAGCGCGGCGACGAACACGACCAGACCGAGGAACAGCATGAGGAACCCGAAGCGGGTCACGAGCCGGGGCGAGGCCTGCGGGAACAGCTTCGGGATGCCGACCGCGGCGATCACCAGCGTGATCGAGAGCGGCATGATGCGCAGTCCGGTGTCGATGGCCGACAGGCCGAGCGCGATCGACAGGAACAGCGGCACCGCGAAGAAGAGGCCCGCCTGCAGCAGGTACTGGAAGAAGAACGCCATGAGCCCGCTGCGCAGCAGCTTGACTCGGAGGATCGCGGGGTCGAGGAGCGCGGCCTGGCCGGTGTCGCGCCGGTGCTTCTCCCATTCGAGGAAGACGAGCAGCACCACACCGCCGCCGAGGATGAGCCAGATCACCGGCGACAGCCCGATCCACGTGGGCGCGTCCGGCTTCGGCCTCACGAAGCCCCACGTGCCGGCGCGCAGGACGCCGTAGACGATCAATCCGAGTCCGAGCGCCGAGAGCGCGGTCCCCACGAGGTCGAGGCGGGCGCCCTCCTCCTTCGGGGTGTCGGCGGTCCGGCGGTTGAGCAGCAGGACGACGCCGATGATGAGCACCTCGCTCACGAACACGTAGCGCCACGACCAGTAGGTGGTGAAGAGTCCGCCGATGAGCGGACCGAGCGCGACCGCGATCGCACCACCCGCGGTGACGATGCCGTAGGCGCGCGGCCGTTCGGACTTCACGAAGTTCGACGCCACCAACGCGACGATCGCCGGCATCACCAGCGCGGCGCCGACGCCTTCGAGGAACGACCATCCGAACATCAGCACCGCGAGGTTCGGAGAGATCGCGGTGATGAACGACCCGGACGCGTAGATGATGCAGCCGATGGTGAACGCGCGCTTGCGACCGAGGATCGCGCCCATCTTGCCGCCGGTGATCATCAACGACGCCATGACCAGCGTGTAGAGCGTGATCGCGGTCTGGATGCCGGTGACGGTGGTGCCGAGGTCCTTGGCGACCGTCGCGATCGACACGTTCATCACCGACGAGTCGAGGATCATCACGAACTGCGCCGCCGCCAGCGTGACGAGGACGGCCTTGGCCGCCGCCCCCGCTGCTCCCTTCGGCCCCCGCTGCTGTCGGACTGGTCATGTCGGTTCAGCCCAGCGCGGGCAGGACCTCTTCGACGTAGAGGCGCAGCGACGACCATCCGTCGTCGATCGGCATGCCGCCGACGAGCGGGTGCAGCGCGCACGTCGCGGCGGGACCGGCGTCCTTCAGACGGTCGACGAGCTCCGCCGGCGTCACCACCTCGTAGATGCCCTCGGCGCGCAGCTCGTCGATGCTCGTGGCGTGCGAGTGCACCGACGACGTCTGGCCCGGCGGCTGCCAGGACGCGTACGTGGACGACTCCTCGAAGAAGTGCTGACCGAGGTCGCGCCAGACCCGCTCGGGATCCTCGGCCACGAACGTCATCGCGGTGTGCTCGGGCGGCATCGCGCAGAAGCCCTGCGTGCCGTACTCGGCGCACTGCTCGTAGTAGTAGGCCTCGAGCTCGGGCAGGTTGGCCGGCGGTAGGTAGGGAAGACCGAACCGCGCCGCGCGGCGCACCGCGACCTTGCTCGAACCACCGAGCATCAACGTGGGGTGCGGCTGCGTGAACGGGCGCGGCGACACCTGCACGGTGGTGCCGCGGTACTCGAACGGCTCGCCGGTCCACGCCTTGAGCATCGTGTCGATGGCTTCGTCCTGCAGCGCGCCGCGCTTCGCCCAGTCCTTGCCGTGCGCCGCGTACTCGCTCTCGCGGTAGCCGATGCCGGCGGTGACCACGAAGCGCCCGCCGCTGGCGAGGTCGAGCACCGCGATGTCCTCCGCGAGCCGGAGCGGGTCGTGCAACGGCGCGAGCAGCGCGTTGAGCGTGGCCATGATCCGCTTCGTGCGACCGAAGACGAGTCCGGCCATGATCAGCGGCGACGGGCTCCAGCCGTTGGTGGCACCGTGGTGCTCCTCCAGCGAGATGGCCTGGAGGCCGTGCACGTCGGCGTACTCGGCCATGTCGACGAACGCCTGGTAGCGCGCCGACATCTCGGCGGGGTCGAGGCCGGGCTGGATGCAGTTGAAGCGGACCACTGAGTACGGCATGCCGGGGACCCTACCGCCAGCACTCAGCGTGGGCGCTCAGCCCAGGTTCGCGGGGATCAGCTCGGTACGAGACCGGAGACGGGCGACGAGCACGGCGTGCACGAGCGCGGCGACCGTGAGCATCGCCACCCCCTCGAGCAGCTCGAACCACGGTGCCTTCCACGCGACCAGCCCGATCAGCGCGATCACGAGCGCGGTGCCCAGGCGCAGGAGCAGCAGCGGCCGCTTCGGCCGGCGGCGGGTGGCGAACCCGATGCCGGCCAGGCCGACGTAGACCATGCACAGGGTGGCCATGATCTCGAGGATGTCCTCGGCCGGCAGCTGCTCGAAGAAGCCCGATGCCACCAGCTTCGACACGCCGATGGCGGTGCCGGCGATGCCCAGCTGCATCACGAGGTGGAACGAGATCCACGGCGCGAAGCGGTCCTGGTCGATCCCCGCGAACGGGATGTCCTCGAAGTACGACGCCCAGAGCGCGAACGTGAGGATGAACTGGAACGTGAGCGCGACCACGTCGATCCCGTCGATCTTGCTGTCGCTCACCGCGATCGCAACCTTCACGAACGCCTCGCCGCACACGATGATCGTGAACGCGCCGAGCCGCTCGACCAGGTGCGCTTCGTCGAGCGGTGGGAAGTCGACGATTCGGATGGAACGCCACGCCGCCGGTGCGATCATCACCACCATGCCCGCAGCCGCGCCGATGATGCGCCCGGCCTCCGGCAACGCCGCCGCGGCGACGAAGCAGAGCGTCGCCACCGTGTGGATGATCGCCAGGTGCCGGGCGAAGGCCGCGTGCGGACCACGCGAGCGTGCGGCGCGCCAGTACATGAGCGCGATGGTCGCCACCAACGCGGCGTAGGTGCAGAGCAGCACCACCTCGTCGTCCCTGACGCCCGCGCGCGCTTCCATCGCGACGACGGCGACCAGGATCATCTGCAACAGCACGAGGCCCTGGTGGACGACGTCGGCCATGTGGAAGCGGTTCGTGAACATCGTGGTGGAGAGCCACACCCACCAGACCGCGCAGAACACCGCGACCACCCACGTGATGCGCGACGCATCGTGGAGGTGCGAGACCGCGGAGCTGAACACCAGGATCGCGGCGACGAAGACGAGGTCGTAGAACAGCTCCAGCCACACGCCCAACTGCTCGAGCGTGTAGGAGGAGACTGGGTGGCGCTCTTCCTCCATCTTCGCTACGCCTGCTCGCCCTTCACCGGCGGAGGCCGCAGCCGCTCGGCGAAGAACGCGAGGACGCGGTCGAGGGCTTCGCTCGTGGGGTGCCCGGCCTCGTCGACGAAGTGCTGGGTGAGCACCGAGTGCGCCATGCGCGAGATCCCGTGGGGGTTCCCCTTCGACGAGTCGATCTCCACCGCGATGAACGCGTCGCCGAGCTCACGGCGCAGGGTCTCGAAGCGCGCCGGCGGCACCGCCTTGTCGTCGGTGAAGCGCAGCCCGAGGAGGCAGGCTCCCTGCGCGGCGCGCTCCTTCACCCGGGTGAGGTCGGCATCGCTGATCCCGACCGAACGCCGGCGCGACGCCGAGACCGGGAACGGCAGCGACGGTTGGCTGAGCACCGGTGCGAGCATGATGTCGTCGACCATCATCCCGAGCGCGAAGCCGCCGGTGAAGCACATCCCGACCGCGCCGACACCCGGACCACCGCACTCGGCGTGCGCCTCGGCGGCGAGGCGTCGCAGCCAGCCGATGACGGGGCTGGTGCGGTCGAGGGCGAAGGCCGAGAACTCCTTGGCCACGCACACCTTGGCCATGGTCTCGATCGTGTAGCCGACGCCGACGGCGCGACCGGGCGTCCCGAACAGCGACGGCATCCGCACGCTGAACCCGGCGTCGACGACTCGCTGCGCGAACTCGACGACCTGCGGGTGCAGACCGGGCACCTCGTGGATCACGATCACCGCGGGACCGGAGCCGCCTGCGTACACGGGTCGGGTGAGACCGTCGTGCGTGAACGTCGACTCGATGAAGCCCGGAAGCTGGACGCCCACGGTGTGGAACACTACGGGCTCCCCATCACCTGAACGAGGAGCAACCGTGGCCGACGACATTGCCGAGAATTCCAGTGGCATCGAAGAGGTCGAGGTGGTCACCACCGCGGTCGGCGAGGACGGCACGGTCGTCGTCGACGACCTGAAGGCACTGGTCGACGAAGACGGCAACGTGCTCGCCACCGACGAGACCATCGCGGTGGAGGCGCCCGACGGCACCATCGTCATCGACGAGGTGATCGCCGTGGCCGACGAGGACGGCGAGCTCGAGGTCGTCGAGGAAGACGTCGTCGTGATCGAAGAGGACGACTAGCTGCCGCCTCGGTTCAGGCGGTCTGCAACTTCTTGAGTGCGTCGAGGGCGCGGTCCGCATGGACGTTCATGCGGATCTCGCTCTTGATCACCTCGACCACCTTGCGGTTCTGGTCGATCACGAACGTCACCCGCTTCGCCGTCTTCTTGCGGGCGACGCCCATCATCGCGGCGACCTTGCCGTCGGGATCGGCGAGCAGCGGGTAGTCGAACCCGTGCTTCTCCGAGAACTGGTGCTGCTTGTCGACCGTGTCGAAGCTGATGCCCACGCGCTGTCCGCCGGCGGCGGCGAACTCGGCCGCCAGGTCACGGAAGTGACAGCTCTCCCTCGTGCACCCGGGCGTCATCGCCGCCGGGTAGAAGAACAGCACCACGGGCCCGTTCGCCAGCAGGTCGCTCAGCTTGCGCGGCGTGCCGGTCTCGTCGGGCAGTTCGAAGTCGTCGACCACATCCCCTACGTCGCATGTCGGCAACGTACCTCAGTCGTGCCAGGTCAGTAGTGCCTGAGCTCGACGGTGTTGCCGTCGGGATCGTTGACGTAGAGCGACGTGCCGTTGCCGCGGGCTCCGAAGCGCGTCGCGGGCCCGTCGACCACGTCGAAGCGCCCCGACGCCTTCACCGCGTCGAGGTCGACCGGGTCGACCACCAGACAGAGGTGGTCGGCGTTCTCACCCGTGCGCGGTGCCGCGAGCAGGTCGATGATCGTGGACCCGTCCACCCGCACCGACGGGAACGGGACCTCGCCGCGCCGCCACTCCTCCACCCGCTCGGGCGCGAGCCCGAGCTCGTCGCAGTAGAACGCGAGCGAACGTTCGACGTCGGCGACGTTGAGCACGACGTGGTCGAGCCCGGTGACTCGCAGCTCGCCTGGTTCCCGATCGGCGGTCATGCGCTGGGGTGTCCCGCGAACAACACGGGACAACGCTACGCGTCGGCGGGAACCGGTTCGACGACCGGCACCAGCCGGAAGATGCCGAGCCGACGACCGGCCACGACGGTGCCGAGCACGAGCGAGAGGAGGAGTGCGGCGGCCAGCGTGGAGCGCAGCAACGTCGACATCTCGCCCTCGAACGCCGCGATGGTCGCGACGTTCAGCAGCGCGTGGACGACGACGGCAGGCAGCAGCGCGCCCGTGCGCAACATCGCGTAGCCGAGCACCATGCCGAGCGCGGCGAACGGCAACGCGTGGACGGTGTCGCTGATCTGCGACAGGTGACCCGGGAGCACGGTGAACACCAGACCCGACGCGACGATGCGCGGTCAGACCGGGACCCACGCCCCAGTCCTCGGCGTTGCGCCAGTTGCGACCGCTGAGCTTCGCCACCGTGGCACCGACCAGGATGAGGATGGCGAGGCGGTACACGATCTCCTCGTCGAGCGCGGCGACGACGAGCCCCATCGCTTCGGGGAACCCGCCGATGTGGCGCGCGTACTGGATGACGCCGAAGAGCAGCGCCGCGGTGCCCACCGCGAGGAACTCGTGCCATGCGGCCAGGTTCGTGCGGTCGAGGCCGAGCCGTCGCCACCCGACCATCACCACGAGGACGATCTCGATCGGGAGCGTCGGCGAGATCGGCACGAACCCCAGGTGGCCGAGGTTGACGTCGCGCCACGTGGTGATCACGTCGAACACGACCGTGAGCGCGGCGACGGCCACGATGGCCCGGGTGAGCGGCCACCGCGTCCAGCGGAGCCACTGCCAGACGAACGTCACCCGCGGCTCGTTGCTCGTTCCCCCCAGTTCAGCCACCACACGTGGGAGTCTAGCCACCCTCCGTGGCAGCCGCCGATCCGCCGTCGGGACCGGCCATCGGGACCAAGCGCCTCAGCCGGGGTGGCGGGCCTTCCGGGCGATCACCACGATGAGCGTCACGTTCACCGCCGCGGCGACGAGCGCGAACACACCGAAGACGACGTTGCCGGTGACCAACAGCACCACGCCGACCCCGAACAGGAACAGCGCCAGCCCGCTGCGGAGCAGCAGGATCGCGCGCAGCCGGTCCACCGCGAGAGCGTACGGCGGCCGCGTCAGGCGTCGACGAGGACGCGCACCCGCTTGGCCTGCTCGCCGCGACGACCGGGTCCGACCTCGAACTCGACCTGCTGGCCCTCCTCGAGGCGGCGGTAGCCGTCGCCCTCGATGGCCGAGAAGTGCACGAACACGTCGCTCGCGCCCTCACGCTCGATGAAGCCGAAGCCCTTGCGGACGTCGAACCACTTGATCGTGCCGCTCGGCCACGCGCCGTTGCCGGACGAAGGTGTGCCGTTGCCGGACGAAGGTGTGCCGTTGGCGGACGCGGGAGCGCTGCCGTTGGTGGTCGGCCGGTCGTCGCGCTGGTCGCGCGCGTCGCGGGCGGGCGGGTCGGTGATGAGGGTGATGTCGGGGCGGGCGAGGCCCGGACGCTGGCCCAGCTCCTGCTGGAAGCGCGCCACCGTCTTGCGCAGGTCGCGCGAGACGAGCGAGATCACGAGGCCGTCGGCGCCGGCACGCGCGGTGCGACCGGAGCGGTGCGTGTAGTCCTTGAAGTCGGCCGGCGGATCGAAGTGGATCACGCACGCGACCGAGTCGACGTGGATGCCGCGCGCCGCGACGTCGGTGGCGACGAGCGCGCTCACCTTGCCGTCGGCGAACGCACCGAGTGCGCGCTCACGCTGACCCTGCGAACGGTTGCCGTGGATCGCCGCGCTCTTCACGCCCCGCTGCTCGAGCTTCTTGGCCAGCGCGTCGGCGCCGTGCTTCGTGCGGCAGAACACGATCGTCGGGCCGGCGGCGGCGACGATCTTGGCGGTCATCTCCACGCGGTCGGCGCGGTCGACCTCCCAGAACCGGTGGGTGGCCGCGGTCTGGTCGGCCTCGGGGAGCAGGTGGCGCGACGGGTCGCGCTGGTAGCGCTGCACCAGACGGTCGACGGCGCCGTCGAGGGTCGCGGAGAAGAGGAGGGTCTGGCGGTCGGCGGGCGTGCGGTCGAGCAGCGCCTGCACTGCGGGCAGGAAGCCCATGTCGGCCATGCGGTCGGCCTCGTCGACGACGACGATCTCGACCTCGTCGAGGTCGACCTCGCGTCGCTCGATGAGGTCGGTGAGGCGACCCGGGCAGGCGACGAGCACGTCGACGCCACGCCGGAGAGCCTTGAACTGGCCGCCGAATCCGGCCCCGCCGTAGACGGCAGCGACGCGGAGCTTGCGGCCGCCGCCGAGCCACTCGAGCTCGCCGCACACCTGGGCTGCGAGCTCACGGGTCGGGACGAGCACGAGGCCGCGGGGGCGCTTCGGGCGCGCCTTGCCGACGCGGGCGACGAGGGGGATGCCGAACGCGATGGTCTTGCCCGAGCCGGTGGGCGCGCGACCGCAGAGGTCGCGGCCGGCGAGACCGTCGGGGACGGTCATGGTCTGGATGTCGAAGGCATCGTCGAGACCGCGCGCGTGGAGCGTGCGGACGAGCTCGGCGGGCACGCCGAGCGCGGCGAAGGAAGTGGTGGACATGGTGGGGAAGACTCCTGGGTGGTCGTGTTGCGGATGGTGTTCGGGAGGGTGGACGAACCCCGAGACACCGATCCGGAAACGAACCGGGAGTGCGAGAGACGCATACCCACTTACGAAGAACCGAGGCGGCAACAGCAATCACGCGCTCGGAACGTGGACCATGGTAGCAGGCGTCATGATGGGGGCGTGACCACTGCCGAGGATCGTCCCATCGACCCGACGCCGGTGCACACCGTCGACCTGCCGGCGACGCCCCAGCGCGACCGCACCATTCCGGCGACCGCGTGGATCGAAGCACCGCCTGCACTGCTCGATCTCGGGCGCGACATCGGGCACGAGCTCGTGGCGTACAAGCGCCGCATCGGGCCGTGGTTGCTCTGGCGGGCCGGTCCCGCGGTGAAGGGGAACGCGCGCTACGCGGCCATCGCGGCCGACGACCTGCGCGAGCAGTTCACCTTCCGGCTGCATCCTTCGGGCGAGGGTGAAGGCGTTGGCCCCGACGGCGTCGAGCACACCCGTTTCCGAGCGTGGAAGGAGGCACTGCGCGACACCGCGCCGGCGTCCGCGTCCACGTCCGAGCTGGAGTGACACGCTGCGTGCACACTGCGCGCATACCGTGAACACGATGGAGCGCCAGGCAGGGCTCGGGCGGAGCTTGGAAGACGTGCTCGACTCGCTCGCGCCCATCGAGTCCGCCGATTCGCCGCCCGCGCACGCGCTCTTCGGCCTCGGCCCCGACGACGCCGCCAGCTCGAAACGGCCGTCGAAGACCAAGAAGCAAGAAGAAGAAGAAGAAGCTGGCAGACGCGAAGTCGGCGGACTCGAAGAAGAAGAAGAAGAAGAAGAAGAAGAAGAACTCCAAGGGCGCGAAGAAGAAGCAGTAGGGCTCAGCTCACCTCGACGAGGTCAGCCACGTCGGCCGGCTCCGAGGTGGGCTCGTCCTGCTCGAGCACCTGCGCCTCGGCGGCACGGGCGGGCAGGAACCGCCAGGCCAGCAGCGCGCCCACGATCGCGACCGCGGCGGTCACCAGCGAGGCGCGGGTCATGGCGTAGACGAACGACTCGCGCGCGGCGTCGGCGAGCGGCGCACCCACCTTGCCGAGTTGCGCGCTCACCTGCAGCGCGGCACCCACCGACTGGTCGGCGGCGTCGCGCACCTGGCTCGGCACGTTCGCCGGCAGCTTCGAGTTGAGGTCGGACGAGTAGAGCGACGACAGCATGCTGCCGACGATGGCGACGCCGAGTGCACCACCCACCTCGCGGCTGGTGTCGTTGACCGCGGAGCCGACGCCCGCCTGGTGCAAGGGCAGCGATCCCATGATCGACTCGGTCGCGGGTGCGACCGACAGGCCCATGCCCGCGCCCATCAACACCATCGCGATCATGACGCGGCCGTAGCCGGAGTCGACCGTCGACGTCGACGCGACCACGAGACCCGATGCGAACACGCAGCATCCCGGTGACGACGACACGCTTGGTGCCGAACCACTGCACCGCCTTCGACGACAAGCGGCGCCATCACCATCAGCGCGAACGCGAACGGCAGCGTGCGCAACCCGGCTTCGAACGCGCGAGTAGCCGAGCACGAACTGCAGGTACTGCGTGGCGAGGAAGATGAACCCGAACAGGGCGAAGAACACGAGCGTGACGTTCACGCTCGCGGCAGTGAACCGCGGGTTGGCGAAGAACCGCACGTCGAGCATCGGCTCGTCGATGCGCCGCTCCCACCACACGAAGCTGCTCAACGCCGCGACCGCGATCGCGAAGCCGGCGAGGATCAGCGGGTCGGTCCACCCGTTGCTCGGCGCCTCGATGATGGCGGCGACGAGCGCGCCGAGTCCGACGATCGAGAGCCCCGCGCCCACGAGATCGAGCTTCGGCTGCTTCGGGTTGCGCGAGTTCGGGACGAGGAAGCAGCCGGCGACGATCGCGGCGATGACGATGGGGACGTTGACGATGAACACCGAGCCCCACCAGAAGTGCTCGAGCAGGAAGCCGCCGGTCACGGGGCCGAGCGCGACCGCGACGCCCGCGACACCCGACCACAGTCCGATGGCGAGCGCACGTTCGCGGGCGTCGGTGAACACGTTGGTGAGGATCGAGAGCGTCGCCGGCATGATCAGCGCGGCGCCGATGCCCATGACCGCGCGCGCTCCGATGAGGGCGCTCACGCTGCCGGAGAACGCGGCCGCGGCCGAGGCGCCGCCGAAGACGACGAGCCCGACGGTCAGCGCAGTCTTGCGTCCGAAGCGGTCCCCCAGGCTCCCGGCGGTGAGCAGCAGTCCGGCGAACACGAGCGTGTAGGCGTCGACGACCCACTGCAGGTCGGTGATGCTGGTGCCGAGGTCACGCACGAGCGTGGGCAGCGCGACGTTGACGATCGTGTTGTCGATCACGATCACGAGCAGGCTCACGCACAGGACGGCGAGGGTGGCCCAACGGCGCCGGTGGACGCGGTCGTCCGACGCGGTGCTCGCGGAGATGACGGGCTCGGCGGAGATGACGGGCTCGGCGGAGATGCGATGTCGGCCACGGAGGGAACTCCCTGCTCATGTCACGGCGTTATGACACTGTGATATCGTCGTCATGCTATAACGACGTTATTGCGGGTGTCAAGCTCGGCGGCTCCACTCGGAGGGCCAGATGGAAGAAACTGGGCAACTGATGGCACGAACTCGAGACGAACAGGGCCAACGGATCCTCGAGGCCGCCAGCGAACTGCTCTCGAAGGAAGGCGCGAGCGCGCTGAGCGTGCGCCGGATCGCGGCCGCGGCCGGGCTGCTCGACCATGGGCCTCTACAGCCGCTTCGGCGGCAAGGACGGCGTGATCGACGAGCTCTACGCCGAGGGCTTCGAGCGCCTGGTCGAGGCGATGAAGGCCAACGCCGTGGACCGACGACGTGCTCGCCGACCTCCGCCGCGGCGCGACGTGCTACCGCGACACCGCCCTCGCCAACTCGACCCACTACATGGTGATGTTCGGTGGCGCGGTGCCGGGCTTCGAACCGTCCGAGGCCAGCCACGACCTCGCTCACGGCGCGTTCGACGGCTTGGTCGCGAAGGTCGCGCGGTGCACCGACGCCGGGGTTGCTCGACGGCGAGCCCCGATCAGATCGCCGAGCTGCTGTGGGGATCGATCCACGGTTTGGTGATGCTCGAGATCGTGGGTATCAACCCGTTGATGAGCGATCCGACCATGCGCGCTTCGAGCGCGACCTCGACGTGATTTTCCGAGGTCTGGCGCATGCCTGACCTCGCCACCACCCGCGTGCGGGCGCTGATCGACGGTGCGCTCGACCGCGTGTTCGCGGAGCCGTTCGACGTGCGCAGCGCGCAAGAGCTCGAAGACCTCGTCGCCGCGGGACCCGTCGGTATCGGTGCGGCGCCGGCCGCGACCACCGTCACCGCGTTCGTCGCCGCGGCCACCCCGATGGCGCGCCGCGCGCTGGCGGTGGCCACGAAGTCGGGCAAGTTCGCGAGCAAGGCGCCGCTGCCGTCGTCGAAGGCGTTCAAGGTGGGGCTGGCCTCGATCCCGGTGGCACTCCGGCTGAGCACCACGTCACGCCGCGGGTGCGCGAGCTCCAGCTGCTGGCGTCGTACGTGATCTGGCGGCTCCGCGACGCGGGGGTCGATCCCGATCGGGGCCTGGTCCGCTCGTTGACCCTCTCGCTCTACCTCGATCCCGCCCGGCGACCCAGCCTGGAGATCCCCAGCGGCCGGGCCGCCGGCGGCATCGCCCGCCAATGGGTGCTGCGGTCGCTCGGGGGCGACGCCGAGTCGGCGGTGCGGGCGCGGGCCCGTCGCCAGGCCGAGGCCATCGACCGCCTCGACCTCGTCGACCTCGGGGCGCAGTGGACCCGCCATCACCCGCACCCGCCCGAGCTGACGGCCTGAACCGACGACTTGCCGCGCGGGCTACGCGCCTTCCATGGGCGGTGAGCCACCCCACGGGTCGTAGTACTTGCCGACCTCGTCGTGGTAGGCGGGCTCGTCGCGCTTGTGGTGCGCATCGTCGTAGTCGGGTGCGCCCTTGATCTCGTCCTTCGACATCGCGACGAAGACCTTGCGCTCATCGACATCGACGGCGCGCGACGACCCCGCCCGGCAGCATGCGCTTGTGGCCGAAGATCCAGAAGCCGGTGTCGACGACGAGAACAGAGTCGCGCCGAGCCGCCATGGTGGCTTCGTCGATCTTGCCGATGTGGCCATCGGTCGCTTCGACGTCGAACCCGGTCAGATCGGGCATGGTCGGGACGTAGACCTCGGCTCGGAATGCATAGATGTCCATCGCGTGCTCCCTTCTTTCGTGTCGACGAAGGGTTACCCGCCGCAGATGATCTACATGCCTTCGACGGCGCGTTCGTCGGGCTCGGAGCCGCGGTCGGAGCGCGGCACGGTGCGGTCGAGCAGCTTCAGCGCGATCGCGGGGAAGAACAGCACCGACAGCATCCCCGCGGCGACCAGTGACGCGGCGTTGATCGGCTTCAGCTCGCCGAGGTCGACGCCGATCTGCGTCGCGACGACGATGAACGACAAGGACGTCGCCTGCAACAGCGCCGACGGCACGAGCTCGGCACGCGCGAGGTCACGCCGCAACACGAGCACGGGCAGCCCACGCGCGATCAGCAACATGGTGAAGAAGAGGGGAACCCGCAACAACGTCGACCAGTTGGAGAACAGCTGGTCGACGGGGAACGACAAGCCGGTCGCGACGAAGAAGATCGGGACGAAGAACCCGAAGCCGATGCCCTCGAGCTTGTGGCGCACCTGCCCGAACTCGTCTTCCCGTGCCGGATCGGTGACCGCCGACAGGAGCGCGCCGGCGAGGAACGAACCCAGGATGGCGTCGAAGCCCAAGCCTTCGCTCACCACGAGCAGCGCGATCATCAGGAGCATCGCGATCCGCACCCGCAGCTGCGCGCTGCTGTCCTGCAGACGGAACAGCACCTGATCGATCCGCTGCCGCCACGGGCCCTGGCGCGAACCGAGGTACGCGATGAGGGTGACGAACAGCGCGAGCACGCCGAGGTTGACGACGGCGAGCACGCCGGTCGTGCCACTCGGTGAGAAGAACATCGACAGCACGACGATCGAGCCGAACTCGGCCACCGAGCACGAGGCGACCACGAACGTGCCCGCGTGCGTGTCGAGCACCCCGGCGTCCTTCAACACCGGGACCACGATGCCGAGTGATGTCGCCGACAGGATGATCGCCAGCAGCAGCGGGTTGATGATCACGTCGGTGCTGCCCAAGGGAAGCGCGGCGCGAGCCCGATGACCAACGACGCGACGAAGGCGAACAGTCCGAGCTTGAGCGGCCGCCCCCGCAGCTTGCGGAAATCGAGCTCGAGCCCGGCGAGGAACAGCAACAGCGCCACGCCGAGCTGCGAGAACACGGTGATGACCGTGTCGTCGGTGACCCAGTTGAGCAGCGCGGGCCCGAGCAGGATCCCCGCCGCGATCTCGAGCACCGATGACGGGATGGGCAGCGACGGCGCGAGGCCGAGCAGGAGCGGCACGGCGACCGCCGCGATCATGACGATCATCACGTCGTCGAAGGCGAGACCCTGAGGCACCCGCCCGAACGTACCCGGACCGGCGGGGCGTACGATTGATGCCATGTCTGACGAGCTGACACGATCTCCCCGAAGCCCCGCGCTGGCAGGGCATCAACCACCTCGCCCTCGTCACGCCCGACATGGACGCGACCGTGCGCTTCTACGTGGGAGTGCTCGGCATGCGCCTGGCCGCCACGACGATGGCGGGGCCGATGCGCCACTACTTCTTCGAGATGGACCGCGGCAACACCGTCGCGTTCTTCGAAGTGGCCGGAGCGGAGACGTTCGCCAAGCCCGCCGGCGGTCCGAGCGATCGGGCCATCCAGCTCGACCACATCTCGTTCGACGTCCCCGACGAGCACGCGCTGGAGATGCTGCGCAAGCGGTTGCTGGCCGCCGGGTCCGAGGTCACCGAGGTGGTCGACCACGAGTTCATCCGGTCGGTGTACTTCACCGACCCGAACGGCATCGCGCTCGAAGCGTCGTGGTGGGTCGTCGACGGCACCGGCCGTCCGACCGACTACAACGACGCCGAGCTCTTCGGCGATCCCGACCCCGTGCCCGCGGTGCACGAACTGCGCGACGGCGGTCTGCGCGAGCTGCCGCAGACCCGGCTCACCTGAACCAGCTCAGCTGACCCTCAACTGACGGCGGCGGGGATCGCCTCGCCGTCGATGCCGCGCACCAACCCGGCGGCGTCCATCGCGCTGTCGTTGGCGCGCCGCCGGGCCCGCACGAACGCGGACCCGAAGACGAGCACGCCGATGATGGTGGCGATGCCGCCGACCGCGAAGCCCCAGCGCGGCCCGAACTGGTCGCTGATCCACCCGATCAGCGGTCCGCCGATGGGCGTCGTGCCCAGCAGGGTGATGGTGTAGACGGCCATGACGCGGCCGCGCATGGTGGGGTTGGCCATGAGCTGCAGCGACGAGTTGGTGATCGACAGGAACGCGATCTGCCCGGCGCCGACCACGACGAGCATCGCGATGAACAGCTCGAGCGACGGGGCCAGCGAGGCCACGCAGATGCCCACACCGAATGCCATCCCCGTGCTGACGAGCATCTTCCCGTGCGTGTCGAAGCGGTTGGCCGCGAACAGCGCGCCGAAGATCGCACCCGCGCCCATGGCGATCGACATCCAGCTGTAGACCTCGGGCCCGGAGTGGAACGTGATCTTGGCCAGGAGCGGCAGGACGACCGGCGAGTTGATGGCGAAGGTGCCGACCACGAGCATCAGCAGCAGGATCCACCGGAGCTCGGCCGTCTGCCAGATGTAGTTGAGGCCTTCCTTCAGCTGGCCCTTCTCCCGGCCGAGCGGCTTCGACCGGTGCAGCTCCTCCGGGCGCATCATCAGCAGCGCAATGATGACGAACACGAACGACACCGCGTTCAGCCCGAAGCAGATCGCGGTGCCGCCGGCGAGGATGAGGACCCCGGCCAGCGCGGGCCCGAGCACGCGGGCGAGCTGGAAGATGGCGCTGCTCAGTCCGATCGCGTTGGGGAGGTCGGCCGGCGGCACGAGTTCGGACACGAACGACTGGCGGGTGGGGTTGTCGACCGCCAGCGCCAAGCCGTACACGAACACGAGCACGTAGAGCATCCAGAGCTGGACCACGCCGGTGACGTCGAGGACGGTCAGCACCACCGCGACGACACGCCATCGCGACCTGCGTGCAGAGCAGCACCCTGCGCTTGTCGAAGCGGTCGGCGATCGCGCCGCCCCACACGCCGAACAACAGCGTGGGCAGGAACTGCAGCGCGATGGCGAGCCCGACGAGGAACCCGTTGTTGTGCGACAGGTGGAGGACGAGCCAGTTGAGGGCGATCGTCTGCATCCACGTGCCGCCCTGCGAGATGAGCTGGCCGGTGAAGAACAGGCGGAAGTTCCGCACGTGCATCGATTGGAAGGTGCCGCGCAACGATTTCATTGCAACGACCTCATGGCAGCGTCGTCTCATGGCGCGTCGTCCTGCAGCCGTTCGAGCAGCGGCAGCGCGCGCGCGAGCAGGGCGCGCTCGGCGTCGGTGAACTCGGCGACGCGGCGTGCGAGGTAGGCGTCCTTGCGGGTGCGGCTGCGGGCGAGGAGCGTGCGGCCGGCGTCGGTGATGGCGGCGCGCGCGACGCGGCGGTCGGTGGGGTCGACCACCCGGGTGACGTAGCCGTCCTCCTCGAGCCGGGCGACGATGCGGGTCATGCTCGGCGGCTGGACCTGCTCCACCGCCGCCAGCTCACCGAGGGTGATCGGGCCGAGCCGCTCGATGCTCGCGAGCGCGCCCTGGGTGGACGACGGTGAGCTCCTCCCCCGTGCTCGCGGCCTGCTGGCGGATGCGGCGCGACAGGCGGGCCACCGCCAGGCGGAGCTGGGACGCCAGCTCGCCTTCATCCATGAGGTCGGCATCGAGGGGCGCGGTGGCGGTGCGGGAGCTCACGCCATGAAGGTTAGCATAGCTAATTAGCTTCGCAAAACGATTCCGCGGCGCCTTGCGCGGCTCGCCTACTTCTTCTTGACCCCCACCGTGATCGTGATGGTCGAGCCCTCGGCCGCCCGGCCGCCGGAGGGATCCTGGCCCACCACGGTGTCGACCGCGTCGTTGCTGGTGACGGCGACGGTGACCACGTTCACCGCGAACCCGCGGCCCTCGATCTCGTCGATCGCGTCGCCCCGGTCCCACTGGAGCACGATCGGGACGTTCACCTGCTTGGGGCCCGACGACACGGTGAGGGTGACGGTGTCGCCCCGCACGGCGGTGTCGTCGGCGCCCGGGCTGCTCTTCGTCACGACGCCCACGGCCGCGGTGCTGCTGCTCGCGGTCTTCACCACGACGTCGAGACCGACCGCCTGGAGCGCCGACGTGGCACTGGCCTGGTCCTGCCCGACGACGCTGGGCACCTTCACGTGCGGGTCGGTGGCGACCACCAGCTCGAACGGGTCGGTCTTGCGCCAGCGCAGGTTCGCCGCCGGCGTGGTGCTCATCACCGTGCCCGGATCCACGTCGTCGCGGTAGTCCGGGGTGACGGTGAAGTTGGCGAAGCCCCGCGCGCGCAGCTCCACCTTGGCGGCCTCGACGTCCATCGTGCTGACGTCGGGCACCTCGGCGTCGGTCTTCGAGATCGTGAGCACGACGGTCGAGCCCTCTTCGACCTTCTTGCCGTCGACCGGGCGCTGGGTGAGGATCGTGCCGCCAGGACGGCGGTTGTCGATGAAGTGCGGGTCGATGTCGAAGCCGGCCCCGTGGAGGATCCCTGCCGCCGCGAACACGTCGCGGTCGACGACGTCGGGCACCGCCTTGGTCGGTGGCGCCTCGGTGAGCTTGGCGTAGGCGGCGACCCCGGCGGCGATCAGGAGGATCGGCGCGGCGAGGATCACCAACCAGTGCCGGAGCTTCCAGGTGCGTTGGCGCTTCGTACGGGGCGAGGGGCGCGGGGGCGCCAGGTCCGTTGATGCCGGCTGCGCCGGCGACGGCCGCGGCCCGCCGGGCGCGCCGCTTCGGCTTCGGCGGCTTCAGGGGCTTGACCGGCTTCGGCGACTTCGCGACCTTCGGGTACGCGGTCTTGGCCCGCCGACCGAACCGGCCGCGCCGGGCGACGGATGAGGAGGCGACCGGTGCGTCACCGGTGCGCGGCGGAGGGGTGACCACCAGACCCGCCGAGCCCGCCGCGCCGGCGACGCCCGCGGCGGCTGCGACCGGCAGCACCGAGGTGACCGCTTGCCCGGTCGCGCGCGCGGTCGCGTTGCCGTCGGAGAGGTCGGCGACGGTGACGGGTGACGCGGTGATCGGCTCGGGCGCGGCCACGGCCACCGGCGCGACCGGCGGTACCGCCGCGGCGCTGACGTCGCGCAGCTCGTCGCGCAGGTCGGCCGCGCTCTGGTGGCGCGCGTTCGGATCGGTTTCGCGCGCCCGCGCGATCACCCGCTCGAGCTCGGTGGTGGGCTCGCCCTCACCACCGGTCGGTCGTTCGCCGGTGAGGAGCTCGGTGAGCACGACGCCGAGGGAGTACACGTCGCTGCGGGCGTCGGCGGGCAGCCCGGCGACCTGCTCGGGCGAGAGGTAGCCGACCGTGCCCAGCACCACGCCGGGCTCGGTGAGCGCCTCCCCGGCCGTCGACTGCGCGATGCCGAAGTCGGTGACCTTCACGCTGCCACCCGGCGTGAGCAGCACGTTGCTCGGCTTCACGTCGCGGTGCACCACCCCGTGGTGATGGGCGTGGGCGAGGGCGTCGGCGATCTGGGCGCCGAGCGCGGCGACCTCGGCCGGCGGCAGGCTCTGGCGGGCCCGCAGCTCGGCCCGCAGACTGCGGCCCTCCACGAGCTCCATGACGATGAACGGCTCGGTGCCGCCTCCCCAGTCGTAGACCCCCACGATGTTGGGGTGGTTGAGGCGCGCCGCGGCGCGGGCTTCCCGCTTGAACCGTTCCGCCGAGGCCGGGGTGACGGTCGTCGTCGGCACCTTCACCGCGACGACCCGCTCCAGCAGACGGTCGCGGGCGCGATAGACGTCGCCCATGCCGCCCGAACCCAGTCGGACCCCGAGCTCGTAGCGGTCGGCGAGGAGTTCCGCGACCGGCGCCACGCAGCGAGGTTACCCAGCACCTCTCCGTTGATCCCGTCGCCTCCCTTCTCTGCTCGCTCCGCTCGCTCGCCTCCTCCTTCTCTGCTCGCTCCGCTCGCTTGACTCGAAAACCCCATTGATGGGTCGGGATTCGCGTCGTAGGGTCACGATCGCCCACGACGACAGGAGTCGACCACCATGTCCGAGAGCTGGGGTTTCGAGACCAAGCAGGTCCATGCGGGAACGTCGCCCGATCCCACCACCGGCGCCCGCGCCGTCCCCATCTACCAGACCACGAGCTACGTGTTCCGCGACACCGCGCACGCGGCAGCGCTGTTCGGGCTCGAGGAGCTCGGCAACATCTACACGCGGATCATGAACCCCACGCAGGCCGCGTTCGAAGACCGCGTCGCCGCGCTCGAGGGCGGCGTGGGTGCGCTGGCGACCGCGAGCGGGCAGGCCGCGCAGTTCATCGCGCTGGCCAACCTGGCGGAGAACGGCGGGCACATCATCTCGTCGAGCTCGCTCTACGGCGGCACCTACAACCAGCTGCACTACACGTTCCCGAAGCTGGGCATGGAGGTCAGCTTCATCGACGACCCCGACGACCTCGACGCGTGGGCGGCGGCCGTGCGGCCCAACACGCGCGCGTTCTACGGCGAGACCATCGGCAACCCGAAGGGTGACGTGTTCGACTTCGAGGGCGTGTCGAAGATCGCGCACGACAACAACGTGCCGCTCGTGATCGACAACACGCTGGCGTCGCCGTACCTCTGCCGGCCGCTCGAGCACGGCGTCGACATCGTCGTGCACTCGGCCACCAAGTTCATCGGCGGGCACGGCACGTCGATCGGCGGGATCATCGTCGACGGCGGGAAGTTCGACTACGCCGGGAGCGGGCGATTCGCCAACTTCACCGAGCCCGACCCGAGCTACCACGGCGCGATCTTCTCGCAGCTCCCCGAGCCGCTGCGGCCTGCGCAGTACATCCTCAAGGCTCGACTCCAGTACCAGCGCGACATCGGGCCGGCGATCGCACCGCTCAACTCGTTCCTGTTCATCCAGGGGCTCGAGACGCTCTCGCTGCGCATGGAGCGCCACTGCCAGAACGCGCTCACGGTCGCGCAGTGGCTCGAGGCGCGTGACGAGGTCGAATGGGTGAAGTACCCCGGCCTGGCATCGAGCCCGTGGAACGACCGGGCGAAGAAGTACCTGCCCCGCGGCGCCGGCGCCATCGTGGCCTTCGGCATCAAGGGCGGGCTCGAGGCGGGCCAGAAGTTCGTCGACTCGCTCGAGCTGCACAGCCACCTGGCCAACGTGGGTGACGTGCGGAGCCTCGCCATCCACCCGGCCACCACCACCCACCAGCAGCTCGTCGCCGACGAGCAGGCCACCACCGGCGTCACGCCCGACCTCGTGCGCCTGTCGGTGGGCATCGAGTCGATCGACGACATCCTCGCCGACCTCGACGCCGGCTTCCGCGCCGCCAAGAGTTGATCGAACCACCTCCGGTCACGGGCGCCTGGCGGCCGGGGGACGACCCCGGGCGCCGGCAGTTCGTCACGTTCGACGACGGCCTGAAGCTGGAGGCCGGTGGCCGCCTGGAGTCGGTCACGGTCGCCTACGAAACGTGGGGCGAGCTCGCACCCGACAGCGTCGAATGCGGTCCTCGTGCTGCACACGCTCAGCCTCGACAGCCATGCCGCGGGCGCCGCGGGTGCGGGCCACGGCGACGTCGGATGGTGGGACGGGGTCATCGGACCCGGATGCTCGGTCGACACCGACCGGTTCTTCGTGGTGTGCCCCAACGTGCTGGGCGGGTGCCAGGGCACCACCGGGCCGTCGAGCGATGCGCCGGACGGACGGACGTACGGCTCGCGCTTCCCCGTGACGACCATCCGCGACCAGGTCGCGCTCGAGGCGGCACTCGCCGACGCTCTCGGCATCGAGCGCTGGTTCGCGCTCGTCGGCGGTTCGATGGGCGGCATGCGCGTGCTCGAGTGGGCCGTCGGTCAACGGGACCGTGTCGCGCGGGCGGTCGTGATCTCCGTGGGCGCGCAGGCGACCGCGGAGGAGATCGCGTTGTGCCACGTGCAGATGCGCGCCATCCGCGCCGATCCGAAGTGGCAGGGTGGCGACTACTACGACGCCGAGCCCGGCGACGGCCCCCACGAAGGTCTGGCCATCGCGCGCGCCATCGGCCACATCAGCTACCGCACCGAGCTCGAGCTCGCGGCCCGGTTCGGGCGCGACCATCAACCCGGCGAGGAACCGTTCGTCGGCGGTCGCTACGCGGTGGAGTCGTACATCGACTACCAGGGCGACAAGCTCGTCCGCCGCTTCGACGCCAACACCTACCTCGTGCTCTCGCAGGCGATGAACCACCACGACGTCGGGCGCGACCGTGGCGGCATCGCGGCCGCGCTCGCGACCGTGACCGCCGACGTCACCATCGCGGGGATGTCGTCGGACTGGCTCTACCCGGTGCGCCTGCAACAGGAGCTCGGCGAGCTGATCCCCACGTCGTCGACGGTCGAGATCGTGCAGACCATCTCCGGCCACGACGGCTTCCTGGTCGAGTCCGACGCGGTCGGTGCCATCCTCCGCCAGCGCGCTGGACGCCTGATTCCCGAACATCTCGGGGTTCGACCGCCGCACCGGCGTACGCGAACTCTGAGATGTTCGTCAGGGAGGTGCGTCAGGCGCGTCGAGGGCCTGGCGGAGGTCGGCGACGAGGTCGTCGGTGGTCTCGATGCCGACGGAGAGGCGGACCAGCGCGGGGTCGACCGCGAGGGGTGAGTCGACCGCGGAGGCGTGGGTCATGCGCGCGGGGTGCTCGACGAGCGACTCCACGCCCCCGAGCGACTCGGCCAGCGTGAACAGCCGCGTGCGGGCGACGATCGCCGAGCGCGGCGTCCTCGCCGCCGGCGGCGAGGAAGCTCACCATGCCGCCGAAGTCGCGCATCTGACGGCGCGCGACCGCGTGGCCCGGGTGGTCGGCAAGTGCGGGATAGAGGACACGCGCCACCGCCGGGTGCCGCACCAGCATGGTGACGATCGCGCTGGCGTTCTCGCAGTGACGCTCCATGCGCACCGCGAGCGTCTTGATCCCGCGCAGGACGAGGTAGCAGTCGAACGGGCTCGGGACTGCGCCCACCGCGTTCTGCAGGAACCCGACGCGCTCGGCGATCTCGGGATCGCTGGTGGCGACGAAGCCACCCACGACGTCGGAGTGCCCGCCGAGGTACTTGGTGGCCGAGTGCACCACGATGTCGGCGCCCAGCTCGAGCGGTCGCTGCAGGAAGGGTGTGGCGAAGGTGTTGTCGACGACGACGCGCGCGCCGCGCTCGGTGCGCGAGCGCGCACAAGCCGACGATGTCGACGATCGTGAGCGTGGGGTTGGTGGGTGTCTCGACCCACACCAAGCGCGGTGCCCTCGGGCCAGTCGCGCTCGAGCGCGTCGAGGTCGGTGAGGTCGGCGACGGTCCACTCGATGCCCGCGGGTGCGAGCACCTTCGACACCAGCCGGAACGTGCCGCCGTACGCGTCGTCGGGGATGATCACGCGCTGGCCGGGCGCGAGCAGCCGCAGCACCGCGTCTTCGGCCGCCATGCCGCTGGCGAACGCGAAGCCGTCGAGCGCGCCCTCGAGCGACGCCAGGCACTCCTCGTACGCGCGGCGGGTGGGGTTGCCGCTGCGCGCGTACTCGTAGCCCGAGTGCTTCCCCACCTCCTCGTGCACGAACGTCGACGAGAGCGTGATGGGCGTGACAACCGCGCCCGGTGAAGGGGTCGGGCGGTTGCCCTCGTGGATCGCGCGAGTCTCGAAACCGTCTCGCCGTTCGGGCACGGAGCCATTTCGCCGTTCGGGCACGGAGCCGTCGGTCATGGGGCAGACGCTATGACGGCGCGCGGTCGGCGAGGAACGTCAACACGTCGGAGCGGGTGAGCACACCGACGGGATGGCCGCCGTCGAGCACCAGCACCGCGGTGCACGACTCGAGCCGTTCGACGACGTCGGTGACGGTCTCGCCGATCCCGAGCATCGGCGGCGCCGGTTCCATGATGTCGCCCACGGGCTGGTCGAGCACCGCAGGATCGTGGAACGCCTTGTCCATGAGCGGCAGCTCCGACACCGCGCCCGACACCTCCGACGCCGCGAGCGGCAGGTCGGTGGTCGTGGCGACGACCAGCTGCGACACCCCGAGTGCGTGCATGCGGGCGAACGCGTCGCGCGTCGGCGTGTCGGCGGTGATGACGACGAGGTCGGGGATGGCGCCGTCCTTGGCTGCGAGCACGTCGCCCGCGGTCGGACCTTCGTGGCGCAGGAAGCCGTAGCGCGTCATCCAGCCGTCGTCGAAGATCTTCGACAGGTAGTTGCGGCCGGAGTCGGGCAGCAGCACCACGACCACCGCGTCGGGCCCGAGCTCCGCACCCACCACGAGCGCCGCGTGCACCGCGGTGCCGCACGAGCCGCCGATGAGGAGGCCCTCCTCGCGCGTGACGCGCCGCGCGGCCACGAACGACTCGGTGTCGCTGACCTCCACGATGCGGTCGACCAGCGACGGGTCGTACGTGGTGGGCCAGAAGTCCTCGCCCACCCCCTCGACGAGATAGGGACGACCGGTGCCGCCCGAGTACACCGAGCCGGCGGGATCGGCGGCGACGATCTGCACCGCGGGGTTCTGCGCCTTGAGGTACCGCGCCACCCCGGTGATGGTCCCGCCGGTGCCGACGCCGGCGACGAAGTGCGTGACCCGGCCGTCGGTCTGGCGCCAGATCTCGGGACCGGTGGAACGTTCGTGCTCGGCCGGGTTGGCCGGGTTGGAGTACTGGTCGGGCCGGAACGCGCCCGGCGTCTCCCGCGTGAGGCGATCGGCGACCGAGTAGTACGACGTCGGGTCCTCGGGCGCCACCGCAGTGGGGCACACGACGACGTCGGCGCCGTACGCCCGCAGCAGCGAGATCTTCTCCTCACTCATCTTGTCGGCCATGACGAAGATGCAGCGGTAGCCGCGTTGCGCGGCGACGATCGCGAGGCCGGCGCCGGTGTTGCCCGACGTCGGTTCGACGATGGTGCCGCCGGGCCCGAGCAGGCCGTCGCGCTCGGCGGCGTCGATCATCGCCACCGCGGGACGGTCCTTCACGCTCCCGCCGGGGTTGAACAGCTCGACCTTGGCGAGGAGATCGCACTCGAGGTCGCGGCCCACCCGCCCGAGCCGCACCAGCGGCGTGTTCCCGACCAGGTCGAGCAGCGAGTCGGCCACATCCATCGCCATCTCACCCCCGTCGCTCGCGTCCGCTCGTTCCGTCTCGACGCTACCCCTCGTCGGGGTCAGCGTCGGGAGCCTGGTCGAGCGAGCGGCGCAGCGTGCGGTACACCGCCTCCGGCGTGAGCACGCCGACGAACCGGTCGCCGTCGAGCACCGACACCCAGCCCTCGCGCGTCAACAGCATCGTGGCGAGGGTGTCCTGGAGGTCGGAGTCGTGCGGCACCCACGTCTCGATCCGCTGCAACCGGTCACCGACCGCGCCGTCGCCGACCGCGTGGGCGTCGTCGACGTAGCCGCGCAGCACACCCTCGGCGTCGACCACCGCGACCCAGCCGGCGTCCCACTTCGCGATCGCGGCGCGCGCGTCGGCGAGCGTCGCGTCGGGCGTCACCGTCGGTGGGTGCTCGAGGCACTCGTCGTCGATGGGCGTCACCCGCAGGCGCTTGAGCGCACGGTCGTGCCCGACGAACCCGCGGACCATGTCCGACGCCGGCCGCCCGAGGATCTCCGCCGGCGTCGCGTACTGCTCGAGCACGCCCCCGACGTCGAGGATCGCGATGCGGTCACCCATCTTCACCGCCTCCTCGATGTCGTGGGTGACGAACACCACCGTCTTCTGCACCTCGCCCTGGAGGCGGAGGAACTCGTCCTGGAGCCGGATGCGGGTGACGGGGTCGATGGCACCGAAGGGCTCGTCCATGAGCAGGACGGGCGGGTCGGCGGCGAGCGCGCGCGCCACCCCGACCCGTTGGCGCTGCCCACCCGAGAGCTGCGCGGGATAGCGCGCGCGGTACTCCGACGGTTCGAGGCCGACGAGGTCGAGCAGCTCGTCGACGCGCGCTTCGGTGCGCGCCTTCGGCCAGCCGAGCAGCTTCGGCACGGTCGCGACGTTGGTCGCGATGGTCTGGTGCGGGAACAGGCCGACCTGCTGGATGACGTAGCCGACGTGACGGCGCAGCTCGACGGGATCGGCGTGGGTGACGTCGCGCCCGTCGAGGAAGATGCGTCCCGACGTCGGCTCGATCAGTCGGTTCACCATCTTCAGCGTGGTGGTCTTCCCGCAGCCCGACGGACCGACGAGCACGCACACGTCACCGGCCGGGACGTCGAGCGAGAGCTCCCGCACGGCGAGCTGGCCGTTCGGGTACTGCTTGCTGATCGCGTCGAGGCGGATCATGGGCTCGGTCTGGAGCGGCGCGGGTTGGGTTGGCGGGGAGGTGATCGACCGAAGTTACCCGGGGCCCAACTGACCGAAGCAGGTGCGCAGTTAGGCTCGCCCGATGCTGCCGCTCGTCGTGCTGGCGGAGGACATCGGTCCCAAGTGGCTGTACTGGCCCTGGGTGCAGGACCACACCGACGAGATCCGCCAGCGGTTGGTCGAGCACATCGAGCTCACCGTGCTCGCGGTGCTGTTCGGTCTGGCGATCGCGCTGCCGCTCGCGTTGCTGAGCGTGCGCTACCGACGCCTCTACGGTCCCGTGATCGCCATCACCGGCGTGCTCTACACCATCCCGTCGCTGGCGTTGTTCGCGCTCCTGCTGCCGCTGACCGGCCTGTCGCGCACGACCGCGCTGATCCCCCTCACCGCGTACACGTTGCTGATCCTGGTGCGGAACACCGTCACCGGCCTCGACGGCGTGCCGCCCGACGTGAAGGACGCGGCGGTGGGCATGGGCTACTCGCGCAACCGCCAGCTGCTGCGCGTCGAGCTCCCGCTCGCGCTGCCCGCCATCATCGTCGGCATCCGCATCGCCACCGTCACGACCATCGGTCTGGTCGCCATCACCACGCTCATCGGCCAGGGCGGACTCGGCTCGCTGATGCGCGACGGCTTCGAACGTGACTTCCGGACGCCCCTCACCGTGGGCATCGCACTGTCGCTCGCGCTCGCGATCGTCGCCGACCTGCTCCTCGTGCTCGCGCAGCGACTCGCGACGCCGTGGGCGCGCGCGGATCGCCGCCGCTCGCGGAAGGCGGCCGCGTGATGGGGTTCCTCGGCGACGTCTTCGACTTCCTCACCAACTCCGACCAGTGGCACGGCAACGAGTCGATCCCACGCCTCGCCGGTCAACATCTCCAGCTGACCATCGTGTCGGTCCTGGTCGCCGCGATCGTCGCGCTCCCGATCGGGATCCTGCTCGGGCACGTGCGCACCGGTGGCGCGGTCGCGGTGAACATCGCCAACATCGGCCGCGCGCTCCCTGCGTTCGCGTTGCTCATCCTCTCGGTGCAGTGGGTCGGCATCGGCGACCCCACCGGGATCCTCACGCCGGTGCAGTCGGTGCCCGCGTTCATCGCCATGTTCGCCCTCGCCGTCCCACCGATGCTCGCCAACGCCTACGTCGGGATGGCGAACGTCGACGACGAGATCCGCGAGTCCGCACGCGGGATGGGCATGAACGGGCGACAGATGATCTGGCGGGTCGAGCTCCCGAACGCGGTGCCGTTGATCATGACGGGCGTGCGCACCGCGACGGTCGCCGTGGTCGCCACCGCGACCCTCGCGGCCTACGTCGACTCCGGCGGTTTCGGCCGCTACATCGTCGACGGGTTCGCGGTGTACGACAACGTGAAGGTGTTCGCCGGCGGCCTCCTCGTGGCGCTGCTGGCGATCGCGCTCGAGCTCGTCCTCGCGCTGGTCCAGCGCGCGATCACGTCGCCCGGGATCCGTCAGGAGGGCCGGATCAGGGTGCAGGACCTGGCCGCCGACCGTCTCGTGACCGGCGGCACCCCTGCCCTCTGAGGCCCGCGGGACCGGCGCGTGCATCCCGACCGCCGGAAACCTGACCGATTCGCTAAGGTTTCGCCGATCCCTTCGGGGGTAGGCAAATGCCCCCACGTACTCACGACAGGACGTACCGATGATCCGTGCTCGATTCCGACGCCGTTCCTGGGCTCTGCTCACGGCGGCCCTCCTCACCCTGGTGGTGGGTCTCACCGCCGGCGGGGTCGCGTCGGCCCAGACCAAGTCGCTGACCGTCGGCTCCAAGGACTTCGCCGGCGCCCAGGCCGTCTCCCAGGCCTACGGCCAGGCGCTCGAGAACAAGGGCTACGACATCAGCTTCAAGGACAACCTCGGCGCCACCGAGATCGTCTACAAGGCGCTCGAGAACGGTGACCTCGACGGCTACGCCGACTACCAGGGCACGCTGCTGCAGTACCTCGGTGGCGAGGCGACCGGCAGCACCAGCGAGACCTACAAGCTCCTCCAGGCGAAGCTCGCCGGTACCGGCATCGTGGCCAGCAAGCCCGCGCCGGCGGTCGACGTGAACGGCTTCTACGTCAGCAAGGACACGGCCAAGAAGTACAAGCTCAAGCAGGTGTCCGACCTCAAGAAGGTCGCGCCCAAGCTCACCTTCGGCGGACCGGCCGAGTGCGAGACCCGCGACTTCTGCCTCGGGCCCAAGTCCCAGCAGCTCTACGGCCTCAAGTTCTCGGAGGTCAAGAAGCTCGACGGTGGCGGTCCCATCACCGTGCAGGCACTCGAAGACGGTGACATCGACGTCGCGCTCCTCTTCACCGGCTCCAGCGTGATCCCGAAGGACGCCGTCCTCCTCGCCGACGACAAGGCCCTCCAGCCGGCCGACAACCCGGTGTTCCTCATCAAGAAGGACAAGGCCACGCCCGCGGCGCTGAAGATCCTCAACGCGGTGTCGGCGAAGCTCACCACCGCGGCCTACAACAAGATGTCGCTCGACATCAGCGAGAACAAGGAAGACCCGGCCGACGTGGCCACGGCCTTCCTGAAGAAGAACGGCCTCGGCTAGACGCCGTTCTCGAAGACGCCGACGTGGCGCCGGCCTCTTGGACCTACGTGTTCAGGAGGCCGGCGACCACGTTGACCGTCGTCGCCAGGATCACCGCGCCGAACAGGAACGAGATGAGCGCGTGCCGGAGCACCTGGTGGCGCATCTCGCGGCGGGTGATGTCGGTGTCGGACACCTGGAACGTCATGCCGACGGTGAACGCGGTGTAGGCAAAGTCGACGTAGTCGGGGTCCTCGGTGCCGCGGGGCTGGGTCTTGAAGTCGATCCCGCCTTCGGGGTCGGTGTAGTAGATGTGCGCGTAGCGCAGCGCGAAGACCGTGTGCACCAGGACCCACGAGCACGACGATCGTGAACACGCCGAACGACTCGAGCAGCACCTCTTGGCGGTGCGCGCCCTCGTTTCGCCTTGAGGAAGGCGAGCACCACGCCCACCAGGCTCACGAGCGCGGCGCCGAGCAGCAGGAGATGGGTGCCGGCGCGGGAGTCGTCTTCCTTGGTGGCGAACTCCTTGGTCTGCTCGGGGGTGAAGACGCCGATGGTCAGCCAGACCGACCCGACCACGAGCACCGCGGTGACGTCCCACGCCACCAGCACCGTCAGCTGCCACGGCACGAACCACGCGACCACGAACGCGACGACCGCCGCGATCGCCACCGCGGTGAGGACACGGGCCCGCCCCGAGTGTCTGGCGAGGAACCACGATCGCACGCCCATCGGGCGAGTCTCGCGCCGCGCGCGGCGCCACCTGGTGACAGACTGGTGGTTCATGGCTCCCGTCGTCACGCTGTCGGCGTCGTTCGGGGCCGGGGGAAGCGTCATCGGACCGCAGGTCGCGGAGCAACTGGGCCTGCCGTTCCTGGATCGTGCCATCCCGGTCGCGGTCGCCGAGGCCCTCGCCGTCCCGATGGCGGACGTCATCGCCCACGACGAACGGCGCACGTCGGGCTTCGGCCGGCTGTTCGCCAACCTCGCCCGGGCCGCCGCGCTGCCCGACACCGAGTTCGGCACCGTGCCCACCACCACCCGGGCCTCCCTGGGTGACCAACCCGAGCAGGCGTTCCGCGACCAGACCGAGCGGATCCTGCACCAGGTCGCGGAGACCGACGGCGGCGTGATCCTCGGGCGGGCGGCGGCGATCGTGCTGCGCGACCAGCCCAACGCGCTGCACGTCCGGCTCGACGGCCCGCTCGACGCCCGGGTGCAGCGCGCCGTCGGCCTCGAGGGCATCGACGAAGAGCAGGCGCGCAAGCTCGCGGCCGAGACCGACCGCGCACGCGAGGCGTACGTGAAGCACTTCTACAAGTGCGACGCCAACAACGCCCGCCACTACCACCTCGTGCTCGACTCCACCGTGCTCGAGTTCGACACGTGCGCCGACCTGATCGTCACCGCGGCGCGCGCACGGATCCTCCGGTCGCTCTAAATTCCTGCGATGCCCGAGGACATCTTCACCGAACCCGACCTCGATCCCGACGGGCTCGCCAACCTCGGTCCGCTCGCCCCGCTGGCGGGGATCTGGGAGGGGACCGCGGGTGCCGACGTCCACCCGGTCGTCGAGGGCACCGAGTCCGACGTGTTCGTGGAGCACTACGAGCTCCAGCCGATCGATCCCCAGACCAACGGTCCGCAGTACTTCTACGGGCTCCGCTACCACACGCACATCCACAAGCCGGGTGAGGTGGAGACGTTCCACGACCAGGTCGGCTACTGGCTCTGGAACCCGGTCGAGGGCACCGTCACGCAGACCGTCGCCATCCCTCGCGCGCAGGTGGCGCTCGCGTCGGGGCTGGTGGCGGCCGACGCCACGACCTTCACGTTGCACGCCGAGCGCGGGCAGACCGCGTACGGGATCTGCTCGAACCCGTTCCTCGAGCACGCGTTCACCACCCTCTCGTTCCGCGTGACCGTCACCGTGAACGCCGACGGCACGTGGGAGTACGACGAGGACACCGTGCTGCAGGTCCTCGACCGCGACGAGCCGTTCCACCACACCGACCGCCACGTGCTGCGCAAGGTCGGCGAACCCACGCCCAACCCGCTGGCTCACTGATCCGCTGGCCCCCTGATCCGCTGATGGGTGTCGCACCCCGGCCGTACGATCCGGGACGATGCCGATCGAGTTGAAGCCGGTCCCGTACGGCCCCGAAGCGGCGCGCGCGCTGCACGCCGCGGTGGTGACGGCGAAGGCGGGCGACGCGTTGGCGCCGGTCACCGTCGTGGTGCCCACCAACTACGTCGGTGTCGCGGCGCGGCGGTTGCTCGGCAGCGGCGTGCTCGGGCGCGTGACCGAGGGGGGCGACGGCGTCGCCGGCGTCACCTTCCTCACTGCGTTCCGGCTCGCCGAACTGCTCGGGGCGCCGAAGCTCGCAGCCGCTCACCGGCGGCCGGTGTCGATCCCGGTGCTCGCGGCCGGGGTGCGCGCGGTGCTCGCCGACGCTCCCGGTCGGTTCCGCCCGGTGGCCGAGCACCCGGCGACCGAAGCCGCCCTGGTTGCCGCGCACCGTGAGCTGTCGAACCTCGACGACGCCGCGCTCGACGCCCTGGTGCGCACCGGCGCCCGCGCCGCCGACGTCGTGCGCATCAGCCGGCGCGTGCGCGCATCGCTCGCGGCCGAGTGGTACGACGAGCGCGACCTCATGGACGCCGCGGCCGCCGAGGTCACCGCGGGCGTGCCGTTGCTCGCCGACCTCGGTGCGGTGGTGGTGCACCTCCCGCAGGAGCTGTCGATCCCCGCGGCCGCGTTGCTCCGCGTGCTCGCGACGCGGGTGCCCGTCACCGTCGTCGCCGGTGCGAGCGGCGACGCGCTGCGCCGACGCGGCGGTGCGCGCCGCGATCGCGCGGCTCGACCTCGAACTCCCCGCCGTCGATGCGTCTGCATCGACGACGACGGCGCCTCCCTCGATCGCCACGGGCGTCGTCTCGGCATCGGATCCCGACGATGAGGTGCGAGCACTGGTGCGATTGGTCGTCGACGCGGTGCGCGAGGGTGTGCCGCTCGAACGCATGGCGGTGCTCTACGGCGCGCCGGAGCCGTACGCCCGCCTCGTGCACGAACAGCTGGAGGCGGCGGGCATCCCGCACAACGGTGCAGCCGTGCGCACGCTCGCCGACAGCGCGCTCGGCCGCGGGCTCCTCGGCCTCCTCGCGCTCCCCGACCGCGACTTCCAGCGCCACGACGTCATGCGGCTGCTCGCCACCACCCCGGTACACCGCGGGGGCCGGCAGGTGCCGAGCGCGAGCTGGGAGCGGATCAGCCGGACGGCCGAGATCGTGCGGGGGCCCGAGCACTGGCAGCAGCGGTTGGAGCGCTACGCGACGATCCTCGAGGCCGAGCTCGCGGCAGAACGCGCGGTCACCGATCGCGACCCGCGTCCGCAGCGCTACGAGCGGACGCTGGCCGACACCCGTGCCCTGCAGGACTTCGTGGCCACCGTCGTGCGCGATCTCCGAGTCGACGCGGCGCGAGCTGGCGCGAGCTCGCCGGGTGGGCCGAGCGCCTCGTGCGTGAACACCTCGCTCCGGAGTCCCGGCGCGCGTCGTGGCCCGAGCTGGAGCAGCAGGCGGCGGAGAAGGTCGACGCCGCGCTCGCCGCGTCTGGCCGGCCTCGACGCGATCGAGGCGTCGCCGGGGGTCGACGTCTTCCGGCGCACGCTGGAGCTCGAGCTCGACACCGACCTGGGGCGGGTCGGTCGCTTCGGCGACGGGTTGCTCATGGGTCACGTCGCGCTGGGTCTTGGGCTCGATCTCGATCGAGTGTTCGTGTGCGGGCTGGCCGAGGGACTGTTCCCCACCCGCGTGCACGACGACTCGCTCCTCCCCGATGCCGACCGCCGCGCCACCGACGGCGCGCTCCCCCTCCGCGCCTCCCGGGTCGACGACGACCACCGCCGCCTGCTGGCCGCGCTCGCCAGCGCGTCCGAGGAGCGCGTCCTCCTCTTCCCTCGCGGCGACCTGCGCCGCACCACCGAGCGCGTCCCGTCGCGCTTCCTCGGCGCGAGCGCCTGCCCGACGACCGGCTCCCTGAAGACCGGCTCCCCGAAGCCGGCTTCTCGAGGTCGGGCGAGCTCGCACGCCGACTGGTACTCGCCCGGTGCCGTCGTTCGCGGCCGGGCTCGCGCGCGTCGAGTTCCCGGCCACCGAACAGGAGCACCGGCTGCGCACGCTGCTCGACCATGCCCGCACGCGGTGGCACCGTCGAACGACCACGCGCTCGCGCGCGATCGATCCGGCGCTGCGCACGCGGCGTCGAGACCGTCGTCGCACGTCGCGAGCCGCGCCTTCACGCGCTTCGACGGCAACCTCACGGGCAACGCCGTCCCCGCGATCACCGACGGCGGGGTCGTGGTGTCGGCCGACGCGGCTGCAGGCCTACGCGTACAACCCCCACGAGTACCTGCTCGAGCTACGTGCTGCGCGTGGAGATCCCCGAGCTGCCGGAGGACCGCTACGAGGTCACGCCGATGGATCGCGGGAGCCTGGTGCACGAGACGCTCGACGCCTTCCTCGCCGCGGTGCTGGCTCGGCCCGGCGGCGCGCCCGTGCCCGACGCCGCGTGGACGGTCGCCGATCGCGAGCTGCATGCACGACTCGCCGAGACCCGCATGGCGGTGTACGAGGCCCACGGCCGTACCGGCCGCCGGTTGTTCTGGCACCGCGACCGCCGCCGCATCCTCGCCGAGCTCGATCGGTTCCTCGACGCCGACGACACCGTGCGGGCGGACTGGGGCATGCGACCGATCGCCACCGAGCTGCGCTTCGGGTTCGCCGACGGTGCGCTGCCGGTCGACCTGCAGCTCTCCGATGGTCGCGCGCTGCGGTTCCGTGGTGCGGCCGACCGCATCGACGTCACCGGCACCGGCGCGCTGTGGATCGTCGACTACAAGACCGGGAACCCGAACCGGTACCGGCTGAGCGAGGTCGACCCGACGTCCGGCGGGCGACCATGCTGCAGCTCCCCGTGTACGCGCACGCGGCGCGCGGCGTCGTTCGGCACTCCCGACACGCCGGTTTCCGCGGCCTATTGGCTCGTGAGCACCCGCGGCAAGTTCCGAAGTCGGAGGAGCTCGAACTCGACGACGACGTCGACCGCCCGCGTCGACGAGGTGCTGCGCGCCATCGCCGACGGCATCAGCGGCGGGGTGTTCCCGTGCCGGGTCGATCCGCCCAGCAGCTGGGGCCGCGACCTGGCGCAGCTACACCGACCCGGACGCCCGCGGCACCCGCGACCGCTACCGGGAGTGGCTGCGCAAGCGCGAGGCGCCCGAGCTCCGCGGCTACGTCGCGTCGGCGGAACCCGACGTGCTCGACGCCGACGTCGAAGCGGCGTCGTGACCGCCGGGGTGACCGCCGGGCTGGATGGCGGCGTCCAGCAGACCTTCGACGACCTCGACGAGGACGAAGCCACCCGCGCCGCGATCGTCGGCGCGCTCGACGAGACCCTCTTCGTCGAGGCGGGCGCGGGTTCGGGCAAGACCAAGGCGCTCGTCGATCGCATCGTCGCGCTCGATCGTCGAGCGTGACGTGCCGATGCGCGAGATCGCGGCGGTGACCTTCACCGAGAAGGCTGCCGCCGAGCTGCGCGACCGCATCCGGCGCGCACTGGAGCCGGTCGCGCGCTCCGACGACCCGGTCACCGCGGTGCGCGCCACGCTGGCGTTGGAGGAGCTCGACGCGCGCCGCGGTGTCCACGCTGCACGCGTTCGCGCAGCGCATCCTCGCCGAGCACCCGGTGGAGGCCGGCCTGCCGCCGCGCGTGCAGGTGCTCGACGACATCGCGTCGCAGCTCGCGTTCGAGGAGCGCTGGACGCGCTTCGTCGACGAGCTGCTCGACGACCCGGCGCTGGAACGCACCATCCTCCTCGCGCTCAACGCCGACACCACGCTCACCGTCCTGCGCACGCTCGCCCTGGCGTGCAACGCCAACTGGGACCTCGTGGCCGAGCGCATGCACGAGGAGCCCGATCCTCCGACCGTCGCCGCCGCGCTCGCGCCGGTGCTCGCGACCCTCGACGACATGCCCGGGCTCGCCGCGCACTGCCTGGACGACCGACGACAAGCTCCTCGCCGGCCTCAACCGGCTCACCGCGTGGCATGCGGAGCTGCTCGCCGCTCCCGACGAGTACGAGCAGACTGCACCTCCTCAACCAGGGAGCCACCGAAGGTCGGCGTGACCCTGGGCAAGAAGGACAACTGGCCGACGGCTGCCCGGCCGAAGTCGTCCGGGAGCGCGTGAAGGCGTTGCGCGAGCTGGTCGACGCGACCGTGGCCGCGGTTCACCGAGGCGGTGGTGCGCCGCTTGGCGTGGGAACTCGCGAAGTTCACGCTCCGCGAGGCGACAAGCCCGTCGGCGTGCCGGCGAGCTCGAGTTCCACGACCTGCTGGTGCTGGCTCGCTCCATGCTGCGCGACCCCGAACACGGCTGGGAGGTGCGCCAGCGCCTGCGCGCCCGGTACACCCGCCTGCTGCTCGACGAGTTCCAGGACACCGATCCGATCCAGTGCGATCTCGCCGCGCTCATCGCGTCGAGCGAGCCCGACGCACGCGCGTACCGGTGGGACGACCTCCCCGTCGACCCCGGCCGCCTTTTCGTGGTGGGCGACCCCAAGCAGTCGATCTACCGCTTCCGGCGGGCCGACATCGCCGCCTTTCTCCGGGCGCGCTCGGCCTTCGGCACGCGCGCCGCGCCACCTCACCCGCAACTTCCGCACCGCGCGTCCGGTGATCGAGGTCGTGAACGCGATCTTCCGCGAGCTCATCGTGGCCGAACCCGAGTCACAGCCCGAGTACGTCGCGCTCGAACCCGTGCGCGAGCCCGCGCCGGTCGGCCCGGCCGTGGTGCTGCTCGGTGCCGAGCCCGACGGCGACGTCAGCGCCGCCGACCCGCTGCGCGAGCTCGAAGCCGCCGACGTCGCCGCGGTCGTACGCCGCGCGCTCCGGGAGGGCTGGTCGGTCGTGCGCCACGACGCCGACGGGAGCGAACGGGTCGAGCCGTGCCGCCTCGGTGACATCTGCATCCTGCTGCCGGCCCGCACGTCGCTCGGTCATCTCGAGGACGCGCTCGACGCCGCTGCCATCCCGTACCGCGCCGAGACGTCGTCGCTGGTCTACAGCACCCGCGAGATCCGCGACCTGCTCGTCGTGCTCCAGGCCGTCGACGATCCCACCGACGAGCTCGCGCTGGTGACGGCGCTGCGCTCGCCGATCTTCGGGTGCGGCGACGACGACCTCTACACGTACAAGGTCGAGCACGGCGGACGGTGGGACCACCAGCTGCCGCTCCCCGAGTCGTTGCCACCCGACCACCCGGTCGGCGAGGCGCTGCGGACGTTGGCCGAGTGGCACGACGCCCGCTACTGGTCGTCGCCCAGCGAGCTGCTCGACCGCATCGTGCGCGAGCGACGCGTGCTCGAGGTCGGCTTCGCGCACGGGCGACCGCGCGACCTGTGGCGACGGGTGCGCTTCGTGGTGGAGCAGGCGCGCGCCTTCTCCGACGCCGAGGGTGGGAGCGTGCGCGACTTCCTGGCCTGGGCCGACCTCCAGAGCAGCGAGGGCGCGCGCGTCGTCGAGACGGTGCTCCCCGAGACCGACGACGACGCGGTGCGCATCCTCACCATCCACGGCGCCAAGGGCCTCGAGTTCCCGATCACGATCGTCTCGGGCATGACCACCAAGGCCGGAGGCCGCCGACCCGGTGTGGAGCTCGTCTTCCCGCACGACCGCGACACCTATGCGGTACGGGTGTCACGACGGGTCACGACCGAGGAGTTCGAGCGCTACGCACCGATCGACGAGCAGATGGACTTCCACGAGAAGTTGCGCCTCCTCTACGTGGCGATGACGCGCGCCCGCGACCACCTCGTGGTGTCCGTGCACCGCCCGGCCAAGGCACCCGCCGACGACCGCACCAAGTGGACCCACGCCGAGCTGGTCTGGCATGCCGTCGCCGAGCAGCCCGGGTGGGAGGCCTTCGTCGCGGGCGCCGACGATCTCCGGCCGCTGGTGCGCGCCGACGTCGACACCGTGCTCGCGGCCGCGCCACCCCCGTGGGACGACTGGGTGCTCGCGCGACCGCGCCCGCACCACGTCGGCGCGCCGGCGGGTCCAGTCCGCCACCGCGCTGGCCCGGGAGGCCGAGACCTCCCGGATCAAGGCAGCCGGATCAAGCGCGCCCGGGTCGAACCACCTGCGGCCGACCCGGGTCTGGCCAAGGGCCCGCGCGACCTGGAGCTGCCGCCGTGGAACAAGGGCCGCTACGGCACCGCGCTCGGACGCGCGGTGCACGCAGTGCTCCAGACCGTCGACCTCGCCACCGGCGACGGCCTCGACGACGCTGCGGCGGCGCAAGCCGCGGCGGAGGGCATCATCGGCAAGGAACACGAGGTCGCGGCCCGCGCCCGCGTCGCGCTCTCGACGCGCGTCGTGCAGGAAGCGGTCGCGCACGGGTTCCGGCGCGAGATGTACGTGGCCACTCCCGTCGACGGCGTCACCCTCGAGGGGTACGTCGACCTCGTGTACCGACGACCCGACGGCCTGGTCGTCGTCGACTACAAGACCGACGCGTGGTCCGACGACGCCGACCTCGACGTCAAGGTGGCGCGCTACCGGCTGCAGGGCGCGGCCTACGCGGTGGCACTCGAACAGGCGACGGGCGAGTCGGTCGCCGAGTGCGTCTTCGTGTTCCTCGGCGACCGCGACGCGCGCGAGCGGGCGGTCAGCGATCTGCCGACGGCGATGCGTGAGGTACGAGCAGCTCTCGCGGCGTCGTCCGCAGCCGCCACCACACCAGCACTCCCCCGATCGGACCGGTGAGCACCACCAACGCGGTGTAGCCCCAGGTCCACTTGATGCTCGGGGCGGATGATCACGGTCATGGCCACGAAGGTCATCCACACGAGGCCGTGGAAGAAGCCCACGATGGCCTTCGAGCGCGTCGTTCGGGGCGATGACCCAGAAGTAGAAGAGCAGCAGGTACGTGACCGACTCGAACAGCGCGATGAACTTGAGCGCCTTGGCCTTGCGCTCGAGCTCGCTGCTCGTGTCGTCGGCGAAGTCGGGCACAGGGCGAGGCTACCGATCGCGGGATCTGGCAGTCGGTACTCTGGCCGGGTGAGCGAGACCACCACCGCGCCGGTCGAAGCGCCCGTCGAAACGCCCGTCGAAACGCCGGTCCAGGCACCGACGATCGTCGAGGAGCGGGTCCCGGTCGACACCGACGGCGGCGACCACGACCGCTTCGCCCACTACGCCCGCAAGGAAGACGTGACGCGCGCCTACATCACCGGCGAGGCCATCACCGCGCTGTGCGGCAAGAAGTGGGTGCCCACGCGCGATCCCACTCGCTACCCGATCTGCCCCACCTGCGTGGAGCGCAAGAACGCAGGCTGGACGCTGTAGCAGGGGGTCCGGGGAGGTGCCTCAGAGGTCCGACAGCGCGACGGCGAGCTCGTCGAGCAGCTCGGTCCGATAGGGCGTCGGCAGGTAGACGAGGCCGAGATCGAGGCCGGCGTCGGCGTAGCGCTTCGCCTCCTCCACGACCGCGTCGACGCCCGTCCCGAAGCGCGCGCCGATCAGGTGCGCCGACACCGTGATCTCCGCGGGGTCGCGGCCGATGTCGGCGCAATGTCCGCGCAGGACGTCGAGCTTCGCCGCGAACTGCTCCGCGGAGCCTCCCGGGAAGTTCCAGTGCTGGGCGAATCGCGCGACCGAGCGAAGCGTGCGGCGCTCACCTTGTCCACCGATGCAGATCGGCGGGTGCGGGCGCTGGATCGGCTTCGGGTTGCAGTACGCGTCGGTGAGCTGCACGTACGACCCGGTGAAGGTCGTCTGCTCGTTGGTCAGCAGGGCGATGATCGCCTCACAGCCCTCGTCGAACGCGTCGAAGCGCTCGGTGAGCGTCGCGTGCAGGTCGATCCCGTAGGCCTTCGCCTCCACTTCGTTCCAGCCCGCGCCGAGGCCGAGCTCGAGGCGCCCACCGGAGATGATGTCGAGGGTGGCAGCCATGTTGGCGAGCACTGCCGGGTGACGATTGGGGACGTTGGTCACCAGCACGCCGACCCGGATCCGGCGGGTGGCCTGGGCCAGGGCGGCCAACGTGATCCAGCCCTCCATGCAGTCGCCGTCGAGGTGCTCGGTGAAGATCGGGTAGAAGTGGTCGAAGGTCCACGCCGACTCGAACAGCTCGATCTCGTCGGCGGCCTGCCACACCGCGAGCATGTCGGCCCAGGTGGTCTCCTGCCCCGACGTCTTGATCCCGAAGCGCATCGCCCCAGTGAAGCGCACCGACGCCTCACCCGCCCGCGGAGACCCCCGAGCGGGCGGTCAGTACCATTCCCCGATGCCCTCCGAACCCCAGTGGCGCTCGGCCCGCAGCCGTCGCGCCACGGAGCGCAACCGCACCTACCGGCGCAACGTCATGACGATCATCGTCGTCGGGGCGCTGCTCGCTCCGCTCGCCATCGCGTCCGTGTGGGTGCTGAGCAACGTCGAGAGCTCCACCGCGGGCAACGCCGACATCGTGGTGGAGATCCAGCAGGGCTGGACGCCTGCGCAGGTGGGCGACACGCTCGAGCAGAAGGGCGTGATCGCGTCGTCCACGGCATTCCAGGAGGTCGCCGCGAGCGCGCAGTTCACCTCGTGGTCGGCCGGCAACTACGACTTCGTCGAGAACAGCGGACCGCGGGAAGCCCTCGACACGCTGCGCGGCGGACCGCGGCGCACCATCCCCGACATCGAGCTCCTCCTCCCGCCCGGACTCACGCTGCAGCAGATCGCCGACCGCGTCGGCAAGATCGAAGGCAAGAGCGCGCAGCGCTTCATGGAAGCGGCGAACTCCAACACCATCCGGTCGCGGTACCAACCCAACGACGTGGCGTCACTCGAGGGCTTCACCTGGCCCGACACGTACTTCATCGGGGCCAACGAGACCGAAGCCCAGATCCTCCAGAAGATCGTCACCCAGTTCGACGCCAAGGCCGACGAGATCGGCCTCGGTGGGTCGGGCCCCGCCAACGGCGGACTCACGCCCTTCCAGTCGCTGGTGAGCGCGTCGCTCATCCAGGCCGAGGCCGGTACCAAGGACGACGCGCCGCTCATCTCGGCGGTCATCGTCAACCGGCTCAAGGACGACATGCCGCTGCAGATCGACGCCACGCTCTGCTACGCGAAGGGCGGCTGCCCGCCGGTGCCCACCGACGAGGACCGCAAGATCGACTCGCCGTACAACACGTACAAGAACAAGGGGCTCCCGCCGGGGCCGATCAAGACGGTGAGCGAGGTGGCGCTGCGCGCCGCGCTCAATCCCGCGCCGGTGCCGTACAGGTACTACGTGTCCGACGCCAACGGGAAGACCTACTACGCGCAGACGCTGGCGGAGCACGAGAAGAACGTGGCGAAGGCGCGTGATGCCGGCTGACGACGCCGGGCCCGACCCCCGGCCGGCGCTCGGTCACCGGTTCGCGAGTGCGGTCGAATGGGCCGTGGAACTGCACGGGGCCCAGACCCGCAAGGGCTCCGGGGTTCCGTACGTCGCGCACCTGATCGAGGTGGCGGCGTTGGTGCTCCACGACGGCGGGACCGAGTCGGAGGCGATCGCCGGGCTGCTGCACGACGCCATCGAGGACGCCGGCGTGAAGCCCAAGCAGATCCGCAAGCGCTACGGGCGCAAGGTGTCGAAGATCGTGAAGGCGTGCACCGAGACGATCGACGGCAAGCTGCCCGGGAAGTCGAAGGCAGCGCACGCGACGCGTCCACGTGGCGAGCGCGCAAGCAGGAGGCGATCGATCACCTCGCCGCCCCCGACGTGCCCACGCCGGTGCTGCGGGTGAAGGCGGCCGACACGCTCGCGAACGCGCGGTCGATCGTCGCCGATCTCCGTCGCACCGGACCGGAGGTGTGGCAGCGGTTCCACGCGGGGGCCATCGACCAGCTCTGGTACTACCGCTCGCTCACCGTGATCCTGGTGGCGCGTCACCCGGGTGCACTGAGCGACGAGCTGCGCGCCGCCGTCACCGAGATGGAACAGCTGTCCCGGTGGTGGTTCGACGTGGGCGATCCGCAACCCGGCTCGGACTGACCAGCGGAGGCCAATCGGATCTGGGCGTTCGATCTGGCGTTCAGATCTGGGCGTCTCCGCCGCGCATGGCGGGCGCGGTTGGGGAGGCCACACGTCGTGGCCGCCTGGCGCAGTGCGTCACGCTGGCTCGGCGCTGACCGAGGCGTGCGGACCGCCGGCGGAATGCGCCGGGAGCGAGACACCCTGGTCGGACAGGCACTGACGCTGCGCGTCGGTGAGACCGGTGCCGAGGCCGCGGGCTCCCGCTCGCCCCTTCACGGCGTTCATGGCCCCGACCCACGCGGCGCCCGCTTCCCGGAGCTGCCGGCGCAGTTCGCGCGTGAGCTCTGGCTTCGCGCCGTCGGCGCCACCGGGCGGGAGCGTGACGCCATGGTCGGAGAGGCACTGGCGTTGCGTGTCGGTGAGCGCGGGGCGGCCTGCGGTGGGGTCGGTCCCGCCGTCGGAAGCGGTCGTGGCGGTGGCCAGCGAGTTCAACGCGAGCACGGGCACGACCGCCAGCGCGACGAAGAGGGCCACGTGGCCCACACGCTGCCTGAGACGCGCCCCCATGACGCGGTCCTCCTGCACGGCACTCCCCTCGATCGGCCGTCCGGACCTCCATCATGCCCTGATCCGCCTGAGATCGGGCTGAACGGCCTGCCGTAGCATCGCACGCGTGTCGGACTGGAACTTCGCGGCGGTGTGGAACGGCATCGCCGCCATCGTCCCCGACCGTGACGCGGTGGTGTGCGGCGACCGCCGGTGCACGTGGGCGGAGTTCGCCGGCACGGGCGAGTCGGCTGGCCTGGTTCCTCCGGACCGAAGGCGGACTGGAGCCCGGCGACCGGGTGGCGATCGACGTCACCAACCGGCCCGAGTACCTCGAGACGTTCTACGCCGCCCTGCAGCTGGGCTGCGTCCCGGTGAACGTCAACTTCCGCTACACCGCCACCGAGCTCCACTACCTGCTCGACAACTCCGACGCCACGGCCCTCGTCCACAACCCCGAGTTCGCCCCGACCGCGCTGGAGGCGGCCGGACGCATCGACGAGCCTCGGCGCCCCCTCCTGCTCGAGGTGGGCGAGCCCTACGAACGGGCCATCGCCACGTCTGCCCCCGCCGCCGACTGGATCCGCCCGCCCACCGTCGGGCGACGACCTGATCTTCCTCTACACCGGCGGCACCACCGGCCGGCCCAAGGGAGTGATGTGGCGCAACGACGACCTCTACGTCGCGCTGTGGACGTCGTCGCACCCCCAGACCCCGGAACCTCCCGATCCGTTCGCGGCGGCACGCGCGGGGAAGCGCGCGTCGACGCTGCTGCCCGCCGCCCCGCTGATGCACGGCACCGGACTCTTCGCCACCGTCGCCGCGCTCGCCGGCGGAGGCACGGTCGTGCTCGTCGACCAACCGGGCCTCGATCCCGAGCTGGTGTGGGACGCGGTCGCGCGCGAGCGCGTCCAGACCCTCACCATCGTCGGCGACGTGTTCGCGCGACCGCTGCTCGACGCGCTGCGCGCCGACCCCGACCGCTGGGACGTCTCGTCGCTGCGCGCGATCACGTCGTCGGGTGTCCTGTTCAGCCCCGAGGTGAAGCGCGGCCTGCTCGATCTCATCCCGGGCGTCACCATCGTCGATTCGCTCGGCGCGTCCGAAGGGCTCGGACCACGCCAGTCGGCGCGCGCCGGCGACGCCGCGATCTCGTCGGCGCAGTTCTCGGTGAACGACCGCATCCGCGTGGTCGACGAGACGACCGGCCGCGACGTCGTCCCCGGCAGCGAGCGAGGTCGGTCTCCTGGCGATGGGCGGGCGGATCCCGGTGGGCTACTTCAAGGATCCCGAGAAGAGCGCGGGCACGTTCCGCGTGCTCGACGGCGTCCGCTACTCCATCCCCGGCGACTTCGCCACGGTCGAGACCGACGGCACCGTCCGGCTCCTCGGCCGCGGGTCGGCGTGCATCAACACCGGCGGCGAGAAGGTGTACCCCGAGGAGGTCGAGGCGGAGCTGCGCAAGCACCCGGGCGTCGTCGACTGCGTCGTGGTCGGCGTCCCCGACGAGCGCTTCGGCGAGCGGGTCGTGGCGCTGGTCCAGGCGGCTCGACGGTCACGACCTCGACGAGGCCGAGATGCTGGCGTGGTGCCGGGCCGAGCTGGCCGGGTACAAGTCGCCGCGGCCGTGTCCTGTTCGTCGACTCGCTCCGCCGCTCGGCCGCGGGCAAGGCCCCCCACAACGAGCTGCGCGCGCTGGCCGCGGAGCTCCTCGCCGACGAGTCGAAACGCGCGTGAGCTGACGCTCAGGCGCCGCGTGCGAGCTGGGCGCTCCAGCTCAGCGGCGTCGGCGGTGCGACCTCGATGTTCCGGCCCGAACCGGCGACCCGGTCGCGGCCCGTGCGCTTGGCGTCGTAGAGCGCGGCGTCGGCCGCGGCCATGAGTCGTTCGGCATCGGTGGCGTTGTCGGGCACGCTGGCCACGCCGGCGCTGATGGTGACCGGGTGCCTCGCCGACGGCGCGCGAGATGCCGTGGCGCACACGCTCGGCGACGCGGAGCGCGTCGTCGCGGCTGCAGCCGGGAAGCAGCACGACGAACTCGTCACCGCCGTAGCGCGCCGCGACGTCGTAGTTCTTGGTGTTCGCGACCAGCGCGTCGGCGACCTCGCGCAGCACCTCGTCACCGGCCTGGTGTCCGTAGGTGTCGTTCACCTGCTTGAAGTGGTCGACGTCGAGCACCAGCAGGCTGAGCGGCGTCGCCAGGCGTCGCGCGCGAGCGACCTCACGCTGGAGCGACTCGTCGAACAGGCGCCGGTTGGCGAGGCCGGTGAGCGAGTCGCGGGTGGCCAACCGCTCGTTCTCGCCGAGCAGCCGAGCAGTGCGGAAGGCCAGCGCCGCGTGCATCGACGCCTGGGCCAACGCCCGCACCGTCGACGTCGGGATGCGCGCGTCGTTCCCGCCACCCCACTCGGCCACCGCGACACCGAGGTGTTCGGCGTCGGCGGTGATCGGGGTGACGACGACGTTGCGGGCGCCGGGGAAGACGAGATCGAGCAGGTCGTCGTCGACCGTGCGCACGAGCATGGGCGCGCCCGACGACCACGCCTCGTCGACCAGGGGCGCGGACTGGTCGGACACGTGGAAGTGGACCTCGACGTTCCCGTCGTCGCGCACGCCGTCCCACACCGGGCCCGAGCGCACCAGCACGACCGCGCGGGTGAAGCCGAGCCACGCGCACGAGTGGCGTACGAGCGTCGAGAGCACGTCGTCGGGACGGATGGCGCGCTCGAGATCGCTCCCGAGCTCCACGAGCTGTTCGAGGTGGCCGCGGCTGTTGCGCAGCGCGCGCTCGTTCACCGCCGAGAACAACGCCGCGCAGACGGCGAAGAGCAGGAACGCCACCGCGCTGACGATGGCGGCGCGGTCGTCGAGTGCGTTCGCGCCCTCCACGACGCCGGCGTCGGCCGCGGCATGGGCGAGGAGGAGCAACAGCGCGAACCACAGCGCGAGCTTGAGCCCGGTGCGGTACGACGCCACCAGCGTCACGGCCATGACGTCGAGGAACACGAGGAACAGGAGGGGGCTGCGGTAGCCGCCGGTCACCGCGACCCCGAGTGCGACCGCGAGTCCGTCGAGCAGCACGCTCCACGACACGATCGCCACCGACGTGCGAGGGGGCCAGCCGCCGCAGCGCCTCGAGTCACGCGCCACGACGACGAGGTACACCAACGCGACCCCGACCGCCCGACGCGTCTCGACCCCGGCCAGGGCCGGGACGACGAGCAGCGCGACGAGGTTGAGCAACCGCAGGAACTGCAGCACCAGCGAGCCGGTCGGAGACCGGCGAGCCCGCGGCGTTCCTGGTCGCGGTCACCGGAAGCGGGCGACGTCGGGCCCGTTGCGTGCCGCGGCCAGCTTGCGGTCACCCCGATCGGTCCGGCGGTGGACCGCGAGGAAGACGGTGATGGCCGCGAGCAGCGCCACGATCACGGCGAGCGAACGGCCGGTGCCCGTGGACAGCAACGCGCGCGCCGCCGACGGTCCGTCGGTCACGCGGGTCGCCACCGCACCGATCGAGCCGAGCGCCGGGAGGCCGTCGAGGCCCGCGAGGTTGTTCGTGGGCGCGGCGGCCGCTGGGTCCTGCGCAGCCACGGGGGCGATGTCGGACACCGCGCCACCGAGGCCACCGGTGCCGTCGGTGCCGCTCCCGGCGGCGACGAACGCGCCGGACACCGGTGCGGATTCGGGCGCCGCCGCGGCCACGTCGGGGGCGGGTCCGCTCGCGGCCGCGGCTGGCGCCTCTACGGGTGCCGACGGTGTGCCGGCTCCCGACCCGGTGACGACGACGGTGCCGCCGCCCGAGCCCGAGCCTGAGCCCGAACCCGCGTCGGTCGTGCCGACGTCACCCTGTCCCGGATCCTGCGATCCGTCACTCTGCACTGGATCGTGCGACCCGACCGCCCGGTCCCGGATCGTGTCGACCGTCAGACTGCGTGCCGCCGCCTGGCGGGACCGGTCGTCTCGTCGCCCCCGGCGGTTTCGGCACCACCGGCGACCTGACCGTCGCGGTCGTTGCCGTGCCAGCCGTGGTCACCACTGGTCGTGGCCACCATTGCGACGGCGCGTTGGCGTCGTTCGCCATCGCCGCGCCGGCCGTCACGGTGAGGACGGCGAGCGCGAGTACTGCCAAGGCTGCGAAGATGCGCCGGGGGCCCAAGGATGTCTCCTGCGTGGGGGTTCAGGAAGCGATTCGAGCTTGCTGCTTTTCGTGGTCGTGCTACCCCTCAGAGTGGGTTCTCACTCTCAGCAAGTGTACGACTACCTAGAGTGAAACCTGTCACACTGGGCGAGGAAATTCAAGGAAAGGACCGGAAAGGTCCGGCCAATTGACGGGCGGTTGATTGACGGCCCGTTGAAGAGCCGGAATCCGGCCGATCCCCGCACGGACGAGCCAGTCCGCAGACCAGGAGGCGACGACGGTGAGTGCCCAGCACGTCGAGGACGTGAGCGCAGAAGACGGCCACGAGATGGTCGAGGCCGGTGCGTACCTCCTCGACGTCCGCGAAGCCGACGAATGGGACGCCGGCCACGCGCCCGAGGCCGTCTGGATCCCGATGGGCGACCTCCAGACGCGCGTCGACGAGCTCCCCCGTGACCGCCGCATCGTGGTCATCTGCCGGTCCGGCGCCCGCTCGCACCGGGTCGCCGAGGTGCTGCTCGGCGCCGGCTTCGACGCGGTCAACCTCGACGGCGGCATGCGATCGTGGGCCGCCGACGACTTCGAGGTGCTCGCGTCCGACGGCCTGCCCGGCACGGTCATCTGAACAGCTTCCTGCTGACCGGCGTCCCCGAAGCGCAGGCCCTTCACGGGATCCTCAGCAAACCCTTACCTGGCGAGAGCACAATTCCCACATGGCGCGCCGGAACCTGAGCATGCGAGGCAAGATCGTCGCCGCGGGCGTGAGCGTCGCGATCGGCAGCACGCTGGTCGGCTTCATGGCCGCCGGGGACCACTCCGCCGACGCGTCGCAGACCAACACGTCGTCTGCCGACACATCATCGCTGGGGGCGACCGGCAACGCCGGCAGCTCCGGCGGCACCACGGCGACCCCGGCCGACGGCCGAAGCTCGAACGACGGGTTCGGCGACGACGGGTTCGGCTCCTCGAGCGACGACGGCAGCAGCAGCGTGTCGCCGCAACCGCAGACCCGCACCGGCGGGAGCTAGCGAACCGTCGGCCGATGTCGTCGCACTTCTGGTGGTACGTCGCGCGCGCCGGGGGCATCGTCGCGTGGGCGCTCGTGCTCGCATCGTGCACGTGGGGCCTGTTGCACGCGCTGCGAGCGTTCGGCCGACGGCCGTCGCCGTCGTGGATGCTCTCGACGCACCGCTACCTGAGCGCGCTGGCGATCGTGTTCGTCGCCGTGCACGTGCTGGCGATCCTGGCCGACAGCTTCGTCCAGTTCTCGCTCGCCGACGTGTTCGTCCCGCTGGTGTCCTCCTGGCATCCGGTCGCGGTCGCGTGGGGCATCGTCGGCATGTACGTGCTGGTCGCGATCGAGATCACGTCGCTGGTCCGGGCGCGCCTGTCGCCCAAGGTCTGGCGCAGCGTGCACGTCCTCAGCTACGTGCTGCTGGCGCTCGTCACCATCCACTTCCTCACTGCGGGCACCGACGCCACCGACCTCCTTCCCACCACCTCGCTCGTCCTGATCGGCGTGGCCACGGTGTTCGGCGCCGCGATGCTGCTCACCTGGCGGACCGCCCCCAAGGTCCGGTCCGTCGTGCGGTCAGAGCTGGTTACCGACCGGTAACCTGGCCGGGTGGCCAGCCGGTCGGCGCCCGGACCCGGGCGACCCCTCGATCGAGCCGTGTCCCTCCAACGACTCGGCGACGAACGCTTCGACGTCCTCGTGGTCGGTGGCGGCATCACCGGCGCGGGGGTGGCGCTCGACGCGGCCAGCCGAGGCCTGCGCACCGCGCTGGTCGAGCGCGACGACTTCGCATCGGGCACGAGCTCGAAGAGCTCCAAGCTCGTGCACGGTGGGCTGCGCTACCTGCAGCAGCGCGAGATCCGGCTCGTGTACGAGGCGCTCTACGAACGCCAGCGCGCGCTGGAGAACGCGCCGCACCTCGTCCGCATCCTGCCGTTCCTCGTCCCGCTGACGACGCACGGCGGCGTGATCGACCGACGGCTGACCCGGCTGCTCGGCAGCGCGCTCTGGGCCTACGACCTCACCGGCGGTGTGCGCATCGGCAAGCGCCACCACCGCATCGACGTGGACACCGCGATCGCGCACATGCCGTCGCTCGCGCGCGGACCGACTCGCCGGCGCGTACGTGTACTACGACGCGCAGGCCGACGACGCCCGCCTCACCCTCGCCATCGCCCGCACCGCGGCACGCGAGGGCGCGGTCCTCGCCAACCACACCACCGTACGCGGACTGGTGAAGGACGGCGACCGCGTCGTCGGCGCGCGTCGCCACCGATACCGACGGCGACGGCGACGAGATCGAGGTGCGGGCCGGCGTCGTGGTGAACGCGGCCGGGGTGTGGGCCGACGACGTGCGCGCCCTCGACGAGGGCGCGCACCCGGCGTCGATCCGTCCGGCCAAGGGCATCCACATCACGCTCCCGTGGGGGAAGGTGCGCAACGACATCGCCGCCATCGTCCCGGTGCCGGGCGACAAGCGCATGGTGTTCGTGGTGCCGTGGGGCGACACCACCTACGTGGGCACCACCGACACCGACTACGACGGCCCGCTCGACGACCCGCCGTGCACGCCCGCCGACGTCGACTACCTCCTCGCGCGCGCTCAACGGCATCAGCGAGGAGAAGCTGACTGCCGACGACGTCGTGGGCACGTGGGCCGGCCTCCGACCGCTCCTGCGTTCGGGGCGATCGACCCGCACGTCCGACCTGTCCCGCAAGCACACCGTGCGCGTGTCGCCCGGTGGGGTGGTGACCGTGACCGGCGGCAAGCTCACGACCTATCGGCGCATGGCCGCCGACGCGGTCGACCAAGCGGCACAGGTGCTCGGGACGCAGGCCGGGGCGTCGCGCACCAAGCACCTGCGGCTGTTCGGCGGTGAAGGCATCGCGCCACCGGTGGCCGCGCTCGAGCCGAGCACGCACGAGCACCTGACCGGTCGGTACGGCACCGAGGCCGAGGTCGTGCGCGCGCTCACCGTCGATCGGCCCGACCTCGCCGAGCCGCTCGTGCCCGGCCTGCCGTATCTGCGCGCCGAAGCCACGTATGCGGTCCGTCACGAGATGGCGCGCACCCTCGACGACGTGCTCTCGCGCCGCACGCGGGCGCGCCTGTTGGCGCGCGACGCCTCGGCCGACGCCGCCGCGTCGGTCGCCGAGCTGCTCGCCCCCGAGCTCGGATGGTCCGAGGTCGAGCGCGACGGCCAGGTCGCCGCGTACCGCGCCGCGGTCGCCGCCGAACGCGCCAACATCTCGTGAGCCCCCGTTCATGAGTCCCCTGCGGGGCGCCGATCGCCGAGGTACCGGACGCGTTGCTCGAACGGTTGGCACGCGAGTGCACGGTGGAACGCGCACCGGACGCGGTGGCCACCGCCAGTCGCGACTGGTGGCCGCTGGCGATGGTCTGGGACGACGACGGCACCGCGATCACCCCGGCCGCGGCGGTGGCGACACCGGCGAGCGACGCGCAGGTCGCGGCGGTGGCGCGTCTGTGCGACGAAGCGCGCGTGCCGCTCACGGTCGCGGCCGGCCGCAGCGGCGTGTGCGGCGCGAGCATGCCGGTCCACGGCGGGGTGGTGCTCGACCTCACCGCGATCACCGGCATCGTCGACGTCGACGACACGTCGCTCGTGCTCGACGTCCGGGCCGGTACCTTCGGCACGCCGTTGGAAGCGAGCCTGCGGGCCGACCACGCGGTGACGTTGGGCCACTGGCCGCAGTCGATCGACCTCTCGACCGTCGGCGGCTGGCTCGCCTGCCGGAGCGCAGGCCAGCTGTCCACCCGCTACGGGAAGATCGAGGACATGGTCCTGGGGCTCGACGTCGTGCTCGCCGACGGCCGCGTCGTGCACACCGGCGGTGCACCGCGCGCCGCGGTCGGACCCGATCTCACCCAGCTGTTCGTGGGCAGCGAGGGCACGCTCGGGATCATCACCGGCGCGCGCCTGCGGGTGCACCCGGCGCCGACCGCGGAGGTGCGCGCCGCGTACCGGTTCGACACCTTCGGCGAGGGGCTCGACGCCTGCCGGCGCATCCTCCGCCGCGGCGCGACGCCGGCGGTGCTGCGGTTGTACGACGCCGATCGAGGCCGACCGCCACTTCGGGACGGGCGACGCGACACATGGTGCTCGTGCTCGACGAAGGTGAACCCGCGCTGATCGACGGCGTGCTGCGCATCGTGCACGAGGAGTGCGCCGACGCGCGCGTCGACGACCCGGTGCTGCTCGACACCTGGTTGGACGAAGCGCAACGACGTGTCGGCGCTGCACGCAGTACATCGAGCAGGGCGCCGTGGTCGACACGATGGAGATCGCGGCCCGCTGGTCGACGCTCCCCACGGTGTACGACGCGGTGCTCGGCGCGCTGCGCGAGTTCGACGATCTCGTGGTCGCGTCCGCGCATCTCTCGCACGCGTACAGCGACGGGGGTTGCCTCTACTTCACCTTCGGCGGCTTCCCGCCGAAAGAGCAACGTGAGGACTTCTACCGTCGCACCTGGGACGCGGCCATGGAGGCGACGGTGACCCACGGCGCCGCGCTCAGCCACCACCACGGCATCGGCCTCAACCGGGCCCGGTACGCGCACGCCGCGCTCGGCGCCGGGCACGACGTCCTGATCGCGACCAAGGCCGCGCTCGACCCCCACGGGATCCTCAACCCCGGCAAGCTGGGCCTGCCCAGCCCCTGGGGCGAACCCGCCTGGCCGTGAAGCGACTCGCCCCCGCGCTCGTCTGGCGGCTCCTGCTGGCGTCGCGCCCGCGACATCTGCCGGCGCGAAGGAGCAAGAAGCCCGCGCCGTCGACCACGACGACGACGACCAGACTGGCCGCCGCTCCCCGCGTTCGACACCACCCTGGCGTGGAGCCGACTGTGGCGACGGCTTCCAGTGCGCCACCCTCACCGTGCCCGTCGACTGGACCGAAGCCCACCGGGCGAGCGATGGGGCATCGCGCTCGACCCGCCTGCCCGCCGCCGCGCCCGACCAGCGCATCGGGTCGTTGGTGGTGAACTACGGCGGTCCCGGCGAGTCGGGCGTCGACTACCTGCGCCGCACCTACAGTCGACTCCCGCAGACCGTGCGCGACCGCTTCGACGTCGTGAGCTTCGACCCGCGCGGCACCGGCGCGTCGCGGCCCATCGACTGCGTCGACGACGCGTTCCTCGACCAGTCGGCCACCCTGGCCGCGGTGCCGACGACGACGGCGCAACTCGACGCGCTCCACCAGTACAACGCGGAGTTCGCCGCCGGGTGCATCCAGCGCATGGGCGCGTACGCGGGCCAGGTCGGCACCCGCAACGTCGCGCGCGACCTCGAGGCGATCCGGATCGCGCTCGGTGACCCGAAGCTCGACTACCTCGGCTACTCCTACGGCACCGTCGTCGGCGCGACGTACGCGCAGATGTTCCCCGCGACCGTCGGGCGCCTCGTGCTCGACGGACCTCCCGACTACTGGATCAGCGCGCGCGACTACGTGTACCGCCAGGGCAAGGGGTTCATGGACGCGCTGAGCGGCTTCCTCGACTGGTGCCAGCAGACCGGATGCTCGCTCGCGGCGTCCGGCGAACCCGCGCGACGAGCTGAACCAGCTCATCGCGCGCGTCGACCAGCAACCGATGCCGGCGTCGTACGTGAGCGACGGCGTCACCCGCAACGGCGAGCTGACGCTCGGGCCTGCTCGAGAGCGGCGTGCTCTCGCTGCTCTACGACCGGTCGCGCGGGTGGCCGCTCCTCGCCGACGCGCTCAGCGAGGCGGTGAACACCGGAAGCGCACCGTCACTCCTCGCGGCTACGCCGACCAGTACCTGGGGCGCGCCACCGACGGCCACTGGGATCCGCTGGTCGAGGCCAACTCGGTGATCAGCTGCGTCGACCGGCCGTCGAAGTCCACGCCCACGAGTGCCGCCGGAGCTCGCCGACGTGGCGACGTTCCAGTCGCAGCTCCCCCCGTGGGGCGGCTCGTTCGCCACCGCGTCCTGCGTCGGCATGCCGAAGCCGGCGAAGGGCGACAAGCTCGGCGACGTCCGCGTGCGGGGCACCGCGCCGATCCTGGTGATCGGCACCACCGGCGATCCCGGCGACGCCGTACGTCGGCGCCCAGGCACTGACGGCGCGCATCGAGGGCTCCGACCTGCTCACGTTCGACAGCACCGAGCACACCGCGTTCGGCCGTGGCATCAGCACGTGCATCGACGACGCCGTCGTCGCCTACCTCGTCGACGGCACCCTGCCCGCGCCCGGCGCCCACTGCGCGCCTAACTGATCGCGAACGTCCCTCGCGCGGTCGAGGTCGTACTTCGCGCGACCGACGAGGATCTCGCCGACGACGCGGTCGGGCGTCTCCCACTCGAGGTCGAACCCCACCGCGACCCGTTCGCCGCGGTCGCTGGTGGCGGCCTCGGCCTCGTCGTCGAAGCGCACGCCGAACGCCTCGAGCCCGAAGCTCCAGTGCTCCCCCGGCGTCTCGCACAGCAGCTCGGCCCACAGGCCCTCGGCCCGCACGACGAGCAGGTCGTCGCGCTTCGGTGGCGCGACCTCGTCGTCGCGCACGACGATCACCCCGACGTCGGGGACGACGACCTGCGCGTGGAACGACGCGGTCGACCGTCGTCGACCGTCAGACCGCAGCGAGCCGGTGATGCCCTGGTCGTCGGAGAACTCCAACGACCAGCGCTTCAGCGGCGTCGCATCAGGCGATGAGGCCGAGCGAGCGGACCTCGTCGCGCTCGTCGACGAGCTCCTTGGTGGTGATGTCGATCTTGCCCTGCGCGAACTCGTCGTGCTCGATGCCCTCGACGACCGTCCACGACGAACCGTCGCTGCGGATCGGGTAGCCGAACTGCAGGCCTTCGGGCACGCCGTACTGACCGGAGCTGCACACCGCCACCGAGTGGAAGTCGTCGCCGGGCGTGGCGAAGTGCACGCTGTTCACCGAGCCGATCGCCGCGTGCGCGGCCGACGCCGCCGACGACGCGCCGCGCTTCTCGATCACGGCCGCGCCGCGCTTCTGCACCGTCTCGATGAACTCGCCCTGGAGCCACGCGGTGTCGGTGATGACCTCGGGCACGAGCGTGCCGTCGATGCGGGCGTGCGCGAAGTCGGGGAACTGGGTGGCCGAGTGGTTGCCCCAGATCGCCACGTTGCTGACCTGACGCGAGAGCACGCCCGCCTTCTTGGCCAGCTGCGTCTTCGCCCGGTTCTCGTCGAGGCGGGTCATCGCGAACCAGCGGTCGGCCGGCACGTCGGGCGCGTTCGACCGCGCGATCAGGCAGTTGGTGTTGCACGGGTTGCCGACGACGAGCACGCGCACGTCGCTCGCGGCGTGGTCGTTGATGGCCTGGCCCTGCGGCTTGAAGATCCCGCCGTTGACCGAGAGGAGGTCACCGCGCTCCATGCCCGCCTTGCGCGGGATCGAGCCGACGAGCAGCGCCCACGACGTGCCGTCGAACGCGGTCTTGAGATCGGCGGTGGCCTCGATGCCGACGAGCAGCGGGTGGGCGCCGTCCTCCAGCTCCATCACCACGCCTTCGAGCGCCGGCAGCGCGGGCTCGATCTCGAGCAGCCGCAGCACCACCGGCTGGTCGGGGCCGAGCAGCTGACCGCTCGCGATGCGGTGGACGAGCGCGTAGCCGATCTGGCCCGCGGCGCCGGTGACGGTGACGTGAAGGGGGGTGGTAGCCATGCGGCCGAAATTACCCGTCCCTACGCGCCGGTCCCCGATCCGGCGGCACCAGAGACAGAGTCCGCGCTGCCGTCGGTGATCACCGACAACAGGACCTCTCGGGCCTCGGAGAGCTCGGCCATGCGTTCGGCCGCACCCACGCTCTCGCCGCCGTGGTCGGGGTGGGCGAGCCGGATGAGGCGGCGGAACCGCCGTTGCACGTCGTCGCGCTCGATCGAGTGCCCGGCCTGCAGGCCGAGCACCTCCATCGCCCAGCGCCGCTCCGACGGCACCCCGCGCCACGCGTCGCCCCACTCGTCGGTGGCGCCGCCGATCCGGGTGGTGGTGCCGGGATCGGGCGGTCGGGCGCCGGGCAGGCCGTGGTAGCGGCGCACGACCTCGAGCCCCTCGGGGAGCACCCCGGGGCGGGTGAGGGCGGCGTCGACGAAGCGGAAGGCCACCAATCGGCCGGATGCCGGAAGTTGCGAAGCGGCCATGAGCGCCCCGATCACCTGGGGTGCCGGCGGCCCGTGCAGGTCGAGCTCGAGGACGGGCCGCAGCGCACCGACCTCGACCGCGGCGCTGGTGATGCGGTGACGCGACAGATCGAGGCCGTGGGTGTCGCGCTGGAGGCGGTAGCGCAGCGCGATGCCGGGGAACGGACAGCTCGCCCTTGCGGGCGACCGAGACGAGTCGTTCGAGCGCGTCGGACTGCTCCTCGTCGAGGCCGGGCACGCACTCGGCGACGACCGCAGCCGAGCAGCACGCCCCCGAACGCGGCGGCGCTGGTCGGCAGGTAGCCGTGGTCGACCGCGACCCGACGCGTCGGCATGTGCCTGCGCGTGTGCCGGATGTTGAGCTCGGCGAGCAACACGGTGGAGGACCCTCCGCCAGCATCTCTGGCGTCAGTGTTCGGCGCCCAGCGCCGAGTCGGATGTCGCAGGTCAGATGGCGTCGATGATGGCGTTGAAGCGGGCGCTCGGGCGCATGGCCGCGGTGACCAGCGTCGTCGTCGGGCTGGTAGTAGCCGCCGATGTCGACGGGCGAACCCTGCACCTCGTTGAGCTCGACGACGATGGCGTCCTCGTCGGCCGCGAGTGCTTCGGCAATGGGTGCGAAGCGCGCCGCCAGCTCGGGATCGTCGGTCTGGTTCGCGAGCTCGCGCGCCCAGTAGAGCGCCAGGTAGAAGTGGCTCCCGCGGTTGTCGAGCTCGTGCACCTTGCGCTTGGGTGAGCGGTTCTCGTCGAGCACCGAACCGGTGGCGCGGTCGAGGGTGTCGGCGAGCAGCTGCGCGGTGGCGTTGTCGGTCTTCTGCGCGAGGAACTCGAGCGACGCCGCCAGCGCGAGGAACTCGCCGAGCGAGTCCCAGCGGAGGTGGTTCTCCTTCACGAACTGCTGCACGTGCTTGGGTGCCGAACCGCCGGCGCCGGTCTCGAACAGGCCGCCACCGTTCATCAGCGGCACGATCGAGAGCATCTTGGCGCTGGTGCCGAGCTCCATGATCGGGAAGAGGTCGGTGAGGTAGTCGCGCAGCACGTTGCCGGTGACCGAGATGGTGTCCTCGCCGCGGCGGATGCGCTCGAGCGAGTACGCGCACGCGTCGGCGGGCGGCAGGATCTCGATGGTCAGGCCCGACGTGTCGTGCTCGCCGAGGTACTCGCGCACCTTGGCGATGATCTGCGCGTCGTGCGCGCGCGTCTCGTCGAGCCAGAACACCACGTGCGAACCGCGTGAGGCGACCGCGCAGCACCGCGAGGCGCACCCAGTCGCGCACCGGGGCGTCCTTCACCTGGCAGGCGCGCCAGATGTCGCCCGCTTCGACCTCGTGCGAGAGCACTGCGTCGCCGGCGCGGTTCACGACCCGCACGGTGCCGTCGACGGGGATCTCGAACGTCTTGTCGTGCGAGCCGTACTCCTCGGCCTTCTGCGCCATCAGGCCGACGTTCGGCACCGAACCCATGGTGGCGGGATCGAAGGCGCCGTGGGCCTGGCAGTCGCGCACGACCGCGTCGTACACACCGGCGTACGACGAGTCGGGGATCACGGCCAGCGTGTCCTGCAGCTCGTTCGACGCGTTCCACATCTGCCCGGAGTCGCGGATCATCGGCGGCATCGACGCGTCGATGATGATGTCGCTCGGGACGTGGAGGTTGGTGATGCCGCGGTCGGAGTCGACCATCGCCAGCGCGGGGCCCGTCCTGCAGGCGCGCGGTGATCGCGCCCTCGATCGCGGCGCGCTCGGCGTCGGGCAGCGCGCGCACACGCGTGAGCACGTCGGCGAGGCCGTCGTTGGGGTTCACGCCGATGCGGTCGAACGTGTCGCCGTGCTTGGCGAACACGTCGGCGAAGTAGGTCTTCACCGCGTGGCCGAAGATGATCGGGTCGGAGACCTTCATCATCGTGGCCTTCAGGTGGATCGAGAAGAGCACGCCCTGCGCCTGGGCGGCGGCCATCTGCTCGGCGAGGAACGCGTCGAGGTTGCGCACGCTCATGAACGTGGCGTCGACGATCTCACCGGCGAGGACGGGGATCGACTCCTTGAGCACGGTCACGCTGCCGTCGCGCGCGACGAGCTCGACCTTGAGGTCGTCGGCGGCGGCAAAGGTGACGGACTGCTCGTTGGAGCGGAAGTCGTCGTGGCCCATCGTCGCCACGCTCGTCTTCGAGTCCTTCGCCCACGCGCCCATCTTGTGCGGGTGCGAGCGGGCGTACTTCTTCACCGACGCCGGCGCGCGGCGGTCGGAGTTGCCCTCGCGCAGCACCGGGTTGACCGCGGAGCCCTTCACCTTGTCGTAGCGGGCCTGGACGTCCTCCTCCTCGGGAGTGGACGGCTCGTCGGGGTAGTCGGGCAGCGAGTACCCCTTGCCGCGGAGCTCCTCGATGGTGGCCTTGAGCTGCGGGATCGAGGCCGAGACGTTGGGGAGCTTGATGACGTTGGCCTCGGGCCGCTGCACCAGCGCACCGAGCTCGGCGAGGTCGTCGGTGACCCGCTGCTCGGGCGTCAGGCCCTCGGGGAAGAGGGCCAACACGCGACCCGACAGCGAGATGTCACGCAGTTCGACCTCGACGCCGGCGACGCGGGTGAAGGCGTTCACCACCGGCAGCAGCGACCTCGTGGCCAGCGCCGGGGCTTCGTCGGTGTGCGTGTAGATGATCGTGTAGCCGTCATGGGGCATGGAGTCACTCGACATGAGCGACGTGATCGTAGGCGTTCAGCGGGCGGCCGCCACGATGGCGAGGACGACCAGGTAGATCACCAGCAGCGCGCCGGCCCAGAGCCAGACCGACTGCCGGTTGAAGGCCGCCGGACGGCCTCCGAGACCGGCGAGCGTCATGTTGCATTCAGGGCAACGCGCGGCGCTCGCGCCGACCGGCGGCGCCGCACAGCGGGCACGCCTCGACGCGCGCGGCGACGGGGACCGGCGGGTCGGGCAGGCCGTCATGCGGTGCCGGTCTGCGCTCGGCGGCGCACGTTGCGCTCGGCGGCTTCGATGGCGTTGCGGAACAGCATCGCGATGGTGGTGGGACCCACCCCGCCGACGCGCGGCGTGATCGCACCCGCGACCTCCTCGCACGCCTCGTCGACGTCGGGCAGCAGCTTGCGCCCTTCGTAGCGCACGCCCCCGCCGACCACGACCGCGCCCGGAGTGATGTGCTCCGGCTGCAGGATGCCGGGCACGCCCGCCGCGGCCACGACGATGCCGGCGCGGCGGGTGTACTCGGGCCAGTCGGGTACGCCGGTGTGCACCACGGTGACCGCGGCGTTGGCGGTGTCGCGCTTCTGCGAGAGGAGCAGCGCGAGTGGGCGACCGAGGGTGGTCCCGCGTCCGAGGATGCAGACCTCGTGGCCGGCCACCGGGATCTCGTAGAACGCGAGCAGCGCCTCGATGCCCGCGGGCGTCGCCGGCACCGGTCCCGACATCATCAGCGCCAGGCGACCCATGTTGACCGGGTGCATGCCGTCGACGTCCTTGTCGGGGTCCATCTCGAGCAGCGCGGCGTCGAAGTCGATCTGCGGTGGCGTGGGGTGCTGGATGAGGAAGCCGTCGACCAGCGGATCGTCGTTGAAGGCGCGGACGGCGGCGAGCACGTCGGCCTGCGTGGCGTCCTCGGGCAGGTGCTGGTGCGGTGCCGACCAGCCGAGCTCACGCGCCTTCTCCATCTTCATGCCGACGTAGCGCACGCTGGCGCCGTCGTCGCCCACGAGGATGGTGCCGAGGCCGGGCGTGTGCCCGTTGGCGATGAGCTTCTCGCTGCGCGGGACGAGGTCGGCGAACACCGCGTCGGCGACCGGACCTCCGGGCATCATCTCGTGCGCTCAATCGAGACTCCTCAATGGAGGAAGTGCCTTTCTCCCGTGAACACCATGGCGACGCCGAGCTCGTCGGCGCGCTCGATGTTGGGCTCGTCGCGGATCGCGCCACCAGGTTGCACGATCACGGCCACGCCTGCCGACGGCAGCCGCTTCGATGCCGTCGGGGAACGGATAGAACGCGTCGGACGCGCAGGCGCCGCCTTCGGCTCGCCCGTCGGCCTTCTTCGCCGCGATCTCGCCCGACTCCACGCGGTTCTGCTGCCCGGCGCCGATGCCGACGGCCTGGCCGTCCTTCACCAGCACGATGGCGTTCGACTTCACGTGCCCGCAGATGCGCCAGGCCAGCTCGGCGTCACGCCACTCGGCGTCGGTGGGCGCCCGCTTGGTGACGACGCGCCAGTCGTCGCGCGTCGGCGGCGAAGTGGTGGGCGTCCTGCACGAGGAACCCGCCGCTGATCTGGCGGAAGTCGAGGGTCTGGGGCTCGGGCAGGCCGGCGCGTGAGCAGGCGGGTGTTCTTGCGCTTGGCGATCAGCATGTCGATCGTGCCCGGCGCCCAGCCCGGCGCCATGATCAGGTCGGCCTGCGGTCCCGCGACCATGCGCTCGGCGGTGGCGGTGTCGACCGGCCGGTTCAGCGCCACGATCCCGCCGAACGCGGAGCGCTCGTCGCACTCGAGCGCGCGCTGGTACGCGGTCGCGAGGTCGCCGGCGAGCGCGACGCCGCACGGGTTGGCGTGCTTGATGATCGCGACGGCCGGTTGATCACCCAGGTCGTGGACGATGCGCCACGCGGCGTCGGCGTCGTAGAGGTTGAGGTAGCTGAGCGCGAGGCCCGCGTGCTGCTCGACGTCGTCCCACCAGCTCGACGTGCCGCTGATGCGGTAGCGCGCCGCGTGCTGGTGCGGGTTCTCGCCGTAGCGCAACGCCTCACCGGTGCGCTCGAGCGCGAGGTCGATGTAGGTGGGGAGGCCGCCTCGATGTGACGGTATCGCTCTGCAGCCACTCCACGATCTGCGCGTCGAACGCGGCGGTGCTCGCGAACGCGGCGACCGCGAAGGCGCGGCGGGTGTCGTCGCCGACGGTGTTGTCGTTGGCGTCCATCTCCTCGAGCAGCGGCGCGTACTGCGACGCGTCGGTGACGATGGTGACGAACGCGTGGTTCTTCGCCGCCGCCCGCACCATCGCGGGACCGCCCACGTCGATGGTCTCGATGCCGGGGTCCTGCGCGAACGGGTAGAGGTTCGACACCACGAGGTCGAACGGCTCGATGCCGTAGGTGGCCATGTCCTCGTCGTGGGTCTTCTTCGACCGGTCGGCGAGGATGCCGCCGTGGATCTTCGGGTGCAGCGTCACGACGCGGTGATCGAGGATGGGCGGCACCCCGGTGATGTCGTCGACCGCGGTGACGGGGATGCCGGCATCCGCGATCGCCTTGGCGGTGCCGCCCGACGACACGAGGGTGACGCCGCGGTGCTGCAGCTCCTTCGCGAACTCGACGATGCCGGTCTTGTCGTACACCGAGAGCAGGGCTCGGCTGACCTTGGTTCGTGGCATCTTCGTCCTCATTGTTCGACCAACTTCTGCAGCACTTCGGGATAGATCCTTCGTTCGACTTCTTTGATGCGTTCGTGGAGGGTCTCGACGGTGTCGTCGGGGAGGACGGGGACCGCCTCCTGCGCCAGGATCGGGCCCTCGTCGACCTCCAGGCGCGCCAGGTGCACGGTGCACCCGGTGACCTTCACGCCCGGCGGCGAGCGCGTCGTCGACCGCGTGCCAGCCCTTGAACGCCGGGAGCAGCGCGGGATGCGTGTTGACGATGCGGTCGGGGAACGCGTCGTGGATCGGCTTCGAGAGGATGGTGCCGAAGCCGGCCATGGCGATGAGATCGACCTGGTGACGGCCGAGCGCGTCGAGCACCTCGTGGGTGTACGCGACGCGGTCGAAATCGGCGCCGAAGGTGGTGCGTGCAACCAGTTCGGTCGGGACTCCCGCCTCCTCGGCGATCACGAGCGCGCCGCACGGCCGGTCGGCGAGCACCACCGCGATGGGCAGGTCGTGCTCGAGCATGGAGCGGAGGATGGTGCCGCTCCCCGACGCCAACACCGCGAGACGGGCCACGCTGCGAAGGTAGCCGAGACGTCCCGATGGGGTCGGCCTGCGCCGAGGATCCTTGCATTGTGGGTCGAGCCATGGTGGGCTAGGCGCCGATGTGCCCGGGCAGGGTACGCAACACGCGCGAAAGAGGGACAGCTGTGGACATCAACAAGCTCAACACCGGGGAGAAGGTGATCGGGGTCAGCGGGATCCTGCTGCTGGTCTTCTCCTTCTTCCCTTGGCTCGGCTTCTCCTACGCGGGCTTCTCGGCATCGAAGAGCGCCTGGACCTTCACCCTGTGTTGGATCGCCGTGGTGCTCGGCGTCGTGTTGGCCGGCCTCGTCATCGCCAAGGCCGCGGGCGTCGAGGTGCCGGAGCTCGGCAACCTGAAGTGGGCCCACATCCTCCTCGGGGTGGCAGTGCTCATCTTCCTGTTGATCCTCATCAAGCTCATCGTCGGCCCCAGCACGGGCGGCGTCGACATCTCCGGCAGCGGCGTGTCGAAGGACCGCAAGATCGGGATCTTCCTCGGGTTGTTGGCTTCGATCGGACTCGTCGCGGGCGCGTACCTCAACGCCAAGGAGACGGGTGACCTGCCGGGTCCGCTCGCCGGAGGCTCCGGCGGTTCCGCTCCGCCCCCGCCGCCGACCGCCTGATCACGACCACCACCACATCACTGATCGACCCCGCCATCGTGCGGGGTCGATTCAGTTCGGTCCGAGGAGGGGCATGACCGAGACAGGACTTCCGGCGCGGTTGGGGTGGCGAGTCGAACGTCGGCCGCGGCCCGGGTTCGCGCACGTGCTCGGCGCCGCCGCGGGTGCGTTCGTGGTCGTGGGCGTCGTGTCGTTCGTCGTCGAGGCGACGAGCGACGACCCGACCGCGCCGGGCGTGGTGCTCGACCTGCTGCTGATCGCGGTCGCGTTGTTGCTCGGGTTGCGGGCGCCGGGACCGATCCGCTCTGCGTGTGTCACCGCCATCGTGCTCGCGGTGCCGCTGGTGTGGTTCTTCGCGCTTCTTCGGCAGCGGGGACGCCGGCCGCGGCGAGATCCGCGGCGTCGTACCTGCTCTCGATGGTGAGCTACCTGGTGCTCTACCTCTTCGGTTGGACGAGAGCCGTGCGATCCTCCTCGCCGGCGTGCTCGTGTTCTTCGCCAGTTGGATCGCGTTCGAGGTCGGCGACTCGAACAGCTCGAACGTGATCCCGTTCCAGGGTGAGATCAGCAACTCGTCGGGATCGTCGAGCCTCAACGTCGGTGGGTCGTCGTTCTCGAGCGGCAACGACACAACCAGCAACTCCGCCACCGCCGCGCTGATCGTCGGGCTCGTGTTCCTCGGCGCCGGCGCCGCGCTCGACCGGCGCGGGTACGCGGGCGCGGCCACGCCCTTCGTCGCGGTCGGTGCCATCGAGACGCTCGCCGGCGCGATCGTGCTCGGCGGCAACGAGAGCGTGCTCCTCGGTGGATCGCTGGCGATCGCCGCGGGCGCAGTCGTCGGACTCGTCGGTGGGCACGGCGATCGTCGACGCGCGACGACGTGGATCGGCGTCATCGCCGTCTTCGGTGGCTGCGTCGCGATCATCAGTGACATCGCGCCGAGCAGCGCCGCCGCGGTCGGAGGCATCGCCTTCGGCTTCGCGCTCGTGCTCGGCTCGATCGCGTGGTGGCTGGCGCCGGTGCTCGGGGAGCCCGACGACGGCAACGACGCGCCTCGTCCCACCGCGCCGCCGGGCGGATCCACCGAGGGCGCGACCGAAGGAACCGCGACCTTCCCCGACGCCGCCGCCGCCTGACCCATCGTCGACCCAGAACACCCCTCGCTCGCGCGGTAGGGCAGATTCTGCACAGATTCTGCGGAAGGGATCCTGCGCACGAGATCCCGCGGGTCGGCTGGGCGACGAGAACACGCCGCCGGCACAGAATCTGTGCAGATTCGTCCCGACTGTTTCGCGGCACAGTCCTGTGCTCAGCCCTTGGAAGAGCGTCGTACCCCGGCAGCATGATGGTGCCGCTTCCCCGCTCCGTTGCGATTGGACCGAGTCGGAGGACGCACGTGACGACCGTTGGATCTCCTCGCTTGCTGCCGCGGCGCGATCGGGAAGCACTCCTCGAACGGCGACGAGAGCTCGTCGAGGCTGCCGCCGCGATCGACGCCGAACAGCAACGGCTCGCCGTCGAGTTCGCTCGATTGCGGCGCGAGCTCGAGCATCTCCGCGACGTCCTTTGGCCGTCGGACCAAGGACACGCGTTCGAGAAATCGCGACGTCCTGGCCCGGGCGGCCCGAACATCGTCCCACCGCCGCTCGTCGAGGCTGTCCCGGTGCGCGGTCGCGCCCTCCGCGATGCCGCGCTCAGGATCCTGCTCCACGCGGATGGCGCGCTCACGCTGGCCGAGATCCACCGCGCGCTCCACCTCGCGGGTCACGTGCTGCTCGCTTCCGATCCCGTGAAGCAGCTCGGCGACGCGCTCGGCTACGAGGAGCGACGCGACACCGTGCGCCGCGTCGGTCGGGGCACATATGTGATCGGCACGCTCACGCCGTACCGGCGCCGCACCCTGCAGCGGAGCTAGAGCGAAACGCCTACAGCTTTGAAACGCCTACAGCTTTGCAACGATCCCAGCCATGAGCTCGCCGGCCTCGGTGGGGTTGAGGCCCACCTCGACGCCGGCGTCGCGCAGCGCGTCCATCTTCGCCGCCGCGGTGCCCTTGCCGCCGGAGACGATGGCGCCCGCGTGGCCCATCTTCTTGCCGGGGGGCGCGGTCACGCCCGCGATGTACGACGACACCGGCTTCGACATCGAGCTCTTGATGAAGTCGGCCGCCTCTTCCTCGGCCGAACCACCGATCTCGCCGATCATCATCACGGCCTTGGTCTCGGGGTCGGCCTCGAACGCGCGCAGGCAGTCGATGAAGCTGGTGCCCGGCACCGGGTCACCACCGATGCCGACGCAGGTGGTCACCCCGATGCCCTTCTGCTGCAGCTCGTAGAGCGCCTGGTAGGTGAGCGTGCCCGAGCGGCTCACGATGCCGACCGGACCACCCTCCTTGGCGATGTGCCCGGCGGTGATGCCGATGTTGCACTTGCCGGGGCTGATGATGCCGGGGCAGTTCGGGCCCAGCAGCCGCGTGTTCGGGAAGTCGCGCCGCAGCTTGTTGAAGAACCACGCCTCGTCCTGCGCGGGCACACCCTCGGTGATGCACACGACGAACTCGATGCCGGCCTCCGCCGCCTCCATCACCGCGGACTTCACACCCGGCGCGGGGATGAAGATGCACGACGCGGTGGCGCCGGTCGCGGCGACCGCGTCGCCCACGTTGGCGAACACCGGGATGCCGTCGACATCGGTCCCCGCCTTCTTGGGGCTGGTGCCGGCCACGACCTGCGTGCCGTACGCACGGTTCAACGTGCCGTAGAAGCTGCCCTGGCCTCCGGTCAGGCCCTGGTAGACGACCTTGGTGGTCTCGTCGACGAAGATGCTCACTTGGCGCTTCCGCCTGCAGCGGCTGGCCGGCAAGCTCCACGGCCTTGCTGCGCCGCGTCGAGCATGGTGGGCTGCATCTGCAGCTTGTCGGACAGGTGGGGTTCGAGGATCTTGCGACCCTCGTCGGCGTTGGTGCCGTCGAGGCGGATCACGATGGGGGCGTCGATCTGCACGCGCTCGAGCGCCTGCACGATGCCGTTGGCGACCTCTTCACCCTTGGTGATGCCGCCGAAGATGTTGATGAAGATCGAGCGCACGTTGGCGTCGCTCACGATGACGCCGAGCGCGCCGGCCATCACGTCGGCGTTGGCACCGCCACCGATGTCGAGGAAGTTGGCCGGGCTGCCGCCGACCTGGTTCACGATGTCGACCGTGCTCATCGCCAGGCCCGCGCCGTTGGCGATGACGCCGACCGAGCCGTCGAGCCCGACGTACTGCAGACCCTGCTCGTGGGCGAACGCCTCACGCGCGTCGCGCACCTGCGTGGCGTCGTAGTCGGTGTAGTCGGGGTGACGGAAGATCGCGTTGTCGTCGAGCGTGACCTTGGCGTCGAGCGCGTGCACGCGACCGTCGGGGGTGAGGATCAGCGGGTTGATCTCCACCAGGTCGGCGTCGCCGTCGACGTAGGCCTGGTACAGCTTCATCAGGATGTCGACCGCGCCCTCGGTGGCCTGCGGGGTTGAGCTTCGCCGCCGCCACCCACTCTCGGCACTGCGCCTCGGTGAGCCCGTCGACCGGGTCGACGTGGATCTTGGCCAGCGCGTCGGGGTTCTCCTCCGCCACCTGCTCGATCTCGACCCCACCCTGGGCCGAGAGCATGCCGAGGTGCAGCTTGGCCGCCCGGTCGAGCGTGAAGGAGGCGTAGTACTCCTCGGCGATGTCGCTCGCCGTCTCGATCCAGACCACCTTGACCTCGTGGCCCTTGATGTCCATGCCGAGGATGTTCTCGGCGTGCGTGCGGGCTTCCTCGGAGTTGGCGGCGAGCTTGATCCCGCCGGCCTTGCCCCGGCCACCCACCTGGACCTGCGCCTTCACGACGACCGGGTAGCCGATGCGGTCGGCCACCTCCACCGCCTCGGGCACCGTGGTGACGGGCGCACCGTCGGACACGGGGATGCCGTAGCGCGCGAACAGTTGCTTGCCTTGGTATTCGAAGAGATCCACGGAGGGGAATCGTGGTCGACGCGCACGACCAACCACAAACCGGAGCCGATCTCCCTTGAAGTCTGACCCGGATCCTTGGGTGGTACACCGTCTGCCGTGGCCCTGCAACGGTCCGACACCAAGCTCCTGCTCCTGGCCGCCGGCGCGGTGATCGTCGCCGGTGTCCTCGTCGCCGCCGTGTTGCTGCTGGCGACGAGCCGGGCCGGGAGCCCGACGAAGTACACGGCCTTCGACGCCGGGCGTCGCGGTCTCGATCCGCAATGACCTCAAGGATGGCGGGCCCTACTTCGTGCCCGACCCCTTCGGCGGCGACCGCAGCATCCTGCTCGCGCTCGAGGACGGCAAGGTCGTGGCGTTGTCGGACGTGAAGCCGGGCACCAAGGACTGCCGGATCCGCTGGCGGGGCTCGATCAATTCGTTCGTCGACTGCAACGACAACAAGCTGAAGAGCACCGACCTCGCCCGTTACCAGTCGGAGGTCGGTCAGATCGGCGACCAGAAGGGCGAGCTGCTCGTCGACCTGCGACGCCGCGAGCCGGCGCCTGCACCCGCTTCTTGATGACGGGCTGAGGCTCAGCTACACCTTCTCCAGGGGCGCCCACGCGAGCAGCAGCCGCTTCTCGCCCGCGTCGCGGAAGTGCACGACCGCCTCGGTCTTGTCGCCCTCGCCCACCAGCTCGAGGATGACGCCCTCGCCGAACTTGTCGTGGCTGACGTCGTCGCCCACCCGCAGCCCCATGCTCTCGGCGCCGCGCGCGCCGACGGGACCGCTCGGCATGTCGGATCGGGGAGGCGCGGGACGCATCGCCGCGTCGGCGACCGCGCGGCGGTGCTCGCCGGGCCCCTCGCCGGCCCGGCGACGGCTGGTGCCACTGCCGCCGTACGTGCGGCCGCGCTCGGCCCCCGCCCCCAAACACCATGCATGAGCTCCTCGGGGATCTCGGAGAGGAAGCGGCTGGGCGGGTAGTAGTCGGTGGCGCCGAACAACATGCGGCTCCACGCGTGGCAGAGGTAGAGGCGTTCACGCGCCCGCGTGATGCCCACGTAGCAGAGGCGTCGCTCCTCCTCGAGCTCGTCGGGATCGCCGAGGCTGCGCGTGTGCGGGAACACGCCGTCCTCCATGCCGGTGAGGAACACGACGGGGAACTCGAGGCCCTTGGCGGTGTGCAACGTCATCAGCGTGACCGCGCTGTGGTCGCTGCCGTCCTCGCTGTCGGCCGCCTCGGTGTCCATGTCGGTGACCAGCGAGATCGCCTCGAGGAACGCCTGGATCCGCGGGAGGCCGTCGGGGATGGTGATGTCGCCGGCGGTGTTGTCGGCCGTGCCCACACCCGCGATGCCGGGGAGGCCGGACACGTCACCGGCATCGAGGGCCTGGTCGAACTCGTGGCAGACACCCACCAGCTCCTGCAGGTTCTCGATGCGCCCGCGCGCCTCGATCGACCGCTCGGCCTCGAGCTCGGCGAGGTAGCCGGTCTGTTCGAGGATCGCCTCGACCGTCGGGCCGATGCCGCCGGCGGCGACGGCCTGCGAATCCGGCCATCAGCTCGAGCAGGTCGCGGATGCCCCCGAGCGCCTTGCCGCTCACGCCGGCGACGTCGGCGCGCGCGCAGCGCGTCGCGGAACGTGATGCCCGCGCCCTGCGCGTACGCGGCCGACCTTGTTGACCGACGTGTCGCCGACCCCGCGCTTCGGCGTGTTGACGACGCGCCGCCAGCTCACCTCGTCGTCGGGGTTCACCAGCGCGCGCAGGTAGGCGAGGACGTCCTTCACCTCGCGCCGGTCGTAGAACTTCACGCCGCCGACGACGCGGTACGGCACGCCCGCGCGCACGAGCGACTCCTCGATGACGCGGCTCTGCGCGTTGGTGCGGTAGAAGACGGCGACGTCGCCGAAGCGGTGGTGCTCGGTGTCGACGAGCCGCCGCGATCTCGTGCACGACGAACGCGGCCTCGTCGTGCTCGTCCTCGGCGTGGTAGCGGGTGATGAGCTCGCCGCCGATCTGCTCGGTCCAGAGGTGCTTCGGACGGCGCGCCGCGTTGTTGGCGATCACCGCGTTGGCGGCGTCGAGGATGCGCTGACTGGACCGGTAGTTCTGCTCGAGCACGATGATCGACGCCTCGGGGAACGTCTCCTCGAACTTCATCAGGTTCCGGAAGTCGGCACCACGGAACTTGTAGATCGATCTGATCCTGATCGCCGACCACCATCACGTTGCGGTGCTCTTCGGTGAGCATCCGCACGAGCTCCCACTGCGCGACGTTGGTGTCCTGGAACTCGTCGACCAGCACGTGGCGGAAGCGACCGCTCCACCGCTGCTTGGCGTCGGGGTGGTCGCGGAACAGGTGCACGGTCTGCACGAGCAGGTCGTCGAAGTCGAGCGCCGACGCCTCGAGCAGGCGGCGCTGGTACTCGCGGTACACGTCGGCGACGCGCTTCTCGGGCGGGGTGAACGCGCGGTCGACGGCCTGCTCCCGGCGACACCAGCTCGTTCTTCATCGCCGAGATCGCGGCCGTGCAGCCGACGGGGCGGGAAGCGCTTGGGGTCGAGGTTGAGGTCGCGGCGCACGTAGTCGACGAGGCGGACGGCGTCGGCCTGGTCGTAGATCGAGAACGACGACCGGTAGCCGAGCAGCGGCGCCTCGCGGCGCAGGATGCGCGAGCACATCGAGTGGAACGTCGACACCCACATGCGTCGGCCACGGGCCGACGAGCTCGCCGACCCGCGCCTTCATCTCGCCCGCGGCCTTGTTGGTGAAGGTGATCGCGAGCGAGTCCGAACGGCGACGCGCCGCTGCTCCGCGATCAGGAACGCGATGCGGTGCGTGAGCACACGCGTCTTGCCCGACCCGGCGCCCGCGATGACCACGATCGGGCCGTCGGGCGCCGACGCCGCCTCACGCTGGACCGGGTTGAGTCCCGCGAGGATGGCGTCGGAGGTGATCACCCCGAGATCGTACGCGTGTTCGGGTCCCGTCGGAAGGAGTGGCGAAGTAGGAGCTAGTCGGACGACGCGTCGGGTTGGAGCTCGAGCTCCTTGGTGGGCTCGGGTTCCTCGCGCCACGCCCGCAGCAGGCGGGTGTGGTCGGCGTTGAGCGCCACCGTGAACGCGCCGGCGGCCTCGATCTCGAGCCCGAAGTAGGGCTGCCACTCGCTGTCGAGGGTGATCGACGACGGGTCGACCCCGCGTGGCAGCCGACAGAAGCGCATCCGCTCCGTGTCGAACATCCAGGTGCTGTGAGTGGAGTCGATGCGTCGCATACGAGTGCCGTCACCCTACCCCGACAACCCTGTGATCGAGCCGAGAACTTCGCGAGCTCGGCTTCAACTCTGGGTCAACTGGCGGCCTTCTCCATGTCGGCCGTGTACGACCCGGAACGAGCGGCGCTGTTGAGTTTGGCCCGGTGCAAAAACGCGTTGCGCCCGGCGTCGACGTTGGCCGTCTCGCCCTTCCACGCCTGCAGCGCCGGCGCCTGCAGCGCCCGCCCGTACGAGAAGCTCAGCTCCCACGGGAGGCTCCCCGACTGGTTCATCGCGTTGAGGTGGGCGGTGGCGACCTCGTCCGACTGACCGCCCGAGAGGAACACGATGCCGGGCACGGCCGCGGGCACCGTGGCGCGGTAGCAGCGCACGCTGGCGTCGGCCACTTCGTCGACCGACGCCTGCTGCGAGCAGGAGTACCCCGACAGCACCATGTTGGGCTTGAGCAGCGTGCCGTCGAGCCGCACCCGCTGGAGGAACAGCGCCTCGTAGAGCGCGTCGAGCACCGCCGACGTGACCTCGAAGGAACGCTCGATCGTGTGCTCGCCGTCCATCAGGACCTCGGGCTCGACGATCGGGACGATGCCGGCTTCCTGGCACAGCGCGGCGTAGCGCGCCAGCGCGTGCGCGTTCACGTCGATGCAGTACGCGCTCGGCAGCGCCGTCAGCCGATCGGTCGTATCGTGTACGTGCGCGCCACTTGGCGAAGCGGGCACCGAGCGAGTGGTACTCGGCGAGACGCTCGCGCAGCCCGTCGAGACCTTCGGTGACCGTCTCGCCGTCGGCACCGGCGAGCGGCTTGGCGCCGAGGTCGACCTTGATGCCGGGGATGATGCCCTGGCCCTCGAGCAGCTTCACCAGCGACGTGCCGTCGGCCGCGTCCTGGCGGATGGTCTCGTCGTAGAGGATGACGCCGCTGATGTAGTCGCCGATGTTCTTCGCGGTGAACAGCATCTCGCGGTAGTCGCGCCGGTTGGTCTCGGTGGACTCGACCGAGATCGCGTCGAAGCGCTTCTTGATCGTCCCGCTGCTCTCGTCGGCGGCGAGGATGCCCTTGCCCGGCGCGACCAGCGCCTTGGCGGTGGCGGAAAGCGTGGCGATGTCCATTGGTCCTGCTCCTATCGGCCCATGCCGATGCCCTGGGCGCGTTGGAGCGCCTTGCCCTCGGTCTGCAGCGACGGCGCCACCATGACCTCGGCCTTCTGGAACTCCTTGAGCGTCTCGTAGCCGGTGGTGGCCATCGAGGTGCGCAGCGCTCCGAAGAGGTTGAGGGTGCCGTCGTTCTCGTGCGCGGGCCCGGTGAGGATCTCGGCCAGCGTGGCCCGGTTCGACGCCTTCACGCGCGCGCCACGCGGGAGCGTGGGGTGGAACGTCGCCATGCCCCAGTGGTAGCCGCGGCCCGGTGCTTCGTACGCGGCGGCGAGCGGCGAACCGATCATCACCGCGTCGGCACCGCACGCGATCGCCTTGGCGACGTCGCCACCGGTGCGCATCCCGCCGTCGGCGATGACGTGCACGTACACGCCGGTCTCGTCGAGGTGACGGATGCGCGCGCCCGCGGCGTCGGCGATGGCGGTGGCCTGCGGCACGCCGATGCCGAGCACGCCGCGACTGGTGCACGCGTGGCCGGGACCGACGCCCACGAGCACGCCGACCGCGCCGGTGCGCATGAGGTGCAGCGCGGTGGAGTACGACGCGCAGCCACCGACGATGACCGGCAGGTCGAACTCGCGGATGAACTTCTTGAGGTTGAGCGGCTCGGACGTCTTCGACACGTGCTCGGCCGACACGACCGTGCCCTGGATCACGAGGATGTCGAGCTCGGCGTCGAGCACGTGCTTGGCGTACTGCTCGACGCGCTGGGGCGTGAGCGACGCGCACGCGACCACGCCGGCGTCCTTGATCTCACGGATGCGCCGACCGATCAGCTCTTCCTTGATCGGCTCGGCGTAGATCTCCTGCATCCGCCGCGTGGCCTTCTCGTTCGGGAGCTCGGCGATCTCCTCGAACAACACGTCGGGGTCGTCGTACCGCGTCCACAGACCTTCGAGGTTGAGACAGCCCATGCCACCGAGGTGACCCATCGCGATCGCGGTACCCGGCGACAGCGCGCCGTCCATCGCCGAACCGATGACCGGCAGCTCGAGCTTGAACGCGTCGAGCTCCCAGGTGATGTCGACGTCTTCCGGATCGCGTGTCCGCCGGCTGGGCACGATGGCGATGTCGTCGAACCCGTAGGCCCGTCGACCGGACTTGCCGATGCCGATCTCGACTTCCAACCCGGTACCTCCCGCAGCGCTGGGGGACGACTCTCTAAGGGAAGCTGTTCAGGGTACTCCCCGACGCGGTTACGCCCGGGTCCAGTCGCCCCAGTCGCCGGTGACCTCGACGCCGAGGATCCGGGCCAGGAACCCGGTGAGGATGCGCGCGGTCGCCCCCCAGATCGTCTCGTCGGCGAGCTCGTAGAACTGCATGGCCCGCTCGGTGCCGTCGAACCCCCACGACCAGCGTTCCTCGTGGTACACGTCGTCGCCCAGCAGCTCGGCGAGCGCGACGTCGAACACGCGGTCGACCTCACGGGAGTCGGCGGTGACGATGGGCCGGCCGTCGGTGATGCCCACGAAGGGCGTGATGTTGAACTGCCCGACGACGGTCCCGAGCGTGGGGAGCGCGGTGACGACGTCGACCAACTCCGGCCGCAGGCCGATCTCTTCGTGCGCCTCACGGAGGGCGGCATCGCGCGCGTCGTGGTCGACCGTCGGCTCGACCTTCCCACCCGGGAACGCGATCTCGCCGCGGTGCGACGGCATCGTCTCGGGACGGCGCGTGAGCACGATGCGCGCCTCGCCGTCCTCCTCGAAGACGGGCAGGAGCACCGCGGCCGCACGGCCGCCCGGCTGGAGGGGCGGCTCGGGCGGCGGGGCGTAGTCGGCGAAGCGGGACCGCACCCGTTCGACGGTGATGGGTCCCGATCCGGACGCGAGGGAGGCCCAGGGCGCCGCCTCGCCGGCCCGGGCCGTTGCCGGCCGCGGGATGCGCTGGCGGCCGCCGCGGGCCCCCGAGTCGTGGTTCGTGGCTACTTCTTCTTGCCGGAGCCGACCTTGGCGAGGACGTCACGGCTCGAGAGGACGAGCAGGTCCTCACCGTCGACGGTGACCTCGGTGCCGCCGTACTTCGAGTAGAGCACCACGTCGCCGACGGAGACGTCGACGGGGATCAGCTCGCCACTGTGCTCCGAGCGCCGGCCCGGGCCCACGGCGAGGACTTCGCCCTGCTGGGGCTTCTCCTTGGCCGTGTCGGGGATGACGAGGCCGCTCACGGTCGTCTCCTCGGCGTCACCGGGACGGACGACGATCCGGTCTTCGAGCGGTTGCAGACTCATGGGTGTGCCTCCTGCGGCATGCAGCGATGGAAGTGGAAGGGTCGCTGGCGATGGGGTTAGCACTCGCCAAGTGCGAGTGCTAACGGTACCAGGACCGCCCCCGTGCCGACAAGTTGCCGGTCAGACGGCCGGTCAGACGGCCGGTTCATACGAGGCGCAGGTTCGGGTCGGCGCCCGCGTCGAGGGGTGTGGGACCGTCGGCGCGGAGGCGCCACCAGGCGGTGGCCGCGATCATGGCGCCGTTGTCGGTGCAGAGCGACGGCGGGGGCAGGAACACCGATCGGCCGCTCGCAGCAGCGGCGTCGGCCACCTTGGTCCGGAGCCGGGAGTTGGCCGCCACGCCGCCCCCGAGCGCCAGCACCGGCGCCCCGGCCTCGTCGGCGGCGGCGAGCAACTTCACCACCAACTGGTCGACGACCGCCTCCTGGAACGACGCGGCCACGTCGGCGAGGGCGACATCGGCCAGCTCCCCGTCAAGTCGTCGCCGGGTGTGGTTGACGACCGCGGTCTTGAGCCCCGCGAACGAGAACGCGGTGTCACCGGGCATGGCCCGCGGGAAGCGCACCGCGGTCGGATCGCCCTCGCGGGCCAACCGGTCGATCGCCGGACCCCCCGGGTACCCGAGGCCGAGATGGCGGGCCACCTTGTCGAAGGCCTCCCCTGCCGCGTCGTCGACGGTCTGGCCGACCACCCGGTAGCGCCCGTGGTCCTCCATGATCACGGTCATGGTGTGGCCGCCCGACACGATGAGCACCGCGAGCGGCGGTTGGAGGTCGGGGTCCTCGAGCCAGGCCGCGTGGAGATGCGCCTCGAGGTGGTTCACACCCACGTAGGGCAGGTCGGCCGCGAGCGCGAGGCCCTTGGCCGCGGCGACGCCCACGAGCAGCGCGCCGGCGAGGCCGGGCCCGTGGCACGCGGCCACCGCGTCGAGGTCGCGCAGTTCGACCCCCGCCTCCACCAGTGCTTCCGCGATCACCGGCGTGATGAGCTCCACGTGGGCGCGGCTGGCGACCTCGGGCACCACGCCGCCGAAGCGCGCGTGCAGGTCGACCTGGCTCGACACCACCGACGAGCACACCGTCCGGCCGTCTTCCACCACCGCGGCCGCGGTCTCGTCGCACGACGTCTCGATGCCGAGGATCAGCGTCACCAGCGTCGTCCCTCGTCGAACACGGTCTCACCCGGGAGCATGCGCTCGATCGAGTCGAGCAGCGCGCTCGTACTCGGGCTGGTCGACCTCGTGCACCCACATCACCAGCGCGTCCTCGTTGACCTCCTGGTAGTAGTTCTTGCGCACGCCGACGGGCCCGAACCCGAAGCGGCGGTACATGTCCTGCGCGCCGACGTTCGACATCCGCACCTCGAGCGTGATCGCGACCGCGCCGCGCGCGATCGCCTCGCGGACGAGGACGAGCATCAGCCGCGTCCCGATCTTGGAACGGTGGCGCTTCGGGTCGACGGCGATGGTGGTGACGTGGGCTTCGTCGAGCGTCATCATCAATCCCGCGTAGCCGACGAGGTCACGACCGACCCGCGCCACGTAGTACGCGCGCGTCGCCTTCAGCGCGAGCTCCGACATGAACAGCGACGAGCTCCACGGGCGGGGGTACACCTGTTGCTCGATGCGCAACACGGAACGCAGGTGGCGTCGGCGCATCGGCTGCACGTGCACCGTGAGCGCAGCGACCTCCGGTTCCGCGGCCATCAGGCGGCTCCGCACGCCCGGGACACCGGCACGTTCGCCCCACGCGATCTCGGCGTCGCTCTGGCGGAGGTAGAGCGGACGCAGCTCGCCCGGTTGCTCGAACTCCTCGCGCTCGGCGCGGGCGGTGGCGAGCGCCACCAGCGCGGCGACGCTCGGCGACGCGAACTCCGGTCCGGCCACCTCGGCGTGCTCGAGCCGGGCGAACTCGTCCGGGAAGCGGGCGACGCCGTCGCCCGCGAGCAGCAGGCCGTGGGGGAACTCGGCCGGGTCGGCCGCGAGGTCGGCCACGAGCTCCGCCGGCGCGTGCACCGCGTAGTCGGACACCCGCTGCACACCCCCGGGCACCGGCTGGTAGCGGGCCGCGAACACCTCGCGGCGCCGGGCGTCGAGCACCGCCACGATCGTGCGCCCCGACTGCCGGAGCGGGTACGCCACCAGGTCGAGGCTGGGCACACCGACCACGGGGATGCGCAACGCCTGCGCCATCACCTTGGCGGTGGTGATGCCGACGCGCAGGCCGGTGAAGAGGCCCGGCCCCGTCCCGACCGCGATCGCGGCGAGGTGGTCGAGGGACACGCCACACTCACCGCGCAGGTACTGGATCGCGGGCGAGCTGCTCGGCGTGGCGTCGGCCACCGGCGAGCTGCACCGAGCCGAGCACCGCGCCGCCGTCGCCGAACGCGACCGACACCTGCGCGGTCGACGTGTCGAGCGCGAGCAACAGCACGTCAGCCGGCCCCAGTGTCGGTGTCGGCCAGCAGGTCAACGCGGCCACCAACGCGTCGCGCCGGTCGCCCCACGTGATGCCGGCGGCATCGACGGACACGACCCGGTCGTCGTCGCCCTCACCCGGTTCGAGCAGGACGCGCAGCCGGTCGCTCGGCAACGCCGCGCTCGACGCGCTCGCCCCACTCGACGACGGTCACCGCCTCCTCGCCGACGAGGTCGTCGAACCCGAGGTCGTGCAGCTCCTGCACGTGATCGAGGCGGTAGACGTCGACGTGCACGAGCGGCGTGGGCGCGTCGTACTCGCGCACGACGGTGAACGTCGGGCTCACCACCGGTTCGGTGATGCCGAGCGCGACCGCGATGCCCTTGGCCATCACGGTCTTGCCGACGCCGAGCTCGCCGTCGAGCACGACGACGTCACCGGCGCGCAGGAGCGCGCCGAGGCGCTGACCGAGCGCGTGCGTCTCGAGCGCATCGTGGGTCGTGGCCCGCAACGTCGTCATGACGACACCCGTGCGAGCGTGCGCTTGATGGTGACGAAGTCGGCGCGCGCCTGGGCCAGTGCCGCGCCACCGTTGCGCAGCACGGCCGACGGATGGAACACGGGGATGAGCACCGCGTCGTCGCGGAAGGGGAACTCGCGCCCGCGCAGCTTCGTGATGCCGTCCTTGGTGTCGAGCAGCAGCTTGGTGGCGAAGTTGCCGAGGGTCACGACGACCTTGGGCTCGATGAACCCGATCTGCGCTTCGAGGTAGGGGCGGCACGACTCGATCTCGAGCGGGAGCGGGTCGCGGTTGCCGGGCGGACGGCACTTCACCACGTTGGCGATGTAGACCTGCGCCCGGGTGAGGCCGATGTCCTCGATGAGGCTGGTGAGCAGCCGTCCGGCGCGGCCGACGAACGGTTCGCCGGTGAGGTCCTCCTGCTCCCCCGGGCCCTCGCCCACGAACAGCAGGTCGGTGTGCGGGTCGCCCACTCCGAACACCACCTGCGTGCGCGTCTCGGCCAGCGGGCACTTCGTGCACGCGAGCGCCTCGCGTTCGAGGTCGGCCCACGAGGCGAACGGAGATGGTTCGAGCAGCGACACGGCAGACCACTTCAACCGCTGGTGGGACTCGTCAGGGTGTGTCGCGATGGTACGCGACCGCGTCGCGCACCGCCTCGGCCGTGACCTCCGTGACCATCACGCGGAGGCGATCGAGGTGCGCGTCGACCATGCCGGTCGCGCACGCGAACGCGAGGTCGCCGTCGTGGCGCGTGTGCGACGGGTGGATGGCGCGCGCCAGGCCGTGGTTGGCGCTGCGAGCGAGCAGGTGGCACTCGACCTTGGTGCACCGGGCGTTGGTGGCGACCACCACCAGCGTGGTGTTGGTGCCGCCGACATCCCCTCCTTCGGCACCCCCTTCGCCGGCGGCACCGTTCCCTTGGACAGGCGTCTCGAACGGGGCCTCCTCGGGGAAGCCGGGGACGTCGGGCGGCGCCTGCGACGCCACGAGGGGCGTGCCGTCGGGCTCGAGCACGTCGCCGACCGCGTTCACCACGACGAGCGCGGCGACGACGACCTCGCCGTCACGTGCCGACGCGGTGCCGATCCCGCCGGTGGTGCCGTGTTCTCCCCCGCGCCACTTCGCGACGCTCGCACCCCGACCGGCGCCCACCCGCCCGGTGGCGAGCGGTGGCGCGTCGGGCCCAGACGATGCTGCAAATGCAGCGGCGAGCGCGGCGCGACCCTCGTCGGCGCCGGGACGTTCGTCGCCCGCGACCACGAGGTCGAAGATGGCCGCCGCAGGGACGATCGGCACCGGACCCCCGCGGGTGGGGAAGCCGCGCCCCAGTTCGGCGAGCGCGCGCACGACACCGTCGGCGGACGCGAGCCCGAACGCCGATCCGCCGGTGAGCACGATGGCATCGACGTGCTCGACGCTGGCGAACGGATCGAGCACCGCGGTCTCACGCGTCGCCGGCGCGCCGCCGCGGATCTCGACCGATCCGACGGTCTCGGGCGGGAACACCACGACGGTCACGCCGGTGGCCGCGCCGGTCCAGTGCCCGGCGAGCACGCCGGGAACGTCGGTGATCACGTCAACCGGCGGTGGCGGACTCGTCGACCTGAAAGTCGCTGGCCTCGACGTCACCGGCCGCGACGTCCCCAGCGAAGTCCATGATCAGCGCGTCGAGCTCGTCGGAGCGTTCGTACATGAGCATGTGGCCGCTGTCCGGGTACTCCACCAGTCGTGCACCGGGCAGCAGTTCGGCGATGCGGCGGGCGTCGCGCGGCGGGGTGAGCGCGTCGGCGGTGCCCACCACGACGAGGGCGGGGATCATGCACCTTCGGCAGGCCCTCGGTGAGATCGAGGTGCAGCAGTGCGGAGACCGCTTCGCGGGTGGTCGCCTTGTCGCACGCCGCGAGCATCTCGCGCGTCGCCTCCACTGCACTCGGGATGCGGATCGTCACCGAAGCCGATGCGCGCGAGCAGGAGACCGAGGTTGCGTTGGCGCATGAAGGTGCCGACGTCGGGCCCGACGTTCACGACCCGCTCGATCGTCGCCGCGGACGCGCTTGGCGTCGCTCACCAGGTTGTGCGACGAGGTCGACAACAGCACGAGCCCGCTCACGCGCTCGTCGAGGACGTCGGGGTGGCGGATGGCGAACGCCTGCACCGCCATGCCGCCCATCGAGTGACCGACGAGGATCACGTCGCGCAGATCGAGCGCCTCGAGCACGGTGCGCAGGTCGTCGGCGAGGTTGTCGAGTGAGTGTCCGGTGTCGCCCGCTCGCGACTCGCCGTGGCCGCGCGAGTCGAACGCGACGGCGCGGAAGCCGGCGGCGGGGAACGTCTCGAACTGCTTCGCCCACACGCGCGACGACAGCGTCACGCCATGGCAGAACACCACCACCGGGCCGGTCCCGGGAGCCACCACCCCGAGAAATCGTGTAGATCGTGCCGCCGTCGTGGCTGTCGAGGATGCGCGCCTCGTCGAACTCGGGGATCAGCACGTCGCCCGCGTCGGGATCGTCACGGTGTCGGAGACGAGCGACGAGCGCGCGCTCGGTCGCGTACGCGAGGCCGATCGCGCCTGCGGTCGCGCCCGCGACCAGGCCGGTGCGCTTGAGCGCCTTCGGGGCCATCGCTACCGCTCGTCCGATGCCTGGGCGCCGACATAGGTGCGGGGGACGCGGGCGCCGATGCCGGTGACCACCTCGTAGGAGATGGTGCCGAGGCGCTCGCCCCACTCGGTGGCGGTGATCTCGTCGTCGCCCTGGCGTCCGATCAAGCACGACCTCGTCGTCGGCCTCCGCCGGCAGATCGCCCAGGTCGACCATCAATTGGTCCATGGTGACCATGCCGATGATCGGACGGCGCCGACCCCGGATCAGCACCTCACCACCGACCATCCCCAGGTTGCGCGGCACCCCGTCGGCATACCCCGCGGGCACGGTGGCCACCCGGCCCGACGTGCCGACCTCCGAGCGCAGGCCGTAGGACACACGCGCGCCGACCGGCAACGTCTTCACGAACGTCACCCGCGCGCGGAGCGACAACGCGGGGCGGAGCGCGATCCCGCCGTCCGCCACCGCGGGCGCGGGGGCAGGCCGTAGCAGGCGATGCCGACGCGCGCGAGGTCGTAGCGCGCGCCGGTGACGAGAAGCCCGGCGGAGTTGGCCGCGTGCGCGAGCGGGGGCCGGAGTCCTTCGGCGTCGAGCGCGTCGAGCACCGCGTCGAAGCGCGCCAGCTGCTCACCGGTGTAGGGGTTGTCGGGTTCGTCGGCGACTGCGAGGTGGGTGCACACCCCGGCGAACACCAGCTCGTCGCGCGCCGCGATGGCGCGTGCGAGCGCGAGCGCGTCGTCCGGCGCGCAGCCGACGCGGTGCATGCCCGTGTCGACCTTGAGGTGGACGTCGAGCGGCGTGCGGCGTCCGGAATCGGCGACCGCCTTCGCCAGCGCGTCGACGCCCGGCATCGGTGTAGACGACCGGCGTGAGGCCAGCCGCGACCACTCGAGCGGCGACGCGTGGCGCGGGCTCGGACAGGAGCATGATCGGGGCGTCGATCCCCGCGTCGCGGAGTTGCTCGCCTTCCTCCACCCGCGCGACACCCAACCACGAGGCGCCGGCATCGAGCGCGGCGCGTGCCACGGGCACCGCGCCGTGGCCGTAGCCGTTGGCCTTCACCACGGCGAGCAGCGCCGCGGGCGCGGCGACCGCGCGCAGGCTCGCGACGTTGGCGCGGATCGCATCGAGGTCGACCTCGCTCCACACGGCACGGCCCGATGTCGCCAGGCTCGGCGTCGGCCTCCTGATCCTGGCCACGCTCCTCGCGGCTCACGGCTGCACTCCCAACTCCTGCAGCGTACGGCCCAGGCCGGCGACGAGATCGCCGGCGACGACACCCGGGCCGTCGGTCTCGACCAACCGGTCGGCGGTGCGTCCGTGCACCCACGCCGCCGCGGCCGCGGCGTGGAACGCGTCGACGCCCCGGGCCAGGAACCCGGCGATGATCCCGGTGAGCACGTCACCGCTCCCCGCCGTGGCCAACGCCGCACCGCCGGTGGGGTTGAGCGCCATGGCGCCGTCGGGACCCGCGACGACCGTGCCCGGGCCCTTGAGCAGCACCACCGCGCCCGACCGCTCGGCCAACGCGCCGGGCCGCGGCCAGGCGGTCGCCGCCCACCGGCGCACCCATCAGCCGCTCGTACTCGCCGGCGTGAGGGGTCAGGACGGCGGGTGCGCCCAACGTGCGGCGGGCGTGGAGCGACGTGAAGTCGCCGGCCAGCGCGTTGAGGCCGTCGGCGTCGAGCACGAGGGGCGGTCGGGCCTCGGCCACGACCGTGCGCACCACGAACTGGAGATCGGGATCGCCGGCGCCACCGAGGCCCGGCCCCACCGCCACCGCGGCGAAGCGACCGACGTCGGCGAGCAGCGTCTCCACGGCGCCGCGGGCGAGGAACCCGGCCGCGTCAGCGGGCAGGCCCTTGGTGATCACCTCGCCACCGGAAGCGCGGCGCGCGGCGTCGGCACCCGGCAGCGCGCACCACACGATCCCGGCGCCCGCGCGCATGGCGGCGTGGCTCACGAGCAGCGGCGCGCCGGTCATGCCGGCCGAGCCGCCGACCACCAAGACGCCCGACTGCCACTTGTGCGCGTCGGGCGCGCGGGTCGGAAGCCAGGCGCGCACGTCGGTGTCGTCGACCAGGCCGATCCGGTCCTTGCCGTCAACCGACGATGCCGATGTCGGCGACGATCACCTCACCCGCGAGCGAACGGCCGGGCTCGAACACGAGGCCGGGCTTGCGCGCCGCGAACGTGACCGTGCGCGTCGCCTGCACGTGCGGTCCCCACACCGTGCCGGTGCGGCCGTCGACTCCCGACGGGATGTCGACCGCGATCACCTCGCCGTCGAACCGGCCGAGTTGGTCGACCACCCACGCGGCGTCGCCGTCGAGCGTGCCGCGGAACCCGGTGCCGTACATCGCGTCGACGACGACATCGGCGTCGGTCAGCGCCCGTGCACACCGACGACGATCGATGGGCTCGCGCGAGCTCGAAGACCCTCGTGCGCACGCCCCAACTCTCGAGCACACGCGCGGCGACGAGGCCGTCGCCGCCGTTGTTGCCCTTGCCGCACACCAGCACGACCCGCCGGCCGTAGGTCCCGTGCAGGGCGCGGCGCACGGTCCACGCCACCGCACGTCCGGCGCGCGCCATGAGCACCTCCACCGGCGTGCCGGCCGCGATGGCGCGCGCGTCGGCGGCGCCCATCTCCTCGGGGGTGAGGACGACGTCCACCGCGAGCCTCAGCCGAGCGCGAGCACGACCGCCATGGCGGTCGAGTCGGTGTGCGTGAGCGACACCTGCCACGCGCGCACGCCGCGGGCCTCGGCCAGCGCGGCGGCGGCGCCGTGCAGTGCGAGCGAGGGTGCGCCGCTGTCGTCGTCGCGCACCACCTCGACCTCGCGGAACGCGAACGATCCCAGCCCCGCACCGAGCGCCTTCATCGTCGCCTCCTTGGCGCCGAAGCGCGACCGCCAGGCGCGACACGGGGTCGTGGTGCTCGTACGCGTAGGCCTGCTCGCCCACGGTGAAGAGCCGGTCCGGGAGGGATGCCCGCCGCTGCAGCGCGAGCCGGAAGCGCTCGATCTCGACCAGGTCGGTGCCGAGGCCGCGGATCTCCATCACGACGGTCGATTCCGCTGGCAGTCCGGCGTCCGGCCCACCTCCGCTGCATCTCCATCTCAACGCCAGCGATCGGCGAGGACGTAGACCGGATCGGTGAGGAGGTCGACGAGGTCGAAGGTGGCGAGCCGCGCGTCGTCGAAGGTGGGCGTGGTCTCGGTGACGGCGTCGCGCAGCGCGCCGTAGCGCCCCTGATAGCCCTGCAACACGGTGCGGGCGACGTCGGCGGGGAGGCGCGCGGCGAAGCGCGCGTGGAGCAACGTGAGCCCGACGGTGACGTTGTCCTTCACCTCGGGGACGATGACCATCGTGCGGCCGTCGCGGCGACCACGCGCCACCGTGACCTCGCGCTGGGTCGCCACCCGGTGCTTGGTACCGATCAGGCGCGGGTCGTCGTCGGTGCGAGAGCGCAGATCGACGGAGATGCCACCGCGGTCGACGACGTGGATGGTGGCGTCGTCGCCGGCGAGGTCGCCCTCGATGCGATAGCGGGTGAAGCCCATGATCTGCTCGACCGCGGGGTCGAGCGACACCAGCGTGCGGAGGGCGCGGTAGCTGAGCGCGTCGCGCGCGGCACCGGCCGCCAGCACCTCGCGCGCCAGCGCGACCTGCAGCAGCTCCTCGTCGGAGCGGGAGATGCCGACGGTGACGGTCTTGGCCTGGTGCTTGATCGCGTCGACCGGTCGGGTGAGCTCTTCGATCCCGGCGGTGAGCGCGGCGGTGAGGTCTTCCACGACCCGACTCGGCGTGCCGACCGCGCCGTGTTCGATCTGGTACACGTCGAGCGGGAGCAGTCCCGTGGCGTAGCGGAGCAACGACGTGATGCGCACCGCGGTGCCGGCTTCGAGGTCGCCGTCGTAGCTGCCGACGCGCAGACCGTCGAGGAACGTTGCCGTGGGAGTCTCGATCGCGGGCGCGAGGCGCACCAGCAGGTCCTCGCCCGACGACGGGTCCAGGGATGACGTCGACACGACCGCTGCCACCGCCGCCCGCACCTCACGGAGGGGATGTGCGGAGGTGTCGATGGCGAGGGCGGCCTCGTACCCGAAGAGGTGGCCGGCCATGGCCGAGAGCACGAACGCCACGTCGGGGTGGACCGCAGGCACGCCGATGGTCTCGAGCGCCGCACCGAAGCGGCGTTCACCCTCGGTGGCGATCACGATCGGCGCGGCCCGGTGCGCCCGGTAGATGGCGATCTCCTTGGCCACGTCGTCGGCGTTGGAGCCTTGCAGTCCCGCCGCGCACACGAGCACCAACGGCTCGGCCGAGAGGTCGATGTGCTTCTTGTCCTCGGTGGAGTCGAACGAGATCGACTTGTAACAGAGCTCCGAGGCCTTCACCCGCACCTCGGCCGCGGCGATGCGGTTGCGACCGTTGCCGACCACCGCCCAGTAGCGGCGCGACACCGCGTGCCGCTCCGCGATCCCCGCGATCGTGGACTGCAACGCGAGCACCTTCGTCATCGCGTCGGGCAGGGCCCGCAGCGCGTCGAGGATCTCGTGCACCGCGCCGGCGTCGGGGCCGTTCTCCCGGCTCGCACCGAGCTCGTCGGCGATGGCGATGGCGAGCAGGTACCCGGCCGCGATCTGCGCGTAGAACGCCTTGGTCGACGGCACCGCCATCTCGACGTCGCGTCCGTCGGACGTGTAGAGCACGCCGTCGGACTTGTCGACCAGGTCGCTGTTGCGACGATTCACGATCGCGACCACCGCCGCGCCACGGGCGCGGGCGAGGTCGGAGGTGCGGTTGGTGTCGGTGGTCGTGCCGCTCTGGCTGATCGCGACCACGAGCGTGTCGGACATGTCGTCGCGCAGTTGGAACCCGCTGAACTCGGTGGCGACGACGGCGTCGGCGCGCACGTTGGCGTCGGCGAGCGTGGTGAGCACCGCGGCGAGGCTCTGCCCGGCGATCGCGGCGGTGCCCTGACCGATGACCACGACGCGGCGGATGCTGCCGTCGCGCAGCCGCGCCCGCAGCGACTCGGGCAGCGTCTCGTTGCCGAGCGTGACCGTCAGCCGACCGTCGCGTTCGACCACCTTGCCGCGCAGCGTCTTGCGGAACGAGGCCGGCGCCTCCGAGATCTCCTTGAGCAGGAAGTGCGGGAACTCGCCGCGGTCGATGTCGCGGGTGGTGATCTCGGCGTGCTGCAGCTCGTCGGGTTGCACCGGCAGCGGCGTGCCGTCGAACGCGTAGCGCTCGATGCCGGCGAGCGTGCCCGCTCCGCTCGCGTCGAGCACCACCACCTGGCCGCGGGTGGCGGCGGCGCGCTCGGGATCGGCCGGCGTCTCGCCGTCCATGCGCAGGTAGGTCGACGTCTCCTCCACCAGGCCGTAGGGCTCGCTGGCCACGACGTAGGCGTCCTCGACCATGCCCACGTAGAGGGCCTGGCCGCTGCCGCGGAGGGACAGGAGCAGCTTGTCGGGTGAGGCGGCGGTCTGGGCCGCGATCCCCATCGAGCCGGCGAGCTCCGACACCGTCGTGCGGAAGGCGTCCTGCACGGTGGCGCCGCTCTCCATGCGGCGGGCGACGAGGGCGGGGATGACCTTGGCGTCGGTGGTGATCTCGGCGGGCACCTGCAGGCCTTCGAGCGCCTTGAGGTCGGCGTAGTTGTCGACGTCACCGTTGAGCGCGCCCACCACGTAGGGACGCTCGTGACCGTCGAGCTCCTCGTGGTTGAGCGGGTGCGCGTTGGCCTCGGAGATGATGCCGACGCTCGCCCAGCGCGTGTGGCCGAGCACCATCACCTCGGCGTCGTCGTGCGCGAGCGCGAGGTGCAGCAACGCGTCGTCGCGGATCGCGGCGCGCAGCACCGCGGTGTTGTCGCCGAGCTCACCGATCTCGGCGGCGGCCTTGTACACGAACGCGAGCTCGCGGTCGGTGGCGCGCACCGACCCGGACCCGAACAGCGGGTCGGCGGCGCGGGCGTCGATCAGCGCGACCGATGGCGGGCTCGTCGAGGTCGAGGCCGTGGTGACGTACGAGCAGGTGGAGACCGGCCGAGTCGCGGCCGCGCACCTCGAGCCGGTCGATCGCCGACAGCGCGACCTGCACCGAGAAGAACCCCTCGAGTGCCGCCACCGACGGATCGGCGCCGGCGAGCGCGGCCACCTCACGGGCGGCGCGCAGTCGGTCGCGACCGACGGCCCACACCGCGTCGCGAGCCCGGACGAGCGCGGCGTTGACGTCCTCGAGCTGGGTCACCGCGAGCGCGGCGCCCAGGCCGTCGTCGAGCTCGCGCTCCAGCGCGTCGCACCGCGTCGTCAGCTGCTCGACGCGGTCGGCGATGAGCAGTGCAGCCTGCGGACCGCCGAGGAGCGCGCGGACTCCGGGAACACCGCGCAGCGCGGCGTCGACCACCTCGACCGCGGCGGCGACCTCGTGCAGTCGGCCGACGAGGTCACTTCCCACACCATCGCCGGCCGCCCCATCGCCGGCGCCCCCGGGTCCGCCGAGCCCGTCGAACGCCGCGAGGGCGCGATCGAGCTCATGGACCAGGTCGGCGGCGTCGGGCACCGGGCGCGTCGCGTGCCGGCGGACGACGCCGACGATCCCACACATGAGGTGAAATTCTACAGACGAGCCGGGGCGGAACGGGCCGCCGCGTGCTCCACCAGGTCGACGAGCCGCTCCGCCGCGGCCTCGGCCGCCTCGGGATCGGTCGCTTCCACCATCACCCGCACCAGCGGTTCGGTGCCCGACGGGCGCACCAGGACCCGGCCGTCGTCGCCCAGTTCGTCGTCGACGTCGCGTACGCGGCTCCAGAAGGCGGCGTCGCGGGCCAGGCCGTCGGCCCCTTCGACCGCCACGTTGCGCAGCACCTGCGGCACCCGGGTGACCACCGAGGCCAGCTCCGAGAGCTTCCGGCCGCGGCGGGCCATGGTGTCGAGCAGGAAGATGCCGGTGAGGGTGCCGTCGCCGGTGGTGGCGTGGTCGGCGTAGATCACGTGCCCCGACTGCTCCCCGCCGAGCGCGAGGTTGCGTTGCTCGAGCACGTCGAGCACGTTGCGGTCGCCGACCGGCGTCTCGATCACGGAGATCCCGTAGGGCTCGAGCGCGCGGCGCAGGCCCATGTTGGACATCACGGTGGCGACGATCGCGTCACCGCGCAGGAGCTTGCGATCGTGGAGGTCGATGCCGGCGATGGCGAGGATCTCGTCGCCGTCGACGAGCTGACCGCGTTCGTCGACCGCGATCACCCGGTCGGCGTCGCCGTCGAACGCGAGTCCGGCGTCGGCCCGCGCGACGAGCACGGCTTCCTGGAGCTGCTGGGGGTGCGTCGAACCACAGCCGGCGTTGATGTTGACACCGTCGGGCGACGCGTGGATCACGTCGACGGTCGCCCCCAACGCGCGCAGGGCGGTGGGCGCGGCGCGGAACGCGGCCCCGTTGCCACAGTCGAGCACCACGTGCAGATTGGTGAGCTGGCGGCCCTGCAGCGAGTCGACGAGCGTCGCGACGTAGTCGTCGAGCGCGGTGCGGTGCTCGCTCGACACGCCGACGCCGAACCCCTCGGGTCCGGGCTCGGGCTGCGTGACGGCGAGCGCGCGCAGCTCCTGCTCGACCTCGCGCTCGAGCGACTCCGGGATCTTGCGCCCGCCCGGTGCGAACAGCTTGATGCCGTTGTCGCCGAAGGAGTTGTGACTGGCGGAGATGACCGCCGCGGGAGCGCCGCGCTCACGCGCCGCGTGCGCGACGCCGGGCGTGGGGAGCACGCCCACCAACAGCACGTCGGCACCCTCGGCGCACAGACCTGCGATCAGCGCGGCTTCGAGCATCGGACCCGAGCGGCGCGTGTCGCGGCCGACCACGAACGGCTGGTCGCTGCCGAGCACCCGCGCAGCCGCACGACCGAGCGCGGTGACCAGTTCGGAGGTGAGCTCGACGTTGGCGACGCCGCGCACCCCGTCGGTGCCGAATCGCAACGTCATGTGGAGCCCATGTCGAAGTGCTGGGAGCGCCTCAGCGCTTCGAGTACTGCGGCGCCTTGCGGGCCTTCTTGAGGCCGTACTTGCGCCGCTCCTTCTCGCGCGCGTCACGCGTGAGGAGGCCAGCCTTCTTGAGACCGGGGCGGGCTTCCTCGTCGAGGGCGATGAGCGCACGGGCGATGCCGAGGCGCAGCGCGCCGGCCTGGCCGCTCACGCCACCGCCGTCGAGCGTGGCGTCGACGTCGTACACGTCGGCGGTCTGCGTGAGGCGCAGCGGCTCGAGCGCGACCACCCGGTGGGTGAGGATCGGGAAGTACTGGTCGAACGGACGGCCGTTCACGGTGATCACGCCGGAACCGGGGCGCAGACGAACGCGCGCGACGGCCTCCTTGCGGCGACCGGTGCTCTGGATGAGAGGCTTGGGCACTGTGCTCCTACGAACGCTTCGACGCCAGCGCGCGGGGCTGCGGCTGCTGGGCGATGTGCGGATGGGTGGGACCGGCGTAGACCCGCAGCTTGCGGATCATCGCCCGGCCGAGGCGGTTCTTCGGCAGCATGCCCCGCACCGCGAGGCGCACGACGCGCTCGGGGTCACGGGCGATGAGGTGCTCGAGCGACTCGGTGGTGAGACCGCCCGGGTAGCCCGAGTGCCGGTGGTACTGCTTGTCGGCGAGCTTGCGGGCGCTGATGTCGAGCTTGGCGGCGTTGACCACGATCACGTGGTCGCCGGTGTCGACGTGGGGCGCCCAGATCGGCTTGTGCTTCCCGCGCAGGAGGGTGGCCACCTCGGTGGCGACCTTGCCCAGGACTTGGCCCTCGGCGTCGATCACGTGCCAGGCGCGGTTGATGTCAGCGGGTTTCGGGGTGAACGTGCGCAACGGATCCTCACGAAGAATTGCGGAGGCGTCGCAACCTGATCGGATGGCCGAATCGGCGTCGGACGCGAAGGGACAATCTAGTCCGCGGGCGGGTCCGGCAGCAATCGGGCCGATGCAGCCGTCCCAGCGGGCTACAGCCCGGAGCGCGACGGGGCCGATACTGGGGATCCCCACGAGTCCCGAGGCAGGTCACTCCATGGTCCGAATCCCTGCGCACTCCATCACGGTGTCGCGGTGGCCCTGGTCGCCGGGGTCGCCGCCGCCTGCGCGCCCTTCCCGCCCGCCGAGCCCGGGGGTCCGGCCCTCACCACGGTCGACGACTGGGTCGCCGGGCGCACCAAGATCTGGGACCTCGCGTTCCCCGCCGGCGGGCAGCCGCCGCTCTACACCGAGAACGACTCCGGGGTGATCTTCGCCCGGATCAACGGCTCGGAGCGGGCCCGCCCCCTGGGCGGCGTGACCCAGTTCGACCACAACTTCGACCCGACGGGCGAGGGCGGACTCATGGGCATCGCCCTGAGCCCCGGCTTCGACGGCTCGACGAACCGCCGCGCCTTCGTCTGCTACTCGACCACCTCCGACAACCGGGTCGCCCGCTTCGACGTGAACTACGCCGCCGGCGCGTTCGTCGCGCTGTCGGACTGGACCCCGATCGTCACCGGCCTCCCGCACTCCTCGATCCACAACGGTTGCCGCGTGCGCTTCCAACCCGGGACCGGCGCGCTGTTCGTCAGCACCGGCGACGGGACGACCGCCACCGGGCCGCAGTCGGCGACGGTGCTCGCGGGCAAGATCCTGCGCATCGACCAGGACGGCAACCCGTGGCCCGGGAACGTCTCCGGCTCGCGCTGGTACACGCGAGGGCACCGCAACCCGCAAGGACTGGCGTTCCGGCCGGGGTCGAACGACCCGTACTCGATCGAGCACGGCCCCGACGTCAACGACGAGGTCAACAAGCTCGTGAACGGGGCCAACTCCGGTTGGAACCCCAACAACGGCTCCGGCGGGTACGACCAGTCGAAGCCGATGACCGACGTGTCGATCGAACCCGGCAACACGATGACGCCGGTGTGGCAGTCGGGTGGCGTGACGGTCGCGCCGTCGGGCGGCACGTTCGTGTCGGGCACGAAGTGGAAGAGCTGGGACGGCGCGCTCGTCGTCGCGTGCCTCGACGGCAGCCCCGACGTCGGCCAGCGCCTGCTGGTGATGCACCTGAACGGCGCGGGCACGTCGCTCACCGGGTCTGCGGTCACCGCGCTCGCCCGCGGCGTGCGCCTGCGGTCGGCGGTGCAGGGCCCCGACGGGAACCTCTACGTCGTCACCGACGGCACCGGCGGCGCCGGCGCGATCTGGCTGGTCGTCCCGAGCTGAACTCCCTTTCACGAGGTTGCGTCACTCGACGCGTATGTCACGCTCAGGTGACGCAACCTTGCAGGGGTCGGTAGCCTCTCGCGCGTGAGCGACCTCGACCGCGCGCTGGACGTGCTGCTCGACGCACAGCTGGCGCCGATCGTCGACATGGTGGCCCGTCGGGTGGAGTCGCCCGTCGACGACACGTACGAGGTGGCGAGCGCGGCGGGCGCGGTCACGTTCCGCCGCACCGGACCCGGGCCCGACGGCTACGAGCGCATCGGGATCACCGGTTCGGACCCGCTCGCCGACCAGTCGCCCGACCGGCTGGTCGGTCTCGACGCGGAGCGCGCCGACCCGCACCCGGCACGCGACACCAACTCGTACCCCTACGCGTTCGACCACGTCGCGCAGCTCTTCGACCATCCGGCGGCGCCCGACCTGTGCGTGCTGCACTCCGCCGCCCACAACTGGGAAGACCAGGGTGGTCACCGGGGCGAGCACGGTTCCTTGGGCATCGTGCAGGCACGGGCGCCGTTCGTGATCGCGGGCAAGGGCGTGCGCAACGACGGGCTCGTCCCGCGGACCGGTCGGCTGGTCGACGTCGCCCCCACCATCGCCGAGTTGCTCGGCTGCGCGCCCGACGAACACGGCCGTCATCTCGCCGGTCAGGACGGTGTCGTGCGCGACGACGTGCTCGACGTCGCCGGCGGCCGACCCCGCCACGTCATCGGCTTCCTGTTCGACGGCGTGAACCCCAACGTGCTGCACGCGATGGCGGCGTCGGGCGAGGCGCCGAACGTCGCACGCCTCATCGAGATGGGGACCGCGTACGAGTGGGGTGCGATGGCCGGACTGCCGACGGTCACGCTCGCCAACCACACGTCGATCCTCACCGGGCGTCTGCCCGGGCACCACGGCATCCTGCACAACGCGTGGTTCGACCGCGCGAAGGGCGAGCAGGTGATCACCAACTCGCAGGCCACCTGGCCGTGGGCGATGGACCACCTCACCCCCGGCGTCGAGACCCTGCACGAGGCCGTCCACCGGAGCGAGCCGGGCGCGTTCACCGCGTCGGTCAACGAACCCTGCGACGTGGGTGCCGACTACTCCACCTTCGACTTCTTCCGTCGCGGTGAGGTGCCGCCGATCCCGGAGTCACCCGAGGGTCTGCCCCACACCACCGAGCGGTTCGTGCGGCCGTCGAAGGACTACGCGTGGTCGTCGGTGGTCGACCACATGGGTGCCGAGCAGGCGGTCGGCATCTGGAGCGGCCACTACCGCGACCAGTCGTACCCACTCCCACGGTTCACGTGGTGCAACTTCACCCTCACCGACTCCGCCTTCCACGAGGGCGGACCGTTCTCCGAGATCGCCGAGGCGTCGGTGCGCGACTCCGACGCCCGCGTCGGCGAGGTGCTCGCGGCGGTCGAGCGCGCCGGCGTGTTCGACGACGCCGCGTTCGTGCTCGTGGCCGACCACGGCATGCAGGAGACCGACCCCGCGGTGCGCGGCGACTGGGACGTCGCGCTGCGCGACGCCGGCATCCAGGTGCGCGACGAGGGCTACAGCTTCCTCTACGTCGACAGCTAGACGGTTTACCGCCTGGCCGACGAGGCTGCCGATCCCGAACGTGACCGCGGCGACCACCGCGCCGATGAGCGCCATGCGCAGGCCGGCCCGTCCAGCGTGACGACCGGTGAAGATCGACGTCGCCGCGCCGACCGCGAACAGCGCCACGATCGAGATCATCGCGGCGACGATCGTGGCGCGCGGTTCCGCTGCCGAACAGGAACGGGATCACCGGGAGCGCGGCGCCCGAGCGCGAACGCGACGAACGACGAGCCCGCAGCCACCCACGGCGACCCGAGGGTCTGCGGGTCGAGGCCCAGCTCCTCGCGCGCGAGCGTGTCGAGCGCGACGTCGTTGCGGTTCATGAGGGTGTCGACGAGCGCACGCGCGTCGTCGGCGGAGATGCCCTTGGCCCGGTAGATCATCTCGAGCTCGTCGCGCTCCTCCTCGGGAAACGCGCGCAGCTCCTCCTGCTCGATGCGCAGCTCGTTCTCGTACAGCTCACGCTGCGAGCGGATCGAGATCCACTCGCCCGACGCCATCGAGAACGCGCCGGCCACCAGCCCGGCGATGCCGGCGAGCAACACGATGCTGTTGTTGCTGGTGCCGCCGGCGACGCCCATCACCAGCGAGAAGTTCGACACGAGGCCGTCGTTCACGCCGAACACCACGGCGCGCAGCACACCACCGACCTCGGCGCGGTGGCGACCCTCGGAGCGGGCGATGCGACCGCCTTCGGGGATGCCCTGCATGGCGGCGATGGTGCGGCCGGCGGCCCGCTCCTGCTGCGCCATCACGTCGGTGGCCTCGACGTCGGACTGGTAGCGGTCGGCCTCCGCCGCTTCGGTGCGCAACATCAGCGGCAACACGGCCTCGGTGCCGAGGAAGCGCGCGAGGAAGCACAGCGCCCGCACGCGGAACGGTGTGCGCGGCGTGCGCGGTTCGACACCGGCCTCGCGCAACAACTGCTCCCAGTGCGCGGCGTGACGTTCCTCTGCAGCCGCGAGCGTGAGGAACACGTCGCGGCGCGCCCGGATCCGCGTACTCGGCCAGGCCGCGGAACAACGCGCCGCCGTTGACCTCGTCGGCGTGCATGTCGCGCAGGCGCGCGAGTCGCGCCTTGTCGAACGTTGCGTCGGCCACGACGTGAACGCTACCCACGAAAGGTGCGTCAGTACCCGACTTCCCAGAGACACAGTCCCTGAGGTTCTCCTACCCTTCCCGCCGCGTTGCGGTCTCGCGCGCGCAGGATGCCGAGGATCTCACCGGGGCGGATCTTCCCGGCGCCGACGTCGACGAGCGTCCCCACGATCGAACGCACCATCCGCTGGCAGAACGCCGACGCGGTGATGTCGTAGCGCAGCACACCGTCGCCAAGATCGAGCCAGCTCGACTCGAGCACCCGGCGGGTGGTGGTCCTGCCCTCGACGCTTGCGGCAGAACGACGCGAAGTCGTGCAGGCCGAGGAACGGGTCGGCACCCAGTCGCAGCAACGAGAGATCGAGCGGTTCCGGCACCCACCACGCGGTGCGGGCCAGGAACGGGTCGGGCGCGGGACGGTTCACGATGGTGTACCGGTACGCGCGCCACCGCGCGTCGCGCCGCGCGTCGAAGCGGCGCGTCGACCACCTCCGCGTGGCGCACGACCACCTCGGGGGCGAGCTGGCGCGTGATCGACGTACGCGAGCTTGTCGGCGTCGACATCGTCGGGGACCGGAACCCCCACCACCTGGCCCCACGCGTGCACGCCGGCGTCGGTGCGCCCGGCGCAGGTCAGCGACACAGATCGTCACGCCGCAAGGCGCGCGCCGAACACGTCGAGCAACACGCCCTCGACGGTGCGCTGCTCGAGTTGCGTGGCGAACCCGCGGAAATCGGTGCCGTCGTACGCGACCGTGAGCTTGAGCACACGGTCACCCACGTGCTCGTCCCCCGCTCCGGAGAGCGGAAGCTGGGTCACACCAGTTCGATGCGCGCCATGGGCGCGTTGTCACCGGGGCGCGGACCGAGCTTCAGGATGCGCAGGTAGCCACCCGGACGGTCGCGGTAGCGCGGCCCGATCTCGGCGAAGAGCTTGTGCGTGACGTCCTGGTCGTGGATGGTCGCGATCACCTGGCGACGCTGGTGCACGCCACCCTTCTTCGCCTTGGTGATGATGTGCTCCGCGTAGGGACGCAGCATCTTCGCCCGGTTGACGGTGGTGACCACGTAGCCGGCCTCGAACAGGCTCGACGCCATGTTGGCCAGGATCAGGCGCTGGTGGGCGGGGTCGCGGCCGATGCGCGGACCCTTCTTGGGGGTCGGCATGGTTACTCCTTGGTCCGCAGGGCCAGGCCCCGCTCGTCGAGCTTCTGGAGCACCTCGTCGAGCGACTTCGAACCGAAGTTCGTGATCGCGAGGAGGTCGTCCTCCGTCTTCGTCACCAGCTGGCCGATGGTGTCGACCCGGGCGCGCTTGAGGCAGTTGCGCGGACGCTCCGACAGCTCGAGCTCCTCGATCGGCAGCTCGAGGTCGGGCGACGCGGTGGACGGCGCCACCTCGCCGAGCTCGAGGCCGCGGGGCTCGTCGCTCAGGTCGGCGACCAGCGCCACGAGGTTGCGGAGCGTGTCACCGGCCGACGACAGCGCGTCGCGCGGCGAGATCGAACCGTCGGTCTCGATCTCGAGCGTGAGCTTGTCGTAGTTGGTGGCCTGCTCGACCGCGGGTGGGCTCGACCGTGAACGCCACGCGGCGCACGGGCGAGAAGATCGCGTCGACCGGGATGAGACCGATGGTCGACGTGCGCTTGTTGCGCTCCGCCGAGAGGTAGCCCCGGCCCTGCTCGACGGTGAGGTCGACGGCGAGGCGGCCCTTGGCGTTGACCGTCGCGAGGTGCAGCTCGGGGTTGAGGATCTCGACGTCGGCGGTGGTCTGGATGTCGCCGGCCGTGACCTCACCCGGACCACGGGCGTCGAGGCGGAGGGTCACCGGCTCCTCGGCCGAACACGTCAGCACGAGGTCCTTGATGTTGAGGATCAGGTCGGTGACGTCTTCCTTCACGCCCGGGATGACGTCGAACTCGTGCAGGGCTTCGTCGAAGCGGACCTGCGTGGCCGCGGCGCCCGGGATCGACGAGAGCAACGTGCGGCGAAGGCTGTTGCCGAGTGTGTGGCCGAAGCCCGGCTCGAGCGGTGCGATGGTGAACTGCTGGAGGTTGCCCTCCGCCTCGCCGGCCTCGACTTGGGGACGCTGGATGATGAGCATGGATGCATCGCCTCTGATCTGGTGATCTGGCCTGTCCGGTCCGCGAACCGCCCGCGGACGGTGGGACGGGAATTACTTGGAGTAGAGCTCGACGATGAGTTGCTCGCGCACGGGAACGTCGATCTGGTCCCGGAGCGGCAGGTCGCGCACGACCGCCTTGAAGTCGTCGGCGGTGACCTCGAGCCACATCGGCACCGCACGGTCGATCGTGTCGATGTTGTGGCGCAGCACGATCATCTTCTGGGCCTTGGCCGACATCTCGACGACGTCGCCCTTGCGCACCTGGTACGACGGGATCGTCACGCGCTTGCCGTTGACCAGCACGTGCCCGTGGCGCACGAACTGGCGCGCCTGGTTGCGGCTGGCCGCGAAGCCGGTGCGGAACACCACGTTGTCGAGCCGGAGCTCGAGCATGCGGAGCAGGTTCTCGCCGGTGATGCCCTTCTCGCTGTTCGCAACCGCGTAGACGTTGCGGAACTGCTTCTCGAGCATGCCGTAGATGCGCTTGGCCTTCTGCTTCTCACGCAGCTGGAGCAGGTACTCGCTGTCGCGGATGCGACCACGACCGTGCTGGCCGGGCGGGTACGGCTTCCGCTCGACCGGGCACTTCATCGTGTCGCACTTGGCGCCCTTGAGGAACAGCTTCATCCGCTCGCGCCGACAGAGTCGGCAGACGGCTCCGGTGTAACGCGCCATGACTCAGACCCTCCGACGCTTGGGCGGGCGGCAGCCATTGTGCGGGATCGGGGTGACGTCCTTGATGCCCACGACCTCGATGCCCGTGTTCTGGATGGTGCGGATGGCGGTCTCACGGCCGGAGCCGGGACCCTTCACCACCACGTCGACCTTGCGCACGCCGTGCTCCATGGCGCGTCGCGCCGCGGTCTCGGCCGCGAGCTGCGCGGCGAACGGCGTGCTCTTGCGAGAACCCTTGAACCCCACGTTGCCGGCCGAGGCCCACGCGATGGTGTTCCCCTGCTGGTCGGTGAAGGTGATGATGGTGTTGTTGAACGACGACTTGATGTGCGCCGTCCCGTACGCGATGTTCTTGCGCTCGCGCCGCTTGGGACGACGACCGCCGGCAGCCGGCTTGGCCATACTCGAGTTCCTTTTCCTGCGATCTGGTTACTTGCGGGCCTTCTTCTTCCCGGCCACGGTCTTCTTGGGTCCCTTGCGCGTGCGCGCGTTGGTGCGCGTGCGCTGACCGCGGACGGGGAGGCCACGGCGGTGCCGCAGGCCTTCGTAGCTGCCGATCTCGACCTTGCGCTTGATGTCGGCGGCGACCTCGCGGCGGAGGTCACCCTCGACCTTCAGGTTGCCGTCGACGTAGGTGCGCAGCTGCGCGACCTCTTCTTCGGTGAGGTCACGAACGCGCGTGTCGCGCGAGATGCCGACGCCATCGCAGATCTCTTTGGCGCGCGTGCGGCCGACGCCGAAGATGTAGGTGAGCGAGATCTCCAACCGCTTCTCGCGCGGGATGTCGACTCCCGAGATTCGAGCCAACTCAGTTCTCCTGGTGCTTCATGGCGCCGACTAGCCCTGGCGCTGTTTGTGGCGAGGGTTCTGACAGATCACGCGCACGGCTCCGTGACGACGGATCACCTTGCACTTCTCGCACATCTTCTTGACCGACGGTCGGACCTTCATCGAACATCTCTCTCACTTGTAGCGATAGGTGATGCGGCCACGGCTGAGGTCGTAGGGCGTGAGCTCGACCTGCACACGGTCACCCGGGAGGATCCTGATGTAGTGCATGCGCATCTTCCCGGAGATGTGCGCGAGCACCTTGTGCCCGTTCTCGAGCTCAACTCGGAACATGGCGTTGGGCAGCGGTTCGACGACCGTCCCCTCGACCAGGATCGTGTCGTCCTTGGGCTTGGCCAGGACTTTCCACCTACTTCAATGCCGGGCGCGCGGAAATGCGCGCAAAAACCTTCTAGGGCCGACCGACCATGCTATATGAAGAAGGCCCGTCACAACAATCGGACATTTGCCGCGCTCAGCGCCGGGCGGGCACCAGCACGAGCAGGTCGTCTGCGGAGAATGCGACGAGGTTCCGGCCCGTCCACACCATGCTACGCGACAGGTGCGCCGGCGACACGGGGAGTGGCTGCCAGCTCCGGTTCGGCAGCGCGAGCCCGAGGAGGTGACGGGCATCGCAGGAGACTGCGACGCCGCTCGGCAACGGCGTCGTCACGACGTCGCACGCGGTGGGGTGGGGAAACCCGGGACCGACGGGAACCCAGAGGCTGCTGTGCCCGACCAGCCGCCGTGCTCCCAGCTCGTCGGCTTCGAGACTCACCGACACCACGCCATCGCCGTCGCGCACCACGTCGGACGCGGCCACGAAGCTGACCGAGAGGTCAGAGAACCCCTGCCATGTTCGTGTCGCGGGATCGTAGGCAACCGAGTCTCGGCCGCCGGGCTGGTTCGCGAAGGTGTAGACGACCTGGCGTCCGGACCACGCGGCTCGCAGGGAGTCGCTGCCGGTGAGCGAGACCGGCGGATCGGGCACCGAGATCCACGAGTTGAACTTCGGGTCGTAGGCCGTCGCGGCCGGCCCCTGCGGTGCCAACGGGTTGGTCATGACCAGCAGACTCCCCGTCCACACCGCGGTGGCCGCGCCGAGGTCGGCGCGCGGCGGGCCGAACGGCGCGCTCCCGAGTCGGCGCCAGGTGTCGGTGCTGGGCGTGTAGCGCGGCGATGTCGGTGGCCGGGGTCACACGGAACTCCGCCGGATCCCAGCCACCCCAGACCAGCATCACATCGCCGAGCCAACGCACGACCGCACCGCGCCGCAGCCCCAGCCCCGAAGGTGCGAGCGCGCGCCACTTCCCGGTCTCGGGGTTGTACGCCGCGCCGGCAGACGTGTTGGGCCTGTCGCCCCAGACGATGACCTCGTGCCCAGTCCAGATCGTGGTGACGTTCTCGAGCCCGTGGGCCGGACCCGCGTCGATCTCCGGACCACGCCCCGCGCCCGAGCCGGTCGACGACCGATGTCGACGACGGCGTGGTCGCGTCGTCGCTCGCACCGTTCCTCACGAGTGCGATCAACGCGGCGAGCGCGACGACGAGGACAGCTGCCACGATCGCGGCTGCGAGACGTGAACGTCCGCGCCGTTCGAAGTGCGTCGACCCGTCCTTCGCCGCCTGACCCTCAGCGCTCGCCGACCAGCCGGCGGAAAGGTTCCGCGGGACCGGGTTGGCGTCGCGCAGTTGCTCCATCGCATCCCTCACGGCACGACCTCTTCGTCCTGGAGCGCGAGCGCCAGCTCGAAGCGTCGCCGCGCGCGATGCAGGCGCACCGAGAACGTCGACGCCGAGCAATCCGCCGCACGAGCGGCATCGCGCGCGTCCAGCCCTTCCCACGCGGTCAGCAACAGCGCCTCGCGGTCGGCGTCCGACAGAGTCGCCAGCGCGCCGAGCAACGCATCACGCTCGGCGATGTCGGCCGCATGATCGGGGGCCTCGGATGCCGCGGCCACGAGTCGTCTCCGACGTTCCTCCGTTCGCCAGTGGTTGGCGATCACGTTCCACGCGGTGCGGTAGAGCCAGGGCAGCGCCTCGTCGGGCACCTTCCTCGGATTCGCCACGGCCACCGCGAACACCTCCGACACCACGTCGGGCGCGTCCGTCGCACCCACCCGTCTCCGCGCGTACGCGTAGACCTGATCGGCGTGGCGATCCCAGAGCGTCGCCAAGTAGTCGTGGTCAGGTTCCGCCAACGCGCACAGTCTCCACTGAGTCTGTGTCGCCAGATCGCCGCGTCTTACCGAGCCAGCGCCGAAAGGTAGCGATTCGTTTCAGATCTGAAACAGATCGCTACCTTTTGCCGGTTCTTTGAGACAGGCGCCGGGACGTCAGCGCGGGAGGGTGAGCACCTCGGGGCCGTGCTCGGTGACGGCGATGGTGTGCTCGAAGTGGGCGGAGCGGCGGCCGTCGAGCGTGACGACGGTCCAGCCGTCGTCGAGCACCTCGGTCTCGGCGGTGCCCGCGTTCACCATCGGTTCGATGGCGAAGACGTGCCCCTCCTTCAGCTTCATCCCCCGACCCGCGGGCCCGTAGTTCGGGACGTTGGGGTCCTCGTGCATGGCGGTGCCGATGCCGTGGCCGACGTACTCGCGGACGACCGAGAACCCCGCCTGCTCGGCGATGCCCTCCACCGCCGCGCCCACGTCACCGAGGCGGTGCCCCTCCACCACCTGCTCGATGGCGGCCTCCAACGAGCGCCGGGTCACCTCCATCAGCCGCATCGACTCGTCGTCGACCTCGCCGATCGGGACCGTCACCGCGGCGTCGCCGTGCCAGCCCTCGATGATCGCCCCGCAGTCGATCGACAGGATGTCGCCCTCCTGCAGCACGACCTCGGCACTCGGGATGCCGTGGACGATCACGTCGTTGGGCGACGTGCACACCACCGCGGGGAACCCGTGGTACCCGAGGAAGTTCGACTGCGCACCGCGTCGCGCCAGCACCTCGCGTGCCACCGCGTCGACGTCGAGCGTGGTGGCGCCCGGCACCGCGGCGCGGATGCAGAGCTCGTGCATCTCCGCCACCACCTCGCCCGCGCGTCGCATCAGTGCGAGCTGCTGGGCGTTCTTGCGGGTGATCAACTTCGACCGGGCTGGAAGCGCCCGTCGATCTCCTTGATCAGACGCTCCTGGACCTCGTTGCCCTCGCCGACGCCGTCGACCTCGACCAGCTTCCCGAGGTTGCAGTAGAAGTCGATGATCGGCACCGTCTGGCGCTGGTACGCCTCGAGCCGGGTCGCGACCGCGGCCTCGGTGTCGTCGTCGCGCTGCACGACCTCGCCGCCGCACACGTCGCAGGTCCAGTTGACCGTCGGCCGACTGGTGAGGTGGTAGCTGGCGCCGCAGTTCACGCACACCCGACGTCCGGCGATGCGGTGGAGGATCGTGTCGGTCGGCACGTCGATGTTGATGACGAGGTCGAGCGGGTGGTCGGTGAGCACCTGCTCGAGCTCCTCCGCCTGCACCAGGGTGCGCGGGAACCCGTCGAGGATGAAGCCGTCTTCGAGCGGGCCGCCGGCGGCGAAGTGCTCGTCGACGACGCGGATCACGATGTCGTCGGGGACGAGCTCGCCGGTGTCGAGATACTGCTGCACTTCGAGACCGGTGGACGTGCCCTGCGCCACCGCGGCGCGGAAGACATCGCCGGTGGAGAGGTGCTCGACGCCGTAGTGAGTCGACAGCAGAGCTGCCTGCGTTCCCTTGCCGGCGCCCGGCTTGCCGAGCAGTACGAGGCGTACCCCGGAGCCGTTCATGTCAGGCCAGGAAACCTTCGTAGTTCCGCATCATCAGCTGGCTGTCGATCTGCTTCATCGTCTCGAGGGCGACGCCCACGGTGATGAGCAACGACGTGCCGCCGAAGGGGAACTGGCTGATGTCCCAGAACGCGAACACCAGCAACGGCGTGACGGCGATGACGGCGAGGAACAATGACCCGGGCAGCGTGATCCGGTTGAGCACCTTCGCCAGGTAGCGCTCGGTCGGTGGTCCGGGCCGGATGCCGGGAATGAAGCCACCCTGCTTGCGGATGATGTCGGCCTGCTGCGCCGGATTGAACGCGATGGCCGTGTAGAAGTACGAGAAGAAGATGATCAGCAACGTGTAGAAGCCGATGTACCACCAGCCCTGGTGGTTCACCAGGTTGTCGTTGATCCACTGCTGCACGCCGTTGAAGTTGTCGCCGAGCGCCGAGGCGATGAGCGCGGGGAACGACAGGATCGAACTCGCGAAGATCACCGGGATCACACCCGACTGGTTGACCTTCAGTGGGATGTAGGTGCTCTGGCCGCCGTACATGCGGCGGCCCACCACGCGTTTGGCGAATTGGACTGGGATGCGTCGCTGCCCCGACTCCACGAACACGATGCCGACGATCATCGCGATGCCGATGGCGATGATGGTGAAGAACTGGAACTTGCTGCCCTGGCTCCAGATCGCGGAGCCCTGCGCGGGCAGGCGCGACACCACGGACGCGAAGATCAGGATCGACATCCCGTTGCCGATGCCGCGTTGGGTGATGAGCTCGGCGAGCCACATGACCATCGCGGTTCCCGCGGTCCACGTGAGCACGATGAGCGCGGCCTTGCCGGCGGTGAAGTGCGGGATGAGGTCCTGGCCCTGGAAGCCGGAGAAGCCGAGCAGGCCGCTCTTGCCCTGGTGGAGTGCGAACACGAAGCCGGTGGACTGCACCACGGCGAGGCCGATGGTGACGTAGCGGGTCCACTGCGTGATCTTCTTCTGCCCGACCTGCCCCTCGTTCTGCCACTGCTCGAGCTTCGGGATGACGACACCGAGCAGCTGCATGATGATCGACGCCGTGATGTACGGCATGATCCCGAGGAAGAAGATGGCGACGTTCGTGATCGCGCCACCGGAGAAGAGGTCGAGGAACCCGACCACGCCGCCGGTGCTCTCCGCGTTGTGCTGGAGCTGCTTGATCGCGCTGAAGTCGACGTACGGCACCGGCAGGTGCGCACCGAGCCGGTAGACCGCGATGATCCCGATCGTGAAGAGGATCTTGTTACGGAGATCGGGCACCCGGAACATGTTCCGCAGGCGGGACAGCATGGGGGCTCGACCTCCTCTCGACAGTCCGAAGTCAGGTGGGGAAAGGGCTCGCGGGCGGGATCTGCGAGCTTATCGGTTGGTGTGTGCGTTGCCGCGGGCCGGAGGACGTCCGTCGCCCCACGGGGCCGGGATGACCTCGACCCGGCCGCCCGCACCCTCGATGGCGGCGATCGCGCCCTGCGAGAAGCCGTGCGCGCGCACCGTCAGCGCCTTGGTGAGCTCGCCCCGACCGAGGATCTTGACCAGGCCGCGCTTGGCCACCAGGCCGTGCGAACGCAGCACGCCGGGGTCGACCTCGGTGCCGGTGTCGAGCGACTCCAGGGTGTCGAGGTTCACGACGACGTACTCGACCCGGAACGGGTTCTTGAAGCCCTTGGCCTTGGGCGTGCGGCGGTGGATCGGCGTCTGACCACCTTCGAACCGGGGCGCGATGTTGTTGCGCGCGCCCTGGCCCTTGGTGCCGCGACCGGCGGTCTTGCCGCCCTTGCCGGCGATGCCTCGGCCGACGCGTCGGCGCGGGGTCTTGGCCCCGGGCGACGGTTGCAGATCGTGGACCTTCATCAGCTGACCTCTTCGACGGTCACGAGGTGGGGCACCCGAGCGACCATGCCGCGGATCTCCGGGCGGTCGGGCAACTCGACGGTGTGGTTGATCCGCTTCAGACCGAGCGCGCGGATGGTGCCGCGCTGCTTCGGCTTCGTGCCGATCGTGGACTTGACCTGAGTGACGCGCAGCGTTGCCATCACGCGACCTCGGTGACTTCGGTCTTCTTCATGTTGCGCTCGCGGTACGCGCGGCAGCATGCCCGCGGTCGACACCTCTTCGGGCGACTTGCCCCGGAGGCGGGCGACCTCTTCCGGACGACGCAGCTCGCGGAGACCGTTGATGGTCGCGCGCGACACGTTGATCGCGTTCGACGAGCCGAGCGACTTCGCCAGCACGTCGTGCACACCGGCGGCCTCGAGGATGGCGCGCGCCGCACCACCGGCGATGACGCCGGTACCGGGCGCCGCGGGCTTCAGCAGCACGCGTGCGGCGTCGTGCTCGCCGATGATCGTGTGGGTGATGGTGTCGCCCGCGAGCGGCACGTTGAAGAGACGCTTGCGCGCCTCTTCCATCCCCTTCTGGATCGCGGCGGGCACTTCCTTGGCCTTGCCGTAGCCCAGGCCCACGTTGCCCGCGCCGTCGCCCACCACGACGAGCGCGGTGAAGGAGAACCGCCGGCCGCCCTTGACGACCTTGGCGACGCGGTTGATGGCGATGACTCGCTCTTCGAACTGGCCTTCGGCCATGAGTGTCCTCTTCCCTGACGGTTTTAGGGAGCTACAGCGTGAGCCCGGCTTCGCGCGCGCCGTCGGCGATGCCGGCGACGCGGCCGTGGTAGCGGTTGCCACCGCGGTCGAAGACCACGGTGTCGATGCCGGCGTCCTTGGCGCGCTCGCCCACGAGCTTGCCGACCTTCTTCGCGGCGTCGACGGTGCCACCGGCACCGCTGAACGCCTTCTCGGCGGTGGACGCCGACGCGAGCGTGATGCCCTGCACGTCGTCGATCACCTGCGCGTAGATGTGCTTGCTCGAGCGGAACACCGTCAGGCGCGGACGCGCCGCGGTGCCTCGCACCTTCTTGCGGACCCGCCGATGACGGCGGTCCCTGGCAACCAGTCGGTTCTGCATCAGTGGTCCCTCTACTTCGCCGACTTGCCGGCCTTGCGCAGCACACGCTCGTCGACGTAGCGGATGCCCTTGCCCTTGTACGGCTCGGGCTTGCGGATCTTGCGGATGTCGGCGGCCACCTGGCCGACGAGCTGCTTGTCGTAGCCCCTCACCGTGATGCGGGTGGGGCTGGGCACCTCGAACTCCACGCCCTCGGGCGCGTCGACCGCGACCGGGTGCGAGAAGCCGAGCTGCAGGTCGATGCGGCGCGGCCCGGCGGCGGCGGCGCGGTAGCCGACGCCGACGATCTCGAGCTCCTTGGTGAAGCCCTCGGACACGCCGGCCACCATGTTGGCGACCAACGACCGGGTGAGACCGTGCAGCGAACGGTGCTCGCGCTCGTCGTCGGGACGGCTCACCACGAGGTCGTCGCCCTCACGGGCGATGGTGATGTCGGCGGGCGCGTCGTACTCGAGGGTCCCCTTGGGGCCCTTGACCGTGACGTGGCTGCCGTCGAGGGTGACCTCGACGCCGCTCGGGATCGTGATGGGCTGCTTGCCGATTCGAGACATCGGGTGCTCCGTTACCAGACCTGGCAGAGGACCTCGCCGCCCACACGACGCTGGCGCGCCTCGCGGTCGGTCATGAGTCCCTGGTTGGTCGAGAGGATGGCGATGCCCATGCCGCCGAGCACGCGAGGCACGTCGTGCGAACCCATGTAGACCCGGAGGCCAGGCTTCGAGACGCGCTTCAGTCCGGAGATCGTGCGCTTGCGGTCGGGCGTGTACTTCAGTTCGATCTTCAGCTGGTTGCCGGGACGCTTCTCGTCCTTGGCGACGTCCCAGCCCGCGATGTAGCCCTCGCGTTCGAGGATGCGGGCCAAGGCCTCTTTCAGCTTCGACGACGGCATCAGCACCTCGTCGTGGAACGCGATGTTCGCGTTCCGCAGACGGGTGAGCATGTCGGCGATCGGGTCGGTCATCATGAGCGCACTCCCACATCACCCTCACCACGATGCCTTGGTCACGCCGGGCACTTCGCCGGCGTGCGCCATGGTGCGGAAGCAGATGCGGCAGAGCCCGAAGCGCTTGTAGACCGAGCGCGCGCGGCCGCAACGGCGACACCGCGTGTACCCGCGCACCTTGAACTTCGGAGTGCGCTGCTGCTTCTGGACAAGGGCTTTCTTCGCCATGTGTTCCTTACCCCTGGTTCTGCTCGTCGCGGCGGAACGGGAATCCCAGAGCCCGCAGGAGTGCGCGGCCCTGGTCGTCGGTGGTGCCCGTGGTGACGATGGTGATGTCCATCCCGCGGACGGTGTCGATCTTGTCGTAATCGATCTCCGGGAAGATCAGCTGCTCGGTGATGCCGAACGTGTAGTTGCCCCGGCCGTCGAACGACCTGGGGTTGAGGCCCCGGAAGTCGCGGATGCGCGGGATCGCCACGCTCACCAGACGGTCGTAGAACTCCCACATGCGGTCGCCCCGCAGCGTGACCTTGGCGCCGATCGCGTTGCCCTCGCGGAGCTTGAAGCCCGCGATCGACTTCTTGGCCCGGGTGACGAGCGGCTTCTGACCGGTGATCACCGTGAGGTCGGCGACCGCGCCGTCGAGCAGGGAAGCCTGCTGCGTGGCGCGACCGACACCGCAGTTGAGCACGATCTTCTCGAGGCGCGGCACCTGCATCACGTTGCCGAGCTCGAGCTCGCTCTTGAGCGCGGGCACGATCTCGCTGAGGTACCGCTCCTTGAGACGCGGGCGGGTGGTGGTGCCCGACCCTGAAGTGGAGGTGGGGCTCACAGCTCGGCTCCGCACTTGCGGCAGACGCGGTGCTTCTCACCGTTGGGGTCGATGCGGTAGCCGACCTTGACCGGACCGTCCTTGCCGCACACCAGCATCAGGTTCGACACGTGGATGGGCATGGCCTTGTCCTGGATGCCGCCCTGCATCGTGGCCTTGGTGGGCTTCTGGTGCTTCTTGGCGATGTTGATGCCGCCGCCTTCGGCGCTCTCGACGATCACCTTGTTGCGCTCGGGGAAGACGTGCGCGACTTCACCGCGCTTGCCGATGTCCTTGCCCTGGATGACCTGGACGTGGTCACCCTTCTTGAGCTTCATCTTGGGCTTGGCCTTGGTTGCCATGCTCACAGCACCTCCGGTGCCAGTGACACGATGCGCATGAACCTGCGATCGCGCAGTTCCCGACCCACCGGGCCGAAGATGCGCGTGCCACGCGGCTGCATCTGGTCGTTGATGAGCACCGCCGCGTTCTCGTCGAAGCGGATGTAGCTGCCGTCGGGACGGCGGCGCTCCTTCTTGGTCCGGACGACGACGCACTTCACGACGTCGCCCTTCTTCACTGCTGCGCCGGGCACCGCGTCCTTCACGGTGGCGACGAAGATGTCGCCGATGCCTGCGTAGCGCCGGCGGGTACCGCCGAGCACCTTGATGCAGAGCACCTCGCGGGCGCCCGAGTTGTCGGCCACCTTGAGCCGACTCTCCTGCTGGATCACCGGGCACGCTCCAGGACTTCCTCGACGCGCCAGTGCTTCTGCTTGGAGATCGGCCGCGTCTCGGAGACGCGCACGCGGTCGCCCTCGCGCGCCTCGTTGTTCTCGTCGTGCGCGTAGAGGTGGCTGGTGCGCTGCATGGTCTTGCCGTAACGGCGGTGCCGCACGTGCTTGACCACGGCCACCACGACCGTCTTGTCCATCTTGGTGGAGATCACGAGACCCTCCCGCACCTTGCGGCGGGTGGTCCGTGCCTCTTCTGGGTTGCTCGTGGTCTCGTCGGCCATGGCCTACTCCTGCGCTTCCAGCTGCTCGGCGGCGGTGATCTCGCGCTCGCGCAGCAGCGTCTCGATGCGGGCGACTTCGCGGCGCACCTGCGGGAGGCGCGAGACGTTGTCGAGCTGACCGGTGGCGTTCTGGAAGCGGAGGTTGAACAGCTCTTCCTTCGCCTCGCCCAGCCGGTGCTCGAGCTCGGTGTCGTTCAGTTCTCGCAGCTCTGCTGCAGCCTTCGTCATGTCAGCCCTCGTCCTGGCGGACCACGAAGCGGGTCTTGATCGGGAGCTTGTGCATCGCGAGGCGCATCGCCTCACGTGCGGTGGGCTCGGGCACACCCGAGAGCTCGAACATCACGCGTCCGGGCTTCACGACGGCGACCCAGTGCTCGGGGTTGCCCTTGCCGGAACCCATGCGGGTCTCGGCCGGCTTCTGGGTGACGGGCTTGTCCGGGAAGATGTTGATCCAGACCTTCCCGCCACGCTTGATGTAGCGAGTCATCGCGATACGGGCAGCTTCGATCTGGCGGTTGGTGATCCACCCGGGCTCGAGCGCCTGGATCCCGTAGTCGCCGAACGTCACGCGCGTTCCACCCTTCGAGATGCCGGTCATCCGGCCTCGATGGGTCTTGCGGTGCTTGACCTTGCGGGGCATCAACATCGTATGTTCGTCAGTCGTCGCTCTCGCCGCCGTGGAACTTCGGTGTCTCGTGGTGCTGACCCTGGCGGGTGCGGCGCTCGATCTCTTCCTCTTCGGCGAGGAGTCGCTCGAGCTCGGGGTCGGCTTCCTTGACCAGCGGAGCCGCCTCTTCCACGACGTCGTCGGGCGTGCCGTCGACCTGCGTGGCCTCACCGGCGGGACGGCGACGACCGCCACCCGCGCTCACGACGCGACGCTGCGGGCCCTGGCCCGAGGTCTCGCCGACGGCCATGGCCGCTTCCTTCTGGATCTTGTCCTCGGCCGCCGACTTGTAGGGGAGGATCTCACCCTTGTAGATCCACACCTTCACGCCGATGCGACCGAACGTGGTCTTGGCCTCGGCGTCGCCGTAGTCGATGTCGGCGCGCAGCGTGTGCAGCGGGACGCGACCCTCGCGGTACCACTCCTTGCGCGACATCTCCGCGCCACCGAGGCGGCCGCTGCACTGCACGCGGATGCCCTGGGCGCCGGCCTTCATCGCGGTCTGCACCGCGCGCTTCATGGCGCGACGGAAGGAGACACGCCCGGTGAGCTGGTCGGCGACACCCTGCGCGATGAGGGTGGCGTCGAGCTCGGGCTGCTTGATCTCCTGGATGTTGAAGTGGATCTTCGGGTTGCCCGTGATCTTGAGCAGCCCGGCGCGCAGGCGGTCGGCCTCCGCACCACGACGGCCGATCACGATGCCCGGACGCGCGGTGTACACGTCGACGCGCAGGCGGTCGCGCGTGCGCTCGATCTCGACCCGGCTCACCGCGGCGCGCTCGAGCTGACGCTTGAGGTAGTCGCGGATCTTCCAGTCCTCGATGAGGCTGTCGCGGTACTCCGCGTCCTCGGCGAACCACCGCGACTTCCAGTCGGTGGTGATCCCCAGGCGGAACCCGTACGGGTTGACCTTCTGTCCCATTACTTCGAACCCTTCGCGCCTGTGTCCGTGCTGCCGTCCTCGGCGGAGTCGTCGTCGGACTCCTCCTCGGCAGGCTCCTCGTCATCCGATGCCTCGGGGGCGTCCTCGGCCTCCGCCGTGGTCGCGTCCTCGGTCTCGTCGACGTCGGTCTCGGTGTCGGTGTCGACCTCGCTCTCGACCTCGTCGACGAGCTCGTCGTCGTGCTCGTGGTCGTGGTCTTCGCCTTCGTGATCGTGGTCGTGATCGTGATCGTGGTCGTGCTCCGCCTCCCGGGCGGCTTCACGCTCGGCCTTGCGCTGGCTGGCCTGCACCCGGCGACGACGGCTGGCGCGCTGCGCCTGCGTGTCGGCGGCCTCGCGCGTGCGCCGCTGCTCGAGCGCTTCGTCCTCGTAGCGAGCGACGACCACCGTGATGTGGCTGGTGCGCTTGCGGATGCGAGTGCCGCGACCGCGAGCACGCGGACGCCAGCGCTTCATCGTGGGGCCCTCGTCGGCGAACGCACGCGAGACGTAGAGCTCTTCTTCGGGGATGTTGTCGTTGTGCTCGGCGTTGGCGACGGCCGAGTCGAGCAGCTTCATCACCGTCTCCGCCGGGCCGCGCTCGCAGAAGCGCAGCGTCTCGCGCGCGTCGGCGACGTCCTTGCCCACGATGAGGCGGAGGACCTGGCGGACCTTGGTGGGAGACGTGCGGTGGTGGCGCAGGCGCGCCATCGTCTCCGGGGTCTTGGTCTCGGCCATCAGCGACGACTCGATCGTTCCTGTCCGGCGTGGTACCGGAACGTGCGGGTGGGTGCGAACTCGCCGAGCTTGTGACCCACCATCGCCTCGGTGACGTAGACCGGCACGTGCTTGCGACCGTCGTGGACCGCGAGCGTGTGCCCGACCATGTCGGGAGTGATGGTGGAGCGGCGCGACCACGTCTTGATCACCTTGCGGTCGCCCGACGCGTTCATCGCGTCGACCTTCTTCTGCAGGTGGTCGTCGACGAACGGCCCCTTCTTCAGGCTGCGCGGCATCGATTACCTCCGGGCTCCGCGGCCACGACGGCGGCGAATGATCATTTCGTCGGACTTCTTGCCCTTCTTGCGGGTGCGCCCTTCGGGCTTCCCCCACGGCGACACCGGGTGGCGTCCTCCAGAGCTCTTGCCCTCGCCGCCACCGAGCGGGTGGTCGACGGGGTTCATGGCGACGCCACGCACGTGCGGGCGCTTGCCCTTCCAGCGGTTGCGACCGGCCTTGCCGATCTTCACCAGTCCGGCCTCGCTGTTGCCGACCGAGCCGACGGTGCCGCGGCAGTCGATGGGCACCCGACGCATCTCGGTGGAGGGCAGACGCAGCGTTGCGAACTGGCCTTCCTTGGCGACGAGCTGGATCGCCGCACCGGCGCCCCGGCCGAGCTTGCCGCCCGCGCCGGGCTTCAGCTCCACGTTGTGCACCGTGGTACCGACCGGGATGTAACGCAGCGGGAGCGCGTTGCCGGGACGGATCTCGGAGCCCTGACCGCTCTGCAGCATGTCGCCGACCGCAAGACCCTGCGGGGCGATGATGTAGCGCTTCTCGCCGTCGAGGTAGTGCAGCAGCGCGATGCGCGAGTTGCGGTTCGGGTCGTATTCGATCGACGCGACCTTCGCCGGCACGCCGTCCTTGTTGCGACGGAAGTCGACGACGCGGTACTTCTGCTTGTGACCACCGCCGCGGTGACGCGAGGTCATGCGGCCGTACGAGTTGCGCCCGCCCGTGCGCGGCTTGGGCTTGGTGAGCGACTTCTCCGGCTTGTCGCGGGTGATCTCCGAGAAGTCGGAGACGGTCTGGAACCGGCGACCCGGGCTGGTGGGCTTGCGCTTGCGGACCGGCATCCTCAGCTCCCGAAGATCTCGATCGAGTCGCCCTCGCGGAGGGAGACGATGGCCCGCTTCGAGTCGGGGCGCGTGCCGAAGCCACCGGTGCGCCGGTTGCGCTTGCGCTTGCCCTTGCGGTTGACGGTGTTCACGTTGGTGACCTTCACGTCGAAGATCGTCTCGATCGCGTGCCGGATCTCGATCTTGTTGGCGTCACCGGCGACGACGAACGTGTAGACGTTCGCGTCGAACGCGGCGTACGACTTCTCCGACACGACCGGCTTGATGATGATGTCGCGCGGGTTCTTGTTGCTCACTCGGCCTCACCCGCTTCCTGCTCGTCGCGTCGGTCGCGATCTCGACGGGCACCTCGTCGACTCGTCGGCGTCGGCCACTTCACTCGGCTTGTCAGTGCTGAAGCGCGTCACCGCGGCCTCGAGCGTCGCCTTGCTGAAGACGAGCCAGTCGTTGACGAGCACGTCGTAGGTGTTGAGCTCGTCGGGGATGACGATCTGCACGCGCACACCGAGGTTGCGGAACGACTTCCACACCGCGTCCTCGTCGCGCTGGAGCACCAGCAGCACCCGGGCGTCGCGCTCACCGGGAGTGCGCAGGCCGACGGCCGCGAGCAACTCGATCGCGTCCTTCGTGCGGGGCTGGGTGATGGCCCAGTCGTCGATGACGAGCACCTTGTTCTCGGCGGCGCGGTCGGACAGGGCCGAGCGCAGCGCGAGCTTGATCATCTTCTTGGGGGTGCGCTGGCGGTAGTCGCGCGGCTTCGGGCCGTGCGCCACACCACCGCCACGCCAGTGCGGCGCGCGGATCGAACCCTGGCGGGCGCGGCCGGTGCCCTTCTGGCGCCACGGCTTCGCACCACCGCCGCGGACCTCGGCCCGGGTCTTGGTGCTGTGCGTGCCGGAGCGGGCGGCGGCGAGCTGGGCGGTGACCACCTGGTGCATGACCGAGGTGTTGGGCTCGATGCCGAACAGCTCGTCGGGCACGTCGACGGTCCCGGCGGCGGCGCCGGTCGCGGTCTTCACGTCGAGCTTCATTCGGCGCCCCCTGCGCGCTGGTCGACTGCGACCACGGGGCGCTTGGCCGCGTTCCGCACGAACACGAGGCCGCCGTTGGGGCCGGGCACCGCACCCTTCACGAGGAGGATGCCGCGCTCGGCGTCGCCCTCGACCACCTCGAGGTTCTGGGTGGTGATGCGGCCGTTGCCGTACTGGCCGGCCATCTTCATGCCCTTGAACACGCGGGCGGGCGTCGCGCACGCGCCGATCGAACCGGGCGAGCGGTGCTTCTTGTGGTTACCGTGCGACGCGCCCTGACCCTTGAAGTTGTGCCGCTGCATCGCGCCGGCGAAGCCCTTGCCCTTGCTGATGCCGGTCACGTCGACGCGCTCGCCGGCACCGAACACGTCGGCGCCGATGACCTGGCCGATCTCGAAGCCGCTCAGGTCGTCGACCCGCAGCTCGGCGAGATGGCGCAACGCCCCGGCGTCGGCCTTCTTGAGGTGCCCGAGCTCGGGCCTGGACAGGCGCTGAGGCTTGGTGTCGCCGAACGCGAGCTGGACGGCGGAGTAGCCGTCGCGCTCGGGCGTCTTCAGCTGGACGACGCGACACGGCCCGGCTTCGATCACCGTCACCGGCACGACGCGGTTCTCGTCGTCCCAGATCTGGGTCATGCCGAGCTTGCGCCCGAGGATCCCTTTGGCAGACATGGTGAGTCCCGGAGTTCTTTCGGTTCCACGCGAACGCTCCGCCCGGAGAAAGGACCCCGGCGGAGCGTCGATCGGTTGTGCTGCACGGTTCTGGGCTGCGCGCCCAGCCTGCGCAGACGTCGGTTGGCGAACAAGACGAACAAGGAGGCGCCGGTGGGATGGCCTGTGGCCGACCCGACTGGCGAGCCCGGAAAGACTACCCGTTGTCCCTCGGGCCCGCCAAGTCGCCGTTTCGAGCGGGAGCAACCGTCAGGAAGTCGACAGGACGACCGATCCACGCCTTTCCTCACCCCAACCGGGTGATGGCGCCACCACAACGACCGTCGTAGGTTGGCGCTCTTGTCGGGCTCCTACGTCTCGCCTCCCCCGGGCTGGTCGCGCTCCGACCCCGTGGGGCTCGGTCCGTTCGTCACGCGCGAGCGCTTCCGCGCGCCCGACGGCCAGGTGGTCGAGTGGTCGTCCCGCGAGCACCGGAAGCAGGCCGGTCGCCTCGACGCCGGCCGCGGCTCCACGTGGTGGGCGCCCACCGCGGTCGGCTGGTGGATCGGCACGCTGTTCGCCATCGGCGCCCTGTGCTTCACCGTCGGGGCGCTCCCCGGCTACGTCGGTTGGGTCGGGACCGACGCCGATGCCATCACCTTCTTCGTCGGTTCGATCTTCTTCACGTCGGCCGCGTACCTGCAGTACCTGCAGACCCTGAACGCGCCCCACGCGCTCGCGACGCCGGTCCCGGACGAGCGCCTCCGCTTCTGGACGTGGGAGCCGGCGACGCATCGACTGGTCGGCGAGCGCGGTGCAACTCGTGGGCACGGTGTTCTTCAACGTCACGACGCTCGCCGCGCTCGACGCGAGCCTCGACGCCACGCAGGCGCACCGCCTCGTGTGGGTGCCCGACATGGTCGGGTCGATCTGCTTCCTCGTCGCCAGCGGGCTCGCCTGGTTCGAGGTGAGCCACGGCTGGTGGTCGTGGCGGCTGCGCAGCATCTCGTGGCGCATCGCCGCGCTCAACCTCGCCGGTTCGATCGCGTTCGGGGTGTCGGCGGTGGCGTCGAAGATCGTCACGACCACCGGCGAGCCGCGCAACATCATGCTCGTCAACCTCGGGACCGCCGTCGGCGGTCTCTGCTTCTTCGTCGGCGCGTGCTCTTCCTGTTCCCCGAGCGGACCGGCTCACCGTCGCCCAGCCTCTGTCCACCTGAACCCCGGAGGTTCCGCCATGGCACTCCACACGAAGCTCACCGAATACACCGAGATCGAGCTCAACCCGCTCTACAGCCAGAGCGGCGAGAAGGGGCACGCACCGCGCCACACGCTCCCGGAGGGTGAGCTCGATCCCGACGTCGCGTACCAGCTCGTGCAGCGACGAGCTCATGCTCGACGGCAACGCGCGGCTCAACCTCGCCACGTTCGTCACGACGTGGATGGAGCCGCAGGCGCAGCGGCTGATGGCCGAGACGTTCGACAAGAACATGATCGACAAGGACGAGTACCCGCGGACCGCCGAGATCGAGCTGCGCTGCGTGAACATGCTGAGCCGGCTGTGGAACTCACCCGACGACGAGGAGGCGACCGGCACGTCGACGACCGGGTCGAGCGAGGCGGCGATGCTCGGCGGGCATGGCGCTGAAGTGGCGCTGGCGCGACCGGCAGAAGGCGGCGGGCAAGCCCACCGACAAGCCCAACATGGTGATGGGCTCGAACGTGCAGGTCTGCTGGGAGAAGTTCTGCCGCTACTGGGACGTCGAGGCCCGGCTCGCGCCGATGGAGGGCGAGCGCTACCACCTCAACGCCGAAGAGGCGGTGAAGCGCTGCGACGAGAACACCATCGGCGTCGTCCCGGTGCTCGGGTCGACGTTCGACGGCAGCTACGAGCCGGTCGCCGACATCTGCGCCGCGCTCGACAAGCTGCAGGCCGAGACAGGGCCTCGACGTCCCCGTCCACGTCGACGCGCGCGTCGGGCGGGTTCATCGCGCCGTTCCTCGACCCCGACCTCGTCTGGGACTTCCGGCTGCCGCGGGTGCAGTCGATCAACACGTCGGGCCACAAGTACGGGCTCGTGTACCCCGGCGTCGGCTGGGTGATCTGGCGCAACCCCGAGGCGCTGCCCGACGACCTCGTGTTCAACGTGAACTACCTCGGCGGCGACATGCCGACGTTCGCGCTGAACTTCTCGCGCCCGGGCAACCAGATCGCGGCGCAGTACTACAACTTCCTCCGCCTCGGCTTCGAGGGCTACCGGCGGGTGCAGCAGGCGTCGCGCGACGTCGCGCGGTTCCTCGCCGACTCGATCGGCGCGATGGACCAGTTCGAGCTGATCACCGACGGCAGCGAGCTGCCGGTGTTCGCGTTCACGTTGAAGCCCGGGATCGAGAACTACACCGTGTTCGACCTCTCGGAGCGCCTGCGCGACCGCGGCTGGTTGGTGCCCGGCGTACAGCTTCCCCGAGAACCGCCAGGACCTCGACGCGCTGCGCGATCGTCGTGCGCAACGGGATGTCACGCGACCTCGCCGACCTGCTCGTCTCCGACCTCGCAGCGCCACACCGACGTACTTCGACAAGCTCAAGTCGCCCCTGCCCGACGCGGCCGGCAAGAGCTTCAGCCACTGACGATGGGACGACTCGACGGCAAGTCCATCATCGTGATCGGTGGCGCGCAGGGCATCGGCCGGGGCTGCGTGCTCGCGGCCGCGGCCGAAGGCGCCCGCGTGGTGGTGGGCGACATCAACGAAGCCGGCGCGCGCGACGTCGCCGCCGAAGCGTCCGGCCGTGGCGCGTCCGCGGTCGGGACGTGCGGTCGACGTGGTGGATCGCGAGCAGGTCGACGCGCTCGTCGGCGTCGCCCTCGAGGAGCACGGCCAGCTCGATGGCATGGTCAACCTCGCGTACTGGCACAAGGGCGCGGTGCCCCTCATCGAGCTCGAGGCCGACGATCCTGGCCCGCGAGCTGCACGTCGACGTCGTCGGGTGCCTCGTCGCGATGCAGGCCGTGTACCCGCACCTTCGGGAGCGGGGCGGCAGCATCGTGAACTTCAGCTCCAGCGCCGGCGTCGAAGGCCTGGCCGATCGCGCCGCCTACTCCGCGGCCAAGGCCGGGGTGCGGCTCCTGAGTCGCACCGCGGCGCTCGAGTGGGGTCGCGACCAGATCCGGGTCAACACCGTGTGCCCGTTCTCGATGTCGGAGAGCCTGGCCGCGGCCGTCGCCGCGGGGACGGTCGACCAGGCCCACCTCGACGGGGTGAGCCCGCTCGGCCGCCCCGGCGATCCCGAGCACGACATCGGCGCCGGGGTCGCGTTCCTGTTGAGCGACGACTCGCGTTACCTCACCGGGCACACGATCGTGCTCGACGGCGGTGGGCTCGCGCTCTGACTCAGGAGCGCTGACTCAGGAGCGCTGACTCAGGAGGCGCGGGCCACCGACTCGTCGGTGGTGGACATCGCCGCCACGCGCAGCAGCCGGAGCACGGTGGGATGAACGTCCCTGCGTGACGCCAGGTGCAGCGCGGCGACGATTGTCGACGCCGCCCGGGATCGGTGCCGCTCAAACCGCGCCGGTCACGCCGACCACGAGCGACGACACGTAGCCACTCGACGCGTTGCCGGTCATCGACGGCGTCTCGTTGACAACCCCGTCACTGAAGACCATGTCGGAGCTCAGCGACACTCGCGACAAGTTCGACACGCTCTGCTCGTAGCCGCTGGTCGCGTACACCGACTCGCACACGTCCTGCGGGAGCGCGATCTGCGACGTCGCCAGCTTGTTGGTCGCGTTCGTCGCGTCGGACACACTCGGGTACACCTCGAAGTGCACGTGCGGCCAGCGACCCGAGTAGCACGCCGGGAAGATGCTGGTGAAGGACACGACGCCGTTGGCGTCGACCTCCTGGACACCGCGGAGGTAGTTCGCCTCGGTCGCGCTTCCGTACATCGAGTAGTTGCCGTCTTGGTCGCAGTGCCACGACGTAGACCGCGGCGCCGGTGAGCGGCTTGCAGCCGTTGTCGACGTTCACGACCGTGAACTGGATCGTGTACGGCACGCCCTCGGCGGTGCCGGTCTTGCCGTCGAAGCTGGTCGTGATGTCCTTGCGGACGACGCCGCTCTCGCCGAGTGCATCGGGCCCGTTGGAGCCGTCGCCCGGGAACGGACCGCCGGTCTCCTCGGGGATGATCGTGCAGTCCGTGATCGTCGCCGCCGTCGAACCGACTGTCGTCGTGGTCGCCCCCGACGTGGTCGACGTCGTGGACGACGCGCCCTTGGTGGTCGCGGTCGCGTTCGAGCTGTCGCTGCCGCCCGAGCAGCCGGCGGCGACGAGCCCCAGACCTCCGAGGAGCACCAGCGCGCCCCGGCGCGACACCGGCTTGGTCAGGAGGTCGGTGGGCTTGGCGTGGTCATCGGTCATGCCGACAGGATGCCCGTCCCGCCTTCATCCCACCTGAGAAGCGGTCAAGAACGCCGTAAATCCGCAACCCGTCGAGCGACGACGACGCCGTACACGGCGCCGGCGACCGCCTTCACCGGGAGCACGTACCAGTACCCGAACGACACGGGTGTTCCGGCCACCAGTCCGAGGACCAGGCCTGCACCCACCGTCGCGCGGGAAGGCTGCGATCACGCCGAGGAACAGCGCGCCGCACACGAAGCCGACGAGCACCCCGAGGATCGCGATGAGGAACAACGTGAGCACGAGGCCGCCGCCGACGACGAACCCGTGGACCGCGCCACTGAACAACCACACCAGGAACGCGGCGGCGAGGTCGATCGCGGCGACGCCGACGATCCAGTACGCCAGCGCGTGTGCAGCCCAGGTCCACGGTGCGCGTTCGACCTGCACGGCAACAGTGTGGCGAACTTCTGGCCGTCAGTACACGTATGGCGTACTCACGGCCACAAGTTGGCCGCGGCGACGAGTCTCAGCTGGCTTGGATCTTGATCTCGATGTCGACGCCCGCGGGGAGGTCGAGGCGCTGGAGGCTCTCGACCGTCTTGCTCGTGGGCTCGACGATGTCGAGGAGACGCTTGTGGATGCGCATCTCGAAGTGCTCGCGCGAGTCCTTGTCGACGTGCGGCGAGCGGATCACGCAGAAGCGGCGGATCTCGGTGGGCAGCGGCACCGGTCCCCGCACCTTCGCCTGCGTGCGCACGACCGTCTCGACGATCTTCTTCGTCGACTGGTCGATGATCTCGTGGTCGTAAGCCTTGAGCCGGATCCGGATCTTCTGACCCTGTGAAGCTGCCATCTGTGTCTGTGTCTCCGGATCCTGCTCGGCTTGCGAACTGACTAGTTGGTGATCTTGGTGACGACGCCGGAGCCGACGGTGCGTCCACCCTCACGGATGGCGAAGCGCAGACCCTCGTCCATGGCGATCGGCTTCTGGAGCTCGACCGTCATGACCGTGTTGTCACCGGGCATCACCATCTCGACGCCCTCTTCGAGCTCGATCGAGCCGGTGACGTCGGTGGTGCGGAAGTAGAACTGCGGGTGGTAGTTGGCGAAGAACGGCGTGTGCCGCCCGCCCTCTTCCTTCTTCAGCACGTACACCTGGGCGGTGAAGCCGGTGTGCGGGGTGATGGAGTCGGGCTTGGCGAGCACCTGACCGCGCTCGACCTCTTCCTTCTTCGTGCCTCGCAGCAGGGCGCCGATGTTGTCGCCGGCGCGACCCTCGTCGAGGAGCTTGCGGAACATCTCGACGCCGGTGCAGGTGGTCTTGGTGGTGGGACGGAGACCGATGATCGCGATCTCCTCACCGACCTTGACCATGCCGCGCTCGACCCGACCGGTCACGACGGTGCCGCGGCCGGTGATCGAGAAGACGTCCTCGATGGGCATCAGGAACGGCAGGTCGATCGCACGCTCGGGCTCGGGGATGAAGTTGTCCACCGCGTCCATGAGCTCGGTGATCTTCGGCGTCCACTCGCCGTCGCCCTCGAGCGCCTTCAGCGCGGACACACGCACGATCGGCGTGTCGTCGCCCGGGAAGTCGTACTCGTTGAGGAGCTCACGCACCTCGAGCTCCACGAGCTCGAGGATCTCCTCGTCGTCGACCATGTCGGCCTTGTTGAGCGCGACCACGATCGACGGCACGCCGACCTGACGGGCGAGCAGCACGTGCTCACGCGTCTGGGGCATCGGGCCGTCGGTGGCGGCGACCACGAGGATCGCGCCGTCCATCTGGGCGGCACCGGTGATCATGTTCTTGATGTAGTCGGCGTGGCCGGGACAGTCGACGTGCGCGTAGTGGCGGTTCGGCGTCTCGTACTCGACGTGCGCGATGGAGATGGTGATGCCGCGCGCCTTCTCTTCGGGCGCCTTGTCGATCTGGTCGAAGGCGTAGAACGAGTTGTTGGTGGGGTCGTTCTCGGCCATCACCTTGGTGATCGCAGCCGTCAACGTCGTCTTGCCGTGGTCGATGTGACCGATGGTGCCGATGTTGAGGTGCGGCTTGGTCCGCTCGAACTTGGCCTTGGCCATGGCTGTCCCTTACTCCCTATCTGTCTGTGAACTATTCGCCGCGAACGCGCTTGACGATTTCTTCGGCGATCGACTCGGGAACCTGCTGGTACGAGTCGAATTGCATGGTGTACGTCGCGCGACCCTGGGTGCGCGAACGGAGGTCAGTAGCGTAGCCGAACATCTCTCCCAAGGGCACTTGGGCATTGACCACGTGCGACGTGCCTCGCTGCTCCATCCCCTCGATGCGGCCACGCCGCGACGAGAGGTCACCGATGACGTCGCCCATGTAGTCCTCGGGCGTGACGACCTCGACCGCCATGATCGGCTCGAGCAGCACCGGCTTGGCCTGGCGGGCGGCCTTCTTGAACGCCATCGAGCCGGCGATCTTGAACGCCATCTCGCTGGAGTCGACGTCGTGGTACGACCCGTAGGTGAGGATCACCCGGATGTCGACGAGGGGGTACCCCGCGACGACGCCGCCCTCCATCGCCTGCTGGATGCCGGCGTTGACCGCGGGGATGTACTCGCGCGGGATCACACCACCGGTGATCTTGTCGACGAACTCGTAGCCACCGCCGGGGCCGGTCGGCTCGAGCGAGATCACCACGTGGCCGTACTGGCCCTTGCCGCCGGTCTGGCGGACGTAGCGCTCCTCGATCTTCTCGATCGGCACGGTGATGGTCTCGCGGTAGGCGACCTGCGGCTTGCCGACGTTGGCGGCGACCGCGAACTCTCGCATCATGCGGTCGACGAGCACGTCGAGGTGCAGCTCGCCCATGCCGGCGATGATGGTCTGACCGGTCTCGTCGTCGGTGTGGACCCGGAACGTCGGGTCCTCGTCGGAGAGGGAGCTCAGCGCCCGGCCCAGCTTGTCCTGGTCGATCTTGGTCTTCGGCTCGATGGCCACCGAGATCACCGGCTCGGGGAACACCATCGTCTCGAGCACGATGGGGTCGGCGCGGTCGCAGAGCGTGTCACCGGTCGTGGTGTTCTTGAACCCGAGACCCGCGACGATGTCGCCCGCGTACGCGATCTCGATGTCTTCGCGGTTGTTGGCGTGCATCCGCAGGAGGCGACCGACGCGCTCCTTCTTGTCCTTCGTCGAGTTGAAGATCTCCGAGCCCTTCTCGACGGTGCCGGAGTAGACGCGGAAGTAGGTGAGCTTGCCGTAGGGGTCGGCGACGATCTTGAACGCGAGCGCCGAGAACGGCGCCTTGTCGTCGGCGTCGCGCTCGAGGGTGTGCTCGCCCTTCATGTCGAGACCCTCGGTGGGCGGGATGTCGATCGGCGACGGGAGGAAGTCGACGACCGCGTCGAGCATGGGCTGCACGCCCTTGTTCTTGAACGCGGAGCCGCACAGCACCGGGACGAACTCGCCCTTGATCGTGCCCGTGCGCAGACGCGCGCTTGAGCTCGGCGACGGAGATCTCCTCGTCGCCGAGGTACTTCTCCATCACGTCGTCGTCGGCGCCCACGACGGCTTCGAGCAACTCGGCCCGGGCCGCTTGCGCGGCGGCGAGCAGGTTGTCGGGGATCGGCACGACTTCGAACTGCGCGCCTTCGCTGTCGTCGTCGGCCGGCCACACCTTGGCTTCCATGGCGACGAGGTCGACGATGCCGCGCAGCTCGCTCTCGGACCCGATCGGCAGCTGGATCACGGCGACGGTGGCGTCGAGGCGGTCCTTGATCATGTCGACGCAACGCTCGAAGTTGGCGCCCACACGGTCCATCTTGTTGATGAAGCACATGCGCGGCACGTTGTACTTGTTGGCCTGACGCCACACCGTCTCGGTCTGCGGCTCGACCCCGGCGACGGCGTCGAACACCGCGACCGCGCCGTCGAGCACGCGCAACGAGCGCTCGACCTCGACGGTGAAGTCGACGTGGCCGGGCGTGTCGATGATGTTGATCTGGCAGTCGGCCCAGTTCGCGGTGGTCGCCGCGGACGTGATGGTGATGCCGCGCTCCTGCTCCTGGATCATGTGGTCCATCACCGCGGCGCCCTCGTGGACCTCACCGATCTTGTAGGTGCGACCGGTGTAATAGAGGATGCGCTCGGTCGTCGTGGTCTTGCCCGCGTCGATGTGCGCCATGATCCCGATGTTCCGCACCTGCGAAAGCGGAAATTCCCGGCTCACAGGATCACCTCAAAACTCGAACTGAGTCGTTGCAGCAGCCATGCTTCGGATTCTCTTCTTCTTCTCTCTCCCGGGGAGACCGGAGGAGCCGAACTATGGATGAACATTGCGAAACCCCGTCGTGTTCCACGGCCGCGGACGGATCCACAGGCGCCGGAGGCGACCGGTGGACCGATCGGGGGTAGGCCCCGCCGGGAGAGACCCGGCTCGAAGAGCCCGGTGCCGACGAAGGAGGCGCCGGCAGGGGCTCGCCCGGAGGAAGGGGCCGTCCCGAGCGGGCGCCGGTCGTCACCGGCGTCCGGGACCGGACGGCCTAGGCGCGTTAAGTACGTGAGCACATCCGGGGTCAACCGCATCACCACCGGTAGTGCGCGAAGGCCTTGTTCGACTCGGCCATCTTCTGCAGATCGTCCTTGCGCTTGATCGACGCGCCGATCCCGTTGCTGGCGTCCATCAGCTCGTTGGCCAGCCGCTCGGCCATCGTCTTCTCACGCCGCTGCCGGGAGTACCCGACGATCCAGCGGATGGCGAGGGTGGTGGCACGACGAGGACGCACCTCGACCGGCACCTGGTACGTGGCACCGCCGACACGGCGGCTGCGCACCTCGAGTGCGGGACGGACGTTCTCGACCGCGCGCTTCAGCACCGCGACCGGGTCGCCGCCCGAGCGCTTCTCGATGTCGGCGAGTGCGTCGTAGACGATCTTCTCGGCGATCGAGCGCTTGCCCTCTTGCAGGATCTTGTTGACGACCTGGGTGACGACGACCGACCGGTAGACCGGGTCGGGCATCAGGTCGCGCCGCGGTGCGGGTCCCTTGCGCGGCATCTCAGGCGTCCTTCTTGGCGCCGTAGCGGCTGCGGGCCTGCTTGCGGTTGGCGACACCACTGGCGTCGAGCGCACCGCGCACGATCTTGTAGCGCACACCCGGGAGGTCCTTCACACGACCACCACGCACGAGCACGATCGAGTGCTCCTGGAGGTTGTGGCCGATGCCGGGGATGTAGGCCGTGACCTCGATGCCCGAGGTGAGGCGCACACGGGCGACCTTGCGGAGCGCGGAGTTCGGCTTCTTGGGCGTGTGGGTGAACACGCGCGTGCAGACGCCGCGGCGCTGGGGCGAACCCTTGAGCGCGGGCGTCTTCGACTTCTCGGGCTTGGTCTCCCGCCCCTTACGGACGAGTTGCTGGATCGTGGGCACAGAACTCCTACGCGCGTCGAACAGACTTCGAGATCTCGGTGAGCGGACGTCTGGCCAGTTCACAGGCGGTTCAGCGGGGGAACCGACTCCGGGCCGACCTGCCATGTTAGCGGACTCCCAGCCCGCCACGCCAGGCGGCGAAACGGGTCAGCTGGAGCTCGACCGCAGGAAGCGGCCGGACACCGACCAGGAGCACGAGGCGGCGGTCGTGGGACCAGCATCGATCACGGCGCCAGGGCACCCACCGGCACGACGGCGACACCGTCTGGACGCGTGTAGCCGAAGCCGGTTCCGGTGATGACTCCGAGCACGGCGGGTTGTCCGCTCTTCGTCGTGTCGATCACGTCGGCGAACCGCAAGATCGAAGCGGCGCCCTCGTCGACGAGGCCGCTTCCCAGCTTGACCTCGAATGCACCCCACCTCCCGTCCGCCAGTTGCACCACGACATCGGCTTCGACGCCGTTGCTGTCGCGGTAGTGCAACACCGAACCGTCCAGCGGCTGTGCGAGGACGCGCAGATCGCGGACGACGAGGGACTCGAACAACAGCCCGAGGAAGTTCAGGTCAGAGAGCAGGCGCTCGGGGCCGGCGCCGAGTGCGGCAACGGCAAGCGACGGATCGACGAAGTGCCGCTTCGGCGAAGTGCGCAAGGTCGCACGCGAGCGCAGGTGCGGTGCCCACGCCGATTGGTCCTCGACGACCATCAGGCGTTCGAGGGCGTTCAGATAGTCCGCCACCGTGTGCCGATCGAGCGGCCCGTCCCCGCCGCCGGCGTCGGCCGCGAGCACACTCACCGGCGCCTCGGTTGCCGTGTTGCGCGCGAGTGAGCGAAGGAGTCGTTCGACACGACCAGGTTCCCGACGCGAGCCCGAGACCCGGGTGATGTCGACCTGGCGCACCTGTTCGAGGTAGTCGTGTACCGCGCGCGCCGCGTCGGTCACCGAGAGGTCGATGCTTCCGGGCCAACCACCGGCGGTGATCCGATCCGCGAGGTCGGTCACCGTCAAACCGGGATCGTCGCAACGTTGCGGCTCGCCGGACAGGAGCGACGACAACGAGAGTGCGCCGCTCGTGTGACCACTCTCGTAGAGGCTGAGCGGTCGCATCCGGAGGAACGAGAACCGGCCGGCACCCGTGTGTCGCGCCACGTCATCGACGGGGACTGCGGATCCGGTGAGCACGAACTGGCCAGGTTGACCGCGATCGTCGACAGCACGGCGAACGTGGTTCCACAGTCGCGGCTCGACCTGCCATTCGTCGATCAGGCGCGGCACCGAGCCGTCGAGCACCAGCGCTGGATCCACGGCTGCTGCAGTCCGCGCGTTCTCATCGACGTCGAGCAGCACCGAACTCGTTGCGACCTGGCGAGCGGTCTCGGTCTTGCCTGATGCCTTGGGCCCCTCGATCACCACCGCCCCGGCCGAACGGAGACGCGATCGGAGCTCGGCATCGACGACTCTGGGAAGATAGGCCATGTCGATTCCTGTCCGCTCTCGTGCAACCACCAGATTATAGACCAAACAACCACCAGATTGTGGAAATCCAACCACCAGATCATGGCCGGTCTAGACGCCAGATTGTGGAATCATTCCGACCGATGACAAGCGACGAAGGAAGACCCACACTGGACCTCCTCGACAACGCGGTGTGGCACTCGCTCGTGCACGCGCACCAGGAATTCGCCGAGCGCGACGGCCTGGCCGCCCGCTACGACCCCGACGTCTCCGATCTTCGGTGGCCTCGGCGACGCCGACCCCGACACTGACCGCGCGGCCGCGTGGCGCGACCTCGAAGCGGTGGTGGGCAGCAGCGGCGTGGCGGTGCTCTTCCGGGCCGAGATGCCCCAGCTCCCATCGGGGTGGACCCGGCTCGACGGCGGCCGCGGCCACCAGATGGTGCTGGGCGAGCTCGCCACCGTCGACCCGCCATCCGGCATCCGGGCGCTCGGGCCCGACGACGTCGGCGAGATGCTCGCCCTCGTCGAGCTCACGCGACCGGGTCCCTTCTCGGTCCGCACGGTCGAGCTCGGCGGGTACGTCGGGGTGTTCGACGACGGCCGCCTCGTGGCCATGGCCGGACAGCGGCTCGCGCCTCCGGGGTTCCGTGAGGTCAGCGCGGTGTGCACGCATCCCGACTTCCGCGGGCGCGGGTTCGCGGCCGGGCTCAGCGCGCTGGTCGCCCGCGACATCCTCGAGCGGGGCGAACGACCGTTCCTCCACCACGCGTCCGACAACCACGCGGCCGCGGCGCGTCTACGAAGCGCTCGGCTTCGAGTTCCGCCGCCAGGTCGTGTTCGCCGCGCTCGGCGCGCCGTAGCGACCGCGCGCCGGGCGCGAGACGGCCGCCGCCCGGATCTCCGGGACGACGGCCGTCGTCACACGTTGTCTCGCCCGGGAACCTACGACGCGGCCTTACGAAGCGCTGGCGTCACCCAGGTCGGCGTTGAAGTCGGTGGCCGGTGCCTCGACCGCGGCTTCCGCCGCGGCGGGGTCGCCGATCACCGCACCGAAGCCGGCCACCGAGATCGCCTCGGGCGCCGGAGCGCTGGTGTCGGCCAGCCACGCCGCCAGGTCGAGGTCGTTCTCCATGTCGGTGTCCGACGAGTAGAACGGCAGCGGCTCGTAGTCGGGCGCGCTGGTCGAGATGTCGCGGTAGCGCGGCATGCCCGTACCCGCCGGGATCAGCTTGCCGATGATCACGTTCTCCTTGAGACCGAGGAGCCCGTCCTTGCGGCCTTCGATGGCCGCCTCGGTGAGCACCCGGGTGGTCTCCTGGAACGACGCCGCCGACAGCCACGAATCGGTGGCCAGCGACGCCTTGGTGATCCCCATGAGCTCGGGACGACCCTCGGCCGGCTGCTTGCCGTCGGCCACCAGGTCCTGGTTGGTCTTGGCGAACTCGCGGGCGTCGGCCTTCTGGCCCGGCAGGTACGCCGAGTCGCCCGACTCCGACACGCCGACGCGGCGCAGCATCTGGCGGACGATCACCTCGACGTGCTTGTCGTGGATCGACACACCCTGCTCCCGGTAGACCTTCTGCACCTCGTCGCTGAGGTACTGCTGGGTCTGCCGGATGCCCTTGACCTCGAGGATCTTCTTCGGGTCGAGCGGCGTCTTGTGGTCACCCGTGAGCTGCGCTCCGGCCACGACCTCCACGCCGTCGGCGATGCCGGGGAAGAAGTGCGTGCGGCGCATGACCGCGTGCTCCTCTTCGGTCCCGTCGTCGGCGACGATGGTGAGGACGCGCTCGCCCTTCTCGTTCTCGCCGATCCGGACGACACCCGAGCTCTCGGCCATGATCGCCGCGCCCTTCGGCGTGCGGGCCTCGAACAGCTCGACGACGCGCGGCAGACCGTGCGTGATGTCCTCACCGGCGATGCCGCCGGTGTGGAACGTACGCATGGTGAGCTGCGTGCCGGGCTCACCGATGGACTGGGCGGCGATGATGCCGACCGCCTCGCCCTGGTCGACGAGCTTGCCGGTGGCGAGCATCATGCCGTAGCACGATGCGCACACGCCGCTGAGCGCGTCGCACGTGAGCACCGAACGCACCCGCACCCGGTCGACGCCGGCGTCGCCCGCGAGCACGCGGACCTCGGCCTCGCCCACCTCGGTGTTGCGGGGCATCACCGTGCCGTCGGACAGCGTGACGTCGTCGGTGAGGAGACGTCCGAGCAGCTTCGTCTCGAGGATGCGGATGGTCTCCGCGTCGCCTTCGACGTTCTCGATCCAGATGCCGCGCGTGCTCTCGCAGTCGTCCTCGCGGACGATGACCTCCTGCGCGACGTCGACGAGACGACGCGTCAGGTAGCCGGAGTCGGCAGTACGGAGGGCGGTGTCGGCGAGACCCTTGCGGGCACCGTGGGTGGAGATGAAGTACTCGAGGACCGAGAGGCCCTCACGGAAGTTCGACTTGATCGGCCGCGGGATGATCTCACCACGCGGGTTCGCCACCAGACCACGCATACCGGCGATCTGCTGCACCTGCATGACGTTGCCGCGGGCACCCGACCCCACCATCATGTCGATGGGGTTGAACTTCTCCTGGCGCATCTCGGCCTGCATCGCGTCACGGACGCGTGCGGTGGCCTCGCTCCAGACCTCGATCTCCTTCTGACGCCGCTCGTCGTCGGTGATGACGCCGCGCTCGTACTGGCCCTCGACCTTGTCGGCCTCGGCCTCGAAGTGCTCGAGCAGCTCCGCCTTGCTCTCCGGCGTCTTCACGTCGGCGATCGAGATCGTCAGACCCGAACGGGTCGCGAACTCGAAGCCGAGGTCCTTGAGCTTGTCGAGGCTCTCGGCGACGACCGCACGCGGGTAGCGCTCCACCAGCATGCTGGCGAGCTCGGTGAGGTCGCGCTTCTTGACCGGCGCGTCGTGGAACGGGAAGTCGGGCGGGAACGCCTCGTTGAAGAGGAACCGTCCGAGCGTGCTCTCCACGAGCACCGACGAGTGACGCCGTTGCGTTTGGGTCCCGTTGCGTCGCAGCACGATCGCGTCGGGGTGCTCGTCGTCGCGCACCGGGTAGTCGGCCTCGGGGAACCGCGCGCCCGGCATGCGCACCTTGATGTTCACGTGCAGCGAGAGCTGGTCGCTCTCCTGCGTGGACGGCGCGAGCCGCGTGTCGTACGCGAGCACGGCCTCGTCGAGCGACGAGAAGGACCGGCCACCGCCGTGGCCCACGTCGGTCTCGGTGAGGTAGTAGGCGCCGATGATCATGTCCTGCGTGGGGACGGTGATCGGACGACCGTGCGCCGGCGACAGGATGTTGTGCGCCGACAGCATCAGGATGCGCGCCTCGGCCTGCGCCTCCGCGGAGAGCGGCAGGTGCACGGCCATCTGGTCGCCGTCGAAGTCGGCGTTGAACGCGGTGCACACGAGCGGGTGGATCTGGATCGCCTTGCCCTCGACCAGCACCGGCTCGAAGGCCTGGATGCCGAGACGGTGGAGCGTGGGCGCCCGGTTCAGGAACACCGGGTGCTCCTTGATCACCTCTTCGAGCACGTCCCACACCTGCGGGCGGGCGCGCTCGACCATGCGCTTGGCCGACTTGATGTTCTGCGCGTACTCGAGGTCGACGAGCCGCTTCATCACGAAGGGCTTGAACAGCTCGAGCGCCATCTGCTTGGGCAGACCGCACTGCTGCAGCTTGAGCTGCGGGCCGACGACGATGACCGAACGGCCGGAGTAGTCGACGCGCTTGCCGAGCAGGTTCTGACGGAACCGGCCCTGCTTGCCCTTGAGCATGTCGGAGAGCGACTTGAGCGCGCGGTTGCCGGGGCCCGTGACCGGGCGCCCGCGGCGGCCGTTGTCGAACAGCGCGTCGACGGCCTCCTGCAGCATGCGCTTCTCGTTGTTGATGATGATCTCGGGCGCACCGAGGTCGAGGAGTCGCTTCAGCCGGTTGTTGCGGTTGATCACGCGGCGGTACAGGTCGTTCAGGTCGGAGGTCGCGAAGCGGCCACCGTCGAGCTGCACCATCGGGCGCAGGTCGGGCGGGATCACCGGGACGGCGTCGAGCACCATGCCCATCGGCGAGTTGATCTTGCGGTCGTCGTCGTCGACGCGGTTGAACGCGGAGATGACCTTGAGCCGCTTGATCGCCTTCGCCTTGCGCTGGCCCTTCGACGTGAGGATGGTGTCCTTGAGGAACTGCTCCTCCGCCTCCATGTCGATGCGGGAGATCAGGTCCTTGATGGACTCGGCACCCATGCCGCCCGAGAAGTACTCCTCGTAGCGGTCCTGCAGGTCGCGCCAGACGCGCTCGTCGTCGACGAGCTGCTTGGGCGAGAGGCCCTTGAAGGTGTCCCACACCGTCTTGAGGAACTCGATCTCGGCGTCGGACCGGGCGCGGATGTCCTCGAAGTCCTTGTTGCGGGCCTTCTCGGCGCGCTCGAGCTCGTTCTTCTTGGCGTCGCGCTCCTCGAGCTCCTTGAGCTCGGCCTCGTACTCCTCGTCGCGCTTGCGGAGCTCGAGCTCGCGCTCCTTCTCGACGTCGCCGATCTCGGCGCGGATGTCACCCTCGAGCGTCTCGAGGTCCTTGTGACGGCGCTCGTCGTCGACCCACGTGATGATGTGCGCGGCGAAGTAGATGACCTTCTCGAGGCTCTTCGGCGCGATGTCGAGCAGGTAGCCGAGACGGCTCGGCACGCCCTTGAAGTACCAGATGTGCGTGACCGGCGCGGCGAGCTCGATGTGGCCCATGCGCTCGCGACGCACCTTCGAACGCGTGACCTCGACGCCACAGCGCTCGCAGATGATGCCCTTGAAACGGACGCGCTTGTACTTGCCGCAGTAGCACTCCCAGTCCTTCGTCGGACCGAAGATCTTCTCGCAGAAGAGCCCGTCCTTCTCCGGCTTGAGCGTGCGGTAGTTGATCGTCTCCGGCTTCTTGACCTCGCCGTTCGACCACGTGCGGATCTGGTCCGCGGTGGCGAGCGCGATCGACAGCTGGGCGGAGTCGTTCACGTCGAGCACTGGTGCCTCTTTCTTCTCTTCTTCGTTCTTCGTCGTGACTTGGTGGTGCTGCGTCGGTGCGCTTCGGGATGTCGAGGGTGGTGAGAGGTGTGACTAGAACGCGGGCTGACGGCGACGCTGCTCGTCTTCCTCGTCGGTGCCCCGTTCGGGCCGCGAGAGGTCGATGCCGAGCGACTCGGTCGTGCGGAACGCGTCCTCGTCGAGCTCGCGGATCTCCACTTCCTCGCCCGCCTCGTTCATCACGCGGACGTTGAGGCAGAGCGCCTGCATCTCCTTGATGAGCACCTTGAAGCTCTCGGGGATGCCGGGCTCGGGGATGTTCTCGCCCTTGACGATGGCCTCGTAGACCTTCACGCGGCCGAGCACGTCGTCGGACTTGATGGTGAGGATCTCCTGGAGCGCGTACGACGCGCCGTAGGCCTCGAGCGCCCACACCTCCATCTCACCGAAGCGCTGGCCACCGAACTGCGCCTTCCCACCCAGCGGCTGCTGCGTGATCATCGAGTAGGGGCCGGTCGACCGGGCGTGGATCTTGTCGTCCACGAGGTGCGACAGCTTCAGGATGTAGACGAACCCCACGGTGACGGGGCTGTCGTACGCCTCGCCGGTGCGGCCGTCGTAGAGCGTGGTCTTGCCGTCGGCGTTGACCATGTGGTCGGTGCCCGCGAGGGTGCCGAAGCCGTCGTTGTGCATGGTCTCGAACAGGTGCTTGATCGTGCCCTGCTCGCCCGACTGCTCGACCTCGTCCCAGTGCGCGCCGTCGAACACCGGCGTGGAGACCCACACCGCGGGCTCGGTGACGGTGCGCGTCTTCTTGAGCGCCGGAGGCGCGGTGCGCGTGCCCTCCCAGCCGTGACGGGCCGCGTAGCCGAGGTGCGCTTCGAGCACCTGACCGACGTTCATGCGGCTCGGCACACCGAGGGGGTTCAGCACGATGTCGACCGGCGTGCCGTCGGCGAGGTACGGCATGTCCTCGATCGGGAGGATCTTGGAGATGACGCCCTTGTTGCCGTGGCGGCCGGCGAGCTTGTCGCCCTCGCTGATCTTGCGCTTCTGGCCCACGTAGACGCGCACCAACTGGTTCACGCCCGGCGGGAGCTCGTGGCCCTCCTCGCGGGAGAACACGCGGACGTCGATGACCTTGCCGGTCTCGCCGTGCGGCACCTTCAGCGAGGTGTCGCGCACCTCACGGGCCTTCTCACCGAAGATGGCGCGCAGGAGGCGCTCCTCCGGGGTGAGCTCGGTCTCGCCCTTGGGCGTGACCTTGCCGACGAGGATGTCGCCGGGGCCGACCTCGGCGCCGATGCGGATGATGCCGCGCTCGTCGAGGTCCTTGAGGATGTCCTCGGAGAGGTTCGGGATGTCGCGGGTGATCTCCTCGGCGCCCAGCTTGGTGTCGCGGGCGTCGATCTCGTGCTCCTCGATGTGGATCGACGTGAGCACGTCGTCCTTCACGAGACGCTCGGAGATCACGATCGCGTCCTCGTAGTTGTGGCCCTTCCACGGCACGAACGCCACGAGGAGGTTCTTGCCGAGCGCGAGCTCGCCCTCGTGGGTCGACGGGCCGTCGGCGATGACCTCGCCCTCGAGCACCGTGCTGCCGATGTCGACGCGGGGCTTCTGGTTGATGCAGGTGCCCTGGTTCGAACGGCGGAACTTGGACAGGCGGTGCGTGGTGCTGCCGCGCTGACCCTCGTAGTCGACGATCACGGTGTCGCCGGTGACGTCGACCACGGTGCCGTTGCCCTTGGCCAGGATGACCTCGCCCGCGTCACGAGCCGCACGACCCTCGACGCCGGTGCCGATGAACGGCGCGGTCGCCCGCAGGAGCGGGACGGCCTGGCGTTGCATGTTGGCGCCCATGAGCGCGCGGTTGGCGTCGTCGTGCTCGAGGAACGGGATGAGCGCGGTCGCCACCGACACGATCTGCTTCGGCGACACGTCCATGTAGTCGACCTCGGTCGGCGCCACGAACGCGAGCTCACCTCGACCGGCGCGCACGAGCACGCGGTCGTCGAGGAAACGGCCCTTGTCGTCGATGTTGGCGTTCGCCTGCGCGATGACGTAGCGGTCTTCGTCGTCGGCCGCGAGGTACTCGACCTCTTCGAGCGCGACGCCGTTCTTGATCCGGCGGTAGGGCGTCTCGATGAAGCCGAAGCGGTTGATGCGCGCGTAGCTCGCGAGGTAACCGATGAGGCCGATGTTCGGGCCTTCCGGCGTCTCGATCGGGCACATGCGGCCGTAGTGGCTCGGGTGCACGTCTCGCACCTCGAACCCGGCGCGCTCACGCGACAGACCACCCGGCCCGAGGGCCGAGAGACGACGCTTGTGGGTGAGACCGGCCAGCGGGTTGGTCTGGTCCATGAACTGGCTGAGCTGGCTGGAGCCGAAGAACTCCTTGATCGCCGCCACCACCGGGCGGATGTTGATCAGGGTCTGCGGCGTGATCGCCTCGACGTCCTGGGTGGTCATGCGCTCGCGCACGACCCGCTCCATGCGCGAGAGACCGACGCGCACCTGGTTCTGGATCAGCTCACCGACCGAACGCACGCGGCGGTTGCCGAAGTGGTCGATGTCGTCCGGGAAGTAGTCGGCGTCGTTGTTGTGCAGCTTCACGATGTACGACACCGTGGAGAGGATGTCGGCCTTCGACAGCTGGTAGTCGACGGGACCGGCGTCGGGGTCGGCGTTGGGGATCGTGAGGTCGTACTTCTTCAGCGGGAGCTTGGCGTACTCGTCGCGCAGCTTCTTCGACACCTTGTGCCGACCGACCTTGGCCATGTCGTAGCGCTTGGGGTTGAAGAAGAGGTTCTCGAGCAGCGCGCGCGCGGAGTCGGGCGTCGGCGGCTCGCCCGGACGCAGCTTCCGGTAGATGTCGATGAACGCGGCGTCGGCGTCCTCGGTGTGGTCCTTCTCGAGCGTGTTGAGCATCGACTGGTACGGGTTCCCGTTCGAGTCGGTGATCAGGTAGGCGAGCTCGTCGTTGGTGTCGCCGAAGCCGAGCGCCTTGAGCAGCACGGTGACGGGCTGCTTGCGCTTGCGGTCGATGCGGACGTAGACGATGTCCTTCTTGTCGACCTCGAACTCCAGCCACGCGCCGCGGCCGGGGATCATCTTGGCGTCGACGACGTCCTTCTCCGGCGACGTCTTGTCGGGGTTGATGCCGAAGTAGACGCCGGGCGAACGCACGAGCTGCGACACCACGATGCGCTCGGTGCCGTTGATGATGAACGTGCCGCGGTCGGTCATCATCGGGAAGTCCCCCATGAAGACCGTCTGCTCCTTGATCTCACCGGTGCCGGCGTTCATGAACCGGGCGGTGACGAACAGCGGGCGCGCGTAGGTCATGTCGCGCTCGCGGCACTCGTCCTCGGAGTACTTCGGCGGGTCGAAGATGTGGTCGGAGAGCTCGAGCTTGAGCTGACCGGTGAAGTCCTCGATCGGCGAGATGTCGGAGAGGACCTCCGCGACACCCTGCTCGAGGAACCACATGGAAGGACTCCCGCTGCACGGCGATCAGATCGGGCAGCTGGAGCACTTCGTGCAGCTTGGAGAAGGAAAGGCGTTCGCGGGACGCGAGGGAAGCCAACGTCACTCCTGAGTGCTCAGAGGGAAGGAAACGAGAGAGCTGTGGATCGGGCTGCGGGCGCGCGGAGCAGAGAGGGCGAACTCAACGAGGGCACGGACCGAGCAGACACGACTGCTGAACAGTGTAGGCGTCGGACCTGTTCCCGTGCAAGAGGCACAAGGGAACAGACCCGGAGGGGTCTGCGTGCTGGCGGCAGGATACGACGCCCCGCGACCGAGGTCAAGGTTCCCGACGAGGTCTGTGCAGATTTCTGTAGAGTTCTCGGATGGCAGACGTCGAGCGATTGAGCGTGACCGAGGCGAGCCGGCGGGGCGTGGCCCGGCTGGTGGGCGACGCCGCGCACGGCACCGAGGTCGTGGTGGAACGCCACGGCACCCCGGTGGCGGCGGTCGTGGCTACGAGCGCTACACCGAGTTGGCGCAGTTGCGCGCCGACCTGCGTGACCTGGCCCTGGTGCTCGGGCGCGGGGCCGACGACGACGGCACGCCGGCACGCCCTCGACGACGTCGTCGACGCGTTCGGCCGGGCGCGGCGGGAGCTGACCGTGAGCACCGTCGCGCTGACCGAACCCGCGCTCGACGACCTGCGCCGCGCCGGCCCCGTGGCGGCGGCGCTGCTGCTCGGGCGGTTGCGAGTGCTCGAGCAGGATCCCGAAGCCGGTGCGCCGCTGGTCGACCGCCGCGCCGGCTTCCGCGTGCTCGACGCCCTCGACGGCGACGCGCGCGTCGTCTACGGGCGCGACGGCGAGCACGTGACCGTGTTCGCGGTGTGGGTCGACGGCGTGCGCTCCGACGGCGAGATCTACGCCGAGGCGCTCGAACGGGTCCGGGCCGCCGACCCGTCGGAGCAGGTGGCGCTGGCCCGGTCGGTGCAGCGCCTGGCGCGGCTCACCGGCGTGCGGCCCGTCCCCAGCGACCGGCTGCGTGCCCCGGTGCCCGACTGGCTCGCCGACGCGCTCGTGCGCGACGCCGGGCCTGACGCGCCTCGCCGTGGCCGCGATGGACGCGGCCACGGCGTTCGACGCGTGGAACACCGCCGAGGACCGCAAAAGGTAGCGACGTGTTTCAGATGTGAAACAGATCGCTACCTTTTGGCGGTGCTGAGGTTCGTGCGGACTGGAGCCCGCCGGACTACTTGAGGGTGACGGTGGCGCCGGCCTCTTCGAGCTGCGCCTTCGCCTTCTCGGCGTCTTCCTTGGAGGCCTTCTCGAGGACGGGCTTGGGCGCGCCGTCGACGAGGTCCTTGGCCTCCTTCAGGCCGAGGCCCGCGACGATCGCCCGGACCTCCTTGATGACCTGGATCTTCTTGTCACCGGCGGCCTCGAGGATGACGTCGAACTCGTCCTTCTCCTCGGCGGCTTCGGCACCAGCAGCGCCGCCACCGGCGGCCGGGGCCGCGGCGACCGCGACGGGAGCCGCGGCGGTCACGCCGAACTCCTCTTCGAACGCCTTGAGGAAGTCGTTGAGCTCGAGGACCGTCATGTTCTTGAAGACGTCGAGGAGCTCGGGAGTGGTCGGGGTTGCCATTGGGATGCTCTTTTCTTCCAGTTACTCGGACTCGGTGACTTACTCGGACTCGCTGGACTCGGGGGCAGCCTCTTCGGCTTCGGCCGCAGGAGCTTCTTCGGCGGGAGCTTCGGCTTCGGCAGCCGGCGCTTCCGCCGCGGCGGCTTCCTCGGCGGCGGCTTCCTCGGCCGGGGCTTCGCTTCGACGGCGGCTTCCTCGACGGGTGCGGCCTCGCCCCCGGCGACCCGCTGGTCGATCAGCGCCTGCACGCCGTAGGCGAAGTTGCGGGTGAACGCCTGGAACAGTCCGGCGGCCGCGTGAGCGGCTGCTGGAACAGACCGGCGATCTGCGTGAGGAGCACCTCGCGCGACGGCAGCTCGGCCAGCGCCGAGATCTCGCCGGAGGTGATGACCCGCTCGCCGAGCAGGCCGCCCTTCAGGACGAGCGCTTCGTGGTTCTTGCCGAACTCGCGCAGCACCTTGGCCGCGGCCGCGGCGTCGCCCTGCACGAAGGCGATCGCAACCGGGCCCTCGAACAGGTCGGTGATCTCGTCGAGCCCGCGGCCCTCGATCGCCCGGCGGGCCAGCGTGTTCTTGAACACCTTGTACTGGGTGCCGCTGGGCCGCAGTGACGCCCGCAGCTCGGCCAGCTCGTGCACGGTCAGGCCCCGGTACTCGGTGAGCACCGCGGCGTCGGACTCGTCGAGCTTGGTGCGGATCTCCTCGACGACCGCGACCTTCTCGGGTCTCGCCATCTTGTTGCCTCTCGCAGAAACGGACAGGGACGTCACCGCAGACACGCGGGACGTCCCGTCAAAGAGCGAGAGCGCCTCGTCCGGCGGGCGCCTGCTTCCCCGGCGAGCCGGAGGAGTCGGTGCCCATTACCTCGAAGAGACCGGAGGTCTGTGGCAGATGAAGTTGTGAGGTGGAGCAGGGTACTACGAAGCGGCGGGTGCGGGCTCGTCGGCCTTCGTGACGGCCGGGTCGATCTTCACACCCGGGCCCATGGTGGAGCTGGTGGTGACGCTGTGCAGGTAGCGGCCCTTCGCCGACGCGGGCTTGGCCCGGAGCAGCTCGTCGAGCACCGCGTGGTAGTTCTCGACCAGCGCCGGCGCCTCGAAGCTGGCCTTGCCGATCGGCACGTGCACGTTGCCGTAGCGGTCGGTGCGGTACTCGACCTTGCCGGCCTTGAACTCCGCCACGGTCTTGCCGACCTCGTTGGTGACGGTGCCGGTCTTGGGGTTCGGCATCAGGCCGCGCGGGCCGAGGGTGCGGCCGAGCTTGCCGACCTGGCCCATCAGGTCGGGGGTGGCGATGGCGACGTCGAAGTCGAGCATGCCGCCCTCGATCTGCGCGATGAGGTCGTCGGAGCCCACGAAGTCGGCGCCGGCCTCCTGCGCCTCGCGAGCCGCGTCGCCCTGGGCGAACACCGCCACGCGCGCGCTCTTGCCGGTGCCGTTGGGCAGCGACACCGTGCCGCGGATCATCTGGTCGGCCTTGCGGGGGTCGACGCCGAGGCGGAATGCAGCCTCGACCGACTCGTCGAAGTTGCGGGTGGCCATCGCCTTCACCAGCTCGAGTGCTGCGAGCGGTGCGAACAGCTGCTCGCGGTCGTAGCGGCGCTGGGCGTCGACGGTCTTCTTGCCGGGCTTGCTCATGTGATCGCTCTCCTTCAGGAAGCTCCCTCGGTGTGCCCGGATCCGTCGGCGAGGTCCTCCGACGGGGGCGATGCGTGGCGTCAGCCGGATGTGCTGGCGTCAGCCGGTGATCTGGATGCCCATCGAGCGGGCGGTGCCGGCCACCTGGGCGATGGCGCCGTCGAGGTCGATGGCGTTGAGGTCGGGCATCTTGGTCTCGGCGATCTGGCGCACCTGCGCGTTCGTGACCTGACCGGCCTTGTCGGTGCGCGGGTTCGCCGCGCCCTTCTCGATGCCCGCGGCCTGGCGCAGCAGGAACGGGGTCGGCGGGGTCTTGGTCACGAAGGTGAACGACCGGTCCTCGAAGATCGAGATCTCCGCCGGGATCACCATGCCGCGCTGGTTCTCGGTGGCCGCGTTGTAGGCCTTGCAGAAGTCCATGATGTTGATGCCGTGCGGACCGAGCGCGGTACCCACCGGCGGCGCCGGGGTCGCCTGGCCCGCCGGGATCTGGATCTTCACGATCGCCGCGAGCTTCTTCTTCGCCATCTTCTCTTCGCTCTCTCTCTACGAGCCGGGACACCCGGCTCCTGGTCGATTCGTTCGCGGGCGAGCTCGTGGAGCACGGCTCGCGCCTGCGTCTACAGCTTGGCCACCTGGCCGAGCTCGAGCTCCACGGGCGTCTCCCGGCCGAAGATGTTCACCAGCACGGTGAGCTTCGAGCGGGCGACGTCGATGTCGGAGATCACGCCGTTGAAGTCGGCGAACGGGCCGGTGGTGACCCGCACCTGCTCGCCCACCTCGAAGTCGAGGCGCGGACGCGCCCGCTTCTCCACCCCGACCTCTTCCTTCTCGCCGGTGCCGAGGATGTTCTCGACCTCCTTGCGCGAGAGGGGCGTGGGCCGGGCGCCGTTGCCGACGAACCCGGTGACGCCGGGCGTGTTGCGCACGACGTACCACGAGTCGTCGTCGAGGGCCATGCGCACCAGCAGGTAACCGGGGAACACCTTCTTCTGCACGACGACCTTGCGGCCGCCCTTGAACTCGATGACGTCCTCCATCGGGATGACGACCTCGAAGATCTGCTCCTCGACGTTCATCGAGCGCACCCGGCTGGCCAGGTTCTGCTTGACCTTGTTCTCGTAGCCCGCGTAGGTGTGCACGACGAACCAGTCGCCCGGCTCGCTCGTAGGGGCTCGGCTCGCGCGGGGCGCGCTCCTCCTCCTCGTCGTCGAGCACGTCGAGGAGCTCGGCGTCGGCGAGGTCGCCCGGCTCGGTGACCTCCACGATCTCGACGACCTCTACGACCTCGTCGACTTCGTCGACCTCTACGACCTCGACCACGTCGACGACTTCGTCGGCGTCGGTGATCTCGGTGATCTCGTCCACGGCATCCACTGCGTTCTCGTCGCTCTCGTCGTCGGCTGGTTCGGGGAACACTGCAGTCATCAGGTCGCTCAATCGAAGAGGAACAGCACGAACTTGGACGACGCGTAGTCGAACCCGAAGATGATGGTGGTCATCACGATGACCGCGATGAGCACGATGATCGTGGAGTTCACGACCTCTTTCTTGGTGGGCCACGCGACCTTGCGCAGCTCGCCCTTCACCTCACCCAGGTACTCCTTGGGCCCGATCTTCTCCCGCTTGGGCGCGGCGGACGGTGGCCGGCGCTTCCCGCCCTCGGACGCGGCCGACTTGGGCTTGTCGGTGCCCTGCTTCGCCATCATCCGCTTGGTCTGTCGGTTCATCGACACGGCGGCGCCGTCCTCAGGTCGTGTTCGCGTGGTCGCGTGATCAAGTCGTCGTTCGCTGCAGGGCAGGAGGGACTCGAACCCCCAACCGCCGGTTTTGGAGACCGGTGCTCTACCAATTGAGCTACTGCCCTCCGGGCGCGGTCGGGCCGGACGGCAAGGATAGCAGTGAGGATCCCAGCCGCCGAAGGCGACCCGCGTCAGCCGTGGAGCGTCAGCCGGTGAAGTGCGGCTGGGTCACCAGGGCGGGCGCGGCCTGCGACCGGCGGCTGCACGGCACCGGGACGCAGCTGTTGTCGCCCACGGTGTAGCTGAGGGTCACTTTCCCGCCGCCCTCGTTGCCGGCGTCGACGCCCGACGCCACGGTGGTGCCGAAGCCGGATCCACCGCCACCCGCGGATGCTGCGGACTCGCCCTCCCGGACGCCGCCGCCGCCGCCGCCGCCGTAGAGACCGCCGCCGCCGCCGCCGCCGCCGCCGTTGTTGATGTCACCGCCGCCGCCGGTCCCGCCCTGTCCGAGCGTGCCGTCGGTCCCGTTCTTCACGACCGGGTTGGTGTTGCCCCCGCCGATGCCGCCCGCCGACTGGGTCGCGCCGGTACCACCGGTCGAGTTCGATTCGTCGCCGCCGTTGCCGCCCGTCGGCCCGCCGCCCGTGCCGACGGCATCCCCACCGAACCCGCCGACACCGGAACCGCCACCACCGATCGCCACCCGGTTCGCGAGCGCCGTGCCCCCGGCCCGCACGTCGGACGCGCCGCCGCCCCCGGCGCCGGCGGAGTACTGGACCACGTGGCCCTCGTCCTCGGGTCGGGGAGAAGCGTCGGCGTCCCGCCGTCACCGCCACCGTTGAAGCCACCGGCGCCGCCGACCACCGGGTCGTCGCTGCTGCCGGCCGTGCTGTCGCCACCGCGACCGCCCACGTTCACCTGCAGCGTGGCGCCCGGCGTCACCTCGAACGTGGCCGTCCCCGAACCACCGAGGCCGCCGTCGCCCTCGGCCGCGGCCGAGACGTTCCCGTTGCTCGACGCGGTGCTCTCGTCGGAGACCTCGCCCGCGCCGCCCTGGGCGCCGATCGCCTCGGCGGTCACGCAGGCGACGCCGGCCGGGACGGTCCAGGCGGTGCTGCCGACCTCGGTGAACACCACCGTGGTCGGGGCGGCGGACGCCGCGCCGGTGAACACCAGGGCGGGCACGATCGCCAACGCACCCGCAGAGACCAGACCGACCACACGACCGAGAACCTTCACGACCTACCTGCCTTCGTCACGGAGAACCGGAGGAGCGTATCGAAGAATCTCCGTCCCGAGCGAGGACGCTTCGGCTCGTGACACTGGCGCTAGGTCGCGGTGACGGCCCGCCGGCGGGAGCGGTGCACGATCATCACCGTCGCGGCGGTGCCCGCAGCCACTGCGGCACCGCCGATGGCACCGACGTAGGCGAGGCGCCGACCCGAGAGGATGGAGCGCACCGCCTGGCGCTCTCCGGCCTCCTCGAGGGCGGCGAGGGTCTGCGCGAGCAGGCCCGGTGCGGGCTCGAGGTACCGGGTGCGCAGCAGCTGCAGCCCCCGGAGCATCTTGCGGTAGCGGGCGAGCTCGGCCTGGCAGCGCAGGCACGTCTCGATGTGGCGCTGCACGGACAGCTCGACCGCGGCACCGCTGTCGACGGCCTCGGGGAGGATGCCGCGCGACCTCGTCACACCGCATGGTCGGTCCTCCGCGGCTCGGCGTTCTCGGCGTCCGGGTCCTCGTAGAGCAGGTCGCGGAGGCGCTTGCGACCCCGGTGGAGGCGCACCTTGGCCGCGGCCACCGAGATGCCGAGCTCCTCGGCGATCTCGTCGTGCGACAGGCCGTAGACGTCCTTCAGCACGACCAGCACCCGCAACTTCGGCGGGAGGTGCTCGACCGCACCGGCGAGGCGCGGCGAGCGCGGCCGACTGCTCGGCCGACGCCTCGGGCTGGGCGTCGATGCGGGTCTCGACGGGCTCCTCGAGGATGGCGTCGAGGGAGTCGGCCCGGTGGCGACGCCGGCGCTTCACCGTGGTGTAGGCGGTGTTGGCCGTGATGCGGTACAGCCACGTGGTGAATTGCGCGTCACCACGAAAGCCGTCGAGACCCTTCCAGGCTCGGAGGTAGGTCTCCTGCACCACGTCGCGCGCATCCTCCTCGTGGGCCGTGAGACGCAGCGCGAGCGTGTAGGTGTCGACGTAGGTCCGGCGGACCAGTTCGTCGAACGCCGCTCGGTCGCCGTCGCGAGCGGCGGTGACCAACCGGTCGAGCTCGTTCGGCTCCCTCGGCAGTTCGTTGGTGGTCATCTGTGACTCACCGGAACCGGAGGGGGTTACCAACGGGCCAGCGGGGGCTGGTCAGCGGGTCTCCTTGTGGAGGGTGTGGCGACGGTCGAAGCGGCAGTACTTCTTCATCTCGATCCGCTCGCGATCGTTCGTCTTGTTCTTGATCGTGATGTAGTTGCGGCGCTTGCAGTCTTCGCACGCCAGGGTCACCTTGACCCGCTTGTCGCTTGCCATTTCGATTCGCTCCTGGACTTGCCGGTGGTAGCGGTGGCGGGACTCGAACCCGCGACGCCGCGATTATGAGCCGCGTGCTCTGACCAACTGAGCTACACCGCCGTGCAACGGTTCCGGGCCGGAACCGCAGAGCCCCCTTACGGACTTGAACCGTAGACCCCTTCCTTACCATGGAAGTGCTCTGCCAACTGAGCTAAGGGGGCGGGACGAGACAGGATAGCAACGCCGACGCCCGCGATACCTTGCCGGAGATGCAGGACGTGGTGATCCGGACGGCGGAACGGCGCGACGCCGAGGGCATCCGCACCATCTACAACCACTACGTCAACCACTCGACGACCCTCTTCGACATGGTCCCGCGCACCCTCGACGAGCAGGTGCAGTGGCTCGACGAGCACTCCGGGGGCCATCCGGCGGTGGTCGCGGAGCTCGAGGGCCGGGTCGTGGGGTTCGGCTCCCTCTCGACGTTCCGGTCCCGTCCGGCCTACAGCACCACGGTCGAGGACTCCGTCTACCTGCTCGACGGCCATCAGGGTCGCGGCATCGGCCGGCTCCTGCTCGAGGAGCTGCTGCGCCTGGCCTCGGCGCACGGCTTCCACTCCGTGATCGCCCGGATCACCGGCGAGAACGACGCCTCGATCGCGCTCCACGCCGCCTGCGGGTTCGCGATCGTGGGCACCGAGCAGGAGGTGGGCCGGAAGTTCGGCCAGTGGCTCGACGTGGTCGAGATGCAGAGGATGCTCTGACGGCCGCTCCGAAAGCCGCCCGCCGCGAAGGCGGGCGGAGCGCTGGAGTGGGCCGGGTTGGATTCGAACCAACGTAGCTTGCGCAGCAGGTTTACAGCCTGCCCCCTTTGTCCACTCGGGTACCGACCCGGGGCCGCGTAGAGTACCAGGCCGCCCGTTCGGCATTCCCAGGCGACGACTCCGGAGACGAGCCCATGCCCACGTTCGACGTCGTGTCCGAGCTCGACATGCAAGAGGTGCGCAACGCGGTCGACCAAGCGTCGCGTGAGATCTCCACCCGGTTCGACTTCAAGAACACGGGCAGCTCGATCGAGCTCAAGGAGAAGGAGATCGAGCTCGCGACCGAGAGCGAGGGTCGCCTCACCGCGCTCACGCAGGTGCTCGAGGAGAAGCTGGTGAAGCGCCAGGTCTCGCTGAAGGCACTCGGCTACGGAAAGATCGAAGAGGGCTCGAAGGGCACGGTGCGCCAGACCGTCACCCTCAACGTCGGGATCTCCACCGACAAGGCCAAGGAGATCGGCAAGTTCGTCAAGGAGCTCGGCCTCAAAGGTGTGTCGCACCAGATCCAGGGCGACCAGCTCCGCATCAGCGGCAAGAAGCGCGACGACCTCCAGTCCGCGATCGCGGCGATGAAGGACCACGACTTCGAAGTGCCGCTGCAGTTCACGAACTTCCGCGACTGACCTGACGTGAGTGCTCGCGCGCGGAACGGGGCGCACGTGGAACGCGCACGATGTATGGTGACGTGCTCTCGACCCAGGCGCGGAGTGGGGGGACAACGCAGATGCTGGGGATGATCGCGTGGCGTTCTTGAGCCTGATCCCCGTGCTCCTCGTCGTGACGTTCGTCGTCTTCATGCTCGTCGAGCTCGCCCCGGGCGACGCGGCGACGAGCGTGGCCGGCGGCGCCAACGCCACCCCCGAGAAAGTCGAGGAGGTGCGCCAGGACCTGGGGCTCGATCGGCCGGTGCTGACCCGGTACTTCGACTGGCTCGGTGACGCGGTCCGGCTCGACTTCGGCAAGTCGTACGCGAGCTACAACAACGTGGCCGCACCGGACGTCGCGGAGGAGCTCGAGGAGCGGATCCCGGTCTCGCTCTCGCTGGCGCTCGCGGGCCTCTTCGTGGCTGTCGTCATCGGCATCCCGCTCGGCATCCTCGCCGGCATGCGCCCCGGCGGCACGGTGGACCGGCTGGGCGTCACCGGCACCAGCTTCGGCCTCGCCATCCCCAACTTCGTCCTCGCGTTCTTCCTCATCCAGGTGTTCGCGCTCTCGCTGGACTGGTTCCCCGCGCAGGGCTACACGAAGTTCTCCGAGAGTCCGACGGCCTGGTTGGAGACCATCATCCTTCCGGCCGTCTCGCTGGGGGTGATCGCCGCCGCGTCGGTGGCACGCCAGACGCGTGCCGCGCTCATCGACGTGCTGCAGTCGAACTACGTGCGCACCGCGTTCGCGGTAGGGCACGGGCACGCGCCGCACCGTCGTCAAGTACGCGTTCAAGAACGCGTCGATCCCGACGGTCACGGTGCTCGGCCTGCAGCTCGCCGGCCTCATCGGTGGCGTGGTGATCATCGAGCAGATCTTCGTGATCCCGGGCCTCGGCACCTACATGCTGCGCGCGCGTCACGTTGCCCGACGTGCCGGTGATCCAGGCGGTCACGATCACGTTCGTGATCATCTACGTGACGCTCAACCTGATCGTCGACATCAGCTACGGCTACCTCAACCCGAGAGTACGGGTCGTGGCGAGCGACAGCCCGGGATGACGCTCGTGAGCGGAGCGAGCGGCCCGGGATGGCGCTCGTGAGCGACGTGTTCGGTCAAGGACCGTTCGCGGGCGACGCCGATCCGAGTCCGCAGCTCGTCGAGGACGCCGGCATCGCGCTCGACGAGGGCGTCGTCTCCACCCGCACCCCGAGCCCGTGGCGGCGTGCAGGCAAGCGTCTCCTGCGCGACAAGCCCGCGGTCATCGCCCTCGCGTTCCTGCTGCTGATGATCTTCATGGCCGTGTTCGCGTCGTTGATCGCGCCGCACGATCCCGACGCGATCCCCGTCGGAGCCACGCCCTTCGACACGCCGAGCCTCGACCATCCGTTCGGCACCGACCACAACGGCCGCGACACCTTCAGTCGCGTCGTCTACGGCGCCCGCGTGTCGCTGCGGTCCGGGTTCCAGATCGTCGGCGTCGCGCTGCTCATCGCGGTGCCGCTGGGGCTGCTGGCGGGGTTCCGCGGCGGCGGCACCGACGTCACGCTCATGCGCGTGATGGACGGACTCGCCAGCTTCCCACCGCTCGTGCTCGCGCTCGCGGTGGTCGGCGTGCTCGGCGCCGGACTCGAGAACGTCATCCTCGCCATCTCGTTGGTGATGATCCCCGGCTTCGCCCGCCTGACTCGCGGCGCAGACGCTCGCGGTGCGGGAGGAGACGTTCATCGAGGCGTCGCACTCGATGGGCACGCGCCCGGTCGCATCCGGCGCAAGCGCGTGCTGCCGAACGTGGCGTCACCCCTCATCGTCGCGGTGTCACTCGCCATCGGGTTCGCGTCTGATCGCCGAGGCCCAGCTCAGCCTGCTCGGTTTCGGCGTGCAGCGCCCGACGTCGAGCTGGGGCTCGATGATCCAGCGACGGCCGCGCTGTACCTCAGTGAACACCCGTGGCAGGTGTACGTCCCGAGCATCGCGCTCGGTGGTCACGATCCTCGCGTTCAACACGCTCGGCGACGGCATCCGCGACTCCCTCGGGCTCGGCATGGCCAAGGGCAAGCAGCACATCAAGGGCCGCCTTGGACTCACCACCGTCACGAGACCCACCGACCAGGCCCCGCCGCCCGCCTCCGAGCGGCTGCTGTCGGTCACCGGACCTGTCGGTGGAGTTCCTCACCGAAGCGGGTCCGGCGACGGTGGTCGACCACGTGAGCTTCGGCGTCGACGCCGGCGAGGTGGTCGGCCTGGTCGGCGAGTCGGGTTCCGGGAAGACGGTGCTCGTCGTTGGCAGTGATGCGACTGGTCGCGTCACCGCCGGGACGCATCACCAGCGGCTCGGTGATGTTCGACGGGCGCGACCTCCTGTCGCTCTCGTTCAACGAGATGCGCGAGGTGCGCGGCGACGAGATCGGCGATGGCGTTCCAGGACCCGATGACCAGCCTGAACCCCGCGTTCACCATCGGCACGCAACTCGTCGACACGATCCGCTTGCACCGCTCGATGAGCAAGCGCGCGGCGCGCCACGCGCGCGCGTGGAGCTGCTCGAGCTGGTCGGGATCCCCGACCCCGAGCGGCGGCTCGGCGACTACCCGCACCAGCTGTCCGGCGGCATGCGCCAGCGCGTGCATGCTCGCGCTGTCGCTCTCCTGCGAACCGCGCCTGCTCATCGCCGACGAGCCGACCACCGCGCTCGACGTCACCGTGCAGGCGCAGATCCTCGACCTCATCCGCTCGCTCCAGGAGCGGACGGGTATGGCCGTGATCTTCGTGACCCACGATCTCGGCGTCGTCGCCGACCTGTGCGACCGCGTCGATCGTGATGTACGCCGGGCAGGTGGTGGAGGAAGCCACGGTCGAGGAGCTCTTCGCCGCACCCCCGTCACCCCTACACGGAGGGACTGCTCGCGGCGATTCCGCAGTCCGGCGTGGCCGGCGAGCGGTTGGCATCGATCCCGGGCGTCGTCCCGACGGCCATCGCGATGCCCACCGGGTGCCGTTTCCACCCGCGGTGCCCGTACGCGATCCCCGAGTGCGACGACCACGCCGGTCGAGCTCACGACGGTCGGCGAGAGCCACCGCTCCCGCTGCATCCGCGTCGGTGACCTCACGCTGGAGGGCGCGCGATGACGCTCACGCCTCCCCCCGCCTCGACGGCGGTCGGCGCACTGTTGTCGGGCACCGGCGTCACCAAGCACTTCCCGATCCGCCGCGGCGTCCTCCGGCGCACCGTCGGCCACGTGCGCGCGGTCGACGGCGTCGACCTCGACCGTCGAACCCGGCCGAGACCGTCGGCCTGGTCGGCGAGTCGGGCTCGGGCAAGTCGACGCTCGGTCGGCGTCGCTGCTGCGCCTCGCTCGACCCCACCGCCGGCACGATCACCTTCGACGGCGCCGACATCACCACGCTGTCGGCGCGGACGATGCGTGAGCGCCGTCGCGGCATGCAGCTCGTGTTCCAGGACCCGTTCTCGTCGTTCGACCCGCTGGCGACGATCGCCGACAGCGTGGCCGAGCCGATGCGCAACTACCTCGACCTCGACGAAGCAACAGCGGGACGAGAAGCGTGTGCGACGCTGCTGCGCACCGTGAGCCTCGACCCGGACCACCGCAACCGCTACCCGCGCGAGTTCTCCGGCGGCCAGCTGCAGCGCATCGCCATCGCCCGCGCGCTCGCGCCTCTCGCCCAAGCTGCTCGTGCTCGACGAGCCGGTGAGCAGCGCTCGACGTGTCGATCCAGGCCGACAGGTCATCAACCTGCTCGGCGACCTGCAGGAGCAGCTCGGCCTGGCCTACCTCTTCATCGCCCACGACCTCGCGCGTGGTGCGCCATGTGAGCGACCGCATCGCGGTGATGTACCTCGGTCGCATCGTCGAACAGGGTCCCGCGGAAGAGGTGTACGACCGCCCGAAGCACCCCTACACCGAGGCGCTGCTCTCGGCCATCCCGGTGCCCGAACCCCGCGCGTCAGCGCGCGCGCGAGCGCATCGTGTTGCAGGGCGACATCCCCTCGCCGGCCGCGCCGCCGTCCGGATGCCGCTTCCACACGCGGTGCAGCTACGCGTTCGAACCGTGCCACACCATCGATCCGCCGGAGTTCACGACGCCCGACGGGACCGCCGTCGTGTGTCACCTCCACACCGAGGCACATCCCGGCGGCGGCGCGCTCGCGGGCCTGACGGTGTCGGGTCTCACCCGACCGGAGTCGTCCTCCGACCAGAAGTAGGGTTCCGCGTTCCTGAGCCGGGTCTGGAGGGGTCCGGCCGGCGCGAGCACTCTGGGGGAACACCACATGTCACGACGTCCGGCGCACCGCGCCGTCGTTCGACCCGCACACGTCCATGCGACACGCGGGCGTTCGACCCGCGGGCTCGTCCTGGCACTCACCGTCGCGGTCGATGCTCGGCGTCCTGGTCTCGGGGCCGCTCTCGTCGGCCGGGGCCCAGTCGTCGGGAGGATCCGGCGGCGTCCTGCGGATCCCGTACGACCTCACGTCGTTCGGCGGTGCTCGATGGGATCCCACCACGCCGTCGAACCCCGACATCTGGTACGTGCAACGGTGGATCTACGACACGCTGATGCGTCAGAACGCGGACGGCAGCTACTCGCCCGGGTTGGCGAAGTCGGCGACCGCGACCGATCCGCAGACGATCGTCGTCGAGCTGCAAGCCCGGCATCAAGTTCTCCGACGGCACGCCGCTCGACGCCGACGCAGTGAAGTTCAGCATCGAGCGCACCATCGCGGCCGAAGAACGTCGGTGCAGTGCGGGCCGAGCTGCAACGAGGTGGAGAGCATCACCGTCGACAGCCCCACCAAGCTCACCATCAAGCTCAAGACGCCGATCGCGGGCCAGTTCTACAACCTGCTGTCGCAGCGGTGAGACCTACGTGGTGTCGCCGACCGCGGTCGCAGAGCGGTACGTCGCTCGACGAGAAGCCGGTGGGTGCGGGTCCGTTCCTGCTCGACTCGTACACGCCCGAGGGCAAGGCCGTGTTCAAGAAGAACCCGACCTACTTCGAGAAGGACAAGATCAAGCTCAAGGGCGTCGAGCTCATCCAGACCACCGCGTCGGGCATCGACCCGCAGGCCACGCCCAACTCGCTGCTCGACGGCATCACGAACGCCGTGGAGCTGCAGGGCCTGACAGGGAGCGAGCAGCTCACGAGTGGCGGGCTCAAGCTCGACGTGAAGCCGAGCGAGACCACGGCGATCTACGCCGCCTGTGCAAGAACAAGCCGCCGTTCGACAACGTCAAGGTGCGCCAGGCGATCAACTACGCGATCGACCGCGACCAGATCAACCAGCTCCTCTACCAGGGCACCAGTCAGCCGATGTGGGGCGACTGGACCACCGCGAGCTCCTACTTCAACCCGAAGAACGACAAGCTCTACGCCTACAACCCGAAGAAGGCGAAGAAGCTGCTGAAGGAGGCCGGGGTCGAGAACCTCACCTACGACCTCATGACGCAACTCCACGCCCGACACCACGCGGGTGGGTGAGATCATGAAGGAGCAGATGGCCGAGGCCGGCATCACGGTCAACCTGACGAGCACCACGAACATCGTGCAGGACTTCTTCACCGACCAGAAGTGGCCGTCGGCGCTGATCCCGCTGCGCCGTGCGGGCCTCGACAAGGTCAGCCGCAACCTGCAGCTCGGGCAGCATCGGCGACACCTGCAACTACGACGACCCGAAGCTCAACGCCTACATCTCGAAGCTCAAGGAGCTGGGGGCGGGGTCCAAGGAGTACACGAAGACCTGGCAGGACCTGGAGGGGTACATCGTGTCGAATGCCCTGCACCAGTTCATCATCTGGTCGCCGAGCGGTCAACGTGTACAACCCGGACGAGGTGACGAAGGTCGCCTACGCACCCGACGTGCTCGGGCAGCTCCGGTTCGACGCCTTCAAGACACAGGTGAAGTCGTAGACCGACCGCTGCATCTGCTCACGCACGACGGCTCGGCGCCGGGCTCAGCTCCCGGCGCCGACCTTCCCCCGTCGCTCACTCCGTTCGCTCCGTCCCTCAGGTCGTCCGGCAGGCGACGACCGCGCTGGAGACCAAGCCGGTGAACTGGTCCTCCTGCTCGGGGGTGAACTTCTCCTCGTCGAGCAGCGCGACCAACGTCGGGTCGGCCGCGAGGCGGTCGGCCGCGCAGCGAGCGATGCGCGGAGGTGCCTTGGCGCGCGCGAGCTCGAGCGCGATGTCGTTGCGGTCGACGAGCAAGGTGACGGCGGCGTCGAGCGTGGGCTCGTCGGCGGCGGTCGTGGAACCCGTGTCGCACGCGGTGACGTCGACGCGATCAGCGACCCGTTGTGAAGTCGCGGCACCGGCGGGAAGCGCCGCCGCCCACTTCGAGAACGCGTCGGCGAGCTGGTCGGTGTCGGCGCGCGTGTCACCGACGACGCTGATGCGCAGGCACTGCTGGCCGTCGGTGCCGCGCTTGGTGAAGCCGACGTAGCGGTCACCACCCCATCCCTCTGCGGCATGGAGCGAGAGCTCGGGATCGAGACGCGACGCCAGCACCAGGTAGAGGCTCCACGCGCCGAACTCGTCGGGCTTGCCGCTGCGCTGCTCGTCGGCCGCCAACGTCGGGGTCGCGACGCGCTTGCCCGGCTGTCCGGCGCGGGCCGCCACCGGGTCGATGATCTCCTCTTCGGTCGACGGCGGGCGCGCGAACGCGTCGTTGACCCGGCCCTGCCCGCCGGCTTGGCGGAGCAACCCGACGTACCGCGACCCGAAGACGTACGGCCCGCTGGTGAAGAGGTCGAGAACGGGTGGGATGTCGGACGACGACGTGTCGTCCACGGTGTCGGTGGGATCGCCCGCGAAGTACGCGTCCTGTTCGGCCTGGGGCAGTGAGAACAGGTAGTCGTCCTCGATGCTGGTCGCGTCACCCTCGACCAGCGCGGTCAGGGCGAAGTCTTCACCCTCGGTCTCGACCGCGTCGTCGAGCTTCGTCAGGTCGAAGTGCTGGTCCTGGAGCGCGTGGGTGAGCTCGTGCACGATGGTGACGCGGACGTCGACATCGGTGAGGTCGGTGCCGCGCACGTACAGCGCCTTGCGCTCCTGGTCGTAGAAGCCGACGGTGTCGGTGGCACCGAGATTGCGTTCCGACTCGATCAGGTCGACGGGCCCCTCGATGAGCCCGACCGCGCGGAGCTCGCCCGCGATGCGCTCGGCCTCGACGCGGTCCTGCTTCGTGATCTTCGGATCGTCGCGCTGGTACGCCTTCACGAACGCGGCGTCGGCGAGGAACTCGACGCGCACCGGGTGCTCGAACTTCAGCTTCCGGTGCTGCTCGACGAACGACACGTACTTCGTGACCCGGGGATCCCAGCGTTCCGGTGACGCAGGCTTCGCGCCGGCCGGACGAGCCGCGACGCCCAATGACCCGAGCACGAGCGCGACGACGCACACGCGCCTCACGAAACGCCGCACAGGCGCGTGGTACCGCGTGGGAGGGTCAGCCGGACCGCGCCGCCGTCGCGTGGCCCGTCGATGGGTCCGATGTTGAGCACGAGGTCTGCGTTCGGATCGAGCAGGCCGTCGACGTTCTCCCCCGGCTCGGAGCCGTCGGGTCGTTCCACCGTCATGCCGATGGGTCCGTCGCCCTGCAGGCCGACCGTGACGCTGCCCTTCGTGACCAGCTGTGCGGTGGCACCGGCGCGCGGCGCGTCGAGCAACACGCAGTTCGGCACACCGGTCGCGGGCGCGGTCGTCGCGCCGTGCACCTGGCCCAGCCGCACCGCGGCCGGGTTCTGCGTGAGCCCGGCGATGGCACCGGGGAGCAGCGCGAGGTCGAGCCGGCCCAGCACCGTGTGACGGTCGTCTTCTCGCAGCCCGTCGAGGGACGGCAGCTTCCCGGCGCGGTCCATCGCCGCGATCTTCTCCGCCGTGACCTGCGGCTCGAACTTGAACATGGGGTGGTCGCCCAGGAGTTGGTGCCCTTCGCGTTCGAGGAGCGCGGTCGTGAGGAACGCCGCCTTCTCGACGCGCTTCGACTCTTCGATGCTGTCGACGTAGTTGTTGAAGATCCGGACCTGCGCGACCACGATCACCACGAGGAGCACGCCCGTGACCACCGGGACGACCTTGGCGACCCGCCCGTGCGCGAGGCGCCGGACCAACCAGTCGAGTGCCGCCGCCACCACCGGGAGGACCAGCACGATGGTGATGTACGCGTAGCGCGACAACGCTCCCTCGGTGATGGTGGCGCGTCGCCACCCCGTGAGCGCAAGAGACACGACTGCGCCGAGCGCGAGCACGGCCGGGAACAACAGCGTGCGAGGGAGCGGTCGGTGAAGCAGTTGGCAGACCAGCCAGACGAACGTCGCGAGCACGATGACCACGCCGAGTGAGCGCAGTCGCACCACGTCGCCGAGCGCGTCGGTGAGTCCGTCCCACACGAACCCGGGCACCGCGCGGTACGAGAGCGTGGTGACGTCGCGCTGCTGGCTCCCGTACGCGAGGTACCACCACGCGTACGCGACCGTGGGGAGCGCGGCCACCGCGAGCGCGACGCGCCACCCCCGGCGCACGAGCGCGACCAGCGCGACCACGCCGAGCATGGTGATGCCCAGGCCCGAGCACGCCATGCCGATGGTGAGCAGGAGCGACGCGACGCCGTCACGCCAGCCGAGCGGACCGCGTTCCGGGAGCAGCAGCAACGCCCCGAGACCGAGGGCGAGCGGCGAGATGAGCTGCACCTGCCACACGTTGGTGAGGTTCTCGAAGCCGGGCCCCGGGATCGCGATGATCGCCACGACCCCCAACGAGAGCCACGGATCGATCGCCGATCGGACCATGACGTGCCACAGCAACACGACGATCGCGAGGTGCACGACGACGAGGAGCAGGACGTAGGGCCAGTACTCGCGCACGCCGAACAGCCCGTCGAACGCACGGAAGACGAGGATCGGCACCGTCGACCAGTGCTCGTTGTGGGGCTCGAACAGTCCGAGCTGGCCGGGCCCGGGGCTCACCCGACGATCGAGGAGGATGAACCAGTCGTCGCCGCCGAACCACAGCTTCGAGTCGCGGACGACCAGCCAGGTGCCCGACACCACGACGAGGACCCAGAGGCCGAGCTGGGCGCGCCGGGCGCGGAACACGGCCGTCGCCTCGGACCCCACCATGACGGGCGGACGCTACCAGAGCACCCCCGGAGTTCCGGGGCGCCGTCAGTCGTAGTAGCCGGAGTGGACGTAGAGGCAGGGAATGCCCTCGGACCGGAACATCGCGACGTTGCGGCGGTCGTCCTCGAAGGCGAGGCGCAGCTCGAAGCCGAGCCGGCGCAGCTCCCAGACCGTCGACTGCTTGAAGTCGCGGGCCAGCTCGTAGTCGCCCCAGGGCCGCATGATGCAGCAGGTCCCAGCGGATGTCGTAGCGGCGCAGCCACGCCTCGGTGAGGTGGTGCACCCGGTGCGGGCCGGGCGGTGAGCAGCACGATCTGCAGGTCGGGGTCGAGCAGGTCGAGCAGCGACCTGCACCTCCTCGATGACCGGGTCCTCGCCGCACGCGTCGAAGAACGCGCGCCAGTCCTGGCGCGGCGACTCGAGGTAGTGCTGGCGGCTCGACGCGTCGGAGAGCACGCCGTCGATGTCGACGACGACCGCGCGGCCCGGGCTCGACCGGCTCGTCGCGCCAGGTCCAGTGCTCGGGGAGGTACGCGCACGCGGCTCGAGCTCACTCCTCGTCGGCGGCGGCGGCGAGGTACCGCGACTTGATGCCGTCGACGACGGTCGGGTCGGCGAGCGTGGTGGTGTCGCCGAGCGCCTGGTCCTCGGCGACGTCGCGCAGCAGCCGGCGCATGATCTTGCCCGACCGGGTCTTCGGCAGCTCCTCGGTGAACAGGATCGTCTTCGGCTTGGCGATCGGGCCGATGATGCTCGGCCGACGTGGTCGCGCAGCTCGGCGACGAGCTCGTCGCTCGGCTCGATGCCGGCGCGCAGGATCACGAACGCGGCGATCGCCTGCCCGGTGGTCGTCGTCGGTCGTGCCGACGACCGCGGCCTCGGCGACCGCGGGGTGGTCGACGAGCGCGTGACTCGACCTCGGTCGGTCGAGATGTTGTGGCCCGACGACGAGCATGATGTCGTCGACGCGACCGAGCAGCCAGAAGTAGCCGTCGTCGTCGCGCTTGGCGCCGTCGCCGGCGAAGTACTTGCCGTCGAAGCGCGCTCCAGTACGTGTCGCGGTAGCGCTCGGGATCGCCCCAGATGCCGCGCAGCATCGACGGCCACGGCCGCGTGAGCACGAGGTAGCCGCCGCCGGGGATGCCGACCGGCTCGCCGGCGTCGTCGACGATGTCGGCGTCGATGCCGGGGAGCGGGAACGTCGCGCTGCCGGGCTTCAGCGTGGTCGCGCCCGGGCAGCGGGCTGATCATGATGGCGCCGGTCTCGGTCTGCCACCACGTGTCGACGACCGGGCACCGCCCGCCGCCGATGTGCTGCCAGTACCAGACCCACGCCTCGGGGTTGATGGGCTCGCCGACCGTGCCGAGCAGCCGCAGCGACGACAGGTCGTGGCGCGTCGGGGAACTCGTCGCCCCACTTCATGAACGTCCGGATCGCGGTGGGCGCGGTGTAGAAGATCGTGACCTTGTACTTCTCGACGATCGACCAGAGCCGGTCCTTGTCGGGGAAGTCGGGCGTGCCCTCGTAGAGCACGCTCGTCGCGCGGTTCGCGAGCGGCCCGTAGACGATGTACGAGTGGCCGGTGACCCAGCCGACGTCGGCGGTGCACCAGTACACGTCGGTGTCGGGCTTGCAGGTCGAACACGTACTTGTGCGTGTACGCGACCTGCGTGAGGTAGCCGCCGGTCGTGTGCATGATGCCCTTGGGCTTCGCCGGTGGTGCCCGACGTGTAGAGGAGGTAGAGCAGGTCTTCGCTGTCCATCGGCTCGGGCGCGCACTCGGCGCGACTGCCGCGGGCACGAGGTCGTGCCACCAGACGTCGCGGCCGTCGCTGCATCGCGACGTCGTTGCTCGGTGCGCCGCAGCACGAGCACGTGCTCGATCGACGGCGTCTCGGCGAGCGCCTCGTCGGCGATCTCCTTCAGCGGCGACGACCGCGCCGCGCCGCCACGCGCCGTCGGCGGTGATGAGCACCTTGGCCTCGGCGTCGTTGATGCGGTCGCGCAGCGACTCGCGCGGAGAAGCCGCCGAACACGACCGAGTGCGGCGGCGCCGATGCGCGCGCACGCGAGCATGCGCGATCGGCAGCTCGGGCACCATGCCCATGTAGATGGCGACCCGGTCGCCCTTCTCGACGCCGAGCGCCTCGCAGCGCGTTGGCGAGCCGCGGCACGTCTCGTCGAGCAGCTCGCGCGTAGGTGATCGGTGCGGGTGTCGCCGGGCTCGCCCTCCCAGTGGAACGCGACCTGGTCGCCGTGGCCGGCGTCGACGTGGCGGTCGAGGCAGTTGTACGGACGACGTTGAGCTTGCCGCCGACGAACCACTTGGCGAACGGGCAGGTCCCACTCGAGGATCGTGTGCCACTCGCTCGTACCAGTCGAGCAGCGTCGCGCCTGCTGCGGCCCAGAACCCTCCAGTCGGCCGTCGGCCTCGTCGTAGACGTCGGCGTCGGTGACGAGCGCGCCTGCGCGACGAAGTCGGGCGGCGGCGGGAACGTGCGGCCTTCTGCGAGCAGCGACTCGATCGTGTCCGACTTCTCCGCCATCACCGACCCCCGTGCCTACCGGTCGGGCGAGCGAGGCTACCCACGCGCTTCACCGGCGCTCGCCTCCGCGCGCTCAGCTCGTGCGGAAGACGAGAACGCGGTGGGCGCCGAGGCCGGCGGGATCGGTGAGCGCGGCGCGCCTCGGTGACCCGGCTGCGGCCGGCGAGCGCTTCGAGGTCGCCGACGTGGCGCGCCGGCGTCCCACCGCGGCGCGGCCGTCGGCGACGAGGTCGTCGATGCCGAGGCCGCGCAGCCACTCGGCCTGGGTCGACGTCGAGCTCGAGCCGGAACCCGGCGCGCGCCGCGGCGTGGACCAGGTACTCGAGCGGCACGTCGGCGGTGATGTCCTGCTCGCCGGGCGCGTCGAGCGGCGACGCCGCCGCGGTCGTGGCTCGCGGTAGGTGCGCAGCCAACCGGCCTCGCCGCGGTCGACCAGCTCGGCGCCGGTCGGCGACGTAGTCGACGACCACGAGCACGACCGCGCCGCAACGCGTCCGCGCACGCGCGCAGCCAACCGCACCGATGCGCGGCGGGCACCGGGAGCCGTGCGCCGTCGGGCACGTCGGCCGCCGACGACGATCGGCCTCGGCCGACAGCTCGCTCGGTCGCGGGCACGAGCGCTCTCGACGAGGTCGTCGCCGTCGGCCGCGACCCGGACCTCCGCACCAGCCGTCGGCCGCGTCGCTCGACGATCCCGAACGGCAGGTTGTCGAGCAGCTCGTTGGCGAGCACGACGCCGTCGAGCGCGCAGCGCGGGGAGCTCGTCGAGCGCGGCGACGATCGGCCCGATGCCGGTCGACCGGCACCGGCGCGTCGTCGTCGGTCGCGGCACGAACGGGCCGAGCGCCTCGTCGGCCGGCTCGAGCGCGAGCAGGTCGCGCTGCTCGGCGCGCAGCGCCGGCGAGCGCTCGACGAGCACGTAGCGCAGCGCGCGGCGCGCACTCGGGCTCGGCGCGCGAGCACGTCGCGCGCGAGCCGGCCGCTGCCCGGCGCCGGCCTCGACGACGAGGAACGGGATCGGGCTCGCCGAGCGTCGCGCCACCAGCCGGTCGAGCGCACGCGCGACGCAGCGCGCCGAACAGCGGGCCGACCTCGGGGCTGGTGACGAAGTCGCGCCCGGCGCGCCCGGCGCCGCGGCCCGGCGCGAAGAAGCCGCCCGTCGCCGTACAGCGCGAGCTCGACGAACGCGTCGAACGTGATCGGCCCCTCGCCGTCGGATGCGCTCGGCGAGCTGCGTCGGCCGTCGGCGTCATCGCGACCGTGCGCCGGCGCGGCAGGTCAGACGCGGAAGGCGAGCTCGCCGATCCGGGCGAAGAGCTGCGGGTAGATGCCGACGACGACGACGACCGCGACGCGTGAGGCCGATCGCGACGGTGAGCGCGGCCGGGATCGGCGTGGACGGCGTCGCGGCCTCGCGGCGGCCGGGTCGTGGAACCACATCTTGCGGACGACGCGCGACGTAGTAGAAGAACGCGATCACCGAGTTGACCGCGGCGATCACGCCGAGCGATGACGCGCCGACGGCGTGCCGGCGTCGAGGATCGACGCGGAACATCACGAACTTGGCGAACCAGCCCGCGAGCGGCGGGATGCCGGCGAGCGAGACCAGGAAGATCGTCATCATGACCGCGAGCACCGGGCGCCGTCTGGCCCAGGCCGGCGTACGACTAGATCTCGGCGCTGCGCGGTGCGGCGCGCGACCGCGATGACCACCGCGAACGCGCCGAGGTTCATCGCGCCGTAGATGAGGAGGTAGATGACGACGGCCTCGAACGACGACGCGCCGCGGCGCTCGCCGTCGCCCGCGACCGCGAGCGGCACGAGCATGAAGCCGCCCTGCGCGATCGACGAGTACGCGAGCATGCGGACGATGTTGGTCTGGCGCAGCGCGGCGAGGTTGCCGAAGGTCATCGACGCCGCCGCGAGCACCCAGAGCACCGGCTCCCACGAGTCCTGCGACGGGAAGAAGCCGAAGTAGATGATGCGTGAGCAGCGCGACGAAGCCGCCGGCCTTCGACGCGACCGACAGGAACGCGGTGACCGGCGTGGGCGCGCCTTCGTAGGTGTCGGGCGCCCAGAAGTGGAACGGCACCGCGCTCGACCTTGAACGCGAAGCCGACGAGCGAGAGGAAGATCGCGACCGCGAGCAGCGGTCGACGTGCCGTGCGCGACGATGTACGCGGCAGATGTCGACGAGCAGCGTGGAGCCGCCGGTCACGCCGAAGATCGAGCGACATGCCGTAGAGCATCACCGCCGACGACAGCACACCGATCAGGTAGTACTTGACGCCGCTTCGTTCGACTTCGAGTCGTGCTTGCGCCACGCCGGCGAGGACGAACGTGGGGATCGAGATCGTCTCGAGCGCGACGAAGAGCGTGATGAGGTCGCGCGCCGACGCCATGACGATCATGCCGAGCACCGACGTGAGCAGCAGGAAGTAGAACTCGCCCTGGTAGTAGTCGCCGTCGCCGATGTAGTCGACCGACATCAGCAGCGACGACGTACGCGACGACGAGGAAGAAGCCCTTGAGCGCGAGCGCGTAGTTGTCGACGACGAACGCGCCGCCGAACATCGACGCGGTCGGTGCCGTCGGCCGCCAGCGTGATCGACCGGGATCGAGCGCGGCGAGCACGCCGATCGACGCGATCCGCGACGACTGCGAACCGCGACGCGGTCGGGCCAGAACAGGTCGGCGACCAGGACGACGACGATCGTCGCCGTGAGGATGAGCTCCGGCGCGAGCGCGTGGAAGTCGACGTGCGGGTTCACGCTACAGCGCCCTCGCCATCCCGTGGACCGACGTTGCGGTGCACGGCGGAGGTCGGTGATCTTGAAGATGATGTTCGGGTAGATGCCGAGCACGACGATGAGCAGCAGCATCGGCGTCCACGCGATCCACTCCGACACGTGGACGTCGTGGATGTGCGCGTCGCGCGAACTCGGGCTTCGACCTTGCCGAACGCGACCTGCTGGAACATCCAGAGCAGGTAGCCGGCGGCGAGCACGGTGCCGATCGCGGCGATCACCATGTAGGTGCGGAACGTGAGCGTGCCGTCGAGCCGTCGAGAGCCGAACGGCAGCCGGGCTCGTACGCCGAGAGGATCGCCGGGAACTCGCCCCAGAACCCGGCGAGACCGGGCAGGCCGAGCGACGCCATCGCGCAGAAGCCGAGGATCCAGCCCAGCTTCGGCGCCTGGGTGAGCAGGCCGCCGAGGCGGCTCATCTCGCGGGTGCCGTAGCGCTCCTGCACCGAACCGGCGATGAAGAAGAGCATGCCGGTGATGAGACCGTGCGCGACCATGCCGAAGATCGCGGCGTTGATGCCGAAGGTGGTGAGCGTCGCGATGCCGAGCATCACGAAGCCCATGTGCGCGACCGACGAGAACGCGATGAGGCGCTTCATGTCGCGTCTGCGCGAGGCAACACGAGCGCGCCGTAGATGATGCCGATCACCGCGAGCAGGCCGATCCACGGCGCCCACGTCTGCGCCGCGCTCGGGCAGCATCGGCAGCGCGATGCGGATGAAGCCGTAGGTGCCGAGCTTCAGCAGGATCGCGGCCAGCAGCACCGAGCCGACCGTCGGCGCTTCGGTGTGCGCGTCGGGCAGCCAGGTGTGGAACGGGAACATCGGCACCTTGATCGCGAAGCCGAGGAACATGCCGCCGAAGATGAGCAGCTGCGTGCCGTGCACGATGCCGTCGCCGTGCAGGTGCGTGAGCGTGACCATGTCGAAGGTGTGCACCTTCGACAGGAAGAACAGCGCCAGGAAGCTCAGCAGCATCAGCGCGGAGCCGAACAGCGTGAACAGGAAGAACTTGATCGACGCGTACTCGCGGTTGGGACCGCCCCACACGCCGATCATGAAGAACATCGGGAGCAGGACGACCTCGAAGAAGATGAAGAAGAGGATGAGGTCCTGGGCGACGAACGTGCCGTTCATGCCCGATCTCGAGCAGCAGGATCAGCGCGAGGAACGCCTTCGGGTTGTGCGGCTCGGGGAAGTGGTTCCACGAGTAGATGATGCAGCAGACCGTGATGAGCATCGACAGGAGCAGCAGCGGCAGCGAGATGCCGTCGATGCCGACGTGGTAGCGGCTGTGGATGACGTCGATCCACGACTCGTTGCCGTGGAACTGCAGGCCGGCCGTCGGTCGAAGTTGAAGTTCGGCGAGGATCCCGATGCCGACCGCGCGCGGTCAGCAACGTGGTCAGCAGCGCGACCACCTTGATCGGGTTCTCCTCGGCCTTCGGGATCAGCAGCACGATCACCATGCCGACGATGGGGATGAACACCGCCAGCGTCAGCGCCCAGTCGTCGAACCAGTCCATTGGAACGATTCCCCTCGGCTCAGGAATTGGCGAGTAGCAGGAAGAGGCTGAGGAGCCCCACCGCGGCGAACAGCAACAACGCGTACCGCTGGACACGGCCGGACTGGACGTAGCGCAGGAGGCCGCCGGTCTCGCCGGTGATCTCGGCGACGCCGTTGACGGCACCGTCGACGCCCTTCTGGTCGAGCTTCTCGTAGGTGAACTCCCGGCGACCTTGGCGCCCTCGCCCGGCGCCGTTGACGACGGCGTCGATCACGTGCTGGTTGACCCAGTACGCAGCCGTCGGCGATGCGGCCCTTGATCGCCGCCGACGATGACGTTCTCGTAGAGGACGTCGAGGTAGTACTTGTTTCGAGGAACGTGTACCCGGCGTGCGCCAGCTTGTTGCGCTCGGTGAGGCCCTTGCAGCGCCGCCGAGCTCCTCGCGCTTGAACCAGAAGTACGCGGCGATGCCGATGCCGAGCGTGGCGACCGCGAGCGAGATCGCCGCCTTCGAGTAGTCGAAGCCCGGGTGGACGAGCGACCGGGAACGACGACGCGCGGCTCGACCCACTCCTCGAACTTCTCGAGGTGGAACGGCCACGCCGACCACGCGAGGAAGCCGGCGAGGATCGAGAACACCGAGAGGATGATGAGCGGCACCGTGATCACGCGGCGGCGACTCGTGCGGGTGGCCGTGGCCGCGGTACTCACCGAAGAACGTGAGGTACACGCAGCGCGGTCATGTAGGCCGCGGTCAGGAACGCGCCGACGAGGCCGACGACGAGGAAGACGTCGTAGCCCGACCTGCCCGGCGGTCACGAGGATCTCGTCCTTCGACCAGAAGCCCGGCGAACGGGAAGATCCCGGCGAGCGCGAGCGAGCCGATCATGAACGTCCAGAACGTGATCGGCATGTACTTGCGCAGCCCGCCCATGTCCTTCTTCATGTCGAAGGAGTGGTGCGAGCCCGAGTGGCTCACCGAGCCGGCGCCGAGGAAGAGGAGCGCCTTGAAGAACGCGTGGGTGAAGAGGTGGAACACCGCCGCGGTCCAGGCGCCCGACGCCGAGCGCCATGACCATGTAGCCGAGCTGGCAGATGGTGGAGTACGCGAGCACCTTCTTGATGTCGTTCTGCACGAACGCGAGCAGCGCGCCGATGATGATCGTGATCCCGCCGATCAGCGCCATGAAGTTGACGCCGCCGGCCGCGATCGAGAAGCCCGTTGAAGAACACCGGGTAGAGGCGCGCGACCGAGGTAGACGCCGGCGACGACCATGGTGGCCGCGTGGATCAGCGCCGACACCGGGGTGGGGCCGGCCATGGCGTCGGGCAGCCAGGTGTGCAGCGGGAACTGGCCGCTCTTGCCGATGACGCCGATGAAGAGGCACGACCGCGGCCGCCAGCAGCAGCGGCGTGGTCGGCACTGCGGGCTGAGCGCGTACGCGTTGCTCCGGCCGATGTCGAAGCTGCCGACGGCGAAGAACAGGATGATGATGCCGATCATCAGCCCGATGTCGCCGGTGCGGGTGGTGAGGAACGCCTTGAGCGCGGCGTCGGCAGTTGGCGCCTCTCCTCCCACCAGTGCCCGATCAGCATGAACGAGCAGAGGCCGACGCCTTCCCAGCCGAGGAGCATCTGCAGCGTGTTGTCGGCGACGACGAGCGTGAGCATCGACGCGGTGAACAGGCTGAGCATCGCGTAGTAGTGCGTGTAGCGGATGTCGTCCGTGCATGTACGCGAGGCGAGTAGACGTGCACGAGCAGCGAGATCAAGCGTGACGACGAACAGCATCATCACCGCGAGGCCGTCGATGCGGATGCCGACGCCGAACTCGATGCCGCCGTTCTGCCACCAGGTGAAGTGGTGCAGCACCGGGGTGACGACCGCTTCGCCGTGACCGCCCTCGGCGCCGAACACCCCGCGACCGAGGGCGCGGAGCCCGCTCTCGTGCCGCCGCTCGCGCTCTCGACCCGGTCGATCCACTGGTACACCGCGACGCACGAGAGCACGAACGACGCGCCGAGTGCGACGATCCCGATCTCCGAACCCTTCTTCGGGAAGTGCTTCCCGAAGAGCAGGATCAGGACGAACGAGACCGCGGGGATCGCGGGGATGATCCAGCCGTAATTCAGCACGTCGAGATCAGCCCTTCAACTGGTCGACGTCGTCGAGATCGACCGTGTGCGAGTTGCGGTAGATCAGCAACACGATGGCCAGGCCGATCCCGACCTCGGCGGCCGCGATCGTGATGACGAAGAGGGCGAAGACCTGCCCGGCGACCACGTGGTGGAACGCGGAGAAGGCGACCAGGTTGATGTTCACCGCGTTGAGCATCAGCTCGATGCTCATGAGCACGAGCACCGCGTTCTTGCGCGCCAGCACGCCGTAGATGCCGGTGCAGAACAGGAACGCGCTCGAGGATGAGGAAGTTGTTGAGGGCCATCGCGATCAGTCCCTCCGCGCGATCACGACGGCGCCGACCAGCGCGGCGAGCAGGAGCATCGACACGACCTCGAACGGCACGAGGTAGTCGCGGAAGATGCTCGACGCGATGGTGCCGGAGCGGCCGATCAGCACGAGATCGTCGGTGAGCTTGATCTCCTTGCCGCCGTACGCGTCGACGAAGCAGCGCGGTCATCACGCCGAACAGGAAGAGGCTCACCACCGCGGCCGCCAGCGCTGGCTGTTGTCGAGCTCCCCTCGGACCGCATCGGCGCGCGGGTGAGCATGATGCCGAAGAGGAAGAGGATGACGATGGCGCCGATGTAGATGAGCACCTGCACCCAGGCGACGAACTCGGCCGCCAGCAGGATGAACTGCGCGGCGGCGCCCGCGAGCACGACGACGAGGTAGAGCGCGGCGTGCACGACGTTCTGCGAGCGCACGACCCCGATGGCCGCACCGGCCATCGCGATCGCGAGGATCCAGAACGCGACGTTCTGCGCGACCATGACGCCCACGATCGGCATGACTACTTCTTCACCTCGGCGCCGATCTCGAGCGGCTCGGGCTCGGGAACCGTCTCCATCCACTCACCGAGCTTGCGCTTGTCGTGCAGCAGCTTGGCGATGTTCGACTCGGAGTACTCGTAGTCGGGGCTCCAGAAGAGCGCGTCGAACGGGCACACCTCGACGCAGATGCCGCAGTACATGCACAGCGCGTAGTCGATGTCGAAGCGGTCGAGCACGCTCACCGTGCGCTCGCGACCACCTTCACGGCGCGGCGGACGCTTCTCCTTGTGGCCCTCGATGTAGATGCACCAGTCGGGGCAGGAGCGCGCGCACAGCATGCAGACCGTGCAGTTCTCCTCCTTGAGCGCGATGACACCGCGTGCTCGGGTCGGAGGGTCTTCCCGCTCGTGCGGGTACTGCACCGTGACCGCCGGCTTCATCATCGTCTTGAACGTGATGCCGAGGCCGCCGATGACGCCGGGGAGCTTGGGCTTCTTCATGACTGCCTGCCCATCAGAACGCCACCTTGAACACGCCGGTGAACAGGATGTTGAGCGAGGCCGATGGGGATGAGGAACTTCCAGGCCAGGGCCTGCAGCTGGTCCTCACGGAGCCGGGGATAGGTGAAGCGCACCCAGAACATGAGGAACGCGACCGCCATGATCTTGGCGAAGAGCACGAGCGGCCCGAGGAAGCGCATCACGCCGAGGTCGATGCCCCACGACGCCGGGAGCGCCCAGCCGCCGAGGTAGAGCGTGGCGGCGATGGCCGAGAACGCGAACGCGGTGCCGAACTCGCCGATGAAGAAGAAGAGGAAGCGGAAGCCGGTGTACTCGACCATGTAGCCCGCGACCAGCTCGCTCTCGGCGACCGGCATGTCGAACGGGGTCTGGGTGAGCTCGGCCTGCGCCGCGATCAGGAAGAGGAAGAACCCGATGAACTGCGTGAGGATCAGCGGGAAGCCGATGCCGCTCCAGCCGAAGATCGAGCCGGTGCTCTGGAAGGCGACGATCCCCTGCAGGTTCATCGTGCCGCACTGGATGACGACGCCGACGACCGCGAGGAGCAGCGGCAGCTCGTAGGCGATGAGCTGCGCGGCGGCGCGCAGCGCGCCGAGGAGCGAGAACTTGTTCGCGCTCGCCCATCCGGCCATGAGCACGCCGATCACCGACAGGCTCGACACCGCCAGCGCGTAGAACACGCCGACGTTGAGGTCCTTGACGATGATGTCGGGACCGGCCGGGATCACCAGGAACACCAGGAAGGTGGAGATCACCACGATCGCCGGCGCCAGCGCGAACACGCGCTTGTCGGCCTGCGCGGGCGTGATGTCTTCCTTCTGGATGAACTTGATGCCGTCGCCCACGAGCTGGAACCAGCCGTGGAAGCCACCGGGGTCCATCGGACCGAGGCGGCTCTGCATGTGGCTCATCATCTTGAGCAGGAACACGTAACCGAGGATCAGCGCGGTCAGCGGCACGAACGCGAGGATGACGACGGTCTTGATCGCGAGGGTGGTGCCCCAACCGATCTCGAGCGCGAGGACGGCGGCGCTCACCGGTCGATGTCTCCGAGGATGAAGTAGAGCGACGCCAGGATCGTGATCACGTCGGGCACGAACACGCCGCGCAGCAGCCACGGCAGGATCGACACGTTGCTGAACGACGCCGAACGGATCTTCACCCGGAACGGGCCGGTCGCGCCCTTCGAGAACACGTAGTAGCCCATCTGGCCGAGCGGGTTCTCGGTCTCGGTCCAGGCCTCGCCCTCGGGCACCTTGATGATGCGCGGGACCTTGGCCATGATCGGCCCGGCCGGCATCTGGTCGAGCATCTGCAGCACCATGCGGCAGGACTCGCGCGTCTCCTGGAGGCGCACCCAGTAGCGCGGCGAACGAGTCGCCGTCGGGGTGCGTCCACACCTTGAAGTCGAGCTCGGGGTAGACGAGGTAGGGCGTGCCGTCGCGGCGGAGGTCCCAGTCGACCCCGGACGCGCGCAGGTTGGAGCCGGACACGCCGTAGGCGGCGCCGAGCTCGGCCGGGATGATCCCGATCGAGCGCGGTGCGGGCCTCGAAGATCTCGTTGCCGGCGACGAGGTCCTCGAACGTGTCGCAGGCGTCGAACATCAGCTTCATGACCCGGCGGGTCTCGTTGACCCAACCCCAGGGCAGGTCGTCCTTGATGCCGCCGATGCGGTTGAAGTTGGGGTGGAAGCGTCCACCGGTCGCGCCCTCGATGAGGTTGAGCACGTGCTCGCGGTCGCGGAAGCCGTAGAACGCAGGCGTGAGCGCGCCGACCTGCAGGCCCATCTCGCCGAGGAACAGGATGAAGGTGGCGATGCGGCTGAGCTCGGTGAGGATGGTGCGGATGTACTGCGCGCGCGGCGGCGCCTGGATGCCCATCAACTGCTCGGCGGCGTCGACGAACGGCACCTCGTTGGCGAAGCTCGAGAGCCAGTCGATGCGGTTGATGAGCGTGGTGATCTGCGGGTAGGTGCGGAACTCGGTGAGCTTCTCGTAGCCGCGGTGCATGTAGCCGATGAGCGGATCGGCCGACACCACGCGCTCGCCGTCGAGGCGCACGACGAGTCGCAGCGTGCCGTGGGTGGCGGGGTGCTGCGGACCGAGGTTGAGGATCATGTCGCCGGTGTCGAGCTCGACGCCCACCTGCGCGTCGGCGAGGTGCCGGAACGCGCGCGGGTCGATGTCGAACTCGGGGAGCGGCGGGTTGGTGGTGCTCATGCCGACGCGCCCTCCTCCGCGGCAGCGGTGGCTTCACCAGAAGTGGAGTCGGTCGTCGCCCTCGCCCGGCATCGGCTCGACGTCGACCAGACCGGGCCACGGCTTCACCACGCGCGACAGCAGCGGGTAGTCCTTCCGCAGCGGGTGCCCCTCGAACTCCGACGGGAGGTAGAGGTGGCGCAGCGCGGGGTGGCCGTCGAACACGAAGCCGAACATCTCCCAGCACTCGCGCTCGTGCCAGTCGGCGCCCGCGTAGACCGGCACCCACGACTGCACGAGCATCGACTCGTCGTCGACGTCGGCCTTGAAGGTGATCCCCCAGTGGCGCGACGTGGACTGCACGTGCGCGAACACCTGGAACCGGCCCTCGGAGCCCGCGGCACCGTAGGTGGTCTCGGTCGGCTGCACCGGTGACGACGTGTCGCCACTGGCGTCGTCGCCACCCTCCTTCGGGGCCGGCATCCAGTCGATGCCCGACACGAAGGAGAGGAAGTCGCAGTCGAGCGCGCGCTTGGCCACCTCGGCCGCGGCGCGCCAGTCGATGCGCCGGAGCCGCACGACGGGCATGCCGAACACGTTGGCGCGGTCGAGCACGGCTTCGCCGAGCTCGGTCTCGAAGCGCGCGACGAGCTCCTCGTGCGCGGCGTCGAGCGCGTGCGGGTCGGGCGCGACCTCTTCGGTCGGCTCCGCCTCGACTGCGGGCTCGACTGCGGGCTCCACCGCAGCTTCGGGCGTGCTGGTGCCGCTCACGTCACTCAACGACGATCGGCTCCCCGCGCCACCGCTGTTCGAGCTCGTGGTTGCCGATCCCCTCGTTCTGGATGCGCTCCTGCAGCAGCACGATGCCCTGGATGAGGGCTTCGGGACGCGGCGGGCAGCCGGGGACGTAGACGTCGACGGGCACGATCTGGTCGACGCCCTTGGTGACCGAGTACGAGTCCCAGTACGGGCCCGCCGCAGTTGGCGCACGATCCCATCGAGATCACGTACTTGGGGTCGGGCATCTGGTCGTAGAGACGACGGACCGCAGGCGCCATCTTGTCGGTGACGGTGCCCGAGACGCAGATGAGGTCGGCCTGGCGGGGGCTGGCCGGGAACGGGATGACCCCGAGGCGCATGACGTCGTAGCGCGGGCTGGCCAGCGCCGCGCCCATCTCGATCGCGCAGCACGCGAGGCCCCACTGGAACATCCACAACGAGTACTTGCGGCTGTAGTTGAGGAGCCAGGTGAGCGGCTTGAGCGCGGGCTTCGAGAGGGTGCCCTTCTCGACTAGGCCCACCGCAGCACCCCCTTGCGCCATGCGTACACGAGTCCGAGGGTGAGGATGACGATGAAGACGGCCATCTCGGCGAGGCCGAACCACCCGAGCGAATCGGGGCCGTTGTCGAGCTTCACGGCCCACGGGAAGATGAAGACCGCCTCGACGTCGAACATGACGAAGAGCAGGGCGTACACGTAGTAGCGCACGTTCGACTGACCGAAGCCGAGGACCGGATCGGAACCCGCTTCGTAGGGCATCAGCTTGGCCGCGTCGGGGTGCGACGGACGGAGGAGGCGTCCGACCCCGAGCATGGCGCCGACCATCAGCAGGGCGGCTCCGATGAACACCGCCACCGCGAGATAATTCCGATAGAACTCGCTCACGCGTGGGCCTCCCGCCCCCTCGCTGGAATGAGGCGTCGGTGTGGGGGGTTGGATTGCGGGCGCAGCATAGCTCTGGCCTTTCCGCACTCGGCAAACCGTGCAGCGACCGTCCGATCACCGAGAATGGACCCCATGGCAAGGGAATCCGACCGCTCCGTTCCTGCCCCGATCAGCCAGCTCCGCCAGCGTCTGGTGCGCTCGTCTCGCACCGCGTTCGTGCTCTCGGGAGGGGGCAACCAGTCCGTCGCGCAGGTGGGCATGCTGCGCGCCCTGCTCGAGCGCGACATCGTCCCCGACGTGATCGTCGGGTGCTCCGCCGGCGCGTTCAACGGGGCCACCATCGCGGCGGCGCCGAGCCTCCGCGGCGTCGAGCGACTCGAGTCGACCTGGGGCGCGCTGCGCGGTGAAGAGGTGTTCCCGGGCGGACGGCTGTCACGGGCGTGGAACCTCCTCACCCGCGACGATCACCTCTTCTCGAACCAGGGCCTGCGCGACATCTTCCTCCGGGGCGACACCCCGGACACGTTCGAGGAGCTGGTCATCCCTCTGCGGGTGGTGGCGGCCGACCTCGACACCGGCGACGAGGTCGTGTTCTCGTCGGGGCCGCTCCAACCGGCGTTGCTCGCCAGCGCCGCGCTGCCCGGGATCTACCCGCCGATCCGCCACGACGGCCGGACCCTGGTCGACGGCGCGGTCGTCGACACCGTGCCCCTGTGGCACGCCCTGTCGGGGCCGGTCGACCGGATCTACGTGATGAACGTGGCCGGTGACCTGCTCGACCGCCCGCTGCGCTCCCCGATCGACGTCGCGATCCGAGCCTTCGCGATCAGTCGCAAGCAGCGCTTCGAGCTCGAGGTGCGCAACGTGCCCGAGTCGGTGGAGCTCGTCCACCTCCCCGCCCCGGTCGACGAGCGCGAGCTGTTCGACTTCTCGGGTGGTGCCGCCCTCATGGAGTCCGCGTACGAGCTCGCCAACGCCGCGCTCGACGACGCCGAGACCGCCCGCACCCGCCGTCGCCAGCTCCGCCGCCACTGGTGGCGCCGGGACGCCGGCTAGGGCTTCCCGAGCATCTCGAAGTTGACCGTCGCATGCGCACGCGAACTTTGAGATGTTCGTCGACGGTCTACCTGATCCAGGTGATGACCTGGGTCAGGAGCGTGGCGTCCTGGGCCCAGTGCACGAACACCGCCGGGACGATGCCCAGGACGATGGTGACGCCGGCACAGATCGCGAGGACGATCCAGGTGCCGGTGTCGACGCGACGGTGCCGCACCCGCTCGGTGGTCTCGCCGTCGCTCGACGGCGTCGACACCGCGAGCGCGACGCGCAGGTACGCGAACGTCGCGACCACGGTGGCCACGGCGCCGATCACCAGGAGCACGTACTCGCCCGCGCTCGCCGTGGCCGAGAACACCTCGAGCTTGGCGACGAAGCCGCCGGTCAGCGGGATGCCGGCCTGGGCCAGCATGAACAGCACGAGCAGGCACGCCGATCACCGGCCGGCGTGAACGCGAGCCCGCGGTAGGCTGTCGATCGAGTGGTCGTCGTCGCCCTGCTTGCGTCAGCACGGTGACGACCGCGAACGAGCCGATCACCATGAACGTGTACACGAACAGGTAGAAGAGCGCGGCTTCGCCGGCCCTTGCGGCGTGCCGGTCTCGACCGCCATGAGGACGTAACCGGCGTGGGCGATCGACGAGTACGCGAGCAGCCGCTTCAGGTCGGTCTGGAGCAGCGGCGCCGACGCTGCCGACCAGCGAGGGTGAGCACGGCGAGCACCCACACCGACCGGCGCCAGTCGGTCGCGGTAGGCGGGAACGCGACCGTCGAAGACGCGCAGCAGCGCCGCGAACGCCGGCGGCCTTCGTGGCCGACGCCATGAACGCGGTGACCGGCGTGGGCGCGCCCTGGTACACGTCGGGCGTCCACATGTGGAACGGCACCGCCGCCACCTTGAAGCCCGAGGCCCACGAGCAGGAGCACGATCCCGGCTAGCGAGCGTCCCGGGCTCGAACAGCGTGTTGTGCGCGAGGAACGTGTCGATGCCGGTGAGCGACGTGGTGCCGGTGCCGCCGTACACGAGCGCGATGCCGTACAGGAAGATCGCCGACGAGAACGCGCCGAGCACGAAGTACTTGATGCCGGCTTCCTGCGAGCTGAGCCGACGACGGTCGTAACGCCGCGAGCACGTACAGCGGGATCGAGAGGACCTCGAGCGCGAGGAACACGACGATGAGGTCGTTGGCGGTGGTCATCACGACCATGCCGCGCGCCGAGAAGAGCATGAGCGCGAGGTACTCGGGCGACCTCGAGCTGTTCGCGCCGCAGGTACCCGATCGCCACCAGCAACGACAGCGCGGTCGCGGCGAGCACGACGACGCCGAGGAACACGCCGAACCCGTCGACGCGCACCATCTCGCTCATCGTGACGATCGGGCCGTGGTCGCTGCACGTCGCTGCCACTGCCAGAAGAGCATGGCGCCGCACGTGATGATCCCGACGGCGGCGATGACGTAGCTGACCGGGCGTGGCGACCGCACGGCGGCGCAGCAACGCCTTGGCCAGCACGACGAGCACGGCCGCGCCGCCGAGCGCGAGCTCGGGCGCGATCGCGAGCCAGTCGACCGACGGCGGCGTGATCGGGGCGACGGCGAGGCTCACTTGCCCTGCTCCTGCTTCTCTTGCTCGCCGACCGAGGCCGTGCCGTCTTCGATCTGCTGATCGATCTTCTGGATCTCCTTGGCGATCGACGGCGGTTCGGGCTCGCGGTAGTCGCTCTTGCGCTCGAGGTTGTGCGACCCGCAGCTCCACCGACGGCTGGATGCGGTCGAGCACCGGCTTCGGGTAGAGGCCGAGGAACAGGCTCAGCGCGAGCAGCGGCACGACCACGACGAGCTCGCGGAGCGTGACGTCGCGCATCTTGGCGTTCTCACCCGACGGCTTGCCGGTGAACGCGCGCTGGAACGCCCACAGCGAGTAGACCGCGGCGAGGATGACGCCGAAGGTGGCGACGATCGCGTACGGCCGGTCGCACACGAACGTGCCGAGCAGCGACAGGAACTCGCCGATGAACCCGGAGAACCCGGGCAGGCCGATGCCGGCGAACAGCGCGATGAGGAACAAGCCGCCGAGCACCGGCGCTGACCTTCCAGATGCCGCGGAACGCGCGTGATCTCGCGCGTGTGGCGACGCTCGTAGAGGAAGCCGACGACGAGGAACAGCGCGCCGGTGGTGAGCGGGTGGCTCACCATCGTGAACACCGCGCCGTCGAGGCCGATGACCGTGAGCGAGAAGATGCCGAGCACGACGAAGCCCATGTGCGCGACCGACGAGTACGCGATGACGCGTTTCAGGTCGGTCTGCATCGCGGCGACGATCGCGCCGTAGATGATGCCGATCACCGCGAGGATCGAGCAGGATCGGCGCGAGGTCGACCGACGCCTGCGGGAACAGCTCGAACGAGAAGCGGATGAAGCCGTACGCGCCCATCTTGAGGATCACGCCGGCCAGCACGACCGAGCCCGCGGTCGGCGCCTCGGTGTGCACGAGCGGCAGCCACGTGTGGAACGGGAACAGCGGCGCCTTGATCGCGAACGCGGCCATGAAGCCGAGGAAGAGCAGCGACCTCGGTGGTGCCCGAGAGCCCGTTCCACTGCCGCGAGCACCCGGTAGTCGAAGGTGAGGACGCCGGTGTCGGCCTGGTGGAGGAACGCGAGCACCAGCGTGCGACGCGAGCAGGAACGCGGAGCCCGCCGCGGTGTAGATGAAGAACTTCATCGCCGCGAACTCGCGGCGCTCGCTCCCCCATCCCTGGATGAGGAAGTACATCGGGACGAGCATCAACTCCCAGAAGACGAAGAACAGCGATGAGGTCGAGGGAGAGGAAGATGCCCATGATCGGCGCCCTCGAGCAGCAGGAACCACGCGATGTACGCCTTCACGCGGTGCTCGATGTACTTCTCCGACGCGAGCAGGCCGATCGGGAACAGCAGCGCGGTGATCGACGACCATGAAGAGGCTGATGCCGTCGACGCCGACGATGTAGCGCGACGCCGAGCGCGGGGATCCAGCGCTGGTTCTCGACGAACTGGAACGTGCCGACGCTGGGCGTCGAAGTGCCAGAGCATGTACAGCCGCGAAGCCGAGCGTGACCGCCATGCGTGGCGTACGCCGACGGCCTTCGCCATGCTCCGGCCGGTGCGACGGGAGCAGGAGGCAGATCGACCGCGCCGACGAACGGCGTGACGAGGATGACGGAGAGGATCGGGAAGTCCACCGTCTACCGCCCCACCCAGATCACGACGTAGAGGAGCACACGCGACGGCGCCGAAGGCGATGCCGAGCGCGTACCGCCGCACAGGCCGTCCTGCACGTGTTGGACGCCCGCGCGACAGGCGGCCTGAACAGCGAGCCGACGCCGTTGACCGCGCCGTCGATGATCTTGTTGTCGACGACCCGGTCGAGCCAGCCGGCGAAGCGCGCGGCCGGGCCGCCGACCAGCTTCGAGATCGCCGTCGTCGTAGTAGTAGGCGTTGCCGAGGACGGGGGCGACGGCGCCCGAGCTGCCGGTCGAGCGGGTCGCGCTCGGCGTGCTCGAGGCCCGTCCGGTAGAGCGTGTAGGCGAGCGAAGATGCCGACGACCGCGATGGCGACCGCGAGCATCTCGAGCGTCGAGGCCCTGGACGAACGATGTCGGGATCGGCACTCGGGCACGCCCCGGAACGACGGCTCGAGCCACTGGTCGAGGAACTCGAGCTCGTGAACGGGCAGGTTGATCAGGCCGACCACGGCGGCGAGCACCGCGAGCACCAGGATCGGGAACGGTCATGATCGGCGGCGACTCGTGCGGCGGCTGTGGCCCGCCGGCGTAGCGCACCGGGTCGCCGTACGACACGGTCGGCGACGGGTCGCTGTCGGCGTCGTCGTCGGCGTCGGCGTCGAGCGAGCGGCGACGGCGCCCGGCTCGTCCTCGCCCGAACCACCGGACACGACCGGGATCGTCGTCGGCGGCGACCGTCCCTCGAGCGCGACGGTCTCGAAGCGCTCGTTGCCGTAGAACGTGAGGAAGATCAGGCGGGTCATGTAGACGCCGGTGAAGACCGCGGCGACGAGCGCGACGATCCAGAGGCCGTAGTCGTCGCGCAGGAACGCCTGGCTGATGATCTCGTCCTTCGAGAAGAAGCCCGAGAGCGGCGGCACGCCGGCGATCGCGAGCCACGCGACGACCATGCCGCATCGCGGTGTAGGGCAGGAACTTCCGGAACCGGCCCATGACCCGCATGTCCTGGCTCGTCGTGGTTGCCGTGGATCACCGAGCCGGCGCCGAGGAACAGGCAGCCCTTGTAGAACGCGTGGCAGATCACCATGAACACCGCGGCGGTGTACGCGTGGATGCCGACGGCGAGGAACATGTAGCCGAGCTGGCTGACGGTGGAGTACGCGAGCACGCGCTTGATGTCGGGCTGCAGGATCGCGACGGTGCCCGCGAGCAGCGCGGTGACGCCACCGACCCACGCGACGACGGTCATCGCGTCGGGGCTCACGTCGAGGAACACGTGGGCGCGACACAGCAGGAACACGCCGGCGGTGACCATGGTGGCGGCGTGGATGAGCGCCGACACCGGGGTGGGGCCTTCCATCGCGTCGGGCAGCCAGAGGTGGAGCGGGATCTGCGCGCTCTTGCCGATCGCCGCGACGAGGAGCAGCAGCGCGATCGCGGTGGCGGTGCCGCTCGCGATGCCGTGCGCGCCGGCGGGCATGGCGGCGTAGTTCAGCGACCCGTACGACGCGAAGATCAGGAACATCGCGAGCAGGAACCCGACGTCGCCGACGCGGTTGGTGACGAACGCCTTCTTGCCCGCCACCGCGGCGGCGTTGCGCTCGAACCAGAACGAGACGAGCAGGTACGAGCAGAGCCCGACGCCCTCCCATCCGAGGAAGGTGACGAGGAAGCTCGAGCCGAGCACGAGCATCAGCATCGAGAACGACGAAGAGGTTCAGGTACGCGAAGAAGCGGCTGAAGCGCGGGTCGCCGTGCATGTAGCCGATCGAGTAGAGGTGGATCAGCGAGCCGACGCCGGTGACGAGCAGGATCCACGTGACCGACAGCGGGTCGGCGTAGAAGCCGATGTCGACGTGGAGCGTGCCCGGCCGGCAACCACGTGAAGAGGTGTGACGACGTTGACCCGCGCGTCGCTCGGGCAGGTCGAGCATGGCGAAGAACATCACGAACGACCACGACGAACGCGAGGCCGATCGAGGGCGGTGGCGATCCAGCCCGCGAACGGCTCGCCGATGCGCTTGCCGAAGAGCAGCAGGACGACCGCGCCGAACAGCGGCAGCGCCGGCACGATCCAGATCAGGTCGAGCAGATCGCGCGCGCTCACTGAGCCACCTCGTCCACGGTGGCGGTCCCTGAGGAGGTCGAGGTCGTCGGCGGTCGCGCCGCGCCGGCGCCGGAAGATGGCGACGATGATGCCGAGGCCCACCGCGACCTCGGCGGCCGCCACCGACGAGCATGAAGAACACGAGCACCTGGCCGCGGATGTCGTTGAGCTGGTTGGCGAACGACGACGAACGTGAGGTTCACCGCGTTGAGCATGAGCTCGACGCACATGAACATCACGAGCACGTTGCGCCGCGTGAGCAGGCCGACGGCGCCGATGGTGAAGAGCAGCGGCGGCCAGCGTGAGGTAGTAGGTCGCGGTGATCTGGATGGCACGCGAGGGCTGACGGCTCACCGCACGTCCTCCGTCAGCGACTCGTCGGCGTTGCGGCTGCGCCGGGCGAGCACGACCGCGCCGACCACCGCGAGCACGAGCAGCGCGGCGGTGATCTCGAACGGCCAGAGGAAGTCGGTGAACAGCGACCGGGCGACGCGCTCGACGTTGTTGCCGAGGCCCGGGGTGCCGCCCCTGATCGCGTCGGTGGCCGGGCGCCTTGGCGCCGGTGGCCCACTTGTGGCCGGCGAGGAAGAGGACCTCGGCGAGCAGCGACGAGCCCGAGCACGACCGCGGCCAGGCGCTGGGCCGTGAGCGGGTCGTGCAGCGTGTCGGGCTGGTCGACGCCGAGCAGCATGATCACGAACAGGAACAGCACGACGATCGCGCCGGCGTACACGATCACCTGCACCGCGGCCAGCAGGTGGGCGTCCTGCTGGATGAACAGCACCGCCACGCTGACCAGGGTGACGACGAGCGAGAGCGCGGAGTGCACCGGGTTGCGCGGCGAGCACGACGCCGAACGCGCCGGCGAGCGTCGAGCGCGCCGAAGACGAAGAAGATGAGCGCCTGCATCGGTCAGTGACCGCCAGCGTGGTCGGCGGCGTGGTCGCCAGCGTGGTCTGCGCTGTGGTCGGTGTCGACCGCTCCGACCGGTTCCGCGGGCGCGGCTCGGTGAACGCGCTCTCGTCCTCGGTGGCCGACTGACCGACCTCGGGTGCGCGCACGCCGAAGCCGAGCTCGCCCGACCAGCCGACGCGACCCTCGTAGACCGCCTGGCCCGACGGCGCGGTGGCGCGCATCCACGCGCTCGTGTGGTCGTCCTCGTCGCCGAGCCACAGCTCCCACGGCTGGCGACGCGCGCGGCCGTCGTCGTCGACGAGCAGCTCGGCCTTGGTGTAGATCGCGTCGTCGCGGTTGGCGAACGAGAACTCGAAGAGCTTGGTCTCGGTGATCGCCTCGGTGGGGCACGCCTCGACGCACAGGTCGCAGTGGATGCAGCGCAGGTAGTTGATCTCGTAGACGAAGCCGTAGCGCTCGCCCGGCGACACCGGCGCGTCGGGCGGGTTGTCGGCACCGCGCACGTAGATGCACTTCGCCGGGCACACGCCCGCGCAGAGCTCGCACCCGATGCACTTCTCCATGCCGTCCTCGTAGCGGTTGAGGACGTGGCGGCCGTGGAAGCGCACCGGCTTCGGTCGCTTCTCCTTGGGGAACTGCTCGGTGACCTTCGGGCGCCCGATCTGGCGCAGCGTCACCCCGAACCCGCTGAACCAGCCCACTACCGGATCTCCTCGACGAGTTCCGTCTTCTTGGGCACGGCGAGCGTAGAGCGTGGCGCCGATGGCGAGCGCGCCGACGATGGCGGCGGGCACGACGATCCAGCATCGACCAGCCCTCCTGCTTGCCGACGACGACGACACCCGAGACCATCACCCAGAGGAAGGCGATCTCGATGAGGAACTTCCAACCGAGACCCATGAGCTGGTCGTAGCGCAGGCGCGGCAGCGAGGCCCGCAGCCACACCGTGCCGAACAGCAGCACGATCACCTTGAACATGAACCAGAAGACCGGCATGACCCACACGTTGAACCAGCCGTTGGCGGGCAGGAAGCCGAGGCCGGGACCGTTCGGGCCGCCGAAGAACAGCGTGACCGCGATCGGCGCACATCGTGATCACGTTCATGAACTCGGCGAGGTAGAAGATCGCGAACCGGATGCCGGTGTACTCGGTGAAGAACCCGCCGGTGAGCTCCTGCTCGGCCTCGACGAGGTCGAACGGCGGGTGGTTGGTCTCGGCGACCGCGGCGATCACGAAGATGACGAGCGCGACGATGGCCGGCAGCCAGTACCAGTCGCCGTTGAAGATCGACTCGATGCCGTCCCACCCCTGCTTGTTGACGATGCCGCGCGTCGACAGCGTGTTCGACTGCACGAGCACGCCGACGATGGCGAGCCCGAACGCCGCTTCGTAGCTGAGCAGCTGCGCCGACGCGCGCACCGAGCCGAGCAGCGGGTACTTCGAACCCGACGCCCACCCGGCGAGCATCACGCCGTAGAGCCCGAGGCCCGACATCGCGAGCAGCCACAGGATCCCGAACGGGAGGTCGGCGAGCTGCAGGTACGTCTCGTGCCCGGCGATCGTGACGAGCGCCGCCGATGGGCACGATGCTGAACGCGAGGAACGCGGGCAGCAGCGCGAGGTACGGCGCGAGGAGGAAGATGCGCCGGTCGGCGGTGTTGGGCCCCGACTGCTCCTTGAAGAACAGCTTGATGCCGTCGGCGAGGGTCTGGAGCAGGCCGAACGGTCCGGCGCGGTCGGGGCCGATCGCGGTTCTGCATCTTGGCGATGACCTTGCGCAGGAACCAGATGTACATCAGCACCGACAGCAGCAGCAGCACGAACACCGCGATCGTCTTGCCGATGACGATCAGCACGACGGTGGTGTCGACGCCGCCGTCGAACAGCGGGTCGGCGACCCGAGGAGTCCGGTCAGCGGCGCGTTCACCGGGTGGTCTCCACGCGGAGGTCGGTGACCGCGGCGGCGACGTCGACGAGGTCGTTGGGACCGACGTCGCCGCCCTGGGCGAACGGCGATGAACGCGGTGCCCGGTGCGGTGGCGGCGTCGGCGCAGCACCGGCAGCGTCGACGGTGCCGCGCGGCGTGGTGACGCGCACGTCGTCGCCCTCGGCGCTCACACCGATGCGGCTGAGGTCGCTCGGGTGCACGACCAGCGCGGCGCCGGTGGCGAGCGCCGTGAGCGACGGGCTCGCCGACGACCAGTGCGTCCGGCGTCGTAGAGCGTGCGGGCGGCCACGAGGCGGAGACTGTACGCGTCGGGCGGCGTCGGCACCGGCGGGATCGCGGTGCGGTCCCACACGTGCAGCGCGGGCGCGCCGCGAGCTCGGGCGCCTCGACCGCTCGTCGGTCGTCGTCCTCGGCCGCCTCGCGTCGTCCGGGCTTGATCGGAGTGAGCCGGCCGTCGAGCGACGGTGACAGGTCGGCTTCGACCGACCGCGACGGCCGGGCTGGATCGGCTCCCACGACACGCCGGCGTCGAAGCCGACCGGCGTCGGTGGAGCACGATCTCGTCGGGGTGGTCGGCGATCGGCAGCACCGCGCCGTCGCGGGCGCGGCGGACGAGCGTCGGCGTCGACGCCGGCGAACGCCGGCGCGACGCGGGCGATCTCGTCCTGCACGTCTTCGACGGTCTCGAAGCCGAAGTCGGCGCCGAAGCGCGTCGCGAGCTCCGGCGGCGATGCGCCAGTCGTCCATCGTCGGTGCCCTCGGGCGTGACGAGCCGCGCCAGGCGCAGCACCCGACCCTCGAGGTTGGTGGTGCTGCCCGGCCTTCTCACCCCACACCGAGGTGGGGAGGAACACGTCGGCGCGCGCGGCGGCGTCGGACGTGAACGCGCCGACGGCGACGACGAACGGCACCGCGTCGAGCGCCGGCGCGCATGCGGATGCGGTCGGGGAAGTCGTGTTCGGGCTCGGCGCCGAGCAGCACGAGCGCCTCGATGCTCCCGCCGGCCGCGGCGTCGAGGATGCCGGCGGCGTCGAGCCCGCGGCGCTCGGGCACCGAGCCCCACGCGTCGGCGAAGTGGTCGCGGCCGGCGTCGAGGGTGACCCGGCCGGGCAGGAAGCCGGGCGTGAGGCCGAGGTCGAGCGCGCCGCGCACGTTGCCGCGCCGCAGCGCGGAGAGGAACTTCACGTCCGGGCAGCGCGGCGAGCGCGGCGGCGGCCTGCACGACCGACGCCGGCGACTCGGCCAGCGACTGGCGACCGAGGATCGACGACGAGGTCGCCGTCGCGACCGTCGAGCGCGCTCGACCGCCTGCTCGATCTGAGCCGTCTGCCCGACGCGGTGCCGTCGCCGGCGACGGCCCGGGCGAACTGCTCGCGCCATGGCGCCGGCCTCGCCGGGCGCGTGGCGCAGCACCGCGGTGACGTCGCGGGTGAGGCCGGTGGCGCGCGGCGCGAGCTCGATGACGGGCACGCCGAGCTCGACCGCGGCGCGCCGCACCCGCAGGTAGAGGACCGGCAGCTCCTCCTTGAGGTCGGGGCCGACGAGCACGATCGCCGCGCGCGCGGTCGAGGTCGGCGATGGTGGCGCCCGGGCAGGCCGAGCACGACCTCGGCGGGGAGGCCGTCGCCGAGCTGGGCGTCGACGTTGTCGGTGCCGAGCACGCCCTTGGCGAAGCGCGCCCACACGTAGGCGTCCTCGTTGGTGCCGCGCGCGCCGCCGAGCACCGCGACCGAGCCGGGGCCGCCGGCGTCGATCGCGGACTGCAGCCCGGCGGCCGCGGCGTCGAGCGCCTCCGGCCACGACACCTCGACCAGCTCGCCGTTCTTGCGCACCATCGGCGCGCGCACGCGGTCCTCGCGAGTGCACCCACTCGTAGCCGTAGCGGCCCTTGTCGCAGAGCCAGCCCTGGTTCACCGGCTCGGAGTCGACGCCGAGCAGGCGCACGATGCGGTTCGACGTGCTCTGCAGCGCGCCGCGGCAGCCGACCGCGCACGTGGTGCACGACGTCTCGACCGTCTGGAGGTCCCACGGCCGGGCGCGGAAGCGGTACGCGCTCGCGGTGAGCGCACCCGACCGGGCAGATCTGCACGGTGTTGCCCGAGAAGTAGGACGAGAACGGCTCGTCGGGGTACGTGATGACCTCGGTGTTGCCGCCGCGCTCGCCGAAGTCGATGAGCGGGTCGCCGGCGATCTCGGCCGCGAACCGCGTGCAGCGGCCGCACTGGATGCAGCGCTCGCGGTCGAGCAGCACGAGGTCGCTGATCGGGATCGGCTTCTCGAAGTGACGCTTCTCCTCGACGAAGCGCGACTCGCCGGGACCGAACGCGAGGGTCTGGTCCTGCAGCGGGCACTCGCCGCCGCGGTCGCACACCGGGCAGTCGAGCGGGTGGTTGATGAGCAGGAACTCGAGCACGCCGTCCTGCGCCGCCTTCACCGTCGGGCGACTGCGTGTGCACGACCATGCCGTCGGTGACCGGCGTCGCGCACGAGATCTGCAGGCCGCGCATGCCCTCGACCTCGACGAGGCACATGCGGCACATGCCGACCGGCTTCATGCGCTCGTGCCAGCAGAAGCGCGGGATGTAGGTGCCGTGCTCCTGCGCGACCTTGATGAGCAGCTCGCCGCGCGGCGCCTGCACCTCGTTGCCGTCGATGGTGACGGTGACGACGTCGGGGCCGGGCGCGACCGGGATCACGTAGCGCGTGGTCCGACGGCCACTGGCTCATCGGACCGCGTCGGTGCTCATGCGGCGACCTCCGCCACCGCGACCACGATCGTCGACCGCGCGCGCTTCGGTGTCGCGGCGTCATGCGCTCGATGATCTCGTCGTACCAGAAGTTGCGCAGGCTCTGACGTGGGCGACATGGTGCTCGGCCCGAGCTGGCAGATCGTGGTCATGCCCGGGCGGCCACGTTCAGCCCGGGCGCGAGGTTGTTGCCGAACCCGAGCAGCAGGTCGAGGTCCTCGGGACGGCCGTAGCCGTGCGACATGCGGTAGAGCACCTTCTCGACCCAGCCCGAGCCCTCACGGCACGGCGTGCACTTGCCGCACGACTCGTGGGCGAAGAACTTGGCGATGCGCCACGCGACCAGCAGCGGGTCGACGGTCTCGTCGAACACCATGACCGCGCCCGACCCGAGCATGGTCTTGAGCTCGCTCTGCACCGAGTCCATGTCGAGCGGCGACGTCGAGGTGCTCGGCGATCAGCCACGGCGACGACGCGCCGCCGGGGATGAAGAAGCCGAGCTCCTTGCCGCCCTTGACGCCGCCGGCGAGGCCCTCGATGAGCTCGCGGAACGTCATGCCGAGCTCGACCTCGTAGTTGCCCGGCCGCTCGACGTTGCCCGACACCGAGAAGATGCGGGTGCCGGTCGAGCGGTTGACGCCCATCGCCGCGTACCACTCGCCGCCGTTGTGGATGATGTGCGGGACGGTCGACAGCGTCTCGACGTTGTTGACGATCGTCGGCGCCGCGTACACGCCCTGCACGGCAGGGAACGGCGGCTTGATGCGCGGCATCGCGCGCTCGCCCTCGAGGCTCGACAGCAGGCCCGTCTCGTCGCCGGCGATGTAGCAGCCGGCGCCGCGGTGCAGGACGACCTCGAGGTCGAAGCCGGACCCGAGGATGTTCTTGCCGATGAAGCCCTTGTCGTAGGCGTCGGCGATGGCCTGCCCGAGCCGCTCGGCGCCGAGGCCGAACTCGCCGCGCAGGTAGATGAACGCGTGGTGGCACTGGATCGCGTACGACGTGATGATCACGCCCTCGATGATCTGGTGCGGGTCGCCCTCGACCAGCATGTGGTCCTTGAACGTGGACGGCTCGCCCTCGTCGCCGTTGACCGCGAGGTAGCGCGGGAACACGTCCTTCGGGCAGGAACGACCACTTCTGCCCGGTGCCGAACCCGGCGCCGCCCCGGCCGCGCAGGCCCGAGGTCTGCACCTCGGTGATGATGTCCTCCGGCGTCATGCGCGAGCGCCTTCTTCAGGCCCTCGTACGCGCCGTTGGCGAGCGCGGCGTCGATCGTGAACGAGTCGTCGGGACGCTCGCGCAGGAACTTGGTGATGATGCGCGTCTCGTGCGGCCAGCCATCAGCTCGCTTCACCCGTCGTGCCGGAGATCGTGCGCGCCACCGCTTGCCTGCGCTTGTACTCGTCGATGAGCGCCTCGGCGTCGGCACCGGCGACCGGGCCGTGGAACTCGTAGTTGACCTGGAGCACGGGCGCGAGGTCGCACGCGGCGATGCACTCGACCTCTTCGACGGGGACGTCGGCGTCGGCCGCGTAGCGTCGCTCGAGGTGGTCGAGCAGATCGGGGCCGCCGTTCACCAGGCAGCTCACGTTGGTGCACACCGACACGAGGAGCTTCCCGACCGGCGCCCGCTTGAACATCGTGTAGAAGGAGCACGTCCCGAGCACGACCGCGGGCGTGAGGTCGAGGAGGTCGGCGATCTCCTCGATCGCGTCGGGCGTGACCTGGCCCTCCTGGTCCTGCGCGAGGTGCAGCAACGGCAGCACCGCCGACTTCTTCTGCGGGTACTTCGCGATGATCTCGCGCGCGAGGTCGAGGTTCGCAGGCGTGAACGCCACTAGCGGTCGACCTCCCCCATGATCGGATCGATGCTCGAGACGACCGCGACCGCGTCGGCGAACATCCCGCCGGGCACCATCGCGTCCATCGACTGCAGGTTGTAGAACGACGGGCCGCGGATGTGGAGCCGGGTGGGCTTCGCGGTGCCGTCGGACACGAGATAGCACCCGATCTCGCCGCGGGGCGACTCGACCGCGACGTAGGTCTCGCCCGCCGGCACCCGGAAGCCCTCGGTGAAGAGCTTGAAGTGGTGGATCAGCGCTTCCATCGACTCGTCGATGCGCGCTCGCGGCGGCGGCGTGACCTTGCGGTCCTGCACGCGGTAGTCGCCGCCGGGCATCTGCTCCACGCACTGGCGCACGATCTTGATCGACTCGAGGATCTCGTAGAGCCGGATCTGGTAGCGGTCGAAGACGTCGCCGTTCTCGGTGTAGATCACGTCGAAGTCGACGTCGTCGTACGCGAGGTAGGGCTGCGCCTTGCGCAGGTCCCACGCGAAGCCGGTCGACCGCAGGATCGGGCCGGTGGCGCCGAGCGCCAGCGCCTCCTCGGTGGTGAGGACGCCGACGCCGACGGTGCGCTCGCGCCAGATCGGGTTCTCCGTCAGGAGCGTGTCGTACTCGGCGACGCCGCGCTCGACCAGGTCGCAGAGCTCGAGCACGTCGGCCTGCCAACCGTCGGGCAGGTCGGCGGCCACGCCGCCCGGGCGGATGAAGTTGTGGTTCATCCGCAGGCCGGTGATCGATCTCGAGCAGGCGCAGCGTGTACTCGCGCTCGCGCCAGCCGTAGATCATCATCGACACCGCGCCGAGGTCCATGCCGTTCGTGGCCTGGAACAGCAGGTGCGACGAGATGCGGTTGAGCTCGACCAGGAGCATGCGGATCCAGATCGCGCGCTCGGGGAGCTCGACGTCGAGGAGCCGCTCCACCGCGAGCGAGTACACGAGCTCGTTCGACAGCGGCGACGCGTAGTCCATGCGCGTCACGTTGGTCGCGCCCTGCACGTACGTGAGCTCCTCGCCGGTCTTCTCCATGCCGGTGTGCAGGTAGCCGATGACCGGCTTGGCGCGCAGCACCGTCTCGCCGTCGAGCTCCATCATGATGCGCAGCACGCCGTGGGTGGACGGGTGCTGCGGGCCCCATGTTGAGGATCATCGTGTCGTCGACGTCGGGCCACGGCCCGCCCGTCAGCACGAGCTCCTGGGTGCGCGAGCCGCCGGCGAGCGGACGGAGCTGCTGCGCGCCTTCGTCGGTCTGCGCCTCGAGCCGGCGCTCTTCGGGGTCGTGCTCGAGCTCCTCGCGCTCGAGGAGGTCGGTGTCGTCGACCTCGACGAGCTCGTCGACGGAGTTCTTCGGCTCGGTCGTCATCGCGGACTCGGGTCGCCCTTGAAGGTGACCGGGCACGCGCGCCGGCGCGTCGTCCTTGCGCAGCGGGTGACCGACCCAGTCGTCGGGCATGAGGATGCGGGTGAGGTCGGGGTGCCCGGTGAAGTCGACGCCGAAGAGGTCGTAGGTCTCGCGCTCGGCGAAGTTGACCCCCGGGTAGAGGTCGGTGATCGACGCGACGGTCGGGTCGTCGACCGGCAACTGCGCGATCGCACGGATGCGCCGGTTGCGCGGGTGCGACAGGAAGTTGGCGACCACTTCGAAGCGCTCGGCGGCGACGCCCGGTGGAACGGCGCGTTCGGGCGCGACCAGGTGGTCGACCGCGCACACGTCGACGCACTGGGTGAACTGCTGCTCGTCGCGCAGGAAGCACCGCGACGTCGTGCCACTGCTCGCGCGGCACGTAGACGACGGGCTGACCGTGCGACTCGACGAACACGCCGTCGGGGAACTGCGCGACCAACGCGGCCGCGACCTCGTCGCTCGGCACCGGCGGTGCTTCGGCTGCCTCGTCCTCGTGAACTTCTTCACGAGCTTCGGCGTCGTCGTCGGCCATGTCGCGGTTCGTGCCTTCAGACGCCTGTCGAAATGCCGGACGGGACGCCGTCGCGCTGGTCGATCTCGATCGCGGCGCCCCCACCGCCGGCGGCGGCGCGGCGCTTGAAGATCTCGCCGTTCTGGATCTGGGTGTGGAGGGTGAGGATGCCGTGCATGAGCGTCTCGGGGCCGGGCGGGCACCCGGGCACGTACACGTCGACCGGGACCACCTGGTCGACGCCCTGCACGATCGCGTAGTTGTTGAACATCCCGCCGCTGCTCGCGCACACGCCCATCGAGATGACCCACTTGGGCTCGACCATCTGGTCGTAGACCTGGCGCAGCACCGGCGCCATCTTCTGGCTCACGCGGCCGGCGACGATCATGAGGTCGGCCTGGCGGGGGCTGGCCCGGAAGATCTCCATGCCCCAGCGCGAGAGGTCGTAGTGCGCGGCGCCCGCGCCCATCATCTCGATCGCGCAGCACGCCAGCCCGAAGGTGGCGGGCCACACCGAGCTCTTGCGCGCCCAGTTGACGAGGTCCTCGACGCGCGCGGTGAGGAAGTTGTAGTTGACCGCTTCGAGTCCCATCTCAGGCCGCCTTCCCAGGCTGGTCGGCATCGGGTGCGCCGACCGCGGCGGGGTCGAGGCCGTCGCGCCCGGGGGCGCCGACCGCGCGCAGCACGGTGGCGCCGACGCGAGCGGTCGCCTGCTTCACCGGACCCCACTCGAGCGCGCCGGTGGAGAGGAGGTAGGCGAACGGGCACCAGCAGGACGAGCAGGAAGAAGCCCATGATGATGAGGCCGTACGAGCCCAGTCTCGCGGAACACCGTGGTGAACGGGTAGAGGAAGACGATCTCGACGTCGAGGACGATGAACGCCATCGCGACCAGATAGAACTTCACCGGGAAGCGCTCGGCCGGCTCGTACTCGGGCACGATCCCGCACTCGTACGGCGCCTGCTTCGCCGACGTCGGCCGCTTCGGCCCCAGCAGCTTCGAAGCGACGAACGACAGCGACGCGAACAGCACGACGAGCACGATCATGCAGAGGATCGGCAGGTAGACGCGCACGCCCGGCCACTCCCTTTCTTCGCGTTCTCGATCGAGTGCGTCGAGACGACAGGCGTTGTTGCGCGCAGGCTATCCGAACCACGCGCGGATGCCTGTTGGATCGGGGTCGCACTCGAACGGAGTTCGAGGAGGCGGCGTCAGAAGAGCTTGATCGACTTCACCCGGTCGAAGCGCGCGGCGACGTCGGGCCAGTTCACGATGTTCCAGAACGCCTCGACCCAGTCCTTCTTCACGTTCTTGTACTGCAGGTAGAAGGCGTGCTCCCACATGTCGAGCACGAGGAGCGGCGGGCCACCCTGGCCGACGTTGCCCTGGTGGTCGTAGATCTGCTCGACGATGAGGCGGGCGCTGATCGGCTCCCAGGAGAGCGCGGCCCAGCCCGAGCCCTGGACGTTGTTGGCGGCCTCGCTGATCTGGGCGCGGAGGGCGTCGTAGGAGCCGAAGCTCTCCTTCACCGCCGCGGCCAGCTCGCCCTCGGGCTCGCCGCCCCCGTCGGGCGACATGTTCTTCCAGAGCAGCGAGTGGAGGACGTGGCCCGAGAGGTGGAACGCCATGTTCTTCTCGAGCTGGTTGATCGTGCCGAAATCACCCGAATCGCGGGCTTCGCCCAGCTTCTCGAAGGTGGTGTTGGCGCCGTCGACGTACGCCTTGTGGTGCTTGTCGTGGTGCAGCTCGAGCACCTCGGCCGAGTAGTGCGGTTCGAGCGCGGAGTAGTCGTAGGGCAGTTCGGGCAGTTCGTACTTGGGCACGGAACCTCCTCATCGGGCGCCCACACGGGCACCGGTCGAGCTCCAACCCCCCGCTGGACGCTACCTCTCGAAATGGGTTGATTCGAGAAGGTCGATCCGGTCCGGGCACGGCGGTGCCGGCGCGGAGCCTCGGCGACCCGCTGCTAGCGTTCCCGGATCCGCGGGCGCTCAATCGTCGGCCATCGCTGCACGCGCAGCTCGCGTCTTCTTCTCCTTCTTCTTCCTGCATGACCCCTGCCCGCCGCATCCTCGCCCCCTGCCTCGTCGCGCTCGCGCTGGCGCTGGCCGGCGCGAGCCCGGCCATCCTTGCCGCCGTCACCGCGACGCCCGCCGGCGCGGCGACCAGCGACGACCTCACGGCGGCACGGCAGAAGCTGACCGAGGCCCGGGCCGGGGCCAACGAGACCGCGGCGCAGTTCTCGACCGCCGACCACCAGCTCGAGCAGACCCGCGCCGACATCGCGAAGCTGCAGGACTCGATCACCACGACGAAGGCCAAGGTGCAGGTGCTGCGCGAGTACGCCCGCCAGCGCGCGGTGTTCGCGTACACGCACCCGGGCACGTCGCTCGAGGCCCTGGTCGACGCCACCGACGCGGTCGACGCCGCCCGGCGCCAGCAGCTCCTCGACCAGGCCAACCAGTCCGACAACGACATCGCCAAGCGGCTGGGCACGCTCACCTCCCAGCTGAAGAGCCAGCAGTCCGACCTCGAGCGCCAGGAGCACGAGCAGGCGCAGATCAGCGACCAGCTCGACGCCAAGCTCACCGCGCTGCGCGCCAACCAGCAGAACGTGGAGCAGGCCGTCACCGATCTCCAGTCCCGTCTCGACGCCGAGATCCAGATCGCCGCCCTCGTCGACGCCCAGCGCAAGGCCGATCTCGAAGCCGAGAAGGCCGCGCTCCAGCAGCCGCAGCAGACCATCTCGTCGAGCGGCCCCGGTCAGATCATCACCCCGCCCAAGGCGGGCGCGTTCCAGTGCCCGGTGCAGGGCGCCGCGTACAGCGACGACTACGGCGGACCCACCGGCCACCCCGGCATCGACATGTTCGTCCCCACCGGCACGGTCGCGGTCGCCGTGATGGGCGGGACCGTGCGCTTCGTGCCCGACGAGGGCGCCGGCGGCAACGCCGCGTACCTCGAGGCCTCGGACGGCAACACCTACTACTACGCCCACTTCTCGCAGTTCATCGGTGAGAGCCGCACCGTCGCCCAGGGCGAGGTCATCGGCCTCACCGGCATGACCGGCAACGCCACCGCGCCGCACCTCCACTTCGAGGAGCGCGTCGGAGGCGACAACGGGAACACCACCGATCCGTACCCGGCGCTCAAAGCCGCCGGGTGTTGAGCCGAAGAACAGCGCAGCACCGCGCAGCACGCGCCCCGGCGGCCAGGTCGCTTGGTACCGTGAGCACGACCAGGGGGAATGCGTGAGCCACGGAACCACGAGGTAGGCATGGCCGACGAACACGATCGCAGCGCACGCGTGCTCGATCCCGCGTACCTCGACTCGCTCGACGGCAGCAGCATCGAGGAGCTGCGCGTCAAGCACGCCGAGTGCGTGGAGCTCGAGACCGAGGTCTCGTACGTGCGGCGCCTCACCCAGGCCCGCATCGACATCCTCGAGGCCGAGATCCAACGCCGCACGAGCGGCGGGTCGCTCGAGGACCTCATCAGCCGGCTCCCGGAGATCCTCTCCGACTCCGGGCCACGCGGGAACCCGGCGTCGAGCCGGCTGCCGCTGCAGATGGCGCCCGAGCAGGACTCCGAGTGGGCGCCCGACTTCGAGCGCTTCGACGGCGTGCTGGCCAACCTCCCGACCCTCAGCGAGACGGAGCTCGAGGAGGCCATCGCCGGCCTCCGGGCGCTCGAGCGCGAGGTCTCCGACCAGCGGCGCGAGCTGTTCGCGGTGATCGATCGCATCGACACGTCGCTGGCGACGCAGCTGCGCTGACGTCTCCACGCCGCCTCCCCCACGAATGGGGCACCGCTGAAATCGATCGCCCCCGGCGCCGATAGGATCGTCGGCGCTATGCAACGGGTGGCAATGCTGAGCGTGCACACCTCGCCGCTCGCACAACCGGGCGCCGGCGACGGCGGCGGCATGAACGTCTACGTCCGGGCGCTGGCCTCGGCACTGGCGCGAGCCGGCGTCGCGGTCGACGTGCTCACGCGCGCCGAGCACCCCGAGCAACCGCCGTGCGTCGAGGTCGAACCCGGGTTCCGGGTGCTGCACGTGCCGGCCGGGCCGTGCGCACCGGTGCCGCTGCGCGACCTGCCCGACCTCGTCGGTGCGTTCACCGACGAAGCGCGCGCGGTGCTCACGCGCGCCGGCGGCTACGACGTGCTGCACGCGAACTACTGGGTGTCGGGCGCGGTCGGTCACCGGCTCAAGCACGAGCTCGACCTGCCGCTGGTCACCACGTTCCACACGTTGGCGCGGGTGAAGGCCGAAGTCGGTCTGGGCGACGCCGTACCGCTGCGGCCGCGCGTCGAGGCCGAGGTCGTGCGGTGCGCCGACCTCGTGGTCGCGTCGACGCGCGAAGAGCACGACCAGCTCGTGCGCCACTACGGCGCCGACCCCGAACGCATCGAGATCATCCCGCCCGGCGTCGACCACGCCGTGTTCTCGCCCGGCGACCGCGCCGCCGCGCGTCGACACGTCGGTCTCGCCGGCGGACCGGTGCTGCTGTTCGTCGGACGCATCCAACCGCTGAAGGGCGCCGACCTCGCGGTGCGCACGCTCGCCGAGGTGCGCGACCGACGCGCGCTGCTCGTCGTGTCGGCGGACCGAGCGGACCCGACGGCGTCGGCGAGCTCGAAGCGCTGCACGCACTGGTCGCCGAGCTCGGCCTCGAGCACCGCGTGCGCTTCGTCGCCCCGCAGCCGCACGAGCGGCTCGCCGACTACTACCGCGCCGCCGACGTGTGCGTCGTGCCGTCGCGCACCGAGTCGTTCGGGCTCGTCGCGCTCGAGGCCGCGGCGTGCGGCACGCCGGTCGTCGCGGCCAACGTCGGTGGGCTGCGATTGCTCGTCGACGACGGCGTCACCGGGTTCCTCGTCGACGATCGCGACCCCGCGGCATACGCGGCGCGCGATCGACCGGATCCTCGAGCGACGAGTGCGGTGAGATCGGCGCGCACGCGTACCGCGCGATCGACGCGCTACCGCTGGAGCATCGCCGCCGCGCGGCTGCGCCGTCACTACGACGACCTCACGGCGCGCGCGACGGTCAAGTGCAACTAGGCCGGCCCGAAGCGCTGGACGCAGCGCACGAGCTCGTCGCCGCCCACCTCGAAGGTCCGGTCGCGGCGGAGTCGTACATCCAGACCGTCGAGTACGACCCGGAGCTGCGTCGCTGGTACGTGCGCTTCGGGTGCGACGGGCGCGACGCGACCACGATCTACTTCGACCTGCACCAGCGCACGCTGCGCTACGAGGTGTACTTCCTGCCCGATCCCGCCCGAGCACCACCTGGAGCTCTACGGTTCCTCTTGCAGCGCAACCACTCGATGTACGGCGCGCGCTTCTCGATCGGACCCGACGGCGACGTGTACCTCGTCGGCCGCGTCGCGCTCGAGCACCTCACGGTCGACGAGCTCGACCGCATCATCGGCGTGCTCTACGAGCTCACCGAACGCTGGTTCCAGCCCGTCGTGCAGCTCGCGTACGGGAAGCGACCGCGCCCGGACTGAATCGGCCGACGCTGCATGACGCCGTCGCGTGACACGGTCGCGTGACGCGAAGCGCGTCCGTGCGTCTGTGCAGACGCCGGGCCCGACGGGGTCCGCCGGGTCCGGGCCCGAGGTGCCGGAGGACCGTCTCGCTCGGGGAAGTGCGGGGTGGGACCGAACGTTCCTCGGGCTCGACCCACCCGGTCAGCGCCCACGGTTAGCCTGCTGCGGATGCGCTTGGCACTCGTGGGCGGCGGTCGCATGGGCGAGGCGCTCGCGGTCGGGCTGCTCGACGGCGGCTGGGAACCGGAGGAGCTCGCGGTCGCCGAGGTCGACGCCGAGCGCCGCCACGCGCTCGAGGCCGCCTGCCCGGCGTGCGCGTCGTGCGCAACCCGGCGTGGGCCGTGGCCGACGCCGAGGTGCTCGTCCTCGCGGTGAAGCCGGCCGACGCGGTGGCCGCGTTGGCGAGCTGCACCGAGGTGCTCCCCGAGGGCGCGCTCGTGCTGTCGATCGCCGCCGGCGTCACCATCGAATCGCTCGAAGCCGTCGCCCCCGGCCGGCCGGTCGTGCGCGCGATGCCGAACACCGGCGCGCTCGTCGGTCGCGGCGCGGCCGCCATCGCGCCCGGGCAGCACGTCACCGAGCTCGACCTCGAGGTGTGCGAGCGCATCCTCGGCAGCGTCGGCGTCGTCGTGCGCGTGCCCGAAGGTCAGCTCGACGCGGTCACCGGTCTGTCGGGCTCGGGACCTGCGTACGTGTTCCTCGTCGCCGAGGCGATGATCGAGGCCGGGGTGCTCGTCGGCCTGCCGCGCGACACGAGTGAGCAACTGGTGCGCCAGACCCTGCTCGGCGCGGCGACGCTGCTCGCCGACGGCGACACGACGCCCGAGTCGCTGCGCGCGGCGGTGACGTCGCCGGGCGGCACGACCGCCGCCGGACTCGCGGTGTTGGAGGCCCACGGCGTGCGCGGCGCGTTCCTCGAGGCGATCGTCGCCGCGACGCGACGATCCGAGGAGTTGGGGCAGGGGTGAGTCGCAAGCCGCGGTCGTCGCGCATGCCGCCCAAGCTCCCCGATCCGGCGAACGAACGGCCCGAGCGCGCCGACACCGGACCGAACCCGCGCGAGCTCCTCAAGCAACAGCACGTGGCCGGACGCAGCCTGCGGTACGGGCGCGACGAGGTCCTCGGGATCATGCGGCGCGTCGAGCACGGCACGCCGAGCGCGCTGTGCGGACTCCCGGCGTTCCCGGGCCTCACCCGCGACCAGGTCGCGGCCGCGGTCGAGCTCGTGTACGGCTGGGAAGGCGACGGCCCCCGCGCCCGCATCGCGCCGGCCCGCACCGTCGACGGCTTCACCGCCGCGGTGGCCCGCGTGCTCGAGGTCGCGCGCGGCGGGGGGCGGTTCGCGTTCGCGACCGCGCGCCCGGCCGCGCTCCTGCAGCTCTACCGCCGGCTGGCGGTGCGCGCCGCCGCTGCCGGGGGCGAGGTGCTCGCGGGCCAGGAGACCGTCGGCTTCGGCCCCACGGGTCGGCGCGTGCGGTGGATCGACCAGGTCGCGGTGCTCACCGACGGCGCGGCGCTCCTCGCCGACGACCGCGTGGACGCCGCCGAGGAGTGGCTCTTCACGCTGGCGCGCCCCGATCTGGTGGTCGCCGACCACTCGTACGCGGGGGTGGCGTCGGCGTCGGGCCTCGAGGTGGTGGCGTTCGCCGACCTCGACGTGGTCGCGCTCGGCCGTGGCCGCGTGGCACGGTCGGGCCGTGCGGATCGTCCCGCTCGACGACCGGCGACCTCCCGCCGCGTACGCCCCGTTGCTCGATCTGCTCGAATCCCTCGCTTCCACCCCGATCGACCGCTTCGGTGCGACTCGAATTCGTCGCCGAAACCCGCTCGTAGCTGCTCTTTTGCAACACGGGCCGCAGAGGCCTACGCTCACCCCGCGGAGAAGCGGGGGAAACGGAAGGGGTGAGCCAGTGGCGCAATCATTCGCCACGGCGCGATTCCTGACAGTTCAGGAAGTCGCCGATCTCATGCGAGTCTCGACCATGACGGTCTATCGCATCATCAAATCGGGCGAACTGCCCGCAGTGCGCGTCGGTCGCTCCTTCAGGGTGCGAGACGTCGACGTCGACACCTACCTCGGGAACCGCTACACGCAAGCCGGCTGATCACCCCGATTCGGGGCGGGTCCGGCTGCGGACCCGACCACGTCGGGCGTTTAGTGTCGAACGGTGCTCATCGCGTTCGCGTCCGACTACGGCCTCACCGACGAGTTCGTCGGCGTGTGCAAGGCCGTCATGCTGGGGCTCGCGCCCGACGTCCGCATCCTCGACGTCGGCCACGAGATCCCGGCCCACGACGTCCGGGCCGGCGCCCTCCTCCTCGTGCGCTCGGTGCAGTACCTGCCCGACGACTGCATCGTGGTGGCCGTGGTCGACCCCGGCGTGGGCACCAGCCGTCGGATGGTCGGCGTGGAGGTCGCCGGCGGCGTGCTGCTCGGCCCCGACAACGGCCTGCTCGCCCCCGCGGTGGCCATGGCGGGCGGCGCCCGGGCCGTGATCTCGCTCGACAACCCCGACTTCCACCTCCCGGCCCCCGGCCCCACGTTCGCGGGCCGCGACGTGCTCGCGCCGGCGGCCGGCCACCTGGCGACCGGCGTGCCCCTCGCGGAGCTCGGCACCCCGGTCGACCCGGCCACGCTGGTGCCGGGGCTGGTGGCACTGCCCGAGGTGCGCGACGACGGCTCGATCGTCGGTGAGGTGTGGTGGGTCGACCGCTTCGGCAACTGCCAGCTCAACATCGACCCCGGCGAATTGGTGCTGGAGGTCTCGGCGCCGCCGGCGTGGGCGCGGGTCGAGGTGCACGCCGGCGGCGAGATCCGGGCCGCGCGGTGGGTGCACACCTACGCCGACGCCAAGCCGTCGGAGCTGGTCCTGCTGGTCGACTCCTACGGGCTGCTGGCCCTGGCGTTCGACCGCGAATCGGCGGCGGCGACCCTGCGCCTGAAGGCCGGCAGCGGCGTCACCCTCGTGCCGGAAGGCCCGGCGTGAGGCGGGGCACGACGATCATGATCGTCGTCCTGCTCGTGCTCATCCTGGGCGCGGCGATGGCCCAGTTCGTCCTCCGCCTCGGCCCCTGGAACGCCACGTGCTGGCGCAGCGCGAGCACGCCACTGCGGTGGCGAAGCGAAGCGGAGCCACTCGCCAGCGAGCGAGCGTCGCGCCCAGCGCCCGAGCAGGTCCGCACGGCGCGCAGCGAGGGAGCGAGAAGAGCTGGCGTCCGGCCGTGAGTGCAGGCGGGCTTGGGGCGGGCTGGGAGGCTTCATGGAGATCGGCGAACCGTTCTCCATGCCACCCACACTCACGAACCGGATGCCTTCGAGCTTCCCCCGGGGGACGCTCTTGCTCCCAGGATCGACGGAGCCCCGGAAGAGCTTGAGTTAAAGATCACTCTCCGTGGGATTTCAGCCACTACGAGTGACTTCTGCCGTCCGCTGGCGAGCACGAACCCGCAGTACACGATCGAGATCCCGACCGCGAGGCTGAGCGCGAACGCCTCGTCGTGGCCGACGACCCCCTGCACCAGTCCGCCGCTCGAGAGCACGAGCGTGCCCAGCGCGATCAGGGCGTTGGCGCCCGCGAGGCGTCCGTGGTCGGGAAGACCGGGGTTGCGCAGGAAGCGCCACGCCGACACCAACGCGCCGCCGATGATCACGACCGCGGCGATGCCACTGCCCGCGGCGGCGAGGATGCGGGGCAGGGCGCCGAAGACGTCCTTGCCCACGGGGATGGCGGTGCCGTGCACGGTCTCCATCGGGCAGCTGAGCAGGACCCCGGCGGCGAAGCCGCTGAAGAGCACCAGGCCCCAGTGGATGCGGCGGGCCACTTCCGCCCGGGCCAGGAGGTACACCGTGCCCATCGCCAGCCAGGGGACGTTCACCACCGCCCCGAGCAGGTAGAAGGCGCGGAAGGTCCCGTTGTCCCACCCGGTGGCCGTCCCCGACGCCAGCGCCACCGAGGCGAGGGCGAACATCGCCAGGGCGATGGCCCACGCCCGGTGCTGGGGCTGGTGGTTGGCCGTGTAGCGCACCAGCATCGACTGGGCGAAGAGCGTCGAGACGACGACCGCCACGAACGCCAGGCCCACGACCACTTTTAGGGTCGATTCCGTTCCGGCGCGCGAGTGCTCGACTCGCCCGCGCCACGCCTCCACTGCATCTCCACGACCAACGAGCGTAGGGCACGCACACTTTGAGAAATCGTGCACAAGCGAGCGTTACGCTTGCCCCGTGTCCGAGGCGCGACGCATCCCGGAGGCGACCGTGCTGCGCCTCCCCCTCTACTACCGGGCCCTGCTCGAGACGGCCGATCAGGAGATCGGGACGGTCTCCTCGGAGCGCCTGGCCGAGCTGGCGGGCGTCAACGCGGCCAAGGTCCGCAAGGACCTGTCGTATCTGGGTTCCTACGGCACCCGCGGGGTGGGGTACGACGTCGAGCACCTGCTCCACGAGATCTCGCGCGAGCTCGGCCTCACCCACGACTGGCCGGTCGCCATCGTCGGCGTCGGCAACCTCGGCCACGCGCTCGCGAACTACCGCGGCTTCGGCGCCCGCGGCTACCGGGTCGTCGCCGCGGTCGACGCCGATCCCGAGAAGGTCGGCCAGAGCGTCGGCGAGCTCACCATCGAATCGCTCGACGACCTGCCCGCCATCGCCCGCACGCGGGGCGTCGCCATCGGCATCATCGCCACGCCGGCGCACGCGGCGCAGGAGGTGGCCGACCGCCTGGTCGACGCGGGGGTCACGTCGATCCTCAACTTCGCCCCGACGGTCGTGAGCGCACCTGCCGGCGTCTCGCTGCGCAAGGTCGACCTCGCGATCGAGCTGCAGATCCTGTCCTTCTACCAACAGCGACGCGACGACGCGCCGGTGCGCGCCGGCGAGAACCACGACGGCGAGCGCCGCAACGGCGAGACCGCAGCGCGGCGCTGACGCCACATGAAGGACCGCTCGTGAGCCGGCCCGCCATCTCCGGCTACCCGGTGAACCTCGTCGTCGCGGGACGGCGCTGCGTGGTGGTGGGTGCCGGTCGCATCGCGGCCCGGAAGATCGACGCCCTGCTCGAGGCGGGCGCCGACGTCCACGTGGTCGCGGTCGCGGTGGGCCCGGAGGTGCGGGCCTGGGCCGACGAGGGCCGCCTGACCCTCGCCGAGCGGGCGTTCGCACCCACCGACCTCGACGACGCCTGGCTGGCCACCACCGCCACCGGGGTCCCGGAGGTGGACCGCTCGGTGTTCGAGGCGGGCGAGGCCCGGCGGGTGTGGGTCAACTCGGCCGACGACCCCGCCAACTGCTCGTTCACCCTCACGTCGGTGGTGCGACAGGGCGATCTGGTGGTCACGATCGGCACCGGGGGCCGCAGCCCCGCCCTGGCCACCTGGCTGCGGCGGCGCCTGGGTGAAGAGCTGGGCCCCGAGTACGCGACACTGTTGGACGTGTTGTCGGAAGCCCGGGAAGAGCTCCGTGCCGCGGGGCGTTCGAGTGAAGAACCCGATTGGCAGTCGGCCCTCGATTCCGGCATGCTCGACCTGATCCGGGCCGGGAACGTGGAAGAAGCCAAGGAGATCCTCCGGGCATGTCTCTGGTCGTAGTCGGACTCAACCACCGCACGGTGCCCGTCGAGCTCCTCGAACGCCTGACGGTCGCGCCCGAAGCCCTGCCGAAGGCGCTCCAGTCCCTGGGCGGCGCCGAGCACCTCGCCGAAGTGGTGCTGCTCTCCACGTGCAACCGCACCGAGGTCTACGCCAAGGCCACGCTCTTCCACCCGGCCATGCAGGAGGTGCGCGACTTCCTCGCCGACACCTCGGGCGTCGACCCCGACGAGTTCGCCGACCTGATGTACACGTACCACGACGACGCCGCGGTGGCGCACCTCTTCGGAGTGGCCGCGGGCCTCGACTCGATGATCATCGGCGAGGGCGAGATCCTCGGCCAGGTGCGCGAGGCGTGGAACGCGGCCGAGCACGAGTCGGCCAGCGGTCCGTGGTTGTCGCGCACCTTCCGCCACGCGGTGGAGGTGGGCAAGCGCGCCCGCACCGAGACCGCCATCGGCCGTCACGCAGTGTCCGTGTCGTCGGCCGCGGTGGCGCTGGCCACCAGCCGGCTGGGATCCCTCGACGACCGGCGCGTGCTCGTGCTCGGCGCCGGGAGCATGGGCGAGGGGATGGCCCTCGCGCTCGCCGGCGCGGGCGTGAAGGAGATCGTGGTCGCCAACCGCACCGCGGTGAAGGCCCACGAGCTCGCCACACGCGGTCGGTGGGCGGGCGATCACGCTCGACGAGATCCCCGACGCGCTGGTCGCGTGCGACGTGCTGCTCGCGTCCACCGGCGCGCCAGGACCTCCTCGTGGAGCGCAGCGCGATCGAGTCGGTGATGGAAGCGCGCGCGGGGCGGGCGCTGCTCGTCGTCGACATCGGCGTGCCCCGCAACATCGACCCCGGCGTGGGCGAGGTGTTCGGCGTGACCCTCCTCGACATCGACGACCTCCGTGCGTTCGGCGAGCAGTCGCTCGCGCAGCGCCGCCAGGAGATCGGGCACGTGCGCGAGATCATCGCCGAGGAGCTCGATCGCCATCGCATGGAGCGCACCGCGCGCGAAGTCGCCCCGATCATCACCGCGCTGCGTGCCCACGTCGACGACGTCCGCGCGTTGGAGCTCGAGCGTCAGCGCAGCAAGCTCGACGCCCTCGACCCCGCGGCGCGCGAAGCGGTCGAGCAGCTCACTCGCAGCATCGTCAACAAGGTCCTGCACGAGCCGACGGTGCGCGTGAAGGACGCCGCCGGTTCGGCGCGCGGCGAGCTCTACGCCGACGCGATCGTCGAGCTGTTCGGCCTCGACGTCGACGTCGCCGATCCCGACCACTGATGCCCCGCCCGCTGCGCGTGGCCACGCGTGGCAGCGAGCTCGCACGGTGGCAGGCGCACCGGGTGGCCACCGTGCTCGGCGCCGACACCGAGCTGGTCGTGGTGTCGACCACCGGTGACCAACGGACCGACGTCCCGATCCACGCGGTCGGCGGCACCGGCATCTTCGTCAAGGAGGTGCAGCAGGCCGTGCTCGACGGGCGCGCCGACGTCGCGGTGCACTCGGCCAAGGACCTGCCGGCGTCCGACAACCCCGACGGCCTCGTGATCGCGGCCGTGCCCGAACGCGCCGACCCGCGCGACGCGCTCGTCGGCTCGACGCTCGACGCGCTCCCGGCGGGGGCGCGCGTCGCGACCGGATCGGTGCGCCGCCGCGCCCAGCTGGTGTCGCTGCGCCCCGACCTCACGTTCGCCGAGCTGCGCGGCAACATCGCCACCCGGCTCGCGCGCGCTGCCGACTACGACGCGGTGGTGGTCGCGGCCGCGGCGCTGGTGCGGCTCGGGCTCGACGACCGCGCCGACGAGCTGCTCGACCCGTCGGTGATGCTCCCCCAGGTGGGGCAGGGCGCGCTGGCGATCGAGTGCCGCGTCGACGACGAGGACACCCTCGCCGGCGTGGTCGCGATCGACGACCGGCGGCTCCACGACGCGGTCGACGCCGAGCGCGCGTACCTCGCCGAGCTCGGCGGCGGCTGCGACCTGCCGTGCGGCGCGCTCGCGCACGTGAACCGCGGAAGTGACGGCGACGAGATCGAGATCGAGGCGCTGCTCGCGGCGACCGACGGCCACGTCGTGTTGCGGGCGACGGCGCGCGCCACCGACCCGGTGGTCGCGGGGCGGGCGGTCGCGGCCGAGCTCATGGACCGCGGCGGTCGCTCCCTGCTGGAAGACAGCTCGGTATGACCGTGTACCTCGTGGGCGCGGGGCCGGGCGATCCCGGGCTCCTCACCGTGCGCGGCGCGGAGCTGCTCCGGCGGGCCGACGTCGTCGTGTACGACCGTCTCGCATCACCCGCGCTGCTGGCCCTCGCCCCCGCGGGCGCCGAGCTGATCGCGGCGGGCAAGTCGCCGGGTGACGTCGACCTCACCCAGGAGCAGACCAACCAGGTGCTGGTCGACAAGGGCGCCACCGCCGAGTGCGTCGTGCGGCTCAAGGGCGGCGACCCGTTCGTGTTCGGACGGGGCGGCGAGGAGGCCGAGGCCCTGGCCGCGGCCGGGATCCCCTTCGAGGTGGTGCCCGGCATCACCAGCGCCATCGGCGCCGCCGCCTACGCCGGCATCCCGGTGACCCACCGGGGCCTGTCGACCCACTTCACCGTGGTGACCGGGCACGAGGACCCGACCAAGGACCGCACCGACGTCGACTGGGCCGCGCTGGCTCGCGCCGGCGGCACCCTCGTGATCCTCATGGGCGCGGGACGCATCGGCGAGATCGCCCGGCGCCTGATCGAGGGTGGACGTGCGCCCGAGACGCCGGTCGCCGCGGTGCGCAACGGCACCCGACCCGACCAGACGACCGTGCGGGCCACGCTGGCCACGGTCGCCGACGCCGGCGTGCGCGCACCGAGCGCGATCGTCGTCGGCGACGTCGCCGGCCTGGATCTGTCGTGGTTCGAGCGCCGCCCGCTGTTCGGTCGCACCGTCGTGGTCACCCGGGCGCGCGAGCAGGTGAGCGGTCTGCGCCTGCGCCTCGAGGAGCTCGGGGCCGAGGTGCTGGAGCTCCCGGCGATCGAGATCACGCCGATCGACGTCGCCGTGCCCGACCTCACCGCGTACGAGTGGCTGGTGTTCACCTCGCCCAACGGCGTGCGCGCGTTCTTCCACGACGGTCTCACCCCCGCCGGGCTCGACGCCCGCGCGCTGGCCGGCGTGCGGCTCGCCGCCATCGGTCCGGGCACCGCGCACGCGCTCGACGACCCGCGGCCTGCGCGCCGACCTGGTCCCCGAGCGCTTCGTGGCCGAGTCGCTGCTCGAGGCGTTCCCACCGCCGTCGACGCCGGGCGCACGCGTGTTGCTGGCGCGCGCCGAGGTCGCGCGCGACATCCTCCCCGCAGGACTCGCGGAGCGCGGCTACGCGGTCGACGTGCTGCCCGTGTACCGCACGCAGCCGGCCACGCCCGATCCCGCGCTGGTCGAGCGCGTCAGCGAGGGCCGGTTCGACGCGGTGACGTTCACGTCGTCGTCGACCGTCGACAACTTCTGCGCCCAGATCGACCCGTGCCCCGAGCCGTTCCCGCATGGTCGTCTCCATCGGCCCCGTCACCTCGGCGACCGCGGTCGAACGCGGCCTGCGCGTCGACGCCGAGGCCGACCCCCACACCATCGACGGCCTCGTCACCACCCTCCTCTCCGCTTTCGGCGCCCCTACCGTGTCACAGTGACGACGTAGAGGCGCCAAAACACCGAGCGGTAGCCTGGTTGGCGTGACGTTCCCTGCTCGGCGCATGCGCCGGCTGCGCCGCACGCCCGCGATGCGGCGGCTGGTGGCCGAGGCCCGGCTCTCGGTCGACGACCTGGTCGCGCCCCTGTTCGTGAAGGAAGGGCTCGACGTGCCCGAGCCGATCGTGTCGATGCCGGGCGTCGTGCAGCACACCCAGGAGAGCCTCCGCAAGGAGGTGCGGGCGCTCGCCGACCTCGGCGTGCCCGCGGTGATCCTCTTCGGCGTCCCGGCCACCAAGGACGCCCGCGGCTCGCGGCGCCGACGCACCCGACGGCGTGGTGCAGGTCGCGCTGCGCAACCTGCGCGACGAGGTGGGCGACTCGCTCGTCCTGATGGCCGACGACTGCCTCGACGAGTACACCGACCACGGCCACTGCGGCCTGCTCACCGCCGCGGGCGAGGTCGACAACGACTCCACCCTGGAGCGCTACGCGTCGATCGCCATCGCGCAGGCCGGCGCGGGCGCCGACGTCATCGCACCGTCGGGGATGATGGACGGCCAGGTCGGCGCCATCCGCGACGCGCTCGACGAGACCGGCAACCAGGACGCGTCGATCCTCGCCTACTCGGCGAAGTACGCGTCGGCGCTGTACGGACCGTTCCGCGACGCGGCCGAGTGCGCGCCGCAGTTCGGCGACCGGCGCGGATACCAGATGGACCCGCCCAACGCGCGTGAGGCGCTCGACGAGACCGCGCTCGACATCGCCGAGGGCGCCGACATGGTGATGGTGAAGCCCGCGCTGCCCTACCTCGACATCGTGCGCGCGCTGCGCGACTCGTTCGACGTGCCGGTGGCGGCGTACCACGTGAGCGGTGAGTACGCGATGCTGAAGGCGGCGGCGCAGAACGGCTGGCTCGACGGCGACGCCGCCGCGCTCGAAGTGCTCACGTCGATCAAGCGCGCCGGCGCCGACTTCGTGCTCACCTACTTCGCGCGCGAGCTCGCCGAACGCCTCACGTGACCAGTCCGTCTCGAAGCGGGCTCTTCGAGCGCGCGCAGGCCGTCATCCCCGGCGGCGTCGACTCACCGGTGCGGTCGTTCGCGTCGGTCGGTGGTGATCCGTTCTTCGTCGAACGCGCCGAGGGTCCGTACCTCTACGACACCGACGGCAACCGCTACGTCGACTACGTGCAGTCGTGGGGCGCGTCGATCCTCGGACACGCGCATCCCGCCGTCGTCGAGGCGGTGCAACGCGCCGCGGCCGCGGGCACGTCGTACGGCGCGCCCACCGAGCGCGAGGTCGAGCTGGCCGAGGTCATCGCCGCGCGCGTGCCGTCGGTCGACAAGGTGCGGCTGGTGTCGTCGGGCACCGAGGCCGGGCATGACCGCGGTGCGCCTCGCCCGCGGCGTGACCGGTCGCCCGAAGATCCTCAAGTTCGCGGGCTGCTACCACGGCCACGTCGACGCGCTGCTCGTCGCCGCGGGCAGCGGCGTCGCCACCCTCGGGCTGCCCGGTTCGGCCGGCGTCACCGAGGGCACGGTGGCCGACACCGTCGTCGTCCCCTACAACGACGACGCCGCGCTCGACGCCGCCTTCGACCGCTACGGCGCCGAGTTGGCGGCGGTGATCGTGGAGCCGGTCGCCGCCAACATGGGCCTGGTGCCCCCGATCGACGGCTTCCTCACCCGCCTGCGCGACCGCTGCACCGCCGCCGGCGCGCTCCTGATCTGCGACGAGGTGATCACCGGCTTCCGGCTCGGCCCCGCCGGCGCGCAGGGCCGCTACGGCATCACGCCCGACCTCTCCATGTTCGGCAAGGTGGCCGGCGGCGGCCTCCCCCTCGCCGCGGTCGGAGGCCGCGCCGAGGTCATGGACCACCTCGCCCCCCTCGGCCCCGTCTACCAAGCCGGCACCCTCAGCGGAAACCCCCTCGCCACCGCCGCCGGCCTCGCCGTCCTGCACGAGCTCACCGACGACACCTACACAACCCTCGAAACCAAAGCCGAGCGCTTCGCCGAAGGCCTGCAGAAGGCCCTCCCCGACGCGCAGGTCACCAGAGTCGGCACCCTCACCGGCCTCTTCTTCGCACCGAGCCCGGTCACGAACTACGAACAAGCTCAGAAGGCCGACCACGCCCGCTACGCCGCGCTCTTCCACCACCTTCTGGCTCGCAGGCCACTTCCTCGCCCCCAGCGGCTACGAGACCCTCTTCGTGAGCCTCGCGCACGAAGACGAACAGATCGACGAAACCGTGGCGACGGCCGCCAGCTTCACCGCGGAGACGTAAGCGCCGAGCGCCGGGGGCCCAGCCCGCCGGAGTTTGCGAAGCACTGTTCGAACGCCGGGTTGGGCCCCCGGTGATCGGGGCCGACCGACTCGAAGCGGTGCTTACTGCGCTGTCGTCGTCCTGCGGCAGGCGATTGCGGCGCACGTGGTCCATGAAGAACAACGACCCGCCGATGCAGACGATGATGACCACCATGATCACGAAGGCGAGGCCTCCGGAGCCGTCACCCTCTTTCCCGGCGTCGACCAGCTGCTGAGCCCCCGCCGGCACCGCCAGCGCGAGCAACGCACCGATCGTGCAGAACGCGAGGGCGGCAAGAGTACGGATCCGTCGCATGATCAGACCTTCGTGAGTTCGGGCTCGTCGGCGTCGGCCACGGCCTTTGGACCGGCCGCCTCCGCCTTCTCGGCCTCGGCCGCGGCGTGCTCGTCCTTCTCACGCCAGTGCAGCATGAGGAGCCCGAGGCCGAAGAGGATGCCGGTGATCAGGAAGACGACGAACGGCGGCAGGCGCAGGGTGCCGTAGTCGAACTGGACGACCAGGTACCCCTTCTGGGCGTCGGCACCGCTGGCGCACTCGGGCGGGAGCGGCGGCAGGCCGAACGTCTGCGTCTGGTCGGCCGTCTTGCAGTACTCGACCACCGCGTACTTGGTCGCGTGGTTGAACTCGCCCTTGTAGAAACTCGGGTTGCTGCCGCCGACGGTCCACGTCTGCAACACCATGAAGTCGGTGATGTCGTCGAACTTGGCGAAGCGGTTGTCGTTGGGCGTGTAGGTGATCGTCGGCGTCGACTTCTTCGTGATCAGCGCGGCGTCGACCGCGGCGTTCACGTTCGACGCGTCGGTGGAGGACGGCGCGGTTCTCCTTCGTGTTCGTCACCGTGCACCGCGGTCGTCTTCGCCTTCGCCAGATCGCTGACGTTCTCGATGACCTTCCACGACGAGACCCGGCCCTTGGGCGACTCGAGCGGCGACGCGGTGGTGAGCCAGAGGAGGCTCAGGATCATCAGGAAGCCCATGAGCGACGTGAAGGTGATCAGGAAGCCGAGCCGGGCACCGACGTTGGTGCCGAGCAGCACGTACACCGAGCCCATGAAGAGCACGATCGCGGAGACGACGACGAGGATGCCCAGGATCGTCGGGTACCAGATCCCGTTCCCGGTTTCAGCGAGGATCGATGTCACAGCAGCACTCCTACAGCGATCGCTCGTACGCCATGATCGACTCGATGTCGGTCTTGGAGAGGACCGCACCGAAGTGCGGCATGCGTCCGGACGAGATGCCCCGGATGCCGTACTGGTCGTTGGCCGGCACGCCGGCGCTGATCCACAGCTCCAGCTCGGCTTCGCCGTTGGGCGGCGGGAACTGGTTGTTCACGTCGCCACCGGTGAGGTTCGGACCGTAGGCGCCGCTTCCCATGATCGACGGCGGCGGGTTGGCTTCCGGGTTGCTGGCGTCGAAGTACGACCAGCCGCGGGTGTGGCAGCGCGCGCAGTTGTTCATGAAGAGGATGGCGCCGTCGGAGGCCGACTGCGTGGTCTGCTGCCAGGCGAGCGCGGCCTGCAGCGTCTCCTGCTTCTGCTGCACCAGCTTGGTGTTGACCGCGACCTTCTCGACCCCTTGGTTCGCGAGGAGCGCCTGGGCGGCGGCGAGGTCGGCGCGGGCGTCGACCACCCACTTGTCGGCGGCGGCTTGCGTCTTCGGATCCTGCAGCTGCTTGCGACCCGACGCACGCGGCGCGGTCGGTGCAGCTCGCGACCTCCTTGGTCCCGACGGCTTTCGCCTTGTCGGAGGTGGTGGCCAGGCTGTCGACGTAGTTCACGAGGTCCTGGATGCTCTGCTGCTGGAGCGCGCCCTTCCCGGACAGCACTCCCCACGCCGGCATCGGTGTGCCCGGTCTGCCGTAGGTGATGATCTGCGTGAGCTGCGCGCGTGTGTAACGCAGCGGCGCGAGTTGCAGGTTGGGTGCGGCCCAGGCGACGGACTTGGGCAGGCAGTATTCCGGCGTTTGATCCGTGACCTTGGCGGTGGGATCACAGCGCGGGTCGCTGCTCTGCACCGTGAACGGCGCGGTGCCACCGCCGCCGTCGGTCCCGTGGCACGTCGCGCACAACAACGACTTCGTGCTGTCGTACGCCGGTGACTGGTCGTTGGCGAAGAGCGTCGCCCCGCGTTCGACCGAGCGCTCCTTGAAGCCGGTCGCGGCCGCGGTCTCCCGGAACGGCTCCCAGATGAAGTAGGCGAGCAGTCCGAGGACGACGACGACCAGCGCGATCAGCGCCACCCCGAGCACCCGCTCGAGGTGCGCGCCTTCGAGCACCTCGTCGTCGAAGAACGGCGTGAGGTTCTCGGGCGTGCGCTCCTTGTTGTACTTCAGCCGGAGCACGCGGACCGCGAGGAACACGAGGAACCCCACGATGAGCGCCGCGTTGAACAGGATCAGGATGGTGCGGAAGCTCATGCGGAGAGGGCTCCAGGGCGCGCGATGGTCGGGCTGGACGCGTCAGACACAGAGCGGCCCTTCTGGGCTCTGGTTGATGGTGTTGGTGCCGATCGGTGGCCCGAGCACGAGGTTCCCGGTGTCGACGACGATGTTGCCGCCCGAGACCTCGAGCACGAACCGGTCGAGACCTCGCGGCGCCGGCCCACCGACCTTCTCGCCGACCTTGTTGTACTTCGAGCCGTGGCAGGGGCACTCGAACCACTGCGAGCTCTGACACCAGGGCACCCGGCAGCCGAGGTGCACGCACTTCTGGTAGAGCGCGACGTACCCGGCTTCCATGCCCGCGAGGATCGGCGGCGTGTAGGCGCTCACCTTCTTGGCGTTGCCCAGGGCGGCCTTCGGGTAGGCGACGATGTAGGTCTTGGCGGTGGCGTTGTAGAACGGCATCTTGTTGCCGATCGCGGTGTTGGCGTCGGCGACCGACCCGACCACGATCTTGCCGCCGAAGCCGGTGCTGGCCCCGGGCCAGAGGAACGCCAGCGCGGCGACCCCGAACGCTCCGAGCCCGAGGCCCGAACCGGCGAGGATCGAACGGTTGAAGAACTGCCGCCGGGTGACGCCGAGCTCGTCGAGGTCGACCGGCTCGTACACCACCGGCGTGGTGGCGCCACGCGCCGCGGGAACCTGCGCGGTGCCCGACTCGATCGCACGACGGGCCTCGTCGGCGCGATCCCGACCTTCCTTCGACTCGGCGGCGACGGTCGTCTCGTCGCTGGGCGCGACGGCCTCACTCGGCGTCGATGCGCCCGCCGCTTCGTCGCGCTTGCGCGTCTCGCGACTGACCCGACCGGTGGTGGCTCGAGATCGCGCCGTCACCAGAAGCGCGACCACCGCAAGGGCGATCACGACGACGATGGCAATGGCGATTCCCATGAGAGGTGTCTCCTACAACTCGAAGAAGATCCCGTCCTTCCAAGGCAGGATGAAGTTGAATCCAGGCCCTCGGAAGAACGAACCGAGAATGACGAGCACTGCCCACATCAGCAGGAACATGGTGAAGATCGCGATCGCGAACTTGCGATCGGCCGGCTTGTTCGACGGGTTCTTGTCGACGAACGGCGCCAGCATGAGCAGCACCAGCGCGATGCCGGGGATGAGCACACCCGCGACCTGCGGGTTGAACATCGTGAGCAGTTCCTGCAACCCGAGGAAGTACCACGGTGCCTTCGACGGGTTGGGTGTCTTGTTGAAGTCGGCGAGCCCGAGCAACGGTGCGCGCACGAGCGCCGAGAAGATGGTGACCCCGGCGAGCACGATCAGGATCGACGCGAACTCGATCACCAGCAGGTGCGGCCAGGTGTGGACCTTGTCCTGCGCCTCGGCGCGGGTCTGCTGGATCGACCCCGACTTGACCACCGTCAGCAGCCGCTGCGTGTGACCGCCGGGACCGGTGGTGGTGGGCGCGGGGAGCGTGGCGGTCGCGGCAGCCGCCGAACCGTGCCACCCGCGGCGGCGACGTCGCCGCCGGCGGCCGCGGCCTTGCGCCGCTTGGCCCGCTCGAGCAGGTGGGCGGGGATCTTGGTGCCGCTCTCGGTGGTGACGTCTTCGCCGGCCGCGGCAGCAGCTGCCGGAGCTTCCGCGCCCGCCGCCTCGACTGCGGGCGCGTCGGCGACCGGCGCGTCGGCAGCCGGGCGCCTCGGCCTCGCCGCCTTCTTCGCCGGGCACGGGCAGGCCGAGCGCCTTGCGGCGCTCCTTGCTCCGCTGGAGGAGGTGTTCGGGGATGTCGACCATCTACAGCTCCCCTCTTCCTACAGCGGCCCGGAGATGCCGCCGTCCTTCCGGACGCGCCAGAAGTGGACGGCCATGAAGATGACGATGACGAATGGCAACAGCAGCACGTGGAGCACGTACCACCTCAGCAACGTCTCGTTGCTGATCTCCTTGGAACCGAGGAGCACGTACTTCACCGAGTTCCCGAAGATGGGGGAGTACCCCATCATGTTGGTGCCGACGGTGACGGCCCAGAGCGCCAACTGGTCCCACGGCAGCAGGTAGCCGGTGAACGAGAGCAGCAGGGTGAGCGTCAGCAGCACGACGCCGATCACCCAGTTGAACTCGCGCGGTGCCTTGTAGGCGCCGTGGTAGAAGACGCGGCTCATGTGCAGGAACACGGTCAGCACCATGAGGTGCGCGGACCATCGATGCATGTTCCGTACGAGCGAACCGAAGGTGACGGCCGTCTCCAGCGTGCGGACCGTCGGCCACGCCGCGGCGGCCGTGGGCCGGTAGAAGAACATCAGGAAGATGCCGGTGACGGTGAGCAGGATGAACAGGAAGAAGGAGAGACCGCCGAGGCACAGCGTGTACGACACCTTCACCGCGTGCCGCTTCACCTTCACCGGGTGAAGGTGGTACAGCACGTTGTTCATGATCACGTAGGAGCGGTTGCGGGGGCTGTCGGTGTAGCCGCGACGGAACACCGAACCGGGCCGGAAGATCGCGGTCCACGCCTGCGACCCACGGACCTTCTCGTCGGTCTTCTCCAGCGCCTGACCGACCTTCACGCCGATCCCGCCGTGTCCGTTGCTCCCGTTGCGTGCTGCCGTTGCCGTTGGCCACGAACCTGTCTCCTCGAGAACCTGACTAGAACCGCACGCCGTAGGCGTAGCCGTTGCGGGGCGTGCGGACGTGGCGATCGCCGTCGGCGATGTCGGGTGAGAGCTTGCCGAGGATGATCACCCCGGTGGGACAGCGGTCGACGCAGAGTGCGCACCGCGTGCAGATGTCTTCGTCGACGATGAACGCCACGTGGTCACGCGGGTCCTCGCCGGGCTGCTCGGTGTTGACCGCGTCGCTGATCGCGCTCACCGAGACCATGTGGATGCACTTCCACGGGCAGATGTCGACGCAGCCCTCGCAGAGGATGCACTCGGCCTGGTCGATGTGGAGGAACTGCTTCGGCTTCACCGACGCGGTGAGGTAGGAGGGGTCGACCTCCTGCAGCTCGTAGTCGGTGGCGAAGTCGGGCATCGGCGGGTTGGCGTCGGTGCGGGCCATCAGGCGTCTCCACCGTTTGCGCCGGCACCCGCGGTGGCGGGCTCGGGCGCGGCCTTGCGTCGCAGCGGGCGGCCGAAGCGCGAGGTCTTCGCCGGCGCGTCGGGCGCCGGCTCCTTCACCTCGCCACGCTTCTGCCACATGACGATCAGCGCGAGGTTCAGGCCGACCCCGAGGCCGTAGATGACCAGCACGATGAGGTCGCGGATGACGTGCTTGTCGAAGTTGAACGGCCAGTTGACGATGCCGAGGCCGAAGACGTCCTGGCCGCTGCGGAACACGAACTGGGTGGTGTCCCACTGGAGGTAGCCGTCGGAGAAGGTGATCCACTCGTGCGGGATGACCGCGTACGCGAGCGTCATCATCGCGAAGACGCCGACCGCGCCGGCGATGCACTCCGCCCACGTCGCGGGGCGGTCGGGCTTCGGCCGCCGCATGAGGACGAAGACGATCACCAGCCCGATCAAGAACAGCCCGACCGACCAGATCAGTCGACCGGCGGGCTGCATCCACGGCAACCAGTCGGGGATCACGTTGGGCATCGGGCCCGTCGTCCTCCGGGAAGCAAGCGGGTGGGCTAGAGGGTGAGTCGGTTTCCTATCACGCTATCTGAGCGTGGTGCAGATCGTGGGGTCGTGGCGGGGTCGGTTCGCGGCTGGTTCACGTCAGTGGGTCCACGAGGTGTTCGGCGCGCGACGATGCACGGGTGAATCCGTGTCCTGGCCGGCTCGCGATCACAAGCGCACAAGCATGAATTGGGACGTCCTGGTCGTCGGGGGCGGGCCCGCGGGTGCCGCGACCGGCTACTGGCTGGCGCGCGCGGGCCACCGGGTGCTCGTCGTCGAGAAGAAGCGCTTCCCCCGTGAGAAGACCTGTGGCGACGGCCTCACGCCGCGGGCCGTCCGCCAACTCGAGGACATGGGCCTCGGCCCGCAGCTGTCGGGATCGCTGCGCTTCGACGGCCTGCGGTCCATCGCGCACGGCGTGACGCTCGAGCTCGAGTGGCCGGAGCACCCCGACTTCCCCGACTACGGCTACGTCGTGCGCCGCCGTGACCTCGACAAGATGGTCGCCGACGCCGCCGCCGGCGCGGGCGCCGAGGTCTGGACCGGCGCCGAGGCCGTCGCCCCGCTGGTCGAGGACGGCCTGCTCGTCGGCGCGGTGATCAAGCGTGACGGTGAAGAGGAGCCGGTGCGGGCCCGGTACGTGGTCGTCGCCGACGGCGCCAACTCGCGCTTCGGGCGCGCGCTGGGCTGCGCGCGCGACCGCTCGTACCCGTTGGGGATGGCGGTGCGCGGGTACTTCACCAGCCCGTTCCACGACGAGCCCTGGATCGAGAGCCACCTCGACCTGCGCGACCGCGACGGCAACCACCTCCCCGGGTACGGCTGGATCTTCCCGGTGGGCGACGGCACGGTGAACGTGGGCGTCGGTCTGTTGTCGACGTTCACCGGGTGGAAGGACATCAACACCAGCACGCTCATGGACGCGTTCGTGGAGACCGCGCCGGCGCGCTGGGGCATCTCCCCCGAGACGTCGTGCGGCGCGCCCACCGGCGGGAAGCTGCCGACCGGAGGATCGGTGGCGCCCAACATCGGACCCACGTGGCTGGTCGTCGGCGACGCCGCCGGGTCGGTGAACCCGTTCAACGGCGAAGGCATCTCGCTCGCCTACGAGACCGGGCGACTCGCGGCCGACGCGGTGTCGACCGCGCTCACCACCGGCGACGGCCTCGCGCTGCAGCAGTACCCGCAGCAGCTCGAGGAGATCTACGGCCTCTACTGGAAGGTGGCGCGCGCGTTCGTGCGCGCCATCGGGAACCCTGCCGTCATGCGCGAGCTCACGCGCGTCGGCATGCAGTCGCGTCCGCTCATGGAGTGGGTGCTGCGCATCATGGCCAACCTCCTGCGTCCCGACGAGCTCGGCCCCGCCGAAGCGGCCTACAAGATGGTCGCCGCCATGGTCGCCATCGCCCCCGAACCCTGATCTCTGCTCGTCGAGGGTGGGTCAGCCGCCGCTGACGGGAGGGAGGACGGCGACCTCGTCGCCGTCGTGGAGCTCGGTGAGGTCGCCGGCGATCGGTTCGTCGCCGTTCACCCAGACGCGCGCGGTGTCGAGCACGCGGGCGAAGTCGGGACCGTACGACGCCGCGCAGGTCGTCGAGCAGCGCGCCGAGGGTCCCTCCGAACGTGGCTGCGTCGCGTTCGTCGTGACCGCGACCGGCGGCCTCGCGCGCCTGCGCGAACAGCCGGATGCCGACGCTCAGCGCCCGTTCTCCGGGATGTCGGTCTCCGGGATGTCAGTCTCGGACATGCCGGTCCCGTCGATGTTCGTGCGCGCGGTCGGGATCGCGTCGAGCCGAGCGGGGTCGATCGGTTCGCCCGTGACCTCGTCGACGCCGTAGGTACCGGCATCGACGCGTTCGAGCGCGGCCTGCAACTCCTCGAGCTCGTGCTCGAGCTGATCGAGGATGGAGAGGTCCTTCTCACGCTCGAACGTGTCGGACGCGGTGTCGGCCGGGTGCTGGTCGTAGTCGGCGAGCTCGTCCTCGCTCTCGGCGGTGCCGAGCTCGGCCTTCAGCTCCTCGACGAGGCCCTCGACCCGGGTCTGTTCGGCCTGCAGTCGTTCGCGCGCGTCGTCGTTCTCCACGCCGGTCAGGCTACTCAGGCCTCCAACCGGCGGGAACGCCGGATCAGCCGCCGGCGAGGCGCAGCTCGAGCACCTCGGCGGTGTCGGCGAGCATCGACTCGAGCGCGCGCGAAGCGCTCCCGCGGGTCGTCGAGCTCCAGCAGGCGCTGGGCGTCGAGCGGCCCGATCGGCGCGCGCGCCGCAGCCTCGTAGGAGGCCTTGACCGGGTCGTCGTCGAGCGCGGCGGCGCCGACCGGCGCGGCGGGGTCGCCCAGCTCCGCGCTCATCGCCAGCACCCGGCCGAGCAGGCGTTGCACGTCGTCGCGGCGCGCACCGGCGTCGCTGGCGACGCGCTTGGGTTCGCCGAGGACGTCGATGTCCGCGCGCGGGAACGGGTCGTCACCGAGCCACTTCTTGATCCGGAAGCGTTCGGTGCCGACGGTCGCGAGCAGATACCGGCCGTCGGGTGTGCGCGCGGCCTCCACGATGCGCGCGACGGTGCCCACGCCGAAGCGCTGGTCACCCCCGCCGACCTCGAAGCCGCGCTCGATGAGCACGACACCGAAGCGGCCGTCGCCGCGCAGGCACGTCTCGGCGAGCGCGCGGTACCGATCCTCGAAGAGGTGGAGCGGGAGGGTGGCGTGCGGGAACAGCACGGTGCCGAGCGGGAACATCGGCATCGCCTTGGCCGTCACGAGGGCCACCCTAACGACCGGATGTCGCTCAGTTGGCGCGTGCCCGGAGGCTCGCGGCCGCGTTGGCCGCCTGCTCGCCACCTTCGCCGGGCAGGAGCTGGGCGAGCACGTCGAGCTCGCGCGCGGCCTCCGCGAACTGCCCGAGCCGGCCGAGCAACCCGGCGAGGTCGCCGCGCTGGCTCAGCGTGATGCCCGGCACGCGCAGGCGCAGGCGCGCGACCCACACGACGGCCTTCGGGTCGCGTTGCAGGTAGGTGTGCTGCAGGTTGGCGAGCATGCGCTGCAGGATCGCCCGGGGTCCGACCGGCATCAGGAACTGGGGTCGGAAGCGGGCGTCGGCGTGCAGCTGCGCGAACAGCGCCGCGCACCCGCGAGGTCGAGGCGGGCACCGTCGTGGAACGGGTCGAACCACTCGCCCGCGCCGCCACCGACGAGGAAGTGCCCGGGCATCCCGACGCCGTGCAGCTGCAGCCCGCAGCGTCGACCGACCTCCAGCATCACCACGCTCAGGGAGATCGGGATGCCGAGGCGACGGTCGAGCACGTCGTCGAGGAACGAGTTGCTCGGGTCGCCGTAGTCGGAGTCGTTGCCGCGGAATCCCTCGGACACGAACAGCAGCGTCGACAGCTCACCGGCGGAGAAGCCCGCCACGCGCGTCGCGAGCGCGTCGAGCTGCGCCAGGCGAGCGTCGACGTCGAGCTCGGGATGCGCATGGGCGGCGACGAGCAGCGCGGCCTCGTCGAGCGCGATCTCCGGCTCCGGGCGCGCCATCAGCTCGGTGAAGCGCTCGGTGACGTCCAAGGTTCGACGGTAGCCCCGTTCGGTAGGCTCGTGACCATGTCGGGCACCGCCGCGCCATCACCATCGGACCTGGCTTCATCGGACCAGGCGTCGGAGCAGGTGCACGAGGTCGTCGCCACCCGACTGCGGGCCGTCGGCCAACGCCTCACCTCGAACCGCCAGGCGCTGCTCGACGCGCTCACCGCCGCCGCTCGCCCGCTCACGATCCCCGAGATCCTCGACGAGCGACCCGACCTGGCGCAGAGCTCCGTCTACCGCAACCTGGTGGTGCTCGAGGAAGCCGGCGTCGTGCACCGCGTCCTCGGCACCGACGAGTTCGCGCGCTGGGAGCTCACCGAGGACCTCGCCGGCCACCATCACCACCTCATCTGCGCGCAGTGCGGGCGGGTGGAAGACGTGCCGGCGTCGGCGGGGCTCGAACGCTCGGTCGCCGCCGCCGCGGCTGCGATCACGCGCACCACCGGCTTCCGCACCCAGCACCACCGACTCGACCTCGTCGGCGTGTGCGAGAACTGCGGCTGATCCCGGCCTTCTGATCTCGGTGTGCTCAGCCCGCTGACGAGCTCTCGTTCGAGGAGCTGCCGGGCAGCGGGTCGCCCGCCTTCAACGCCTTGATGTCGGCCTTGACGTCGGCGTCGGAGACCTCGCCGGTCGCGCGACCGGCCACCGTGCCGTCGGGGTTCACCAAGACGAAGTACGGGAAGGCGGTGAGCCCGTAGGCCTTGCCTGCGGTCCCGGTTGTGCTGTCGGCCAGCACGGGGAACGGCCAGTCCACGTTCTTCAACCACGCCGACGGCGGGTAGTTGTCGAGGCGGTCGTCGGTCGACGTCGCCACCGCGCTGACCTTCACGCCGTCGAACACGCCCTGCTTCGCCAACGCCACGAGTCGGGGCACCTCGGCCTGGCAGTGCGGGCACCAGTGGGCGACGAACACGATCGCCTGCGGTTCGCCGCCACCGGTGTCGGGACCGATGGTGACCGCGCCGCCGTCCCCGACCGAGGAGCCGGTGAGCGTGGGGACGGTCTTGCCGACCGCGGGGTCGGACGAAGCGCTCGAGTCGTACTGCCGGCAGTGGCGTGCCGCTCACCTTCACCGGCGCGGTCTCGAACTTGGTGGCGTTCGCGCTGTCGCCGCCGCCACTCGCCACGACCGCCACCACGATGGCGATCACGACGATCACCGCGAGTCCGCCCCACAGGATCATGCGGTTGCGGCGCTGCTTCGCCGCGACCTCCGACGCGCGTTGGCGTTCGGCGACGGCCTGCGCGCGCACCTGCGCCTTGGTGGGCTTCTTCGTCACGCTTCCTCCATCGCTGTCCTACCGGTCGCGGCCTCGTCGACCCGATCGCGGGCACCGACCAACGTGCACACCATCAGCACGCCGATCAACAGGAACGCGCTCATCGCCATCCACGCCAGCGTGACGAACCCGAGCTTCTCGAAGTAGGGCGTGCTGCACGGCGTGATGGCCGAGCACGAACTGCTCTCCGCGAACGCGGGCACCCGCTCGACCAGCCAGTGGTACAGCGAGAGCGGCGTACCGATGACGACGAACACCAGCGCGGTCATCCACACCGCACGGTCGCGCCGGAGCGCAGCGACACCGAGGACGATCACCAGCGGGTACATCACGATGCGCTGGTACCAACACAGCTCGCACGGCACGAACCCCGCGTGCTCCGAGTAGTAGAGGCTGCCGAGCGTCGTGACCGTGGCGACGATCCATGCGAACACCACCGACTGCGGCGCGACCGCGCGGGCCCACGACGCCACCGACGCACGCGCACTCGGCGAGACCAACGCCGCGACCGCGCACACGACTGCGAACGCAACGACCGCGTCGGCGACGATCGTCAGCACGAGGAAGAAATTGGTCGCGACGTCGACGTCGGGCATCAGGGGCTTCCCGGCACGTCAGCGCACGGAGAACGGACTGGTCAGCACGGCCTCGTTGGTCTGGCCGAGCTGCACGCGCACCGTCATCTGCCACTTCCCGGAGTACGGGATGTCGTAGAGCGGCGCGTAGTAGTGGCCCGCGCCGAGCTTCTGCAGCGGCACCGTGAACGGCGGGAGGTCCTCACCTGGGCGCGTCAACTGCACGGTCATGTCGGTGACGGTCGCGGGACCACCGCCGGTGGGGAGCGCGGTGAAGTGCATGTCGTTGGGCCCGGCCGCACCCGGCGCGATGTCGACGTACACCCACACCTGCTTCGACTTCAGCGTGAGCGACACCGGACCGCTGCTCTGCGCGCGCGCCGGCGCCGCGTTCACCAGCATCGCGGTGATGGCGAGGATCACCACCGCGATCGCGACCTCGGCCCACACCGAGCGGCGCAGGCGCCTCATCTCTTCCTGGTCCTCGAGGTCGTCGTCCCAGTCGTCGTTCGTCCCATGGTGTCGTCGGCCGCCGTACCCGACGCCGCTCGCCGGACGACTGCCGGCATCGTTCCCGGCGCCGTTCCCGCCAGGGGTCACCGGTGTGGTCGCGGGTCCGCCGGCGCCGACGAGCACCGGGTCGTCGACGGTCACGAGCTCCTCGTCGTCGGGCGGGTACGCGCGGAAGCGGCGGTTCACGACCTCCCGGCTGAACGCGGCGGCCACGATCAGCGCCGCGAACGCCACCAGCTTGGCGATGAGCAGACGCCCGTAGTCGGTGGTCTTGAGCTCGTCGATGCTGCCGACCTGGCGCCACGCCTGGTACCCGCCCGACACGACCAACGCCACGATCGCGCCCAGCACGAGCGCGGAGTACCGGGGCAGCACCGTGCGCAGCTCGTCGACGTTGCGTCGGGGCAGGACCGCGACGCACAACAGCACCAGGCCGCCGAGCCAGCACGCCATGCCCGGACACGTGCACGAGGTCGGCGGGGATCGCGAGCCCGGTCTGGATGCCGGTGGCGGCGTGGCCGGCGATGCCCGGCGTGACCGCGATGCCCGCGCCGACCACCAGCGCGGAGAGCTTCCACCACCAGCGCAGCGGGTGCTCGGCCGCCGGGCGCCGGTGCAGCAGCACACGGAGCAGCGGGATCGCGAGCACGAGGAGCGCGAGCCGTATGAGCGCGATGTGGCCGTAGCGCGTGTCGAGCTCGTCGCGCAGCACGGTGGTGTCGAACACGTCGCTCAGCGGGAGCCCGGCGCCGTACACGCCCTCGAGCGCGATGCCGAACGCGGTCGTGACGAACACGGTGATCCAACCGCTCCACACCAGCCACCGGGCGCGGCGGTCGTCGCGACCCGTGGGCCACACCGCGGCGAGGAACACCGCGCCGCCGATGAGGAGCGCGAGCCCCGCGTACAGGAAGCCACGGTCGATGCCGTACACGACGCCCACGGTGCGGCTCCCGCCGGTGGTCGCCAGCAGCGACGCGGCGGCGTTCTTGGCGTTCTTGTCGCTCAGCGTCGCCTTCGATCCCACCTGGAACGTGTACGCGCCTTCGACCGGGTGCGAGTCGGCCGAGATGACGCGCCAGGTGACGACGTAGGTGCCGGCGCCGAGCTTCGGCAACGACGTGGTGACGACGCTCTGCTGGCCGTTCGGGTGCTCGGGCTTGCCGGTGACGACCCGCTGCGCGGTCGCTCGTGTAGACGCGGATGTCGCCGAGCGAGACCTCCACCCCTTCGCTGAAGCGGAGCGTGATCGCCTTCGGCGGCGTGTCGTAGACGCCGCCGTTCGACGGATCGGTCGACAACAGCGACGCGTGTGCCGACGCGGGCGCGGCGAAGACCACGACCAGCGCGACGACGAGCGCAGCCAGCGCCACGAGGCGCCGAATTCGGATCGAGGTGATCACGCGAGCTGCACCCGTCGCGCCGTCGGCCGGCTCAACAGCCACACGACCGCGAGACCCACGAAGTCGAGCACGTGCTGCACCTCTCCGAGCGCCTTCGTGCTCCCGTCGGCGACGTCGAGCAACGACGACCCCACCAGGCACACGACGAGCGCGGCGACCAGCGGCAGCAGGCCGGGGATGCGCGACGGCTTCCACGCCGCGTACAGGAACCCGACGCCGAGCGCGACGTCGAACGAGCCGATGTGACGGGCGGCGTGCACCGGCAGGCCGGCGTCGCTGCCGAGCACCAGCGCGGGGATGGCGACCGCGATCTGGGCCACCGCGATCGCCACGAGGATCCAGCGCAACGCGACGTTGGTGTCGGGCTCGGCATCGCCTCAAAGATTCGGCGCCGATCGCGGTGAGGATGCCGGGGGTGAGGTCGGGGATCTCGGGCGCGGGTGCGAGGCGCACGCTCCGGTGCAGCCCCTCGGCCCGGTGGGAGAACTCGCGGCAGTCGGCGCACCCGGCCAGGTGCGCGTAGACCGTCGACTCGTCGAGTCCGGGGTCCTCGCCGTCGAGCCGGGCGGAGATCGCCTGGTGGATCTGCATGCAGGTCATACGTGGTAGTCGCCGCTCGGGATTGACGGGTTCCCACCAGTATCGTCGGACGCCGTGGACGAGCTCACGCGGTTGTTCCTCGCCGCGCGCGACGGTGATCGCACTGCGCTGCTCCATGCCATTCGCACCAGCCAGGCCGAGGTCTGGCGCGTTGCCTATCACCTCGTGGGCCCCGACGACGCCGACGACGTCACCCAGGACACGTTCGTCCGGGCCTGGAAGGCCCTCCCGGCCTTCCGGGGCGACTCCAGCGCGCGCACCTGGCTCCTCTCCATCACCCGGCGTGCGTGCGCCGACCAGGTCCGGCGCAACGTCCGTCGACGCCGCCTCGCGGCGAGGCTCGAGCACCGCGCGTCGCTCCCGGGCGCGGCGAGCACCGTCGACCCGAGCGACGCCCAGGCGGTCTCGGCACTGGTCGACGAGCTCCCCGACGACCAGCGCGCCGCGTTCGTGCTCACCCAGGTGATCGGGTGCTCCTACGAGGAAGCGGCCGCCGCCTGCGGCGTACCGATCGGCACCATCCGGTCGCGCGTGGCCCGCGCCCGCGAGCACCTCGTCGACGCGGTGCGCCGGTCGGAGACGGGATGACCCGTCGGCGTGCCGCACTGATCGTCACGGCACTGGTGGTCGGGATCGTCGGTGTCACCGCCGCGCCGGCTTCCGCTCACGGGCTCGGAGGACTGACGCCCACCAACTACGAGTCGGTGCTGCGATCGGTGTCGCCGCGCGTGCCCGCGGTGCACGTGCGCGTCACCGACCTGGGCACGAAGGTCGAGCTCACCAACAGCGGCGCGCGTGAGGTGGTGGTGCTCGGGTACGCGGGTGAGCCGTACCTGCGCGTCGGGCCGAAGGGTGTGTTCGAGAACACGCGCTCGCCCGCGACGTACCTCAATCGCTCGACCACCATCACCGGTTCGCCGCCGAAGTCGGCCGACGCGAAGGCGACGCCGGTGTGGCGGCGCGTGTCCACCGGCACCACCGCGAGGTGGCACGACCACCGCGCGCACTTCATGGGCGGCGACGACCCGCCCGAGGTGGTGCGCCATCCCGACCAGCGGCGCGTGGTCGACAACTGGGTGATCCCGATGCGCGTCGGGAGCACCGACGTCGCCGCGCGGTCAGCTGATCTACGTGCCCCCGCCGTCGCCGTGGCCGTGGGTCGTCGCCGCGGTGCTCATCGCCGCGCTGGTGGTCGGGCTCTCACGCACGCGCGCGTGGCGCACGGTGTTCGTCGTCGCGCTGGCGCTGCTCACCCTCACCGAAGCGGTGCACGTGATCGGGCTGTGGGACGCGTCGACCGCGTCGTTCGGCACCAAGTTGGGCGAGAGCGCGTATTCGCTGGCCGGCATCGCGCTCGGGCTCCTCGGCCTCGGGTGGATCTGGCGCAAGGGCACCGAGTCGGCGGTGCCGCTGGTGCTCGTGGCCACCATCTTCCTGTTCGTGGCCGGCGGCCTCGCCGACGTCACCACCCTCGGGAACTCCCAGGTGCCGAGCACGTTCTCGGCCGGGTTCGCGCGGCTCCTCGTGACGTTGACGCTGGGTCTGGGCGCGGGGCTCGCGGTGGCGGCTGCGCTGCGGTTGCGGCCGTCGTCGCCCGCTCGTCCCGCGGCGCGCCGACCGCGACCGGCGGCATCCGTCACCAGTTGAGCATCACCAATTGAGCTCGGCGCACCCTGCGTGGTCGTCGGGCTCCACCTGGATGGTGGCGTGCGCGATCTCGTGCTCGAGCAGCAGCACGCGCGCCTGGTCGAGCACGCCGTGCGCGTCGGCGTCGGGGCCGACCATGACGTGCGCGCTGGCGACGTCCATCTCCGACGTGAGCGTCCACACGTGGAGGTCGTGCACGTCGACGACCCCGGGCAGCGCCATGAGCTCACCGCGGATGGCGTCGAGGTCGAGGTGCGCGGGCGCGACCTGCAGCAGCACGCGGAGTGCACTCGCGGCGAGCCGCCACGCGCGCGGCAGGATCCACACGCCGATCACCATGGCGACGATCGGGTCGATCGGATCCCAGCCCGTCGTCGCGATCACGACCGCGGCCACGATCACGCCCACCGAACCGGCGGCGTCGGCCATCGCGTCGACGTAGGCACCGCGCACGGCGAGGCTGTCCTGCGCACCGTCGCGCAACATGAAGAACACGACGAGGTTCACGCCGAGACCGGCGATCGCCACGACGAGCATCGGGCCCGCCTCGACGCTGCTGTCGCCGTCGGTCAGGCGCACCACCGCCTCGAACAGCACGTACGCCGCGACCGCGAACGTGAGGATCGCGTTCAGGAGTGACGCCAGGATCTCGAGCCGGAAGAGCCCGAAGGTGCGGCCGCCGTCCTTCGAGGCCCGGTTCGCCACCACGATCGAGCCGAGCGCGAGCGCGATGGCGACGCCGTCGGTGAGCATGTGGGCGGCGTCGGACAGCAGCGCGAGGGAACCGGCGACGAAGGCCGTCACCGCTTCCACCACCACGAAGGTGACGGTGAGCGCCAGGGCCACCCACAACCGGCCCACGTTGCGGGCCGCGGTGCGGCGCAGCGCGTCGCCGTGGTCGTGGCCGGCGTGCCCGTGGTCGTGCGGCATCACCACATTCTCGCCGTCGGGGGACGACGGCCGGTACCGAGCGGCCATAATGAGAATCATGCTCAACTCCGAAACGGCGCCGGTCGTGCTCGCGGCCGACGACGTGTCGTTCGCCTACGGCGCCGAAGTGATCCTCGACCGCGTCGGTCTCGAGGTGCGCGCCGGAGAGTTCGCCGCGCTGGCCGGGCCCAACGGCTCGGGCAAGTCGACCCTGCTGCGGATCCTGCTCGGGCTGCTCACGCCCCAGAGCGGGTCGGTGGAGGTGTTCGGCGTGGCGCCGTCCGACCTCCGCGACCGGTGGCGGGTGGGGTACGTGCCCCAACGGCCGCGCATCGCCCCCGACCTGCCCGCGACCGTCGAAGAGGTGGTGGCGACCGGACGGCTCGCCAAGCGCGGATGGTGGAAGCGCCGCTCGCGCGCCGATCGCGAGGCGGTCGACCACGCGATCGAGTCGGTCGCGCTCACCGAGCACCGCCGCAAGCGGCTGCACGAGCTCTCCGGTGGACAGCAGCAGCGGGCGTTGATCGCGCGCGCGCTCGCCGCTGATCCGGAGTTGCTGGTGCTCGACGAACCGATCGCCGGTGTCGACGTGGAGTCGCAGGAGCTGTTCCGCGACTCGCTCGTGCACCTGGTGGAGCACCACCAAGCCGCGGTGCTGCTCGTGTCGCACGAGCTCGGCGCGGTGGCCGACGACCTCGACCACGTGGTCGTGCTCAAGCACCGGGTCGTGTTCGACGGCGTGCCCGCCGACCTCGCCGCCACCGGCGTGAGCCTCGGCGTGCATCGCGACGACCTCCCGCTCTGGCTCGAGGAGCTCGGATGACGGGGCCGAAGTGATGGGGCCGAAGTAGTGGGTGGCTTGCCGGGGATGCCGTGGGACCTGCCGTGGCCGTTCGACCGCACCTACATGCAGCTCGCGCTGCTCGCGGGCCTCGTGGTCGGCGCCGCCGCGCCGCTCATCGGCGTCTTCCTGGTGCAGAAGGGGTTGTCGCTGATGGGCGACGGCATCGGCCACGTCGCCGTCGCCGGCATCGGGGCCAGCCTGTTGCTCGGCACGTCGCCCACGTGGACCGCGCTCCTGGTCGCCGTCGCCGCCGCGCTGGTGATCGAGTTCCTGCGCACACGCGGCAGCGCCACCGGTGACCTCGCGCTCGCGCTCGTGTTCTACGGAGGCATCGCCGCCGGGGTGGTGTTGGCCAGCCGGTCCGCGACCAACACGAACCTGCAGCCGTACCTGTTCGGGTCGATCCTCACCGCCACCGCCAACGACGTGTGGACCGTCATCGGTCTGGGCGCGGTGATCGCGATCGCGATCGCCTTCACCGGTCGGGCGTTGCTCGCCGTCGTGCTCGACGAAGACTCGGCGCGCGTCGCCGGCATCCCCGCGCGCTCGCTCAACACGATGCTCGCGGTGCTGACCGCGGTCACGGTCGTCATGGCGATGCGCATCGTCGGCGTGTTGCTCATCGCCGCGCTCATGGTGCTGCCCGTCGCGACCAGCCGGTTGCTGGCGCGTTCGTTCCGCACCACCCTGATCGGCGCAGTGGGCGTGGGCGTCGTGTCGGCACTGGTCGGCTTGTGGGCGGCGCGGCAGTGGGCGCTCGCCGCCGGCGGTGCCATCGTGCTGGTGGCGGCGGCGCTGTTCGCGCTGGCCTCGATCATCGCCGGGGCCCGCCGGGCCGGCGCCCAGGCCGACTCCATCCTCTCCGGCCCCCACTGACCCCATCCGTTTCGGCGCCCCTACCGCGTCACTGTGACGACATAGGGGCGCCAAAACAGGCCATGGGTAGCCTGGCCGGGCATGGCGACGCTCTTCACGCGCATCATCGAGGGTGAGATCCCCGGGGTCTTCGTGTGGCGCGACGACCGATGTGTGGTGTTCCTCTCCATCAACCCGATGCACACGGGACACGCGCTGGTGGTGCCCCGGGCCGAGGTCGACCACTGGATCGACCTCGATCCCGACCTCGCCGCGCACCTCTTCCAGGTGGCGCAGACCATCGGGAAGGCGCAGATGGCGGCGTTCACCGCCCGGCGCATCGGCGTGATGATCGTGGGCGACGAGGTCCCCCACACCCACCTCCACGTGGTGCCCTTCGACTCGGTGTCGGAGCTGTCGTTCGCGCACGCCGATCCCAATCCGCCCGAGGGGTCGCTCGACGCCGCGGCGGCGAAGATCCGCGCCGCGCTGCGCGACCAGCTGGATGCAGCTGGCGCGGAGCACGTCAGCGAGTAGTTCCATGGGCCGCCACGACGAGTGGGTCGCGCGCGATGCCGCGGTCGTGTGGCACGGCTTCACCCAGATGGACTCCTTCGCGGAGAGCGCTCCGGTGCTCGTCGAGCGGGGTGAAGGCCACGAGCTGATCGACGTGGATGGCCGTCGCTACCTCGACGCCATCTCCTCGCTGTGGGTCAACACACTCGGCCACCACGTGCCCGAGCTCGACGACGCGGTGCGCGCCCAGCTCGAACGCGGCGCGCACTCCACCATGCTCGGCAACGGCAACGTCGTGGTCGTGGAGCTCGCGGAAGCATTGGCGCGCGTGGTTCCCGTCGACGACCCGCACTTCCTGTTCGCGTCCGACGGCGCCGCCGCGGTCGAGCAGGCGCTGAAGATCGCGTTCCAGTACTGGGCCAACCGGGGCATCGCCGGACACACGCAGTTCCTCGCCTTCGGCGGCGCGTACCACGGCGACACCATGGGCGCGCTCTCGCTCGGTGACGGCGGGTTCGGCACCGACCTCTTCGATCCGTTGCGCTTCCCGGTGCTGCGCGCGCCCGCGTTCACCGACCCCGAGTGCTTCGAGACCGCGTGCGCGATGGTCGCCGCGCACGCGTCGGAGCTGGCGGCGGTCGATCGTCGAACCCCTCGTGCAGGGCGCGGCAGGCATGCAGCTCGCCGATCCCGACGGCCTGCGCGCGCTCGGCGCCGCGTGCCGCGACCACGACGTGCTGCTGATCTGCGACGAGGTCGCCACCGGCTTCGGTCGCACCGGCTCGCTGTTCGCGTCGGAGCAGTGCGACCTCCGCCCCGACCTCCTGGTGCTCGGCAAGGGCCTCACCGCCGGGTACCTGCCGATGTCGGCCACCGTCGCGAGCGGGCGCGTGTTCGACGCCTTCCTCGGCCCCGATCTCTCCGAGCGCACGCTGTACCACGGTCACTCCTACTCGGGGAACGCGCTCGCGGCCGCGGTCGCGCTGCGCCACCTCGAGCTGCTCGACGCGTGGTCGGTGCTCGACAACGTGCGCGCCCGCAGCGAGGAGCTGCGCGGCCTGCTCGACGACCGGGTCGCGCCGCACCCGGCGGTGCAGGAGGTGCGACTGCGCGGCCTCATGGGCGGTGTGGAGCTCGCGCCCCCGACCGACGGCCTGCGCTGGGGTCGGCGCGTGTGCGCGGCCGCGGTCGACCGCGGCGTGCTGCTGCGCCCGCTCGGCGACGTCGTGGTACTGATGCCGCCGCTCACGGTCACGTCGGAGGAGCTGCACCGCACCGTGCACGCACTGACCGGCGCGCTCGACGAGGTCGCCGAGACGACCGACGTGACCTGGGACGACTGGGCCGCGGCCGCCGCGCAGCAGATCGTCGACGCCGGGCAGTGGCGCGCGCCGCGCGCGTTCGACCCGTCGGCGCCCGAGGGCCTCGTGTCGTTCGCGTCGAACGACTACCTCGGCCTCACCCACCATCCCGCGGTCGTCGCCGCTGCACACGACGCCATCGACCGTTGGGGCACGGGGGCGGGCGCGGCGCGGCTCATCGTGGGCTCGCGCCCGGTGCACCACGAGCTCGAAGCCGAGCTGGCCGACTGGAAGCACACCGAGGCGGCGGTGCTGTTCACCACCGGCTTCGCCGCCAACCTCGGCGTGCTCACGACGTTCGCCGGTCCCGACACGCTGGTGTGCTCCGACGAGCTCAACCACGCGTCGCTCATCGACGGGCGGCGCCTGGCCGGCGCGCCGCTCGCGGTCTACCGCCACCTCGACGCCGCTCACGTCGACGAGCTGCTGCGGTCGAACACGCGAGCGCGCGCGATCGTCGTCTCCGAGACGACCTTCTCGATGGACGGTGACGTGGCGCCGGTCGACAAGCTGCTCGACGTGTGCGCGCACCACGGCGCGCTGCTCGTGCTCGACGAGGCGCACAGCGTCCTGTCGCCTCCCTTCGAGGAACGCGACGAGGTGACAGTGCTGCGCGTGGGCACGCTGTCGAAGACCCTCGGCGCGCTCGGCGGATTCGTGGCCGGCCCGCGCCGGTACACCGACCTGCTGGTCAACCGCGCCCGCACCTACATCTTCACCACCGCGTCGAGTCCCGCCGACGCCGCCGCTGCACTCGCTGCCCTCGCGCGTGCTGCGCTCCCCCGAGGGCGACGCGCTGCGCGCCCGATTGCGCGCCAACGTCGACCGCCTGCGCCCCGGGCACCCGTCGCCGGTGGTGCCGTACGTGTGCGGCAGCGAGACGCGCGCGCTCGAAGCGGCCGACGCTGCTCGCGGCACGCGGCTTCCTCGTCACCGCCATCCGGCCGCCGACGGTGCCGCCGGGCACGTCACGGCTCCGAGTCGCGCTGTCCGCCGACCACACCTTCGACCAGATCGATTCGCTCGCGGCGGCGTTGTCCGAGCTGTTCCCGTGAACGCGGCATGAGCGCGGCCGATGAGCGCGCCGCGGCCGCGCACGCTCGTGTTCGTGGCCGGCACCGCGACCGACGTGGGCAAGACCTGGTGGACCGCGGCGGTGGCGCGCGAGCTCCGCGCCGCCGGGGTGCATGTCGCCGCCCGCAAGCCGGTGCAGTCGGGCGATCCCGGCGACGTCACCGACGGCGAACTGCTCGCCGCCGCCACCGGTGAGGATCCCGACACCGTGTGCCCACCGACGCGCACGCTGCCGCTGGCGTGGGCACCGCCGATGGCCGCGCGCGAGCTCGGCCTCCCGCCGTTCACCACCGCCGATCTCGCGGGCGGGATCGACTGGCCGGCGTCGGTCGACGTCGGTCTCGTCGAAGGGGTCGGCGGGCCGCGCTCGCCGATCAGCGACGACGGCGACAACGTCGACCTCGCGCATGTGCTCGCGCCCGACATCGTCGTCCTCGTCGCCGACGCCGGGCTCGGCACGATCAACGCGGTGCGGCTCTCGGCCGGCGCGCTCGCTGACTTCCCGGTGATCGTGGCGCTCAACCGCTTCGCCGTGGAGGGTGACGGCGACCCGTTGCACGCCCGCAACCGCTGAGCACCTCACGACCGTCGACGGTTTCGACGTGGTGACCACCCCCCGCGAGCTCGCCGACCGGCTGCGGAACACCTGCATGACTGCGGCCAAATCCACGGCGCTCGCGGTCGGCGTCCCGCGCGAACGCAAGGAGGGCGAGCACCGCGTCGCGATCACGCCGGACGGCGTGCACGAGCTCGTGGTCCACGACGTCCCGGTGCTCGTCGAGCACGACGCGGGCGCCGGCTCCTCGATCAGCGACGACGACTTCCGCGCCGCCGGGGCCGAGATCGTCGCCGACGCCGACGACGGTGTGGGCGCGCGCCGACCTGGTGCTCAAGGTCAAGGAACCGCAGCCCGACGAGCTCGACCAGCTGCGCCCCGGGCTCGTGCTCTTCACGTACCTCCACCTCGCCGCGTACCCGCAGGTCGCCGACGCGCTGCTCGCGCGGCGCGTCACCGGCGTCGCCTACGAGACGGTGCAGGTCGCGTCGGGCGCGCTCCCGCTGCTCGCGCCGATGAGCGAGGTCGCGGGGCGCATGGCGCCGCAGGTGGGCTCGCACTTCCTCGAACGCGAGCACGGCGGACGCGGCGTGCTGCTCGGCGGCGCACCCGGGCGTGCGACCGGCGCGCGTCGTCGTGCTCGGCGCCGGCAACGTGGGCTGGAACGCGGCGTGGATCGCGCAGGGCATGGAGGCCGAGGTGCTCCTGCTCGACAAGAACCTCGACCGCCTCCGCTGGGTCGACCAGATCCACAAGGGCCGCATCATGACGCTGGCCAGCAACCGCCTCGCGGTCGAGCGCGCGGTGGCCGACGCCGACCTCGTGATCGGCGCGGTGCTCGTGCCCGGTGGCCGTGCGCCGGTCGTCGTCACCGACGCCATGGTGCGGTCGATGCGACCGGGGTCGGTGATCGTCGACTGCGCCATCGACCAGGGCGGCTGCGTCGAGCACATCCACGAGACGTCGCACGCCGAGCCGGTGTACGAGGTCGCGGGCGTGTTGCACTACGCGGTCGGCAACATCCCCGCCGCGGTGCCGCACACGTCGACGTACGCGCTCACCAACGCGACGCTGCCGTACGCGGTCGCGCTGGCGACGCGCGGTGTGCGCGACGCGGTGGCCGACGATCCCGAGATCGCGCTGGGCGTGAACACCGTCGACGGCGCGGTCACCAACGCCGCGGTCGCCGACGCGCTCGGCCGCGAGTTCGCGCCGTTCCCCGATCTCTGAGCCAGAGATCAGGTTTCGGGGTTCAGGGTGTGCGGCCGGCCAGCCCGGCCAGGCGGTCGGCGACCGGCACGTCGTCGGCCACCGCCACCGACTGCCCGAACATGCCGGCGTTGCGCCAGTCGTCGTTGAGCATGGTCTGCGCGACCTGGTACGCGATCGTCACCGTCTCGGGGTCGAGATCGGTGCTCTGACCGGTCGCCTTGGCGAGGTCCCACGCGTGCGTGGTGACGTCGAAGATGGCGATGTTCACCGCCATGCCCGCGGGCATCTCACCGAAGGGCAGCTTCACGATCCGGTCCATCGCCCCGGGGAGCGCGAACGCGGCGTTGGCGTCGTCGGTGGCACGGTGGAACGACGCCTTGTAGTCGTCGCCGAGGCGGTCACCCATCATGATCTCGCCGAGCCGCTCGTCGGACACCTCGCCCTCGCGCACGCAGATCGCGAACATCTCGGCCCCGGCGGTGATGTGGTTCAACACGTCGCGGACCGTCCACGCCTCACAGGGAGACGGGTCGTCGAGCTGCTCGGGCTCGATCTGGTCGACCACCGACCCGGTGAGCGCGATGACCCGCTCCATCGTCGCCGCCTCGTTCATGACCCCTCCACCGCTCGATTCCACCGGACTGCCGGCACCCCGCGTGCCGGACGTTCAGCGGGTCATTCGTCGACGGGCAGCATCTGGATCAATTCGGCGACCGGGAGGCTCCCTGGACGGTCACCCTCGCGGGCGGCGGCGGCCGCCAGCTGTTGCAGCAACAGGTTCACCGGGGTCGGCACGCCGAACAGCCGGCCCAGCAGCACGATCTCGCCGTTGAGGTAGTCGGCCTCGATCGACCCGGTGGCCCGGGACAGGCTCTGCCACGACGACGAGCCCGGGCGCGAGCGGGCGGCGTCGCCACCCCACTGGAAGAGGTCGCCGCGCCGGGCGGCATCCTCCTCGCGGCCGACGGCGGCGATGTTGGCGGCGGCGAGGACCGCGGCCCCCTCTTCCCACGCCCGCTGGTGCACGACGCGCGCCTCGGGGTCGGGACCGCAGAGCGCGTCGACCGCGTTGCCGAGGTTGTTGAGGAGCTTCCCGTACTTCCACCGCATGATGTCGCCGCGCGCCACCGACTCGAAGGTGGCGGTCTCGAACGCGGCCGCGATCTTCTCGCCGCGGGGACCGACGCCGTACGGGAACCGACCGATGTCGAGGATGCCGGTGACCGGGGACGCGTGCGCTTCGACCACGCCGGGCTCGAGGTGCAACGCGGGGCAGACCACGCACACCCCGTACACGTCCTCGAACAGCCGCAGCGCGGCCGGTTCGTTGGCCACGCCGTTCTGCACGCACACCACCGAGATGCTCTCGGGCGCGGCAGCGAGCAACGCGCTGAGCGCCTTGCCGGTGTGCTGGCTCTTCATCGCCAGGAGGACGACGTCGTCGTCACGGAAGTCGACGCCCGCGGGATGCGACACCACCGGGATCGAGAGCACGAGCGGTTCGTCGGCATCCGGTGTGACCAGTCGGAGGCCCTCGTCGCGGATCGCGTCGTGGTGGTCGCCGCGCGCGATGAGCACCACCTCGTGCCCGGCCTGGGCCAATCGACCCCCCACCACCCCGCCGATCGCCCCGGCGCCGTAGACCACGAATCGCATGGGCCGCACTCTCGCACACGAGGACGGAGTGAGCGGACGCGAACGAGGGAGGAGAGACGCTCCAGGCCCGGCACCACTCGGAGGGGAGGGGCGGCACCGGGCCTGGAGCTGGGCAGGATTGATGGGGAGAGAGGTGCGTCGTTTCCGGTTCGGGTCCTTTCGTCGGGGTCTGGGGTCTTGGCACTTCCGTGTTGACGAGCTCCATGGTGCGCCCCGTAGGTAAGAGGTTGCCTGGGCTCGCGTCAGAACTCCCCGAACATCTCGAAGTTGACCCCCACCTGCGTACGCGAACCTCGAGATGCTCGGAGCTAGAGGGCCAAGCGGGCGACGGTGCCGCCGCCCTCGCGGGCGTCGAGGGTGACCGTGCCGCCGTGGAGGGTGGCGATCTGCGACACGATCGACAGCCCGAGGCCCGAACCGGGCAGCGTGCGGGCGCTGGTGGCGCGGTAGAAGCGGTCGAACACCCGGGCCCGGTCCTCGGCGTCGACGCCGGGGCCGCGGTCGGCGACCTCGATGGTCGTGCCGCGCACGGTCACGTCGACCGCGGCGCCCGACGGGCTGAACTTCAACGCGTTGTCGACCAGGTTGGCCACGGCGCGGTCGAGCATGGCCCGTCGACCGTCGATGACACCGCCGTCGGTCACGCTCACGTTGATGTCGGTGCCGGTGCGACGGCGGAAACGTGTCGCCACGTCGTTGACGACGTCGGCCAGCGCGACCGGCTCGACCGCTTCCTCGCTGCGCACGTCGGTGGCGAGCTCCACCATCTCGCTCACGAGGTTGGTGAGCTCGTCGAGCTCGAGGCGCGGTCTCGTCGATGAGCTGCGCGCGCTCGTCGGCGCCGAGCGTCGTGGCGTGACCGAGGAAGTCGATGTTGGTGCGCACCGCGGTGAGCGGCGTGCGCAGCTCGTGGCTGGCGTCCACCACCAGTCGCTGTTGCTGCTCGCGCGACGTGTCGAGAGCGATCAGCATGGTGTTGAAGCTTGCAGCGAGGCGGCCCACCTCGTCGTCGCCCTTCACCGCGATCGGCGTGGTGAGGTCCTGGGTCTCGGCGATGCGCTCGGCGGTGTCGGTGAGCTGCTCGATCGGCCGGGTGGCGCGCCGCATCACCAGCCAGGCCGCGAGGGCCGCGAACGCGATGCCGGCGAGGGCGATGATGACCAGGCGCGTGCGCAGCACGTCGAGGACGTCGTCGGTCTCCGACACCTTGCGGGCGATCTGCACCGCGCCGCCGTTGCGCAACGACGCGGTGATCATGCGGTACTGCTCACCGTCGACGGTCACGTCGCGGTAGTGCGTCTGCCCTGCGGTGCGCGCGATCGCACGGTCCTCGGCGTCGATCGGCAGCGCGGTCTGACCGGGCAGCGAGTTGGTGATCGCGCCGTCGCGGTCGATGGTCTGCTGGATGGCGTCGAACTCGAAGAACTGGCCGTGGCGGTCGTCGTCGGCGTCGGTGGGCGCGCCGCCGAAGTCGCCGCCCAGGTCACCGGCCGGCTGGTGCACGAAGCCCGACGGCGCGCTCTTGCAGGAACTTGTCGGTCTCGTCGCGCAGCGCGTTCTGCGTGCTCACGTGCGCGGCGTACGCGCCGCCGACCACCGCCACCGCCACGATCACCGCCACGATCAGGGTGAGGCGGGTCCTCAGGCTCACGGCCGGCTCACGCCGGTCGGGCGGTGTACCCGACCCCCCGCACCGTGTGGATGAGGCGGGATTCGCCGTCCTCCTCGGTCTTGCGGCGCAGGTAGCTGATGTACACGTCGAGCGACTTCGACGACGTCTCGAAGTCGAAGCCCCAGATGCGCTCGTAGATCTGCTCGCGCGTGAGCACGATGCCGGCGTTGAAGAGGAGGAGCTCGAGCAGGTCGAACTCGGTCTTGGTGAGCTCGAGCTCGCGATCGCCGCGCCACACCTGCCGCCGCGCGGGGTCGAGCGAGAGATCGCCGACGCGCAGCACTTCGTCGTCGCCCGACATGCTCGTGCGGCGCAGCAGCGCGCGCAGGCGCGCCAGCAGCTCGTCGAGCGCGAACGGCTTCACGAGGTAGTCGTCGGCACCGGCGTCGAGGCCGGCGACGCGATCGCTCACCTCGTGGCGGGCGGTGAGCATCAGCACCGGCGTGCGGTCACCGCGCTCGCGCAGCTTGCGACACGCGGTGAGGCCGTCGACGTGGGGCATGAGCACGTCGAGCAGGATCACGTCGGGCTGGGTGTCGAGCACGGCCATGAGCGCTTCGGCGCCGTCGGCCGCGGTGGTGACGTCGTAGCCCTCGAACGTGAGCGCGCGCACCAGCGAGTCACGCACGCTCTTGTCGTCCTCGGCCACGAGCACACGTCCCGACACCATCTCTGTTGTGGCCCCACCCTCGGTCGACGGGCTTGATCGCCGGTATGTCCTGCATCACAGGATCATCGGTGAGCATCGTAAGAGGCAGGTGAGAGGAACGATGCGTTCGCGAAAGAACTCCCCCAAAGAGAACTCCGGGGCGTGTGCGTCGTTGCACACGCCCCGGAGCCGCGCTCGAGCTGGGGAGAGGGAGTCAGCTCGACTGCACGCACTTCGACGGACCGTGCTTGAAGCCCGCACGGAACGCCGCCACTCGATCGAAGGCCGTCCCTCGATCGGTCGAGAACCCTTGCCTGCCGCGACCAGCACGGTCACCGCTTCGTCGAGGTCACCGGGCGAGAGCGACGACGACGTGTTCGCCGCCCACGCTCCGGCCAGGCACTCGGCGCCGCGCCGGGCGTCGTCGCTGCCGACGGAGTTGCCCAGCTGGTGTTCCACCGACGACGCCCAGGCGGTGGCGATGAGCATGCCGCTGCCGAAGTCGCCGATGTTGTCGTGCACGTTCTGCAGCGTCGCCGCGTCGTAGTTGATCGCGTTGGTCGACGCGTCGTAGGTGACCGAGTCGCTGAGCACGCCACCGTCGCTGTCCCATTGCCGGCGTCGTCGTCGTCGCGTCACCGGCGGTGATCGTCGGCGCGGTGAGCTTCGACGACTGCGAGGTCCAGTAGTCGTCCAGGCTCTTCGTGATCGTCGGCACCAGCTGGTCCATCGGCAGGTTGCCGTCGGTCGCCTGGTCCTCGGAGCTCGAGTAGCCCGACTCGGTGACGGCCGGCGGGTTGTTCTGGTAGTCGGCGCACGTCTGCGCGCCGCCCTCGTAGCCGTCCTGGAACGCGTTCACCCGGTCGAAGCCGTTGCCGTGCGCGCCGTCCTGTCCACCGTCGATGCCCGACGGGTCACTCAGGGTCAGCAGACCCGCGAGCGCGTTGTCGAGGTCGTCCTTGGAGAGGTGCACGTTCTCGTCGTTGCTGTCGGCGACGTGCTGCGCCCATGCTCCGGCGAAGCAGTCGGCCTGCTGCTCCATGTAGACGGTGGCCGACGGCTGGTAGCCGACTCGGGCCTGGACCGCGTGGCCGAGCTCGTGGGCGAACACGAGGCCCACCGCGAACTCGCCGAAGTTGTCCCGCAGCTTGGGCAGGAGGCCCTGCTCGTCGTAGGCGACGAAGTCACCGTTGCTGCAGTAGAAGGCGTTGCCGGCGACGTCCTGGTAGGGCGCCTTGGTCTGGCCGCCGTCGTCGCAGTTCGGCGGCGGGTTGCTCTCCGAGTACGGGTAGATGCGATCCGTCGGGATCGCCTCGTACTGCTGCCCGTACACATCGGGCATCGTCTGCGTCCAGAAGTTCTGGATGTCGGCGAGGGTCGAGTCGATCGACGTGTCGTACTTCGACGACACCTGTGCACTCGCCGTCGCTGCTGCTGATCCCGGCCACCACACCGAACGCCATGACCGTCGCCATCGCGACGCCCACCAGCTTGTGGCCGAGCTTGTTCCTGAGTTCTCTCCCGTTCCTGTCCATCGGGAGTTGAACGTCGACGTGTCGCGGGTCGGTTCTCCGCGCCTCTCAGGCCACCCTCAGTGGAGCAGCGTCAGTCAGCTCGCAGTGAGTGGCGTCACGCGCCGTCGTAGCTGGGGGCGCGGGACTCGTCGGCAACGGCACCGGGCACCGGCGGCAGCGACGACCACGGGAACATGATCCAGTCGTCGGTGCGATGCCACACGTAGTCGCACTTCACGATCGAACGCGTCTTCTCGTAGAGCACCGCGGTGCGCAGCTCCTGCACCTGCGGTCGCACCGTCTCCGCGACGAGGTGCAGCGTCTCGCCGGTGTCGGCGACATCGTCGACGATGAGCAGGTGCGCGCCGCTCAGATCGACGACGTCGAGGTGGGGCGGGAGGATCACCGGCACGTCGAGACGCTCGTCGACCCCGGTGTAGAACTCGACGTTGATCACGCAGCAGTTCTTCATGCCGAGCGCGTACGACATGACGCCGGCGATGAGCAGTCCGCCGCGGGCGATGGCGAGGAGGAGGTCGGGGCGATAGCCGTCCTCCACCACCGTGGTCGCGAGCTCGCGGCCGGCGGCCCCGAACTGGTCCCACCCGAGGATCTCACGCCGTACGTCGTCCGCCATCGGTAACGATTACTGCGCCGCGGACCGCTGTGTCTATTCGGCGTGTCGAGTCGGACTCGTGAGCCGGCGGGCTACTCCTCGTCGTCGGCCGTGGCTTCCTCGGCGGCGAGCCGGTCGTCCTCGGCGTAGGTGAGGATCTCGCAGTGGACGACCTGCCACGCCGGCAGACCGGCGGCGATGGCGGCGTCGTGGAAGATGTCGAGGCCCTCCTCGAGCACCTGCACCGGGTTGACGGCGTCGGAGTCGTAGGAGAAGCGCGCGCCGAAGTGGTCGTGCGCGTCGCTGGCGGCGACCGCGCCACCCCACGGCTCGAGCGCGGTCTCGAACTCGGTCATCCGGTCGTCGAAGTGCTCGTCGGCGTCGGCGGGGTCGCCGGCGGCGTCGATGTCGATCGTCCACCCGTCACTCATGGGCGGGCAGCGTACGACGTGACTCGCCGTCGAGGCCGCACGTCGAGGGTGGCCGGGCTACCCCACGTAGCGACGCACCTGTCGGCGCACCCACCGGTGCACGCGACGGTGACGATGGCGGCGGGTGCGGTCGCAGGTGCGACACAGCCAGCCCTCGAAGCTGCCCGTCTCCATCACGATCGGCAGATCGGCATCGGACGAGCCGCAGTCGACGCACGTTCGGTCTCGGATCGACGTCAACCGGCACTCCTGGTCACGCGCCTCCGGGTGAAGGCGTGAGCGTAGGCATGCTCGGCACGCGGAGCGCGGATCTTGAACCGGCGGGTGCGCTATGCCGTCAGGGCCCCGATCACGGCCCCTCTCACTGGCGGCGTGAGGACTGCGTGCGATGCTGCCCCCGCAACCAGATGCCGGCGAGGATCAGGGCGGCCCAGAAGGCGCTGACCACGCCGACGACCAGGACATCGGTCATTTCCACGCCGGAAGATACCGGTGGTGCGCACGTGCTCGTTACAGCAA
>CAVOMW010000009.1:0-750359 GCA_963697125.1 uncultured Actinomycetes bacterium
ACCCGGAGCACTTCGGTGGTGATCTCGTCAGACGCGTTCGAGTGGTGGTGCCGTCGCTGCCCGGCTCGGTGTTCTCGTCGCCGTCCCCGCAGGCATCGGGTGGCGTGAGACGGCCGGCATCTGGGTGCGGCTCATCGCGCGGAGCTCGGGTACGGAGCGGTTCGGCGCGCACGGCGGAGACCGGGTGCGTGCGTGAGCGCGCCAGCTCGCGCACGAGTTCGCCGACGACCTGGTCGGCGTGCACGTCCACTTTCCCGCGTTGATCAGTGCCGATCTCACGATGATGCGCCACGACGACTTCGCGCCCGACGAGGTCGATCTCTTCGACACGCGGAGCGTCACGCCGCACAACATGACGCACTTCCTCACGCAGATCTGCGAACCGCAGACGCTGGCGTGGGCGATGCAGGACTCGCCGGTCGGACTGGCGGCGTGGATGCTGCAACGTCGGCACGCGTGGAGCGACTGCGGAGGAGACGTCGACGCGCTTCACCAAGGACGAGTTGCTCACCGCGTTCTCGCTCTACTGGCTGACCAACACGTTCGCCGGGTCGGTGCGCTTCTACCAGTACTCGTTCGCGCAGCCGTGGACGCGATCACACGATCGTTCGCCCACGCTGGAGGCTCCGTTCGGCATGGCGGTGTTCCCGCACGAGTTGCTGCACGTGCCGCGGGCCATGGCCGAGCGGGAGGCGAACCTCGTGCACTGGAGTCGGTTCGATCGGGGCGGTCACTTCGCCGCCGCCGAGGAACCCGATCTGATCGTCGAAGACCTGCGCGCGTTCTTCCGTCCGCTGCGGTAGGTCGTCGTGAGCGCCCCGGCAGGACTCGAACCTGCGCATCCGGCTCCGGAGGCCGACGCTCTATCCGCTGAGCTACGGGGGCGAGGGCTGGAGAATACCCGGCAGAAAACCTGGGACCCGGGGTGAAGGCGGGTCGAGCTGATGCGTTCCGGCACTCCGACCGGGTGCGGCGCCGATGGTGGTGGAGTGCGAGTCCGAGGATGCTCGGTTCAACGCTTCGGCTCTGGACACGCGCCGGCGCCGTAGACGATGTCGGCGCGATCGGGCTCCCAGCAGTTGTGGAACACGACGTCATCCACCGACCTCCGCTTCACCTGGCCGTGATGCCCTCGAGGCCAGCCGACGACGACGTGACCGCGAGCACCCATTCGTCGGGGATCCCGATCGCCTGGCGCATCAGCGGCTCGCCGGCGTAGGCAGCCCAACTGGTCGGGCAGGCACCCAGGCCTTGTGCTCTGGCGGCGAGATAGAAGTTCTGCACCGCGGGGAAGATGGATGCACCCTGCAGGAAGTCGGAGGCGAATTCGTTGTGGTACACGACGAACAGCACGGACGTCCGCTGCCCAGCGAGGTCATGCAGCTCATAGGTGGCACGGTTCCTGCGTGCGCTGCGGGAGGTGTCGTCCGCCGCCGGTCGACTCATGTCGTAGACGGTCTCGATGACTTCGAGTGCCGCGTTGGCTGCCTGCTGCACCACGGCCCGCATTTCGGGCGAGTCGAGGACGATGAAGCGCCAGTGCTCCGCGTTTCCACCGCTCGGCGCCCACGTCGCCGCCTCGAGACATCGACGAAGCGTCGCGTCGTCGACTGGCTCATCGCGGAAGCGGCGGATGGCACACGCGGTGGAAAGCACTTCCCACACATCGTCGGTTGCCTGGGTCATCATGTCCCCGCGTTCGTCGGAAAGGCAGCCGGCACGCTCTCGGGGAAGGTCTCCTTGGCGCGCAGGACAGTCACGGTGTGATCGGGCATTCGCGGTTCCTGTTCTGACCGCTACCGGTCGGCGTCCGTCCGGGGTCTGATGTCGTCGAAGTTGACGGGCGGCGGCCCGGTGCTCATGCCGCCGTCGACGGGGATCACGGTGCCGGTGACCTGGGCGGCGCGTTCGCTCGCGAGATAGACGGCGGTGTTGGCCACGTCGCGAGTGCCCCCGACGCGCGGGAGAGGCTGGCTCCTCCGGGCGACCGAAGCGGTGTCGTAGATGCCGGCGTTGATGGCGGTGGAGATGTTGCCGGGGGCGATGACGTTGACCCGAACCCCGAGCTCGGCGACCTCGATGGCCGCGCAGCGGCTGAAGTGGATGACGGCGGCCTTCGCGGCGCGGTAGCTCATGAACCCGGGGCCCGGGTTGATGCCGGCGATCGACGTGACGCTGATGATCGAGCCGCCTTCGTTCATGGCGCGGGCCACGCGTTGGGTGCCGATCATGACGCCATAGAGGTCGGTGGCGATGACGCGGTCGAAGTCGCGGAGATCGTCGTCCATGAGTCGGCGGGACGAGCCGGAGATGCCGGCGTTGTTCACCATCACGTGCAGCGCACCGAAGTGTTCCTGGGCGAAATCGATCGCGCCCTGCACGGTGGCGGGTTGCGAGACGTCCGTGTGGAGGAACGTCGCGGCGTCGCCGAGCCGCTCGATCAGGTCGCTTCCGGCGGTGTCGTCGATGTCGGCGACCAAGACCCGAGCCCCCTCTTCCACGAAGACCTCGGCGATCGCTCGCCCGATTCCATTGGCGCCGCCGGTGACGATCGCGACCTTGCCGTGCAGTTCGTTGCCCATGCCCCCTCCGTCTCGTGTCGTCACGACGACGTCCGAGATTCCTGCTCGTGTTCCCACTGTTCGATGTCGTCGAAGCAGGCTTCGACGACGGCGGAGTAGAGCTCTCGGAACGTCTCGCGCTGCTCCGAGTGGTCGAAGACGAAGGGCCGGTTGTTCCGGACTGCCCGCATCACGATCGGGGCGACGTCGTCGGGCGTCAGGAACCGCAGCCGGTTGTCCTTGAACGATGCCTTCGGGACCTGCATCTGCTCGTCGCTGGGACCGCCGAAGCGCTCCGGCCGGTACTTCGCGTTGTTGTCCCGCATGCCGTTGAGCACGCCGCCCGGGCAGTAGATCGTGCAGAACACGTTGTGCTCCTCGACCTCGTGTTGCATGCTCCGCACGAAACCGATCACGCCCATCTTCGCCGCGGCGTAGGCGGTGTGGACCGGAACGAGCGTCGGGATGAGCCCGGCCATCGAGGCGGTGGCCATGATGTGCCCGCCCCCCGCCTCGATCATGTCGGGGAGGAAGGTGAGGGCGGTCCAGATCACGCCCTTGAGGTTGACCTCGGTCATCCAGTCGAGCTCGCTGTCGGTGAGCTCGAGGACCGGCATGAACGATGTCGCCCCGGCATTGGCGAACACGAGCTCGATCGTGCCGAGTGCCGCGTTGGCTTCGGCTTTCATCTGCTCGATCGACGAGCGTTCGCTGACGTCGCAGTGGATCGCGATCGCCGTGCCGCCGGCCTCGTTGATCTCGCCGGCGACCTTGCGGGCGTTGTCCGGCATGATGTCTGCGACGGCAACGGAGGCGCCCTGGCGTGCCAGTTCCTTCGCCAGGCCCATGCCGATGCCGCTGCCGCCGCCGGTGACGACGGCAGCCTTGCCGGTGAGCTCGGTCATGAGGTCTCCGCCGACATGTGTGTGCCGAGGATCGTGAACGTGCGACGTGCGAACTTCCAGCCGTCGGAGGTGCGCTGCAACGTGTCCCGGTACTGCCCGACGACATCCATCAGACCGGGCTGGTTGCGGAACTTGGCGGACTCGCGGATGAGCGAGCGGGCCGCAGCAGTGTCTCCGTCGAGCACGATCACCGCGGGTGCATTGATCTGCACCAGGTACTCGACCGACGCCATCAGCGCCGACATCGTGGAACGGATGTCGTCGAGTCCCTGCTTGGAGATCTTCATCCCCGGAACCTCCCAGATGGCGTCCGGCAGGAAGGTCGCCATCAGCTGATCGAAGTCGAGCGTGCTCGCCCCTTCGTGGTAGAGGCTGATCGTCTGCTGGATCTCAACCTTGTCGAGCATGTTGGTCCTTGCGGGTGTCGAACGGCTCGTCGCCGAGCAGCGTCGTGCGATGGAGCCTGCGTCCGTACTCCGGGTCGTACTCCCTGACGCGGTGCATCGCGCCGGTGTTGTTCCAGATGACGAGATCGTTGATCGCCCACTCGTGCACGTAGACGAACTGTGGTTGGGTGGCCCACGCGAGCAACCGCTGCAGGAGCTCCTGGCCCTCGTCGTCGCTCATACCGACCACGGACCGGGCGCTGTTGCTCAGGACGAGTGAGTTGCGGCCCGAGCGATGGTGCCAGACGAGCGGATGGGTCTTCACGGGCATGTGCTTCCACGCGGCGAGCTGCTTCTCGGTCGGTGCCGGAAATGCGTCGAGGAAGGCGGTCTCCATGCAATGGACCACGCGCACGTCGTCCAGCCGCTCCTTCTCGTCGTCGGGCAGGTCCTCGTAGGCGGCGTAGGTGTTCACGAACTCGGTCTGCCCGCCGCCGGGTATGAGCACCTTGGCGCTGAGCATGGAGGCGAACGGCGGCACGTCGAGGTCGGTCCGGTCGATGTGCCAGAAGAAGGTCGCTCGGTTGATCGACGCGCCGACCGGGTTGTCCTGCTTGTCGAAGGTGACCTTGTAGATCTCGCCGACGACGCTGGACTCGACGTCGCCCAACGTACGTGCGATGGCGACCTGCTGCGCGTCGTCGACCTCGATCCCGCGGATGGCCACCACGCTGCGTTCCTCGAGGAGCTCGCGCAGCTCGCCTGCATGCCGGCCGCTGAGGAGCGTCGCGAGATCGGTCTCGACGACCGACCCGACGCGAGGCGTGAGCTCCGTGTGGCGCAGCCCTCCTGTCATGCCCGTGCGAGGAGCGCGCTCGGACACCCGACGTCGACGACGCCGATGCCGCCGTGGGTCTCGTATCCGAGCAGCTGTTGCACGCGCTTCGGCATCTCGCGGACGGCGTCGATCGGGGTGCTGATGAAGAAGTTCTCCTTGGTGCGGAGCCATCCGAGCGAGAAACCGAGGAACAACGCGCGCCGCATCTGGTCGTGCGTCTGGTTCGGACCGCCGCCGTGGAGGGTCTTGCCGAGGTAGAAGACCGCCGAGCCCGCATTCATCTCTGCGGCCACGACCTCGTGTTCCTGCGGCTTGCGGCGCGCCGGCCACAGATGGCTGCCAGGGACGACCCGCGTCGCGCCGTTCTCGGCGGTGAAGTCGCACAGCGAGTACAGCACGATGACCTCGAGCTGCGGCACGTCGGGGGTCGGCACCGCGTCGCGATCGGTCGGCATCGGCGGGTGGATCCAGGCCGTGTCGTCACGATGGAGGTACTGCACGGTCTCCTCGGGCAGGATCTCGATCAGCTGCGCGGTGCTGAGGAGGTAGTGAAGGCATGACGGCAGGAGGTAGTGGTCGGCGACGTCGAGCGGACGCTCCTGCTGCAGGAGCTCGACGAAGCTCTTCGACTTGCCCGGCAGCCCGTCGATCCGATGGGTCTTCGCGCCCATGAAGTCGATCAACATCGGGATGTGGTTCGGCGTGCCGGGCTCCGACGCCGCGATCAGCTCGTCGAACTCCACGTTGAGGGAGGAGAGCAGTGCAGGGCTGATGGCGTCCTCGACGATCGCGCAGCCGTCGCGATCCATGGCCTCGATGAGCGATTCGATGGAGACGTCAGGGCGAAAGCGTTCGATGTGTGGCTGAGTCATGTCGGGTCCCTTCACTGAGTTGCTTGAGGTGGCCGTCACTGCGAGACCTCCAAGAGTCCTTTGCCCATCTCGTCGTAGCATCGCGGATCGACGTAGATGTGCTGGGCGCCGACGCACATGTCGCGGAAGCAGCGCTGCAGGACGCTCGGGTTCCGGAGGCCGGCGCTGCCCGCAGTCATGTAGGACCACCGCACCACGTCCATGCAGACGTTGGTCTGATAGGTCACGGCACTGACGAGCTCGTCCTGCATCGCCTTGGTCATCGGGTCACCGCCGTCGAGGCGCTGCACGATGTTCCCGATCGTGTCGTGCGTGAGCAGCCGGACCGAGCGGAGCGCGAGCGTGTTCTCGCTGAACGCGCGCTGGATGACCTGGTCGTCGCGCATCTGTCCGCCACCGATGCGGGAACGGCCGGATGAGAGGATCCCTTGGATCTCGTCGAGCGCTCGACGCGCGACGCCGAGTGCCCAGCCGGCGTGGCCGATCCCCGCGAAGGCCACGACACCCAGGCGGTACACGCCGCCGCCGCAACGCGGCTCGTCGTCGAAGAGACCGAAGCTCCGGCCTTCTTCGACGAACTGCTCCGCGATCGTGTAGTCGAAGCTGCCGGTACCCCGGAGCCCCATCACGTCCCAGTTGCCCGTGATCTCGACGCGGTCGCTCGGCACGACGAAGGCCAACACCTTGGGCATCCCGACGTCGTTGGTCTCCGGGGTGCCGTCGGCGTCGCGCACGAGCGCGCCGCCCCCGACCCAGGTCGCTGCGCGATCCCGCTGCCGAACTGGAACCGTCCGCGGACCTCGAAGCCTCCGTCGACGCGCCGCGCCTTGCCCCGCGAGACGAACTGGCCGGCGCAGACGACGTCGGGACGGCCCTTGAGCATCGGGCGAGCCACCTCGGGATCGAACATCGAGCACATCGCGGTCGCGTTGGCGTTGGCCATGTAGACCCAGCCGATCGAGCCATCCTGGTGCGCGAGCTCCTCGAGCACGTCGAGCGTCGTGTCGACATCGGCTTCGAGTCCGCCGAGCTCCTTCGGGACCTGGAGGTGGTTGAGGCCCGATTCGGCGAGGGCCTCGATCACCGGGCCCGTCATGGTGAGCTCGCGGTCGGTTGCGTCGGCCTCCGCCTCGACGAGTGGTCGCAGCGACCGGGCGGTGGTCAGCAGATCGTTCATGGAGCTCCTAGGTGCTGGTCGACGTAGGTGCCGATCTTCGCGATGGCATCCCGAGCTTCCGGCAGCAGATCGGCGAACGAGTGCCACACGTGGAACACGTCGTCCCAGAGCTCGAGCGTCACCTCGACGCCAGCCACCGTCGCACGCTCGGCGAACCGCAGCGTGTCGTCGAGCAGCAGCTCGCCCGAGCCGACCTGGAGCAGCACGGGCGGCAATCCCTCCAGATCGGCGAACAGCGGGGAGGCCGTCGGAGATCGCCGATCGGTTTCCCCGAGGTAGGCATCGGCCATGAGTTGGAGTGTTGCGGCGCTGACCATCGGATCCGTGTCGCGGTTCGTCTGGAGGCTCGTCCCCGACAGGGTCAGGTCGGTCCAGGGGCTGAGGCAGATCGCGGTCGCCGGCATCCGTTCGCCGAGGTCGCGCAGGGCGATGAGAGTTCCGAGTGCCAGTCCACCCCCTGAGGAATCACCGCAGAGCGCGGTGGTCTCTGGTGCATGGCCAGCCGCGATGGCGAAGCGGTACACGGTGACGGCATCGTCGACGGCCGCGGGAAAGGGGTGCTCCGGGGCAAGTCGGTAGTCCACCGCGAGCAGGCGCGCTCGCGTTGCGCGAGCCAGGTGGGAGAAGAGGGCGCGAGCGGAGTCCAGGGTCCCGGTCGCGTAGCCCCCGCCGTGGAAGTAGACGATCGCGCGCCCCGGCACGCAGTCGTCCGGGATCACCCACTCCGCCGGGACGCCCGCCGCGTCGACCGGCTCCCAGGTGATGTCCTCAGGTTTGGGAGTGGCGGGTGCTCGGCTCATCATCTTCCGCATGGTCATCAGATCGCCCTCGAACGACCCGGCGGCGCGGATGTTGTCCACCAGGTTCTGGAGCTCTCTGCTCGCCATGCCTCGCTACCTTCCGTCCGGACGGTGCGCCGATGGGCGCTCCGGTCCCAGGAACCCGCGCTCGATCAGCATCAGACACGCGTCGAGCTCGACCTTCGTTCGTGGCCTCGAGCCGAAGATCTCGACGATGGCCACGAGGATCTCGGCTTCGATGTCGATGTCGCCGAGCTCACGCCCCTGGAGCATCGTCGCCATCCTCCGGCGCCCCCAGTCGGTCACCGCTGCCCGATCCTGGCGCAGGGGTCCCTCGATGGCTTCGATCCACACGCGCACCAATGGCCCGCTGGTGAGGTTCACTTCTGCAAACCGCCGCAGCCAGCGCCGCATCGCGAACCGCGTCGGTACCTCGGGGAGGTCGCGCACGACTTCGGAGACCTCTTGGATCGCTCGTACGCCCATCACTCGTACGAAGTCCTCGATGTCGTCGAAGTACGAGTAGAAGGAGCCGCGCGACACTTCGGCGGCCCGAACGACATCGTCGATCCGAATCCCCCGATAGCCCCGGTCGGAGATCAGGTCGTTCGCCACCGCGAGGATCGACCCGAGGGCTCGCTTGCTCGGATTGGCAGCGTCAGCTTCGAGGTCGCGGGCTCGGTCGAAGATCGTCCGTGCCGCGGGGCTGAGGCGCAGGATCGGAGCCTTGCGGCTACTCGGACGGTGGTGGATGTTCACCCCGGGCAGCGGGCCGAACAGCGCTCGGTGCACAACGTCGGCGAGGGAGGTGTCGACCCGTGTGCGGTCGTAGTGCGCGGGCGCAGCGGCGCGCAGGATCGACATGCGGCTGAGTGCGCTGATCACGCCGGTGTTGAGGAGCTCAACGGTCGGGTCGAGCAGTCGCGGGGGAAGATCGGTCGCCACGACCCGGGCTTCGAAGACGCCAACCACGCGTTGGATGATGGAGGCCGCTCCGCCCGCCAGCGAGCGGTCGGTCTCCGCCGCGGCCTCGAACGCCCGGATGATCGGCTCGTAGCGAGCCTCGATGTCGGCGAGGCGTGAGATGCACGCCAGCAAGGACGCATGGCCACTCGCGTCGGGCGTGACGTCCTCGAGCGCCTCGAACGCAGACCACATCTGGGCAGCCGTCTGCGTCGCGAGCCAGCGGAACAGGTCGTCCTTGCCCGACGCGTACTGGTAGATGGTGACCCGCGAGCAGCCGGCCAGCTCGGCGATGCGGTCGAGCGTCGTGCGGTCGTAGCCCGACTCGCCGAACGCCTCGAGCGCAGCATCGAGGATGCGTTGATGGGTGCGCAGGCCCCGCGGCCGATGACCGGGCTGGCCGCGAACGGCTTGCGACGTGTGGGGGCAGCTGTCACCCCACTCGTCGCCGGTGCGCGCACCCGGCGATGCTGCCTTGTTCTAACAGAAATGTCAATCGGAGCCTCGGGGGCATCGCGGATCGTGGGAACATCGTCGCCCAGGTCGGGCAACTCCTGCCGTCGTTGCCTGACGCCATGTACATTCGACGCCGGACTGCTCAGCGCAGAGGGCGAAGGGAATCTCGTTGCCCAGCACGTCACCGGACCTCGACTTCGACCCACCCGATCGCATGACCACCATCCTGCGCGCGGCGCGGTGGCTCGACGTCGACACCGGTGAGGTCCACACGCCGGCCGCCGTCACCATCGAAGGCAACCGCATCACTTCCGTCGACCCGGCGGCGGCACCGGACCGCGCCATCGAGGTCGACCTCGGCGACGTCACGCTGCTCCCCGGGCTCATGGACATGGAGCTCAACTTCCTCATCGGCGGGCCCGAGACGCCGACCGGCCTCCCGCTGCCGATGCACGGCGTCCAGGACGACCCCGCGTACCGGACGTTGCGGGCGACGCTCAACACCGAGAAGACGCTGCTGGCCGGGTTCACCACGGCGCGGAACCTCGGGCTGATGGTGAAGACCGGCGGCTACCTCCTCGATGTCGCCCTCCAACGGGCCATCGACCAGGGCTGGCACATCGGCCCCCGGATCATCCCCGCCGGCCACGCCGTCACTCCCTACGGCGGGCACCTCGACCCGACCGTCTTCCAACGGATGGCACCGGGGATCATGCCGCTGAGCATCGGCGAGGGGATCGCCAACGGCGTCGGCCAGGTTCGCGAGTGCGTCCGCTACCAGATCCGCCACGGTGCCAAGGTCATCAAGGTCTCCGCCTCCGGCGGCGTGATGTCCCACAGCACCGGCCCCGGCGCCCAGCAGTACTCCGACGAGGAGCTGTCCGCCATCGCCGACGAGGCGCACCGCGCCGACATCATGGTCGCCGCCCACGCCGTCGGCGACCGGGCCATCCGAGGTTGCATCCGGGCCGGGATCGACTGCATCGAGCACGGCTTCCTGGCCTCGGACGAGACCATCCAGATGATGGTCGACCACGGTACGTTCCTCGTCTCGACCACCTACCTCACCGACGCCATGGACGTCGAGCGCGCCGCGCCCGAACTGCAGAAGAAGGCCGCTGCCGTCTTCCCGCAAGCGCGAGCGATGCTCCCGAAGGCGATCGACGCGGGCGTCCGCATCGCGTGCGGCACCGACGCACCCGCGGTCCCGCACGGCGACAACGCCAAGGAGATCCTCGCCCTCGTGAAACGGGGAATGACTCCCGTCCAGGCGATCCGGGCCGCGACGGTGACCAGCGCCGAGCTCATCCAGATGGACGACGAGCTCGGTCGCGTCGCGCCCGGCTACCTCGCCGACCTCATCGCGGTCCCCGGCGACCCCACCACCGACATCAACCGTCTCGAGGACGTCCGCTTCGTCATGAAGGACGGCGTGATCTACAAGCAGCCCGACCGGGGCGACGCGTGACCGAGGCATCCCGACACCGGAGTTCGTTCGTACCTTCGTGCGCGAACGTGATGCGGGCTGCCAGACGTGCGGTCGACTCGGCGAGGGTTGTGCCGCCGACGGTCATCACGCGCAACCAACCAACCCCCACGGCCTCGAACGCCGGGATCCGCGTGCGGGGGGTCAGGCGGCGGCAGTCGTCTTGGTCTTGCCCTTGCCGTTGGCGGCAGGCTTCGCCGAGACGGTCGCTTGCAACTGTTCGACTGCGGCGCAGAGCGCGTCGAGCTTCTCCTCGAGCACGCCGAGGCGATCGACGGCCCCGTCCTCGTCGCCATCGGCCGAGCCGTACTTCGCCACCATCGCCGACGCGCAGGCGGCGAGCATCCGGGCGGAGTCGCGCTCCTCGGCGATGTAACGACCGAGGAGCGCGCCGGTCTGGATGTCGATGGTGAGGTCCCTGAACAACTTCCCGAAGGGGTCGTTCTTCGGGTCGGCGACCTTGTCGGCCAGGTCGGTGAGCTCGAGCGCCTGCAGCTTCTCCCAGTCGGAGCAGTCGGACGTCACGATCTCCGTCTGCTTCGAGAAGTCGAGGATCTCGGCGGGCTGGCACTCGAACCCGAGCTCGTCGATCCGCTTCCGGAACGCGAGCGAGTGCTCGAGCTCCCGGTTGGCGACGACCCGCATGGTCTCCTTGAGGTCGGGGTCGGTCGCGTGTTCGTACCAAGCCTGGTAGTAGTCGTGACCTTGGCGTTCCGCGTTCGCGATCGCCTCGAGCATGGGCAGGTAGGTCGGCCGTTCGCTCATTCCGGGTCCCCTCGTCCGGTCGGTGCGGCGTGCTCGACGCCTGCAGTCCTCGAAGTCTCACCCCAACCGGCGGACGGCGCAACCAGCCGAAGACCTCGAGGTGTGGTCCTTCGGCCCTGGTGACGAGGCCGCCCGTGCTGGATCCTCGAGGTACGAGCTCGCGACACGCATGCGGACCGGAAGGACTGACCATGGACGAGCAGCCTTGCGACGGAACGACCTGGATCCTCGGCACTGCTCGCGATGGACGACCTCGCGAAGAGCCACCGCGATCACGCGAGGTACTACGCGTCCGCACCTCGGCAGCGAGCAACGGTGCTGCGGCAGCACGCGGACTCTCTGCTCGCGCTCGCCAGCCAGTGGTCAAAGCCCGAAGCCCCGCCCTCGTTGACGACGCTGCGGCGCAGCCTCTGGCTGATCGCAGACGATGCCGCCGGGAACGGTGCGTGGCTCGACGCCGCGATGGAATCCTCTTGGGAAGAGGCGGCATCGCTGATCGAGCTCGACGAGTTCGCCGACGTGCTCGAGGAGCGCCATCGGATCATCGCCAACGACTGGCAGGCGGCGCTGCTCGACGGCCTGGCGGCAAGGCTGCTCCGGCGGGCCTTGGACATCCTCGAGTCGGTCGACGCCCTTCCGACGGCGTGGAGGGATCAGACCTCGATCACGGCGTCGGCGAATCGGCTCCGCGGCGCGGCTGCGATCATCGCCCGCGCCGCGGAGCTCCTCGATGACGCCGCCGCGCTCGGAGAAGAGAACGAACGACATTGGTCCGTGGTCCGTGGTCGGATGCGCGAGCTCGGAGCCACGGAAGACGGGTCATGACCTTCCACGATGATCGCGGTCCGACGCGCACCGCCGCGCGTGGCGTCGTCGAGGTCTTCGCCGACGTGACCTGTCCTTTCGCCCACGTGGGTCTGCGGCGCTTCGTCGCGCAGCGCGAGGCGCGGGTTGCCGCGGAGCCCGTGCTGCGGGTCCGAGCCTGGCCGCTGGAGCTGGTCAACGGAGCGCCGCTCGATCCCGACGTCGTGGCGCGCCACGTCGACGAATTGCGCGAGCAGGTCGCGCCGGACCTCTTTCTGCGGTTCGAGCCGGAGAACATGCCGCCGTCGTCGATGCCCGCACTCGAGGTCGTCGCAGCCGCCTCTCGAAAGGGTGCACACGCGGGGGAGCGGATGAGTCTCCACGTGCGCGAGGCACTGTTCGAGCTCGGCCTCGACCTCGGACAGCCCGAGGTGCTGGCTGACATCGCGGCCACCGAAGGCATCACGATGCCGCCCGACACCGAGCAACTCGTGCTCGCCGACTACGAGGACGGCAAGCGACTCGGCGTGCGGGGCTCGCCCGAGTTCTTCCTCGACGGTCGGGGCTGGTACTGCCCGTCGCTCTCGATCGAGAAGCTCGGCGAGGACCTCAGGATCGCACCCGACGTGGACGAGATCCGGGCCTTCCTCGCTGCCTGCTTCGGCTGAGTGCCGTCGTCACGCTCGTAGGTCGCGCCGGCGGAACCCGAGCACCGCGATCGCGGTGGCTGCGCAGGCGACGAGCACGAGCACCGCGAGGCCTCCCGGTTCGAGACCGCCGACGATCGGGTCGTGGCCCGAGTAGTAGTAGAAGAGCGAGAAGTACTTGAGCCAGGTGAAGCCGCTGAGCAGGGGCGCGAAGCCGTTCAGCAGGAAGCTCAGCAACGCGAAGGCTGCCGCACCGCCGACGGCCACCGCCTTGCGCCCGGTGGTCGTCGCCAGCGCCAGCGCGATCGCGCCCACGGCGAGACCGAAACCGGCGAGGTGCACGACCAGCGCGGTGACGTCGGCGACCGAGATGCCACCGCCCGCGGCGGCGACGCCGAGCACCAGGCCGAGCCACGTCCCGCACGCGACGATCACCACGACGACCGCGGTCGCGGCGGCCTTGTCGAGCACGAACCGGCTGCGTTCGACGGGATGGGCGAGCACCAGCGCGAGGATGCCCGCCTCCTCCTCGCCGGCGGTCGACGCGGCTGCCGCGGAGATCGCCGTCGCCGCCACCACGAGCGGCCCGTAGACCGCACCGATCTCGCTGCGCATCCACCCGGTGATCGTGGCGTAGTCGGCGCCTCCGAGCAGGTTGGCGACACCTTCGGGAACGTGCAACTTCCCGATGCTGTCGCCGATCGACGGAAACAGCGCTCCCACCATCACGATCACGGCGGTCATCCCCAGCGCCGCGCTGAGCGCGCTCGCGAGGCGAAGGCGTACCGCGAGCGCGAAGACGGCGCGATTCATCGTCCGTCGTCGTCCCGGTAGTAGCGGAGGAAGATCTCCTCGAGGTCGGCGTCGCGGCTGCGGATGGAGCGCACCTCGTGCTCGCTGATCGCCTTGACCAGTGGGTCGACGGTTCCCTCGAACGACACGACCGCGTGTCTTCCCTCGGTCGCGACGTCGCGCACACCGGGAAGTGACAGGAGCTCCGCCTCGGGTGGAGTCTCCGCGAACTCGATGTCGAGACGTTGCACCGCGACGCTCCGGAGATCGTCGACGGTGTCGACGACGACCAACCTGCCGCGGCGCAGGATCGCAACCCGGTGTGCGACCCGCTCGACCTCCGACAGGGTGTGCGACGACAGGAAGACGGTGCGGCCTTCGGCCGCGAGCTCGTGGAGGAGCTCGTGGAAGCTCTGTTGGACGAGCGGATCGAGTCCCGCGATGGGCTCGTCGAGGATGACGAGCTCCGGCTCGTGCATGAACGCCTGGATCAGCCCGATCTTCTGACGATTGCCGGTCGACAGCTCACGGACCGGCCGGTCGAGCTGCGCGTGGAATCGCTCGGCGAGCTCGTCGCGGACACGTCGATCACTTCCGCCCTGCAGTGCATCGAGGAAGTCCAGCTGCGCGTTGCCGGTCAGCTTCGGGTAGAGCGCGAGATCGCCCGGAAGGAAGCCAACCCGGCGTCTGACCTCCCGGCTGTCGGTCGTCGCGTCGTGACCGAGCACCGATGCCGACCCCGCAGTGGGCTTGATGAGATCCAGCAGGAGTCGCATCGTCGTCGACTTGCCCGCCGTTCGGACCGAGGAACCCGAAGATCTCTCCGCGTTCGACGTCGAGGTCGAGGTCGAACAGACCGTTGCCTCCGCCGAAGTCCTTGGTGAGCCCGTGCGTCCGGATCGCTGTCGGTCGTCACACGCGCACGCTACGGCAGAGGTGCAGCCGCGGTGGGAAAGGACTTTGTGCTCTGACTCATGGGTCGCTCGGCTGTGACGCTGCTCGTTGAGGACCGGCCCCGAGACACCACGAGGATGAAACCCAAGACATGAGACGCTTCCTGCTGTACGCAGCGATCGGGTTGGTCGCCTTGTTCGCGCTCATCCAGTTGGTGCCCTACCGAGTGGACAACCCGTCGGTGCACCACGAACCCACGTGGGACAGTCCCCAGACGTGTCGGCTGGCCTCGGTGGCATGCTTCGACTGCCACAGCAATGACACGTCGACGTACTGGTTCGAGGACGTCGCGCCGCTCTCCTGGTGGATCACCAACCACGTCAAGGATGGTCGCGGCGCGTCAATTTCTCGGAGTGCGTGAAGCGGGCGGGCGGCGAGAGCGGCGACGCGGTCGAGACGGTCACCAACGGTTCGATGCCACCGAGCTACTACACGTGGCTCGGGCTGCATGCCGACGCCAAGCTGACCGCGGAGGAGCGCCAGACCCTCGCCGCAGGGTTGCGCAAGACCCTCCAGGGCTGGAACTGCGGACACGGCGGCGGCTGAACCACCCCCGTGTTCGGCGGCTCAGCTCCACTCCTCCACGATGCGCCCGGGTCGCAGCGCGAACGCTTCCGGTTCGAGGCGCCAGTCGGACCCGCAGCACGGGCAGTGCGCCCACTCGAGTCCACCGGACGCGAGCCCTTCGAGCTCTTGGTCGGGGCACACGGGGCAGACGCCCTGCTCGAGCCGCACGCGCACGCCGTGCTGTGCAGCCGGTTGTCGGGATTCGTGCTCGGTGAGGCAGGCGAACGACATCCTCATGACTCACTTCCGTCCTCGCGGTGGGAACGCGATGCCGGCACGACGACCACGGGGCAGGAACTGCGCTCGGCGCACCGCTGGCTGGTCGATCCGAGGAGCAACCCGGCGAAAGCGCCGCGACCGCGCGAGCCCACCACGAGCAGGTCGGCGTCACGAGCGATCTCGACGAGCACCTCGGCCGGCGATCCTGCGACCGCGAGCGGGTGCACGGCCACAGGCCACTGGCCGTCCGGTCTCATCGTCGCGAGCGTCAGGTCCAACTGGGTCCGGGCATGCTCGGCCGCGTGCTTCACGATCGCGCTCTGGTACTCCGAACCGACGTCGATCCAGGCCAGCCCGGAGTCGTACGCGAGCACGGCATCGATCTCGTCGCCAGTGTGTCGGGCTTCGTGCACGGCCCACTCGAGCGCGGCTTGCGACTCCGCCGAACCATCGACGCCGACGACGATGCGTCGGTGACTGCGTTCGCTCGCAGATTCAGCTGCAGGTGTCATGCGACCAGGATGAGCGCAGCGGGCGATCGATCACAGTGTCAAAGGTCCTTCTTCGTGCGAGTCTGTGAGCACCGGACGACCCGCGCGACTGGAGCGGCCATGCGAGCATGGGCAGTGGATGTCCCTGGACCGATGGCCACGGGCCCGCTGATCCCGATCGACCTCGAGACACCGGTGCCCGGCGACGGTGAGGTGTTGCTCCACGTCTCGGCGTGTGGCGTGTGCCGCACCGACCTGCATCTCGCCGAGGGCGACCTCGCGCCGCATCGCGCTCGTACGGTGCCCGGTCACGAGGTGGTGGGTGTCGTGGAGGAGCTCGGTCCGGGCTGCGAACGCTTCACCGTCGGCCAGCGCATCGGGATCGCGTGGCTCCGCAGCACGTGCGGCCGGTGCCACTGGTGTCGCCGGGGTGCCGAGAACCTCTGTGTCGCTCCGCGCTTCACCGGTTGGGACGCCGACGGCGGCTTCGCCGAGTACGCGGTCGTCGACGAGGCCTACGCGTACGAGCTCCCCGAGTCGTTCGACGACGTCCACGCGGCCCCGTTGCTCTGCGCGGGGATCATCGGGTACCGCTCGTTGCGGCGCGCCGAGCTGCCGCCCGGAGGAAGCCTGGCGATCTACGGGTTCGGCGCGTCCGCGCACCTCGCCGCCCAGGTCGCGCTGGCGCAAGGAGCGACGGTGCACGTCCTGACGCGGGCACCGGCGGCAAGGGAGCTCGCGCGGTCGCTGGGTGTGCACTCCGTCGGACCGGGCGACGGGCTCGCGCCCGAGCCCGTCGACGCCGCGATCCTCTTCGCTCCCGCAGGTGAGCTCGTGCCTGTCGCACTGTCCGGCCTGGACCGTGGGGGAACGCTGGCCATCGCGGGCATCCACCTCAGCGAGATCCCACCGCTGGACTACCAGAAGCACCTGTTCATGGAGCGACAGGTGCGCAGTGTCACCGCGAACACGCGGGCCGACGGCGAAGAGTTCCTGGCCCTCGCGGCGCGGCTCGGACTCGAGGTCACGGCGACCCCGTATGGGCTGGACGCCGCCGATCGAGCGCTCGAGGATCTCGCGGGCGATCGGGTGAACGGCGCCGCGGTCCTCGTTGCCTGAGCCGATCAGCGCGCGCCATCACCGCAGCGCTCGGGTGTCGGTGCTGCTCGACGCCGTGAGCATCGACAGCGCGTGGCGCAGCAGGATGCGTGCGCACTCCTCTTCGGGCTCGGCGTCGGGAGCGACCGGCAGCTGCTGCAACGCGTCGCGGAGGCGTGCGGGATCGCGATTCGCCAGGTGGCACAGGTGGTGCGCGCCGTCGGCGAGCGACACCCCGCCGTCGAGCGCGAGATCGACTGCCCGGCGAGCGATCTGGCTGGGTGGCGCCTGCCGATGCGGGCTGTGCGTGGCGTTCATTGCCGCTGCCGGCGTGCGTGAGGCATCGGGCGATCCTTCCGACGGCGTCCGGTGCTGCGAGTTTGCGCCACGGGCGTGGAACTGGACAGAGGCGAAGGTCCCTGCCGGGCGACCCTGCTCGAGGTCGCCGGGACCTTCGCCTCTGGAGCGCGGTGATGACCCGATCGATGATGGGCCTCGCGCCCGCGGGATCACGACACGCCAGGAGGCACTCTTGCGACCAGTGCGAGACTTCGGTTCCGAAAGCCCGACCGTGGAAGTCGTCGTCTTCCGGGACGGCCGAGAGATCGCGCGCGAGCTGTGCGACGCCCCCGAGGACGCCACGTCGTCGTCGAGCGATGGAGCGAGGATCCGGGCGTGGTGTGCCAGGTCGACGACTTGTCGGAGCGCCATCGTCCCGACGACATCCGCGATCCGTCACCCGACGAAGCGCTCGACGACGACTACCTCGTCGACGAGATCGGGGGAGAGGGCTGATCGAACGCACCGGTAGGCTTCCGCGCGGATGGGCGACAGCGACACGATCCGCGTGTTCCTGCTCGACGATCACGAGGTCGTGCGCCGCGGCGTGCGGGAGCTGCTCGACGCGGAAGACGACATCGCGGTCGTGGGTGAAGCCGACACGGCGGAGCGGGCGCTTGGCGCGCATCCCGGCGACGCAGCCCGACGTCGCGATCCTCGACGTGCGCCTGCCCGACGGCGACGGCATCGCGGTGTGCCGGGAGATCCGCTCCGCGCACGACGAGATCGCGTGCCTGATCCTGACGTCGTTCTCCGACGACGAAGCGCTGGTGCAGGCGATCGTCGCCGGCGCGTCCGGCTACCTGCTGAAGCAGATCCGGGGCACCGACATCGTCGACGCGGTGCGCACGCGTCGCCCGTGGCGAATCGCTGCTCGATCCGGCCGTCGCCGAGCGCGTCGCCGAACGACTGCGCCGACCCGCCGGTGGAGGACGAGCGCCTGGCCCGGCTCACCGGTCAGGAACGCAGGATCCTCGCGCTCATCGCCGACGGCCTCACCAACCGCCAGATCGCCGACGAGCTCCACCTGGCGGAGAAGACGGTGAAGAACTACGTGTCGAACCTGCTGGCCAAGCTCGGCATGGAGCGGCGCACGCAGGCGGCGGTGTTCGCGGCGCGACTCGACGACCGACTCCGGCCCGTCATTCCGAACGACGCCTGAGCCTCCGGAGCCGGGTGCCGCGACGAGCTGGCCGACCTCGGCGAGCCGGAGCAGGCCCACGACCCGGCCGCTGCTCGAGTGACCGCGACCGCGTGCCCTCGCGCTCCGACAGGACGGAGAGGTCGCCTTCGAGGTCGTCGTCGGGCGCCACCGTGGGCGAGGACGGATCGGCGAGGTCACCCGCGCACGCGTCGCTGCGGCGCGCGCTCGATCGACGCGACGTCGACGATCCCGACGTAGCGCCCGGCGCGCACGACGGGGAAGACGTCCCTGGACGTTCCGCCGCACGAGCTGACGGAGCTCGGCGGCGCTCACGGATGCGTCGATGCGTGGTCGGCGGCGCGAGCATCGACATCGCGGACCCGGCGTCCTGCCAGATGGAGGTGCGCCAGGGTCGCCGTCTCCTCGTTGCTGGCGCCGAGATAGACGAACACGCCGATGATCGCGAACCAGATGTTCACGACCATGCCCACCGCGATGAGCAGCGAACGCGAGCCAGCGGCCGGTGGTGCCCGCGATGCGGGTCGCCCGCTCCAGGTCGAGTCGCTGCTCGAGGAGTGCACGGAACACGCGCCCGCCGTCGAGCGGGAAGGCGGGAATCATGTTGAACGCCGCGAGCAACAGGTTGAACCATGCGAGCCGGGCCAGGAACGGGCCGGTGACCAGATCGACGGGTACAGCGCCTGTGACGTCGCCATCGCGGCGACGGCGGCGGCCAGTCCGAGCGCGACGCTCGCGGCCGGTCCGGCGATGGCCATCGCGAACTCGTCGCGTGGCGTCTCCGGAAACGTCTCGAGCCGGGAGACGCCGCCGATCGGGAGCAGGTCGATCTCGTGCACGACGAGGCCGCGACGCCGACCGACGAGGCAGTGCGCCAGCTCGTGGAACACGACGCAGGCGAAGATCGTGACGAGCCAGACCAGCGACGTTGGCGACGCCCGCGCCCCTCGGCGCGTCCCGGCGAGCACGAACAGCGGGACGAGCAGGAAGAACGTGGCGTGCACGCGGATCTGGATGCCCGCGATGCGGCGCGATGGGGAACGACCAGCGCGTTGTCGGCGTGGGCTGCAGGTCATGGGTTCGACCGGTACGGATCGCGGCCGCGTCGACCCGTAGAGGCGAAGGTCACTGTTGCCCGTGCTCTGGAGGGACCTTCGGCTCTGGCCGTGGCTCGTCGGTGCCGAGGCTGGACCGCTATCGGGCATGGCCGATGCCTCGCCCGCCACCGTCACCCGCCCGCAGACGTTCGTCGTCCCGCTCGACGGATCCGACTTCGCCTGTCGGGCGGTGCCGATCGCCGCCGACCTCGGCCGGCGCTTCGACGCCGACTCGGTGTTGATGAGCGCCCCGACCTCGCTGTCCTGCGACGAGGGCGCACTGCCTGCCCGGCCTGGCTCGACGAGGTCGCCGACGACGCCGACGCCGCCCGGGTCGAGACGGTGGTCGCCGAGGCCAACGATCCCGTCGAGCAGCTGCTCGCAATCTTGGCCACGCACCCCGCGCCCGGTGGTGGCGATGACCACGCACGGTCGCGGTGTGCTCGGCTCGCGCCGTGCTCGGCGGCGTCGCGCAACAGATCGTGCACTCCGTCAGGCGTGCCGATGCTCATGGTCGGACGCGAGTGCACTTCGTCGCCTTCGTGGTCGGGTCCGGTGCTCGTGTGCCACGACGGTTCGACCGCCGCGGACGCCGCGCTGATGCCGGCGATCACCTGGGCCGACGCGCTCGGGCTGCCGCTCGCGCTGGTGCACGTGTTCCACCCGCTCGACGTCGCCACCGCCGAGGCACCGACGGACGCCATCCAGGGCGCCATCGACGCACTGGGCCCGGGGCCCGTCACTCACGTCGTGCGCAACTACCGGCCCGCGGACGCGATCCAGGAGCTCGCGCAGCGCCTGGGGGCATCGTTGGTCGTGATGAGCACGCACGGGCGCACCGGGCCTCGCCCGGATCGCGCTCGGCAGCGTGGCGATGGACGTCGTGCGCACCAGCGAGTGTCCCGTGCTCGTGACGAGGCCTTCCGTCCTCGAAGGCTGAGCGTAGCGGCCCGGCCTCAGCCCGGGTAGGCGTCGATTCGAAACCAGGGAGCGCCTTCGGGCTCCATCGGGTGCGGGTGGACCTCGCCACCGAGCACCTGGAAGCTGGGCTCCGTCGACGGTCCGTCGGGGTGGCCGTCGACCGCGTACGCGTGATGACCCCGGACCTGGTACCAGGGTCGGGCCGACGGCCCGGAGGGATGGCCGTCGACGGGTACACGAACGTGCCGAGCACCTCGAAGCAGGGCGCCGTGGCCTCGCCGCGGGGATGATCCGCTGTCGAGTACCAGACCGACGGGTGCGGTGACGACGGCATCACCGGGCACGACGAGCACCGGTCGCGCGCACTGGTGCGTGAGCGTGCGCGGCACGTCCCGAGCACCAGCTCCGCGATGCCGCCCTCACCGCGACGACCGACGACGACCATCAGGGCGTCGACGTCATCGGCGGCCTGCATGAGGGTTCCGGCGGCTGCTCCAACGACGACAGCGGGTCTCGTACGAAACGGGGGCGTCGCGCAGCGGGCGCGCACCAACGATCCGGTGTGCGGGCATGTCGGCCAGCATCGTCGGGAATGCTGCTGGTGCGTAGGGGCGAAAGTCCCACCGAAGTGGGACCTTCGTCTACGAGGCACTGGACCTCCTGCGGCGAGTCGAAGCAGAGGTGGACGATCCCACGCGGTCGGCGACGGTCGAGCGGATCGTGGCCCATGCGGATGTCGCTTCCGCCGATCAGCTGATGCTGAGCTGCTCGGATCTGGTCGAACCCCTGCTCGACATCCGTCTGGTGCTCTGTTGAGCTAGAGCCGCGGGCACCTGCCACTCGAGCACGGTGCCGCCGTCGGGCCGGGACGAGATGCGGCAGGTCCCGCCGAGCTTGCGGCGCGCTCGGTGAGGTTGCGGATCCCGTTACCTCCCGTAGAGCGACGCGGGCATGCCGCGACCGTTGTCGACGACGCGGAGCGTGACGTCGTTGCCGCTGTCGACGACGATCTCGACCGACGACGCCGTCCGCGTGCTTGGCGACGTTCGACAAGCGCCTCGCGCAGCGTCGGGAGCAGTTCGTGCGCGATCCGGTCGTCGATCGCGTCGACCGGACCGTCGAAGCGGATCCGCGGCTCGAAGCCCAGGGCCTCGCGCTCGTCGTCGGTGATGCGCAGCACCTCGGCGCGCACACCGCCGGTGTCCTGCGCATCGGCTTGGAGGCTGAAGATGACCGAACGGATCTCGCGGATGGTCTCGTCGAGGTCGTCGACGACGGTAGTCAGCCGGCGCCCGTGTTCGGCGTCGGCGGTGCGGGCCGAGACGCTCTGGATCGTCATACCGGCGGCGAAGAGCTTCTGGATGACGATGTCGTGGAGGTCGCGGGCGATGCGCTCGCGGTCCTCGACGACCCGGAGGTGCTGCTCGGCTCGGCTGCAGACGTTCCTCGGTCTCGAGACGCTCGCGAACGTCGCGGGCGATCTTGACGTAGCGTCGTCGGGGTACCGTCGTCACCGGGGATCGGCTTGCATGAGGATCTCGACCGGAAGGTCGGTGCCGTCGCGATGGCGGTGCACCGTGGTGAACATCGAGCGACGACTGCTCGCCGCGGGCGAGCGGACCGAGCAGCTCTCGCAGGTCCCGCTCGGTGAACTCGGGCGTGATGTGCAACATCGTCATCCGGAGCAGTTCGTCACGGGTGTAGCCCACCTGTTCGGTCGCGCCCTCGTTGGCATAGGTGAACCGGAGCGTGTCGGCGTCGAGGATGAGCACCGCGTCGCGGGTGGCGTCGAGCGCCTCGCGCACCTCACGCTCGGCCGCCTCCGCCAGCGAGGCGCTCGGTGACGTCGCGCACGACCGCGACCACCCGGAGCCCGTCGTCGCTCTCCAGGGGGCTCAGGCTGATCTCGACCGGGAACTCGGTGCCGTCGGCGCGGCAGCCGAACAGCATGAGCCCGGCCCCCATGGAACGCAGGCGCGGCTCGGCCCGGTAGCGGGTCCGATGCGCACGGTGGACCTGCCGGAGTTGCTCGGGGAGCAGGTCATCGACCGAGCAGCCGATCAGGGCGCGAACGATCGAAGCCGAACAGATCCTCGAGCTGACGGTTGGCGAACAGGATCCGCCCGTGCTCGTCGGCCATGAGGATGCCGTCGGGCGCGGCGTCGAGCAGCGCCCGAACCGCAGCTTCCTCCAACATCGACGCGGGTTGGTCCGGTTCGGAGCCGCCACCCGCGGCCTCCGTTCCGAGAGGCGACGGGGAACCGGCGTGCGGGTCCCCTCCACTCGGCGAAGAGTAGGACGAATCGGACGAGGAGATCGTGGCGGGATCCGGTGCTTCCCTTCGGACTACTGCGCGCCGGTCGGCTCCCGCACGGCGGCCCAGGCGAGCTCGACCGCGGTTGCAAGGGAGCCGGATGTGTCCACGGTGACGGCCTCAGGCCAGGGGCCGGCGGCGGTCCGGAGTGCTGCGGCCACGGCCCGATCGGCGTCCGACGCATCGTCGCCCCGCTGGAGCCTCCCTTCGATCCGCGCATCCGCGACTGCCGGGTCCACCGCGCACCGCAGCTCGACGAGCGTGCTCGAGGTGGCGTCCGCGACTCGCGCCGCGGCGTCACGCGCCTCCGCGTCGGTCCAGGACGCGTCGAGGATCGACCGACTCGCCCAGGCCGAGCGCGACTCCGGGCGCGAGAGCAGCTCCTCGTAGGTACGTCGGGTCATCGCCGGCGAGTAGAGACCCTCACCGAAGCTGGCCGGCGCGGGTACTCGTGGGTCCAGGTCGGCAAGCTCCTTGCGCACGACGTCGGAACGCAGCACGCACCACCCGGTGCGACGCCCCAGACCGTCGGCGAGCGTGGTCTTGCCGGTGCCGGGAGCGCCGCCGACGAGCACCATCGTGACACGTCCGGCGCGGAGGTGCGTCGCGCGCGAGCTCGAGCAGCTCGGTCGCAGCGCTGCGGGCACGGCTCGTCACCCTGCTCGACCCGCAGTGCGGACACCTTGGCGCGGATCAGCGCCCGGAACGCGATGTAGTAGTCGACCAGGCTCGACGGATGATGCTCGCCGGAGAACTCGTCGTAGAGACGGACGAGGGTGGCCGCGTACTCGGGCTGCGCCGAGGTGCTCGAGGTCCATGCCGAGGAACGCCACGTCGGCGAGGACGTCGCCGTAGCGGAGCTCGTCGGAGAAGTCGAGGCAGTCCAGGACACGCGGGCCGTCGGGCGAGGCAGAAGATGTCATCTGCGAGCAGGTCGCCGTGCCCGTCGCAGACCCAGCCGTCGGCGACCCGGCTGTTCGAACAGCGGGCGTGCGCCCTCGCACGTACCACACCGCCAGCTCTGCCACCTCGTCGAGCACTTCGCCGGTCGAAGATCGAACCCGCGAAGGCCCGGAGCTCATCGAGATCGCGCCTCGAGCTTCGCGGCGATCCGGCCCGGCGGTGCCGGCGGCATCGATGACCTCACTGCGATCCGCTCGCGGCGTGGAAGGAAGCGATCGTCCGGGCGATCGCTCGGAGCGTCGTCGTCGCGTGGCCGCGCCGGCCAGGACGAGGGCGGAGAGCCGGCGCTCGCCCGGGAGCCGACGCATCACGAGAAGGTGGTCGCAGACTGAACCGTCGACGTCGAGGACGTCCGACGACGCCGAGGTACACGTCGGGCGCGAGTCGCCGGTTGAGCTCGACCTCGCGGTGGACCGCCCGTTCTCGTCGCTCGCGGGTCGAGAAGTCGAGGAAGTCGAACTTCACCGGCTTCTTGAACTTGTACGGCGCGGTCCCCGGCGAACAGCACGACCGCGGAGTGCGTCTCCGCCAGATCCGCCCAGGGCCCGGACTGATATCACGGCGCGTGCGCGGCGAAGTCGAGGATCTCGCCGAGGTCGCGGAGCGCGCCTGTCGAGCGACGACGCGCAGCGACCGGAGCGTCGCCTCCGCCTCGTCGCGCGCATCGTCGAGTCGCCGGGTGATCCGCTCCCGTTGCCCCTCGAGCGCGAGGCGAGCCTGACGCAGCTCGTCGCACTGCGTCCATCCGGGCGAGCTCGGCGTCGACCCGTGTGAACGCCACGTGCTCCTTCCACTGCGCGACGTCGTCGAGGACCGACTGGCCCTGGGCGCGCAGTTCGGCGACGGCTCGGGTCGCGCGCCCGGCGAGCTCGTCGAGTTGCTGACCGAGACGCTCGAGGCGGACGGACTCTGGTTGCTCCCTCATCGAAGGCTCCGTTTCAGTCGAGGGTGAACACGTTCGCGGGATGCGGGCGCGTGACCAGACGCAACTTGCCGGCTGCGCGGCGTCGGAGCCGTCCGTCCCGACGACGATGTGGTCGATGCTCATTGCGGCACGACGACTGCGCGGCCGTGCAGCGCACCGGCGCGCATCTGCTCGTACGCGCGTGGTGCGTCGTCGAGTGAGAACCGCTCCACGTGCGCCCGGATCTTCCCGGCGCGGGCGAGTGCGATCACCTCGATGAGCTCGGGGATCGACCCCCAGTACGTGGTCGCGACCGAGAGCTCGTACGGCACGGTGAAGAACCCGATGGGCAGCGTCCCACCTCCGATGCCGACGAGGGTGAGGTGACCCAACGAGCGCGCTGCACCGGCGCCGAACCGCAGGGTGTCGTCGACGCCGACGAAGTCGAGCACCACGTCGGCGCCGATCCCGCCGGTCGAGGCACGCACCCGTTCCACCGCGTCTCCATCCATCGGCACCGTCTCGGCGGCGCCGACCGCTTGCGCGAGCTCCAAGGCGGCGGGGTTCACGTCGACCGCCACGATGCGGGCGGGAGACAGCGCCTCGAGGATCTGGATCGCCATGTGCCCAAGGCCTCCGGCACCGACGACCACGGCGGTCGACCCGGGGACCAGCAGCGGCAGCGAGCGCTTGATGGCGTGGTACGGGGTGAGCGCAGCGTCGGTGAGCGGAGCCGCGGCGACGGGATCGAGGTCACCGATCGGCACGAGGTGCCACGAGCTCGGCACGATCATGTACGGCGCCATGCCTCCGTCGGCGCCGAGCCCACCGCCCGCGACCTCGAGGCTCCCCTGGTGCACGCAGTAGTTCTCCATGCCCTGCGCACAACGATGGCAGGTGCCGCATCCCCAAGGTCCGTAGATCGGCGACGGCGTCGCCCACCTCGACGCCGGTGGCTCCGGGGCCGAGGGCGTCGACCCATCCCGCGTTCTCGTGCCCCATGGTGAACGGCGGGCCCCACGGCAGGAGGCCGGCGTCGAAGTCGTACATCAGGTGCAGGTCGGAGTGGCACGCACCGGCACCGCCGATGCGGACGCGCACCTCGCCCGGGCCCGGGTTCCGGCTCGGCGACGTCGAGGAGCTCGGGCTCGTGCTTCCAGTCGACCAATCGCAGGGCGCGCATGTGGGTACTCCTCGTTCGATGACCGATCCTCTGATGGTGCGGCTTCGGCGCGCTCGGTGTCAGGGGCGTTGGTCCCGAGCGTCGGAGATCGTTTCGCGGGCCCCGGCGCGATCGAACGGGACGTTCGGCTCTAGTCGCGCCCGTTGCCGGCGCGGAGGCTGGTAGCTCCGACGCCAACAGCAAGGAGTGACGCCATGGACGCCAAGGTCGGAGATCGACTGGTGATCAAGGGTCACCACGTGGGAGAGCCGGATCGCGACGCCGAGATCCTGGAGGTGCGCGGAGAGAACGGTGGCCCGCCGTTCCTCGTGCGATGGGACGACGACGGTCACGAAGGTCTCTTCTTTCCCGGCGCGGACGCGATGGTGGAGCACCTTCCGCACCGCGGTCCGCGTCGACCAGTGTGACGTGACGGCATGTCGGCCATGAGCGTTGCACCGACGACTCCCTTCCGCGACCGCCGCGACGCGGGACGTCGGTCGCGGCGTGCCTCATGGCGCTGCGGTCCGAGGAGCCGGTGGTCTTGGCGCTCCCGCGCGGCGGGGTGCCGGTGGCGTTCGAGGTGGCACGAACCCTGCGGGCTCCGCTCGACCTGATGGTCGTCCGCAAGCTCGGTGTGCCGGCGCAGCCGGAGCTCGGGATGGGTGCCGTCGCGGAGGGCGGTGTGCGCATCCTCGACGATGACCTCGTACGTCGCGCCGGGGTGACGAGCGCAGAGATCGAGGCGGTGACGGTGCGTGAACGGGCGGAGCTCGAACGCCACGTCCGCCGCTATCGCGGTGATCGGCCGATGATCTCGCTGCGGGGCCGTACGGTCGTCCTCGTCGACGACGGCATCGCGACCGGCAACACCGCGCGGAGCCGCGCTGCGCATCGTCCGTGCAGCCGGGGCGCGACGGGTGGTCTTCGCGGTTCCGGTGGCTGCGTCGGCGACGGTTGCGCAGCTCGGCGATCACGCCGACGAGGTGGTTGCGCTGGTGGCACCGGCACACATCCGCACGGTGGGTGAGTGGTACGAGGACTTCTCACAGACGACAGACGACGACGTGGTGTTCTTCCTGACCACGCAGCGCGAACACGCACGGCACCCGTCTGCTCCGCGCGTCAGCTCGGCCCACGATGTCGTCGTGGCGCCAGAGCAGCTGGCCGCGCCGGGACGGCTGGTGGTGCCGGAGAGCGCCCGCGGGATCGTCGTCTTCGCGCATGGGAACGGCAGCAGCCGGTCGAGCCCTCGAAACCTCTTCGTCGCGCAGCGACTGGAGGCTTCGGGGTGCGGCACGCTTCTCTTCGACCTGCTGTCCGACGAGGAGACGGTCGACCACGCGAACGTGTTCGATGCCGAACTGCTCGCAGTCCGCCTCCTGGTCGCAACCCGGTGGGTGCGTCGCCACCCGCGGTGCGCGGGCCTGCCGGTCGGCTACTTCGGCGCCAGCACCGGCGCCGGCGCGGCGCTGCTCGCCGCCGCCGAGGATCCGACGTTGGCTGCCGTCGTGTCACGGGGCGGGCTCACAGATCTCGCCAGTTCCGCTCTCACGAACGTGTTCGCGCCGACGCTCCTGATCGTCGGCGGCAACGATCCCGCTGTGCGACGATCAACGAGGATGCGGCACGACGGCTGCGGTGCGAGCATCGGTTGGTGGTCGTGCCGGGGGCCACGCACCTCTTCGAGGAGCCTGGTGCGCTCGACTCGGTCGCGGACCACGCGATGACGTGGTTCGTCCATCACCTCCGAGGTGCCACACCGCAGGACCTTCGCCCCTGGGAGCGATCGGATTGAAGGATCACGATGACTGTATGACGAAGATTCTCGTGGCATCCCACAGTGCCGAAGGTCAGACGACGAAGATCGCCGCGCGCATTGCACGGGTGTTGGAGGAACTCGGCGTCGAGGTCGACGTGCGCGACGCGACCGAAGCTCCAGGTCCGAACGGTTTCGACGCGGTCATCGTCGGTGACTCGATCCACCTCGGACGACACAGCAGGAGCGTCACCCGTTGGCTGCGGCAGCACCACTCCGACCTCGCAGGCGTCCCGCTCGCGCTCTTCCAGGTGAGCATGACGTCCACGCGCCACGACGAGGAGCACGACGCCAAGGCGGATCAGTACGTCCAGCAGCTCTTGGAACGCACCGGCACGCGTCCGACCTGGTCGTGAACTTCGCCGGCGCGCTTCGGTACTCGGAGTACGGCTGGATGATGAAGCGAGTGATGAAGTCCATCGCTCGACGGGAGGGCAACGACACCGACACCAGTCGGGACCACGAGTACACCGACTGGCCGGCGGTCGACCGATTCGCGAACGATGTCGCCGTGATGGCTGCACGACGCGGGTGAGGTCCTCGTGACCGGACACGTCGTGCGCCCACCCGGCGGCCGGGCCCTGTGATGCGATGAAGCTCCGACGCGGCCCGCTCGTCGCGGTCGGCGTGTCGGCGATCGCGCTCGGTGTGGCCCACGTGCGTGTCGTCGAACCGTGGTTCCGCCGCTGGGGCGCCACGGACGACGAAGTGACGGGCACCCTCCCGGTCGACGAGCTGGTCGAGGCGGGAACCCGAACCACGACGCGCGCCATCACCGTGCAGGCGCCGATCCAGGAGGTCTGGCCCTGGCTCGTGCAGATCGGCCAGGACCGCGCTGGGTTCTACAGCTACACCTGGCTCGAGAACATGGTGGGAGCACGCATGCGCAACGCGCTGTCGGTGCACCCGGAATGGCAGGACCGGTTCCCTGGGGATGCGGTGTGGCTCGCGAGCGAAGCCCGATTTCACGAACGGGGCAAGCAAGTGGCCGCGCTCGTGGAGGTGCCAACGCAGCTCTGGTGCTCGTGTCGCCTGTCGACTGGGCCCGACTTCGACAGCGGTGATCGGGCAAGCGGCGCATGGGCCTTCTTCTTGCAGCCTCACGGTACGACGTCGACGCGTTTCATCATCCGGAGCTCCGGCGGCGCGGTGGGTACGCACCTGTTCGACGGGCTGCACTTCGTCATGGAGCAGAGGATGATGCGGGGCCTACGCGATCGTGCCGAGTCGCACGCTCATTGAACAGAGGACTTCCGGCCCTGTCGAATGCTCGCACCACGGACGATGGTGTCCACGACAACGACGTCGGCTCGAGGAGCAGGGTGTGCGGTTCAAGCGACACGACGAATCAATCGGCATGGGTGCATGGGTGTTCGCGCTGGTCGCGATGCTCCTCGGACTCGGCGCGTTGGGCGTCGCGGGCCAGGCGCTGACCCGCAGCGACGATGCCAAGAGCATCGCGAGCGCCTCGAACGGCACGCAGGTGACCCTGCACGAGTTCGCCATCGACCCGTCCATGATCGCGGTCGACACCGGCGGATCGTTGACGGTGAAGAACACCGGCACCGTCGCGCACAACCTCGCGATCAAGAACACGAGCCTCAAGACTGCCGACATCGCGCCGGGCAAGTCGGAGAGCCTCGACCTGTCGTCGTTGAAGACCGGGCATGTACACGGCGTACTGCCAGATCCCGGGGCACGAGGCCGCGGGGATGACGGCGATGCTGCACGTGGGACTCGGGGGCGCCACCGCGGCGGCCGCGAGCTCGGCGGAGACGAAGGCCCAGAACGACCAGCAGGACGCGGTGATGAAGGCGCCGGTGGACGCGTACACGAAGCAGCTCACCGACGGCCCGAACACGAAGGGCGTCGGCGCGCAGGTGCTGGCGCCGAAGGTGCTCGCCGACGGCACCAAGGAGTTCGACCTCACCGCCGCGGTCACCGACTGGGAGGTGTCGCCGGGCAAGACGGTGCAGGCGCTGGACCTACAACGGCACCGTGCCGGGACCCGACGATCAAGGTCGATCCCGGCGACCACGTGCGGGTCGTGCTCGACAACAAGCTGCCGCAGTCGACGGCGATCCACTTCCACGGCATCACCGTCCCGAACGCGATGGACGGCGTCCCCGACGTCACGCAACCGCCGGTGAAGCCGGGCGAGACCTTCACCTACGACTTCGTGGCGTCGCAGAACGCCCGCGGTCGGGATGTACCACTCGCACCACCACGCCGAGCACCAGGTGCCCGACGGGCTGCTCGGCGCGTTCATCATCGGCGACGAGCCGGTGCCCGCAGGCGTGACCGTGTCACAAGAGGTCCCGATGGTGCTCAACGACGCCGGCGTGATCGGCCTGACGCTCAACGGGAAGTCGTTCCCCGCCACTGCTCCGGTCATCGCGAAGCAGGGCGACTGGGTCGAGGTCCACTACATGAACGAGGGCCTGCAGATCCACCCGATGCACCTGCACGGGCTGCCCGCAGCTCGTGATCGCCAAGGACGGCTTCCCGCACGCCCACGCCGTACCAGGTCGACACCCTCGACGTCGCGCCGGGCGAGCGCTACACGGTCCTCGTCCACGCCACCGACCTCGGCGTGTGGGCGTGGCACTGCCACATCCTCAGCCACGCCGAGAGCGACCACGGCATGTTCGGCATGGTCACCACGTTCATCGTGCAGTGATGGTCACAACGACTCGAGCCAGCGGTCGACGAGGGTGTTGAACTCGACCGGTCGCTCCTGGTGCAGCCAGTGGCCGGAGCCGGCCCACGCGATCGACTCGGATCGCGGGTCCGCGAACAGCGTGGCCTCGAACGCGGCGCGGTCAGGATCGGTGTAGAACGCGAGGACCGGACAGGCGCGCTGCCGGAGGTACGGCACCGACGTGTCCCGGTAGCCGAGCGAATCCGGTCCGATGAAGAGCCCACCGAGCGTCGCCACGAGGACTGGACCGGGCACGCCCGCGATGCGTCGCATGTGGAACGACTTCAACGCCGGCGGCGTGGCCGGGGAGTAACTCGCCGACAGGAACTGTTCCGCGGCGGCGACGGGATCGGTGGTGGCGAGGGCGGCGGCCATGCCCTCGACGATGGGGCGCACCTCGTCCGGGAGCAGGTACCCGGGGTCGACGCTCACCACCGCTGACACCAGCTCCGGGTGTTCGACGGCCAACGCGCTCACGATGGCGCCGCCGAGCGAGTGGCCCATGGCCACCACCGGACCGACGTCGAGCTGCTCGAGCAGGCCGGCGATGTCGGCCGCGAACTGCTTCGGCTCGTAGCCGTCCGCGGGTACCGACGACCGACCGTGGCCGCGGAGGTCGACGACGATCACGCGATGGTTGGCCGCGAAGTGCGGGATCTGCCACATCCAGTCGTGCCCGTCGCACGAGAAGCCGTGGACCATCAGGATCGGCGGATCACCCTCGCCCTCGTCGGTGAAGAACAGCCGCACGTCACCGATGTCTGCATACGCCATGTCGTCTCCCTTCGTCGGCCCACATCGTGACGTGGTTGCGGATCAGGGCGCGAGCCGCACCGGCAGGTCGGAAAGCGCCACTGCGATCGCCTGCTCGGGCGCGCTCACGAGGTACGACGATGGCCCGATGATCTCGATGTCGGGGAAGCGGGTGAGGAGCTGATCGAACATCACCCGGATCTCGTTGCGGGCCAGGTGCGCGCCGAGGCAGAAGTGCGCGCCGCCGCCTCCGAACGACACCTGGGGGTTCGGGTCGCGCGTGATGTCGAAGTCGTCGGGACGGTCGAAGACGCGCGGATCGCGGTTGGCGGCAGGGAACCAGAGCGTGACGCGATCTCCTTCGGCGATGCGTTGACCGTCGACTTCCGTGTCGCTGGTCGCGGTGCGGGCGAAGCATGCGACCGGTGACGCCCACCGCAGCAGTTCCTCGACGGTGCTTGCGCGCACCGACCCGTCGGCGCGCAGCTGGTCCCACTGGGCGGGATGATCGCGGAAGGCCAGCAGTCCGCCGGAGATGACGGATCGCGTCGTCTCCGACCCGGCCACCGTCAGGATGAAGAAGAACTGGTCGAGCTCCGAGGTCGTGAGTCGCCAGGTCTCGCCGTCGTCACCCGCGATCTCCGCGGTGGTGAGGATGCTCCACACGTCGTCGGTGGGGTGGCGTCGCTTGTCGTCGCCGAGCGCGCGGGCGTACTCGTCGAGCCGCACGTAGGCGTCGAAGCGCGCCTGGTTCGAGATGCCGACCTCGGGATCCCCGGAAGACATGATCGTCTCCGTCCATGCGAAGACCTCAGGGCGGTCGTCTTCGGGGATGCCGATGATGTCGCCGATGATGTGCATCGGGAGTTGGTACGCGACATCGTGAACGAAGTTGCAGGTGCCTGCCTCGGCGGCGGCGTCGAGCACTGCCGTGGTGCGCGCCTCGATCTGCTCGTCGAGTCGGCGGATCATGCGCGGCGTGAAGCCGGCGCTGATCAGCTTCCGCATCCGCGTGTGCGTCGGCGGGTCCATCGAGACGATGGTGTGCCCGCGCTGCTTCTCGTCGTTGGGAGAGATGCTCGGGCCGTCGAGGGAGCTGAACGCCTTCCAGTCGCGCGCGACGGCCTGGAGCTCGGGGTGGCCGAGCACAGCCCAGAACTCGATGCCGTCGGGGCTGCGGTTGAGCTCGGTGCGGGGATGCCGCCAGACCGCGTGTTCGTCGCGCAGGTCGTCGAAGAGCTCGTGGGGGAAGCCGCCGCGGTAGAGGTCGTGCGCGGTGAGGTCGATGTCGAGGAGAGGTGCCGCGCTCATCGCCGGACGCTATCCAGGTCTCCTCGGGTGCGTCGAGCACCTCGCGGTGCGCCGCGCAGTCGTCGGGCGGGTCGTGTCGCGCGAGACGTAGGGTGCTGCCGTGGTGCTCGACGCGGATGTCGTGGTCGTCGGCGCGGGGATGTCGGGCCTGTACGCCTTGAAGGTCCTGCGCGAGCAGGGGTTCCGCGTCCTGGTGCTCGAGAAGGGCTCCGGCGTCGGCGGCACGTGGTTCTGGAACCGCTATCCCGGTGCTCGATGTGACATCCCGAGCCTCGAGTACTCGTTCGGCTTCGACCCGGAGCTCGAGCAGGAGTGGGTCTGGACCGAGCACTTCGCGTCGCAGCCCGAGATCGAGCGGTACCTGAACCACCTCGCCGATCGCTACGACCTCCGCCGCGACATCCGTCTCGACACCGGCGTGCGCGCGATGACGTTCGACGAGGAGACCGACACCTGGGTGTTCGACGCCGAGACCGGCGAGCAGTTCCGCGCCCGGTTCGCGGTCATGGCGACCGGTGGGCTCTCGGCACCCAACCGTCCGGCGTGGCCGGGCATCGACGAGTTCGAGGGCACGATCGTGCAGACGAGCCTGTGGCCCGAGGACGGCGTCGAGCTCGAGGGCAAGCGCATCGGCATCGTCGGGACGGGTTCGTCGGGCGTGCAGGCGATCCCCGAGCTGGCCAAGGTGGCGGAGCACCTGACCGTGTTCCAACGCACCGCCGCGTTCACCTGGCCGTCGCGCAACCAGCCCCTCACCGACGACCAACAGGCGGCGATCAAGGCGCGGTACCGCGAGTTGCGCGAGCAGCAGTACGCGTCGTTCAGCGGCACCGCGGGCACGACCGGGGCGGTGATCTTCGCCTTCCCGACCGGCGAGCGGCGCATCCTCGAGAGCACGCCCGAAGAGCGCGACGCCGCGATGGAAGAGCACGGGTTCAGCGCGTGCCGCATCTGGAGCGACACCGCGTCGGATCTCGACGCCAACGAGATGGCCGTCGAGCTGTTCCGGGAGATGGTGCGGCGCACGGTGAAGGATCCCGATGTCGCCGAGGCGCTGTCGCCGCGCGGGTACCCGCTCGGGTGCAAGCGTCCCGTGCTCGACTCGAACTACTTCGAGACGTTCAACCGCGACAACGTGACGCCTCGTCGATCTGGCAGAAGGACCCGATCGAGGAGGTCACGCCGACCGGTGTTCGCACCGCGCAACGGTTCGTGGAGCTGGACGTGCTCGTGCTCGCGACGGGCTTCGACGCGATGACCGGCGCGCTCACGCGCATCGACGTGCGTGGTCGTGACGGCCGCAGCCTGCGCGACGACTGGGCCGACGGACCGCGGACCTACCTGGGTGTCGGCACCGAGGGCTATCCGAACCTCTTCATCTGCGTGGGCCCCGGGAGCCCCGGTGTGCTGGCGACGTACCCACCGCAGATCGAGCTGCAACTCGGTTGGATCGCCGACTTCCTCCACTACCTCGTCGAGCACGGGTACACGCGGGCGGAGGCCGACCTCGGCGCGCAGGACGACTGGAGCGCGCACGTCAACGCCGTCGCGCAGGGAACGATGTTCACCGCCGACTCGTGCAACTCCTGGTACAACGGCTCCAACATCGAGGGCAAGCCTCGAGTGTTCCTCCCGTACGTCGGTGGACTGCCCCAGTACATGGAACGCTGCAACGACGTCGCGGCGCAGGACTACGACGGGTTCGTGCTCACATGACCGTCCCGATCCGCGTCGGCATCCTCCACGACATGGCGGACTCGGTCGAAGAGGGCGCCGCGCTCGGAGGTCACACCGAGACGTTCATGCGGCTCCCCATCGACGATCTGGTCGAGAGTGGTCGGCTCGATCGGGAGGTCGAGTTCGTGCACGCCGCGGGCTTGGGTCTCCCGGTGGGCACCGCGTTCGCGATCGAGCGCGCGTTCGGCGAGCTCGTCGACCAGGGCGTGCTGTTGATCGCGGGTCCGGCGGTGGGCGACAACGCGCTCGTCGCCACCCCGCTCGCCGACGAGGCACGCGTCCCGACCCTCAACTGGGCCGGGACCGAGCGGGCGCGCAGCGAGTTCATGTTCCACCTGCAGGTCGGTTCGCACGAGGACGAGCCCATGCTGCTGGCGCGGTACGTGCAGTCGCTCGGCGTGCGGCGGGTGGGCGTCGTGTTCGACCGATCGCCGATCGGCCGCCGCTACGCCGCGTTCTTCGAGTCGGAGTGCGAGACGCTCGGCGTCGGTCTCGCGGCGCGGGTCCCGATCGGTCCGTTGGCCGACGATGCGTCGAGCGAGGTGGCGTCGGTGCGGGCCGCGGGTGCCGATGCGCTCGTGTACCTGGGACTCGGACTCGTGGGTACCGCGGTCGCTCGGGCGCGCGCCGAAGCGGGATGGGACGCGCCGGCGGCGATGAACACCGCCGGACTCCGCGGCTATGACCCCGAGTACGCGCGTGAGATCGACGGTTGGGTCTACGTCGACATGGTCGCCGACGACAATCCGGTGCTCGCGGCGCTCCTCGCCGCGTCGGGATGGATGCGGTGCCGGGCCTCTTCGCCGCGGTCGGCTACGACCTCGGACTGCTGGTCGCCGAGGGTCTCGCCCGCGCGCCCGAGCTCACCCGCGAGGGAGTGCGCGACGGTCTCGAGCTCGTGAAGCTCGTGCCGTCGGCCGAGGGCCGCGCCGGCACGACGCTCGGGTTCGGCCAGTGGGACCGCGGCGCGCTCCACGGCCCCTACCTCGTGCTGCGCCAGTGGCGCGACGCGAAGTCGTTCGAGGTCAGCCGAGGGAGCTGATGACGCGGCCAGGAAGCGCGCCGGTGCGTTCGCCGGCCTCCTGGACGACAGTGCCGCCGAGCAACGTGCTGCGGTAGCCGCCGGTGGGACGGCGCATGCGCACGCCGCCCTGCGGCAGGTCGTGCACGAACTCGTCGCCGCCGTACGTCAGCTCGTCGAGCGCGAACACGTTGAGGTCGGCGACGTTGCCCGGTGCGATCACGCCCCGCCGGTGGAAGCCGAACACGTCGGCTTGACGACCGGTGAGTTGGTAGACCGCGTTCTCGAGCGTGAAGTCGTCGCGGTCGCGCACGTGCCGGGTCAGCAGCAGCGTCGTGTCACCCGACGAGCACATCATCTGGGCGTGGGCACCGGAGTCGGACGAGCTGATCAGCACGGCCGGGTTCTGGAGCGTCTGCGCGACGCCTTCGACGTCGGCGTTCGCCATGCCCGTGGCGACGAGTCCGGGCCGGCAGTCGTTCTCGAGCACGAAGTCGGCGAGCACGTCGGACGGATGCCCGCCGCGCTCCTCGACCACGTCGGCGACGGTACGACCGAGCCAGCGCTCGTTCTCGGCGCCCGACGACCTCGACGATGCGCACGACCTCGAGACGGTTGACGGGGAACATGGCGAGCTTGGTGCGATCCCACTCGTCGCGGGCCGCGGCCCGCCAGTCGGGGTCCTCGAGCAGCGCCTGCTTGTCGGCGCCGCTGGGCGGCGACCACCTTGTGCCATCCGTCGGGCATCGACATGAACATCATCGACGAGTCCCAGTTGAGGCGCATGTCGACGGTGCGCGGCGAGAGCTGCGGGTACATCGCGACGCCCTCGTCGGCGAGCTCGGTGGCGACGTCGATCCACCGCTGCGTGCGCTGGGGAGCCGAGTCGACGTAGGTGAACCCGGTCCACGTGATCGGGACGCCGCGAGCACCGCAGCGCTGCCCGAGGTCGCGCAGCGTGTCCATCGCGGTGGGTCCGAGCAGGTCGGGCACGACCTCGACCACGCCGCGGCCTGCGTCCTGCAGCACGTCGAACAACGCGTCGAACTCGGACCCCTCGGCTTGACGCGACGGCACCGGTCGGCCCGACTGGTCGACGTCGAGGAACGACGTGGAGAGGCCCCACGCGCCCTCGGCCATCGCCTCGCGCAGGATGGCAGCCATGGCCGCCGACTCGTCGTCGGTGGCGGCGCGGGTCCACGCGTCGTCGCCCATCACGACGAGGCGCAACATGCTGTGCCCGACGAGGCCGGCGAGGTTGATGCCGGTGCCCGTCGCGTTGACGACGTCGCGGTACCCGGCGTAGTCGGACCACGTCCACGGCACCGCGTCGTCGAAGAGGTGGCGCGGGACGTCTTCGATGTACGCGAAGAGGTCGGAGACGTCGCTGCGGGTCGCGTCGGTCACGGGGTAGAGCGAGAGGCTGCAGTTGCCGACCAGCATCGTGGTGACGCCGTGCAGGATGTCGGGATCGACGTACGGGTCCCAGAACACCTGCGGATCGGTGTGGCAGTGCGTGTCGATGAATCCGGGTGTGACGACCGCGCCCGACGCGTCGATCTCGGTGGCGCCGTCGACCCCGAGGTCGGGGCCGACCTCGACGATCTCGTCACCGCGCACGCGCACGTCGGCCCGCTGCGCAGGTGCACCGGTGCCGTCGATGACGTCGCCGCCCCGGATCAGGATCTCACTGTCGGCCATGCCGTCCTCCACCCCTCGGATGGCACGACGATAGGTCGTGTCCGACGCTGCGGAACGAGAGCCGTCAGGTCGTGACGCCGACCGCCTCGCCGAAGAGCAGCACCGGCTTGGCGATGCAGGCGTCGGGGATCGAGTTCCAGATGTTCTCCGCCGACTCCTCGGCGGTGAGGAAGTTGCCCTCGCGCACGGCTTCGGCGATGCCGGCGACCCCCGGATAGGTGTCTTCGGGCAGTGCGGCGTCGCGCCGGGCGGCCGGGGTGTCGACGAAGCCGGGGCGGATGGCCGACACCCAGGGACCCTTGCCACGGTCGTCGCGCTCGGCCCTCACCGCGCGCACCCACTGCTCCATCGCTGCCTTCGAGGCGCCGTAGATCGCGAGGCCGGGGTACGCGATGCGCGCCGACGCCGAGGAGATCTGGACCAGGCCGCAGTCGACGCCCGCGTCGACCGCGGGCTGCGCGGCACGGATGAACATGTCGCCGAGCACGAGCGGTGCGACGGTGTTGGCGATGATCTCGTCTTTGTTGTTCGCGGGATCGCCCTCGCCCATGTACGCACGACCGCCCCAGTAGTAGAGGGCGTTGTGGATGAAGACGGCGCGTTCACCGTGGAAGTCGGCCAAACGCGCGGTGACGTGCTCGTCGACGGCCGTCCACGAGTCCATGTCGGTGAGATCGAACCGCACCGTCTCGAGGTCGGGATGGTCGCGCCGCGAGACGCTGACGATCTCGGTGTCGGGCCACGGGCACGTGCGCGCCAACGCTTCGCCGATGCCTGACGTCGCCCCCGTGATCCACACGATGTTGGTCGTCATGACGGCAGTCTAAACATCTAGATATTCTCGGTCACATGCAAGAAGGCATGGACGCGGCCGGAGACGGAGATCGCAGCGGCTCGCCGCGTGGGTGGAGCACAACGTCGGTGGCACCGTGACCCGGGTCGACCGCATGCCCCGCTGGCGCCCGGCCTGGGATGTCGACGTCGAAGTCGACGGTCGGCTCCTGCCGCTGCACGCGCGGGGCGAGCGCGAATCGCAGATCGCGATGCCGTACCGCATCGCCGACGAGGTCGCGGTGCACGAGCTGCTCGAGGCCCACGGCCTGCCGGTGCCGCACACGTACGGCTTGTGCGACGACCCGTACGCGCTGGTGATGGACCGCCTCTCCGGACTGGTCGACCTGGCGGGCGCGTCCGACGACGCCGAGCGCGACCGCATCCTCGAGGAGTACCTCGAGCTGCTCGCCCGGGTCTACGACGATCCCGCTCGACGCGGCCGCGGCCGCCGGCTTCGCAGTGCCGGCCGACTCCGCCTCCACCGAGCTCCGGTTCATGCGCGCGATGGAAGACGTCTACGACCGCAGCATGGAAGGACAGCCGGCGGATCCGGTCGAGGTGTTCCTCCGGCGCTGGATGCGCGACCACGTCCCGCAGGATCGTCTCTCGGTGGCCTGCTTCACGACCTACGACTCGTTCCAGTTCATGTTCGAGGACGGTCGCATCACCGGCTTGCTCGACTTCGAACACGCGCACGTCGGTGATCCGATGATGGACCTCGCCGCGCTGCGCATCCGCGACACGATCAAGAACCTGGGCGACCTCTCGGCGATCGTGGCGCGCTACGAGGCGGTCACCGGCGTGACGGTCGATCACGACGTCATCGAGTACCAGACCGTGGTGTACAACGCGCTGTCGATCGCGTCCACGGGCCCGCCGCTCGCCGCTCCGATCCCCGGCACCGACTGGATCTCGTACCTCGCGTGGTACGTGAACGGCGCGCGTTGGGCGTTCGAGTAGATCGCGGAGATCCGCGGCTACACGCTCGACGCCGTGGCGATCCCCGACGCGCGGCCGACGCGTCACGCGCCCGCGCACCGCTACCTGGTCGAAGGCTTGCGCGCCGCGGTCGCAGGCGAGGCCGACTACGAGCTGAGCGGGCTCGGACGCATCGCCAGCCACCTCAAGCGCGTCGACGAGATCGGTGCCGAGTTCGATGCTGACGACCTCGCCGAGCTGACCAACCTGCTCGGCCACCGTCCCGATCCCCACGATGCCGACGCCGAACTCGTGGCGTACATCGAGCAGGCGAGCTCTGCAGACGAGGAAGCGCTGGTGCGTCTGCTCGACGCGCGCGTGCAGCGACAGCACTTCACGATGGCGTCGCCGACGTCGTTGATGCTCCGCCATCCCGCGCTGCGCAGCCTCCGTCCGGAGCACGCGACTGCCCGCGGTGCCGACGAGAGCTGGCCCACCGGCGCGATCCCTGGCACCCGCTGACCCGTTCCGCGAGCCAGAATGCGGACGCGGGGCCGGCGGGGATGTCGGCGGTGATGTCCGCCGACTGCTGAGGGGGATCGTGCGCGGGATGGGCAGGGCGTGGGTGCGCGCCGCACTGGGCGCGGCGTTGGTCGTCGCCGCCGCGGTCGTGGCAAGTGGCGGCGCGGGCGCGCAGACCAGCGCGGCGACGTCCGACTGGCCGCAGCCGGGCGGTGACTTCGCGAACTCGCGCGCCGCGGTGGGGTCGACGGTCGAGAGCAGCAACGTCGCGGGTCTGACCAAGGCGTGGGAGGTGAAGACGCCGGGATCCCTGACCACCGCGGTGGTCGTCGTCGGGGACACCGTCTACATGGAGGACAGCCGCTGCATCGTCACCGCGATCGATCGCGCCACCGGTGCGGTGAAGTGGCAGTCGGCGTCGGTCGGGTTCACCATCGGGCCGCAGGGGGTCAGTGTCGGTGACGGTGCGGTCTTCGCGACGTCGCCGACGGGCGCGATCGCGCTCGAGCAGGACAACGGACAGGTGCGGTGGAAGAGGGACCTCACCGACACGCCGAGCGAAGGCGTCGACGCGCAGCCGCAGTTCGTGAACGGCAAGGTCTTGATCGCCACCGTACCGGTGAGCGCGCGCGTGCAGTACCAGGGTGGCGACCGCGGCGTGCTGTACGCGCTCAACGCGAAGACGGGCGACATCGACTGGTTGTTCGACACCGTCGCGTCCGACGACCTCTGGGGACACGCCGACCTCAACTCGGGTGGCGGCGCGTGGTATCCGCCCGCGGTCGACGCCAAGGCCGGGCTCGTGTACTGGGGCGTGGCCAACCCCGCGCCCTTTCCGGGCACGACCGAGTTCCCGAACGGCTCGAGTCGGCCCGGGCGCAACCTCTACACCGACTCCACCGTCGCGCTGAGCCTGAAGACCGGGAAGCTGCGGTGGTACCGCCAAGCGGTGCAGCACGACATCTTCGACCAGGACTTCGTGCACGCGTTGATCGCCAAGGCGGGGACGGGCAACGCGGCGCGGCAGGTCGTGATCGGGGCGGGCAAGGGCGGCCAGGTGCTGGGCATGGACCCAGCGACCGGCAAGCTCCTCTGGAAGACCGCGGTCGGCGTGCACGAGAACCACGACCTCACGTCGTTGACCGGACCGACCGAGGTGATGCCGGGGACGTACGGCGGCGTCCTCACCCCACCGGCCACGGCCGACGGCGTCGTCTACGTGGCCACGCTGAACGCGCCGGCCACGCTCGAACCCGACAAGACCGCGTACTTCGGAGGCTCGATCGGTACGCAGGACGGTGAGGTGGTGGCGATCGACGCGACCACCGGGAAGCACCGGTGGGACACGAAGGTGCCCGGAGATCCCATGGGCGGCGCGACCGTCGTCAACGACCTCGTCCTCACCGGCACGTACCAAGGTCAGCTCGTCGCACTCGACCGTGCCACCGGCAAGATCGTCGCCACCATCGACGTGGGCAACGGCATCGCGGGCTGGCCCGCGGCGGTGGGGGACCTGCTCCTCGTCCCGACCGGCACGGTGGGACGGCCGGGCACGCTGCTCGCCTACCGGGTCACGCAGTAGCCCCGCGCTCGCCCTCGAGGCGGGTGAGGAATCCTTCGACGTAGGCGATGGTCTCGGCGTGGCCGGTCGACATGCCGAGCGATCCCTGTTCCAGCGCGAGCAGGATCGAGATCCCGGCGATGAGCACCGCGGCGACGACCGCAGGGCAGTCGTCGACGGTCACGCCGTGCGCGGCGAGCGCGTCGGTGAGCATCGCCACCTGCTGGGCACGGATGCGCTCGGCCGCCGCGGCGATCTCGGCCCGGATCGCGGGCCGGTGGTTGGCGAGCGCGGAGAACTCCATCGTGAGCACCGTGCCCCGCGGGTCACGGCTCACCTCCCAGAGCGACCAGAGCGGTTGCGGAGACTGCAGCGCGCGCTGCTGGTGCGCGAAGGCCTGTTCGGCGCGCCGCTGGAACGCGGCGAGGAACAGGTCGTCCATCGTGCGGAAGTAGTAGTGCACCAACGCCGGACGCACGCCCGCGACCGCGGCGACGCGCCGCGAGCTGACCGCGGCGTAGCCCGAATCGAGCATCAGCTGCTCGGTGGCGTCGAGCAGCGTGGCGCGGGTCTCGGACGTCTCGGTACCCAGGCGACGGGTGGCAACCACGCCGCTAGGGTACGTGTTTGGGCGGTCGCCCAACATCGAGGGAGCACAGAGAGGGGCGCGCCGATGGCGGGTGCCGCGCGGTACTCGGGGATGCGGGTGTCGAGGGTCGAGGACGCCCGACTCCTCACCGGCCACGGCACGTACGTCGACGACGTACGCCTCCCCGGGCTGCTCCACGCGTCCTTCGTGCGCAGCACGCTCGCCCGGGCTGCGATCCGGGGCATCGACACGTCCGCCGCATTGGCCGCGCCGGGCGTGCGCGCGGTGTTCACCGCCGCCGACCTCAACCCCGACGTCGGGGAGCAGTGGCACACGTCGATCGGGCCGGGGAGCCCGGAGACGCCACGACCGCCACTGGCCGAGCACGAGGTGCGTTTCGTCGGCGATCCGGTGGCGTTGGTCGTGGCCGAGTCGCTCTACCTGGCCGAGGACGCGGCCGAGCTCGTCGAGGTGGACTACGAGCCGCTGACACCCGTCGTCGACTACCGCACTGCGGAAGCGGCGACGGAGCTCGTGCACGAAGCCCACGGCTCCAACCTCATCACCGAGCTCGGCGGACTGCCGGCGTCGGCGTTGGAGGACGTGTACGCGTCGGCGGCGCACGTGACACGCGCGCGACCATCGCGCAACAGGCCTACGTGCCGGTGCCCATGGAGGGGCGCGGCCTGGTCGTCGACTACTCGCCCAGCACCGGCGACCTCACCATCCACTCCGCGACGCAGTCGCCGCACGAGGTGCGGCTGTTCTGCTCGCGATTGCTCGGCATCCCCGAACACCGCATCCGCGTCGTGATGCGCGACACCGGCGGTGGCTTCGGCCAGAAGATCCTCGTGCAGCGCGACGAGATGTGCCTGATGCTCGCGGGCCGCAAGCTCGGTGCGCCGGTGAAGTGGGTCGAGGATCGGCGCGAGAACCTGATCGCGGCGGGCAAGTCGCGCCAGGAGCACGCCGACGTGAGCGTCGCGCTCGATGCTGACGGCGTGATCCAGGCCGTCGGCGTCGATTTCGTGTCCGACTGCGGCGCCTATCCCACACCGTGGCCGATGATGAGCGCGGCCGCCGTCGGCGCGCTGTTCCCCGGTCCGTACCGCGTACCGAAAGCCAGCTTCGCGACGAAGACGGTGTACACGAACACCGTCGGTCGCACCGCCTACCGCGGTCCCTGGCAGTTCGAGACCTTGGCCCGCGAGATGCTCCTCGATCTCGCGGCGCGCGACAGCGGGATCGATCCCGCCGAGTTGCGTCGCCGCAATCTCTTGCGCGTCGACGACCTGCCGTACACCAGCCCGAACGGCATGACCTACGACAGCATCTCGCCGCTCGAGACGTTCGAGCACGCGCTCGAAATGCTCGACTACGACGCGTTCCGCGCCGAACAGACCGCGGCGCACGCTGAGGGTCGGTACCTCGGCGTCGGGTTGTCGAACTACGTCGAGCCGTCGACGCCGGGCTTCGGGTACTACGCGACCGAGGGCGCGACCATCCGCATCGAGCCCTCGGGTGCGGTCAACGTGTACATCGCCGGTGGATCGACCGGGAACAGCATCGAGACCACCGTCGTGCAGCTGACCGCCGATGCGCTGGGCGTCGACATCGACCAGGTCGCCACCATCCAGGGTGACACCGCGCTGACCGGGTTCGGCGCCGGCGCGGCCGGGAGTCGGAGCGGTTCGATGACCGCGGGCGCGATCGAGGAGACCGCGGCGATCCTGCGCGAACGCCTCGTCGCCGTCGCCGCGCACAAGCTCGAGGCGGCGCCCGACGACATCGAGCTCGCCGGCAGTCGCGCCAGCGTCCGCGGGACGCCCGACGTCGGCGTGTCGTTCAAGACCCTCGCCCGCATGGCGTACTTCGAGCCGCAGTCGCTCCCGCCGGGCGTGCCCGCCGGCCTCGAGGCCAGCGCGCGCTACACCGCGCGCACCGGGTCGATCTTCGTGAACGCCACGCACGTGTGCACGTGCGAGGTCGACGTCGTCACGGGGAAGGTCACGCTGCTGCGCTACATCGTGAGCGAGGACTGCGGCCCGATGATCAACCCCAACGTCGTCGAGGGCCAGATCGCGGGCGGCACCGTGCAGGGCATCGGCGGCGCGCTGCTGGAGCACCTCGAGTACGACGACGCCGGCAACCCGGTCACCACCACGTTGATGGACTACCTGATGCCCACCGCGTCGGACGTGCCCATGCTCGAGTACGGGCACGTCGAGACGCCGAGTCCCGGGCCGGGTGGCTACAAGGGCGTGGGGGAGGGCGGCGCCATCGGCGCGCCGCCCGCGGTGGTGAACGCGGTCGCCGACGCGCTCGCGCCCTTCGGCGTGCGCGTCACCGACCTGCCGCTCACGCCGTCGGCGATCGTCGCACTACTTCATCCGCAATCGACTGACTGAAGGAGAACCATGGGAGAGCTCGACGGCAAGGTCGCCGTGATCACCGGCGCGGGATCGGGGATGGGGAGATCGTCGTCGCAGGTGTTCGTGCGCGAAGGCGCACGCGTGCTCGCGGCTGACATCAGCGGGCGGGAAGAGGAGACCGCAGCCTCCCTCGGCGACGCGGTGGTGCCCTTCCGCGTCGACGTCACGCAGGAGGAGCAGGTCGAGGCGATGTTCGCCGCCGCGCTCGAGGCCTTCGGTCGCGTCGACGCCGTGCTGAACGTCGCCGGCATCGGCGGAGCCGAACCCGTGCACAAGATCACCATGGCCGAGTACGACCGCATCATGGACGTCGACCTGCGCGGCGTGCTGCTCGGAACGAAGCACGCCATCCGGGCCATGCGCGCGACCGGTGGCGGTTCGATCGTCAACTGGTCGTCGATCGGCGGCCTCAACGCGTCGGACATGCCGACGAGCGTGTACAGCGCGGCCAAGGCGGGCGTGATCGCGTTCACCAAGGCGGCGGCGGTCGAATACGGCGCCAAGGGCATCCGGGCCAACGCGCTGTGCCCGGGCTTGATCATCACCGAGCTCTCCGGCGGTCAGGCGGCGATCGACAGCTTCCCCCAGCTGGTGGAGGGGGCGGCCATGAAGCGCGCCGGCCAGCCCGAGGAGGTCGCCGAGGTGGCGTGCTTCCTGGCGTCCGACCGGGCCAGCTTCGTGAACGGGGCGATCATTCCCGTCGACGGCGGCAACACCTGCGCTCTCCGCTGACCTCCCAACTGCGAGGTTGCGTCACCTGAGGGCGTCAGAGGCACCTCGAGTGACGCAACCTTGTGGGAGAAGGGTTCGCATGCCCGTGCATCCCAGGTAGAGGGGGGTTCTCTTTCTGGGAGATGCATGTTAGAGTCCGTCCGTCAGGCCGCACACGGGGGGCCTCTCACAGGGGGACGGCCGATGCCGCACTTTCCCAAGCCCGCCGAGGGCTCATGGACCGCGCACTACCCGCAACTCGGTACCGCACCGGTCTCGTACGAGGACTCGATCTCGCCGGAGTACTTCGAGCGGGAGCGCGACGCCATCTTCGGGCGGAGCTGGCTCAACGTCGGTCGGGTCGAGCAGCTCGCGCGCGTCGGGAGCTACTTCACGCGTGAGATCGACGCCGTCCGCACGTCGGTGATCATCGTGCGCGCGCCCGACGGCGTGCGCGCGTTCCACAACATCTGTCGTCACCGCGGGAACAAGCTGGTGTGGCAGGACTACCCGGGCGAGGAGACGTCGGGCACGTGCCGACAGTTCACCTGCAAGTACCACGGGTGGCGCTACGGCCTCGAGGGCGACCTCAACTTCGTGCAGCAGGAAGGCGAGTTCTTCGACCTCGACAAGTCCGACTACGGGCTCGCGCCGGTGCGCGTCGACACGTGGGAGGGGTTCATCTTCGTCAACCTCGACGCCGACCAGTCCAACAGCGACTCCACACCGCTGCGCGACTACCTCGGCGAGCTCGGACGCGGCCTCGAGGGCTACCCGTTCGGTGAGATGACGCAGGTGTTCAAGTACCGGGCGGAGGTCGGGAGCAACTGGAAGCTCTTCATCGACGCCTTCACCGAGTTCTACCACGCACCCGTTCTGCACGCGCGCCAGGCCGTGTCGGAGGAGTCCGCGAAGCTCCAGGGCTACGGCTACGAAGCGCTCGCGTACGACATCGACGGCCCGCACGCGATGGTGTCGTCGTGGGGCGGGATGTCGCCGCCGAAGGACCTCAACATGGTGAAGCCGATCGAGCGCGTGCTGCACAGCGGGCTGTTCGGCCCGTGGGAGGCGCCGATCGAGTTCGAGCTGCCTCCCGCAGTCAACCCGGCGCGCGCGAAGCAGTGGGGAACAGACTCGTTCCTGTTCTTCCCCAACTTCATGATCCTGGTCTGGAAGCCGAACTGGTACCTCACGTACCACTACTGGCCGACGGCGTACAACAAGCACATCTTCGAGGGCACGCTCTACTTCGTGCCGCCACGCAACGCGCGTGAGCGGCTCGCGCAGGAGCTCGCGGCGGTGACGTTCAAGGAGTACGCGCTGCAGGACGGCAACACACTCGAAGCGACGCAGACGATGCTCGAGTCGCGTGCGGTCACGCAGTTCCCGCTGGGCGACCAGGAGATCCTCCTGCGCCAGCTCCACCACACGACCCACGAGTGGGTCGACGAGTACGAGAAGGGACGCTGACATGGCCACTGACATGCCCACGCTGCCCACCGACTTCTCCGACCTCGAGCCGTTCGCCGACTGGGCCCTCGAGTTCGAGCGCGAGCGCTACGCGAAGCGGCTGGCGAGCTCGATGGACGAGATGCAGGCCTTCTACGACGCCGCGTTCCCGCGGCTCGAAGCGGCGATGGCGTACATCGACCGGACAGAACTCGACGCGCTGCCCGACGACGCGCGTCACCTGCTGTGGCTCTGCTACTCGTTGGTGAACGTCTCGTTCCCGGTCGAGGTGTGGCGCCAGCCGTACGTGCCCGACAGCGGCGCGGCCAGGATGGACGTCATCGTCGAGCCCGCGGTCTGATCGCAGGCGTCCGATGGACGACGAAGCACTGCAGGCCGCGTACGCGAAGCGGCGCTCGATCCTCGGCGACGAGTACGTCGACTCGGTCACGTCGGACGACGACCCGGCTGCGATCGAGTTCCAGGACTTCATCACGTCGACCGCGTGGGGGGTCTGGACGACGCGAAGGTCCGCTGTCGACGCGCGACCGCAGCCTGCTGGTGCTGGCCATCACCGCGACGTCGGGACGGATGGACGAGTTCCGGTTGCACGCCGCCGCCGCGCCGCGGGCCGGCGTCACTGACGCCGAGATCGACGAGCTGCTCTACCAACTCGTCGCGTACGTGGGCGGTCCCGCAGGCGTCTCGGCCCGACGGGTGATCCGCGAGCTGCGCGCCGCGAGGAACGACGGCTGAGATGGAGACGGTGGGGGTCATCGGGCTCGGCAACATGGGCAGCGCGCTCGCGGCCAACCTCGTGGGCGCGGGCTTCGCCGTCGTCGGACACGACACCGCGGGTCCCGATCGTGCGCCGGCCGGGGTGACGCCCGTGGACTCGGTGGCCGATGTCGCGCGCCGAGCCGACGTCGTCGTCTGCAGCCTGCCCGACGGTGCGGTGTCCGAGGCGGTCGCCGCGGAGGTCGTAGCCGCGGACGAGCGCCTCACGACCCACGTGGTCGACACGTCCACGGTCGGCGTCGCCGCGTCGCGGGCGATCGACGCGCGTTGCGTCGATGCCGGCATCGCGTACGTCGACGCGCCGGTGTCGGGCGGCGTCGCCGGCGCACGGGCACGCACGCTCGCGGTGATGTACGCCGCCGGCGACGACGCGTGCTCGCACATCGAGCCCGTGCTCTCGGGGCTGAGCGACTGCCGCTACCGGGTGGGTGATCGTGCCGGACTCGCGCAGACGATGAAGCTCGCCAACAACTTCCTCTCCGCCACCGCGCTGATCGCCACCAGCGAGGCGATCGCGTTCGGCGTCGCCGAGGGGCTCGACATGACCGTCATGCTCGAGGTCCTCAACGGCTCGAGCGGGCGCAGTGCGGCGACGAGCGACAAGTTCCCGCACCACGTGCTCACCGGTCGCTACGCCTCGGGGTTCACCAACTCGTTGATGGCCAAGGACGTGCAGCTCTACCTGCGCGCGGTCACCGACCGAGACGCGCCCGCCACCGTCGGCGCGGTCACCACCGCGGTGTGGGAAGCGTTCGCCGCAGAAGAACCGGGTGTCGACTTCACCCGGATCTATCCCTTCACCTGCACGAATCCCTTCGGGATCCAGGAGGAACGATGACCGTCACCACGAAACCACTCAGCGACAGCGTCGGCGTCGAAGTCCTCGACGTGGACCGCGATCGGTTGCTCCACGACGAAGCGCTCGCCGATGAATGCCTCGAGCTCCTCGATCAGTACGGGGTGCTCGTGTTCCGGGAGCTGCACCTCGACGACGACACGCAGGTCGCGTTCAGCCGGCGGTTGGGGACGGTGGAGAAGGTCGGTCGTCGCGACGACGGTGCCGAGATCTTCCGCGTGACGCTCGACCCCGCGAAGAACCCGGCGGCCGACTACCTCAAGGGCACGTTCGACTGGCACATCGACGGGATGACCGACGACATCCCGATCATGGCCACCGTGCTGAGCGCGCACGAGGTGGCGGCGTCGGGTGGCGACACCGAGTTCGCCAGCACCTACGCGGCCTACGACGCCCTCTCCGACGACGAGAAGAAGCAAGCACTGGACACGCGGGTGGTGCACTCCTTCCTGGCCGCCCAGAAGCTGTCGCACCCGAACGCTTCCGAGGCCGACATCGAGATGTGGAGCAAGCGGCCGCCGAAGACCCACCCCCTTGTCTGGCGGCACCAGAACGGACGGAAGTCGCTCGTGCTGGGCGCGACCACCGACCACGTCGAGGGGATGAGCGAAGGCGAGGGCCGCGCGTACCTCGCCGACCTGCTCGAACGTTCGACGCTCCCCGAGAGCGTCTACCGCCACGAGTGGGCGGTCGGTGACCTCGTGATCTGGGACAACCGCGGCGTGCTGCACCGGGCCACTCGCTACGACCCGTCGTCGGCACGCGACATGCACCGCACCACCATCGCCGGCAACGAGGCGGTGCAGTGAGCACGGCAGCCCCGAATGAGGGGTCTGCACCGCGCATCCCGCCGCTGCCACCCGAGGAGTGGGGCGACGACGTGCGCGCCGGACTCGCGGCGCTGCGCCCCGCCGGTGCCACGCAGGAGTTGCGCCGCTCGAAGGGCGGCCCGAAGGGGCTCAACGTCCTGGGGACCCTCGCGCAGCACCCCGCACTGATGCAGGCGTACCACACGTTCAACGGTCACATCCTCTACACGAACACGCTCGACGCCCGGCAGCGTGAGCTGCTCGTGTTGCGGGTCGCGGCGCGCCGCGGCGCCGAGTACGAGTGGCGCCAGCACGTGGTCATCGCCCGCGATCTCGGGTTCACCGAGGCCGACATCGAGCGCGTCGCCGAAGGTCCGCACGCCGACGGCTGGTCGGCGATCGACGCGGCGATGCTCCGTGCCGTCGACGAATTGGTGGCCGACGCGCAGATCACCGACGACACGTGGGCGGTGCTGGCCGGCGAGCTCGACCGCCACCAGCTCATGGACCTCGTGTTCACGGTCGGTGCCTACGACCTGCTGGCGATGGCGTTCAAGTCGTTCGGGGTCGAGATCGACGCCGATCTGGCTGCGAGCTGACGTGACCACCAACGAGGTGCCGACCGAGCCGCCCGAGGTCGAGGCCGCACCGGCGACCCGGCGCGAACTGGCGGTCGCCCGCGCGCTCGACTCGGCGCGGTCGCGCGGAGAACCGCGTGGAGCTCTTCCTCGACGCGGCGCGCGAGCTGATGAACACCAACGCGACCGACTTCACGGTGCAGGAGGTCGTCGAGCGCTCCGGCCAGTCGCTGCGCACCTTCTACCAGTACTTCGCGGGCAAGTACGAGCTCCTGCTCGCGCTGTTCGAGGAGTCGGTCGAGGGCGCGGCCGCGCAGCTCGAGCTCGTGGTCGCGGAACGCGACGACCCGATCGAGCGACTTCACGCGTTCTGCGTGGAGTACAACCGCATGTGCCGCACGAGCGCACCCGGAGAGCCCGCGACCGGACCCGCACCCGCGTTGGTGGAGTTCGCCCAGCAGCTGCTCACGTCGCATCCCAAAGAGGCGGCGCACGCGTTCGCGCCCGTCGTCGAGCTCCTCGGTCGTCTCCTCGACGACGCCGACGCGGCGGGCGCGCTGCGCCCGGGGCTCGACCGGCAGCGCATCACCGGCGTGGTGCTCCAGGCGACGATGTTCAACGCGTTCGCGGCCACGATCAGCGCGTCGCCGCCGGGTTCCGGGGGCGAGGTCCTCTGGGATCTCCTCGTGCACGGCATCGCGGCCGACCGCTGAACGGGAGCGGGGGCCACGATGAGCACCACGATGAACGCGACGACGACCACATCCGCGGCTCGTACCGTGCGCAGCTTCTGTCGCGTGTGCACGTCGGTGTGCGGCATCCTCGTGGACGTCGACGGCGATGACGTGGTGCGCGTGCGCGGCGACCAGGACCACCCCCTGTCGCGCGGCTACACGTGCGCCAAGGGCCGCGCTCTCCCGCAGATGCACCACCACCCGGATCGCCTCGAACGTCCACTGGTGTGCGTCGACGGCGAGCTGCAGCCCACGACCTGGGACGAATGCCTCGACGATCTCGGCGCCCGCGTCGGTGCGATCATCGCCGAGCACGGCCCCGCTGCGGTCGGCATCTTCTTCGGCAGCGGCAACGGCATGGACGCCGCGGGCTACCGCATGGCGCAGGCGTTGCACGCCAAGATCGGGACTCCGGCCAAGTTCAGCCCACTCACCATCGACGGCACCGCCAAGGTGCTGATCTCGGACCTCGTCGGCGGCGCGGTCGCGCTGAGCGGTCGGCCCGACCATCCGCGCGCCGAGCTCCTGCTCGTCATCGGCAGCAACCCCGTGGTGTCTCACGGCCACTCGGTCGCGATCCCCGATCCGGTGTCGACGCTGCGCGAGTTGGCGGGGCGGGCCGAGATCTGGGTGATCGACCCGCGCATCACCGAGACCGCGCGGTTGGCCACGCATCATCTCGCGCCGCGGCCGGGCACCGACTACGCGGTGCTTGCGTTCCTCGTCCGGGCGCTCCTCCGCGACGGTGCCGATCCCGTCGTGCTCGCGGAGCGTGCCCAGGGCGTCGACGCGCTCGCGGCCGCAGTCGAGCCGTTCACCCGCGACCACGCGGCGCGGCTCGCTGACGTCGAGGCTGCTGACCTCGACCAGTTGCTGGCGGCGGTGCGACGCGTCGGCCGCGTCGCCATCGACACCGGCACCGGCGTCACCATGGCCCGGAGCGCCAACGTCACGCAGTGGTTGGCGTGGGCGGTGATGATCCTCACCGACTCCATGAACCGCCCCGGCGGCTACTGGTTCCACCCCGGCTTCGGCCACCAGCTCGAGGCGTTCGAGCTCCCGGTCTCGCCGCCCGGCGGATCGTTCGGGCCCGGGCCCGCCAGCCGGCCCGAGACGCACGCGTTCATGGGAGAGTGGCCCTGCGCGGTGCTCGCCGACGAGATCCGCGCCGGCAACATCCGCGCCGTGCTCAACTTCGGCGGCCACCTGCTGACCGCGTTCCCCGAGGCCGACGTGCTCGAGCCGGCGCTGCGCGACCTCGACGTGCTCGCGACGACCGAGATCATCGCCAACGACACGACGGCGATGTCGACCCACGTGTTGCCGACCAAGGACCAACTCGAGCGGGCCGACGTCACGCTGTGGGACTTCCTGAGCCCGCGCGTCGCCGCCCAGCACACGCCCGCAGTCGTCGACGCGGTCGGTGACCGACGGTCGAGCTGGTGGGTGATCGCGGAATTGGGTCGTCGTCTGGGCCACGATCTGGTCCCCGAGGACGCCGACGACGACGCCATGCTCGCCCGCATCGGCAAGCGGGCGCGGTGCTCCTTCGACGATCTCGTCGCCGCGGGTTGGGTCGAGGTCGAGCACGACGTCCCCGCGCCGTGGGTCGACGCGCACGTCGAACGGCTCGGGGGCTGGCGACTCGCGCCCGCGCTCCTCGTCGACCAACTCGCAGACCTCGTGGATCCCGAGCCGCTCGTCCTCGTTCCGCGTCGTCAGGTGCGACACCTCAATTCGCAGTTCGCCTACCTCGACGAGCCGGCAACGTTCGTCGTGCATCCCGACGACGCCGTCGCGGCCCACGTCGTCGACGGCACACGCGTGGTGCTGCGGAGCGCGCACGGTTCGATCACCGGCACGGCCAAGGTCGACGACGGCATCCGGCCGGGCGCGGTTTCGGTGCCCCACGGCCACCAGGACGTGAACGTCAACCGGCTCACCAGCAAGGACGACCTCGACCCGATCACCGGGATGGCGACGTACTGCGCGATCCCGGTGACGCTCGAGCCTGCCGATCCGGGCCAGGGCTGATGACCGAGATCAGAAATACGATATTTTCCGAACTCCAGGGGGAGCACCGATGACCGCCACGATCTACGCGGGCGAGCGACCGAAGCCGCCGTCGCAGCCGGTGGTGTTGAAGGCCGACCGCATGATCGACGTGATCGAACGGGTCGTGGTCGAGCCGGGCGTGGTGGTCGTCGAGGGCGACCGGATCGTCGACGTGGGGCCAGAGCGCATCCCCGACGACGCGCAGGTGATCGAGCTCGGTGACGTCACGCTCCTGCCGGGGCTCATGGACATGGAGCTCAACTTCGTGATGGGTGGCGCGGGGTCGACGCACATGAGCGCGGTGCAGGACGACCCGGTCATGAAGGTGTTGCGTGCGATCCCCGCGTGTCGCAAGACCTTGCTCGCGGGCTTCACGACCGTCCGCAACCTCGGGATCTTCGTGCAAACGGGCGGGCTGCTCCTCGACGTGTCGATCATGCGGGCGATCGACGCGGGCTGGTTCCCCGGTCCGCGCGTCTTCCCGTCCGGGCACGCGATCACCCCGACCGGCGGTCACCTCGACCCCACCATGTTCGCGGGCATCGCGCCGAACATGATGCCGCTCACCGTCGAGGAGGGCATCGCCGACGGCGTGAGTGAGGTCAGGCGCGCAGTCCGGTACCAGATCAAGTACGGCGCGAAGCAGATCAAGGTGTGCGCGTCGGGTGGTGTGATGTCGCTCACCGGTCCGCCGGGCGCGCAGCACTACTCCGACGAGGAGCTCGAAGCGATCGCCGACGAGGCCCACCGGCGCGGCATGTACGTCGCTGCGCACGCGCACGGCGACGACGGCATCCGCGCCGCCATCGAAGCGGGCATCGACTGCATCGAGCACGCGTCGCTGATGAGCGAGGAGACCCAGAAGCTCGCACTGGAGAAGGGCACGTTCATCGTGCCGACCTCCTACCTCTCCGAAGCCATGGACACCTCGAAGGCCGCACCCGAGCTGCAGGCCAAGGCGGCCGCGGTGTTCCCGGTGGCCAAGAAGACGATCACGCGCCTCATCGACGCCGGCGCCCGGATCGCCACCGGCACCGACGCGCCCGCCATCCCGCACGGCCAGAACTGGAAGGAGCTGTGGGCGCTGGTGCAGCGGGGGATGCGGCCGATCGACGCCATCCACACGTCGACGGTGACCAGCGCGGAGCTGGTGCAGTCGGCTGACACGCTTGGTCGCCTCGCGCCCGGCTACCTCGCCGACGTGATCGCGGTGCCCGGCGATCCGACCGAGGACATCAACGCGCTCGAGCACGTCAACTTCGTGATGAAAGGCGGCGTCGTCTACAAGACGCCCGCATGACCTCCACATCGACCTGGGCACATGAGTAGAGATCACGGCTTCCATCCGCTCCGCGTGCGCCGCGTCGTGCCGGAGACCCACGACACCACGTCGTTCGTCTTCGACGTGCCCGACGACCTCCGCGACGCGTTCGCCTACGAGGCCGGTCAGTTCTGCACGTTCCGGATCCCGCTGGGCGACGACGAGCTCCTGCGCTGCTACTCGATGTCGAGCTCACCCGACGTCGACGACGAGTTCACGCTCACGGTGAAGCGGGTCGCGGGTGGTCGGGTGTCGAACTGGCTGCTCGACGAGGTGGCGGAGGGCGACGAGCTCGCGCTCACCCTGCCCGCCGGGGTGTTCACGTTGCGCGACCACCCCACGCCGATCGTCGCGTTCGCCGGCGGTAGTGGGATCACGCCGGTGATCTCGGTGATCAAGAGCGCACTGACCGCGACCGATCGACGCGTGCGACTGCTCTACGCGAACCGCGACGCGCAGTCGGTCATCTTCCGCGCCGCGCTCGACGATCTCGTCGCGCGCCACGGCGATCGCCTGGAGGTCGTGCACCATCTCGACACCGACCAGGGGTTCGTGCACTCCGACCTCGTGCGAACCTTCGTCGGCGACGATGGCGACGCCGACTTCTACCTGTGCGGGCCGGGGCCGTTCATGGACGTCGTCGAAGACGCGCTCGAGGTCGCGGGCGTGTCGTCGGAGCAGGTGTTCGTCGAGCGGTTCGCATTCGCGGCGAGCGTGCGCGACGAGCCACTGGCTCCAGTCGCCGAGGCGGCGGTGGTCGAATCTGCGACCGACACCTCCTCGTCGCTCGCGTCCGCTCGCTCCGAGCCCGTCACCACCGAAACGGTCACGATCGTCCTGAACGGGCGCGCCCACGAAGTGCGGTACCAGGCGGGCGAGACGTTCCTCGAGACCGCGCGTCGGGCCGGGCTCCGCGCGCCGTTCTCGTGCGAGTCGGGGAGCTGTGCCACGTGCATGGCGCGGCTCGAGGTGGGGGAGGCCAAGATGCGGGTGAACAACGCGCTCATGCCCGACGAGGTGGACGAGGGATGGGTGCTCACCTGCCAGGGTCTGCCGACCTCCCCGACCGCCAAGGTGGTGTACGAGTCGTGACCCAGCCACCGACTTCTCCGCCGAGCCCGACCCCACTTCCCAAGGCGTTGCCTCGACGCGGAGCCAGTCATCCGAGCCTCAAGGACTCGGCCGCCGACTACCTGCGCGAGCAGATCCTCACCGGTCGGCTCACCCCGGGCACGAAGATCGACCAGGACGAGATCAGCGCCGCGCTCGGCATGAGCCGACTCCCCGTGCGCGAAGCACTCATCGAGCTCGCCAACGAGGGATTGGTCGACGCGGTGCCGCGGCGCGGCGCGTTCGTCGCGTCGCTCGAGCGGGCCGACATCGTCGACCACTACCGCGTGTTCGGACTCGTGGCGGGACTGGCGGCCAGCCGGGCGGCGACGTCGCTCAGCGATGCCGACCTCGTCGAGCTGCGCTCGATCCACGAGTCGTTCAGCGCCGCGATCGACGCCGACGCCCAGGCGAGCTGGAACCACGAGTTCCACCGGCGCATCAACCGCGCGGGTGGCTCGCGTCGCCTCGTCTCGGTGCTCGCGCTCCTGTCGCGCAGCCTGCCGGTGCGGTACTTCGAGTTCGTGCCCGGATGGGCGGAGACGTCGGCCCACCACCACGCGCGGATCCTCACCGCGCTCGAGCAGCGCGACGCGCACGAGGCGCAGCGGCTCATGGAGCACCACGTCACCGAGAGCGGCGAGCTGGCGGTGGGGATCCTCCAGGAGATGGGCTACTGGGACGCCATCCCCGCCGACCGGTCGACCAGGTCGGGTGCCGCGTGAAACAGGTCAGTTCGGAACACCAGAGGGGGAGTAGCTGATGTCGTTCTTTGGATGCACTGCGATCGTGACCGGGGGTGCGTCGGGGATCGGACTCGCGATCAGCGAGCGCCTGGCCGACGACGGCGCCAAGGTCGCGATCTTCGACGTCGACGCCGACGCGGGAGAGCACGCGGTCAAGGAGATCACCGAGGAGGGTGGTGTCGCGATCGCGTATCAGGTCGACGTCTCCGATCGGGCCGCGGTCGATGCCGCGGTCGAGCGGGTGCGCAGCGAGCTCGGGCACGTGCTCGTGCTCGTCAACGCGGCGGGCAAGGACGCGTTCGAGCGCTTCCAGGACGTCACCACCGAGATGTGGGAGCGGATCATCGCGATCAACCTCACCGGGACGTTCCACGTCACGCAGTCGGTGGTGCCCGACATGATCGACGCGAAGTGGGGGCGCATCGTCAACATCTCGTCGTCGAGCGCGCAGACCGGCGCGGTGAACATGGCCGCGTACTCGGCGTCGAAGGGCGGGATGATCGCCCTCACCAAGACGCTGGCGCTCGAACTCGGGCCGCTCGGCATCACGGTGAACACGATCCCGCCGGGTGCGATCGACACCCCGATGAGCCGGCGCGCCGCCTCGGAGGGCCGCTTCGGTGGGGGGACGCTCGAGGACGTCGGCCGGCACCTGCCGGTCAAGCGCATCGGCATCCCCGAGGACATCGCCGCTGCCTGCGCCTACCTCGTGTCCGACGAAGCGGGGTACGTGACCGGCCAGATCATCGGTGTCAACGGCGGCCGGGTGACTTGAGACCAGGGCGGCATCAACACGTAAGTTGACGTCAAAGTCATGAGTCAGTGCCAGTGGAGGAGCGGAGATCCATGGACCACCAGCAGCTGAGCGACCAGATCGAGATCCAGCAGCTCTGCGCCCGCTACATGATGTTGTCGGCGCGCAAGGACAACGACCACTGGCGCGAGGTCTTCACCGAGGACGGTGCCTACAACGCGTTCGGCACGCTCTACGGCCTCGACGACTTCCCGATGCTCCTCAAGAGCGCGCCTCCCGGGCAGTACGTCGGGAACCCGCCGGTCGTCGACTTCGACGGCGACCGCGCGACCGGGGTGCAGCACTACGTGTTCATCGACCAGACCTCGCACGAGATGCGACTGGCCTGGTACGACGACGAGTACGTGCGCACCGCGGACGGCTGGCGCATCAAGTTGCGCGCCACCACCTTCATGCGTCGCAGCGGTGAGTTCGACCACGGCAACGCGCACGACCCGGCGCGCTTCGTCGCCGGCCAGGCGATCGAGTAGAGGACACCTTCGTGCGCATCGGCATCATGGTGGGTCCCGAGACCCGCCGCTACGCAGCCAAGGTCGACCAGATGGTCGGCGACGCCAAGGCCGCGGAGGAAGCGGGGTTCGCGACCGCGTGGATCCCCCAGCTCCCGCAGGACTTCGACGCCATGACCGCGGTCGCGCTCATGGGTCGTGAAACGAGTCGCATCGAGCTCGGCACTGCGGTGGTGCCGCTGCAGTCGCGCCACCCGGTCGCGCTCGGACAACAGGCCTTGTCGGTGCAGGCCGCGTGCGAGGGACGGTTCCGGCTCGGGGTCGGGCCGTCGCACCACTGGATCGTCGACTCGATGCTCGGTCTGCCCTACGACAAGCCGGCCCAGTTGGTCGCCGACTACCTCGACGTGTTCGACGCGATGTTCGACGGGCCGAACCCGGTCGACGTCGAGAACGACCACTTCCGCATCCACAACCCGCTCGACGTGACCGATCTCCCGGTGCCGGTGTTCCTCGCCGCCCTCGGTCCGGTGATGCTGCGGCTGGCGGGGGAGCGCGCTGTGGGCACCGTGCTCTGGATGGCCGACGAGCGCGCCATCGCCGAGCACGTGGTGCCGAAGATCACCAAGGCGGCCGCCGACGCGGGCCGACCTGCGCCGCGCGTCGTCGCGGGGGTGGCGGTGTGCCTCTGCGCGTCGAGCGAGGTGCCAGGCGCGATCGAGCGGGCCAACGATGCCCTCGGGCACGCCGAGTACTCACCGAACTACCAGCGGCTGCTCGAAGAGGGTTCGTCGGACGACGTCGGCGACATGTCGGCGATCGGCACCGAGGAAGACATCGAACGCCGGTTGCGGTCCTACCTGGACGCGGGAACCACCGACTTCTCGGCGCGGATCCTGCCGCTGGGGAGCAACAAGGAAGAGATCGTGGCTTCCTCGCGTCGCACCCGTGAGTTCCTGGCTTCCCTCGCGCCAGAGATGACGTGAGTACTTCGAACCCCACGCGGGGCGATCTCCTGTGGGCGTCGATCCCCGCCATGGCACTCGACGCCGCGTCGCGCTTCGGCGACGCGGTCGCGGTCGTCGACCGCGGTCGCCGCGCCTCTTTCAACGAGCTCGTGGCCGACGCACGCCGTGTGACTGCAGCGCTGCTCGCAACCGGGCTCGAGCCGGGGGAGCGGGCCGCGGTCTGGTCGCCCAACCGGTACGAGTGGTTGGTTGCTGCGCTCGGCATCCTCGGTGCTGGCGGCGCGGTGGTGCCGGTGAACACGCGGTTCAAGGGCGAAGAGGTGCGCTACATCCTCGACCGCAGCGGCGCGCGGGTGGTGTTCACCGTCGGCGAGTTCCTCGGCGTCGACTACGCGGCGACGATCGCCGGCTTGCGGCCGCAGCTCCCGAACGTCGCGACGGTGGTCGGGTTCGACGAGGGGAGCGCGGCCGACCAGTCGTTGACCGAGTTCCAAGCGACCGGTGGCGCGATCGACGACGCGACGGTCGACGCTCGCATCGGCGCGGTGGGCGGCGACGACGTGAGCGACGTGCTGTTCACCTCGGGCACGACCGGCTCGCCGAAGGGCGTGCTGATGACGCACGCGCAGACGCTGCGGCAGTTCTCCGACTGGTGCGACATGGCGGGGCTGGTCGAGGGCGACCGGTACCTGATCGTGAACCCGTTCTTCCACATGTTCGGGTACAAGGCCGGGTGCCTCGCGTCGCTGATGCGCGGTGCGACCATCATCCCGAAGCCGGTGTTCGAGGTCGACGACCTCCTGCGCACCGTGGCCGAGGAGTCGGTCACCGTGTTCCCGGGTCCGCCGACGGTGTACCAGTCGATCCTCGACCATCCCGATCGCGACGCGTACGACCTCTCGACGCTGCGACTCGCGGTGACCGGCGCGGCCGACATCCCCGTCGAGCTGATCCGGCGCATGCACGACGAGCTGCCGTTCTCGCTCATCGTCACCGGCTACGGCCTCACCGAGGCCGGCACCGTCACGGCCACCGCGCCCGACGACGACTTCGAGACCATCGCCACCACGGTCGGTCGGGTGCGACCGGGCCTGGAGATCCGCGTGGCGGGCGACGACGGTGCCGACCTCCCGGTGGGCGACGCGGGCGAGTTGCTCGTCCGCGGCTACAGCGTGATGCGCGGCTACCTCGACGACCCGGACGCGACCGTGGCCACGATCGACCCCGACGGCTGGTTGCACACCGGTGACCTCGCGACGATCGACGAGCGCGGGTGCGTGCGCATCGTCGGGCGGATCAAGGACATGTTCATCGTCGGCGGGTTCAACGCCTATCCCGCCGAGATCGAGAACCTGCTGCTCGGTCATCCCGCGGTCGCACGCGCGGCAGTGGTCGGCATGCCCGATGCCCGCATGGGTGAGGTGGGCATGGCGTTCGTGGTCGCCGTCCCGGGCGTTGCGCTCGTGCCCGACGAGCTCATCGCGTGGTCGCGCGAGACGATGGCCAACTACAAGGTGCCGCGCGCGGTCGAGCTGGTCGACGAGCTCCCGGTGAACGCGGCGGGCAAGGTCGAGAAGGAGACGCTGCGGGCGCGGGCCGCGGCCCTTCACGAGGCGCGGCAAGCAGAGGAACGGACGACGTAGTCATGGACACCCGGTACTCCGACGAGCAGCTCGAGCTGCAGCGCAGCGCGGCATCGCTCGTCGCCGACCTCGGCCCGAAGACGGTCGACGACCTGGATGACGCGTCGCGGCGCGACCGTCTGGCCGACGCGGCCCGGCGTTCGGGTTGGTACGAGCTGCGCGGCCCGGGCGACGGCGACCAGCCACTGGCGTCGGGGGTGGAAGTCGCGATCATCGCCCGCGAGCTGGGACGGCGGGCGGCTGACACGCCGTACCTGGGCCCGGTCGTGGCGGTCGACCTGGCCCGGTGCGCCGGGCTCGAGGTCGAGGATGCGGCGACCAGCGCGGTGTTCGCTCCGTCGTTGCTCGATTTCGCGGATCGCGCCGGGGACCTCCGAGGGCGTGGCCGTCGACTGCGCGGGCTCGGTCCGCGGCCTCGCGCTCGTGGGCGGCGACGGCGCCGCGCACCTGGTGGAGGTCGCGCTGCCCGACCCGGCTCCTGAGACCGATCTCACGCGCGCGGTGGCGCCCGTCTCGCTCGCCGATGTTGCGCCCGACGGCGACGGCGCTCCGGTGGGCGAGGACGCGATCGCGCGGTCGCGCGCGCTGGCGCTGACCATCACCGTCGCCGATCTGCTCGGCGCGATGGAAGGTGTGCTCGATGCGACGGCCGAGTACGCCAAGGAACGGCAGCAGTACGGCGTGGCGATCGGGTCGTTCCAGGCGGTGCAGCACCTGCTGGCGGAGGCGCGGGTGCTGGTGGAGGGTTCGATCAGCGTGGCGCAGTACGCGGCGTGGGCGGTCGATGCGATGCCCGTTCCCGACGCGCTCGAGGCCGGGTCGGTGGCGAAGGCGTACTCCGCGCGTGCCGCGCGCACGGTGTGTGAGACCGCGATCCAGGTGCACGGCGGGATCGGCAACACGTGGGAGTGCTTCGTGCACGTGTACCTGCGGCGCGCGTTGCTGTCGAGCGCGCTGCTGGGAGACGAGGGACATCACCTGCGCGAGCTCGCGCAAGGTCGACTTGGCGTGGGAACGGGAGTGGTCAGTGGACTTCGATGACTCGCCGGAGGAAGCAGAGTTCCGGTCGCGTTTTCGTGCGTGGTTGGTGGACAACAATCCGGGGTTGCCGGCGTCGTCGACCGACGACGAGTACTGGGCGAAGCAGGCGGAGTGGCATTGCGCGTTGTTCGACGGTGGTTTCTTCGCGTTGACGTGGCCGAAGCGCATCGGTGGCCAGGAGTTGCCGCCGGTGTACGAGGTGATCGTCGATGAGGAGCTGGCGGCGGCGGGCGCACCGCCGAAGCCGGGCCTCGGGTATCTGATCCAGGGGATCACCCGTCATGGCAGCGATGAGATCTGTGATCGGTTCTTGCCGGCGTTGATCAGTGGTCGTGATCGGTGGTGTCAGGGGTTCAGTGAGCCGGATGCGGGGTCGGATCTGGCGTCGTTGCGGACGCGTGCGGTGCGTGACGGTGATGAGTACGTGATCGAGGGTCACAAGGTCTGGACCAGCTACTCCGATGTCGCGGATTGGTGCATGTTGTTGGCGCGCACGGATCCTGATGCGCCGAAGCACAAGGGGATCTCGGCGTTCGCGGTGCCGATGGATCAGCCGGGGATCGAGCAGCGGCCGTTGCGGATGATCAACGGGATCAGCAGCGAGTTCGGCCAGGTGTTGTTCGATGGTGCGCGGGTGCCGGCGGCGAACATGATCGGCGAGCCGGGTGAGGGGTGGGCGTTGGCGATGACGGTCGTGAGTCACGAACGCGAGCCCGCGGAGCTCGGGTACGTGGCGCGCTACAGCAAATCGGTGAAGCAACTCGAGACGCTGGTGCGCGACCAGCCCGAGCGGTACGGCAGCGACCAGGTGGCGACACTGGAGCGCGCGTTCGTGGAGTCCGAGGTGCTGCGCCTGCACGTCCGCCGTCGTCTGTCCGAACGTCTCGACGGTGTCACCCACGGGTTCGATGGTTCCATCGACAAGTTGCTCATGACCGCGACCGAACAGGCCGTCGGCCACGCCACGCTCGCGATCGGCAACAGCACGCCGGTGCTGGACGCCGACGACACCTGGCTGAAGGTGTACCTCTACAGCCGGGCCCAGAGCGTCATGGGCGGCACGTCGCAGATCCAGAAGAACATCATCGCCACGAGGATCCTCGGCCTGCCGACCGCGTGAGGGTCGAACTGGCGGGGCGGATCGGGGCGGCCGGGTTCGCGTCGGGTGATCGCGTGGTCGTCGGCGTCTGGGAGTCGGGACCGCTCGGGCCCATGACCGACGTGATGTGGGCGCGTCCTGACGGTGAGCGGGTGCTCCTCGCGCCGAGCGAGGCGGTGGCGGATTTCATCACCTCGGCGTACCGCTTCGACCGCGTGGATCTCGTCGACGTCCGTGCGAGCACCGACGAGCGCGCGCTCGCGGTCGAGGCCGGACTCCTCTCCGTCCGTCTCGTCGGCGGCCGGGCGTGGCGATTGCCACCGGCGCGACTGCGATCGCCGTGGTTCACCCGGTACGTCGAGGGGCCGATCGCTCGCGCCACGATGGGGGTGCACACCTACGGCGTGACCGCCACTGGAGTGCGCGAGTGGTACCGCGCTGATCGCTGGCGTCTGGTCGTCGGTGGTACGGCGACGCTCGCCGGCGTCGACCTCGGACCGATCGGTCCGGTGTCGCCTCCATGCCGCTTCAATTTCTCCGAGCCGCCGACGCGTCCGTCGATCACCGACGTGCGTCCGCTGCTCGAGTTCCCCTGAGGCTCAGAGCAACTGCTGCGCGAGCGTTGCGCCGAGCCACGTCCGATAGCGATCGGCCGACCACCCTCGGTCGACGACGAGGAGCCGGTACACCTCGGGTGACATGAGCGCGTGGACGCGGTCCTCGGCGTCGCGTGCGGAGAGACCTGACTGCAGGATCTTGCGGCGCGAGAGCGTGCGCACGATCTGCCGTTGCCCGCGGCCTCGCTGATCGCGGATCTCCGCGAGGAGCTCGGCAGCGGCCGGATCCGACTCCGCAGCACCCACGAGCACTCGATGCAGGACGTTGGTGCGCTCGTTGATCGCGGTCGTCACGCCCGCGAAACCGGCGAGGAGCACGACCGGATCTGGTTCGTCGAACAGCGGCGCCACGTCGGGTCGCGCGGCGACGGCAACGGGCGTGTCGTCGCCCGCGATCGACTCGTCCAGCAGGGCCTTCAGGATGCCGAGCTTCGAGGCGAAGAGCCGGTAGAGGGTCGCAGGGGGGACGTCGGCGTGCGCGCTGATGGCCTCGACGGTCGTGGCCGCATACCCACGTTCGATGAAGAGCGTCCGGGCGGCGTCGGTCACGGCTCGCCGCGCCAGTCGAGTGCGGGCCTGCTCCGCCACAAAATGAGAGTACCACTCTTGAAATGAGAGTGAAACTCCCATATACTCGCACTCGACGACCCGAAGCCAGGAGGAACCGATGAAGACGATGACGTGCAGGCAGCTCGGAGGACCGTGCGACCACGCCCACCACGGCGAGTCAGCCGACGACGTGATCAAGGACCAGGACCAGCACCTGAAGGACAAGGTCGCCGCCGGCGACACCGCGCACGAGCCTGCGCTCAAGGCGATGAAGGGGCGCTGGAAGAACCCGATCAAGGGCATGGGTTGGTACAAGACCGCAAAGAAGGACTTCGCCGCGCTGCCCGACGACGTGACCGCGAGCTGATCCCTCCCCGAACGCGAGGTTGCGTCACTGGAGGTGGCCGGGACGCCCTCAGGTGACGCAACCTCGTTCGGTCAGTGTGCTGCGAGCCATTGCTCCTTGAGGGCGCGGCGGAGGGCCTTGCCCGACGGGAGGCGCGGGATCTCGTCGACGAACTCGACGTGGCGCACGCGCTTGTAGCCCGCGAGCTGTGACGCCACCGCGTCCTGAAGCTCCTCGGCGGTGACCGTCTCGCCGTCGACCACCACGACCGCGGCGACGATCGCCTCGCCGAGCTCGGGGTCGGGCACGCCGAACACCGCGCAGTCGCGCACGCGCGCGTCGGCGTGCAGCACCGCCTCGATCTCGGCGGGCGCGACCTGGAAGCCGCGCACCTTCACCATCTCCTTGAGGCGATCGGTGATGTGCAGCCACCCGTCGGGTTCGAGCCACCCGATGTCGCCGGTGCGGTACCAGCCGTCGCGGAACGCGGCCGCGGTCTCCGACTCCGGGAGGTAGCCGGCCATGCGCGACGGGCTCAGCACCTCGATCTCGCCGGTCTCACCCGCGGGCAGCACGTCGCCGCGCTCGGGATCGACGATGCGCACCTGCACGCCCGGCGTCACATCCGGGGTGCCGGGGATCGCCAGCCCGACCGTGTCGAGGCGCCACCGGTCCGGCTCCTGCACCGGGTTGCACGCGATGACCGGGACCTCGCTGGTGCCGTATGCGGGAAGCCAGCGCACGCCCGACCTCCGGGTCACGGTCTCGGCCACTTCGGGGGCAACGGGCGTCGCACCCCACATCACGTAACGCAGCGAGGAGAGGTCGAAGTCTTCGAGCTGCGGGTGGTTCGCCATGCCGAGCGCGATCGGCGCCACGGCCTGGTCGAGCGTCAGGTGTTCGTCCTGCACCGTGCGCAACGACGCGTCGAGGTCGAACCGCGCGTGCAGGCGGAAGCGCGCGCCGGCGGCAACCGCGGTGAAGATGTTGAGGAGCCCGAGGATGTGCACGGGCGGGGTCGCGATCTGGAAGCGGTCGGCGTCGGTGAGGCCGAGGGCGGTGATCCAGTGCTGCACGCCGTGACCCATCGACCGGTGCGTGTGACGCACCGCCTTGGGGAACCCGGTCGTGCCCGAGCTGAACACGAGCACCGCGTCGGCGTCCACATCCTCGACCTGCCAGAACCCGACACGACCCGACAGCACCGGGGGATCCTCGATCGCGAGCGTCGGCAGCTCCGGCGCGGCGTCGGCGAGCGTTGCCCGCCCGGCGGCATCCGCGACCGCGAGGTCCGGCGTCACGACGGCGCACGCGTGCGCGAGCTCACCGGCCTTCCATGCCGGGCTGCACAAGACGACCGCCGCACCGAGCTGGAGCGCGCCGTAGAGCGCGAACACGAACTCGGGCCGATTGGCGGACAGGAACATGATGCGCGCGCCGGGCTGCGCACCGGCGTCCGAGAGGATCAGGTGCCACGTCTCGGCGCGCGCCTGCACGTCGCGATACGTGTAGCTGCTCCCCGCGAAGTCGAACATGACGCGATCACCGTCGTGCTCGGCGCGGCGTTGCAGCACCTCGGACAGCGTCACCATGGCCGGGCTACGGTACCAAGCCGGCTGCGAAGGGCCGTCCGCGAGAGGGGGAGTCGGATGTACCGCGTGATCCAGTGGGCGACCGGCAACATCGGCCAGCGCGCGCTGGCGGCCTCGATCCGCCATCCCGACCTCGAGGTCGTGGGCCTCCGGGTGTACGGCGCCGACAAGATCGGCGTCGACGCCGGTGTGATCGCGGGCACCGACACCGTCACCGGCGTGCTCGCCACCGACGACGTCGACGCGCTGGTCGCGCTCGAGGCCGACTGCGTGCTGTACATGCCCAGCCGACTCGATCTCGACGAGCTCTGCCGCCTGCTCGCGTCGGGCAAGAACGTCGTGAGCACGTGCTCCGAGCTGCTGTGGGCCCGGCGCGCCCTCCCCGCCGACCAGGTGGAACGGCTCGAGCAGGCCTGCGCGCAGGGCAACGTGTCGCTCTTCGCCACCGGCAGCAGCCCCGGCTTCATCAGCGAGGTCCTGCCGATCGCGCTGCTGCTCCTCGAACGGCGCGTCGACCGCATCGTCATCGAGGAGTTCGCCAACATGTCGCAGCGGCCGTCGCCGAAGCTGCTGTTCGAGGTGATGGGGTTCGGACGCGAGCCCGGGCCGGTCGACGAACGGCGCGCGCACCACATGCGCGTCAACTTCGGACCGCCGCTCGAGGCGCTCGCGGAGCGTGTCGGCATCCCGATCGACCGCGTCGAAGCGCGCGCGGTGGTCGCGGCGACGACGCGCGACGTCACCATCGCCGCCGGTGAGATCGGCAAGGGCAAGGTCGCCGCGCAACGGACGATCGTCGCCGCGATGGACGGCGACCACGAGCGCCTCGTGTTCCAGGCCACCTGGTACTGCTCCACCGAGCTCGACCACGACTGGCATCTCGGCGAGACCGGCTGGCGGGTGACCGTCGAGGGCGACGCGCCGCTCAAGGTCGACATCGCGTTCCCCGTGGAGCTCGACAACCTCGCGTCGGTGACGCCCGGCCTCACCGCGCATCCCGCGGTCAACGCAGTGGTCGCGGTGTGCGAGGCGCCGCCGGGCCTGGTCACCAGCGCCGACCTCGGCGTCATCGTCCCCAAGTTCGCCTGACCGCCCGACCGCCCGACCGCCCGACCGCCCGACGTACCCGGGCCGCGCTCACGCGCGACCCGGGCGACGCGTCAGCTGAGGTCGAGCTTGATCTCGACGACGTTCTTCGGGCTGCAGTTGAACGTGCCGGCCTTCGTCGGGAAGGCGCGCACCAGCTTGCCGTTCTTCACCTGCGTCTCGACGATGCAGGTGGGCGGCAGGTGCTCGGCCACGTTCGTGGAACCCATGATGCCATCGGCGTCGAACTTGGACTCCTGCTTCAAAGCGTCGAACAAGGTCTGACGGTTGAGCGTGCCGCCGTTCGCCGTCGCCTTGCCGACCGCGTCCTGGAACAGGAGTGCGGCGAGCCACGACGCCACCGCGTTGCTGTCGACCTTGTCGATGCCGCCCACCGCGGCGACCAACTTCTTCAGCGTCGGGTTGAGCTTGTACTCCGTGTAGAAGGGCAGCGTGGTGATCACGCTGTAGGTGCCTTCCACGTCGGCGCCGCCGGCTTCGAGGAACGGCTTCGAGTAGCACGCCTGCGTGCAGCCCCACACCTTCACCGACGTGACGCCCTGGAGCGTGGCCTCCTTGCGCAGCGACGCCATCTTGTCGCTGCCGCTGTAGGCGAAGGTCGAGTTGTCCTTCTTGATCTCCTGGATCACCGGCGTCAGCGCGCTCTGCGGGTCGGTTTGGAAGGTGTCGTAGAAGCCGTCGCCGTCCTTCTTGATGCCGAGGTTCACCATCGCGGTGTAGCTCGGCAGCAACGAGTTCTTGGTCGACTTGAGGTCGGCGGGCACCAGCCACACGCCGTGGAGGCTCTTGTTCTGCGACAGGAACCAGCGGGCGTCACCCTGCGCCGCGAGGTAGGTCTGCGGGTTGTCGTTCTTGGTGGTGCAGTACGGGCCGTATCCGATGATCGGGTAGCTCACCGGTGAGCACGATTGCGCGGGGTCGAGGGCGAGGCCCGGCATGTCGGGCAGGCCGATCGGCTGACCGGCGCTGTTCTGGCACGCCACCATGTCGTCGACGTTGCTCATGAACAGGGCCTCGCCGCCCACCATCGCGAAGTCGTTCGCGCAGGCGCTGATGGTCGCGTTGCGCGTCGTGTTGGGGTTCAACTTGGAGTCGATGAAGTCGATGACGACCTTCCGGCCGGCGAGGCCGCCGTCCTTGTTCACGACCTTCGCCCACGCGTTCATCGCGTCGACCGACGCCTTGAACACGCCGGGTGCCAGCGAGTTGTCGACGTCGGCGATCACTGCGACGTGGATCTCGGTGGCCGTGATGCCGACGTCGTCGGCCTTCGGCTTCGAGCTCTGGGCGCCGGCGACCCCCATGGAGCCCACGTGCCGACCGTGCCCAGACCGACGGCGGCGATGACGACGGCGAGCGTCGCGTACAGGACACGTGAGCGTCGCAAGGTTCCCCCCGGGGTTGTGCCTGACAGACCGCCACCTCTTGTGAACGGTCGGTACAAAATATCAAGAATCGACGTTAGCCCGTCGTCGCCGGCGTGGCAGGATCGCGGTCTGATGACCGACCTGACGATCGGGGAGGTGCTGCGGTGAGCGACGAGATCCAGGCCGCCGGCGAGCGGGCCCGCCAGGGCAACCTCGAGAAGGAGGCGGGCAAGCTCGAGCGCCAGGGGAAGCTGTTCGTCCGCGACCGGCTGGCTCTGCTGCTCGACGAGGGCTCGTTCGTCGAGAGCTCGCTCCTGGCCAACGCGCTGGCGGGCGATCTCCCCGCCGACGGCGTGGTCACCGGCGTCGGCACCGTCGGCGGTCGTCCGGTGTGCGTGATGGCCAACGACTCCACGGTGAAGGCGGGGTCATGGGGTGCGCGCACGGTGGAGAAGATCGTGCGGCTCACCGAGTACGCGCTCGAACACGAGGTGCCGGTGTTCTGGCTGGTCGACTCGGCCGGCGCGCGTCTCACCGACCAGGTCGACCTGTTCCCCGGTCGCCGCGGCGCCGGCCGCATCTTCTACAACCAGAACCGCCTGTCGGGACGAGTGCCGCAGATCTGTTGCCTGTTCGGACCGTCGGCCGCGGGCGGTGCGTACATCCCCGCCTTCTGCGACGTCGTCATCATGGTCGAGGGCAACGCGTCGATGTACCTCGGCTCGCCGCGCATGGTCGAGATGGTGGTGGGGGAGCGCACCACGCTCGAGGAGATGGGCGGCGCCCGCATGCACGCGACCGTGTCGGGCAGCGGCGACAACCTCGCGGTCGACGACGCCGACGCCATCGCGCAGGCGAAGGCCTACTTCGGCTACATGCCCGACAGTTGGCGCACCGACCCGCCCACGTATGCGGCCGAGGCGCCCGCAGTGCCCCTCACCGCTGACATCGTGCCGCCCGACGAGCACGTCGCGTTCGACATGCACGACCTGCTGGCGGGGCTGCTCGACGCCGACAGCTTCTTCGAGGTGAAGCCGCTGTTCGCGCCCGAGGTGATCGTCGGCTTCGGTCTGCTCGAGGGGAAGCCGGTCGGGATCGTCGCCAGCAACCCGATGCACAAGGGCGGTGCGCTGTTCGTCGACTCCGCCGACAAGGCGGCGCGCTTCATCTGGTGCTGCGACGCGTTCGGCATCCCGTTGGTGTTCCTCGCCGACGTGCCCGGGTTCATGGTGGGCACCGCGGTCGAACGCCAGGGCATCATCCGTCACGGCGCCAAGATGATCACCGCGGTCTCCGAGGCGACCGTCCCCAAGCTGTCGGTGATCGTGCGCAAGGCGTACGGCGCAGGGCTGTACGCGTTCGCGGGTCCCGCGTTCTCACCGGATGCCTGCATCGCGCTCCCGACCGCACGCATCGCGGTGATGGGGCCCGAGGCGGCGATCAACGCGGTGTACGCGAACAAGATCGCCGCCATCGACGATCCCGAGGAGCGAGACGCGTTCGTCGCCGAGCGCCGAGCCGAGTTCGCGGCCGACGTCGATCTGCTCCGCCTCGCCTCGGAGCTGGTCATCGACGCGATCGTCGAGCCCGAGGACCTCCGCGCCGACCTGGTTGCCCGCCTCGCCCTCGCGGGTGGCAAGGACCGGTCGTTCAGCGACAGGATCCATGGCGTGCCGCCCGTCTGAGGCCGCCGCTCATCCGCCGATATACGATATATTCGCCGCCGCGAGGAGCCCAGCGCATGACCGTCACCGACGTCTACTACGACCCCTACGACTACGAGATCGACGCCGATCCGTACCCGGTCTGGAAGCGCCTGCGGGACGAGGCGCCCGTGTACCACAACGAGAAGCTCGACTTCTGGACGCTGAGCCGGTACGACGACGTGCTGCGCGGCCTCCTCGACCACGAGTCGTTCGTGTCGAGTCACGGGATCATGCTCGAGATCATGACCGAGGAGCCCTACGGGATCCCGATGATGATCATGATGGATCCGCCGGAGCACACGAAGCTGCGCAAGCTCGTGGCCCGGGCGTTCACGCCGCGGCGCATCGCCGACCTCGAGGTGAAGATCGCGTCGTTGGCGAACGACTTCCTCGACCAGGTCGACGGCGTCGACGAGTTCGACTACGTCGAGCACTTCGCCGGGCTGTTGCCCCCCACCGTGATCCTCTCGTTGGTCGGCTACCCCGACGGGCACGCCAAGGAATTCAAGGAGCTCACCGACCAGAGCCTGCACGTCGACGAAGGTGCGACCGCGACGCACGGCCAGCAGAACCGCCAGATCGTCAACGAGAACGGTGAGATCAACAACGAGGCGTTCGCCATGATCCCCGAGCTCATGGAGATGCGGCGCAAGGACCCGCAGGACGACCTGCTCACCGGTCTCGTCCACGCCGAGATCGAGGAGGACGACGGCACGACGCGCACGCTCACGCTGGAGGAGATCCTCGCGTTCATGCAGCTGATCTCGTCGGCCGGCACCGAGACGGTGGCGCGGTTGCTCGGCTTCGGGGTCGTCACGCTGCAGCGGTTCCCCGACCAGCGCCAGCTGCTCTTCGACGACCCGTCGCTGATGAGCAATGCGGTCGAGGAGCTCATGCGCTTCGAGGCGCCGTCGCCCACGCAGTCGCGTTGGGTCGCGCGCGACGTCGAATACCACGGCGTCACCATCCCCGCGGGCTCGAAGCTCTCACTGCTCAACGGCGCCGCCGACCGCGACGAGCGCCACTTCCCGAACCCCGACGCGTTCGACGTGCGGCGCGACATCGACCGCCAGCTCGCGTTCGGGTACGGCGCGCACTTCTGCATCGGAGCGGCGCTGGCGCGCATGGAGACAGCGCGTCGCGCTGGCCGAGACGCTGAAGCGCTTCCCGAAGTACGAGATCGACGAGTCGCGCCTCGAGTTCGTGCACACCGCGACCGTCCGCGGCTACAAGCACGTACCGATGAGGGTGCGGTGAGCACAGCCACCTCCCGCTCCACCTCCTCCATCTCCGCGGGGCTCGGGGTCGAGCCCCTTGCGGGCGCGATCGGCGCGGTCGTCACCGGCGTCGACCTCGCGGACCTCGACGACGCCACCGTCGAGCAGGTGCGCGCGATCTGGCTCGAGCGCCTCGTGGTGTTCTTCCGCGACCAGGAGCTCGACGACGACGCGTTCCTCGCCTTCGCACGTCGCATCGGCGAACCGGTGCGCTACCCGTTCGTGAAGGGCTTCGACACCCACCCCGAGATCATCGAGGTGGCCAAGCTCCCGCACGAGACGGTCAACTTCGGCGGGATCTGGCACAGCGACACCGTGTACCTCGAACAGCCGCCGATGGCGACGATGCTGCTCGCGCGTGAGCTCCCGCCGTACGGCGGCGACACGATGTTCGCGAGCATGTACGCGGCCTACGACGCCCTCTCGCCGGCACTGCGCGAGATGCTCGACGGCCTGCACGCGGTGAACAGCTCCGCGTTGGCCGACGTGTCGAAGACGCGCGAGGACCGCATCCGCGACCACGGGTCGGAGGAGGAGGAGCAGCACTTCCTCGCCACCCACCCCGTCGTGCGCACGCACCCGGAGACCGGTCGCAAGGCGCTCTACGTCAACCGCGCGCACACCGCGTCGTTCGAGGGCATGACCGAGGAGGAGAGCCGCCCGCTCCTCGAGTTCCTGTTCCGCCACTCGACCCGGCCGGAGTTCACGTGCCGCTTCCAGTGGGGGCCGGGTTCGCTCGCCTTGTGGGACAACCGCTGCCGCGATGCACAATCCGATCAACGACTACGACGGCTTCACCCGCCGGATGCACCGGATCACGCTCGGCGGCGACACTCCCGCCTGACGTCGACGCCCGGCCTGAGCCCGGCTGACTGAGCCCGCCTGATTCCACACCCGTGTTGACGGGAGGTGCGCGGTCCCCACAGAATGCGGCCGTGCCCGACGCTCCTCCCACGACCGCGAGCGACCTGTTCGTCCGCAACGCCGAGCGTGACGACGTCGCGGCCCACTTCGAGGATCGGTCGTACTCGTGGCGCGAGCTCGCGACGGAGTCGCGTCGCCGCGCGGCGCTGTGGGCCGACGTGCGCGACGACGCCCGACCACCCCACATCGGCGTCCTGCTCGACAACACCGCCGAGTACCTGTTCTGGCTCGGCGCGGCTGCGCTCACGCGGTCGGTGATCGTCGGCATCAACGCCACCTACCGCGGCGCCGAGCTTGCGCAGCTCGTGGACTACACCGACTGCCAGGCGCTGGTCACGTCCGACACCTACGCCGACCTGCTCGCCGACGCGCCGAGCCATGTTCCCGCCGACCGCGTCCTGCACACGGGGACCGACGCGTACGCAGCAGCGGTTGGGGGCGGTCGACGCGTCGACGTCGCACGCGCCGGCGCATCCCGACGATCTCTACCTCCTCATCTTCACGTCGGGATCGACCGGGTTCCCGAAGGCAGTGCGCTGCACCCAGGGACGCTTCGCGCGCACGGGCGTGCACGTCAAGACCGTCGCCGAGCTCGGCCCGGGCACGGCGGTCTACGCGCCGCTCCCGTTCTTCCACTCGAGCTCGCTCTTCACGGGCCTGGCGAGCGCGTTGCAGGCCGAGGTGCCGTTCGGGACCCGGGCGCGGTTCTCGGCGTCGAACACCATGCCCGACATCAGGCGGACGGGCACCACGATGCTCGCCTACACCGGCAAGGTCCTGAACTACATCCTCGCGGTGCCGCCCGCGCCCGACGACGCCACGTCACCGGTGACGTTCGCGTTCGGCAACGAGGCGTCCGAGGAAGACATCCGCGAGTTCTCGCGCCGCTTCGACTGCGTCGTGCGCGACAGCTACGGCTCCACCGAGGGGCTCGTGGTCATCCGGCGCGACGCGTCGATGCCAGCGGGTGCGCTCGGGACCGCCGACGACGAATGTCCGGGTGTACGACCCCGAGACCGGCGAGGAGTGCCCACGCGCCGAGTTCGATGCCGCGGGGCGGGTGACGAACACCGAGGCCGCGGTGGGAGAGATCGTCAACACCGAACCCGGCGACACGTTCGAGGGCTACTACCGCAACGAGGAGGCCAACGTCTCGAAGGTGCGCGACGGCATCTACTGGTCGGGCGACCTCGCCTACCGCGACGCCGACGGCTGGTTCTTCTTCGCCGGCCGCTCCAACGAGTGGCTCCGGGTCGACGGCGAGAACTTCGCCGCCGCGCCGGTCGAGCGCATCGTGTTGCGGGCACCCGAGGTGCGTTCGGCCGCGGTGTACGCGGTGCCCGACGACCCGGTCGGCGACCGGGTGATGGTCGCGGTGGAAGTCGACGACCCGGTGACGTTCGATGTCGCCACCTTCGACCAGTTCGTGCAGGCGCAGCCCGACCTCGGGCCCAAGTGGGTGCCGAGCTTCGTGCGGGTCACGCCCGAGCTCCCCAAGCTCGCGAGCATGAAGATCGACAAGACCCGACTCCGCCGCGAGGGTTGGGACGCACCCGCGGTGAGCTGGCGGCCCGGTCGCGGCGACCCGCTGCGGCCCATGACACCCGCCGACGTCAAGGCACTCGAACCGCTGAGGACACGAACATGAGCACGCAGAACGTCGGCACCAAGCTCGGCGAGCGCCGGTCGAGCGCCCGGGCCGAGGCCGCGCCGGCCTACCGGGCGCGCCGGGAGGAGATCATCGCCGCCGCCGGCCGGGCGTTCCTGGTGAAGGGCTACCGGGCCACGTCGTTCCGCGACATCGCCGACTCGGTGGGCGTCGACCGGGCGTCGCTCTACTACTACTTCGAGAGCAAGCACGAGTTGTTCCGCGCCGCGACCAGCGTGGCCGTCGAGCGCAACGTCGACGACGCGGAGTCGATTGCTGCCAGCGACCAGACCCCGGCGGAGAAGATCGCCGAGATCCTGCAGCGGCTGCTGTGGTCGTACACCGACCGCGACTACCCGTACATGTTCATCTTCCTCCAGGAGGACGTGAACGGGATCAGCGACGACTCGGACGACGAGTGGGCGCGGGAGATGAACGACTACAACCGCCGGTACGAGCGTGCCATCACCTCCGTGATCGCGGAGGGCGCCGAGCGCGGCGACTTCGTGCTCGCGGGTTCGCCCCACGTCCTCACCAAGACCGTCGTCGGCATGGCGAACTGGTTGCAGCACTGGTACCGCGCCGACGGTCCGCTGAGCGCGGCCGAGATCGCCCACGTGTTCGCGTCGACGTTCCTGTACGGCGTGATGCGACGCGACGAGGTGGGCGCGTGACCGTCACTCCGACCAGGTCAGACGCACCGTACGTCAATGTGCTCGATCCGGAGTTCTACGTCGACCCGTGGGACGCGTACCAGTGGTTGCGCGACGAGGCGCCGTGCTTCTGGGACCCGGTGCAGCACCTGTGGGTCGTCACCCGGTACGACGACGTGATGACGATCGAGAAGAACGGTGCGCGCTACTCGTCGTTCGCTGGATCGCGCCCGCAGATCGACCAGAGCGCCGATCGGTCGATGATCAACATGGACGACCCCGCGCATCAGCAGCAGCGCAACCTGGTGTCGCGACGCTTCAACCCCGGCGGCGTGCGCGGGCAGGAGGACCACGTCCGCGAGCTCGTGACCGACATCCTCGATCCCGTCGTGCCACTGGGGGAGTGCGAGGTGGTCGAAGCGATCGCGTCCGCGGTTGCCGGCGATGATGATCGGCGACCTGCTCGGGTACCCGCGCGACATGTGGGAGCTGCTGCGGCACTGGTCGGAGCGCACCATGACGCTCGGTGGCCTGAACATGACCGACGGTCCGCCGTACGAGTCGCACCCCGACGTCATCCCGGTCATGGTCGACTTCTTCACCCAGACCGCGGAGCTCGTCGAGGCGCGTCGGTCCGAGCCGCGCGACGACCTCATCTCGATCTGGGTCGCGCAGGGGTGGGAGACGACGCACGTCCTCGAGGAGACGTTGCTGTTGCTCGACGGCGGCGCGGAGACGACGCGCACCGTGATCGGGTCGATCATCCGCGAGCTCGCGCTGCGACCCGACCAACGCCGGATGCTGGTGGAGCGCCCCGAACTGCTCGCCACCACCGCGGTCGAGGAATTCATCCGGTTCGTGTCCCCGATCCTCAACATGCGGCGCACCGCCACCGAGGAGCACGAGCTGCACGGGCAGACGTTGCGCGAGGGCGACCAGGTGGTCCTGATGTACGCAGCGGCCAACCGCGACCCGCGGGCGTTCACCGAGCCCGATCGGCTCGACGTGACCCGGCCCGACAACCGCCATGTGGCGTTCGGGTTCGGCACCCACTTCTGCCTCGGCGCCTGGCTGGCCCGCCTCGAGCTCCGGGTGATGTTCCAGGAGTTCCTGCGACGCATCCCCGAGTGGGAGTTGGTCGATCCCGACGAACCCCAGATCGTCCCGGGCACGTTCGCCCGGGCCTACGACCGCATCCGCATCCGGTACTGAGGAGCGACTCATGCAAGTGCCCGTGGCCGAAGGTGTGTTCACCTGGCCCAGCGACGACCCGCAGCTCATCGGCAGTCGATGTGGTCAGTGCGGGATGGTGACGTTCCCGACGCAGGACTCCTGCCCGCGGTGCGCGTCGACCGAGATGGAAGAGATGCTGCTGGCGCGGCGCGGCACGTTGTGGGCGTGGACCACGCAGTCGTTCCCACCGCCGCCGCCGTACGCCGGTCCGACGGGCAAGGACTTCGTCCCGTTCGGCGTGGGCTACGTGGAGCTTCCGGGTGAGGTGAAGGTCGAGTCGCACCTCACGGTGTGCGACCCCGACGTGCTGACGAATGGCATGGACATGGAACTGGTCATCGTGCCGTTCCGCACCGACGACGACGGCAACGAGGTCGTGACGTTCGCGTTCCGACCCGTCGCCGGAGGAGGACAGTCATGAGCATGGACGTCGCGATCGTGGGAGTGGGACTGCACCCATTCGGCCGGTTCGGGGAGACCACCGGCATCGAGATGGGCGCGGTCGCCATCCGCAACGCGCTCGGCCGATGCCGGCGTGAAGTGGGACGACATCCAGTTCGCGTTCGCGGGGAGCTACGAGATCGACAACCCCGACGCGGTCGTCGCGCTGCTCGGGCTCACCGGCATCCCGTTCACCGACGTGTACAACGGTTGCGCCACCGCCGCGAGCGCGCTCTCGCTGGCCGCCCAGACCATCCGCCTCGGTGACCACGACCTCGGCATCGCGGTGGGGATGGACAAGCACCCGCCGGGTGCGTTCGGTGCCGACCCGCGGCTGTACGCATGCCCGTCGTGGTACGGCGAGGTCGGACAGTTCGTCACCACCAAGTTCTTCGGCATGAAGATCAACAAGTACATGACCGACCACGGCATCTCGCCGTCGACGTTGGCGAAGACAGCGGCGAAGAACTACCGCAACGGCTCGCTCAACCCGAACGCGTTCCGGCGCAAGCCGTTGTCGGAGGACGAGATCCTCAACTCGACGATGCTCAACTACCCGCTCACGCAGTACATGTTCTGCAGTCCCGACGAAGGTGCGGCGGCGGTGGTGCTCTGCAAGGCGGAGAACGCGCACAAGTACACCGACACGCCGATCTACCTCCGCGCGTGCGAGGTGCGTACCCGACGGCTGGGCGCGTTCGAGGTGCACAGCCCGTGGCTCCCGATCGACCAGACCGTCGGGCCGACGGTCGACGCGTCACGCGCCGCGTACGAACGGGCGGGCATCGGGCCCGAGGACGTCGACGTGATCCAGCTGCAGGACACCGACGCCGGCGCCGAGGTGATCCACCTGGCCGAGAACGGGTTCTGCGCCGACGGCGAGCAGGAGACGCTGATCGCCGACGGCGCCACCGAGATCGACGGTCCGCTGCCGGTCAACACCGACGGCGGGCTGATCGCCAACGGTGAGCCCATCGGCGCGTCGGGGCTGCGCCAGATCCACGAGGTCGTTCGTCAACTCCGCGGCCAGGCCGGCGACCGCCAGGTCCCCGGCAACCCCCGGGTCGGCTACGCCCAGCTCTACGGCGCCCCCGGCACCGCCGGCGTCTCCATCCTCAGCCTGTAGGCGAGCACCGTTTCGGCGCCGCTCGACCACCTATATGGGGATCGAGCGGCGCCAAAACGTGAGGTGGGTCAGCCGAAGAGTTGGCCGGCGTTGACGTCGAGGGTGGCGCCGGTGATGCCGGACGCCAGGTCCGACGCGAGGAACAGGACCGCGTTGGCGACCTCGTCCTCGGTGGCGATGCGGCGCAGGGCCATCTCGTGGGTCTGCGCCGCGAGCTGCTCCTCGTAGGTGACGCCGTTCTTGGCCGCGTTGCCCTCGATCCAACCGCGCACCCCGTCACCGAGGATCGCGCCGGGTGCGACCGCGTTGACGCGGATGCCGAGCGGGCCGAGCTCGTCGGCCAGCGCCCAGCCGAGGCGGTGCATGGCGGCCTTGCCCGCGGCGAAGTCGCTGCGGCCGGCGTGCGCCATGCGACTGGTCATCGACGTGACGTTGACGATCGCGCCGTGGCCGGCCTGAACCATGTAGGGCGCGACGTATCGACAGGTGAGCAAGGTGCCGTAGCCGCCGGCGTCGAGGCTGCGGCGCCACGCGTCGAGCGCGTCGTCGTCCATGTCGACGACCGGACCGCCGGGAGCCGGGGGGAACGCCGAGTTCACCAGCACGTCGATGCGACCGAACTCTGCGTGCGCGGCGTCGGCGAGCGCGTGCACCTGGTCGCGGTCGGAGACGTCGGTCGGCACCTCGAGGACCTGTGCACCGGCGGCGCGGCAGTCGGTCGCGATCTCCTCGAGCGTCGCCGCGGTGCGCGCCGCGAGCACGAGGTCGGCACCGTCCTCGGCACACCGGCGCGCCAACGTGGCGCCGAGGCCCCGGCCGGCACCCACGATCATCACGACCTTGCCGTCGACGAACACCCGCGCTCCCTTCAGCCGCTTGCCGCGTCGACGGCGTCGACCGCGCGTTCCTTCGCCCAGCGGTAGTCGGCCTTGCCGCTCGGGTGGCGCCGTACCTCGTCGACGAACACGATGGCACGCGGCGCCTTGTAGCGGGCGAGGTGCTCGCCGCACCAGGCCCGCAACTCGGCGGGTGACACGGCGTCGGGAGTGCCGAGCTGCACGACGGCCACGACCTCCTGGCCGAACCGATCGCTCGGGCGGCCGGTGACCAACACGTCGACGACGGCGTCGTGGCGCTTCAACACGTCCTCGACCTCTTCGACGAACACCTTCTCGCCGCCGGTGTTCACGACGAGCGAGTCGCGGCCGAGCAGCACGACCTGCCCGTCGTCGGTGTACTGCGCACGGTCACCGGCGACCGCCACCCGCTCGCCCTCGACGACGGGGAACGTCGCGTTGGTCGCGGCCTCGTCGTCGAGGTAGCCGAGGGGCACGTGGCCGGTGCGCACGATCCACCCGACGACCTCGGTCTCCTCGGGAGAGAGGAAGCGGGTTCGGTCCTCGGTGAGGAGCGCGCGGAGGGGATGACCTGGAAGCGCTGGGTCTGCGCGACCGGCCGGCCTGGTCGCCCGAGCCCATCACCCCGATCTCCGACGCGCCGTAGCCGTCGCGGATGGTGACGCCGGGCAGCCTCTCGGCGAGCGCGTCCTTCGCGCCGGCGCTGGTGGGCGTGCCTCCGGTGCCCAGCACCGCGAGCGCCGACAGGTCGTACTCGTTGGTGCGCAGCTCCTCGACGCAGCGGTCGCGCGTACGCGTCGCCGATGATCGTCATCATGTTGGCACGCTCGCGCGCCGCGGTGGCGAGGATCGTCGGGGCGTCGAAGCGGCGGCTGTCGTCGTGCAGCACGACGGTCGCGCCCATGCTCGCGGCGAGGAACACCGTCCACTGCGCGGCGACGTGCATCAGCGGCGACGTGGGGAACCACACGCCGGCGCCGGCCTCGGCGCGCGCCCGAATGGTCGCCTCGTCGCGTCTCGTCGGTGCCACCGATGGCGGCGACGTACAGGTCGCCCTGTCGCCAGAGCACCGCCTTCGGGCGCCCCGTCGTCCCGCCGGTGCACGCGATGTAGATGTCGTCGGGTGACGTGCCAGCTCCAGGAAGCGTGGCCTCGATCTGGCCACCCGCGGCGACGACCGATTCGAAGTCGACCGCGCCCGGGATCCCGGCCGCGTCGCTGCCGTCGTCGAGCTCGACCAGCACGTCGACGTCGCGATCGCTCTCGACGGCGAGCTGTGCCAGCGCGTCGCGGAGCAGTGGTGCGAGACCGCGCTCGTAGACGACCCCACGAGTGCCGAGCATGCGGAAGAGCTCGGCGATCTCGGACGCGGTGTACTGGTAGTTGACGTTGCACGGTACGGCGCGCGCCCGCCAGCATGCGAGGATCGACTCGACGTGCTCGGGTCGGTTGTGCATGAGGATCGCGACGCGGTCCTGCCCGCACTCCCAGTTCTCGAGCTCGGCTCGCTCGCGGTGGACACCCAGCCCGCGCTCGCGCAGGTGCGCGGCGAGGGCATCGGCGCGCCGTCAGCGCGTCGCTGAACGTACGCCGCACGTCACCCCACACGACCATGTCGCGATCGGGGATGGTGTTGCCGACGACGTCGAAGACGCGCGTCAGCGACCACTCGCTGCGGGTGGTCACCGGCCCTTGAATTCCGGCGGACGGCGCTCGACGTAGGCGGTGAGCGCCTCCCGGATGTCCTCGGTGCCCACGTTCACGCTCTGCGCCAGCGCTTCGATCTCGAGCGCCTGGGTCAACGACGACGATCCGGCGTTGTCGAGCTCGCGCTTGGTCATCGACAGCGCGAGCGGCGGGCCGGCGGCGATCGCGTCGGCCAACTCGGCGGTGGCGGCGTCGAGTTCGTCGGCCGGGACCACGCGGTTCACCAGACCGAGGTCGAACGCCTCGGGTCCGTGCACCATCCGGGCGGTGAGCGCGAGCTCCTTGGCGCGGTGCACTCCGATGCGCTGGCGCAGCAACCACGACGTGCCGAAGTCGAGGCTGATGCCGCGCTTGGCGAAGATGGCCGAGAAGCGCGCTCGGTCGGAGCACACGGTGAGGTCGCACGCGAGCGAGAGGCCGAAGCCGGCGCCGACCGCGACGCCGTCGACGCGTGCGATCGTCGGGACCGGACAGCCGTGCACCGCGACGACTGCGTCGCCGAGCACGCGCATGCCCGCGAGCTGGTTGCCCATCGGGTTGCTGCTGGTGCTCGGGCCCCCACCCCCGCTCAGGTCGGCGCCGGCGCAGAAGTCGGTGCCGCCGCCCGTGAGCACGATGACGCGGGTGCCCGAGTACGCGAGCCGACGGAAGGTCTCGCCGATGGCGACCCACATGTCGCCGGTACAGGCGTTCTTCGTGGCGGGACGGTCGATGGTGACGGTGGTGACGTGGCCGTCCTGCAACACCTTGACGTCGGGATGGATCGAGAACGGTTCGGTGGGGCTCATGAGAAGGCGTACTTCGGTGCAGTGATGGGCAGGTCGAGCGCGGTGCGCAATCCGGGCGACGCGTCGACGAGATAGGGGACCGCGTTCACCGCCCGCATGGCGGTGGCGACCATCGCCCCCGGGCTCGAGTGCTCGGGATCACCCGCCGCCATCTCGCACACGATGTCGGGATCACCCTCGATGGTGATGCGGTACATGCCGTCGCGCGACGCAGTGGGCCACTCCGGCGCGAGATCGGCGGCCATGCGGTTCACGTGCTCGATGACGATCGCGTCGCGACCGGCGACCACACCGATCGCCTGGGTGCGGATCGCACCGACGGTGCCGGCGTCGATGGTGCCGCAGGCGACTTCGAGCGTGCGCGGCGTGGCGGCGGCGTCGAACTGCTCACGGATGCCGTCGAGCTCCGCGCCCAGCGCGTCGGCGATGAGATTGATCCCGGGCGCCCACGCCGACAGGATCGAGCCCGGGAGTCCGAGGAGGGCGTCGGCATCGTCGAGCGATTTTCCGAAGCCCATCACCTCCTTCATCATGAACTCCACCGGATAGGTGTCGTACATGGCGATCTCCGAAGCCCGGATCGACGTGATCGAGTTCGACATGGTGGTCAGCAGGATCGGGAGCTGGTCGGCGGCGAAGCCGGGTTCGATGCCGGTGGCGTAGATCGACGCACCACCTTCGGTCGCCGCGGCCTCGAGCTGCGCGCGCCAGGTGGGCTCGTAGGTGGCGGGGTTGAGCAGCGCCCACGAGCTCGTCGTCGACACGTTCACACCCGCGGAGAGGAGCTTGACGTAGTCGGGCACCGACGCCGCGTCCTGCTCCGGACCTTGCGCCGCATACACCACGCAGTCGACGCCGGCGCCGAGGATGGCGTCGACATCGTTGGTCGCGGCGACGCCGATGGGACCGATGTCGGCGAGCTCCCCGGCGTCGCGCCCCTCCTTGTCTGGGCTGTGCACCCACACCCCGACGAGCTCGAGGTCGGGACGGCGTTGGATCGCGCGGATGGCGATCGTGCCGATGCCGCCGGTGGACCACACGGCCACACGCACGGGTCGGGTTGGCATGTGGAGCCTCCAGGGTCCGGAACGCCCGGCGAACTGGTCGCTCGGCGTCGGCAAAATGTCAGATGTATCGTCGCCCTGTCAAGGCGTGGCCAGGACCGCAGCGAAGGTGCGAGGGGGAATCGTGGGGGAACGACTCGAGGGCAAGGTCTGCATCGTCACCGGTGCGGCCCAGGGCATCGGCGCCACGTACGCGCGGGCGATGGCGCGGGAGGGGGCCGACGTGGCGATCATCGACCTGAAGCGCATCGACCAGGCCGGACCGGTCGTCGACGACATCGAGGCCCTCGGTCGGCGCGCGCTCACGATCGAAGCCGACGTGAGCGACGCCGAGCAGATGGTGGCGATGGGGAAGCAGGTCGTCGACACGTTCGGACACGTCGATGCGCTCGTCAACAACGCGGGCCTCATGTTCGATCAGCTCACCGCGTCGTGGGACGACTTCCTTGCAGTCAACTTCATGGGTGTGATCAACGCGTCGAACGCGGTCGTGCCGTACTTCTGGGAGCAGCGCGGCGGGTCCATCGTCAACATCTCGTCGAACGCCGCGTTCCCGCTGTCGCTGCCCATGCTCTTCGACATCCCCGAAGGCGCACCGGCGCCGACGCTCGCGCCCGAGGGCTACGGGATGACGAAGTGGATGCTCCTCCGTCAGACCAAGACGATGGCGCAGCTCCTCGGGTCGCGGAACATCCGCGTCAACGCGGTGTGTCCGGGGTGACCATGTCGCCCGCGACCAAGGCCGTGGTGCCCGGGGTGATCGTCGACCAACTGGTGGCGACGTCGGCGTTGAAGTCGTCGCTCGAACCCGAGGACATGACCGGCGTCGTGCTGTTCCTGGCGTCGGACGAGAGCTCCAAGATGACCGGCCAGGTGCTGATCAACGACGCCGGCGCCTGGATCGGCAGCGTGTGACGGCGACCGAGGTCATCGACCGTGTCGCGTTGCGCGAATGGCTGAGCGACGCGCTCGGTGTGGCGCTCACGCGACTCGAGCTCGATCTGCTGCCCCAAGGCCATGCGAACGGCGCGTGGCGCATCGTCGCCGAGGCCGACGGCAGCTCGTTCCACATGGTGCTCAAGGCTCCGCGCGATCCGAGCATCGTCCACGCCCTCGACCCGTGTCGCGAAGCCGCGCGTGGTCGACGCCCTCGGCCGCGCCGGTGCACCGGTGCCTGCAGTCGTCGCGATCGACGCGGGCACGCAGGCGGTCGGACGCCCGTGCTTCGTGATGGAGTGGGTCGAGGGTCGCAGCGTTCCGGACGCGTGGCCCAACGCGTACCACGACGGCTGGTTCCTCGACGCGGGTGCGGGCACGCAACGCGCGGTGTGGGACTCGTTCCACGACGCGCTCGCCGCCGTGCACCGTGTCGACCTCGACGCCGTGGCCACTGCGTACGACGGTCCGCGCGGCGCGGTCGCGGTGTTGGACTACTGGCGCGACGCGCTCCTCGATCTCGTCGAGCCGTCGGCTGCACCCCGACACCTCGCGGTGTTCGACTGGTTGGCGGCGAACATCCCGCCGTCCGCCGACGCGCCGCCGGCACTCTGCATGGGCGACGCGCGCCTCGTGAACGCGATCGTCGACGGCGCCGACGTCGCGGCCTTGGTCGACTTCGAGGTCGCGTACGTCGGCAACCCGACGGCTGACATCGCGTACAGCCTGTTCCTCGAGCGTTCGCACGGGCACACTGCGCCGTTGCCGGGGTTGCCCCCGGAAGTGGAGACGTGGGAGCGATGGAGCGCGGCCACCGGTCGTGAGCTCGCCGATCTCGACTACTGGATGGCGTTCGGCGCCACGATCATCGTGGTCACCGCGACCCGTGCGAGCGTGATGTGGGGACCGCCGGACTCGTTCTCGGAGGATCACCAGGGACTGCTCCCGCTCTGGGAGTCCGTCGTCGAGCGGGCAGGCGCATGACCACCGACGAACACGTCCATCCCTTCGATCCCGCGGTGTGGTCGTGGAACGAGTCGTGGTACTTCTCGTGGATCGACCTCGACGGCGGTCCCGCGGGGTTCTTCCGCCTCGGACTGCTCCCCAACCAGGAGCGGGCGCTGATCTGGAGCTACGTGTTCCACGACGGCACCTGGTTCGGCACCGAGGAGACCCGCCTCCGCTACGACGACTTCGACCTCGCCGACGGCATGGCGTACGACCGATTCGGTCTCGACTTCGGGTGGCGCGCGTCTGACCGGGCCGGCGCCGCGGCAGGCCAGCCGGCGGCGTTCAGCTACCACGGGATCGTGCGCGAGGTCACGGGTCCGGGTGCGGGTGGGTTCGTGCCGGTCGCGCTCGATCTCAGCGCCACGCCGACCACCGAGGTCTACGGCACCGGCACCGGCAACGATCTGGGCAGCGAGCAGTACCCGGCGAGTCGGTTCGAGCAGTCGATGGCCGTCGCCGGCACCGTGCGCATCGGAGACCAGACGCACTCGGTGCGCGCCGCCGGCCATCGCGACCGGTCGTGGGGTCCGCGCAACTGGCGCGTGACGTTCACGCTCGGCGATCTCCAGTCGGAGAACGCGCAGCTCTACTTCGTGGGTGCGCCGCAGCTCGCAGAACGCGGCGGCGGGTACCTGCGCGACGCGTCGGGTGTGCGACCGGTCCGCTGCATCAGCGGCACCCTCGACTACGACGATGCCGCCCGCACGATCGCGCCCGCGCAGCTGACGTTCGCGACCGCCGACGGCGACGAGCTCGACGTCGAGCTCGTGCCCGCGTCGCCGAGCATCAGCTTCGACATGGCCCACACCTGCGAGGTGCCCGAGCACTGGCTCTACTGGCGCATCCTCGTCGATGCGCGCGTGTCGGGCTGGTCGGGCTCGGCGCGCGGCTGGGTGGAGGCCAACCGCTACGGCATCGCCTGAGGCGTCATGCTCGGCGCGGTGGCGTCGACACCGCTCGAGAGCAGGCGAGCGGCATGTTCGGGCCTACCGCGTCCGAGAAGAATCGTCGAAGGTCGGGAACCAACAGGGTGGCTCGGGTCTCTCATCAGGTAGTGGAACGAATCGAGTGTGGCGACGACCGATCGCCGGACGTCGTCACGGTCGAGCCGTTCGAGGACTTCTACCGGAGGACGTGGGGCCTGATGGTGCGCTTGGCGCGGCTACTCGTCGACGATCGAGAGGAGGCCGCCGAGATCGTTCAGGACGCCTTCTCGCGCATGTATCCGAAGTTCGATCGAGTCGAGGCTCAGAGCACGGATGCGTACTTGCGGGCTGCGGTGCTCAACGGGTGCCGTCGTCACCTTCGACGCCGTCGACTGTCGCTGTTGCACCGCCCGAGGTCTTCGGATCACATGGACCTCGGCGCGGATCACATCATCGATGCAGTACGTGGGTTGCCCCGTGACCGTCGGGATGTCGTGTTGCTGCGTTACTACCTCGACCTGCCCGAGGCCGAGATCGCGCGAACGCTGAACATCGCTCCCGGCACGGTGAAGTCTCGGTTGCATCGAGCGTTGCGCGACCTTCGCGAGGCTCTGCAATGAAGGACCTCGAAGCACGCCTCGTCACAACCCTCCATGAGGTGGGCGACGACGACGAACTTCCTGAGCCCGATCTCGATGACGTGTTCGTGCGCACACGTCGGCGCAGCACAGCGCGACGACTCCTTGGCGGAGCCGTTGCCGTGGTGGTGCTCCTCGTCGCAGGAGGCCTCCTTGTCGTCGATCGTGACGGGAGTTCCCATCGAAAGATCAAGGCGACGGGGAGCCCGTCGACTGTCGTCCCGAGTGTCTCTGCAGCCCGACCGGTGCTCGATGGTTGCACGACGACGAGCGCGAGGGAGGCAGTCGGTGGCGCGAGTTGGTTCAATCCAGTTCCTGCGGAGGTGTTCGCAGATCCAGCACGAGGCGCCTCCGGGCCACTCGTCGTCTTCGAGAGAGGCTCGGGGGCATTGCTGCCCACGGGTGATGGGAACGCCGCGGGCGGCAAGATCGCGAACGCCCAAGTCAACGGGCGCGACGCTGACGTCGAGTTCTACGGCTCGTACGGTGGCGTCAACTGGGATGCTTCGTCTGGAGGGTCGGCGCTGCTCGAGCAGCAGGGGCTCACCGAGGATGAGATGCGCGCGGTGGCCGAGCAACTCGACGCAGGAACCGCGGCGCTTCCTCGAGGCCTCGTGTCGCTCGGAATGACCGACACGGTGACCGTGTCCACGTCGGATTGCTACAACGAACAGGGTCAGAGCGCGAGCATCACTGAAATCCGCGGCGATCAGCCGAGCCGCTACAGCGAGGTCTTCTCCACGACGCCTCGCAACGCAACTGCGCGGCAGTTCGACCAAGACAACGCAACGTTCGTGATCGTCACCGCCAACGCCGGAGCCTTCGACATCGCGAACGCGACGTACCACGAAGCAACCCCGGAGGAATGGGAGCAGGTCTGCCTCAGCGCAGGCTCATCGTGCGGGACGACCGCTACGTCCACGACGGTGCCATAGCTGTTGCAGAACGTCGAGTGGCGTCAGAGCCCGCCGCCCCCGGTCGTAGCGCTACCTCTCGGCTTGCCGCGCAGCTCCGGCTCGGTCTCGCCAACAGAGCATCTGCGCCAGCGCCTCGTCACGCTCCCAGTCGGCTGCGAGACGGATCGAGCCGTCGGCGTGCCCGAAGAACACGCGGCGATCCCTGGTGAACAGCACGGACACGACGCCGCCCACCGCCCGGCCGCGGAGCTCCCAGATCGTGTTGCTCATCGGCCCGGCTCCGAAGCCAGAAAGAACGTCGCGATCACGTCACCCCCCAACCGCTGGGCGAGATTCTCGCACTCCCGGCGCGTCTCGTCATCCTCGACGGGCGTGATCGCCCGCTCGTGCCGGAAGCGCGAACTCGATGACTCCCTCGATGGTGTTCCGGTCGACGAAACGCGGGCGACGGGAGAACCCGATAGCGTCATCTTCTGGGCTGAGCGATCCAACGATTGCCGGAACGGGGACATGATGGCGAACGCCGTCGTCAGCGAGATCACCGCCGGAGAGCTCGCCAGTTCCTCGGCGCCGCGTCGTTCGACCTCGAGCCAGGGTCGGATACGAGCAAGCCGAGTACATGCTCTCGGGGGTGGCGAGCGTCGTACGCCCGCACGGGCCGACGGTGTCTCCGTGGTCGATGAGGCCGAGTACATCGACTCGCCTGCTCGTCTACCGGCCCCGCGACGCGGGCCGCGTTCAACGGCACGGTTTGGGTTGAGTGGTTGAACGTGAGCCCCGGCTACGACATCGCCGTCGACTGGATGGTCGCGCACACTGAGTTCATGCGCGGTGGCGCGGCGTGGGTTGGCGTGTCCGCGCAGGCGATGGGCGTGTACGGCGGTGAGGGTATCGGCGGAATGTCGAGTCCCGGGCTCATGGGAACCGACCCGGAGCGCTATGGCGCGCTTGGCTCATCCCGGCGACCGGTACTCGTACGACATCTACTCGCAAGCCGGCGAGAGCCGTTCGAGCGGCTGCCGGCACGATCCTCGAGGAGTTGGCCGTCGAGCGGGTCCTCGCGATCGGGTGTTCGCAGTCGGCGCATCGCCTCACGACCTACACCAACGACGTCGATCCGCTCGCCCAAGTGTTCGATGGCATCTTCGTGCACGCCCGGGGCGGGTTCACCGCGCCGCTGGATGTCGACAGTGACCCACCCACCGGCATCCCCGAGAGCCCGCACAAGTTCCGCGCCAACCGGCGCGTCCCGGTCATGTGCGTCAACGCGGAGACCGACGTGTGCTATCGGTGGCCTGACCGCGCGCCAAGACGACGACGAGACGCTTCGTGCTCTGGGAGATCGCAGGCACGTCGCACGCCGACCAGTACATGGCGGTCGCTCGCGATGGACACGGGCGCGCTGCCGATCGCCCAACTGGCAGCGGCGATGGCGTCCGGCGGCCGCGTTCCTCGGCGTTGCCCTCGACGAAGCCCATCAACGCGGGGCCGCAGCACTACGTGATGAACGCAGCGGTGTCGCACTTCGACGAGTGGGTGCACAACGGCATCTCGTCCGCCGCACGCCGCGAGGTTGGAGACCGTCGACGGCGCATTCGTCACGGACGAGGCTCGGCAACGTACACGGCGGTATCCGCACCCCACACGTCGACGTCCCGACGGCCGTGCTCTCGGGTCTGGGCAACAGTGGCGGCGATGGACTGGGCTTCCTCGCGGGACGTCACGACACCCTTCGACGAGAGTCGAGCTCGCAGCGCTCTACCCGTCGCCGGACCGAGTACCTCGCGCGCTTCGACGCCGCCACCGAGGCCGCAGTCGCGGCCGGTTTCGTGCTCGCGGCCGACGCTGACGAGATCAAGGCTGTCGCCGCGGAGAACTCACCAGTCTGACGGGCCGAAGCGCGCTGGCGATGTTCATTGTCAATCACCGAGCGTCGCGAGAAAATCGAGCAATGAATTCCAGAGTGCGCGGGATGCACGTTGGTCCGGTCCGTCGTTCTCGTCCGTCGTCGAGGCGAACCGGTGCCCGGCGTGCGCGTGGACGATGACGACATCGTCAGCGTGCCCGTGCTCGACGCGGCGCGCAGCGATCGCCTCGGTCATTGCGGCCGATGGCCAGACCGCGTCGGAGCCGGCACCGACGACGAGCATGCGACCCGCGATACGTTCGACCGGAATGACGGCCGACGCATTTCCCTCGGGATCGGGACCGAAGCGACTCGCGTACGGGATCGGCGCGCCGTCGACGGTCCAGGCGGCACCGTGAGCAGGGGGTGGCCATGCGCCCATCACGAGGTTGCTGGGAACGATCGCGACCACGTGATGCACCAGATGCGGAGAGTGGACGGCGAGAAGCTGTGCTGCTTCGCTGCCTCGGGAGATCCCGAGGACGACGACCTGCGTAGGTTCGAGACCGCCCTGTTCGTTGGCGAGCCACGTCATCGCGTCGGCGAAGTACTCGAGCGGAATCGCCTGAAGATGTGCAGGGAGTCCAGGGAGACCGAAGGACGCGAGCGCGAGAGCTGGGACGCCGTTCTCCGCCAAGCGGCGAGCAAGGGTCACGCCATGGGTCGGCCATCCGCCTTCTGATCCGCCGAGCAACATCACCGCGGGTCCCGAACCACGTTCGGCGGCGAAGTACGCACCCACGAACTCACCCAGCACCACACCATCATCTCGCATGAGTGGCTCCACCGGTGTTGAGGTCCGCGACGCATGTCGTGCCGCGCGCGCGCGTCGGACCGGGCAGTATTCGATCTCAGGGACCGCGAGGGGGCTGCTGTGTTCGTGCCGCGATCGAGAGACTTCGAGGATGCCGACGCCCTGTTCCGTCCCGAGGACTTCATCGACGGACTCCGAGAAGGTGGCTGGGATCCGGGTGCCGTTCCGGAAGGCGTGATCTTCACCTACGGCGGGTTCGATGGGTTCTGCGCCGGTCAACCTGACGCGTACTACCCCCTCGCCCAGAGCACTTCAACAAGAGCCAGGGCGAGACGTACGACGGGCAGAGCTCTGCCGATGTGCCGTGCGAAGCCTCCGGGCAGATCGTCGTGTTCACCGACGGAGGCAAGAAGTGGAAGGCGTCACTCCTGTTCGGACGCGATGCCCCCGAACAGCAGCGTGCCGAGGCCTACCGGATACTCGACTCGCTGTCTTTGCAGCAATTGACGCTGCGCACTGATCCGTGCTCCGAGCGCGCCAGAGCTGCCGCCTTGTGCCGTCCGTCATGCTGAGGACGACGCATCATCCACCGCGAGGGGCCACGAATGATCACGGACCGCATCGATCCTCCCGAGCTCCTGAAGATCCCCGAGATCGTGAACGTGTCCGTCGCGACTGGATCGCGGATCGTCCACATCTCCGGCCAGACGTCGGTGGACGTCGAAGGGAAGGTCGTCGGTTCGACGCACCTCGAGCAGAGCCGCGTCGCGTTCGGCAACGTGCTGATCGCGCTCGCGGCCGCAGGGGCGACGCTCGACGACGTCGCGAAGTTCAACATCTACATGGTCGACTACAGCTGGGATGCGCTCGAAGAGCTGATGACGGCTGCGAAAGAGGTGTTCGGCGATCCGTACCCGCTCGCCGCGAACACACTCGTCGGCGTTGCCTCCCTGTGGCTCCCAGACCTCCTCGTCGAAGTCGACGCAATCGCTGTCCTCTGAACCGCGTGTACCGAATCAGGTGCCGCCGACACCAAGGAGACCGGTCGTGCGTGAACAGTTCCAGCGGATCCTCCTCGGGTTGCTCGCGGCTGCCTCGGCACTCATCGGAGTGTGGGCCGGATTCGCGCCGCGCTCCTTTTACGGCGACTTTCCCGGGACGGGCAATCCGTGGGTCTCGCCCGACGGTCCCTTCAACGAGCACTTGGTGCGCGACGTCGGCTGGTTGAATCTGGCCCTCGCGTTGGTCGCGCTGGTTGCGGCGATCACCCTCGCCCGCGCTGCCGTCATCGCCGCGGCGGGTGCGGCGATCGTCGCCGGGGTGCCCCATCTCGCGTACCACGTCGCCCACCTCGACCTCTACGGCACCGCGGACCAGATCGGCAACGTCGTGTCGCTGAGTCTCGGACCTCTCGTCGGCGTGATCCTGCTGTTGACCGTGCGTCGTCCCAGCGCGCGCGACGATTCGAGCATCACGGCGTCGACTGATCCACCGTAGGGCTGTCGACCGCGATGAATTCTCGCGTCGCTGCACGTCATCACTGTCGACCCCACCGCTGACAGGTCAGGAGTGAGCACCGTGGCCAAGCTGATCTACGTGACGAACGTGTCGCTCGACAGCTACATCGAGGACGAGCACGGCAGCTTCGACTGGACCGAGCCCGACGACGAGCAGTTCGTCTTCATCACCGACCTCATCCGCCCGATCGGCACCTACCTCTACGGGCGGCGCCTCTACGAGTCGATGGCCGTCTGGGAAACCGAACCCGCGCTCGCAGCCCAATCGGAACTCCGTGCGGACTTCGCACACGTCTGGCAGGCGGCGGACAAGATCGTCTACTCCACGACCCTGGATGCGGTCTCGACCGGCAAGAGCCGGCTCGAAGGGCAGCTTCGATCCGGACGTCATCCGCGAGGTGAAGGACTCGGCGAGTCGTGATCTCATGATCGGTGGCGCGAACCTCGCGGCGCACGCGTTCCGCGCCGGGCTGATCGACGAGTGCCACCTCTTCATCGGCCCTGCCATCGTCGGCGGCGGCAAGCCATCGCTGCCGAGCGACCTGCGCGTCGACCTCGAGTTGCTCGACGAGCGGCGATTCGACAACGGCGTGGTGTACGTCCGCCACCGCGTTCTGACCTGAACCCTCAGAGGCGGTAGTGGAGGTAGACGAAGCCGCTGCGAAAGCGGCGCTCGTCCACCAGCTCGAGCTCGGCGTGGACGCCGGCGGGCAAGGCGCGCTTGCCGCCGCCCACGAGCACCGGCACGAGCAACGAGCTGGCACTCGTCGACCAACCCCTCGGCGAACGCCCGACTGGCGAGCTCCGCCCCGCCGATCGTGATGTCGGATTGCGAGTTGTCCTTCAGCTGCCTGATCGCGGCGGCGTCGAACTCGCGCTCGAGTCGGGTTCGCTCGCTGGACACCGCCGACAGCGTCCGGGAGTAGACGACCTTGTCGGCCGCGCGCCAGATCTCCCCGAAGTCCCGTGCCACCGGCGCCTCATCGTCGTCGGTCTCCCAGTAGACCATCGTCTCGTACATGCGTCGCCCGTACAGATAGGTGCCGACGCGCCGCTCGAGGTCGTTGACGAACGAGTGCACCTCCTCATCGGGCGCCGCCCATGCGAACCTGCCCTGCTCGTCCTCGATGAAGCCGTCGAGCGACGCGATCGCCGAATAGATCAGTCTGGTCATCTGCCACTGCTCCAGGTGCCGGTCTCCGCGGGAAGGCCGGGATCAGCCTTCGGGACTGAGACCGCGATCACGGACCGAACTCATCGGTCACCCGGCGGTTCGCAGCCCGTCACTTCCAGTCCGGACGGGCGGTGTCGACGTCGCCCGAGGAGTGGATGACGCCGTCAGCCTCGAGTTGGGTGAGCTCGGCGTCGGAGAGACCGCAGCACTCGGCGAGCACCTCTCGGGTGTGCTGCGCGAACCGTGGTGCCGGGCCCCGCACGCCGATGTCGGCGCGGTCGGAACGGAACGGCGCGCCGGCGACGCGCGCGCCGGGCTCCACCTCCACGAACACGCCTCGTTCCTCGGCCCACGGTGTCTCGGCGAGTTGTTGGACGGTGCGCACCTCGGACACGAGGAAGCCGAACAGGTCGAAGCGTGCTTCCAACGTGGGGAAGTCGGGAACCTTGGCCACCAGCTCGGCGAGGATGCGCCACGCCTCTTCGCGCGACTTCGTCGGCTCGACCACGTCGTCGGAGATGGCGGCGGCGATCTCGACCAGTCGACCGGTCGGGTCGCCCATGAACGCCACGTCGGTGCCGTCGGCGACGCGGAAGATCGGGTAGTTCCACGTGTCCGGGATGCGCGGGCCGTCGTACCCGGCGAGGTCGGTGGAGGTCCACTCGTCGGTGTAGACGAGCGCCTCGGCCATCGAGACGTCGAGGTGCTGACCCTCGCCGGTGCGCTCGCGTTGGAAGAGCGCGCTCAGGATCGCGGTGACGGAGAGCAGGCCCGGCGTGATGTCGCCGTCGACGTGGGGGCTCTGTTCCGGTGGCGCGTTGCGCAGCCGTGCGTCGAGCTCCACCCGCCCGACCTCGGCCTGCACCATCGCCGCGTAGGCGCGTCGTTGTGACCACGAGTTGTCGCCGCCCCACCCGTTCACGGAGCAGTAGATCAGCGCGGGCTTCGTCGCCCGCAGCGCGGCGGCGTCGAGCCCGTACTTCTCCAACGCGCCGGGACGGAAGTTCTCGAGCACGACGTCGCTCGCCAACGCGAGTTCGCGCGCCAACGCGGCCCCGCGCTCGGTGCGCAGGTCGAGTGAGATCGAGCGCTTCCCCGCGTTCACCCACGTGAAGTAGACGCTCACCGGGTCGTCGCCCACCTTGGGCTGGAGGAAGCGGATGACGTCGCCCTCGGGTGGCTCGAGCTTCACCACGTCGGCGCCGAGATCGGCGAGCATGCGCCCGCAGATCGGACCCGAGACGACCTGCGACAGGTCGAGGACCCGGATGCCTTCGAGCGGCCGTCCCCCGCGTGGGAGGTCTTCAGGCAGGCGTGTCATGCGTGCGCGGCGGTCTCAGTAGTGGTTCAGCAGGTCGACGACGGTCTTGGCCATGTGACCGATCATCACCTTGCCGACCGCGTCCATGTGCGCACGCCAGTGCACCTCGGCGTCGTTGCTCGCGCCGATGGCGATGAGCTCGATCAGGCGCTCCTGCGAGCGGATGCCGCGCTGGCGCACGGGGAGCGAGTTGCGCTTCGACGGTGTCTGGCTCACCGCGGTGACGGCGCGGGCGATGATCTCGTTGAGCATCTCGGCCACGATGCCGATGGTCTGGTTGCCCGAGAGCTCGATCAGTCGTTCGTGGAAGCGCGCGTTGGCCTTGCCGAACTCCTCGGGGTCGTCGATCACCGCGCGCTGCGCGTCGACCAACGACGTGAGCTCCTCGATCGCCTTCTTGCTCGGCGCGGTCGCGAGCACCCGGACCGCGGCCGGCTCGATCATGCTGCGGGCCTGGTGCACGTCGCCCAGGGTCACGTTGCGGGCCTGGAGCACCAGGGCGGCGGTGCGGGCGGTCATGCGCTCGCTCGGCTGGTGCGCGACCACGCCACCGAGCACCCCGCGCACGACGGTGATGAGGCCCTCGGCCTCGAGGATCCGCAGTGCCTCGCGCAGCGACGGGCGCGAGACCCCGAAGCGCTCCACCAGGTCGGGCTCGCGACCGAGCGATTCGCCCTCCTCGAGCTGGCCGCTGACGATCAGGGCACGCAGCTCGTCGGCGATCTGCTCGGGCTTCTCGCGCGATCGGGTGGCCTTGATGGTGGGCACGAACGCCTCCGTGTCGCCTCGGGGCCGACACGGTACCCGGGAGGGGCACAGCTGGCCGCGGTGGTGGAAAGGTTATAACGTTTATCCGCGCGCGAGAGCGCCAGAGGGGGAACGGAGAGGACGCCATGGAACTCGGATACCGCGCCGTCGACGCCGACAACCACTACTACGAGACCCTCGACGCCTGCACCCGGCACCTCCCGAAGGAGTTCCGCCAGCGAGGCGTCCAGGTGGTGCAGCAGGGCACGCACTCGCTGCTGCTCGTGGGCGGGAAGCTGTTCAAGTTCATCCCCAACCCCACCTTCGACCCGATCATCGTCGCCGGGTGCATGGACCTCATGTTCCGCGGCCAGATCCCCGAGGGTGTCGACCCGCGTTCGCTGATGAAGCTCGAGCCGCTGCGCGCGGAGTACCAGAACCGCGACGCGCGTCTCGCGGTGATGGACGAGCAGGGCCTCGAGGGCGTGGTCATGTTCCCGACGCTCGCGGTCGGCATCGAGCAGGTGCTGCGTGACGACATCGAAGCCACCAGCGCCGTGCTGCACGCGTTCAACCAGTGGCTCGACGAGGACTGGGGCTTCGCGTACCAGGACCGCATCTTCGGCGTGCCGATGCTCTCGCTCGCCGACCCCGACGCCGCCATCGCCGAGATCGAGTGGGTGCTCGAGCGCGGTGCCCGCATGGTGCACGTGCGACCCGCTCCGGTCCCCACCGCGAACGGCAAGGGGCGCTCGTTCGGCCACCCCGACCACGACCCCGTCTGGGCGCGCCTGGCCGAGGCCGACGTCCCGGTCGCGTTCCACCTCGGCGACAGCGGCTACGAGATGTTCGCCGGCGCCTGGGGCGCGCGCGACTGGTTCGAGCCCTTCCGGGGCGGCGTCGACGTGCTGAGCAAGCTCGTCGTGTCCGACCGTCCGATCCACGACACCATCGGCAGCATGGTCGTCGACGGCGTGTTCGACCGTCACCCGACGCTGCGCGCCGCGAGCATCGAGAACGGCTCCGACTGGGTGGCGCTCCTCGTGAAGCGGCTGCTGAAGCAGGCGAACCAGACGCCGTGGGTGTTCCCGGAGAACCCGCTCGACACGATCCGCGAGCACGTGTCGGTCACGCCCTACTACGAAGAGGACATGCGCAAGCTGGCCGACCTCATCGGTGTCGACAAGGTGCTGTTCGGCTCCGACTGGCCGCACGGCGAGGCGCTCGGCAACCCGCTCGACTTCGTCAAGGAGCTGCACGCGTTCTCCGACGACGAGATCCGCCTGGTGATGCGCGACAACGCGCTCGGCCTGCTGGGGCCGTCCGCCTGATCGACTCCGCCGCGAGCGGGGCCCGACGAGAGGAAGCGATTCGATGGGAGTCGTCGCACGCGCGCACGACCTGTTGGTGAACACCGACATGGGCGACATGAAGCAGCCCGACTGGATGGTCCGCGTCAAGGAGGACTACTTCAAGGCCGGGCAGTCGATGTTCGAGAGCCGTGAGATCAACGAGCTGCTCGACGAGATGGACGAGATGGGCGTCGAGCGTGCCGTCCTGATGACGAACATGACCCGCTCGTCGGAGCGGGTGCTGTCGTTCGTGGAGCAGCGGCCCGACCGGTTCAACCTCGGACTGGGGGGTCACAACCTCCTGCGCCCGATGGAGAACCTGCGCAACCTCGAGTCCTTCGTCAAGGACCACCCGGTGGCGTACACGGTGATCGGCCCGAGCTTCTGGGGTGACGGCATGTACGCGCCCAGCGACGCGGTGTACTACCCGCTCTACACGAAGTGCTGCGAGCTCGACCTGCCGCTGTTCCTGAACACCGGTCTGCCCGGGCCGCCCATCCCCGGCGAGGTGCAGAACCCCATCCACCTCGACCGTGTGTGCGTGCGCTTTCCTGAGCTGCGTCTGGCGATGATGCACGGGGCGGACCCGTGGTGGGACGTCGCCATCCGCCTCATGATCAAGTACGCCAACCTCCGCTTGGTGACGTCGGCGTGGGCGCCCCGGCACCTGCCCGAGTCGCTGCTCCACTTCATGCGCACACGCGGCAAGACGCGGGTGATGTTCGCGTCGGACTCGCCGGTCCTGTCGATCCGGAGGACCGTGAAGGAAGCGTCGGAGCTCGACCTCCCGCCCGAGGTGCTCGACAACTACCTCTACCAGAACGCCCAGGACTTCCTGTTCAGCCGCTGACGCGGCGAACCGACCATCGGAGCAACCAGGTCATGGTGGAGACGCCCGAATTGGAGACAGGCGAACACGATCCGCGCGTCCACTGCGAGCGCGATCCCGAGACGCACATCGCGCGGATCACGATCGACAACCCCGAGCGCCGCAACGCGTACGACCCGCCGATGCGTCGCGCCATGCGCATGCATCTCGACGAGCTCGCCACCGACGACGACATCAAGGTGGTCGTGCTGCGTGGCGCAGACGGCGTGTTCAGCACGGGCGCCGACATGGCCAACTCGTACGCGTGGTACGGCAACGATCCCAACAGCCGACGGCCGAGTCAGCGCCGCCGCCTCGGCGTCGACCGCGAGAGCTTCGCGTTCTACCACGAGCTCATGGCGTACCCGAAGGTCACGGTCGCGCAGGTCGAGACGTACGCGCTCGGCGGCGGGTTCGAGATCGCGCTCATGGCCGACCTGTCGGTCGTCGCGCGCGACGCCAAGCTCGGCATGCCCGGCGCGCGGTTGCTCGGTCCCGCCCTCGGCAACCTGCACCTCTTCTTCCACCGCCTCGGCCCGGTGCTGACGCGCCGGCTCCTGCTCACCGGCGACACCGTCACCGGGGCCGAAGTGGAGCACCTCGGCGTCTTCACCGAGGTGTGCGACGCCGACGACGTTCCCGCACGTGCCGAGCGATGGGCGGCGAAGGCGGCGCGCATGCCCGCCGACGGCATCGCCATCGCCAAGACCAGCTTCGCGCTCGTCGAGCAGAGCACCGCGTTCGTGGGCGAGGAGGCGAGCGGGTTCCTCGTGCACGCCTTCGCCACCAACCTGCGGTTCGAAGAGGACGAGTTCAACTTCGTGAAGACCCGCGCGAAGGTCGGCACGAGCGAGGCGTTCAAGGTCCGCGACGAGCACTTCGGGGTCGACGGCCTGCCGTGAACCGGATCGACGCGGGGGAGCTGGCGGCCGCGCTGCCGGCGGCGAACCTGGCCGTGCTCGTCGCCGCGGTGGCACACCTCACCGGCGACCTCTCGATGATCGACGCGCACCCCGAGCCGCGCAGGTTCGACCACGGCCGCGGTGCCGGGTCGCTCACCGACGAGGACGCGGAGTCGATCCGGGCGTGGGCGTTCGACGCACTCACTGGTTGGTCGGACGAGGCGCGTGCGGACGGACCTGCACCCGACGCGGCGACCGTGCACCGGCTGATCGAGTTCGTGGTCGGAGAGGCGGTCGGCGACGAGTACGTGCCACTGGTCGAAGAGGAGGCCGACTTCGACCGTGTGGACCTCCGGCGGTTCGAGTGGACGCGGCGACCCGACCCCGAGACGCTCGCGGGCTTCCACGTGGGCATCATCGGCGCGGGTCTCGGTGGGCTGTGCGCGGCGATCCGGCTCGAGCAGGCGGGGATCCCGTACACGGTGTTCGACAAGAACACCGACATCGGCGGCACCTGGTTCGAGAACACCTACCCCGACCTGCGGGTCGACGTGCCGAACCACTTCTACTCGTACTCCTTCCGGCCCAACGCCGACTGGTCGCACTACTACGCGCGCCAACACGAGCTCTTCGACTACATCGCCGAGTGTGCGAAGGAACACCACGTGTTGCCGCACGTGCGTCTCGGCACGGAGGTGCAGTCGGCCACGTGGGACGAGACGCGCGGCACGTGGCGGGTCGTCGTGCGCGATGCGGACGGCACGGCGGAAGTGGAGGTCCACGCGCTCATCAGCGCGGTCGGGATGCTGAACCGCCCCGCCGTCCCCGACATCGACGGCCTCGACACCTTCGCGGGCCCCGCCTTCCACTCGTCACGGTGGGACCACGACGTCGATCTGCACGGCAAGCGGGTCGTGGTGATCGGCACCGGCGCGAGCGCCATGCAGTTCGTGCCCGCGATCGCGCCCGAAGCCGAGCACGTCACCATCTTCCAACGGTCCCGCCACTGGGTCACCCCCAACCCCGACTACCACCGGCCGGTCACCGACGACGAGAAGTGGCTGTTCCGGAACGTGCCCCGCTACCTGTCGTGGTATCGCGTGCTGCAGTTCTGGAACAGCGCCGACCGCATCTACCCCGCGTTCCGCGTCGACCCGGAGTGGGCCGACCAGGACGTCTCGATCAGCCGCCAGAACGACAAGTTGCGGCGGGTGATGACCGCGCACGCCGAGCGCGAGCTCGCAGCGCAGCCCGACCTCGTCGGCGACGTGCTGCCCGACTACCCGGCGTTGGGGAAGCGCGCGCTCCAGGACAACGGCTGGTTCCGCACCCTGCTGCGCGACGACGTCGACCTCGTGAACGAGCGGGTGGTCCGGGTCGAGCCGCACGCGGTGGTCACGGCATCGGGTGCGACCCGCGACGCCGACGTGCTCGTCCTCGGCACCGGGTTCCACCCCAACAAGTACCTGTGGCCGATGGAGATCACCGGCCGTGACGGCCGCGTGCTCCACGACGAATGGGGCGACGACCCGCGCGCGCACGTCGGCATCACCGTCCCGGGGTTCCCCAACCTGTTCTGCCTCTACGGACCGAACACCAACCCGGTGGTCGGGAGCGTGGTGTTCGTGCTCGAATGCCAGGTCAACTACGTCGTCAAGGCGATCGGCGCGATGCTCGAGCGCGGGTGGACCACCATGGAGTGCAAGCGCGACGTCCACGATGCGTACAACGAGCGGGTCGACGCCGAGCACGAACAGCTGGTGTGGCGTCACCCGCGGGTGCACAGCTACTACAACAACGACGCCGGTCGGGTCACCACCAACATGCCCTGGAAGCTGGTCGACTACTGGCGCATGACCCACGAGCCGGTGTTCGACGACTTCGTGGTCACGAGCCACGGAAGCGGGGACGGAACGCGTGGGGGCTGACATGGGTCGATTGGACGGCAAGGTCGCGATCGTCACCGGGGGTGCGTCGGGCTTCGGCCGCGCCACCGCGCTGCGGTTCGCGCGTGAGGGCGCCCGAGTCGTGGTGGTCGACCTCGACGCAACGCGCGGTGCGGCGGTGGTCGACGAGGTGCACGCCGCGGGTTCGGAGGGCCGCCTCGTGGCCGGTGACGTGTCGCAGCTCGACGTCGCTCGGGAGGCAGTGGCGGCCGCGGTCGATGCTCTCGGTGGTCTCGACGTCCTCGTCAACAACGCGGGGATCGTGCAGGGCGACGATCGCGACACCTGGGACACCACCGAGGAGAAGTGGGACCAGGTGCTGCAGGTGAACCTGCGAAGCGTGTTCGTGTGCTCGAAGGCAGCGATCCCGGCGATGCTCGAGCGTGGCGGTGGGTCGATCGTCAACGTGGCGTCGATCGCGGCGTCCGTGTGCACCGGTGGCGCTGCGTACGCAGCATCGAAGGGTGCGATCCTCAGCTACACGCGCCACACCGCCCGCGAGCTCGCCCGGCGCGGCGTGCGGATGAACGCGGTGTCGCCGGGCTTCATGCGCACCCCGATGACGACCGGTGAGCGCGACGGTCTCGACGAAGCTGCGCAGGAGGAGCGGATCGCAGGGTTCGCCGCGCACCTGCCGATGAAGCGCATGGGTGCGATGGACGACATCGCCGATGCGATCCTGTTCCTCGCCAGTGACGAGGCGAGCTACATCACCGGTCAAGAAGTGATCGTCGACGGAGGGTATGTGGTGCGATGACCTACGAGACGATCCTCTACGAGGTGGCCGACCGGATCGCGACGATCACCTTCAACCGGCCCGACCAGCTGAACGCGGTGAGCCCGGTGATGGAGCGGGAGCTGCGCCGACGCGTACGCCGCGCGCCGAGGCCGACGACGAGGTGTGGACCATCGTCGTCACCGGCGACCGGCCGGGCGTTCTGCGCCGGCGCCGACGTCGACGAGATCCCCGACGACGGCCGAGTCATCTACGACGAGCCGCTACCTCTCGCGCTTCCGCGAGTGGGAGGCGCCGCAGGAGGCGACGCCGCCGTTCCGGCACGATGACCAAGCCGATCCTCGACCGCGGTCAACGGCCTCTGCTGCGGTGCCGGGCTCGACCTGGTCACCACCGGCGACATCGCCATCGCCTCGGACCGGGCCGAGTTCTTCGACCCGCACGTGAGCATCGGCCTCGTGTCGGGCCGCGAGATGGTGCGCCTCGCCCGAGCGCTGCCGCTCAACGTGGCCATGCGCATGGCGCTCATGGGCCGGCACGAGCGGCTCGAGCGCGGCAGCGCGCCTACGAGCTCGGCCTGATCACCGAGGTGGTCGAGCACGACGCGCTGCTCGAGCCGGCTCGCGAGATCGCCGACGATGGTGAACCGCAACGCGCCGCTGGCCGTGCGGGGCACCCGCCTGGCCATCCGCAAGGGCCTCGACCTCCCGCTGCACGAGGCCGAGATCCTGGCCGAGGCGTTCCGCGAGCGCGTGCGTGCGCACCGACGACGCCAAGGAAGGGCCGCGCGCGTTCATGGAGAAGCGCGAGCCCGAGTGGAGAGTGCCGAGTGAGCCGACGCTGACCTACGAGACGATCCTCTACGAGGTCGACGCCGACGACCGGGTCGCGACGATCACGCTCGAACCGGCCCGAGGTGCTCAACGCCTTCGACCGCCAGATGTGCGAGGAGATGCGCGACGCGTGGCACGTCGTCAAGGCCGACGACCGCGTGCAACGCGGTCGTGCTGCGGGCCGCGGGCGACCGGGCCTTCTGCGCCGGCCTCGACACGTCGAAGAGCTTACGGCCAGCCCGACGACGTGTGGAACCACGAGGACCCCGGCGAGCTGCTGAGCCCGAAGTGGCAGAAGGTGCTGGAAGCCGGTGGTGTGCGCGGTGCAGGGCATGTGCACCGCGGGCGCGTTCTACTTCGTCAACGAGTCCGACATCGTCATCTGCTCCGACGACGCGACCTTCTTCGACTCGCACGTGACGCTACGGCTGGTGTCGGCGCTCGAGCCGGTCGGGCTCATGCGCCGGATCGGGCTCGGCGACACGCTGCGCATGGCGCTCATCGGGCAACGACGAGCGCGTGTCGGCCGACACCGCGCTGCGCATCGGCCTGGTCACCGAGGTCGTGGCGCGCGACCGCGCTGTGGGACCGCGCCCACGAGATCGCGCGCGCGGCATCGCGGCGCAAGCCGACGGTCGCGACCCAGGGCACGGTGCGCGCGATCTGGGAGTCGCTCGACCGGCCGTACCGCGCCGCGATGGAGCAGGGCCTCATCTACACGCGCCTCGGCAACCCGATCGGCATGGCCGAGGTCGCAGCGCACCGGCGCCGACGCGCGACGCCGCGGATCCGCTGATGGACTCGATCGACGACCGGACGCTCGCCGGAGCGCATCGCCGAGGTCGTCGCGCTCGACCCGTCGGCGCCGGCGCTCGAGTTCGAGGGCGCTGGTCGACGTGGGGCGAGCTCGCCGCCGACCGTCGACGCCGTCGACGTGCGCTCGTCGACCGCGGGCTCGGGCGGGTGCGCCGGTCGGCATCATGCTGCGCAACCGGCCGGCGCACGTCGGCTCCCTGCTCGGGGTGCTCCGCGCCGGCGCGTGCGTCGTGACCGTCAACCCGAGCGCGGCGCCGAGCGCACCCGCGCCGACCTCGCCCGGCCTCGGGCTCCCGCTCCTCGCTCGGCGCGCCGGCCGACCTCGCGGCTGGTCGCCGCCGCGGAGCTCGCCGGCCACCGCACGCGGTGCGCTCGGCGCCTCGGGCGCGCCGATCGCCGTCGTCGCCGCCGACGGTCACGGCCCGAGCCTCGAGCCGCTGCACCCGGCGTCGCGGTGCGGATGCTCACCAGCGGCACCACCGGGCCGCCGAAGCGCATCGACCTGCGCTACGCGACGCTCGAGCGCGTGCTGCGTCGGCGCCAAGCACTACGAGACCGCGACCGGCAGCGACGTGCGACTGCGGTCCGGCGTCGCCATCGTCAACTCGCCGCTCGTGCACCTGGGCGGGCTGTTCCGCGTGCTGCAGTGCGTGCAACGACGGTCGGTCGTTCTCCCTGCTCGAGCGCTTCACCGTCGACGGCTGGACCGACGCGGTGCGCGCGCACCGGCCCACGACCGTGAGCCTGGTGCCCGCCGCGCTGCGCATGGTGCTCGACGCCGACCTCGACCCCGCCGACTCACGCAGCATCCGCTCGGTCGTGTCGGGCACCGCGCCGCTCGATCCCGACGACGCCGACGCGTTCACCGCCAAGTACGGCGTCCCGGTGCTCACGTCGTACGCGCGCCACCGAGTTCGGCGGCGGCGTGGCGGGCTGGAACCTGGCCGACCACGAGGAGTTCTGGGCGGCCAAGCGGGGGAGCGTCGGTCGCGCCCACGCGGGCTGCGAGCTGCGCGTCGTCGACCCCGACGACGGCCGCGACCTCGGGATCCGACGCCGACGGGCTGCTCGAGGTGCAGCGCCGCGCAGCTCGGCGACCGCCGACTGGATGCGCACCACCGACCTGGCCCGCCTCGACGCCGACGGCTTCCTCTGGATCGTCGGGCCGGGCCGACCAGGCCATCATCCGCGGCGGCTTCAAGGTGCAGCCCGAGGACGTGCGCGCCGCGCTCGAACGGATCCGACGGCGTCGCCGAGGCCGCCGTGGTCGGCGTGCCCGACGAGCGTCTCGGTGCGGTGCCCGTCGCCGCGGTCGAGCTGCGGCCCGGTGCTGCGCTCGACGAGGACGCGGTGCTCGCGGCCGTCGGCGCGCACCTCGCCCGCTACGAGATGCCGGCGCGGTGACGGTGGTCGACGCGCTGCCGCGCACCGCGTCGGGCAAGGTCGACCTCGCGGCGGTACGTGCACTCGTCGAAGCGAGGGCCGAGGCGTGAGCTCCGAGTCCGCCGAGCCCGTTGACAAGAAGTGGGTGTTCGGCGAACCCCCGCTCCCCACCGTGGTGGAGCTGGCGAGCGCGCTGCGTGACCTCACCGACACCGTGCAGTCGCTCGAGCGCTCGTCGCCCGACCTCGAAGCGCTGGTGCAGACGGTGCGCGACGCGCAGCAGCAGCTCGCGGCGCAGGCACCCACCGATCTCCGTCCACGCGTCGGTGACGATCCCGCGCCCGATCGGCGCGTGTACGTCGACCACGGCTACGGCGTCGGCGACTACAACCCGTGCTTCCCGCAGTACACGCTCGAGCTCGACGATTCCGGTGACGACGCCGGCGCGCACGGCACGGTCGAGTTCCCGATCAGCTACGAGGGACCACCGGGGCTCGTGCACGGGGGGTTCCTCGCGGTGTTCTTCGACTGCGTGTTCCAAGAGCTCAACTGCGCGCTCGGCCTCGCGGGCAAGACCGCCGAGCTGTCGGTCCGGTTCCGGCGCCCCACACCGTTGCTCACGCCGCTCACCTATCGGGCCGAGCGGATCGTCGACGACCGCCGCATCACCGGGCACGCCGAGCTGTTCCTGGGCGACGAACTGCTGTGCGAGGCGCACCTGCTCGCGGCCAAGGGCGACCGGGCCGCACTGCCCGCGACGTCGCCGCGTCGTCCATGAGCACCACCGTCAGCCGGGTGCTGCGCGCGCACGTTGCCGAGCGCCCGGACGCCGAGTTCGTGGTCTGCGACGACGACCGACTCACCTACGGCGCCGCCGAACGCCGTAGCCGTGTGCTCGCGCGCGGGCTGCTCGCGGTCGGCGCTGGGCGGGGCAGCCGCATCGGGCTGCTGTTCCCGACCGGTGTGGACTTCGTGCTCGCGTGGTTGGCCGCCGCGCGGATCGGCGCCATCGCGGTGCCCATCAGCACGTTCTCCACCTCTCGCGAGCTGCGTGACCTGCTCGTGCGGGCCGACATCGATCTCGTCCTCGGGGTGCGTGAGTACCGCGGCAACGACTACGCGGTCGCGCTCGACGACGCCGTGGGCCCGTTGGTCGGTGGTGAGCGCCCGGTCGCGGCGCCGCACCTCCGCGGCGTGTGGCTCGACGGCTTCGCCGCGCTCGAGGCGCGTGCTGCCGACGTACCGGACGGGTTGCTCGACGCGATCGAGGACGACGTCACGCCCGACGACCGCATGGTCATCGTGCACACGTCGGGGTCGACGAGTGCACCCAAGGGTGTGATCCACCAGCACGGCTCCCTGCTCGGGCACCTCGACGCGCTCAACCAGATCCGCGGCCTGCACGAGGGCACGCGTCTCTTCTCGAACTCGCCGATGTTCTGGATCGGTGGCCTCGCCTACAACATCGTCGGCGTGCTGGTGGCCGGGGCCACGCTCCTGTGCTCGGCCGCGACCGACCCGGTCGAGGCCCTCGACTTCGTCGAGCGGGAGCAGCCCGAGCTCACGAACGGCTACGCGGCTTCGATCGCGGCGCTGGTCGCACACCCGTCGTTCGCGGGCCGCGACTTCTCGTCGATCCGCTCCGGCAACCTGCACCCGCTGCTTCCCGCCGCGATCCGTCCCACCGACGTCGAGCTCCGCCACAACATGCTCGGCACGACCGAGACCGGCAGCGTCTGCCTCATGAGCGGTGACGAGACCGACCAGCCCGAGCACCGACGCGGCTCGTTCGGGAAGCCGGTGCCCGGTCTCACGCCACGCGTGGTCGATCCCGAGACCCTCGTCGACGTACCGGTCGGCACCGTCGGCGAGCTGTGGTTCCGCGGGCCGTCGCTCATGGAGGGCTACTACGGGCGGGAGCGCTTCGAGATCTTCACGCCCGACGGTTGGTACCGCACCGGCGACCTGTTCCACGTCGACGAGGACGGCTTCTTCTACTTCCACGGCCGGCGCGGCTAGATGATCAAGACCGCGGGTGCGAACGTGTCGCCGCTCGAGGTCGAAGCGGCGTTGAGCGACGCGACCGGTGGCCTCGCGGTGATGGTGCTCGGCGTCCCCGACCCCGAACGCGACCAGGTGGTGGCGGCGGTGATCCTGGCCGAGCCCGACACCGCGCCCGATCTCGACGCGCTGCGCACCGAGCTGCGCGCGCGCCTCTCGGCGTACAAGGTGCCACGACGGTTCCTGGTGCTCGCGCCCGCCGAGCTCCCGATGCTGTCGAGCGGCAAGCCCGACCTGCACGCGATCGAGGAGCTCTTCGCGTGAGCGGCGAACGCCTCACCGTGCCGGGCCTGGTGCGCCGATGGGCCGACGAGCAGCCCGACCGCGACTTCGTCGTCACCGACGACGACGCGCTCACGTACGGCGAGCTCGAGCGGCGCAGCGCCGCGCTCGCGGCGCACTTCGCCGACCTCGGGGTGGGCAAGGGCACGCCCGTCGGCGTGCTGATGCCCAACGGCACCGCGTGGCCGGTGGTGGCGTTCGGCGCCAGCCGCGCCGGCGCGACCGTGGTGCCGCTCAGCACGTTCCTCCGTCCGCCCGAGCTCGCCGCGCAGCTCCGCACCGCGGGCGTCGAACACCTCGTGGTGCAGGGCGAGTTCCTCGGGCGCGACTACGTCGCCGACCTCATGGCGATCTCGCCCGAGCTGGTCGCCGGCACGCAGCTCATGGTCGATGCGGTGCCGCGGCTCCGCACCGTCGCCGTGTGGGACGAGCTCGGCCCCTCGGTCGACGCGGCCCCGCGACCGGACCTGGTCGCGGCGCTCGACGCGTCGGTGCGGCCGGCCGACGATCTCGCGATCGTGTTCACGTCCGGCAGTCGCGGCACGCCGAAGGGTGTGATCCACACCCACGGCGGCGCGCTCGCGGCCACCGAGTCCGGGCTCGACGTGCGCCGGCTCACCCGCGACGACCGCCTCTACATCCCCATGCCGTTCTTCTGGGTGGGCGGATTCGGCACCGGCCTGCTCTCGGCGTTGCTCGCCGGCGCGACCCTGCTGACCGAGGCGCGGCCCGAGCCGGCGCGCACGCTGCCGTTCCTCGAACGCAACCGGGTCACGCTGTTCCGCGGCTGGCCCGACCAGGCTGCCGCCCTCGCCCGCGACCCCGGCTTCGCCGCGGCCGATCTCTCCGCGCTGCGCCCGGGCAGCCTCGACGCGGTGATGCCCGCCGAGGTGCGCGCCGGGGCCGGGCAGCGCGCCGGGCTGCTCGGCATGACCGAGTCGTTCGGTCCCTACAGCGGGTACCGGCTCGACCAGACGCTTCCCCCGGGCAAGGAGGGCAGCTGCGGGCAGGTGTTCGACGGACGTCGAGCTGCGGGTGGTCGACCTCGACACCGGTGCGCCCGTCGCCGACGGCGAGACCGGCGAATTGCAACTGCGCGGTCCCAACCTCATGCGGGGCATCTGCGGGCGCACCCGCGCCGAGGTGTTCACCGAGGACGGCTTCTACGCCACTGGCGACGTCGGCCACCGCGACGCCGACGGGTTCCTGTTCCTCACCGGCCGCCGGGACGACATGTTCAAGGTGCGCGGCGCGACGGTGTACCCGAGCGAGGTGGAGGGTGCGCTGCACGCGTTGCCGGCAGTGCGGCGCGCGTACGTCGTCGACGTGGTCGGCGCGGCCGGTGGCGCGGAAGTGGCCGCGGTGGTGGTCCTCGCGGACGAGGCGTCAACCGAAACGACCATCGAAGGGCTTGCGCGCGACGCCAAGCAACGGCTCAGCTCGTTCAAGGTCCCGACCCGCTGGTGCATCATCGACAGCGACGACGTGCCCGTGACCACCACGGGCAAGGTCGACAAGGCAGGACTGCAACACCTCTTCGACAAGGACTGATCATGTCTGCGGACCGCGACCTCTTCCTGCACGAGTTCATCGACATCAACGGCATGCACCAGTGGGACTACATGGAGCACACGCTCCAGCAGTCGGGTGACGAGAAGGTGGAGTTCGAGCTCCTCGGCACCTGGTACACGATGGGCATCACCGCCCGGTGGCCGCAGGTCGTGAACGTGTGGGAGATCCCGGGCGGCTGGGACGGCTGGTTCGGCAAGGTCGACCGGCTCGGGCTCAAGCGGTCGAGCAACGTCACCCTCAACGCGTGGTGGAAGCAGGCGTTCGAGTACCGCTCGGGTGGATTCGACCGGCTGCTCGGCGCGGTGCCCGGCTGTCCCAACATCGAGTCGTTGCGGCGCGACGACGTGCGCGGGTCGCTGTTCGTGCACGAGCTCACCGAGGTGCGCCCCGGTACCGCGCTCGAGTATCTCGCCGCGGTGCGCGAGGAGCGCGCGCCGCTCCTCGCCGAGTACGGACACCACCTCGTCGGGCTCTACGAGGTGATGATGAACGACTACGAGGTGTGCACGATCTGGGCCACCGATGCCGACGCCCATGTGCGCGCCGGCAAGGCGCGTGACGTCGCGCGCGGCCTCGCCACCGAGACCGACACGCCCGGCGACGACCGCTTCGACGCGTGGCACGAACGCGCCCGCACCTGGGCGGTGAAGTGGCGCGAGGAGCTCATGACCCCCCACGTCGGCTCGTTGTGCGCCCCCGCCGTCGCCCCCCTCGACGACTCGCGTCACCCCCGACTGACCAACCGGCGTCAAGTTGGGCGGCTCATATCCGCCCACGTGACGCCGGTTGGTGAACGGTGAGGGCGGTCAGTAGCGAGCGGGGGAGGCCCAGGATGTTCTGGGCGAGGTAGTTGAGCGTCATCTCCTGCGTGACCGGCGCGATCTTCTGCAGACGGGCCTCGCGCCAGTAGCGCTCCACGTGGTACTCCGACGCGTAGCCCATGCCACCGAGGGTCTGCACCGCGCGGTCGGCTGCGTAGAACGAGGCCTCGGCGGCGAGGTACTTGGCGGTGTTCGCGGCTTCGCCGCATTCGAGGCCGGCGTCGTAGCGACGGCCCGCGTGCAGCGCCATCATCCATGCCGCCTTCAGTTGCGCGTGCGCGTGGGCGATCGGGTGGCTGATCGCCTGGTTGGCGCCGATCGGCCGGTCGAACACGACGCGGTCCTTGGCGTACTCGATGGCCCGGTCGAGCGCGACCTCGCCGATGCCGCACGCCTCGGAGGCGAGCAGCACGCGCTCGGGATTGAGCCCGTGCAGCAGGAGACGGAACCCGTTGCCCTCTTCGCCCAGCAGCCGCCAGCTCTCGACCGGCAACCCGTCGTACGCGACCTCGCACGACGCCACCGCGTTGCGACCGACCTTCGGGATGGGGCGGATGTCGACGTAGTCGCGGTCGAGGTCGGCGAGGAACAGCGAGAGGCCCTTCAACCCGCTGTCGGCATCGCCGGTGCGCGCGATGAGCAGCACGACCTCCGACTCGAGCGCCTTGGTGGTCCAGATCTTGCGCCCGTGGATGCGCCAGCCACCGTTGCCGTCGGGCTCCGCGCGCGTCGAGATGCGCCCGGTGTCGGTGCCGGCGTCGGGTTCGGTCACGCCGAACGCGACGTGGAGGTCGCCGGCCGCGGCGCGGGGGAGGAAGGTCTCCTTGAGCCGGTCGGTGCCGAACTTCACGACCGGGTTGAGGCCGAACACGGTGAGGTGTACCGCCGAACAGCCGTTCATCGCCGCGCCACTGCGTGCGATCTCGTGGAGCATCACCGCGGCGTCGGTGATGCCGCGTCCGCCGCCGCCGTACTGCTCGGGGATCGCCAGCCCGAGCCAGCCGCCCTCCGCCAGGCGGGCGTAGAAGTCCCAGGGGAACTCGTGCTCGCGGTCGCAGCGGGCCCAGTAGTCGTCGTCGAACCCGGTGCACAGGTCGCGGATCGCGTCCGCGATCAGCACCTGGTCGTCGTCGAGGAGCTCGTCGGTGGACATCACGGTGGGCAGTCTGCCACCGAGGGCTCAGCGGCTCCGAACCTCGGCGGTGCCGAGTCCGCAGAGCGTCGTCGTGGTCGGCGCCAGCGTGAGCTCGACGTTCGTCGCCCTCGGTACGCCCACGCCCGTCCCGCCGCCGGGGCCAGTCGGGAACTCGCGCGGTCGACCACGCGCGTCGCCCTGCACGAAGGACATGATCGCGGTCGCGGCGGGATCGTTCGCCACCCGGAACGAACCGGCAGCGGGCAGCTCGAGCAGCACGACCGGCCGGCGCCCCGGCGTCGCCGGCGCGACGGTCAGACAACCGGGTGCGGCGGCACCTGATGAACCGCCCGTGATCGTCACCGTGCGCACCACCCCCTCCGGGTACTTCGACGCGTCGCCGATCACCGCGCCGACGTACTCGCGCGCGGTGAGGATGTCGGCGGTCGACACGTCGAGCGCGGGGAGCTCGCCGTTGCGGTCGAGGCGAGCGATGGTCGAGGTCGACGGCTCGGTGAGGTAGAAGATGCCGAAGATGTTGTGCTCGGCGAGTGGCTCGTGGTCGCGCATGATTCGTGCTGTCGCCAGGACGCGCGGTCGCATCTCGCCGACGAACGGTTCGCTGCTCACGTCGTCGTTCAACGCGACCACCTGCACCACGAGGAACGCGACCACGACCGCGCACGACACCACGAGCGCCGGGCGTCCGAACCGTCGGATGAACCAGCGACCGGCCTCCTGCGTCAGCAACGCCAGCGCGGGGAGCGCGAGCAACACGACGATGTCGCTGTAGCGCGACTCGGGCGAAGCTCCCGCACGGCGCAGGCCGGTGAGCGCGATGGAGACCACGGCACCGACGGTCGTCGCGATCACGAGCGGCCACGGCTCGTGGCGCGGACCGTTGCGCCACACCGACCAGATCAACCACCCGACGATGACCGCGAGGACGAATCCGCCGGTGTAGGGCACGCGCGTCAGCTCGCTCAACGCCTCGGTCAGGCCCCGCCACACGAACTTCGGGAGGCCACGTACGGCGGTGGACAGCGAGGTGTCGTTGCGCTGGCCCGACGTGCCTTCGAGCGCGAACCAGAGCGCGTACACGGCCGCCGGCCCAGCGACGATGGCCAGCGTGACCTTCCAGCCGCGACGCACCAGCGCGGCGAGGGCGACGACGACGGTCATGGTCACGCCGACGCCCGAGCACGTCAGCCCGACCAGCAGCAGCGCGGCGACGCCGAGGTCGCGTCGCTGCCACGGGCCTCGCTCCGGCAGCACCAGGAGTGCCCCGAACCCGAGCGCCACCGGAGCGATGATCGTGATCTGCCACGCGGTGGATCGGTTCTCCCAACCCACGGCGGCGACCGTCGTGAGCGCGGCCACCGCGGTCGCGTACGCGGGGACGACGCCGATGCGCAGCAGCAACCGCCACGTCATGTGTGCGACCGCGAGGATCACGACGATCAGGACGGCGACATACGGCCAGTAGCTGCGTGCCGCAAACACGCCATAGAGCGCCTTGTAGACGAGCACGCCGAGGGTCGACCAGTGCTCGAAGTGCGGAGCGAAGAGCCCGAGGCGGGTCGGGTTGGACCCGAGCCCGTTGTGCGTGATGACCTCCCACTCGTCTCCCGCGAACCACTGGTCGCGGTTGATCCAGACGAGCACGGGGACGGCCGCCGCCAGCGTCGCGAGGTGCACGAGGAACCATGTGCGCCCGGCCGCGTCGACCACGGCGAGTCGGCGCGGTTGCGGTCACGCCAGACGACCGCCCGTCCGACGTCGGTACCATGCGGTGGACCCTATCTCCGGCGCGAATCCCAACCGTGACGCGCACCACCCCCGAGGAGCACACCCCCATGGCCGAGGCAGCAGAACGCGACTACTCGTTGTTCGGCGACGAGCACATCGCGCAGTACGAAGCGACTGACGGCGAGGTCGGTTACCTCTGGAACGGTGCCCCCTGTCTGGTGCTGCACACGAAGGGACGCAAGACCGGCGAGCTGCGCAAGTTCCCGCTCATCTTCGGCGAGCGCGGCGACGACGTCATCCTGGTCGCGTCGAAGGGCGGCGCGCCCGACCACCCGGGTTGGTACCTCAATCTCCTCGCGCACCCCGACGACGTCGCCGTGCAGATCAAGGGCGACGTGATCCCGGTGCGGGCGCGCACCGCCGAGGGCGACGAGCGCACCGAGCTGTGGAACCTCATGCTCGAGCCCTGGCCCGACTACGCCGGGTACCAGGCCAACACCGACCGGGAGATCCCGGTCGTGGTGCTCGAGCGACGCTGACTCCGTGGGCGACTACGACGCCCTCGACGGCACGCGCCTCCGCGGCCTCTTCGACCTCACCAGTGCGGTCTACGCGTCGCGCGGTGGGTCGTTCGCGACCGATCCCTATCCCGAGTTCCACCGGCTGCGCGAGACCGGGCCGGTGCACGAGGGGATCGTCGGGCCCCTCGTCGGCTTCACCGGAGCCGGGTTCTTCCAGGGGCTCCCGTACCCCGATCGCCCGCACTGGTCCGCGTTCGACTGGGCCACGTGCGACGCGGTGTTCCGCGACGGCGAGACCTACGTGTCGAAACCGCCACCGGAGGACACGCCGGGCCTCATCAACGCCAGCATCCTCTACATGGACGGCACCGAGCACCGGCGCTACCGCGCTCTGGTGCAGCCGTCGTTCCTGCCGAAGCGCGCATCATGGTGGACCGAGCGGTGGGTGGTCGGTGCGATCGACGCCCTGCTCGACCGCATGGAGCCCAACGGTGCCGCCGACCTGAACGTCGAGTTCTTCTCGGCCATCCCGCTGCTCACGATCACCGGCAGCTTCGGCGTGTCGGTGGCCGACGCGCTCGACATCCGCGAGGCGGTCACCTCCGACGGCCTCGGCATCGGGGCGTTCACGCGCATCGTGCCCCCGATCGTGCGGGCGCGGCGCGATGAACCGCGTGACGACCTGATCAGCGTGCTGGTCGCGGCCGAGGTGACCGACGACGACGGGAGCACGCATCGCCTCACCGACGAGGAGGTGCTGATCTTCGCGTTCATCCTCCTCGCGGCGGGCTCGGGCACCACGTGGAAGCAGATGGGCATCACGATGCTCGCGCTCTTCCAACATCCCGAGTGGTTGGCCGTCGTGCGCGACGACCGCGCGCAACTGCGCCCGGTCGTGGAGGAGACGCTGCGCTGGATGCCCACCGATCCGATGTTCAGCCGCTTCGTCGCGCACGACACGGAGCTCGCCGGCGTCGCGGTGTCGGAGGGCTCGGTGATGCACGTGTGCCTCGCCGCCGCGAACCGCGACCCGGCCCGCTGGGAACGACCCGACGAGTTCGACCCGTCGCGCCCGGTCCAGCCCCATCTGGGCTTCGGCACCGGCGCCCACATCTGTCTCGGGTCGCACGTGGCCCGGGCCGAGATCGTCACCGCGATCGGCGCGCTGCTCGATCGCTTCCCCGACCTACGCCTCGACCCCGACGCGCCCGCGCCGCGCATCACCGGGATGTACGAACGCGGGCCGACGTCGGTGCCCGTGAGGTTCTAGGCGGCATCCTCCGCCGAGACGGAGAGCGCGGGAGCGAGGGACGGGGGCATGTCGGTGTCGAGCTCGTCCTCGAGCACCTCTTCCGTCCGGGACGCGCCCCGGAACCACACGAACACCGCGCCCACGAGCAGCAGCGCCATGCCGAGCAGCACCGCGTAGCGCATCCCAGTTGTGAACGCCTCACGTGCCGCGGCGCCGAGCGCGTCGCCACCGGGGATGCGTGACGCGAGCTGGACCGCGATCGCCGGCGCCTCGACGCGCCTGGTGCGCGACCTCGGCCGGCAGTCCGGTGAGGTGCGTGTCGATCGAGTTGCGGTAGCCGATGTTGAACACGCTCCCGAGCACGGCGACGCCGAACGCGGCGCCGAGCTCGCGCGACGTGTCGTTGACCGCGGACGCGACACCCTGCTTGGCGCGGGGGAGCGACGCGACGATCGCGTTGGTGGCCGGCGTCATCGCCGAGCGCGGCGCCCGCACCGATGACGATGGTCACGAACATGAAGGCCAGGAACCCGCTGCCGGTGCCGAGGGTGGCGAACAGCCCGAACCCGACGGCCGACACCGCGAGGCCGATGCCGCCGATCAGCCGGTGCCCGTACGTCTCCGACAGCGTGCCGGCCAGGTACGAGATCGGGCAGGATCACGATGCTCATCGGCAGCAGCGCGAGGGCGGCCTCGAACGTGCTGTAGCCCAGCACGAGCTGCAGGAACTGGAGCGACACGAAGAAGAAGCCGAACATGGCGAAGAACTGGAGGAACAGCGACGCCGAACCGGTTGCGAAGCCGCGGTGCTTGAAGAGACGTGGGTCGAGCAGCGGCTCGTCGGTGCGCAGCTCCACCGCGATGAACGCAACGAGGAACGCGACACCGCCGATCAGCCCGACCAGCGTGAGCGGGTTCGTCCAGCCACGTTCGGGGCCCTCGATGATGCCCAGGACGAGCAGGCCGATCCCGATGGCCGACACGACCGAGCCGCGCGGATCGAGACCGACGTGCTCCTCCGAGCGCGTGCTCGGCACGACCAGGATCACGCCGATGCACGACAGCGCCGCCAGACCCGCGGTGACGAGGAAGATCGAACCCCACCAGAACTGCTCGAGCAGCACGCCGGACACGAGGATCCCGAGGGTGCCGCCGGCGCCCGCGAACCCGGCCCAGATGCCGACCGCCTTGGCCCGCTCCTCGGGCGGGAACACGCTGGTGATGGTCGACAGGGTGCCGGGCATGAGGAGCGCGGCACCGAGACCGGTGAGCGCACGGAGTCCGATGAGGGGACCCGCCGAGTCGACGAACGCCGACAGCAGCGATCCGATGCCGAAGATGGCGGTGCCGGCGATGAGCGCCCCCCGGCGTCCGAACCGGTCGCCGATCGCGCCGGCGGGGAGCAGGAGCGCCGCGAGCACGAGGGCGTAGGAGTCGACGATCCACTGCTGCGACGCCTGGCTGGCGTCGAGGCTGCCGGCGATGCTCGGCATCGCGTTGGCGAGCATCGACACGCCGGCCACCACCATGACCAGGGCCGTGCACATCACGGCCAGGATCCAGCCCCGGTGCTGGTACTCGACGGACACGGACGCAGACGTGGGCGCGGTGGTCTGGGTCACGGGGGCTCCTCGGGGGGACGGCCGCGGGGGGAGTGCGGCCGGGGGATAGGATCGTCGGAGACGGACGGTGCCTCCGGATACTAAGCGGAGGTACACTCCGGTTGCAACCCGTTTTCGAGTTCCCGTTCTGAGTGTTGTCGCCAGGAGCCCCGTGGCTGTTCGCACGCCCACCCTCGAGGACCCGCCGGTCCGCCGGCCTCGCGCCGACGCGGTGCGCAATCGGGCCCGCATCGTCGAGACCACGCGTGAGGTGTTCGCGGTCCGCGGCGCCGACGCGTCGCTCGAGGAGATCGCGCGGGGCGCAGGTGTCGGGATCGGCACGCTCTACCGGCACTTCCCGACCCGCGACGACCTGGTCGAAGCCGTGTTCCGCGATCGCGTCGACGAGCTCGAGGCGCTGGCCGCGGAGCTCCTCACCTCCGACACGCCGGGGGAGGCGCTCGCCACCTGGTTGCACGCGCAGCTCGAGCAGGCCGCCACCTGCCGTGGGCTCGCGGCCGAGGCGATGCTCACCATGCTCTCCCACCACGATGCGCCGTCGCCGTGCGAATCGATGCGCCTGGCCGGTGCTGCGCTCCTGGCCCGCGCCCAGGCGGCCGGCGACGTTCGGCCGGGGGTCGAGATCGACGACCTGGTCCGCATGGTGCAGGCCGTCACCCTCGCCGCCGAGGAGAGCGACGACCCCGAAACGGCCGAGCGCCTGTTCGGCTTCGTGCTCGACGGCGTCCGCGCGCGCTGATCTCGCCCTCTCCAGCGGGATTGGGCATGATGGGCGCCATGACTGCCCAGCAGGTCGATCCCTCCGACACCCTCGACCACCTGCGCGTGCGCTACGTCGCCGCCCTGGTGGATGTGCAAGGCGCGGGTGACCGCACGATCGACGCGCTCATCGCCGCGCGCGACGCGCGTCAGATCGCGCGGGATCACGCCGAACGCGGCCGTCCGATGATCGAACTGGCGCAGGTGATCGAGCCGCAATCGCTGCGCGCATCACTCGGGGATTCGCTGGCCGAGCTCGAACGCACGCGCCACGACGCGCAGCGCCTCCTGTTCCAGCTCATGCACGCCGAGGGTCTGACCCTCGCCGACATCGGACGGGCGTACGGGATCTCACGTCAGCTCGTGTCCCGGCTGGTCAACGAACCGGATCCACCCGCGGCCGTCTGACCTATGGTCGCGCGCACTCGAACACTCCGGGGGGAGCGACCATGACCGATCAGCAGGACGTCGCGGCTGTCGACGGCTACGCGCAGATGACGGTGGACACGCTGCTGAACCTGGCGTCGCCGCAACCGTCGTACCGCGACATGATCGAGCAGGGCGGCATCGCCTCGCCCGCCGACGGCATCGTCATGGTGTTCAACCGCGAGCTCAGTGACTTCGTGCTGCGCCACCACGAGCTGTTCTCGTCGCACATCGACATGCCGCTCGGCAACGTGCGCCCGCTGATCCCACTCAACATCGACCCGCCGAAGCACTCCAAGTACCGCAAGTTGATGGACCCGCTGTTCTCGCCGAGGCGCATGGACGAGCAGGAAGCCGACATCACGCGCCGCGTCAACGAGTTCATCGACACGTTCGTCGAGCGCGGGGAGTGCAACTTCACCGAGGAGTTCGCCGAGCTGTTCCCGTCGTCGGTGTTCCTCGGATTGATGGGTCTGCCCGAGAGCGACCTGCGCACCATGCTCGATCTGCGCGACGGCATGCCTGCACCCCGAGAAGATCGACCCGAACGCCATGTTCGACGTCGACGACGCGCCGGGTGGTGATGGACGCCAACGGCGTCGACATCTACGACTACTTCAACCACCAGCTCGACGCTCGTGAGGCGACGCCGACCGACGACATCCTCACCCACTTCCTCCAGGCCGAGATCGACGGCGAGCAGCTCACGCGGGAGGACATCCTCGACACCTGCTTCCTGTTCCTCATCGCGGGGCTCGACACGGTGAGCGACACGCTGACGTGCTCCTACGCGTACCTCGCGCAACACCCGGAGCACCGGCGACAGATCGTCGAGGATCCCGACGTCATCCCGTCGGCGGTCGAGGAGCTCCTGCGGTGGGAGTCGCCGGTGCCGCAGGGCGTGCCGCGGGTCGCCACGCAGGACGTCGAGCTGCCCAACGGCGTGAAGGTCGCGGCGGGCACCGCGATGATGGTCGAGCTACGGCGCCGCCAACGTCGACCCGGTCGAGTTCCCCGACGCGTTCGACGTGCGCTTCGACCGCGAGCAGAACCGCCACATCGCGTTCGGCGGAGGCGTGCACCGGTGTCTCGGTTCCCACCTGGCGCGCCGCGAGCTGCGCATCACGCTCCGCGAGTGGCACCAGCGGATTCCCGACTACCGCATCAAGCCCGGCCACGAGGAGCTCGAGTACCCGCCGGGTCTGCGCCACGTGAAGGACCTGATCCTGGTCTGGGACTGACCTGGATAACGTGACCGGTCATGGTCACGTTGAACGCGCGAGAAGGTCATGACGCCGAGGTGCGACGCGACGGCGTCGGAGCGTCTCGCCGATCGCGACCCGTGCGTTCGCCGACGCGGTAGCCGAGACCGCGGTCGATCGGACCACGCTCGACGAGGTCGCCGGCGCGCTGCGAGCTGATGACCCATCGACTGCGGGTCGAGACCGACGACGACGGCTACTCGGGCCTCCTGGTGCTGCCCGTCGACCCGGTGCGACCCGAGACCTACATGCCGCTCAACCCGATCGTCGGTCGCTGCAACCCGACCCGGCCCGACGTCGAGGTGCACCTCGCCGACGGCGAGATCGTCGGTACCGCCACCTTCACACGGCGCTTCGTCGGTCCCGCCGGCCACGCGCACGGCGGGATCAGCGCGATGGTCGCCGACCAACTGGTGTCGGCCGCGCCCATGGCGATCGGCGTGCGGACGGTCACGAAGTCGTTGACCATCCGCGTACCTGCGCGCCGCTCCCGCTCGACGAAGAGGTCGAGCTCTGGGCGGTGTGCACCCCCGACGGCGAGCAGTTCAAGGCCAAGTTCGAGGTGCGCGCCCGCGGGGAGGTCGCGGTCGCGGGCAGCGCGGTGCTCGTGCCGTACCAGAACCTCGCCAAGCGCGCCGGCATCACCCGCCACGGCAAGGAGTCGGGGCGGTCGGGCGCGACGGCCGCCGCTTCCGCCGAGCCCGCCGACTAGGGCGCCTGCGTCTCCGGCGTGTGGAAGCCGGTGGGGTGGTGGATGCCGATGAGCATGTTCTCGTGCATGCCGTACCCGACCTCGCCGGTGTCGGTCTCGAACCGGCACAGCGTCTCGTTGAGGTAGGCGTACTTGCGCCGCTCCTCGGGATCGGACAGGTCGTGCACGAGCCCTTCGACCTTCAGCTCGCCCTGGTACACCCCGTGGCCCCACCCGTCGAGGTTCACGTACCCCGAACCGGCGGCGAGGTAGAGGGTGCGCAACGGCGTGTTCGTGACCGTGATCTGCTTCCCGTCGTCACCTGACGTGGAGGTGGGAACCGTCACCGTCGCGCTGCGCATCTCGCGCGTGCCGGGGAGGTAGTCGATCACGACCTCGGGACGCCCGAGGTGGTCGACCGGTTCGTCGCGCGCGAGGTCGGAGTTCCACACCCGCATCGACTCCTCGACGAGCCGGTTGCCGTCGGCGTCCTGGTCGATCTGCACCTTCAGCATGTGATCGTCGAACTGCATCGGCAGCCAGTCGTGCCGGAAGCCGTACCCGTCCTGCGCACCGCGCACCTGGATGCCGGGGTGCTCGCGCTCACCGACGGGCCGCACTCCCCACGACCGGTCGCGCGCGCCCTTCCACACGTCGGGGGTCACGTCGAAGCTGCGACCGGCGGCGGTGATGGTGCCCTCCCACACGCCGACCTGCGCGTAGCGGGTGACGTCCTGGATCACGCGTCCGTAGCGGCGGATGAACGTGCGCGGTTCTTCGAGCGCGTCGACGGTGCCGGTGAACGTGAGGTCGGCGCTGATGCCCCACTCGTTCTCGTCGCAGCGGACGCGCAACGTGCGCAAGCCCTCGAGCACCTCGACCGACAACGGACCCACCGAGGTGTCCATGCGATCGACGCCCAACTCGCGCGACGCCGCGCACGGTGTGCTGCTCGGTGCCCACCGACACGGTGATGAACGCGTCGGTGACGCCGAGGTTGGGGTACTGACCGAGACCGGTGATCACGAACAGCTCGTCGCTGCTCGAGTGCATGTTGAAGTAGTACCGGTCGTAGAAGTTGCGATCCGACGTGGCGACGTGGTCGAACGTGTCGCTGGTCTGGTGGGCGAGGAACTCGTCGAACGGTCCGAGCGGCATGGTCGGACCCTACCGTGGTGGCAGGTGAACAGGCGGTGACAGAATGACGCGCATGACGACCTCCCGGTTCGACGGCCTGTGCATCATCGACGCCGACACCCACCTCACCGAGCCCCACGACCTCTGGACCGCCCGGGCCCCCAAGGGCTACGAGGACCGGGTGCCGCAGGTCCACGAGATCGACGGCGTCCCCACCTGGACGATGGACGGCCACACCCTGGCGCGGGCCGGCGCCTCCGGGGTCGTCGGTGCCGACGGCGTCAAGGTGCCCGGCACCTCCTTCTTCCAGTGGAACATCGAAGACGTGCACGCCGCCGCCTACGACGTCGACTCCCGCCTCGCGCTGATGGACGAGCAGGGCATCTGGGCGCAGATCGTCTACCCGAACACCGTCGGGTTCGGCGGGCAGAAGTTCTTCACCATCGAGGACGAGACCCTGCGTCGGCTGTCGGTGGAGCTCTACAACGACGGCATGGCCGAGATCCAGGACCGCTCGGGCGGACGACTCTTCCCGATGGGCATCGTGCCGTGGTGGGACGTCGATCTCGCCGTCGCCGAGATCAACCGCATGGCGACGCTCGGACTCCGCGGGCTCAACACCACCACCGCGCCGCACGACCACGGCCTGCCCGACCTCGGCAGCGAGCACTGGAACCCGATGTGGGAGGCCGCGGCGGCCAACGACCTGCCGATCAACTTCCACATCGGAGCGAGCGACTCGTCGTTGTCGTGGTTCGGGTCGGTGCCGTGGCCGTCGCTCAACGGCGACCAGAAGCTCGGCCTCGGCTCGGCGATGATGTACCTCAACAACGCGGGCGTGATCGGCAACATCATCTACTCGGGTGTGCTCGAGCGCTTCCCCACGTTGCAGTTCGTGTCGGTGGAGAGCGGTGTCGGTTGGATCCCGTTCTTCCTGAAGGCGCTCGACTACCAGGTCGGTGAGATGACGCCGGGGTCGATGGACAATTTGTCGATGGCACCGTCCGACTACTTCCGGCGTCAGATCCACTCGTGCTTCTGGTTCGAGCGCAGCGGCATCGCCGAGGCGATCGAGAGCGTCGGCGGTGACCACCTCATGTTCGAGACCGACTTCCCGCACCCCACGTGCATCTATCCCGACGGCCTCGAGTACGCCGACGCCGCGCTCGAGGGCGTCGACGACGGCACCATCGCCGGGATCATGGGCCTGAACGCGGCGCGCCTCTACGACATCGCGCTCCCGGCGTGACGTCTGCTTGATCGACTCGGTCGTCGCGCGGTTGGCCGCCGCCGGTTGCATCGCGCCCGACGACGAAGCGCGCGAGCTGCTCCACGATGCGCCCGACGCGGCTGCGCTGGAGGCGCGCCTGGCGCGACGCGAAGCGGGCGAGCCGCTGGCGTGGATCACTGGACGCACGACGTTCGGCGGCGTCGTGCTGCACGTGGCGCCGGGTGTGTACGTGCCGCGTGCGCAGAGCGCGGAGATGGCACGACGCGCCGCCGTCGTGCTGCCCGCGCGCGGGGTCGCCGTGGATCTGTGCACCGGGAGCGGCGCGGTGGCGGCGTGGGTGCAGCACGCGGCGCCCGCCGCGCTCGTCGTGGGAGTCGATGTCGATCCGGTGGCCGCGCGCTGCGCCGCGATCAACGGTGGGCGCGTCGTCGTGGGCGACCTCGCAGCACCGTTGCACCTCGACGGCGTGGTCGACGTCGTCACCGCGGTCGCGCCGTACGTGCCGACGGACGAGCGTCACCTGCTCCCGGCTGACGTCCAGCGCCACGAGCCGGTGCGTGCCCTCGACGGCGGTGACGATGGACTCGCGGTCGTACGGCGGGTCGTCGCGCAGTCAGCGACGCTCCTGTGCACCGGTGGCCATCTGCTTCTCGAGCTCGGCGGCACGCAGGACCGCGCACTCGCACCCGATCTCGAACGTCACGGGTTCTCGTCGGTCGAGCCGTGGCGCGACGACGATGGCGACCTCCGCGGCATGCACGCGCGTCGCTGACCTCGCGCACCGAGAGCGAATGGCATTCCGATCGGACCACCGACGAGACTGCGGATCATGAGGATCTGGGATCGCATGCTGCTTCGGGGACTGAGGTCTCACATCCCGGAGGACGCCAGCGTGCTCGCGCTCGAGCGCGGCGAAGCCGACGCGATCGGCGAGATGCGGAAGACGACCGCAGTGTTGACCGACGACTCGTTGCTCCTGGCGACGTCGGCGCGCACGAAGACGATCCTCACCGTCGTGCCACGGCGGGACATCCGTTCGGTCAAGGAGGTGGAAGAGCATGTCGCCACCATCCGGTTCGACGACTACACCCACGCTCGGGCACGCGTGATCCAGCTCGACCTCAAGAAGTACGGCGACCGCGAGGGCATCATCGCCAAGCTCCGCCCGTAGGCGCGCGCGGCGGATCAGAGGGGCGCGATCAAAGGCGGGTTCAGGCGGCGAACGGGTCGAGCGAGTCGGCGACGACCCACATCGAGAAGTACTGCGCCGACGCGCCGTACGCCTGGGCCAGCGCCACCTTCGCCCCGTCGACCTGGTGCTCGCCGGCCATGCCCCGGACCTGCAGCGCGGCTTCCGCGAAGCGCAGCAGTCCCGACGCCCCGATGGGGTTCGACGACAGCACGCCGCCCGACATGTTCACCGGGAACGAGCCGTCGAGCGCGGTGTCACCCCGTTCGACCATCTTCCAGCCCTCGCTGTGGGCAGCGATGTCGTGGGCCTCGAGCCACATCGGCTCGTACCAGCTGAACGGCACGTAGAGCTCGGCGCAGTCGATCTGCTCGAGTGGGTTGGTGATGCCTGCCTGCGCGTACACGTCGGCCGCGCAGTCGACCGCGCCCTGCGGACGGACCGGGTCGCGGCCCGGGAACGACGAGGGTTCGGAACGCACCGCCGAGCCGAGGACCCACGCGGGCGGTCGGCCGTCGGCCGCGGCCGCATTGCCACCCGCTTCGTCGGTGAACACCACCGCGCACGCGCCGTCGGACGACGGGCACGACTCGAGGAAGCGCACCGGGTCCCACATCATCGGGGACGCCTTGACCGTCTCGAGCGTGATGTCCTTCAGCTTGAGGTGCGCGTACGGGTTCTTGAGCGCGTTGAGGCGGTCCTTCACCGCGACCATCGGACCGATGTCGTCGGGTGCGCCGGTGCGGTGCATGTAGGAGCGCATGTACGGCGCGAACGCACCGCCGGCGCCGATGGATGCGCCCTTGCCCGAACCGAGCGCGAACTGCGCGTTGCCCTCCGACTGCTTCTCCAGCGCGACCGCGAGCACGCGCTGGTGCCGTCCGGCCTCGACGTGGTGCGCGGCGACGATGCCGGTGGTGCCACCCACCGAGCCCGCGGTGTGCACGCGGAACATCGGCTTGCCCGCCGCACCGAGCGCGTCGGTGAGGTAGAGCTCGGGCTTCATGACGCCCTCGAAGAGGTCGGGCGCCTTGCCGACCACGACGGCGTCGATGTCGCTCCACGTCATGTGCGCGTCGTCGAGCGCGCGCAGCGCGGCCTCGCGGGCGAGCCCGCCGTAGGAGACGTCGCGCCGGGCCTTCTTGTGGTGGGTCTGACCGATGCCCACGATGGCGCAGGGTTGGTGGCTCACTTGGACTTCCCTTCAAAGGATTGGCCCTCGAGGATGCAGACCAGGTTCTGTTGCAGGCACGGACCCGACGTCGAGTGCGCGAGCGTGCGGTGCTTCCCGCCGTCGCGGATCTGGGCGGCGGCCTCGGCGACGCGTGCCAGACCGGTGGCCATGATCGGGTTGGCTGCGAGCGGGCCGCCCGACGGGTTCACCGCGACGTCGTCGCCGAGACCGAGGGCCTCGACGAGCAGCGGCTCCTCGTGGGTGAACGCGCTCTGGATCTCGGCCACCTCGACCGGCGCCTCCTCCAGCCCGGCGGCCTTGGCGGCGAGCGTGGTGGACGGCGACGACGTGAGGTCACGGAAGCCCGGGTAGTGGAGCTCGCTGTAGTGCGCGAAGCCACTGATCCACACGGGGTTGTCGCACAGCTCCCGGGCCTTGTCGGCGCGGGCGATCACGACCGCCACCGCTCCGTCGGTGATCGGCGGCAGGTCGTGCCGGCGCAGCGGCGAGCGCACGTAGTCCTCGGCGAGGAGCTCGTCGACGTCGAAGTCGCCGGTGACCTGCGCGTGCGGGTTGCCCTTCGCGTCGCGGCGGCACCGCGCCGCGACCTCGGCCATCTGCCGTTCGGTGACCTTGCCCGCGTCGAGCAGCGCGCGCGCTTGCAACGCCGAGAACGACGCCGCGTCGGTGCCGAGCGGGGCGAGGTAGTAGGGGTCCATCTCCATCGGGTAGATCAGGTGGGGGTCGGCAGTCGACGAACGCCCCGAGCCCATCGCCACCGCGACGTCGATGTCGCCGAGCTGCAGCCGGAGCCACGCCTCGTACATCGCCCAGGCGCCGTCCATCTCGACGTGCGAGTCGCGCTTCGGCGGCCACGCGCCGATGGCGTCGATGTTCTGCACGAACGAGAACGCTTGGCCGGCGACATAGTCGCAGCTGCCGGCGCAGGTGAAGTCGACTTCCTTGCGCGTGATGCCGGCGTCTTCGACCGCGCCGGTGATCACCTCGAGCAGCAGCTGGGCTTCGGTCTTGTCGGTGTTGCGCACCATCGGCGAGAGGTTCCAACCGATGAGTGCGATGTCGTCGGGGGAGGGCATCACTGGATCCTGTCCACGAGGGTGGGGTCGGTGTCGTCGGGTTCACCGGTCGGGATCCAACCGAGAAGGTTGCCTTCGGCGGTCGACACGAGGTCGGCCTTCTCGGCTTCCGAGGCCCACACCGCGGCGACGCGCATGCCGACACGCACGTCGGCGTTCGGAACCTCGACCAACGGCTGATAGCCGAGGATGACGTCGGTGCCGTCGAGCCAGACGTGCACCCGCGAGAACGGCTCGGTCTCGGTCTGCCCGGGGTACTGCACTGGAGTGATGATGGTGTAGCTGGTGACGACGCCGACCTGCGGGAGGTCGACCTCGTGATCGCGGGTGAGCTCGAGCGAGTCGACGGGGCAGTAGCCCTTGCCGCCGGTGTACGTGCGGCCGCACTCGGGGCACTTGAGCCCGAGGAAGCGACCTTCGTCGTTGGCCTGCTCGGCGCGCTTGGCGTTGGGGGTGACCGGCAACGTGTAGGTGATCGACGCGTTGTAGTCCATCATCGTGACCGGCTCGTCGGCCGCGCCGCCGTCGTCGGCGGACACCACCGGCTCCTCACCGGGGACGAACGCCTCGATGTCGGTGATGTGGCCGATGCGGGCGGCACGCCACCGCGGCGCCACCCGCATGCCGGTGCTCATCGCGTCGATGGAGCCGGCGTCGACCGCGTGCAGGAACGCGGTGTCGGCGCCGTCGAGCTTCACCAGAGCGAAGGCGAACGGCACGTCGAGCGGGTGCTGCTCGGTGGGGGTCGCCACCCACGACCACGACTCGACGGTGCCGGCGGGGCCGACGTCGACGAAGTCGTGGGCCAGCTCCTCGGCGGTGTCGGGATCCCACTCGAGCGGCGGGGTGATCACGCGGTCACCGCTGCGGATGCCGATGATCCGCCGGTCGGTGAGCGCAGTCATGAACGCACCCACCACCGGCCCGAGCGATCGCTTGTACGGGAATTGGATGGTGGCCTGGACGACCTCTGTCACGCGGTTCCCCCCGGGACGTCACGAACGGAATTGATGAGGGGAGATTACGTCCGGCGCCCGTCGGTCTGTCCAGCCGTTGCACTTGGCCGAACTTTCACACTCCCGGAGCGTGCACATCACCGGTCCGGGGTGGACTGGTGGGGTGCGCCGCCACCTGACCGGGCTGACCTTCGTCGCCGCGCTGCTGTTCGCGCTGCTCGTGCGGGGCACCGCGGTGTTCGGGATCGCGCTGCTCTTCGTGCTGTTCGTCCCGTTGGAGAAGGTCTTCGCGCTGCGGCGCCAGCGGACGTTCCGGCCCGGGCTGCTGACCGACCTCACCCACATCCTGGTGAACAGCGTGCTCACGACCATCGCGGTGCTCGTGCTGGTCATCGCGGCGGCGATCCCGTTCGTCTGGCTGCGCCGCATGGACCTCGTCGGCGGTCTGCCGGAGTGGGGGGCCATCGCCCTCGCGGCGGTGGTCGTCGCGGTCGCGAACTACTGGGGCCACCGACTCACGCACACGGTGCCGTTCCTGTGGCGGTTCCACTCGGTGCACCACAGCATCGAGCAGATGGACTGGGTCGCGTCGGGTCGCCTGCATCCGCTCGACCAGGCGTTCACCCAGGCGTTCACCGTGTTTCCGCTGGTGCTGCTCGGGTACGGGGCCGGCGTGTTCGGCGGCGTCGCGGTGTTCATCACGCTGCTCGCGCTCTTCCAGCACGCCAACGTGCGGCTGCGCTTCCCCGGGTTGCGGTGGGTGATCAACACCCCGGAGTGGCACCACTGGCACCACGCGCTCGACGTCGACGCGCACGACAAGAACTTCGGCCTGCCCGTGGTGGACAAGCTCTTCGGCACCGCGTACCTGCCGAAGGGCGCGCGGCCGGCCGGATTCGGGACGAGCTCGCCGGTGCCAGCCGACGGATACCTGCGCCACCTCGCGTACCCGTTCACGCCCGCGTCGAAGGTGGGCGCTGCGTAGGCCGTCGCTCGTAGGGTGGGGGGATGCGCATCCTCGATCTCGACCAGCGCGCCACGCCGGAGTCGGCGGTCGAAGCGCACGTCGCACTGCCGGAGTCGATCCCGAGCGACCGCGCCTTCGTGCGGCTCAACATGATCTCGTCGGTCGACGGTGGCACCGCGGTCGGTGGCGTGTCCGGTGGTCTCGGCAACCGAGACGACCACGCGGTGTTCGCAGCGTTGCGCGAGCAGGCCGACGTGTGCCTCGTGGGCCTCGGCACCGTCGTCGCCGAGGGCTACGGCGTTCCCGCACCGCCCCAGCTGCAGCTCCACGTCGTCTGCCGACACCAACGACATCGCCGGCGCCGAGGAGCTGTTCGCGTCCGGTCGGGCCACGCTGGTGGTGCCCGAGAGCGTGGGCCCGGTTCCCGACGGTGTGCCCGAGCTCCGGGCCGGCGCGGGCCCGTTCGTCGACCTCGGGGTGGTGTCCCGCGCGTTGGCCGGTCAGGTCGTCATCGCCGAGGGCGGCCCCACGCTGGCCGGACTCCTGGCCGCCGAGGATCTCCTCGACGAGTTCTTCGTCACCATCGCGCCCGCGTCATCGCCGGCGGCTCGGCGCGCGTCGCGCACGGCCCCGACGCCGACGCGTCGCTCTGGGAGCTCGCGCACGGCTTCCTCGACGACGACGGCTTCCTCTTCCTCCGCTACTGCCGCTGCCTCTGACGGGCACTTCTCAGCGTTCGGCGCCGTTCGATCCGCACAGTGGCGGTCGTAGGGGCGCCAAAAGCTAGACCTTTGGTTCGCGAGGGAGGCCGAGCGAGCGCTCGCCGATGATGTTCTTCATCACCTCGGTCGTGCCGCCGGCGATGGTGTTGGAGCGGCTCCCGACGAGCCGACGGCCGCTGCGCATGTCGTCACCCGCGATCGCGGCCAGGCCGTCGACCTCGGCCGCGTACTCGGCGAACGACTGTCCGAGCGTCGACCACGCGAGCTTGATGAGACCAGCGACCGCGCCGTTCGGGCCGGTCCCGTCGCTCACGAGCGATCGCTCGCCGAGCCAGCCGAGGATGCGCGCACGGGTGTAGATGGCAGCGCCGCGGTCGCGATCGCGCGCGCTGAGCTTGCCGTCGGCCGCCGCGCTGCGCAGGAACGACTCGACCTCGCTGATCAAGTTGCCGGCGATCTCGATCACGCCGGCGCGCTCGTAGCCGAGCGTCGACATGGTGACGCCCCAACCACCGTTCAGCGGCCCGAGCAGCGCGTCCTTCGGGACGATCACGTCTTCGTAGACGACCTCGGCAAAGTCGCTGTCGCCGGTGGCCTGGATGATCGGCCGCCGCGTGATGCCGGGCGTGTCGAGCGGGACGAGCAGCGCGGAGATGCCGCGGTGCGCGGGCGCCTCCAGGTCGGTGCGCACGAGCACCATGCAGTGGGTGGCCCACATGCCGATCGACGTCCACACCTTGGTGCCGTTGACGACGAAGTGGTCGTCCTCGAGCACCGCGCGACAGCGCAGACCAGCGAGGTCGCTCCCCGCGTCGGGCTCACTGAACCCCTGGCACCACACTTCCTCCGCAGTGAGGATGCGCTGCAGGTGCAGCTTCTGCTCGGGCGTTCCCGCGGCCGCGATGGTGGGGCCGACGTTCTTCGTGCCGAAGACCGCGATGCGTCGCGGTGCCTTGGCGCGGCCGAACTCGGCGTCGCACGCGATCTGGTCCTCGACACTCAGCGCTTTGCCGCCGATCTCGACCGGCCACGCCGGCGCCGACCAGCCGCGCGCGCCGAGCTCACGTTGGAACTCGAGCAGGCCGTCCCACTCGCCGGAATCGCCCCAGCGCTCGCGGTGACGCGGGACGATCTCGTCGAGGACGGCGCGGAGCTCGAGGTGCGGCTGCATCGCCGGAACCTACATTCCCCCGTCCCTCGCTTCCGCTCGCTCCGTCCCCTAGGCCGACGACTTCGTGAGGTCGTAGACGGTCACGCCGCCGACGGTCTGACTGGTGAAGTTCTGGGTCACCCAGGTCGAGATCGCCGACGACGTGCTCGACGTGCTGCCACCGCCGGGACCGAAGCCGCCTCCAGCGCCGCCGACACGACCACTGGCGCCACCGCTGATGAAGTAGTGGATCTTGCCTTCCTTCACGTACTGCTGGAACTGCGCCAGCGTCGGCGTCGGGTCGGTGCCGTTGAAGCCACCGATCGCCATCACCGGGTCGTCAGTGGCGAGCTGGTAGCCGGCCGCCGAGTTGGCACCGCTCGTGGCCGCGATCCAGGTGTACTGGTCGGCGTCCTGCTCGAGCAGCGCCGTGAGGTCGGAGCTCGGAGTGCTCCCGTTGAGCAACCCACCGGCACCGCCGCGGGTCGCACCACCGGGGAGCTGGCCGCCACCGGGGAGCTGGCCGCCACCGGGGAACTGGCCGCCGCCCGGGAGCTGGCCGCCGGCTGCCCCACCGGGAAGCCGTCCACCGAATCCGCCGCCAGGGCCGCCGAAGCCCATCGTGCTCGCGCCGGCTGGGCCCGCGGTGGGGATCGCACCGGTGTGCGGAGTGTTCACCGTGTTGAGCGTGTACGCCGCGGGTGCCGCGAGGATCACCGCGACGCCGGCCAGCGCGAGCGCGAGCAGCGCGCGCCCGTGCACGAGGTGCGCGGCGAGCAGCACGCCGGCGACGGCGACGCCCGCGAGGAGCAGCGGACCGCGCAGCCACGGGTTCCAGTCGGGGGTGCGGCCGAGGAGCACGAAGGTCCAGATGGCGGTGACCGCGACGACCACCGCGAGCACCGTGCGTGCGGCAACGTCGTGACGACGCTTCCACAACATGCCCGCGCCCATGCCGACGAGCGCGCCGATCGCGGGCGCGAGGGCGATCGCGTAGTACTGGTGGATGATCCCCTTGCCCAGGCTGAACGTGAGCCCGGTGACGAGGAGCCACCCACCCCACAGCACGAACGCGGCGCGCACGCGGTCGGTGCGCGGGCGCGTGCCGCGCCAGACGATCCCGGCGACGAGCAGGATCAGCGCGGCCGGGAGCAACCACGAGATCTGCGTGCCGAACTCGGCGCCGAACATGCGCGTGATGCCGGTGGGGCCCCACATGCCGGTCTGACCGCCGCCACCACCCACACTGCCGGTCTCGTTGCCGGTGAGGCGACCGAAGCCGTTGTAGCCGAAGATCAATTCGAGCACGCTGTTGTGCTGCGAGCCGCCGATGTAGGGACGCGACGACGCGGGCCACAGCTCGACGATCGCGATCCACCAGCCGGCGGACACCAGGAGCGCAGCGCACGCGGCGGTCAGCTGCCAGACGCGCTTCCACCACGACACCGGCGCGGCGATCAGGTACACGAGGCCGAACGCCGGGAGCACGAGCAGCGCCTGCAACATCTTGGCGAGGAAGCCGCAGCCCACCATCGAGAACGCGAACACCAGCCACCACGTGCTGCCGCGCTCGAGCGCGCGGATCATGCCGTACGCGCCCGCGACGAGCAGCAGCACCAGCGCGGCGTCGGGGTTGTTGAAGCGGAACATGAGCGCGGCGACCGGTGTGAGTGCGAGAACCGCGCCGGCGAGCAACGCCGAGCCGGCGGAGAACCAACGCCGCACTGCGAGGTAGAGCACGCCGACCGCGGCGACGCCTTCGAGTGCCTCGGGCACGAGGATGCTCCACGAGCTCACCCCGAACACGCGCGCCGTCAACGCCATCGGCCAGAGGAACAAGGGCGACTTGTCGACGGTGACCGCGTTCGACGAGTCGAACGAGCCGAAGAAGAACGCCTTCCAGCTCTTGGTCGCGGCCTGCACTGCGGCGGAGTAGTACGTGTTCGCCCAACCCGACGCGCCGAGACCCCAGAGGTACAGGACTGCGGTGCCGAGCAGGAGCGCGAGCAGGCACGGCCGGACCCACGCGGGGTCGCGGTCGCGTCCGCGCAGGAACGCTTGGAGCCCGCCGCGCCGGGCGCGGTTCGTGTCGCGACCAGTGGCGTCGCGACGCGCCGGCGTCTCCGGCGCGGCGGGGGAGCGTTCGGGGATCGCGGCGGGATCGAGGGTCGTGGTCATCGGGTGGCCTCGTCGGTGGCGGTCACGGCGGCCGGCGGGTTCGCCGACGGCGCCTGGGTGCGGAACAGGAAGCGGTCGAGGATCACGAACTGCGCGACCCAGAGGGAACCCCACGCGGCGACGTTCGCGAGCTCGATGACGGCGGTGCGGGTGAAGCCGTCGAGCCCGACGGAATCGGCCCACGTGGCGGCAAGGGTGACGGTGAGGGTCGAGAGTGCGAGGCCGGTGAACGAGAGTATCCAGAACGGGACGAGTTCGGCCTTCATCGAGCGCCGCCCGGTGCGGCGCCACACCCAACGACGGTTGAGCTCGAACGAGGGGAACGTCCCGACCGCGGTGGCGATGACGTTGGCGAGGCCAGCTGGGATCGCGGTGGTGCTCACGAGCACGCCGAGCACGGTGAGGCTCGTCGCGGGTCGCGACCAGCGACACCGTGCCGTAGCGCAGCCACTGGCCCAGGCGGCCCAGGGTCGGTCGACTCACGGCCGGAACACCCAGTGCCGGAGCAGCAGGAAGCGCCCCACGGTGGCGAGGAGGTTGGCGGCGGTGAGCGTCACCAACGTGACCGCGAGCGACGACACGTCGAGCGCGGCAAGCACCGCGAGCGCGGCGAACGTCAACGCGAGCGGCAACAGGCCCAGCGCAGTGCCGGCGACGTAGTGGCGAGCGCGACCAGCCCGCCCGCGCAACGCGAACGTCAGCCGACGGTTGGCGGCGGTGTTGGCGAACGCGCACACGAGCAGCGCGATCACGTCGGCACCCACGGGCCCGAGCGGGCCGTCGAGCAGCGCGAACAGCGAAGCGAACACGACGGTGCTCACGATGCCGATCGACGCGAAGCGCACGACCTGTGCTCCGAGCCTCGGATCAACCGGCACCGTGTCGCGTGCCGCGTCACGCGTGCCGCTCAGCGCGCCGTCGCCGAGGGCGAAGCGACGCAGCATCCGCCCCACGCCGCGGAGGTCGTCTGCGGCAGTGCGCACGATGTCGACCCGCGACACCGGGTCGTCGACCCAGTCGACCGGCACCTCGTGGATGCGGAGGCCATTGTGCTCGGCGAGCACCAGGAGCTCGGTGTCGAAGAACCAGCCCTGGTCCTCGACCAGCGGGAGGAGCTCTCGCGCCACGTCGCCGCGGAGGGCCTTGAAGCCGCACTGCGCGTCCGAGAACCCAGCGCGCAGAGTTGTGCGGAGGAGGAGGTTGTATCCGCGCGAGATGATCTCCCGCTTCGGGCCGCGCACGACGCGCGCGTTCGACGCCAGCCGGGTACCGATGGCGACGTCACTGTGTCCGCTCAGCAAGGGCGCGACGAGCGGGAGCAGCGCGTCGAGGTCGGTCGAGAGGTCGACATCCATGTACGCGACGACGCGCGCGTCGCTGGCGCTCCACGCGGTGCGCAGCGCGCGCCCCGGCCCTTCTCGTCGAGATGGAGGCAACGAACGCCGTCGACGGTGTCGGCGAGGCGCTGCGAGATCGCCCAGGTCGCGTCGGTGCTGGCGTTGTCGACGACGGTGATCGCCCACGGCACCGTGAAGTGGTCGGTGAGGTACGCCGCGAGGGTGCGGATCGACGTGTCGAGGCCGCGCTCCTCGTCGTGCACCGGCACCACGATCTCGACCGCAGGCGCCAGCGACATCGGGTCGGAGGTGGGGAGGACGGCGGTCTCGGTCACGGGGTCATGGTCCGATACAGAGGTTGCGCCGACCTCCCGTGTTCCTGGGAGTTCGCCGAGAACGCCCGGCGACCCCTGGCGTTACGCTGCCCGCGAGCCGAGGCGATCCGGCGCCGAGGCATCCGGGAGGCCCGCAGTGCTGAGCAAGTTCGACGACTACCCGATCCACCAGACGTCGCAGCCGATCGCCACGCCCGTGAGCGGTGATCGCAACACCTACGACCGCTACTGGTTCAACGGCTACCAGGACGACGGCGAGTTCTACTTCGGCATCGGTGCCGCGCTGTACCCGAACCTCGGCATCCTCGACTGCGGCCTCAGCATCGTGCGCGACGGCGAGCAGCACGCGTTCCACGCGTCGCGACGCGCGCCGCTGGAGCCCACCGACCTCCGCATCGGCCCGTTCGAGATCGAGGTGCTCGAACCGATGCGGCGCATCCGCGTCGCGATCGACGACAACGACTCCGGCATCTCGGCCGACCTCACGTTCACCGCCCGCACCGCGTGCGTCGAGGAGGGTCGCCAGATCCGGAATCACGGTCGTCGCCCGATCATGGACGTCACCCGCTTCGCCCAGTTCGGCAAGTGGGAAGGCGAGATCACGTACGACGGCACGACCGTCGCCATCGACGCGACGCGCGTCTACGGCACCAAGGACCGCAGCTGGGGCTTCCGTGGCGTCGGCAGTCCGGATCCCGGCCTCGCGCCGAGCCCGCCCGGTTCGACCCAGGCGTTCTTCCTGTGGGCACCCCTCCACTGGGACGACCGCTGCACGCACTTCGGTGTGTTCGAGGACGCCAACGCCAACCGCTGGCACACCGACGGCGCGGTGCTCCCGGTGTACGCGTCACCCGACGACATCCCGGGCGCCGAGGACCCCGACCTCGAGCTGCTCGCCGGCTGCGAGCACGAGATCGACTACCTGCCCGGCACGCGTCGCGCCGGTCACGCGCGCATCGCGCTCGTCCACGCCGACGGCCGTCGCGAGGACATCGACCTCGAGCCGCTCATCTGCTTCCGCATGAAGGGCATCGGCTACATGCACCCCGAGTGGGGTCACGGCATGTGGAAGGGCGAGCTCGCGTACGCGGGCGAGTCGTGGAAGGTCGCCGACCTCGACCCGATGGCGTTCGAGAACCAACACCTCCAGCAGGTCGTGCGCGCGACGTCTGGTGACCAGGTCGGCATCGGCGTCCTCGAACAGATCGCCTTCGGCCCCCACGCCCGCTACGGCTTCAAGGAGCTCCTCGACCCCGCCTGAGATACGAGGTTGCGTCACCTGAGGGCGTCAGAGGCACCTCGAGTGACGCAACCTCGTGAATTTCGGTGGGTCAGAGGTCGCGGCTGATGGTGCGGTTGAGCGCGGCGAGGGTGGCGCGGACCGCGCCCTCGATCGGCGTGGCACCCTCGGCGGCGCCGCGGCGGTGGGTGCGGGTGAGCGGGTCGGTGACCGACGCGACCACCAGGAACCGGCGGTCGGGCGTGGTCTCGACCGTGCGGGCCCAGCCCGGGAGGTAGGGGAGCTCGGGGACGAAGGTGCGGACGGCGACGATCGTCGCCTCGACCGCGGCCGGCAGCCCGCCCGCGGTCGAGGCCCGACCGAGGGCCTCGTCGTCGCCGCGGGCCAGCCGGACCGTGACCTCGCCGAGGCCCGGATCGGTGGCGAGGTCGACCAGCCGCAGCCGCGTCTCCGGCTCGTGCGGACCGCCGTCGCCCCACCGGACGACCTCGACCGCGACCGGGCCACCCACGTACTCGGCCGCGAGGACGGTGGCGTCGCGCGCGAGGTCGTCGTACGCGTCGGGCCCCGCCTGGAGCTCGACGACCACGAGGTCGTCGGTCTCCACGAAGCCGACGGCGACGACGCCGGTGAGGCGTCGCAGTCGCAGCTCGAGCGCGTCGAGGCTCACCACGCTCACGATGGCGTCGGGGCCCCGGCGTCGTGACGCAGGGCGAGGGTGCCGAGCGCGAGCATGAGGCGCGAGAGCACCGGGTCGTCGACCGGTGGCTCGAGGTAGAGGCCGGGTTCGGCCGCGTGCAGGCCTCGCTCGTCGCGGTGCAGCGGACGGCGTCCGGCGGTCAGCACCTGGCGCCCGAAACCGGGAACGTCGACCACGACCGCGGCGTCGTCGAGCGAGTAGAGGTCGACCAGCTCGTCGAGCGCGCGATACACCGTGGCGAGACCGGTGGACTCCCGAGCGGCTGCGACGAGCGATTCGTCGGTGGTTGTCACTGCCCCTCCCACCCTGACACGACGCCCGACGTTACCGCGAACGCGGAGTGCACCCGGAACGACCGTCCGCGCGCAACGAGTTGGCCGAATCGGCGCGAGACCGACCCGAAACGTCGGGGAGACCTGCGCGAATCGGCCGGAGGCCGCCCGGAACGTCCCACTACCATGCGCGGGCACGGCGAGCGGCGAAGGGCGCCGGGCGCCGCCACCGACCCAGAGCCGCCGTGATCCGTGACCAGCTCCTCGCCGCAGTCCAGGCCGCGCTCGACGCGTGCGGTTTCCCCGCGCCGTCCGGCGGCATCGAGCTGACCCCGCCGAAGGATCCGGAACACGGCGACTTCACGACCAACGTCGCCCTCCAGCTCGCCAAGCCGCTCGGCATGCCGCCCCGCGACGTCGCCGCCCGGATCGCGGAGGAGCTCGACCGCGCCCGGCCCGGCCACCTCGACCGGGTCGAGATCGCAGGTCACGGCTTCCTCAACCTCCACCTCTCGCCCACCTGGTTGCACGAGGTGCTCGTCGCGGTGGTCGCGCAGGGTGAGACCTACGGCCACGGCCATTCGCTCGACGGCCTGCGCATCAACCTCGAGTTCGTGTCCGCCAACCCCACCGGGCCGCTCCACGCCGGCGGAGGCCGCTGGGTGGCCGTGGGCGACGCGCTGGCCAACCTCCTCGCGGCCCAGGGCGCGGTCGTCCACCGCGAGTACTACCTGAACGACGCCGGCAACCAGCTCGACACCTTCGCGGCGTCGCTGTTCGCGCGCTACGAAGGTCGCCCGCCCCCGGAGGACGGCTACCAGGGTCAGTACCTGATCGACATGGCCGCGGTCATGCGCGCCGAGCTCGGCGACGCGGTCACCGAGGAGCAGGCGCAGGACTGGGGCTACCGCTACAACGTGCGCACCCTGCAGGACGACCTCGCCCGCATCGGGGTGCACTTCGACACCTGGTTCTCGGAACGCACGTTGCACGAAGCGGGGAAGGTGAAGCGCGTGCTCGACGACCTCGACGCGCGTGGCGTCGTGTTCGAACACGACGGCGCCACCTGGCTGCGCACCACCGACTTCGGCGACCAGCGCGACCGCGTCCTGGTGAAGTCCGACGGCTCCACCACCTACTTGTGCAACGACCTCGCGTACCACCGCGACAAGTTCGAGCGCGGGTGGGAGCACCTCGTCGACATCTGGGGTGCCGACCACCACGGGCAGGTGAAGTCGCTGCAAGCAGGGATGGAGGCGCTCGGCGCTCCCGCGGGTGAGCCCGAGGTGCTGCTCGGTCAGCTGGTGAAGCTCATGAAGGCCGGAGAGCAGATCCGCATCTCCAAGCGCACCGGCAATGTGATCACGCTCGCCGACATCCTCGACGAGGTCGACCCCGACGTCGCGCGGCTCACCTTCCTGCTGCAGGGGATCGACACCAGTCTCACGTTCGACCTCGACGTCGTCACCGCGCAGTCGATGGAGAATCCCGTCTACTACGTGCAGTACGCGCACGCGCGCATCGCGTCGATCGGACGCAAAGCGGTCGAGGTGGGTGTCACGCGCCTCCCGTTGCTCGACACCTCGCTCGCGCCGCTCGGGCACGAGCGTGAGCTCGAGCTGCTGCGGGCGCTCGCGGCCTACCCCAGCGTGTTGGCCGAAGCGGCCGCGCTGCGCGCACCGCACCGAGTCACCGCATGGGTGCGCGACTTCGCCAAGTCGTTCCACGGGTTCTACCGCGACTGCCGGGTGATCTCCGACGACGCCGCGCTCACGCAGGCGCGGCTCTGGTTGGCGGAAGCCTGCCGTCTCGGTCTTGCCAGCGCACTTGCGGTACTGGGCGTACACGCGCCCGACGAGATGTCACGGCTCGATGACGACGAGGAGCCGGAGTCGTGAGCGGCGACGCCCCGCTCGACCTGGGGTTGCTGCCGCGCACGGCGACCGTCGACGCCGCGGGACGGTTGGCGATCGACGGCGTCGACCTCGACGCCCTGGCGCGTGAGCACGGCACGCCGCTCTACGTGTACTCCGAGACGGAACTGCGGGCACGCGCGGCCGAGTACCGGGAGGCGTTCGGAGCCGGCGCGGTGTCGTATGCCGGCAAAGCGTTCCTGTGCGGTGCGATGGCCCGACTGGTCGCCGACGAGGGGTTGCACCTCGACGTCGCGACCGGCGGCGAGCTCCAGCTCGCGCTCCACGCCGGCTTCCCGGCGGCGCGCGATCGTGTTCCACGGCAACAACAAGTCCGACGCCGAACTGCTGCTGGCGCTGGAGCGGGGCGTCGGGCGCATCGTCGCCGACTCCTTCGACGAGCTCGATCGCATCGACGCGCTCGTGTCCGCCCACCACACCGCTCCCGCCCGCGTGCTGGTGCGGGTCACGCCCGGCGTCGAGGCGCACACCCACGAGTACATCGCCACCGGTGCCGACGACTCGAAGTTCGGCTTCACGGTGTCGAACGGGAGCGCCCGCGACGCCGCGCTGCGCGTCGTCAAGTCCGAGGCGATGCACTTCGCCGGGTTCCACTGCCACATCGGTTCGCAGATCCTCGTGCTCGAGTCGTTCGCCCGCGCCGCCGCGGTGGTCGCGGGTCTCGCGGCCGACGTCGTGCGCGCCTCCGACGTCGCCGTCGCCGAGATCAACCTCGGGGGCGGGCTCGGCGTCCCGTACACCGCCGACGAGCTCGACGCGCCGAGCATCGCCGAGTTCGGTCGTGAGACGCGCGCCAACTTCGCCGACGCCTGCGCGTCGTTCGCGCTCGACCCGGTGCCGGCGCTCACCGTCGAGGCCGGACGTTCGATCGCCGGGCCTGCCGGTGTCACGCTCTACACCGTCGGCACCATCAAGCAGATCCCCGGCGTGCGCACCTACGTCGCCGTCGACGGCGGCATGAGCGACAACCCACGTCCCGCGACCTACGGCGCCGCGTACGAGGCCGCGTTGCCGGCCCGCGTCACCGCACCGCGCCCGTTGGTGGCCACTGTCGCGGGCAAGCACTGCGAGCAGGGCGACCTGCTCGTCCGCGACGCCCACCTGCCGGCCGACGTCGCGGTGGGCGACGTCCTCGTCACCCCGGTCACGGGCGCGTACGGCCACTCGATGGCGTCGAACTACAACCTCGTGCCGCGTCCGGCGGTCGTGTTCGTGCGTGACGGCCAGGCACGCGTCGTCGTGCGACGCGAGACGTTCGACGATCTCGTCGTTCGCGACGTGGAACCGGGTCCCGCCGGTGAGGGAGACTGAGGGTCATGGACGAAGGGGTACGGGTCGGGATCCTCGGCTGCGGTCACGTGGGTGGTGCACTCGTGCGCCTCATCCACGACCACGCCGACGTGATCGAGGCGCGTGCAGGCGTGCCGCTCGAGGTGACCCGCGTCGCGGTGCACGACCTCACCAAGGACCGCGACCTGCCGCTGCCGAGTCGGTGCTTCACCGACGACGCCGCGGCAGTGGTCGAAGATCCCGACGTCGACATCGTGGTGGAGGTCATCGGCGGCATCGAGCCCGCGCGCCGTCTCATCGTCGAGGCGCTGATGGGCGGCAAGCCGGTCGTCACCGCCAACAAGGAGCTCATCGCCACCCACGGGCGGGAGCTGTTCGAGACCGCTGAGGGCGCGGGCGTCGACATCCTGTTCGAGGCCTCGGTGGGCGGTGGCATCCCGCTCATCCGCCCGCTGCGCGAGTCACTCGCCGGCGATCGCATCCGCCGGGTGATGGGCATCGTCAACGGCACCACCAACTACATCCTGACCAACATGACCGACGCCGGCGCGTCGTTCGCCGACGCGCTGGCGGAAGCGCAGGCACTCGGGTTCGCCGAGACCGACCCCACTGCCGACGTCGAGGGGTTCGATGCCGCGGCCAAGGCCGCGATCATCGCGTCCATCGCGTTCGGCGCGCGCGTCGTCGCCAGCGACGTGTACCGCGAGGGCATCACCGAGATCACGCTCGACGACATCGCGTCGGCGCGCGACCTCGGCTACGTCGTGAAGCTGCTCGCGGTGGCGGAGGAGTTCGACGGCGAGGTCGCGGTGCGTGTCCATCCCGCGATGGTCCCCGTGCGGCATCCGCTCGCGTCCGTGCGCGACTCGTTCAACGCGGTCTTCATCGAAGGTGACGCGGTCGGCGAGCTCATGCTCTACGGCCGCGGCGCGGGCGGCATGCCGACCGCGTCGGCAGTCCTCGGCGATCTCGTCGACGCGGCGAAGAACGTGGTCGAGGGACGCAAGGGGGCGACCATGGGCACGCTGGCCCCGAAGCCGATCCGCGCCATCGCCGACGTCGAGTCGCAGTTCTACCTGATGATGGAAGTCCCCGACCGCCCCGGCGTGCTGCGCGCCATCGCCGAGCAGTTCGAGAAGTTCGGCGTGTCGATCCGCTCGATGCAGCAGCGCGACAAGGGCGAGGAAGCTCGCCTCATCTTCGTCACCCACAAGGCCAAGGAGTCCGACCTGCGCGACACCGTGCGGGCACTGCGCGACGTCGCGCAGGTCCACCGCGTCGGCGCCGTCCTCCGCGTGATGGGGGAAGAAGAGTGAGCGCGAGCGGCTGGCGGGGCCTCATCGAGGAGTACCGCGAGCACCTGCCCGTCACCGACTCCACCCCGGTGATCACGCTGCTCGAGGGCAACACGCCGCTGCTCGAGGCGCCGCGGGTCGCGCAGCAGGCGGGGATCGCGCGTGCGTACCTCAAGGTGGAGGGGCTCAACCCCACCGGGTCGTTCAAGGACCGCGGCATGACCATGGCGATCTCCGTCGCGGTGGAGCGGGGTGCCAAGGTCGTGATCTGCGCGTCCACGGGCAACACGTCGGCGTCGGCCGCCGCGTACGCGGCGCGCGCCGGCCTGATGTGCGCGGTCGTGATCCCGCAGGGCCAGATCGCGCTCGGGAAGCTCGCGCAGGCGCTCATCCACGGCGCGCAGGTCGTGCCGGTGCACGGCAACTTCGACCGCGCGCTGGAGATCGTGCGCGAGCTGGGGGAGCGTCCGGGCGTCGAGGTGGTCAACTCCGTGAACCCGGTGCGCATCGAGGGTCAGAAGACGGCGGCGTTCGAGATCGTCGACGTGCTCGGCGACGCGCCCACCATCCACTCGATCCCGGTGGGGAACGCCGGCAACATCACCGCGTACTGGCGGGGCTACTCGGAGTACGCGGCCGCGGGACGAGCCACCCGGACACCGCGCATGCTCGGCTGGCAGGCGTCGGGCGCGGCGCCGATCGTGCGCGGCGAGCCGGTGCTGCACCCGGAGACGCTCGCCACCGCGATCCAGATCGGCAACCCGGCGTCGTGGCAGGGCGCGGTCGACGCGCGCGACCAGTCGGGCGGCCACATCGGCGAGGTCACCGACGCCCAGATCATCGAGGCCTACCGCATGCTCGCCGCCGAGGAGGGGTGCTTCGTCGAGCCCGCGTCGGCGGCGTCGGTGGCCGGACTGCTCCGGGCCGCGGCCGACGGCATGCTCGCCCCCGACGACGTGGCCGTGTGCACCGTCACCGGGCACGGGTTGAAGGATCCCAACCGCGCCATCGCCGAGGTCCAGGTCGGCGACCCGGTCGACGCCAGCGCGGACGACGGTCGCGGCGGCGCTGGACCTCGCATGACGAGCGCGGCGTGAGCGTCGCGCTCGTCACCGGCGCGTCGGCGGGCATCGGTCGTGCCTTCGCGGTCGGTCTTGCCGCGCGCGGCCACGACCTCGTGCTCGTCGCGCGCGACGCGGCCCGACTCGAGGAGCTGGCGGGCGAGCTCACCGCAGCCCACGGAGTCGACGCCGACGTGCTGGCGGCCGACCTCCTCACCGACGACGGTGTCGCCGCGGTGGAAGCGCGCCTGGGTGATGCCGACCACCCGGTCGACATCCTCGTGAACAACGCCGGGTTCGGCACCTTCGGGCGCTTCGCCGAGCTCGACGTCGACCGTGAGGTCCAGGAAGTCGAGCTCAACGTGGTCGCGCTGCTCCGGCTCACCCACGCCGCGCTCGGCGGCGATGGAACCGCGTCAGTCCGGCGCGATCCTCAACATCGCGTCGCTGGCCGCCTACCAGCCCAATCCCGCCAGCGCCACGTACGGCGCGACCAAGGCGTTCGTGCACAGCTTCACGCATGCAGTGCACGAAGAGGCTCGGGGCACGGGCGTGCACGTGATGCTCGTGTGCCCCGGGTACACGCACACCGAGTTCCACGACCGGGCCGAGCTCGGACCGACCGACCTTCCCGAGTTCGTGTGGCAGTCGGCCGACGTCGTCGTCGCCGCCGCGTTGCGCGATCTCGACCGCGGCCGCGTCGGTGTCGATCCCCGGCGTGTTCAACCAGACCGCCGCCGCGTTCTCGAGCGTCGCCCCGGCCGGGATCACGCGCCGCGTGGCCGGTCTGGTCGTCAAGCGCTCCGGGTGAGTTCCGGGTGAACGGCGCGCTCGGCCCGACCGCGGTGCTGCTGCTGTCGTGCCCCGACCAGCCCGGTGTCGTCGCGGCCACCGCCGACTTCGTCTACCGCCACGGCGGCAACATCGTCGACGCGCAACAGCACACCGACCGCACCGACGGCGTGTTCTTCCAGCGGGTCGAGTTCCTGCTCGACGGCTGCGACCTCGCACGCGACGAGATCGAGGACGCGTTCCAGCCGATCGTCGAACGCTTCGACATGCAGTGCTCGGTGCGCTTCTCCGACGACGTCCCGCGCGTCGGCGTGCTGATGTCGAGGGAAGCGCACTGCCTCGTCGACCTGTTGGCGCGGTCGCGCCGCGGTGAGCTCGCGATCGATGTGGCGGTGGTGATCTCCAACCACGCCGACCACGCCGAGGTGGCCGAGTGGTTCGGGGTCGACTTCGTGCACCTGCCGGTCACGCCCGACACGAAGGCGGAGCAGGAACGCGCGATGCAAGCCGTGCTCGACGCGCACGGTGTCACGCTCGTGGTGCTCGCCCGCTACATGCAGATCCTCAGCGCCGAGTTCGTCGCCCAGTGGCCCGATCGGATCATCAACATCCACCACTCGTTCCTGCCCGCGTTCATGGGGGGCCGGCCCTACCACCAGGCCCACGAGCGCGGCGTGAAGATCGTCGGTGTCACCGCGCACTACGCGACCGCGGTGCTCGACGACGGCCCGATCATCGACCAGGACGTCGTGCGCGTGAGCCACCGCGATGCGGTCGAAGATCTCCAGCGCCGTGGGCGCGACCTCGAGGTCGTCGTGCTGGCGCGCGCGGTGCACGCCCACGTCGAACACCGCGTCCTCGTCCACGGCCGCCGCACCGTCGTCTTCGACTGACTGCCCCTGCACGCAGGCCTGGCTGGAGCTACGCGGCGTCGATGCGGTAGAGACCGTCGCTCAGGGAGAGCACGTAGATGGTGCCGTTGTTCGACTGGCCGAAGCTCGAGACCGCCGAGGCTTCGAGGCCGGAGTCGACCTCGCGCACGCCGCTGCCGTCGGGTTCCAGCAGCCGGATGGTGCCGTCGCAGTTGTCGCTGAAGAAGTAGGTGCCGTCGAGGCCGGGGATCTTCGCCCCGCGGTACACGAAGCCGCCGACCACCGCGCACGCGCCGGTGTCGTGCGCGATCTCGTACACCGGCGCCACCACCTCCGCCGGCGCCTTCCCCTGGTACGCGTGGTCACCTTCCAAGCGGTTCCACCCGAAGTTGTCGCCCTTGCCCGCATCGCGGCCGTTGGTCGCGGCGACGTGGTCGATCTCCTCGTACTCGTCCTGACCGACGTCGCCGATCCAGAGGTCGCCGGTCGTGCGGTCGAACGAGAAGCGCCACGGGTTGCGCAGTCCGTACGCCCAGATCGCAGGATTGGCGTCGGGCGTGTCGACGAACGGGTTGTCGGCCGGGACCGTGTAGCCCGGCGGTCCCGGCGCGGGGTTCGGCGCGATGCGCAGGATCTTGCCCAGCAGCGTCTCGAGCGACTGTCCGTTCCCGCCCGGCGCGTGTCCGGGGCCGCTGTCGCCCGCCGCCCGCCGTCGCCGAGTCCGAGGTAGAGGTAGCCGTCGGGGCCGAACGCGAGCTGCCCGCCGTTGTGGTTGGGCTGCGGCTGCTTCGACCTGCAGGATCGACTTCCGGCTCGCGGGGTCGGCGTTGCGACCGCGCATCGCGTACTGGTCGACCTGCGTGTTGCCGTCGGTGTCGCTGTAGTGGACGTACATCAACGTGCCGTCGGGCGAGAAGGTGAGCCCGAGCAGCCCCCGTTCGCCGCCGTCCTGACTCACGCGTTCCCGGAGGTCGAGCGCCGGCGTCTCCGCGAGCTTGCCCTGGCGCAGCGTGCGCACGACGCCCGATTGCTGGGCCAGGTACAGCGTGCGGGTGCCGGCGCGGGCAGCCAGCACGGTGAGACCGTCGATGTCGGCGACCTTGGTGAGGCGCAGCGCCGGGGCCGACGCCGCCGGGGACACCGTGCCGATCAGGAGGAGGAGGGCGACTGTGCCCGCGATCGCGGCCCGGACACGAAGGCGACGCATGACCTCGGCACCGTACCGGCTCACGCCTTCACCGCAGCCGCGCGCGACCTCGTCGCGTAACCTCGCGTGATGAAGTACCTCGTGCTGGTGCCCGACGGCTGCGCCGACGAACCTCTCGCCGAGCTCGACGGCCGCACGCCGCTCGAGGCGGCGCGCATGCCCAACCTGGCGCGGCTGGCGGCGTCGGCCGAGGTCGGGCTGGCCGAGGTGATCCCTCCGGGACTGCCGCCGGGGAGCGACGTCGGCAACCTGGCCATCCTCGGGTACGACCCCGCCGAGTACCACACCGGTCGCGCGCCGATCGAGGCCGCGGCCATGGGCGTCGATCTCGCGCCGGGCGAGGTGGCGTTCCGTTGCAACCTCGTCACCGTCGGCACCGACGACTCGGGCGCGAGGTGATGGTCGACTTCGCCGCCGGCCACATCACCAGCGAGCAGAGCCACGTGATCATCGCCGCGCTCGACGACGCCCTCGGCAACGGGCGCGACGGCGTGCGCTTCCACCCCGGCGTCGAGTACCGGCACCTGTGCGTGGTGCCGACCGACTTCGGCGACGCCGAGTGCGTTCCACCGCACGACCTCACCGACCAGCCCATCGTGCTGCCGACCGGTCCCGCGGCGGCCAAGCTCACCGCGCTGATGGACGCGTCGAAGCCGGTCGTCGCGCGCGCCGCGGCCGAGGTCGACTCGGTTGCCACCCAGATCTGGCTGTGGGGCCAGGGCACGCGCCCGCAACTGCCCGACTTCACCGCGCGTCACGGCGTGCGCGGGCGGTTGTCGTCGGCGGTCGACCTCGTGCGGGGACTCGGTGTCCTGTCGGGCATCGAGGTGCTCGACGTCCCCGGCGCCACGGCCGGGTTCGACAACGACTACGTCGCGCAGCGCGAGGCCGCGATCGCGTCGCTCGCCGATCGCGAGTTCTTCCTCCTGCACGTCGAGGCCACCGACGAAGCCGGCCATCAGGGTGCGATCGACGAGAAGGTCACGTCGCTCGAACGCTGGGACGCCGACATCATCGGGCCGCTGCTCGACGCGCTCGGCGACGAACCGTTCCGTCTGCTGCTCCTGCCCGATCACGCCACCCCGTGCGCGTCGCGCACCCACACGTCCGACCCGGTGCCGTACCTCCTCTACGGCACCGACCTCCTCGGCGCGGGTGGCGAGTACACCGAGCGTGGCGTCGCCGGACAGGTGGCGGTGCCCGCACACGACCTCATGGCGCGTCTGCTCGCCTGATCCACACCGGCACGCCCGCCGGTGGACGGTGCGAGCGGACGCGAGCGCGGTATAGTGGCGCCCGCCGCCGGTCGATTCTTCGCCCAGTTCACTGGACGAGATCCCGGTTTCAGGTGCCGAAGCCCCGGCAGGGACGCCCAAGCTGTCGAGGTCTGACAATCGTGCCCGACCTTCCCTCGCGCCAGCGCGCGCGGTGCGCGTCGGGTTTGGAGGAGACGCAATGGCCACGGAGCAGCAGATCGACCGGTCGGTCCTCGCCGGCAAGGACCGGGACGAGCTCCACACCATCGCGGGTGCCATCGGGGTGAAGGCCGCGACGCGCATGCGCAAGGCCGACCTGATCGATGCGATCCTCGCCGCCGCCAACGGTGGCGAGGCCTCCTCGTCCGCCGAGTCCGCCGCTCCGGCTGAGTCCGCTCCCGCACCCGCGGCCAAGCCGCGCCGGGTCCGCTCGGCGCGCGCCTCGCAGCTCGCGGCCGACGACGACCTCGCCGCGTTGGCGGCGGAGGAGGATTCGCTCGGCGGCGGCGCGGCCGAGGTCGAGGAGCCCATGCCGAGACCGCGTGGCCGCCGCGCCGCACCGGCACCGGTCGCCGAGCCGGACACCGGCGATGACGCCAGCGATGACAGGGCTGGCGACGACCGCGCCGACGACGCGGGCGATGACCGCGGCTCCGACGATCGGGACGACGACTCGGGCGACGACGACTCCCGCGCCGGCGCCGAGTCCGACGCCGACGGAGATGCTGACGGCTCCGACGACGAGGGCCGCGGCGACAACATCGACCCCGAGGACGAGCGCCAGTCGTTCGGCGAGGGGAACCGGCGGGGTCGACGCCGCCGTCGCGGCCGCGGCGGTCAGGACCAGCCCGGCGACGGCCGTCCCGGCGAGTACCAGGGCGACCCGATCCCGGTGCAGGGTCTGCTCGACCTCCGCCCCGAGGGCTACGGCTTCCTGCGCGGCGACGGCTACCTGCCCGCGCAGAAGGACGTCTACGTCTCCGCGTCGCAGGTGCGGCGCTTCGCGCTGCGCAAGGGCGACTTCGTCACCGGCACGTCACGCCCGCAGGCGAGCAACGAGAAGTACCCGGCCCTCCTGCGGGTCGACGACATCAACGGCCTGACGCCCGACGACGCCCGCGCCCGGCCGCGCTTCGAGGACCTCACACCGCTGTTCCCCGACGACAAGCTCCACCTCGAGGTGGGCTCGGATCCTCAGGAGATCACCGGTCGCATCATCGATCTCATCGCACCGATCGGGAAGGGCCAGCGCGGGTTGGTCGTCTCGCCGCCGAAGGCGGGCAAGACCACCATCCTCAAGCAGCTCGTCTACGCGATCGAGCGCAACAACCCCGAGGTGCACCTCATGGTGCTGCTCGTCGACGAGCGGCCCGAAGAGGTCACCGACATGAAGCGCCACGTGCAACGCGGCGAAGTGGTGGCGAGCACCTTCGATCGTCCCGCCGACGAGCACACGCAGGTCGCCGAGCTCGCCATCGAGCGCGCCAAGCGGCTGGTCGAGCACGGCAAGGACGTCGTCGTCGTGCTCGACGGCATCACGCGTCTGGCGCGGGCCTACAACCTCGCGGCGCCGACGTCGGGTCGGATCATGTCGGGTGGTGTCGACTCCACCGCGCTCTACCCGCCGAAGAAGTTCTTCGGCGCGGCGCGCAACGTGGAGGAGGGCGGCTCGCTCACGATCATCGCCACCGCGCTGATCGAGACCGGCAGCCGGATGGACGAGGTCATCTTCGAGGAGTTCAAGGGCACCGGCAACATGGAGCTGCGCCTCGACCGCCACCTCGCCGAGCGTCGCATCTACCCGGCGATCGACGTCGCCGCCTCGAGCACGCGCCACGAGGAGCTCCTCTTCGACCGCCACCAGCTCCAGCAGGTGTGGAAGCTGCGGCGGGTGCTCAACGCGCTCGAGGACGGCAAAGGCGTCGAGCTGCTCCTCGAGAAGATCCGCACCACGAAAGACAACAACGAGTTCCTCCGCGAGATCGGCAAGGCCCCCTCGCCGGGGGGCTGACCCGACTCCGCAAGACGGCGGGCGGGAAATCATTTGCCGTCCACTGGTGTTCTCTTGGCCACTGCCCGTGAAAACCGGGCGCCCGGTGTCTCCTAGACTGGACAGATCATGAAGACCGGAATCCACCCCGACTACGTCGAGTGCCAGGTGCACTGCTCCTGCGGCAACGAGTTCACCACTCGCTCGACCGTTCCCTCCCTGCGCGTCGAGCTCTGCTCGGAGTGCCACCCCTTCTTCACCGGCAAGCAGAAGCTGGTCGACACCGGTGGCCGCGTCGAGCGGTTCAACCGTCGACTCGCCAAGTCCACCCCGGCGAAGGGCTCGACGCGCCAAGGCGCGCCAAGGACCGCGGCCGCCGAGAAGGCACCGGCCGAGGCCTGAACCGCATGAGCGACGGCACCCCCTCCTCGAGCCCCCGCTACATGGGCGGCCAGGCGGTCGTCGAAGGGGTCATGATGCGCGGCGAGCGGTCGTACGCGATCGCCGTGCGCACGCCCGAGGGTGACATCGAGATCGAGACCCACGAGACGCCCACCTGGGCGGAGAAGTGGTCGAAGATCCCGCTCGTGCGCGGCGTGATGGCGCTGGCCGAGTCGATGACGCTCGGCATGAAGGCCCTCACGTGGTCGGCGAACCGCCAGATCCCCGAGGAGGAGCAGATCTCCTCCAAGGCGATGGGGTGGACGATCGGCGTCGCGCTCGCGTTCTTCACCGCGATCTTCATCGTGCTCCCGGCGGTCGCGGCCAACGGGCTCGGCAACTTCCTCGGGGTCGATGGCTTCTGGTTCCACGTCTCCGAGGGCGCGCTGCGGCTCGCGATCTTCCTCGGCTACCTGTTGCTCATCGGCCAGATGAAGGACATCAAGCGCGTCTTCCATGTACCACGGCGCCGAGCACAAGGCGATCGCCGCGTACGAGAACGACGTCGAGCTCACCGCCGAGGAGGCGCAGAAGTTCGGCACTGCGCACGTGCGCTGCGGCACCAACTTCCTGCTCACGGTGATGGTCATCACCATCGTCGTCTACTCGTTCATCGGCCGCCCGGGTTGGGCGCTGCTCATCCTGAGCCGCATCATCCTGCTGCCGGTGATCGCGGGCGTGAGCTACGAGGTCATCCGCTTCGCGGCCAAGCACATGGACCAGGGCTGGGTGCGCGTGGCGATGAAGCCGGGTCTGCTGCTGCAGCGCCTCACCACCCGCCAGCCCACCATCGACCAGGTCGAGGTGGCGGTGGCGTCGCTGCGGGCGGTCCTCACCGCCGAGCAGCTGGCCGAGGTCGACGCCCGTCCGCGTCGTCTGGCCGCGCAGCGGACGATCCCGCGCCCCGCATTCGGCAACGCCTGACCATTCGTTCGGCGTGGTCGGTGTGCCGTCGTGGCACGCCAGCAACGCCAAAAGGGTGATCGAGGGGTACCGGTACCCTGAACCGCGTGTTCGACCGACTCGCGGAGCTCGAAACCGAGATGGAGAAACTGGAGAGCCAGCTCTCCGAGCTCTACGCGTCCGGAGACCAGCAGGCGGCCGCGGCCGCAGGCCGGCGGTTGGCCGAGCTGCGGCCGGTGGTCGACGCCTTCCGCGAGCGGCGCACCACCGAGACCGACCTGGCCGAGGCGCGCGAGATGCTCAGCGGCGAGCCCGACGCCGAGATGCGCGACTACCTCGAGAGCGAGATCGCCACCAAGCAGGCCCTGGTCGACACGCTCGACGCGCGCCTGCAAGAGCTGCTCGTGCCGCGCGACCCCGACGACGGCAAGAACGTCATCGTCGAGATCCGCGGTGGTGAAGGCGGGGAGGAAGGCAACCTGTGGGCCGCCGACCTCTACGAGATGTACCGGCGCTACGCCGATCTCCGCCGCTGGAAGGTGGAGACGCTCGCCAGCCAACTGTCGGACATGGGCGGGATGCGCGAGGTCACCTTCGTGGTGAAGGGCGACGACGCGTGGTCGCGGCTCAAGCACGAGGCGGGGCCCCATCGTGTGCAGCGCGTGCCCACCACCGAGAGCCAGGGCCGCGTGCACACCAGCGCCGCCACCGTCACCGTCCTGCCCGAGGCGGAGGAGATCGACGTCACGATCGATCCCAACGACCTCGAGATCGACGTCTACCGGTCGAGCGGGCCTGGTGGGCAGTCGGTGAACACCACCGACTCCGCGGTCCGCATCACGCACAAGCCGTCGGGGCTCGTCGTCACGTGCCAGGACGAGAAGAGCCAGCTGCAGAACAAGGAGAAGGCGATGCGCATCCTGCGCAGCCGCCTCTACGAGATCGAGCGCGAACGGCAGGAGGCCGAGCTGTCGTCGGCCCGGCGCGGGCAGGTCAAGAGCGGCGGTCGCTCCGACAAGATCCGTACCTACAACTACAAGGAGAACCGCGTCACCGATCACCGCATCGGGCTGACGCTGCACTCCCTCGACCAGGTGCTCGCCGGTCAGCTCGACGATCTCACCGACGCACTGATGGCCGACGAACGCCAACGCCAACTGGGCGACGACACGCAGTGAACGCGGCGCTGATCACGTGGCGCGATCTGCGCGCGCAGGCCGAAGCGCGGCTGAACGATGCGAGCGTGCTCCGGCCCGACACCGAAGCGCGTTGGATGCTCGAGCGCGTGTCCGGGTACGACGGCGCCGAGCTGATCACCCATGAGCACGAAGCCGCGACCGAACCCGCGGTGCAGCACCTCGACGACATGCTCGAGCGTCGTGCCGCCGGCGAGCCGTTGCAGTACGTGCTCGGGCGCTGGGACTTCCTCGGCGTCGACCTGCTCGTCGACCCGCGAGTGCTGGTGCCGCGACCGGAGACCGAAGTGGTCGCGCAGGCCGCGATCGCCGAGGCGGTGCGCCTCGGCGCCCGCCGCGGCAAGCACGACGGCTGGCTCGCGGCCGACACCGCGTACGCGGTCGCCGACCTCGGCACCGGCTCCGGCGCCATCGCCCTCGCCTTGGCGCGTGAGCTGCCCGACGCCGAGGTGTGGGCCACCGACGCGAGCGACGACGCGCTGGCGGTCGCGCGCGCCAACCTCGCCGGGGTCGGGACGGCGGCGACGCGGGTGCGGGTCGCCAACGGATCCTGGTACGACGCGCTCCCGGGCGAGCTGCGGGGCGTCCTGCGCGTGATCGTCTCCAACCCGCCCTACGTCGCCGAGCACGAAGTGGCCGAGCTCCCGCGCGACGTCGCCGAGTGGGAGCCGCGCGCCGCCTTGGTGAGCGGACCCACCGGCTACGAAGCCCTCGAGGTGCTGATCGCCGAGGCGCCCGCGTTGGCTCGACCCGGCGGGTGGCGCGCTGGTGCTCGAGCTGGCACCCCACCAGGCCGATCGGGCGCACGAGCTCGCCACCGACGCCGGGTTCGCCGACGTGCGCGTCGACCACGATCTCGTCGGCCGCGCCCGCGTGCTCGTGGCGCGGGTCCCCGGCACCGCCGGGCCAGGAGAGCCGAACGCCTGACCGCGATAGCGTCGCCGCATGACGCTGTGGCCGGAAGAGTACGAGGGGATGCGCGCCGAAGCGCGCGCGACTGCGACGGCGATCGCAGAGATGTTCGGCGCCGCCGCGTCGAAGGAAGCGGTGTCGACCGATCGCGACGAGCGCGTGCGCGGGCAACGGGAGATGATGAAGGCGTTCGAGGCCGTGTCTCCCGCGGGCGTCGACCGCGACATCTCCGGCGTGCCGTGCCGGGTGTTTCGGCCCGAGCGTCCTGCACGCGCCGTCTACCTCCACTTCCACGGCGGGGCGATGATCCTCGGTTCGCCGCTGATGAACGACGTCGCCAACGCCGATCTGTCGTCGCGCTTCGACCTGGCGGTCGTGTCGGTCGATTACCGCCTCGCGCCCGAGCACCCGCACCCCGCCGGGTCCGACGACTGCCTGGCCGTTGCGCGCTGGGTGGTCGAGCACGGCGAAGAGGAATTCGGCACGCCGCGTGTCCTGATCGGTGGCGAGTCGGCCGGCGGCTACTACGCCGCGCTCACGACCCTGCGCATCCGCGACGAGCTCGACGCCATCGACCGCGTCATCGGCGCCAACCTGGTGTTCGGGGTCTACGACCTGTCGGGTGCTCCGGCGTTCCGCGGCGCCCGGCCGTCCGACGTCCCCGACATCCTCGAGGACGGTCTGGGCGAGTTCGTCAACGCCTGTTTCCTGCCCGGGCTCACGCCCGACGACTGCAAGGTGCCGAGCATCTCGCCGCTCTACGCCGACCTCTCAGACCTGCCGCCCGCGCTCTTCACCGTCGGCAGCGCCGACCACCTGCTCGACGACAGCCTGTTCATGGCCGCGCGCTGGGAGGTGTTCGGGAACGACACCGAGCTCGCGGTGTATCCCGACTGCATCCACGCGTTCAACGCGTTCCCCACCGAGCTCGCGAAACGCGCCAACGAACGCATCGACGCGTTCTTCGAGCGGGTGCTGGGCTGATCACGATGGCCGACGAGCTCGACGTCGACGCCATGATCGCCCGCTTCCGCGAGCGCGCCGCCGCGGTGCGCGACCGTCCGCTGCCACCGGTCGCGGGGGCGGAGCGTCAGCGGTTCGTGGACCAGGCGCAGCGCGACTTCCAGGACTTCGCCATCATCGGCGACGCCACCTGGGACTTCACCGACGGCATCCTCACCCTGCGGGTCGACCTGACCTGAGCGAACCGAGGCAGACCGGGTCGCGCGAGACGCAGCACGCGCCGCTCGCCTTTGTCGCCGCGCCCATAACCACGCCCGACCCGGCAATCTGGCGCTTCTCCGCGATCAGCGCGAAGATCGAAAATCGGATGACTGGAGCGATAGGTGGTATCGACGTGAGCTGCTACGACGACCTGGGTGGTGCCGCGGCGATCAGCGCCGCGCTTGACGCGTTCTAGCGTCAAGGTCTTCGCTGACCCTCGCGTGAGCAGGTACTTCGAGGGCGTGGACATGGTCGAACTGAAAGCCCATGTCGGTGCGTTCTTCGCGCATGATGGCCTTGGGCGGACCGAGCGATTGTATCCCGGTCGCGACTTGCGAACCGCCACCATGCGACGTCCCCGCAGGCAATGGGTTTGGATGATGCCACGATCACGGTTTCGGTCGGTGCAGGTCCTTCCGAAGAGGGCGAGGGCCTGGTTTTGCCAGACGCCGTTCGTGATGGTCCAATCGGCGGGCGGGTGAGGGGATCGGGCGTCCGTCGGGGTTGAACGCCAGGTCGACGTCGGCAGTCGTGGAAGTGATCGAGATCGCCAATGGTGCAGGTGACGTGCTCGCAGTGAATCGACGCCGATTGCGCACGACTAGCTATTCCAGCGCTGCGACCCAGGACCACCGTTCATCGACGTGCTCAGCCCTTCGGCTGCACGACTCCGAGCACGTTGCGGCACGGGTCGACGATCCACGCGAGCCCAAGAATGTCCCATATCGCAGATGCCGTCGTCGGTCTTGGGTTCGTCGTACTCCTCGACGTTCACGCCGCGTGCCCGAAGGTCGTCGATCGCCGCACGCAGATCGGCACGCGAAACACGCACTGTGTTTGCGTGTCGGAGGTACCGATCGTGCTGTGCGGACGCCACGGGTACCTACCGCACTTGTACACCAGCCGGTCGACCATGCCGATCCGGTCACGCGCTGCTGCTAGTTCGGCACCGACGCCGCCTGGACGTCCGCCCGGACTCGTCCCACCCGATTGCTCGTCAAGATCGAGGCCCGAGTCGAAGACCTAGAACGTCCGCGCTCGTTTCCATGTCGAGCCTGGAAAGCGAAGACCGGGAACACCGGGTGGTCGCTGAGACGATCGCAGTCCTCGATCATCGCGTCGATGTAGCGCCGACGACGATACGCGTTCGGCGCCGGCACGACGGCATGCCCGACATATCGCCGATTCCTCCGAGCGCTGGGACTCATCGGACTTCCCACAGGCTCCGACAACGCAGAACTACCGATCGGCGACTGCGCGCGGTGCAAATCCACTGGTCGCATTTCGCCCGATAACTGGCACACCCTGGTGGTTTGATCATGCATGATCGACGTGGCTGAGGGCGCAACCGTCGATGAGCTGCGGTCGTGGCCGACGCGATCGGCTCGAGGCGCGCCGTGTCGATCTGGTGAGGGTGCAGCGTGAGGCGAGGATCGAGGAGCTCGACGTGCTGCGCGTGCTCGACGAGCGCGGGCAGATCGACGTCACGGTCGGACGCGACGGCGAGTCGGCGCGCACCGTGCGCGAGAAGGTCGAGACGGCCCGCGCGTTGGAGTCGTTGCCTGCGGTGGCGGCCGCCGCGCATGCGGGTTTGTTGAGCGACGAGCAGCTCGTCGAGACCGTGAAGGTCGCCGACGAGGAGTCCGACGTTGAATGGGCGCAGCGGGCACCGAACATGACGCCTGCGGATCTGTCGCGGAAGGCGCGGACCAAGACGAAACCCACGGTCGAGGAATCGCAGGCCCGGCATGCGGCGCGTCACTTCTGGATGCGCTGGAACCGCGAGCACACGATGCTGCAGGTCCACGGCGAGTTGCCCGACGTGATGGGCGTGAAGTTCAAGGCGACGGTCGACAAGCTCGTCGAAGCGATGCGGCCAGCCCCTGGCGGCGCGTGGGAACGGCGCGAACGACGGGCCGCCGACGCGTTGGTGCAGATGTGTGACGCGGTCGATGTCGCCCAGACGGTCGAGACGCCCCACCTGGCGCCGCAGCCGCTGTTCTGCATCGACGTGCCGCCGGAGGGGCCGGTCGAGATCGCGGGTATCCCGTTGCCCGATGCCATGGTCGAGCGTCTTCGTGCCGGCGCGAAGCTCGAGCCGGTCCTGCTCGACGCCGACGGTGCGCCGGTGGCGGTGGGTCGGATCTCCACCTCGTTGTCACCCAAGATCCTGCGGGCGGTCTTGCGGCGTGACGGGCACTGCCGATGTGGCGACTGCGACCTGCGCTACGGACTGCACGCGCATCATCTGCAACCTCGATCGTGGGGTGGAACCGACGAGCCCTCCAACCTGGCGATGGTCGCCTCGGTGCACCACCCGCTCCTGATTCCGCACGGGCCGTACGCGCTGGTGGGCAATCCCAATCGTCCCGACGGTTTGCGCCTGAAGCACATCGACACCCTCACGCCGGAAGAAGCAGCACAGGTCGGGTTGCCTCGACGACGCGGGAGACGTGGGGCCGCGTGAGGGGCGGCTCCGGTGTCAGGCGGCTGCCGCGGGTTCCTGCGCGAGCAGGAACTGTCGAGCAGCGCGCGCAGTCGGCGAGCCGCAGCCGCCGGTCGCTGCTGACATCGATGCGATCCGAAATGCCGTCAGTGGGGACGGAATTGCTCGTCGAGCTGCTCCTGCTTGTCCATGTGCTGCAGGAGCGCGCGGTCGACGGCGACCCAGATGGTCTTGGAGAACGGGTACGCGAACGTCGGCACGATGATCATCAGCGGGATCAGCACCGCGAGGAACGGTCCCACCGGGATGTCGGGCACGGTGAGGGCGAGGCCGATCGCGAATGCGAGCACGAACGTCACCGCGGCGATGCCGATGTTGATCGCGAGTGCGCCGGCCCAGTAGCCCTGCTCGCGCTCGAAGTGCAGCCCGCAGCGCGGGCAGTCGTCGACCATCGTGAACCAGCGCTTGAAGAGGTGGCCGCTGCCGCAGCGCGCGCACCGCTTGGTGAAGCCCCACCAGATCATCCGGCCACGAGTCGGGCGCGAGGCTGGGTGCTGGGGTGCGTTCATGCATCGTCCTCGGCGTCGACGGTGGGCCACACCGGCACTCCGGGCAACGCGGAGTCGGGGCAGATGGAACGGTACCGGCAGTGCTTGCAGACCTCCGGATCGTTCACGCCCACGAACTCGACCGTCGTGCGGATCTCGGCCACCTCCCGGCGCACGTCGTCTTCGATCGCGGCGAGGTCGTCGGTGTCGGGCTCGAACGGTTCGGGGTCGTCGACCACCTCGGGCGCGAGGTGCTCGAACGCGATGCGCAACCGCAGTCCGCGCGCGGCCGCCAGCGGAGCGAGGATCCACGCCTGCAGGCGCGCCTGCTTGTCGTCGGCGACGCGCTCGCTCCACACCTGACCGCTCTTGAAGTCGCGCGCGTCGAGCAGGCCGTCGTGCACCCACAGCGCGTCGATCCGCGCCGTCGCCATGAACGGTGTGGTCGGGTGTGACGAGAACCGGGCCCGCGTGATCTCGTGGCCCACGGCTTCGCTCGGGCTCGGACACCGGACGGTGTGGCGCTCGATCTCGCCCCACAACCGGTCGTCGTGGTCGAGCCCGCGCCGCACGAGCACGTCGCCCACATGTTCGAGGTCGTGACACGACCCCTCCACGTGGATCATGTGCAGCGCGTCGTGCAACTGCTGCCCGTGCACGCCGCCGGGATCGGTGTCGCTGGCGGGGATCCCGAACAGCTGGTGGTCGCGCCACTCGCGCGCGCACCGGCGCCACGTGTCGAGCCCGGTGGGCGTGACGTGCAGGATTCCGGGGAGGAGGTCGGCCTTGCGGCCGTAGTGCGCGCCCTTGCGGTGCTCGGGGCAGCCGGCCACCACCGCGCACCCGCCGCAGTCGCTCCCGGTGCGCGCGACCGGGTCGTCGGCGCGCTCGCGCACGATCGTGACCCGCTCGTCGAACCAGTCGGTGGTGGCCTGGCGTTCGGCGGGCTCGATCACGCGCTCGACGAGCAGGCCGCGCACCAGGTCGGCCCACGCCACGCGGACCGGTGCGCCGGCGAGCCAGGGCGTCAGCCGCAGGAACGCGACGCGCAACGCCTCGAGCTCGAGCGGGTCGGTCGGGGGGACTCGCCGGCCCCAGAGCTCGAACTGACGGAGCTCGAAGCCGTCGTCGGCGGTGCGCAGCGGCAGGTCGATCCAGCCCCCGACCCGGAGCCCGCCACGGTCGGTGGGCTGGTCGGTGCCGGGATCGTCCCACCGGGCCGGGCGGTCGCCGAACATCGCGACGTACCAGCGTCCGGCCTGCTCGAGGACGGCGCGCTCCTCGGGGAGCACCGCGGGGTCGAGGCGATCGCCGACGTCGGCGAAGTCGGCTGCCGTGGGCACCGCGAGCTCGGCGTGCACGTCGCGGACCGCGGCGAGGAAGGCGTCGCGCAGCCGGGACCGGTGCACGGGGTCGTGGGAGCGCTCGCCGCCCTCGAACACGCGCGCGAGCCGGCGCGCGCACATCGCGTCCGCCCGCCGCAGCAGGTAGGGCGTCACCCGGGGGAGCGGTTGCGTCTCCACCCCGCCAGGCTACGGACGGGGTGTGACACGCCCGGGGAGCCTCAGCCGGTGAAGCGCGGCGCCGAGAGGATGACTTCGGCCACCGTCGCCGGGACCGGGCAGCTGTCGTCACCGACCGTCGCGCTCACGACGACGAGGCCGTCACCGGCGTTGCCGGCGTCGAAGCCGTGCTGCACGATGCCGCCGGGAGGCACCAGGTTCGAGCCGCCGCCACCACCGGCGCCGCCACCGGTGAAGCCGGCGCCGCCACCGCCGCCGCCGGCGAGCCCACCGCCTCCGCCGCCACCGCCGTCACCGGCTCCGCCACCGGCGCCGCCGTTCGTGGTGGTCCCTGCCTGCGCGTTGTTGGTGGCAATGGAGTTGATCCCGGCCGCACCTCCGACATCACCGGCCGCGCCACCCCCGCCGATCGCCGGCGGGCTCGGTGACGTAGTCCCTGCCACCCCGTCGGCACCCGCCTGCTCGTCGTCGCCGCCTCGTGCGCCCGGGGTCGCCTGGTAGGACCCGGCACCGCCGCCCCCGCCGCCGCCGGCGACGATCGCCTCGGCGCCCGCGATGGTGATGCTCGACCGTCCGCCGCCGCCACCGGCGCCACTCCCGAGGCTCAGCACGCCGCCGCGCGCCGCCCACGGACCCGCCTGCCCCGCCGGCACCCGACTGGGTACTCCCCGCCGTCGCCACCGCGAGTGCCGACCGCGAGGGTGACGGGCTCACCGGGTTCGACTCGCACGGTGCCGTCGACACGACCGCCGAGACCGCCGGCGCCGCCCGGTCCCACTTGGGCTGTCGTCACCGAGACCGTCGACGAACTGCCCGCCCGACCCGCCCTCGGCGCCGATCACGGCGAAGGTCGCGCACGTCACACCGGCGGGCACGGTCCACGTGCCCGACTCGTCGAAGGTCGTGAGCACCGGCTCGGCCACGCTCGCGTGTGGGACGGCCGGAAGCCCGATGCCGAGGCCCATCACCACTGTCGAGCCGAGCACGAAGAGCTTGCGCATCGGGGTTCCCCTCCAGAACTGCCCGAAGCGCCCAGACGCTATCGGATCCCTCCCGACCGCCGTGGCCCGCCTTCCCTACACTGACGCGGTCGCCGTTGCGGGAGCTCCCATTGCGCATCACCATCGGCTCCGACCACGCGGGTTTCCGCCTGAAGGAGCACCTCATCGCCGTCCTGAAGGACGACGGACACGACGTGACCGACCTCGGGACCGACTCCGAGGAACCGGTCGACTACCCGATCTACTGCTCGCGGGTCGGGCGTGCCGTCGCGCAGGGCGACGCCGACCGCGGCATCGTCCTCGGCGGCAGCGGACAGGGTGAGCAGCTCTCCGCCAACAAGGTGAAGGGCGTCCGCGCCGCGCTGTGCAACGACCTCTACACCGCCGAATTCTCGCGTCGGCACAACGACGCCAACGTGCTGTCGATCGGCGCCCGTGTGGTGGGGGAGGGCCTGGCCGACGAGATCCTGCGGGTCTGGCTCACCACCGACTTCGAAGGTGGTCGCCACCAACGCCGCATCGACGAGCTCACCGCGCTCGAGAACGGAGAGATCCTGTGACTGCCGCCAGCAACATGACGGGTGGCGACGCGCTGCGCGCTTCGGATCCCGCGATCGCCGACATCATCACGCGTGAGACCGAGCGGCAGAACACCACCATCCAGCTGATCGCGTCGGAGAACTTCACGTCGCGGGCGGTCATCGCCGCGCAGGGCTCGGTGCTGACCAACAAGTACTCGGAGGGGTACCCGGGCAAGCGCTACTACGGCGGCAACCTGGTGGTCGACGAGGCCGAGGAGCTCGCCCGCACGCGGCTCTGCGAGCTGTTCGGCGCCGATCACGCCAACGTGCAGCCCCACTCGGGTGCCAACGCCAACATGGCCACGTATCTCGCGCTGCTCGAACCGGGCGACAAGGTCATGGGACTTCGCCTCGACCAGGGTGGCCACCTCACCCACGGTTCGCCGGTCAACGCCAGCGGCCGCCTCTACGACTTCGTCGCCTACGGCGTCGACCGCGAGACCGAGCGCATCGACCACGACGAAGTGCGCGCCATCGCGATGGCCGAACGCCCGAAGCTGATCATCGCCGGAGCCACCGCCTACCCGCGCACCATCGACTTCGAGGCGTTCCGCTCGATCGCCGACGAATGCGACGCGCTCCTCATGGTCGACGCCGCGCACATCGCGGGCCTGATCGCCGGTGGTGCACACCCGTCGCCGTTGCCGTACGCCGACGTCGTCACCACCACCACGCACAAGACACTGCGCGGTCCTCGCGCCGGGGCGATCATGTGCCGCGAGCAGTACGCCGCCGCGATCGACAAGGCCGTGTTCCCCGGCCTCCAGGGCGGCCCCCTCATGCACGTCATCGCCGCCAAAGCCGTCGCCTTCAAAGAAGCGCAACAGCCCGAATTCAAGACCTACGCGCACCAGATCGTGAAGAACGCCACCGCGCTCGCCGACGCGCTCTCCGCCGAAGGCTTCCGCATCGTCTCCGGCGGCACCGACAACCACCTCATGCTCGTCGACCTCCGACCCTTCGGCGTGACCGGCAAGGTCGCGCAAGAAGCCCTCGACCGCGCCGGCATCACCTGCAACAAGAACGCCATCCCGAACGACCCCGAGAAGCCCTTCACCACCAGCGGCCTCCGCCTCGGCACCGCCGCCGTCACCACCGCCGGCATGCGTGAGGAGCAGATGGTCGAGATCTCGACGCTGATCACGCAGGTGCTCCGCAAAGTCGACGACGAAGACATCGCTGCAGAGGTGAAGGCCCAGGCAGCAGAGCTCTGCTCTTCTTTCACCCCCTACCCCGCAAGCGCGTAAGGGCGGCACAGAAGAGAGATGGGCGACCAGGCGTGAGACGGCGAAGCCGGCGAGCGGAGGTAGCACCCGCCGGAGGAGACCCGGCACGAAGTGCCGACCCGAGCGCAGCGAGGGGAGCAGGGGCTCCTCCGGGAGAAGGGTGCGTTCCGCTCGACGGGTACGACGGCTCACGCCGTGAAGGTGAGACGATGCCCGGGTATCTGACCGTCGCCGGGATCGCGGCCGTCGTCACCTTCCTGTTGACGTTCGTCATGCGCTGGGCCGCGCCGCGCATCGGCGCGATCGCGATGCCCGGCCCGCGCAGCGTCCACACCAAGCCCACCCCGTCCCTCGGCGGCGCGGCGATGTTCGCCGGCTTCCTCGTCGCCATGGCGGTGGCGTCGCAGCTCGGCCAGTTCCACGAGATCTTCGCCGACGACACCGAGACGCTCGGGCTCCTGCTCGCCGCCGCCGTCATGTTCGTGGTCGGCGCCATCGACGACCTGCGCGACGTCTCACCCCCAGCGAAGATCGCGGGCCAGGTGTTGAGCGGCAGCATCCTCTCGCTGCTCGGCGTGACGATGCTCTACTTCCGCGTGCCGTTCGCGACGTACGAGTACGTCGTGCTCTCGCCCGACCTCGCGCCGCTCGTCACGGTCCTCACCGTCGTCGTCATGGCGAACGCGATCAACCTGATCGACGGCCTCGACGGCCTCGCGTGCGGGATCGTGATGATCGCGGGGGCGGCGATGTTCCTCTACGCCGACCGCCTGTTCAAAGCCGGGTTGCTCGAAGGTTCCAACATGGGGCCGTTGGTCGCTGCCATCACCGTCGGGATCTGCGTGGGCTTCCTGCCCCACAACTTCAACCCCGCGCGCATCTTCATGGGCGACGCGGGCGCGATGTTCCTCGGCCTGCTGCTGGCCACCACCACCATCACGGTCGGCGGCCGTACCGCCGACCCGTTCAGCGGCCAGACCTACTTCTTCTTCGCGCCGCTCGTCATCCCGCTGGTGATCCTCGGGGTGCCGATCTTCGACACCGTCTTCTCGTTCCTGCGCCGGGTCTGGCGCCGGCAGTCGTTCGCGCAAGCCGACCACGAGCACCTGCATCACCGCCTGATGCGCATGGGCCACGGGCCACGCCGGGCGGTCGTGATCCTCTGGTTGTGGACCGCGATCCTCTCGGCGGTGGTGTTGCTGCCCACGTTCACCAACCACGGGAACTCGCTGGTGCCGCTGGCGGTGTTCGCGCTCGGGCTGCTCCTCTACATCTACTTCCACCCCGGCGTCCGGAGTCAGCGGGCCGCGCCGGCCGCCCTCGAGGGAGACGACCAGGGGGCCGACGTGGTGGAGCTCGCGCCCCGGAGGGAATCTCGCGGCGGCGGCTGAAAAAATGCCGTTCTCACGGGCTCTCCGGTTTGACGATTCTGGGGGCCGCGCACTAGCTTGTGCTTGTATTCACAAGCGGGAGTGGGTCGCAACGAAGCGTCCACTCGGGGGAGGAAATCGCCGGTGAAAACCCGGCTCCGACGATTCGCACGCTGGCTGTTCGTGCCCAAGGCGGCGCGCAGCGAGGACAAGTACCGCGGCGAGGCCTTTGCCACCGGCCTCGAACTCGTCGTCCCCACCGTCGTCTTCACGTTGCTCGGTCTCTGGGCCGACAGCGCGTGGGGCACCGCGCCGCTGTTCCTGATCATCGGGTTCGTGTTCGGCGCGGTCGGCACGTACGCCAACCAGTACTACCGGTACCGCGCCCGCAGCGAGATCAACGACGAGGGCAAGCCGTGGGCGCGTTCGTCGACTGGCAAGGGAGGTGGGCGATGACCGAACCTGGCTTCCCCTCCGACACGCGCCTCCGACATGGGGGCTCCCGACATCACCGTGCCCGATCCCGACATGATCGAGTCGCGCATCGCCAAGGACATCGTCCGCCACGCGCTCTGGGTGGCACCGGTCGCGATCCTGGCGCTCGGCCTCTGGAAGGGCGTCGGTGGCGCGCTCGGCGTGGCGCTCGCACTCGTGGTCGTGCTCGCCAACTTCCTCATCACCGGCGCGCTGCTCGGTTGGGCAGCGCGCATCTCACCCGCGATGATCATGGCCGTCTCGCTGGGCGGCTTCCTCGTGTGGCTCATCGTGATCTTCGGCATGGGTCTGCTGGTGGAGCAGATCGACGCCGTGAACCTCGACGTCTTCGTCGTGTCAGTCCTCGTGCTGCATCTCGGTCTCTTGTTCTGGGAGATGCGCTCGATCAGCTTCAGTCTCGCGTCCCCCGGGCTCAAGCCCCGGAAGTCCTAGGAGCACTGCGTGATCCCGGTTCTCGCCGACCTCCTGCCCAACGTCAACGAGCTCTTCGAGTACAAGGGCATCTTCGGTCGCAATCAGTGGTACGAGTTCAACAAGACGGCGCTGCTGGCGGTGATCTCGACGCTGATCTGCGTCGGTGATCTTCTACATCGGGTCCCGCAAGAAGGCCATGGTGCCCGCCGGTCTGCAGAACGCGGCCGAGATGGGCTACGAGGCGGTGGAGCAGCAGATCGCGGTCGAGGTCATGGGCCCCGACAACGGCCGCAAGTGGGGCCCGTTCCTGGCCACGCTGTTCTTCTGGATCTTCTTCATCAACATCTGGTCGACGGTGCCGTTCGTCTACTTCCCGGCCACCTCGCGCATGGCGATCCCGATCTACCTCGCCCTGCAGACCTGGGTGATCTTCATCGTCGTCGGCTTCAAGCACCAGGGCCTCGGCTACTTCCGCAACGTCGTGCCGTCGGGCGTCCCCGGTCCGCTGCTGCTCCTCGTGGTGCCGATCGAGATCCTCTCGAAGTACTTCATCCGGCCGTTCTCGCTGGCGGTGCGACTCTTCGCCAACATGGCCGCCGGCCACGTGCTGCTCGCGGTGTTCTGCATCATGACCAGCGAGCTGATCATCCACCACGACAGCGGCATCTGGCAGATCCCGCTCGGCATCCTCCCGTTCGCGGCGCTCGTTGCGATGACCGCGTTCGAGTTCCTGGTGGCCCTGCTGCAGGCCTACATCTTCACCATCCTCACGGCGGTGTACGTCAACGAGTCACTCCACGCCGAGCACTGATCGCAACAGCAAGATCTGAACACCTCAGTACGCACCAATCAGTACGCACCAACCCAAGCAACCAAGGAGAGTTAGCGTGAACGAGTTCGTGAGCCTGGCGGTGACGCAGGCGGACGCCCTGAAGTCCGGCCTCGGTTCGGTCGGTTACGGCCTCGCCGCCATCGGCCCCGGCATCGGTATCGGTTACCTGGTCGGTCAGTCGGTGCAGGCGATGGCCCGTCAGCCCGAGATGGCCGGCAACGTGCGGACGACGATGTTCCTCGGCATCGCGTTCGCCGAGGCGCTCGCCCTCATCGGTTTCGTCCTCAAGTTCATTTGACCCGCTTCGCCGCGTCCCTCGTGGGCGACGGCACACTGACCTGTGAAGGAAGGACGCGCCATGCGCATCCGTAGGTTGCTGGCAGCGGCGTTGCTGGGCGGAGCGATGTTCTTCGCACTCGCGCAGCCCGCGAGCGCCGACCCGTCGAAGGACGCCAACAAGGATCTGGCCGAATGCGTCTCGAAGGCGGTCAACGCTTACGAGAAGGACACGTCGGTCGACCTCGAGGCCTCGATCCAGGACTGCCACAAGTCGGCGAGCATCCTGCTGCCGGCGCTCCCGGAGCTCATCTGGGGTTCGCTCGCGTTCCTGATCGTGCTCGGTGTCCTCGTGAAGTTCGCGTTCCCGACGCTGAAGAAGACGATGGCCGACCGCCAGGACAAGATCCGCGCGGACCTCGAGGGTGCGGAGAGCGCCAAGGCCGAGGCCGAAGCCGAGCGTGACCAGTACCGGGCCAAGATCCAGGACTCGCGCCAGGAATCGGTGGACATCCTCGAAGCCGCGCGCGGTGATGCCGAGCGGGTGCGTGCCGACATCATCGCCCGGGCCGAGACCGAGGCCAACGAGATCAAGGCTCGCGCCACCGAGGACATCCGCCTCGCGACCGAGCGGGCCCAGGCCGACCTCCAGGCGTCGGTGAAGGACCTCTCGATCGAGCTGGCCGAGAAGGTCGTCGAGCACAACCTCGACGCCGACACCCAGCGTGCCCTGATCGACAGCTACATCGCGCAGGTCGGGAGCAACTGAGGTGAGTGAGACCAGCGACCGCGTCGAGTCCTACGCCAAGGCGTTCCTCGAGGTCGCCCGGACCGAGGGCCACCTGGCCGAGGTGGAAGACGAGCTCTTCCGCTTCGCGCGCGCCTACAACGCGTCGGACGAACTGCGGCTGGCGCTGACCGATCCGAACCTGCCCCTCGCCCGCAAGGTCGCGGTGATCCAGGACCTGCTCGAGCGCAAGGCGCTCGCCACCTCCCAGGCGTTGGTGCTCGCCGTGGTGGTGTCGGGTCGCGCGGGCGAGCTCGAACAGATCGTCGACAAGTTCGTGGAGCTCGCGGTTGCCGAGCGCGCGCACGAAGTCGCCGAGGTTCGCAGCGCGGTGCCGCTGAGCGACGAGGACATCGAGCGGCTCCGGGTCGCGTTGAGCAACGCCACCCGCAAGAACGTCGAGGTGAAGGTCGTCGTCGACCCCGACGTCATGGGCGGCATCGTCACCAAGATGGGCGATCTCATCATCGACGGGTCGGTGCGCCACCGCCTCGACCAGCTGCGCGAACAGATCTAGCCAGTGAAACTTCGGCCAGGAAGAACTCCGGAAGGAACCAGATGGCAGAGCTGACCATCAACGTCGAAGAGATCGCCGCCGCGCTCAAGGCGCACGTCTCCACGTTCACGCCCTCCCTCGACTCGGCCAACGTCGGCCAGGTGCTCGAGGTGGGTGACGGCATCGCGCGCGTCGCCGGACTGCCCGAGACGTCGGTCAACGAGGTGCTCGAGTTCGAGGGTGGCACGCTCGGTCTCGCGCTGAACCTCGACGAGGCCTCGATCGGTGCGGTCGTGCTCGGCGAGGCCAGCCACGTGGAGGAGGGCGGCGCGGTCAAGGCGACCGGACGCATCCTCTCGGTGCCCGTCGGCGATGCCCTCATCGGTCGCGTGGTCGACTCGCTCGGTCGCGCCATCGACGGCAAGGGCCCGATCGCCACCACCGAGATGCGCCGCCTCGAAGTGCAGGCGCCCGGCATCGTGGGCCGCCAGCCGGTGCACGAGCCGCTGCAGACCGGCATCAAGGCCATCGACGCCATGACGCCGGTCGGCCGGGGTCAGCGCGAGCTCATCATCGGCGACCGCAAGACGGGCAAGACCACCGTCGCGATCGACACGATCCTCGCCCAGAAGGGCCAGGGCGTGAAGTGCATCTACGTCGCGATCGGCCAGAAGGGCTCGACCGTCGCGCAGACCGTCGCCACGCTCGAGGAGCACGGCGCGATGGACTACACGGTCGTCGTGAACGCACCCGCCGCCGACGAAGCGGTGTTCAAGTACCTCGCCCCCTACGCCGGTTGCGCCATGGGGATGCACTGGATGGACAGCGGCCAGCACGCGCTCGTCGTCTACGACGACCTGTCGAAGCAGGCCGAGTCGTACCGCCAGATGTCACTGCTGCTGCGCCGCCCGCCGGGCCGTGAGGCGTACCCGGGTGACGTCTTCTACCTGCACAGCCGTCTGCTCGAGCGCGCCGCGAAGCTGAGCGACGCGCTCGGCGCCGGTTCGCTCACCGCGTTGCCGATCATCGAGACCAAGGCGGGTGACGTCTCGGCGTACATCCCGACCAACGTGATCTCGATCACCGACGGCCAGATCTACCTCCAGGAGAACCTGTTCCGCTCCGGTGTGCGTCCCGCCGTCGACGTGGGCATCTCGGTGTCCCGGGTCGGTGGTGCCGCGCAGATCAAGGCGATGCGTTCGGTGGCCGGCACGCTCAAGGTCGACCTCGCGCAGTTCCGTGACCTCGAGGCGTTCGCCACGTTCGCGTCCGACCTCGACGCGGTGTCCAAGGCGCAGCTCGAGCGCGGCTACCGCCTGGTCGAGCTGCTGAAGCAGCCGCTCAACTCGCCGATGCCCGTCGAGCTCCAGGTGCTGTCGGTGTTCGCCGGCACGTCCGGTGCGCTCGACGATCTCGAGGTCGGCGACATCCGCCGCTTCGAGGGCGACATGCACGAGTGGTTCCAGGCCCGCCACGGCGCGTTGGTCGACAGCATCCGCTCCACGGGCGCGCTGCCCGCGGGCGACGAGCTCGCCGACGCCATGGCCGACTTCAAGCAGACCTTCGCCGCCGCGCTCGCCAACGAGGCCGCGCAACGGGCGACCGCCGACACCGCTGCCGCCGAAGTCGCCGGGCCGCGGCTGCGGAGTAGCGCACACCGATGGCTGGCGGCCAGGAACGACTCCTGCGACGGAGGATCAAGACGATCCAGTCGACGCAGAAGATCACGCGCGCGCAGGAGCTGATCGCGGCGAGCCGCATCGTGCGCGCGCAGGGTCGGGTGAAGGCCGCGCAGCCCTACAGCGACTCCATCACCGAGGTGGTCGCCGACCTCGCCGCGGGCGGCGGAGGGGGCAGCGCGCTGCTCGTCCCTCGCCCCGAGATCCGAAACGTCGCACACATCGTCGTCGCGGGTGACCGCGGGCTCTGCGGTGCGTACAACTCGAACGTGTTGCGGACCGCCGAGGCCGCCATCGCCGAAGACCTCGCCGCGGGGCGTGGCTACCGGCTCATCACGAGCGGTCGCAAGGCCGAGGCGTACTTCCGCTACCGCGACTACGACATCGAAGCCGCGTTCAGCGGTTTCTCCGATTCGCCGACCTACGAGGACGCCCGTGGCATCGGCCAGGCCGCGGCCCGCTCGTTCCTGGCCGAAGAGACCGACCTGGTCGAGATCATCTACACCCGCTTCGTGTCGATGGGCATCCAGGTCGTCGAGCGCCAGACGCTCGTGCCGCTCGCCCGCGACGAGGTCGACGCCGGCGAGAAGGACGGCCCGGTGTCCGCCTCGTACGAGTTCGAGCCGTCGCCCGACACGATCCTCGACCTGCTGCTCCCGCGCTACGTCGAGTCGCGCGTCTACGCCGCGCTGCTCAACGCGGCGGCGTCGGAGCACGCGTCGCGCCAACGCGCGATGAAGTCGGCCACCGACAATGCCGGCGATCTGATCATCAGCCTCAGCCGAGTCATGAACCGCGCCCGCCAGGACTCCATCACCACCGAGATCATGGAGATCGTCGGTGGGGCCGGAGGCGCTCCGAGGGTCGAAGAAGAAGCTCGTCTCCGACGACTTCCTCGCCGACAGCATCGAAGCCGACGCGAGGCCGATCTGTTCGAAGCCCGCACCGAATCCAACTCGTAGGAGATTGGAACAATGACCGTCACTGCCGACACCCCCACCACTCCCGGCTCCGGGCTGAAGGACGGTCGCGTCGTCGCGATCGCCGGCCCGGTCGTCGACATCGAGTTCCCGCCCGACGCGCTGCCGGAGATCAACTTCGCGGTCGAGATGGACGCCCAGCTCGAGGGCGAGACCATCGTGATCACGGCGGAGATCGCGCAGCAGATCGGCGACAGCCGCGTGCGTGCCATCTGCCTGAAGCCCACTGACGGCCTCCAGCGCGGCACGCTCGTGCGCAACCTCGGTCACGGCATCACCATGCCGGTGGGCGAGGGCGTGCTCGGCCACGTGTTCAACGTCATCGGTGAGCCGCTCGACATCGAGGAGTCGCAGCTCACCAACATCGAGGACCGGTGGGAGATCCACCGCGACGCCCCGAACTTCGACCAGCTCGAGCCGAAGGCGAAGATGTTCGAGACCGGCATCAAGGTCGTCGACCTCCTCGAGCCCTACGTCGAAGGCGGCAAGATCGGCCTCTTCGGCGGTGCCGGCGTGGGCAAGACCGTGCTCATCCAGGAGATGATCCAGCGGGTCGCCACCCACCACGGTGGTGTGTCGGTGTTCGCCGGCGTCGGCGAGCGCACCCGTGAGGGCACCGACCTCTGGCTGGAGATGCAGGAGTCGGGCGTCATCGAGAAGACGGCGCTCATCTACGGCCAGATGGACGAGCCGCCGGGCGTGCGCCTGCGGGTCGCGCTGTCGGCGCTCACCGTCGCCGAGTACTTCCGCGACGTGAAGAACCAGGACGTGCTCCTGTTCGTCGACAACATCTTCCGCTTCGTGCAAGCGGGTTCCGAGGTGTCGACGCTGCTCGGCCGCATGCCGTCGGCCGTGGGCTACCAGCCCACCCTCGCCGACGAGATGGGTGAGCTGCAGGAGCGCATCACCTCCACCAAGGGTCACTCGATCACGTCGCTGCAGGCCGTCTACGTGCCCGCCGACGACTACACCGACCCGGCGCCGTTCACCACCTTCACCCACCTCGACGCCACGACCGAGCTCTCCCGCCAGATCTCGGCGCTCGGCATCTACCCGGCGGTCGACCCGCTGGCGTCGACGTCGAACATCCTCGCCCCCGAGATCGTGGGCGAGCGCCACTACAACTGCGCCCGTCGTGTGCAGGAGGTGCTCCAGCGCTACGAGGAGCTCCAGGACATCATCGCCATCCTCGGTCTCGACGAGCTCTCCGAGGAGGACCGCGTGTCCGTGTCGCGGGCCCGCAAGATCCAGCGCTTCCTCTCCCAGCCGTTCTTCGTGGCCGAGGTGTTCACCGGCCAGCCGGGCATCTTCACGCCGGTCGAAGAGACGGTGGAGTCGTTCGAAGCGCTGGTGAACGGCGAGCTCGACGACGTACCCGAGCAGGCGTTCTTCAACGTCGGCGGGGTCGAGAGCGTGCTGGCCAAGGCCAAGCAGCTCCAGGAGAGCTGACGAGATGCAGCGGAGCCGTGCACGGAGTGCGGGACGGCGTAGCGGAATCGAGCTGAGCTGATGGCCGCCGACGTCTTCGAGGTCCAGCTCGTCTCACCCGAACAGATCCTGTTCGAGGGCTCGGCCGAGATGGTGGTCTGTCGCGCGCTCGACGGCGACATCGCCTTCCTCAAGGACCACGTGCCGTACCTGGGTGTGCTCGATGACGATGCGGTGCGCATCATCCAGCCCGACGACGCCGAGACCGCGGCCGCGGTGCACGGTGGCTTCGTGCAGATGAACGGCGAGAAGCTCGTGGTGCTGTCCGACCTGGCCGAGCTCAAGGACGACATCGACGTCCCGCGGGCCGAGCTGGCGAAGCAGAACGCCGAGGCAGCCCTCGCGGCCGATCCCGACGACACCGAGGCGCAGGCCGCACTGGCCCGGGCCGAGACCCGCCTCAAGGTCGCGGGAGTCACCTCCTAGCCTGACCTGCCATGCGACGGCGCCTCTCCTGTGTGGCCGTCGCGGTGATGGTGGGGTTGGGTGCGTCGTTGCTCGCATCCACTCTGCTGCTGGCGCCCTCGGCGTCGGCGGACGAACCGTCCCTCTCGGTGTTCCGCCGCGTCGGCGCGTGGGTGGACGTGTTCGACTACGCGCCGCGCCTGCAGAACGCGGGGATGGACCCGCGGGTCACGCCCGATTCGGTGGCCGACATGGCCGCGCTCGGCGTGAAGACGCTCTACGTGCAGGTCGCCAACCCCGACGGTGCGCCGGCGAACCAGCTCACCGATCGCGCCGCGCTCGGCGCGCTGCTCGAACGCGCGCACGAGCACGACATCGCGGTGGTGCCGTGGTTCCTGCCGCGCGCGGTGTCGCCCGCCGACGACCTCGCGACGATGCGGCAGATCGTCAAACTGCGCGTCGGTGGTGAGTCGTTCGACGGCATCGGCCTCGACCTCGAGTCGAGCGAGGTGCCCGACATCTCGCTGCGCAACCAGCGCACGGTCGCGTTCGTCAAGCAGGTGCGCAAGCTCGTGGGTCCGTCGGTGCCGGTGGCGGCGATCGTGTACCCCGCGGTGCAGCTCGAGGTGCTGAACACCACGCTGTGGCCCGACTTCCCGTACGCGGCGGTGAACCGGTCGGTCGATCTCTGGATGCCGATGAGCTACTACACGTACCGCGACACCGCGTCGGGGTTGCGGAGCGCGTACCGCTACACGGTCGACAGCGTCGATCGGCTGCGCAAGCGGGTGGGCGACCCCAACGTGCCCGTGCACCTCATCGGCGGGCTCGCCGAGGACAGCACGCCCGACGACTACCTCGACATGACGCGAGCGGCGCGCACCACCGACGCGCTCGGGTGGTCGGTGTACGACTACGCCACGACCGGTTCGTGGGCGTGGCCGTACCTGCGGGGCAAGGTGCCGGTCCCGACCACCCTGCAGCCACCCACGACACCGGCGCCGACGACCGTGCCACCCACGACGTCGTCGACGAGCACCAGCACGACGACGACGACCACGACGTCGGCGCCGCGCACCTGACCGCGAGTGCAGTCAGGGCAGCACGAAGGCTGCGGAGTCGGGCAGCACCTGGTGGTGGGTGTTGATGTACAGCGCGAACTTGAGTTCCCCGGTTTCGTCGCGCTGCACGATCCAGTCCTCGCCGACGATGATCTCGAGCGGTCGGTCTTCACTGCCTCCAGACCGCCCCTTCCAGAGGACGCCGCCCTTGGCCCGAGCGCGCTCGGGTGCGTCGCAGAGCTGGACGATGTCCCACGGCTCGAGGTGGACGAACGATTCGTCGGTGATGCCTCGGTGCGTCTCGTGGTTCGCCTGCAGCGTCAGATCGCTGGCGTGCTCGACGAAGATCATCGGATCGGGATGCAGGAAGAACTCGGCCTGGGCGGCGGCGTCGCCCTTCTCGATGCCCACCAGGCGATGGAAGCGAGTGCTGAGGTCGAAGATCTCCTCCAGTGAGATCGTCATCGTCGATCGACTCCTCTTTCGTTCATCTCGTTCGAGCTTCATCGTGGCGTGACGGTCAGAGTGGAGGAGTGTCAGGACGATGGCCCTACAGCTCGGGAACGAGAAGACCTGGCTCGCCGAGCTCACCGGTCGACATCCGTCGGCGGCGATGGCGAGCTGCGCACCGGGAGTCGGGCGAACCACTCGGGAGTCAGGACGCGGAGTCGGCGAGGACGAGCTGGCGCTGGAGGTCCTCGAGCACCGGTGACAGCGCGGCGCCGAGCGCGCCAGACATCGTCCCGTCGGCGAGCGCCGATCGCAGCTCGCGCCGATCGGCGAAGATGATCACGACCTGCGCGCCGTCGGGACCGGCGACGAGCGCAGGATGATCGATGTCGGCTTCCTCCACGCGCACGTCGCCCTGGCTCATCGTGACGCCCGCGGCGTCGATCGATCCGGACACCGGCGCGATGATCGTCTCGGAACCGATCGAGTGCACGGGGACCGCCTCGGTGCCGGCGGCGCAGTCGACGAACACGAGCACGGGACCGCACGTGGGTTCGCCGGCGAGGCCGGCCGCCATGCGGACTCCGGGCGCGATCTCGTCCCACTGCTCGGAGGTGTCGAAGCCGCCGTCGAGGTGCGCGCGCTCCGTTGGGCCGAGCGTCGTGATGATCGCGGGTGCACCCGGGCACGGATCCTGCACGTCGATGCCCATGGCTCGACCGGCGACTTCCTGCGCCGGCATCATCTGCTCGGCGAGCTCGGCCTTCACCGGTCGGATGGGGAAGCCGCGCCGGTCGGCGAACATGATGATGCCGTAGCCGCCGTCGGGGCCCCAGGCGAAGTTGTCGCTCGCGTACGGCACCCCGCCGTCGTGGAACCGGAACTGACCCTGCTCGTAGGCGTCCCGGCCCATGTTGGTGGTGCCCCGCACCGAGATGCGCCAGTTGTCGCTCGCGTGGGCATGCGCGAACGACAGCGGCATCTGCTCGCTGGTCGGCTCGACATAGCTGAGCGCGACGAACGGGCCGCACTGATCGTCGCCGATCATGATCCCCAGGATCGTCGCGCCCATGTTGTCGACCCAGCCCGTCCGATCGGCGAAGTCGATGTCGACGTGACCGTCGATCGGCGTCATCGGTGTGGTGGACCGGATGTTGTACATGGTGGCTCCCCATCGATTCGTCGGCCGGACGCGCTGTGGACGGTACCGGCTCCGCTCCCCGAATCACCACTGCCGTCCGGCAATGGGAGCCCGGCAGGCTTTGACCGAAGTCCACGCCGGGACGGCGGCACTGGTCGATCAGCGCAGCATGTGCGATCGTCCGTAGGGGTCCGTCTGCTGCAGGGCGAGGTCAACGGCGGGTGTCGGCGAAGGGGTGGGGCAGTGACCATTCGATCGGTTGGAGCCATGTTCGACGAAGAGTTCGAGGCTTGTGTCGACCTCGCCAATGGCTTCACCGACGACCAATGGACAACGCCTTCGCTCTGCCCCGGCTGGACGGTGCGCGATGTGGTCGTGCACCTGGCGTACCACACGCACCGATCGGGGCTCAAGGAACTGATGGGCAACCTCGACAAGACCACCGCCATGCTGGTCGAGCGGGAAGACGCCTCGTCGCGCGAGGGGTTGCTCCGGTGGTTCAGTTCTCGGCCTGCACCCGGCGAACGCACGTCGCCGGGCACGCTCGCTGAGCTCGTCATCCATCAGCAGGACATGCGCCGACCGCTCGGTCTGGCGCGTGACTATCCCGAGGATGTGCTGCGTTCGAGTCTTCACCTGTGCACGACGCGGGAAAGGCAACATCTTCGTCATCGACCGCCGGTTCCGACTGGGTCGTGGGCTGCGGCTGATCACCACCGACTTGGAGTGGACGATGGGCACGGGGCCGGAGGTTCGCGGCACCGCCGAGGCCGTGCTGATGGCAGTTGCCGGTCGCCGGACTGTGCTCTCCGACCTCGAGGGCGATGGCGTGAAGGTGATGGACCATCGCCTCCGAGCGCAACCAAGTGCGACGTAGCGCCAGAATACCGCTCGGTACTGATCGCGACCCGTGCCGTGGTGAGTGTGACGACCAGTGGGCGGACGACCTCGTTGTCGAACTGATCACCCACGAAGGACTCGATGTCGTCGAGCAACGCGCGCCGCTCGTTCGGCGGCATCATCTGCGTGACTGAGTACGACTCCATGAGCAGTCTGTATTCGGCGCCGGTGTAGGTCTGGTCCCAGTCGTAGCGGAAGACCCGAGCTGTGGTGAAGCGATCGTCGTCGTTCAGCGCGAGTCGGATCGGGGGTTCGACAACATCTCGTGGTGGAGCGGGTGGACCGGAGTGGCCTTGGCCGTGACGCGCGTAGATCGGTTGTGCCGCGGCGAAGAAGCCGCGGTCGTTCGACGAGTCCACTTGGATGAGATCCACAACGGCGAGCACTCCGTCTGGCTTCAGCAGCACCGCCGGTCGATCGAGTTGCGCTCGAGGCGTGATCCAGTGGTACGCCGATGCGGCGACGACGCAGTCGAACGCAGTCGCGTCGACGGGTACTTCCTCGAAGTCACCGACTTCGACGGTCAACTGATCGGACGGCAACGTTGCGCGCAGTGTTTCGGCCAACGCCGGCCCGATCTCGACCGCGTGGACCTGCGCCCCGTGTGCCAGCAGGTCGCGAGTGGCGTTTCCCGGACCCGGTCCCATCTCGAGGATCTGGGGATCCTGGGGCAACAACTCGAACAGGTCATCGAACAGTGCGGGCGGATAGCCGGGCCTGATCTTCTCGATAGACCGCCGCGACGCTGTCGAACGACCGACGCGGTTCCACGGATGCAGTCTCCCTCACGACCGCGCCGTACCTGCAGCACTGGCACGCCAGACCGGGCAAACTGCGGAGGTGAGTCGAGCTGCGAGGATCACGGTCGTCGCTGTGATGTTGGTGTTCGCGTTCGCATCGACTCTCTGGTTCGCGTCCGGTGACGACCACGGAAACGAGGCGTTGACGAGTCGACGGGTGCACGATCCGATCCTCGGTCTCTCCCTCTCCGTTCCGTCGACCTGGACCTTCGCAAGCGCGGATGTTGCGGGCACCGGGCTGAGTGTCGGCAACGGTCCAGTGACGTGGAGCGAAGAGTCTCCGTGCACTGCCAACGATCGCACGCACGTGGACCTTGGCATCAGCGTGCTGTCGGAACCTGAAGGCTCGATCCCAGAGCGTCCAGCACGTTTCGCTGAGGACTCAGGCAGTGGCCTTCGACGCGACCCCTTGCTTCCCTGCGGCGCCTACAGCCAGCGGATTGACTACATCTCACGGGGATCGCCGTTGAGCGCCCACCTCCGCTTCGGCCCCGATGCCACGGAACGCGACCGACGCAGGGCGTACGCAGTTGTCGCATCTGCGCAGCCGTAGGACCCCGAAACTGACCCCCACCCCAGCACTAACCGTGTTTGGCGATGTACCGATCGCGTCCGTGCATGGGGCTCGGCACGCGCTCGTAGATGAGTCCCGCGGCATCGAGCGCTGCGCCGTAGTCGCCGTCTGAGAACAGCGTCAGTTCGTGGCGGTCGACGAGGTGCTCGACTCCGCTCGAGGTCGCGACGAGGTGATGCATCTCGAGCACCGACTTGTTGTCCGCGCGCCACGTTCGCGACGCGCGGGCGACCGCGATGTCGGCGTCGTTGGCTGCGACCGCGTGGACGGATCCTCCGTCGAGCCAGGCGTCAGGCCGCACCCAACCATCGACGATGAGCGTCCCGTCGACAGCGAGATGCGAGGCCATGCGGAGCAGCGCGGCCTCCAAGTCGTCACGCGACTTCATGTAGCCGATGGAGCTGAACAGACACACGATCGCGTCGAACTTCCGAGCGAGGTCGAAGGTCCGCATGTCGCCTTCGATCAAGGGGACTCCGGGGAGTGTGTTCCGCGCTTGGGCCAGCATGGTGGGGTCCACGTCAAGACCTGCGACCTCGAACCAGTCCTTCAAGTACCGAAGATGACCTCCGGTGCCACACGCAACGTCGAGGAGCGACTTCGCATCTGGGCTGCGCTCGGTGATCTGGCTACGTGCCTCGGTGGATTCGGCGAGGTAGTCCTTGCCCTCCGCCGCGTAGATCAGGTCGTAGACGTGAGCAGTCTCCCGAAACATGTGCGCATCTTCCCGCGCTCGGTCGCACCGATGCTGCGGGATTTGCCGTCCGTTCGCCGAGCTCCCGCCGGAACTTCCGCTCGGCGCTTCGCCGATCGGTCATGATGCGTGAGTGGCCGACGCAACCGGGCCTGGTCCCGATCCGCTTTCGACGCTGTGTCATGTGTGCGGCTCGACGACGTTCGAGCAGGTCGACGAATCGCACGTTCGCTGCATCGAGTGTGGCCACGGCGCAACATTCACCCGTCTCGTTGCGGTTGCGAATCCGAACCCTTCACCAGCAGACCGTGCGCGAGCCGAAGAACGCTTCCGGGACATCGACGCCCGGATGCTGGGCGCGTTCACACGGGCATCGTTTCGACCCTTCGCACTGGACCATCGCTGGCCAGGACTGCGGCGGTTCGGCGGTCATGGCGGAAGTCGAGATCGGACGACGAGCCTGACGCTGGCATTCGGCGACGACGTACGCGACCTGACCCAGCCTGAGATTCGGGTTGAGACACGCGTTCGCGGCTTCGATCCGATCCATGATTCGGCCGGTGGCGGCACAGATGGACGCATTCATGTTGGCGCGCCAGCAGGTTGACCACCTGTGGCGGCAAACCGGCGTGCTGCGGGACGACGTTCGACAGAGCGTCTTTCCGGCGGATCGCGCCGGGACCGGCGATCCAACTGCGAACTGGGATCGCGTATCCCTCGCAGTCGATGGCGATCCGGTGGAGTTCGCGGTCCTCACAGAACGAGAGCATTGGGTCTCCCAAGCGATCATCGACGAGAGGGTCGTCGGTCTCGAGGCCCGAAACTGGAAGCTCGACACAACCGGACTCGTCACCGAGACGAACTTCGACGCCTACGCCGAAGGGTCGAAGGAGATGCGGCGACGCATGACGGCCTAGACCCTCGAGACCGGTCAGAACGCCGCGCTGTCGATGTCTACGAGCACTGACCGTGGGCTGGTCAACCTGTTGTGAGCTGATCGGCGTGTGCGAAGGCCCGTGCTCACGACGTGGCAATGGGTCAGCGCGTCGTCGGCACGAAGTTCACCTGCACGTCGGTGAACCCGACCTTGCCGAGCAGGCCCTGCAACATCGCCGTGGTGTTGGTCTCCGCGCGTGCGACGAGGTCGCCGTGCTTCGCCGCTGCGCCGAGCTTCTTCTGCGCCAGTTCGTAGAAGCGCTGCTCGCCGTTCGGGTTGTCGCTGAACAGCGCGCCGACGCGGTTCAGGAGGCCGCGGTCGTGGCTGGCCACCCGGCTGGCGTGCATGTCGATCACGGCTTTGCCGAGCGTTGGCTCGGGCAGCGTGACCGTCACGGCCTTCTCGCCGCGCACCTGCACCGCGTCGGTCGCCAGGCCCGAGAAGTCCACCCGGGCGTCGACGGAACCCTGGGCGAGGAACACGGTGTGCTCGCCGGCGAGGAACGACGGCAGGATCGACACGTCGTCCTCCACGTCGATGGTCTGCTCGTAGCGACCCTGCGCCGCCGAGTAGGTCGACAGGTTGGTGAGCTCCTTGAGCACCGCAGGCGGGGAGCGGTCGATGGTGGTCGTCGCGAACGGGTTCCCGATGTTGAGGACGCCGGTCACGAGCCCCACGACGAGGAGCAGGGCCACCGCGAGGGTGAGCGCGACGAGCGTCGAGATGACGTTGCCGGGGCGGGGGAGGCGGCGACGGCGCATCGGCGCCGACTCCTGGGTCACGACGCGCACCGTCACCTCGGGGATCGGTGCCGGTGCCTGCGCTGCCGCCGGCGCGGCGGCGGGCGCGGTCGGGGCGTCGAGGCGCGACGTGTCGTCGAGCAGTGCTGGCATGGAGTGTGTCCCCTCTCAGAGACCCGGCGGGCGCTCGGGTCGGTGGATCAGAGAGAAGAACGACGTCGGCCGCCCCCGGGTTCCCGAGGTGCCGATGCCTCGTCGCTACGCGAGGGTGACCCGTTGGCGGTGGTCGTCGTCGGCGAGGTCACCCTGGCTCGAGGCGAACACCTCGGAGTCGACCAGCTCCGCCCGGCCGTCGAGCACGGTCGCGAATGCGGTGTCGGCGGCGTCGCGGCCGGTGGCGATGCGCACCAGCTCCGACCGGGGAGCGAGTCGCGTGCTGTCGAACACGTACCACGTGCCTCCCACGAACACTTCCGTGACCGCATGGAAGTCCATGGGGGAGATCCCGGGCGCATAGACGGATGCGAGGCGGGCCGGGATGCGCAGGGCACGGCAGAGCGCGATCGTGAGGTGCGCGAAGTCACGGCAGACGCCCTCGCCGGCCAGCAAGGTGTCGACCGCCGAGTCGAGGGGCCCGCTCACCCCGCTGAGGTAGGTGAGTCGCTCGAAGACCCAGGACGACACCGTCACCGCGGTGCCGTACGCGTCGTCCGGGAGCAGCTCGGTGAACTCCGACGCGGCGAAGCCGGCGAGCCGATCCGATTCGCAGTAGCGGCTTTGACGGAGCGCCACGATCGCGTCGAGCTCCTCGTCGCCGTCGATCGGCGAGCTCGTCGGACGTTGCCACCAGGCATGCAGCGTCGACGAGTAGTCGATCGCCAACTCCCCGGGCCTCGCGGTGAACACGTGGCTGCGGCCGCCGCGCGCGGTGCGATGTTCGCGGAGGTCGTCGACCGGTCGTCCGTCGACGCTCACGTCGAGACGCTCGTCGAGCACGTTCCCCGCGGTGGTTGCCGGCGCCACCTGCAGCACGAGCCGCGCGGTCTCCTCCACGGTGAACGAGAGCCGACCACCGATGCGCCACTCGTGCGTGTTCATCGGTGCGGAGTCTGACAGGTCGCGCGCGCTTTCCTCAGTGCGCAGCACCGACACGTGTCCAGAATCGCAGTGCGCGGCACGCTTCGACGAACGCGCCCGCGTCTCGCGTGCGCTCGAGCGCAAGACAGCCGTCATCCAGCTCGCGAATGCCCGCGCGCTCGAGCAGCGGGAGCGCACCCGACGTGTAGCCGATGAACTTGCAGTGGGCGTGCGCGTGGGCGACGAAGTCGCGGGCCTCGGGACGCTCGGCCAGCAATTCACCGCCCGCGTCGTCGACGAGGACGACCACCGCGTCGTACAGCACCGACGGCCCACCACCGATCTTCTGGTCGGCGGTGATGACGCTGCCATCGGACAACTTCACCGATCCGACCGTGGGCGCGATCAACTCGACGAGCGCACCTTCGGCCGTGGCCGCACGCTGGATCGCCCGCAGCAGCGTGCGGTCGGCGCCGTCGGCGGTCAGGACCCCGATCTTGCGTCCCGCGAACGACTCCGGTCCGTTCGCCAGGATGCTCAGCGCGTCGGACGGAGGGAGATCCGTGATGGGGGCGCGGGCGGCCTTGGAGCGAGTGGGGAGCGTCACCATGCCGAGCTCGTCGGCGATGGTGGCCGCCAGCGGCTCGTCGACGTTGCGGAGGTTGGCGACCATGCGCTCGCGGATGTCGACCCGCTCGACCTTGCTGAGCTCGAACACGAACGCGCTCACGATGTGGCGTTGCTCGATCTCCGACTGGCTGACGTAGAACTGCCGCGCCTGGCTGTAGTGGTCGGCGAAGCGCTCGGGGCGCACTCGTCGCTTCTCGCCGCCGACCGGCTCCGCGAAGCTGGTGAATCCGACGCTCGGGCGACTCGCGGGGGCCGGGTTCGGCGTCGAACTCGGCCGCCACGAGTTGGGCTCGTAGTTCACCCGGCCGACCGGGTTCTCGGTCGTCATGTGCCCGTCCTGCTGGAAGTGCGCGAACGGACACCGCGGCGCGTTCACCGGCAGGTTGGTGAAGTTCGGGCTGCCGAGCCGCTTCAGCTGCGTGTCGAGGTAGGAGAAGTTGCGCCCCTGGAGCAGCGGGTCGTTGGTGAAGTCGATGCCCGGCACGATGTTCTGGGTGCAGAACGCGACCTGCTCGGTCTCGGCGAAGAAGTTGTCGACGACCTCGTCGAGCACGAGGCGACCGATCGGCTGCACCGGCACGAGCTCCTCGGGGATGAGCTTCGTGGCGTCGAGCACGTCGAACGGGAACTCGTCGGCGAACGTGTCGTCGAAGAGTTGGACGCCGAGCTCCCACGACGGCGGGTCACCCTTGGTGATCGCGTCCCACAGGTCGCGACGGTGGAAGTCGGGGTCGGCGCCGTTGATCTTCAGCGCTTCGTCCCACATGACGGACTGCAGGCCACCGGCCGGCTTCCAGTGGAACTTCACGAACGTCGATGTTCCGGCCTCGTTCACGAACCGGAAGGTGTGCACTCCGAACCCCTCCATGAACCGGAAGGAGCGCGGGATGGCGCGATCCGACATCGCCCACATCAACATGTGGGTCGACTCGGGCAGGAGCGACACGAAGTCCCAGAAGTTGTCGTGCGCGGTCTGGGCCTGCGGGAAGCCGCGGTCGGGCTCCTGCTTCGCGGCGTGGATCAGGTCGGGGAACTTGATCGCGTCCTGGATGAAGAACACCGGGATGTTGTTGCCGACGAGGTCCCAGTTGCCCTGCTGCGTGTAGAGCTTGACCGCGAAGCCGCGCACGTCGCGCGCCAGGTCGGCCGAGCCCTCGTTGCCGGCGACGGTCGAGAAGCGCACGAACACGGGGGTCTGTTCGCCGGGACGTTGGAACAGGTCGGCACTCGTGACGTCTGCGAGCGACTCGTAGTTCTCGAAGTAGCCCGTGCGCGCCGAAGCCGCGCGCGTGCACGACCCGTTCCGGGATCCGCTCGTGATCGAAGTGGAAGATCTTCTCGCGGAAGTGGAAGTCCTCGAGCGCGGCGGGACCGCGATCGCCGACGCGCAACGTGTTCTGATCGTCGGCGACGGGCACTCCCTGCGCGGTGGTCAGGACGTCGTCGTCGGTTGCGACCTGATGCGGTTCTCCACCGCGCGGTGAACGGGCCGTCTCCATCGTGTCCCCTCGGGGCTCTGGGACCCGCGGATCGGATCACGAGTTGGTGTGCTCGTTCCGGCTACCCCGCGTCGGGTGCGCGCAAACTCACCGCGTCGTTCAGAGGCCTTGGCGGACCGTTCGCTCGAGGATGCCGAGGGTGGCGCGCAACGCCGACTCGGGCACGATCGGGAAGCGCTCCTTGATGTCGTCGCCGACCTCCGACCAGTCGTAGTAGGCGGTGACGTTGGTGACCCCGTCCTCGCCGGGCTCGAGCCGGTACCCGTAGAAGTGTGCGATCCCGATGTTCGGGCCGAGGTTCCACGCGATCTCCTCATCGCGCTCGAACGTGATGATGTGCACCGTCACGTCGTACTTGCCGAGCGGGAAGTCGTTGAGCGACTCGCGGTCCATGTGGATCACGAACGTGTCGCCGACCTGCTCCGCCGGCTCACCCGTGAAGTCCTGCAACATCCCGGAGGCGTCGATGGCGACGTGACCGGCCGGGCTGCGCACGACGTCGAAGATGGCCGAGGGCGACGCCGGAATCGGCCGGGTCACCTCGATGCGGTCGGTCAGGAAGACGGTGTCGGGCACGGTGACGCTCCTCGATCGTTCGGGTTGGGGGAACCGAGCATCGCACGGTTCAGACCTGCAGTGCTCCCGAGGTGAACGCGGCGAGCACGGCGGTCGCGACGTCGGCGGGCGGCCCAGAGGCGTCCATGGCGTGGTGCTCGTAGCCGCCGAGCTCCTCGAACCGGGTGTGGAGGATCGCGGCGGACTCCGGCTGCGGATCTGGGCCAGCCAGATCGTCGGCCCGATCGTGGGCGCGGTCGACGGCGCGCTCGGTGGGAGACGTCGAACGGACAGCGGAGCACGACGTAGTGCAGCGGCACCTCGTGCTCCCGGCACGCGGGCGCGAGCTCGTCGATCGCGTCGGGGAAGATCGTGCCGTCGACCACGACGGTGTAGCCGGCGGCGACGAACTGGAACGCCGCCGCGATCACGGCTCGCCCGATCGCGTCGTTCTGCTGCGCCGCTTCCGGCAGCCACGGATCGACCCAGCCGCCGACGACGGAGAACAGGAAGTCGTCGACGCGGAGGTGCACGCTCCGCTCGAGCGTTGACGCCACGGCGCGGCTCACCGACGACTTCCCGACGCCCGACGCGCCGGTGACGACGAGCAGTCCGTCCACGGCGTGGCGTCAGTCGAACTTCAGCGCCGAGTACTTCATCAACTTCTGCCACTTGTGGGTGGCGTCGATGGTGCGGATGGTGCCCGACTTCGAGCGCATCACCATCGACTGCGTGCTGGCGCCGTTGCCCCAGTAGCGAACACCCTTGAGGAGGTCGCCGTCGCTGATGCCGGTGGCGCTGAAGAACACGTCGTCACCCGACACGAGATCGTGGCTGGTGAGCACCTGGTCGAGGTTGTAACCGGCGTCGAGCGCGGCCTGCTGCTCTTCGTCGTTGCGCGGGTACAGCCGACCGAACATCTCGCCGCCCATGCACTGGAGCGCGGCCGCGGCGATCACACCTTCCGGCGTGCCACCGATGCCGAAGAGGATGTCGGTGCCGCTCCCGGGCGTGGCGACCGTGATGGCGGCGGCGACGTCGCCGTCCTGGATGAGCTTGATGCGGGCGCCGGCCTCGCGGCACTGGCGGATGATGTCCTCGTGGCGGGGACGGTCGAGCACGACCGCGGTGATGTCGTCGACGTCCTCGCCCTTCGCCTTGGCCACCGCTTCGAGGTTGGCCTTGATCGGCGCATCGATGTCGATCACGTCGGCCGCTTCGGGGCCGACCGCGATCTTGTCCATGTAGACGCACGGACCGGGGTCGAACATCGTGCCGCGCTCGGCGATCGCGATCACCGAGATCGCGTTGTTGCGCCCGAGCGAGGTGAGGGTGGTGCCGTCGATCGGGTCGACGGCGATGTCGCAGGCGGGGCCGCCGGCGCCGATCTCCTCGCCGTTGAACAGCATGGGCGCTTCGTCCTTCTCGCCCTCGCCGATGACGACGACGCCCTCCATCGAGACGGAGTTGAGGATGATGCGCATCGCGTCGACGGCGGCGCCGTCGGCGCCGTTCTTGTCGCCCTTGCCGAGCCAGCGGCCGGCGGCCAGTGCCGCGGCCTCGGTGACGCGGACGAGCTCGAGCGCGAGGTTCCGATCGGGGGCCTGGGTCTCCGGTTCCATCCCGGGGAGCGTACCTTGCAGGGCATGGACGAACGCCTCCTCGAGGCCGCGCGCGACGCCGTCGGGCTTCATGCCCGACGACGAGGGCCTGGCGTTGCACGACGCGGGTCGCGAGGCGGCCGCCCACGGCCCGCTGCTCGAGATCGGGACGTATTGCGGGAAGTCCGCGATCTACCTCGGCGCCGCGGCGCGGGCGGGCGGGAGCGTGCTGTACACCGTCGACCACCACCGGGGTTCGGAGGAGAACCAGGCGGGCTGGGAGCACCACGACGAACGCCTGGTCGATCCCCGCAGCGGCCGCATGGACACGCTGCCGTTCTTCCGTCGCACCATCGAGGACGCCGGGCTCGAAGACGTCGTGGTCGCGGTGATCGGCCAGTCACCGACGGTCGCCGCGCACTGGGCGACGCCGCTCGGCCTGGTGTTCGTCGACGGCGGCCACGCGTTCGACGTCGCGCTCGCCGACTACGAAGGCTGGTCCCGCTTCGTCGCGCCCGGCGGCATGCTCGTGTTCCACGACGTGTTCGAGGACCCGGCCGACGGCGGTCAGGCGCCGTTCGAGGTGTGGCAGCGCGCCGTCGCCGACGGCTTCACCCCCGTCTCGACCACCGGCAGCCTCAGAGTGCTGCGCAGGCCGCTGACCGACCCGAACCATTCCGGCGCCGTTCGGCGGTCATGTCGCAGCAACTTCGACGCCGGAACGTTCAGGAGCTGGCGGGTGTTCGCGGGCGCGCTCTTCTTCGATCTCGACGCCGGCGGCGAGCAGCTCGTCGGCGTTGAGGCCCTCGGGGAGGCGCTCGCCGCGGAAGAGCCCCGCGGTGGGGCCGGTGCCGGCGAGCGCGTTCGCGGCGAGCACGACCGCGGCCGAGTTCCACGTCGGTTGCTCGACGGGGTAGAGCTCGCCGTCGAGGTGGAAGGCGTCGTCGTCGAAGTTGGCGCCGGTCCAGTAGCCGCCGCCGTCGGCGCGCAGGAACTGCACCGACCGGTAGAGGTGGTGGGCGTGGTCGTGCGACTCCGATGGCGTCGAGCGCCATGACCAGCTCGCACGTCTCCGCCGCGGTGACCCACGGACGGTCGGCGACGCAGCGCACGCCGCGGCCCTCGACCACGAAGCGCGCCCAGCGGTCGGCGATCCGCGCGTTGGCGGGGTAGCCGCGCAGCACGCCGCCGAGGATCGGGTAGTACCAGTCCATCGCCCAACGGTCCTTGTCGAGGAACACGTCGGGCCGGTGCGCGATGGCGATGGCGAGGGCGCCGAGCGACAGCTCCCAGTCGGGACGCTCGTGCCCGAGCCGTTCCGCGATCGCGAGCGCGCACTTCAGGCTGTGGTGGATGCTCGACGAACCGGTGAGCAGCGCGCCGTCGTCGGGGTCGTCGCCGCGCCACGCGATCTCGCCGGTCTCGCGCTGGAAGTCGAGCGCGAAGTCGATGGCGGCCTCGACCGTCGGCCACAGCTGCCGCAGGTACGCGGTGTCGCCGGTGACGAGGTGGTGGTGCCACACGCCGGTCGCGACGTAACAGGTGACGTTGGTGTCGAGGGTGGGGTCCTCGACGTCGTCGCCGAGGTAGTACGCGTGCCACCCGCCGTCGGCGCGCTGCATGCCGGCCAGCCACTCGTAGGCGGCGCGCGACTCGTCGTGAGCGGCCGCCGAGGTCGAGCGCCATCGCCGCCTCGACGAGGTTCCACGGGTCGGTGTGCCCGCCCGGGGTCCACGGGATGTTGCCGTCGGGGAGCTGGATCGGCGGCGATCGCGTCGACGGTCTCGAGCAGCTCGCGTCGCGGTGACGACGCCGTCGACGTCGGGCAACACGTGGTCAGCGCCGCATCAGAAGCCGACCTTCTGCGTGTAGACGACGAGGCTCTTGCCGAGGACCGGGTTGAGCGCGCGGTCGACGGTGGCGACCCACTTGGGGTTGGCGCACGATCTGGTAGGCGAGGAAGTCGTGGTACTTGCGCACCGGCCACGCGCCCGGTGTTGTCGAGCCCGAACGTGCACTTCAGCCACCAGTACGGCGAGTGCAGCGCGTGCGCGTGGTGCGAGCCGCGCAGCCACAGCCCCGCCGGCTCGAGCTTCTGCTCGAGCTCGTGCTGGCGGTAGATGCGCACGTGCCCGCCGGGCGTGTCGTGGTAGTGGTAGTTGATGCGCCCAGCTCACCCGCTCCGGGCAGCGGGTCGGGCACGGTGACCGCCAGCCGGCCGCCGGGGCGCAGCACCCGGACGAGCTCGGCGATCGCGCCGCGTCGTCGGCCCAGAGGTGCTCGAGCACCTCCGACGCGATGATGCGGTCGAACGCTGCGTCGGGGAACGGCAGGCGCGAGCGCGTCGCCGTTGACCTCGCCGCCCGGCGCGTCGGCGGGGATCTCGCCGGCCTCGATCATCGCGCCGCGCGTGGCGCGCACCTCCTTGAGCTCGCCGGCGTCGTAGTCGAGCGCGACGACGGTCGCGCCCCGCCGCATCGCCGCGAACGCGTGCCGCCCGCCGCCGCAGCCCATGTCGAGGAGGCGGTGGCCCGCGCGGAGGTCGAGGCGGTCGAAGTCGACGGTCAGCATCAGGCTCCGGTACCGCGCGCGGGCGTCGAGCAGGGCGCGGTAGTTCTCGACCGTGCCGACCGCGGTCTGCGCGCCAGGTGAAGTTGTCGAGCGCGCGCGCGCGCCCGGCGGCGCCGATGCGGGCGCGCAGGTCGGCGTCGCCCAGCGCGCGCAGCAGCATGTGCGCGAGCGCGTCGGGGTCGCCGGGCGGCACCATCAGCCCGGTCTCGCCGTCGGTGCCGACGACCTCGGGCAGCGCGCCGCCGGTGGTGGCGACGAGCGGCACGCCGCACGCCATCGCCTCGACCGCGGGCAGCGAGAAGCCCTCGTAGAGCGACGGCACGACCGCGACCTCGGCCTCGGCGTAGAGCTCGACGATGCGCTCGGTCGGTGACGCCCGACACGAACCGCACCGCGTTGGTCGAGGCCGAGGCGCTCGATGATGCGCGGGGATCTTGCTCTTGCCCTTGGGCTTGCCGATGATCACGAGCTCGGCGTCGTCGCGCTCGGTGCGCACCTTGGCCAGCGCCTCGAGCAGCGGGACGAGCCCCTTCATCGGGCACGTCGGAGCTCGTGGTGGTCATCAGGCGACCGGGGACGCGCGCGATCTCCGGCATCGGGTGGAAGATCTGCGGGGTCGACGCCGACGGGCACGATGTGCAGCCGGTCGGGCCGCACGTCCATCTGCTTCGACGATGTCGCGCTTGCTCGACTCCGACACCGTGACGACCCGGGGGATCGCACGCGCCACCTTCATCTGCATGCCGAGGAACCCGTACCAACGGCGCAGCGTGAACCGACGCCACGCGCTGGTGGCGTGCTCGAGGTCGAGGTCGCGGTCGACGGTGATCGGGTGGTGCAGGGTGGCGAGCACCGGCCAGCCGTCGTCCATCATCCCGAGCAGCCCGGAGCCCGAGGCACTGGTTGTCGTGGATGAGGTCGAAGTCGGCCCGGCGCGGCGTCGAGCAGCCGGCGGGCCCGGAGGCTGAACGTGTACGGCTCGGGGAACCCGGCCGAGCACATGATCGCGAACTCCTGGACGTCGATCGTGGTCTTGAACTCCCACGGCCACGGCACCCGGAACGGGTTCTCGGGGCGGTAGAGGTCGAGGCTCGGGACCCGCTGGAGCTGCGACGGGTCGTCGAGCTCGGGGTAGGGCTGGCCGGAGAAGACGGTGACCTGGTGGCCCGAGCTCGGTCAGCTCCCGGGCGAGATAGCGGGTGTAGACCCCCTGGCCGCCGCAGTGCGGGTTGCCCCGGTAGACCAACCAGGCGATGCGGAGACTCTCGGCGGAGACGGCATGAGCGGAGCAGTCTCGCAGACGGCAGCCCGATCCGATCGAACGTGCAGGTCAGACCCCTTGCAGTCCCGGTTGAGCGCTCGGGCGTCCCGGCGCGGTCCACTGACCGGCATCTCGGCGGCCGCAGTGCGCCGCGGCGTCGCGCACCCTGGGCGAGGCGCGCTGGTCGCCCGGCGGCGACCCGCCTGGCCTGGCTCGACGCCTTCGGCGGCCGGGTCGATCTCGTGGTGGCCCCCGCCGACGGTCCGGGCCCCGACCTCACCGTCACCGCCGAGGTGCCCGTGACCTCGCTCGGTGCCTACGGCGGCGGCGGCTACTCCTGGGTCGACGACGACACCCTCGTCTACGCCGCGGCCGACGGCCGGCTCCTCGTCGATCGCGGCGACCGGCGGTCCGGTGCGCGTGCTCGTCGCGCGACGGCCGCGCCGCCGCCCCGGCCGTCGCCCCCGACGGCAGCCGGGTCGCGTTCGTGCGTGGAGCGCGACGACAGCGTGCGACATCGCGGTCGTCGACGCTCGACGGCGACGCAGTGGCCGCGGCGGGTGTCGCACGCCGACTACGCGTGGGATCCGACGTGGTCCGCCGACGGTCGCACGCTCGCCTGGCACGAGTGGGACCTCCCGAACATGCCCTGGGACGGCTCGCGCATCGTCGCGACTCGCCCTCGACGACCCGACGCCGTGCCGACGGTGGTCGCCGGGGGTGACGACGTCGCGGTCGGTCAGCCACGCTTCGCGCCGATCGGGCGACGCGCTCGCGTTCGTCGCCGAGCTCGACGGTTGGATGAACGTGTGGATCGCGTCGCCGCGCGGTCGGTGACACGCCGACGTGCGTGCTCGGCGGAGGAGCACGAACACGCCGAGCCGTCGTGGGGTCCCGGGCAACGGTCGTTCGCGTGGTCGCCCGACGCGGCGGCGATCGCGCTCAACCGCAACGAGGACGGCTTCGGTCGTCTGGTCGTCGTGTCCCGTCGACGGCGGCGCCGCCGCCGACGTCTCGAAGGGCTGGCACACCGGTCTCGACTGGGGGAGCGCGGGCATCGTCTGCATCCGCTCGGGTGGACGCACCGCGCCGCAGCTCACGGTGCTGGAGCCGGCGACCGGCGTACCGCGGCCTTCCGGCGTCGCGGCGCGCGCCGGCCGAGCTCGACGCCGCACGACCTTCCCGAACCGACGCCGATCACCTGGCCCGGTGCCGACGGCGAGACGGTGCACGGCCTGCTCTGGCTCCCGCCCGACGCGGGCCGACACCGAGACGCGCCGCCGCCCGTGCTCGTCGACGTGCACGGCGGGCCGACCGACCAGTCGACCGTCGACTGGAAGCCCCGCATCCGTTGGTTCGTGTCGCGCGGGTGGGCGGTGCTGAGCCCCAACTACCGGGGGTCCACCGGCTACGGCCGCGCCTACCGGCATGCGCTCGACCACGCGTGGGGCGACATCGACGTCACCGACACCGTCACCGGGCATCCGCGCCGCTCGCGCACGACGACCGCGTCGACGCGTCGCGCGCCGCGGTGATGGGTGGCAGCGCCGGCGGCTTCACCGCGCTGCTCGTCGCTGCGCACACGCCGCCGGTCGTGCGCGCGGCGGTGAGCCTGTTCGGGGTCACCGACCTCTTCGACCTCGCCGCCACCACGCACCGCTTCGAGTCGCGCTACCTCGACCGTCTCGTCGGGCACGCTGCCCGAGCACGCCGATCGCTACGAGGCGCGGTCGCCGGTGACGCACGCGCCGCGACATCGCGGTGCCGGTGCTCGTGCTGCAGGGCGCCGACGACAAGGTGGTCCCACCCGCGCAGGCCCAGCTCCTCGTCGACTCGATGCGGGCGGCGGGCGGCACCGTCGACCAGCACGTGTACGACGGCGAGGGTCACGGCTTCTCGCAAGGAGGCCACCATCGTCGATTCGCTACGACCGGATCGACGCGTTCCTCACGCGAGTGGGTGATCCAACGATGACCGGACCGATTGGTGACCGAGTACGAGTGGCAAGGGCCGAAGCGCGGCGCCGACCGGGCGGTGCTGCTCGCGCACGGCGCGGGTTCCGACATGCACGGGGCCGCGCTCGCTCGCGGTGGCCGACGCGCTCGCGGCGGCGAAGATCCCGTCGCTGCGGTTCAACTACCCGTACCGCAGCGCCGGTCGCAAGGCGCCCGACCGCCCGAAGGTGCTCGACGCCGCGACACGCGAGGCGGCGGCCGAGCTCGCCCGGCGGGCCAAGCTGGCGCCCGAGCGGCTGGTGCTCGGCGGCCGGTCGATGGGCGGCCGCTACTGCTCGATGGTCGGTCGGCGACGCCGACGATCCGCTGCCCGCGCTGGGCCTGCTGATGCTCTCGTATCCGCTGCACGCCGCGGGCAAGCCCGACCAGCCCCGGATCGCAGCACTTCCCCGGGCATCCGGGTGCCGGTGCTGTTCGTGAGCGGCACCCGCGACTCGCTCGCCGGGAAGGCCGACTGACGAAGGCGGCGAAGGGCGATCACGCGGGAAGGTCGTCGTTCCACTGGATCGACACCGCCGACCACGGCTACCGCCCGCTGAAGGCCAGCGGTCGCACCGCCGCCGACGTGCCAGGCCGAGGTGGCGGCCACCACTGTGGCCTGGGTGGCGGGTCTGCCCGGTTGAGCCTGTGTGATCCCTCCGATCGATGGGTTTGATCGGAAATTGTGATGGGAACCCTTGACGAGGAGGCGCGCGACGTGCGCTCAATGAGGCCTCGGCAACGGCGCCGGATTCTTCGTTCCCTCACGACCAGCTATCCCCGGAGGATCCCCAATGCCTGGTACCGAAGTTCGTGGCCCCACCGCCCACGCCCGGATCGGCCCGCAACGGGGCCGCTGCGGAACGCCGCCATCATGTTCGAGCAGATCTCGGGCGACGTCGCGCGCCGAGCGCGACACCTGGCTGGTCGCCGTCAACGTGGCCCTCGACAGCCTGGCGGACGCCTGGCACGAGCACGTGGCCTTCACCGAGGGCCCCGACGGCCTGTTCGAGGAGCTGCTCGACGACTCGGTCGAGGTGGCGCCCGAGATCGATCGCCTCCGGCGCGACCACGAGGTGTCGTCGGCGCCCACGTGGCCCGGGCCGCGAGCTGCTCGCCTCGCCGACCGCCGGTCCCGACGACACCAGGCTGCTGCTGTCGCTCACCGGCATCGCCAAGCTGGTCGACCACCACCGGCGCCGGGGTGCCGACCTCCTCTACCAGGTGTACAGCGTCGACGTCTCCGCCGGCGACTGACGACTCCTCTCCACCCTCGCTCGCTGCCGCTCGCTCCGTCCCGGCGGCCGTGGGGCCGGGTCAGGAGGCGAAGCCCGCCGCTCGGCCGGTCATCGGCCAAACTGTCGGGGTGCGGGTCTTCCGGTGCTTCTCCTTCGTCGACATGTGCGGCTTCACCCGCATGAACGACACCCTCGGCGACGACGAAGCCCTCGCGGTGCTGGCCGAGTTCCGGTCGATCGTGCGCGGGCTCTCGCCCGACCACGGCATCCGGGTGGGCAAGTGGCTGGGCGACGGCTGCATGTTCGTGGGCACCGAGGTGCGCCCGGTGGTCGAGACCGTGCTCGACCTCACCGAGCGCATGGAGAACGCCAGCATCGTGCTGCCGCTGCGGATCGGCATCGCGGCGGGCACGGTGATCGTGTTCGAGGGCGACGACTTCATCGGGATGTCGATCAACCTCGCGTCGCGCCTGTGCGACGCCGCCGGGCCGGGCGAGATCCTCGCCAACGACGAAGTCGGTGCACGCGCTCGGCGACGCGTTCCCGGTCGATCCCGCTCGGCGAGCGTCAGATCCCCGGCATCGTGACGCCCATCCCGGTGTGGCGGATCGCCGCGCCCGAGATGGAGGACGACGAGCTGCCGCTGAGCTTCGCGGAATGAATTGCGACGTGAGCGCGCGATGACCGACTCGTTCGTCGTACACGCCGGCGGTCCGCTGCACGGCACCGTGCGCGTGTCGGGCGCGACCAAGAACGCGGGCACCAAGCAGATGGCGGCGGCGTTGCTCGCGCCGGGCGTCACGACGTTGCGCAACGTCGATCCCGTCGCCGACCTCGACGTGATGATCGACGTGCTGCGCGCGATCGGTGCGAACGTCGAATGGACCGGCGCCACCGAGTTGCAGATCGATGCGTCGGCGCCGCTGCACGCCGAAGCGCCCTACGAGCTCGTCACGCGCATGCGCGCGTCGATCAACGTGCTCGGTCCGTTGCTCGCTCGCTGCGGCCAGGCGCGCGTCGCCATGCCCGGCGGCGACAACATCGGCAACCGCAAGCTCGACATGCACTTCCGCGGCCTCGAGGCGATGGGCGTCGAGCTCGACGTCGTGCACGGCTTCATCGAGGCGCGCACCAACCGGCTCTCCGGGGCCCGCATGGTGCTCGAGTTCCCGAGCGTGGGCGCCACCGAGAACCTGCTGACCGCCGCGGTGCTGGCCAAGGGCCAGACCGTGATCGAGAACGCGGCGCGCGAGCCCGAGATCAGCGACCTCGTCGACATGCTCAACCGCATGGGCGCCGAGATCCACGGCGCGGGCACGTCGACGCTCCTGATCGAGGGCGTCGAGGGGCTCGAACCGGTCGTGAGCGAGATCATGGCCGACCGCATCGAGACCGGCACGCTCCTCATGGCGATCGGCATCACCGGCGGCGAGGCCACGTTGCTCGGTGCGCGCATCGACCACGTCGAGACGGTGGTGATGAAGCTCGGCGAGATGGGTCTCCAGATCACGCCGACGCCCGACGGCATCGAGGCGCGCGCCGACGAGCGCGTGCGTGCGGTCGACATCGCGACGCTGCCGTTCCCCGGGTTCGCCACCGACTTCATGCCGCTCGCGGTCGCGCTGCTCGCCACCGCCGACGGCACGTCGATCGTCACCGAGAACGTGTTCGACAACCGCCTCGGCTTCGTCGCCGAGCTCAACCGCATGGGCGCCGACATCCGTCACGAAGGTCGGCACGCGGTGGTCCGCGGGGTGACGCGGCTCTCGGCCGCGCCGGTGCGCGCGCTCGACGTCCGCGCCGGCGCCGCGCTCGTGCTGGCCGGGCTCGCGGCCGACGGCGAGACGGTCGTGCTCGATCCGTTCCACGTCGACCGCGGCTACTCCGACCTTGCCGCGTCGCTGCGCACGCCTCGGCGCCGACGTCGAACGCGTCCGCGACTGGCGCTGACGGCGTGCCCTGGGTCGGTCGGTGCGCTCGGATCACGACCGGCGCGCTCGAAGGGCATCGGACGACCGTCGGCCGGTGGCCGTGAGCCCAAGGGCAAGCGGCACGCGGTCGATCTCGACACCGGGGTCGTCGCCTGCGGCACGCACGACTCGCTGCGCATCTTCGACGACTGGCTGTGGGCGCCCGAGGACGACTGGTGCCAGGCGTGCGGAGACGTGGTCGACAGGATGTCGCCGTAGCCTGGGTCGGATGCCGACCGATTCCGTGACCGTCCACGTCGCCGCACCACCGCAGCAGGTCTGGGAGCTGGTGAGCGACGTCACCAACACCGGCCGCTTCAGTCCCGAGACGCTCGAGTGCGAGTGGATCGAGGGCTCGACCGGGCCCGCGGTGGGTGCCCGCTTCCGGGGGCACGTGAAGCGCAACGGGCGCGGCCCGATGTACTGGACCAAGTGCACCGTGGTCGCGTCCGAACCGGGCAAGGAGTTCTCGTTCGTCGTCGGCACCCCCGAGAAGCACCCCATGACCTGGGGCTACCGCTTCGAGCCTGCCGGCGACGGCACCGACGTCACCGAGTTCTACGACCTGGGCGAGGACCTGCCGCTCAAGCTCTACTGGTCGTTGTTCGGCAAGGCCCGCGGGAAGACCAACGCCCGCAACATGCAGGCGACGCTCGACCGGATCAAGGCCGCGGCCGAAGGGTCATCCCAAGGGCCGGCCGAAGAAGGCCACTAGTGGGAAGGCCTGCGATACTGGTGGTGTTGCACCCAGGTACGCCTGTGACGGGAGCTTTGTGATGCCGATCGACACCGAACTCGAACCTGCCGAGCTGGAAGGCCGCGTGCTCGAGGCGATCGAGCTCATCCGCCCCGCCTTGCAGAGCGACGGCGGCGACATCGTGTTCGACAACCTCGACGACGACGGGGTGGTCCACGTGACCCTCGTCGGCGCCTGCGGCACCTGCCCGATCTCGATGCAGACGCTCAAGGCCGGAGTCGAGCGCATCATCATGGACCGCGCTCCCGGCGTCACCGCCGTGGTCGACGACTCGCTCGTCGACGAAGAGCCCTTCGCCTGACACGACCGACCTCGTGACATGACCGATCCGGTGGGGTTGGTCGACGCCGTCCAGCACGGCGATGGCGGCGTCGATCGAGTGGCGTTGGCGCGCCTGCTCTCGATCGTCGAAGCGGGCGGCGAAGCTGCCCGCACCGCGATGGCGGCGCTGCCAATGACCGCGGCCGACGCGGCGTGGACCGTCGGCGTGACCGGTGCACCGGGCGCGGGGAAGTCGACGCTCACCGCCGCGTTGGTGCGTCATCTCCGCCTCACGGGTGCGCGCATCGGTGTGCTCGCGATCGATCCGAGCAGCCCCTTCACCGGTGGCGCGATCCTCGGCGACCGCGTGCGCATGCACGACCACACCACCGACCCCGACGTCTTCATCCGTTCGATGGCCACGCGCGGGCACCAGGGTGGCCTCGCGCGGCGGTGCCGCAGGCCATCCGCGTGCTCGCGGCCGCGGGTCACGACTGGATCGTGGTGGAGACGGTCGGGGTGGGGCAGGTCGAGGTGGAGATCGCCGGGACCGCCGACACGACCGTCGTCGTCGTGAACCCCGGGTGGGGTGACGGCGTGCAGGCGGCCAAAGCGGGCCTGCTCGAGATCGGCGACGTCTTCGTGGTCAACAAGGCCGACCGCGACGGCGTCGCGGCCACCGTGCACGACCTCCAAGGGATGCTCGACCTCGCGGGGGAGCAGCCGTGGCGACCGCCGGTGCTCGAAACCGTCGCCACCGCCGACCGGGGCGTCGACGCGCTGCGTCGACGCGATCGGCCGCCACCGGGCATCGGAAGAGGGGTCGGGCGACCTCGCGCAACGCCGCGAACGGCGCATAGCGGACGAAATTCGTGCACTGGTGCTTGATCGGTTGATCAAGCAGGCGGATGATTTCTGTAGCGGAACGCGCTTCGCTACGGTGGTCCGCCGAGTAGCTGACGGGGAGTCAGATCCTTACACTGCGGCGACCCTCCTCACCGAGGGCGACGACGGAGGAGAAGCATGAGCGAGTCCATCGAACGCGTCGGCGTCGTCGGCGCCGGGCTCATGGGTGCGGGAATCGCCGAAGTCGCCGCCAAGGCCGGGCACCGACGTGACCGTCTGCGACATCAACGAAGCCGCCGTCTCCGCGGGCCGCTCGCGCATCGAGGCCTCGCTGCAGCAGGCGGTGCGGGCGGGCAAGCTCGACGACGACGCGGCGATGGCCGCCGCTGGCACGCGTCCGCTTCGTCACCGACATCGGCGAGCTCGCCGACCGCCAGCTCGTGGTCGAGGCCGTGCGCGAGTTCGAAGACGAGAAGCTCGAGGTGTTCCGCAGCCTCGGCAAGACGCTCATCGACGAGGACGCGATCCTGGCGTCGAACACATCGTCGATCCCGATCATGAAGCTGGCGGTCGCCAGCGAGCGCCCCGAGCACGTCGTGGGGCTGCACTTCTTCAACCCGGTGCCGGTGATGCGCCTGGTGGAGCTCATCCCGTCGATCATCACCAGCTCCGAGGTGGCCGACCGCGCCGAAGACTTCATGGTCGACGGTCTGGGCAAGCGGGTCATCCGCTCGCAGGACCGCGCCGGCTTCATCGTCAACGCGCTGTTCGTGCCCTACGTGCTCGCCGCGATCCGCATGCTCGAGTCGGGGTTCGCGTCGGCCGACGACATCGACGCCGGCATGGTCGAGGGCTGCTCGCACCCGATGGGTCCGCTGGCCCTCGCCGACATGATCGGGCTCGACACCATCGAAGCGGTCGCCGACTCGATGTACGGCGAGTTCAAGGAGCCCCTCTACGCTCCGCCGCCGTTGCTCTCGCGCATGGTCGAGGCGGGCCTGCTCGGTCGCAAGGTCGGGCGCGGCTTCTTCAACTACACCTCGTAGCCGACCGCACCTACTCGCCAACTTCGCCGGGAGCGTCTCCATGTCCGACCCGCTGGTGCTCGTCGAGGCGCGCCCCGACGGCGTGACCCTGCTGCGGCTCAACCGCCCGCCGCTCAATCCGCTGTCGACCGCGCTGCTGCGCGAGCTCGAGGGGATCGCCACCGACGTCGACCGCCGACGAGTCGGTGAAGGCCGTCGTCGTGACCGGCAGCGAGAAGGCGTTCGCCGCGGGAGCCGACGTGGCCGAATTCACCGCCGATGGTGCTGCGGCCGTCGTCAGCGCGGGGATCCGCGCCGGGTTCGACGCGCTCGCCGCGATCCCGCGGCCGGTCATCGCCGCGATCAACGGGTTCGCGCTGGGTGGGGGACTGGAGCTCGCGTTGGCGTGCGACCTGCGGGTGGCGTCGGAGTCGGCGCGCCTCGGGGTGCCCGAGATCCAGCTCGGCATCTTCCCCGGTGGTGGCGGCACGCAGCGCCTGGCGCGTCTCGTCGGTCCGGCGAGGACCAAGGAGATGGTGTGGAGCGGTCGGCACGTGCGCGCCGATGAAGCGCTCGCCATCGGGCTCGTCGACAAGGTGGTCGCGGCCGACGCGGTGCTCGACACCGCGCTCGAGTGGGCGGCGACGCTGGCGTCGGGCGCGGTCGTCGCCATGGGTCTCGCCAAGCGCGCCATCGACGGCGGGCTCGACGGCTCCCTCGCCGCCGGGCTCGATCTCGAGGCCGCCGGCTTCATCGACGTGTTCAACACCGACGACGCCCAGGTCGGCATCCGCAGCTTCCTCGACGACGGCCCCGGCAAAGCCACCTTCTCCGGCAAGTAATCCCGCTCGCTGAGCCGCGATCGCGGCACGTCAGATCGGAGAGTTCGCGGCCGCGATGGCGTTGATCTCGTCGCCGTCGGCGGCGAGCACGAAGCCGGCCTCGATCGCGGCGTCGGTCGCGGCGGAGTAGCGCGCCAGGTAGTCGTCGCGATCGGAGTAGAGCGATGCCAACTTCGCGGCGTCGAACGGCACGGTGGTGCCGGCAAGGAACGACACCGCGTCCCCGGTGTTGCCCATGCCCGAGAGCGTCGCCGTCGGGACGTCGACATGCGGAGTGCGGATGCCGCCGCGGGCGTTGCCGTGCTCGTCGGTCACGAACGCACCGTCGCGAACCTCGAGCCGCGCCGCCGCGGGCGGACGGGTGCCGTCGCGCACCCACGCGTCGAGGTGCGCGACCGCCGCGTTCACCACGTAGTGCTGCGGGCCGGCGTTGACGGGGAGGTCCGTGTGCATGCCGAGGAAGTCCGACACTGGGCGCCAGGCGGCGGCGAGCTCGTCGATCGGGAGACCGCCGGTGTCGACCATGCCCACGCAGAAGGTGTACACGTCGGCGTGCGAGGTGCCGGCCATCTCCCAGACGACGAGGTGGTCGCCGTCGTCCTGGCGCGCCGCGTGGTATCCGAGCGTCAACAGATCGGTCTCGGCTTCCACGCAGAGCACCGGCACGCGCAGGTCGTCGCGGAAGGGAACCGGCTCACCCCCGAGCGCGGCCGAGGCGTCGCCAGGATCGTCGAAGCCAGGCGCCGCACCACCGCGGCGTGCACGAGGTAGCCGTCGTACGTCGGCTCGACCGGATCGACATCGTTGACGTACGTCGTGAGCCGGAACGCCGACTGCGATTCGCCGATCGCGAGCACCCGCTCGATCGCGAGCCCCTCGAGGATGGTCCCGGCTGCGCCGCGCACGGCGGCTCCGGCCTGGGTGAAGATGTCGTACGAGAACCGGTCGCCGGGGTGCGACAGCGATCCGTACCGCTCCGGGTCGGCGCCCACGAGCCCGCCGGTGCTCATGCCCATGAGACCGGTGCCGCCCTGCACGCCCAACTGCTGGGCCGAGACCCCGACCCACGCCGCTCCGGCCCGCGTGAGTTCGGTGTGCGCGGCGATCCAGTCGGGGGCGGCGTCGAGCCCGCCGCTGACGTTGAGCCACTCGACCCACACCGTTCCGTTGAAGCTCGCGCCATCGGCGGGGCGGTGCACGAGCAACCGCGTGCTGTACGGCGCTTCCTCGACCACGGCCAGGCCGTCGTCGGTCAGGGCGTAGGCGCTCGCGGCCCCGGAGACCGAGTACTCGGCTTCGACGTAGCCGACCTCACCCAGGTCGAACAGCGTCCTGGCCAACGACGGCGCGCCGCCTGCGGTGACCGGGATGAGTGTGGGTGCTGCGGTCACGGCGACTCCTCCGTCGGGTTTCGGTCAGGGCCGAGGCTTCAACCTACCGAGCCGCGCTCCACCTTCGCCTTCAAACCGCGGAGGTCGTCACGTGACGCAACCTCGTCGCTAGGAGCCGCCGACGGTCGACTGCGCGGCGGCGGCCTTGATGTTCTTGGCGTCGGCGGCGAGGAGGAAGCCGGCCTTCACCGCCTTGTCGGTGGCCGCGTTCCACGCCTTCACGAACGCGGCGTGGGTCGGGTACTTCGCGGCGAGCGTCGCGGCGTCGAAGGGCTTCGTCGTCCCGAAGATGGTGCAGAAGTTGCTGCCGGTCTGGCCGAGGCCAGACAGCGTCGCGACGGGCGCGTCGACGTGCGGGGTGCGAATGCCGCCCTTCACGTTGCCGTCGGCGTCGAGCGCGAACGGCGCGGCGGAGTCGCCGGTGGTCTGGAGCCGCGGCGCCTTCGGTGGCGCGGTGCCGTCGACGACCCACGTGTTGCAGCGCGTCGATCGACGCGCGCAGCACGTAGGTCATCGGTCCCGTGTTGAACGGCGAGCCGCACTTGATGATGTCGTTGTAGATGCCGCTCGGTGGGTCGAGCATGGTCTGGAACATGTCCACGTCTTTCGCGGGCTGCCCGCTGTCCGTCATGCCGACGATGAGGGTGTAGCTGTCGGCGTGTGAGGTGCCGGCCACCTCCCAGTCGCGGAAGCGCTTGGTGTCGGGCTGGCGCGCCGGGAGGTAGCCGAGCGAGATCAGGTCGGTCTCGGTGGTGAACGTCATCACCGGGACCGTGAGGTCGGCGCGGATGAGCGTGGGCGACGGTGCCGTCAGGTCGGGCTCGGGTGCCTGGGAGAGCGCGGCGCCGCTGCCGCCGCGGCTGTAGACGAAGTAGCCGTCGTAGACACCCTTGCTGATCGGCTCGATGGCGTCGATGTACGTGGTCATCCGGAACGCCGACTGCGACTCGCCCGCGGCGATCACGTGCTTCGGCTTCAGTCCACCGAGGCAGCTGGGTCGCGTCGCTGCGAACCGCGACGCCGGCCTGGCGGTACATGTCGTAGGAGTACGAGTCGCCGGGGTGCACGAGCCCGCCGTAGCGCTCAGGGTCGCGGTGCTTCAGGTCGAGGTTGGGCACGATCGCGCGCACGCCGCCCTCGACACCGACCTTCTGGGCGGTGACGCCCACCCATGCGTAGCCCTCGCGGATCAGCTCGTCGTGGGCGGCGAGCCAGATCGGCGCGGCGTCGATCCCGCTGCTGACGTTGTTCCACTCGACGATGACGGTGCCGTTGAAGTCCTTCGGGTCCGCGGGCCGGTAGACCAGCAGCCGGGTCGTGAACGGCGCGGTCGTGGTGGGGGTGACCTTCCACTTGCCGTCGCTCGTCAACGGCGTCGCGCTCGTGTACGCGCTCGCGGTGCCGCCGAAGAGGTACTCGGACTGCTGGTAGCCGACCGACGCGAGGTCGAAGCTGGTGCCGGCGATGAACGGCGTGCCCTGGCCGCCGCTCGCGGGCGTGAGCGTCGTGCCCGAGGACTCCGCAGCTCCCGCGCCGGACGTGGTCACCCCGAGCGCGACCAGCAACACGACGACGACGAGCAACGTGCGACGCGGCAGCACCGAATCCCCCTGGCCCGGACAACAGCGGCGTCAAGCTACCGGGTCGCCCTCGACCTTGGCCTTCAGCCGCCGGAGGTTGCCCTCCCAGATCCGCTTGAGCACGGGGCGTCCGAATTGCTCACCCGCGATGCTCCCGAGCCACCACGGGAAGGCGAGGGTCTCCTCCCAGCAGAACTCGGTGCTCACGCCGCCCGCGAGGGGGCGCAGGCGGAACTCGCCGACGCCGGTGACCGCGCCGCGGTGCTCGATGCCCATCGCGACCCCGGGTTCCCAGCGCGTCACCACGAAACGGTCGGTGGTGTGCAGCGGCCCGACCTTGGTGAGGCAGTCGAACTCGGCGCCCACGCCGTCGTGCTGCTCGCTGCGGAAGGTGATGGTCTCGGCGTCGAGCATCCACGAGGTGTGGGTCTCGATGCGTTCGACCGCGCGCCACACGTCGTCGGGCGTCGCCGCGATCGTCGTGCAGATGTGGATGGTGACGCTCATGCGATCGACGCCGCGCGGAGTGCGACGGTGGCGTCCTCCGGCGGGACCGTGTTCACGAGCACACCCGTCGCCTGCTCGAACCCGGCGATCACCGACACGCGCGGGATGACGTCGACGTACCAGTGGAAGGGTTCGGCGTCGCGCGGTGCGGTCTGGATCACCACGTTGTAGGGCGCGTCGCCGAGGACCGCGCGCAGGCGGCGCACGGTGTCGCGTAGCGCGACCGCGATTGCGTCGAGCATGTCGTCGGGCGCGAGGTCGAAGCGTGGGCCGCCGGCCGCGTGCGCGATGCGGCACTGGTACTGCGAGGTCGACGCTCGTGGACACCACACCTGCACACCCGCCGCGTCGCGCGACCACGAGCTCGTCGGCGGCGCCGTCGACCTCGACGAGGTCGACGCCCGCAGCCGACACCCGTGCGAGCGCGTCCTCGACCGCCCGGGGCACCACTTCGAGTGCGAACACCTGCGCGTGCGGGTGCGCGATCGACGCGCCCGCGCCGCGGAGGTGGTTGACGATCGCGAAGCCGTACTCGTGGCCGGCTTCGAGTCGCGCGTGCACGCGGTCGCGGAGGAGGCGGACGACCGCGGCCGCTTCGGTGTCGTCGAGGTCGGCGAACGAGCGGTCGTGGTCGGGCGACAGGACCACGACCTCGTGGGCATCGACGATGGGGTACAGGTTCGGGAACGCTCGAACCATGCCAGCCGGGCCCATCGGGCTCGCCGCCGCCGACCCGTGCGACCTCGGGCGGGGTCTCCTCCTCGTGCCCGGGACAGAACGGGCACGCGACCGAGTCCGCGGTCTGCGGTTGGCTCGGTCGCGAAGGTGGTGGGTCGGGCGGCGCGGCCCGCGGCGACGATCACGTCGCGCCCGCTCAGCGGGTCGTGGCGGAGCTGCGACATTGCGATCAGGTTACGCGGACGACGTCGTGTCGGGACCTCTCGGACCGGGTCATAGAATTCGCCGCTATGCCGAGTCTCGTGATCCTGGGTGGTGGCCCCGCCGGCAACACGTGCGCGACGGTCGCCGCCACGCTCGGCGCCGACGTCACGCTGGTCGAGCGCGACATCGTCGGTGGCGCGGCGCACCTGTGGGACTGCATCCCGTCGAAGGCGTTGATCGCCACGGGCGGTGAGCTGGTCGAGCTCGACCGTGCGCACACGATGGGGCTGAAGGCCGAAGGCCACCTCGACATCGACGCCCTGCGCGAGCGCGTGGCGTCGATCGAGGGGCGCCTCCACCAGATGATCACCACGCAGCTCCGATCGCAGCAGGTGCGGGTGATCCACGGTCGGGCCGAGCTGAAGGGCCCGCACGAGGTCGTCATCGACACCAACGGTGTGATCGAGGAGCTGTCGGCCGACTTCATCGTCGTCGCCACCGGCTCACGGCCGCGGGTGCCCGAGTTCGTGCCCGTCGACCACGAGCGCGTGCTCACGACACGCGACGCCTACCCGCCGCCGGAGATCCCCGAGCACGCGATCGTGGTGGGGTCGGGCGTCACCGGCGTGGAGTTCACCCACCTCTTCGACTCGCTGGGCTCGAAGGTCACGCTGCTCGTGTCGCGCCAGCAGGTGCTGCCGATCAAGGACGCCGAGGTCGCCTCGGTGCTCGAGGACGCGTTCCTGCAGCGCGGCATCAGCCTGCTGAAGGGCGCACGCGCCAGCGCGGTCGAGCGCGACGGCGACGTCGTGCGCGTGCGGTGCGAAGACGGTCGCGTCGTCGAGGGCTCGCACGCGCTCCTCGCCGTCGGCTCGATCCCGAACAGCGAGGGCATCGGGCTCGACACCGCGGGCGTCGAGGTCGACCGGGGCGGCTACATCCCGGTGAACCACAACTGCCTGTCGAACGTGTCGCACATCTACGCCGCCGGCGACGTGTCGGGGAAGCTGCCGCTGTCGTCGGTGGCTGCGATGCAGGGGCGCAAGATCGCCGAGCACCTGATGGGTCTGCACAACCGACCGCACCGCCATCTCGACTACGACAAGGCGGCTTCCGCGGTGTTCACCGATCCCGAGATCGCCGACGTCGGTCTCGCCGAGGCCGAGGCGTTCTCCGAAGGTCGCAAGATCCGCGTGACCAAGGTGCCGTTCACCGCCAACGCCAAGGCGCTGATCAAGGGTGACCCGCGCGGGTTCGTGAAGATCCTCTCCGACCCCGCGACCGGCGTGGTGCTCGGTGGCTCGATCGTGGGTCGCAACGCGGCCGAGCTCATCAGCGTGCTCGCGGTGGCGGTGACCAACGGCCTGCGCGTCGACGACATCGTCGACTCACTCCTCGTGCACCCGTCGCTCGCCGAACTCCTCGCCGACGCCGCCAGCTGACGCCGTCCGCGCGTCGACGCTTTGCCGCGTCGTGCTGAGGCGTACACGTCGACCAGGAGCGTACCGCTTCCAAGGTCACGTCGGTGGTACGTGGCTGGGTCGGAGGAAGTCCACGATGCGCCGGTACGCGCCGTCGCGCCGACGCTGAGCGTCTGATCGAGCGTGAGCTGCGGACTGCCGTGCGGGAGCGCCTCGGCACAGCCACCGTGCCGGTTCCACGATGAGTCGATGCCGCTGCCGAGCCCGCCGCGGGACCAGTTCTCCTGGACGGAGTGGCGCCGCGCTCGTCGTCGCCGCGGCGGCTCGAAGAGGCGCGCGGATGGATAGCGACTCCGAGCGCGCTTGCAGATGATCACCGGCTCCATCGGCAGACGCACGAGGACCAGGTTGGTCGCGGCCGTCGACCGGTCCTGCCGCGCCCGGTTCGACGAGATCGGTGGATCTCGACCTCGAACCGCTCGTGCCCTCGGCGATTGCGACCGTCGAGCGACATCGCCGCGACCGCCTCGTCGCCGCACGGACCAATCGCCGGTCAGACACGTGCATCGATCCACGGTGGTGGGGTCATGCCTCGGGGAAGGGTTGGACGTCGATGCAGCGAGCGTCCGCGAGCTGCTCGTCACGCCTACGGCGGGTGCGAGTGCGACGTCTGCACCGGTCCGAGCGCCATCTCGTGCACGTGACGACTCGGAACGTGAGGAGCTGCAGGCGCTGCCAGATCCGGGATCGAGCGCTTGCCGTAGACCCGCGCGCGTGCGTCGGCGTAGCCGTGGACCTCGAGGTACTCCTTGAGCTCCTTGTTGCCGACTGCACGGCCTCACCGAGGAGCTGCTCCACCTGCTTGCGCACGAGCGTGTTGCCCGCCGACGGCGGCGAGGTCGTGCGCCTCCGCGTCCAGATCGACCTCCATGCATCACCGGTTGGCCTCCACGTGGCTCGGCGAGGCCACTCGATCCGCTCGCGCGATGACTGGCGATGACGCGTGCGTCGGGTGCTGGTAGACGTCTCCCAGTCGCTCGACGCCGGCCCGTGTGCGGCATCGTCAGAACTATACGGCGACGTGAATTCAAGAGCTTCGTACAAGTGGGATCGACGCCGACCTCAGAAGTTCCGTGTCGTACAAGCGACGCCTACCTGCGTTCCGCGAGCGTCGGCCTGACCTTCGGTCAGGGCTTCACGAAGCGCTGGATGAACTTCAGCGACGTGTCGGCGACCTTCTTCCAACCGTGGTCGATGGTGAGCGCGTGGCCGCGGTCCTTGAGCTTCACGATCTCGGTGACCGCGTCCTTGTTGCGCCGCTCGCGCTTGAACGACGAGTTGCAGATCGCCCACGGGACGGTGTGGTCCTCGGCGCCCGAGACGATGAGCAGCGGGCCGCGGTCGGGGTTCTTGGTCTTGACCTTCACCTCGGTCCACGGGTTGAGGTTGGCGCTGGCGGCCTGGAACAGCGGGAGCCCCGCCGCCGGCACCGCGAACGTGTTGTACAGCTCGTGGGCTTCCTCTTCACTCACCACGTTGGCGAACGCGTAGCGGAACTGCTCGTAGGTGAGCGGGACGGCGCGGCCGTGGTTCCGTGGGTTGCGCAACACCGGTGACGACGAGCGCAGCGCCGAGATCGGGAGCGGCAGGACGCCCCGGTGCGGCGCGGGGGAGATGGCGACGGACACGTCGCTGCAGCCGCGGCCGGCGAGGATCTCGGTGAGGAGCCCGCCGAAGGAGTGGCCGACCACCGCGGGACGCTGCTTCAGCTCGCGGATGAGCCCTTCGACGTGGTCGGCGACCTGCTGCACCGACTTCTTCGCGAACACCTCGGGATGGCGGTTCGCCTCGTCGACCGCGTTGGGGTCGTCGGGCCAGCCGGCGGTGACGGTCGAGAACCCCGCGGCCTCGAAGTACTCGGCCCATCGATCCCAACTGCTCGGCAGGAGCCAGAGCCCGTGCACGAACACGACCGGCTTCTTCCCGGACGTGTTCGCGGTCGTCGACTTGCTCGGCTTCGTACTCCATGAGGTCGGTCATGACGCCGAGTCTCGCGGCTGGTCCACGAGATGACCAATGTGACGATCTCCGGTCAATGACCACGCCAAGATGCCGAAGATCATGTGGCTCAGCTGACGATGACGAGAGGGCAGGATCGTGGTCTGCGCGACGAAGCGATGGTTGACGGCGATCGCCGTCGCAGTGGTGGCGTGGTCGACCGCTGGCGGCGCGGTGTCAGCGCCCGGCGCAGCGGCAGCCGACGCGCCGGTGGCGACGTGCGGCGTCGCACTCGTCGCGATCCCGAGTGCCGACGAGGTCGCTCCCGATCGACGTGCTGTCGGGTGCGGTGGGATCGCCGATCTCGGTTCCGGGTGCGTTCGCGGTCTCGATCTCGCCCGATGCACGCACGGCGTACGTCGTGGGGGATCACGTCTCCGCTCCGGTCTGGACGCTGAGCACCGTCGACCTGACCACGGGGGAGGTTGGCGATCCCGCGCCGCTCGACTTCATCCCCGACATCGGACCGGTGTCGAACATCGTCGTGAGTCCCGATGGCACAACGCTGTACATCGGGACGTCCGACCACCTGGCCGAGATCGACGCGTCGACGCTCGCGGTGCGGCGCGTGATCGACTACCCGCCGTCGAGCCTTCGTGGTCCGATCGCGTTCGTCCCGACACACGAACACGGTGTTCGCCGGCAGCGGCGACGGCAGCATCGTGCTCGCGGTCGACATGACGACCGGCGTGGTGGCTCCGCCAATCACCACGGGGGCCTGGCCGATCGCACTCTCGAGCACCCCGGACGGCGCGACCGTGTACTCCGGGCAACCAGGAGACCGAAGGGTTGAGCCCCGATCGACACCACGACGCTCGTCGCGGGTCCGGAGATCCCGGTCGGCTTCGGCGTGCAGTATCTCTCGGTCGCGCCGGACGGAGGATCGGCCGTCGTCGCCGGCCGCTACGAGCTGGCTCGAATCGACCTCGCCACTGGCGCCGATGTCCACCTCCGTACCTCTCGGGAGCGCGAACGGCGTCGTCCTGATGCCCGACGGCCACACGACGTTCGTGATCGACGGTTCACCGGCCAGCGCATACTCGGTCGACGTCGACACCGGCGCGAAGGGCGCGGCGGTGTCCCTGCCGGGCGATCCCCAGAGCATCGCCGCCATCGCGCCGTCGCAGGCCCCGACGGCTGCGTTCAGCAGTGGCGCAGCGTTGTCGGGTCAACCCGCGGCGTTCGACGCGTCGGCATCGGTCGCGACCTGCGGTGACATCTCGACCTACCGGTGGGACTACGGCGACGGTTCGGTCGAGACCACGTCGACGCCGACCGCGACGCACGTCTACGCGACGCCGGGCACCTACGACGTGAAGCTCACCGTGACCGACAGCGCGGGGACGTCGACGAGTAAGGCGTTCACCGGGCAGGGGATGTTGCGCAACGGCGGCCCGCAGGCCGAGGTCGCGCAGCAGGTCGCGGTCGCGCCGGGGCCGGTCGCCGCGCCGCACTTCACCGGCTGAGCGCGGCGAGGGCGTCGACCGTGGCGGTCACGCAGGCGGCGACGAAGGCGTCCGCGCGGTGCGGTCGACGGTGAAGCCGAACACGTCGTTGCGCGCGTAGTGCCCGACGACGTCGAGCGTGCGTCGATCGGACGCGGCTCGCGAGACGTCGAGCTCCGCGTACAAGATGCCGTGCTCTTCGTGGAGCGGCCCCGCGAGGATCTCTCCTCCGGGGCGGACCACGACCGAGTCGCCCGGATTGATCCACCCGTCCGTTCCCAGCGCGCCGAACACCACGTCGCGTGACGGGAAGGTTGCCGGGATGTCAGAGACGGCGAGCGAGCAGCCGGAGCCGATCACGAAGCAACGACCTTCGGCGGCGATGTGACGCAGCGTCGCCAGCCACGTGTCGCCCGAGTCCCAGGTGCACGCCACGTAGATCTCGACGCCCTCCGCGTACAACGCGACGCGCGCCAGCGGCATGTAGTTCTCCCAGCAGATCAGGCCGCCGAGGCGACCGACCGGGGTGTCCACGACACGCAGACCACGTCCGTCGCCCTCGCCCCACACCATGCGCTCGGGGTTGGTGGGCACGAGCTTGCGGTGGCGGTTGAGGACGGCGCCGTCGGGTCCGATGGTGACGAGCGTGTTGTAGATGGTCGAACGGCCGAAGGATCCTTCCCGTTCGTGGACGCCGCACACGACGGTCACCGAGCACTCGGCGGCGGCGTCGCGGAGCGGCGCGAGCCCGTCGGCGTCGAGATCGACCGAGTTCGCGAGCAGTGCAGCGTGGATCTCCGACGTGAGCCCGTAGTCGGGGCCCGGTCGCAGGTGCCAGATCCACACCGGGTAGCCCGGGACGTACGCCTCGGGGAACACGACGAGGTGCGCGCCGGCGGCGGCCACCTCGTGCACCTGTTCGACCGCGGCGGCGATCGTGCCGGGCCCGTCGAGCAACTTCGGCGGTCGCTGCACGACCGCGATGCGAACCGGCTCGGAGGTCACCCTCGCAGTCTCGCACCCCGGGGAAGCCCCGGCGGAGGCTGCTCCGCTACTCGATGACGACGAGGACGTCGCCGGTGCCGACGGTGTCGCCGTCGGCGACGCGGACCTCCTTGACGGTGCCCGCCTTCTCGGCGTTGATGTGGTTCTCCATCTTCATCGCCTCGAGCACGAGCACCGACTGACCGACCTCGACCGCGTCGCCTTCGGCGACGAGCACCTTCACGATCGTGCCCTGCATCGGCGCGCTGATCGTGCCGCTCCCGGCCGCGCCGCCCGACGCACCGGCGCCCGGACGCGGTCGCGCCGACCGCTTCTTCGGCGTGGCGGTGCCCGGCGCGCGCGCCTCGGGCAGCCACAGCTTCACCGAGAAGCGCTTGCCGTCGACCTCGACCGGCACCGTGCGCTCGACGCAGCGGCTCGGCTTCGTCGGCCGCCGTCGGCGGCGACGGCCTCGGGCGCGGCGGCTTCGGTGAAGGTCGGCGGCGTCGACTTCGTCCTCGACCCACTTGGTGGAGTGCGTTGGCGGCGGCGAAGTCGGCGGTGGCCAGCAGCGCGACGTGCGCGGGGATGGTGGTCGTGCAGGCCGGCGATCTCGAACTCGCCCGAGCGCGCGCAGCATGCGCTGCGCGCGCTCGCTCGCGGTCGGGTGCCCACACGACGAGCTTGCCGATGAGGTTGTCGTAGTGCTGCGACACGGTGTCGCCCTCGCGCGTAGCCGCCGTCCCAGCGCACGCCGGGACCGCCGGGCAGCCGCAGGCGCGTGATGCGTGCCGGGGGACGGGAGGAAGCCCGTGGCCGGGTCCTCGGCGTTGATGCGGCACTCGATCGAGTGGCCGCGCGTGCTCGACGTCGTCCTGCGGTGAACGACAGCGGCTCACCCGCCGCGACGCGCAGCTGCTCGGCGACGAGGTCGAGCTGACGTGACCATCTCGGTGACGCAGTGCTCGACCTGCAGGCGCGTGTTCATCTCGAGGAACCAGAACTCGCCGTCCTGGTAGAGGCACTCGACGGTGCCGGCGTTCACGTAGCCGCAGCCCCGCGCGACCTTCACCGCGGCCTCGTTCATCGCGGCGCGGATCTCGTCGCTCAGCTCGGGCGCCGGGCTCTCCTCGATGAGCTTCTGGTGGCGGCGCTGCGTCGAGCAGTCGCGCTCGCCGAGGCAGACGACGTTGCCGTGCGTGTCGGCGAACACCTGGAGCTCGATGTGGCGCGGCCGGGTGAGGTAGCGCTCGATGTAGCACTCGCGCCCGCCCGAAGTACGCCTGACGGCTTCACGCGACGCCGACTCGAACGCCTCGGCCGCTTCGTCGGCGCTGTGCGCGACCTTCAGGCCCTTGCCGCCACCGCCGTACGCGGCCTTGATCGCGACCGGCCACCCGAACTCGTTGCCGAACGCGACGACCTCGGACGCGTCCTGGATGGGGTCGAGCGTGCCGGGCACCGACGCCACGTCGGCGGCGGCCGCCGCCTTCCGCGACGAGATCTTGTCGCCCATGATCTCGATCGCCTCGGGGGGCGGGCCGATCCAGGCGACGCCCCGCGTCGGTGATGGCGCGGGCGAAGTCGGCGTTCTCGGAGAAGAACCCGTATCCCGGGTGCACGGCCTCGGCGCCGCTCTGCTCGATCGCGTCGAGGATGGCGTCGGTGTTGAGGTAGCTCTCGGCCGCGGTCTGCCCGCCGAGCGCGTACGCCTCGTCGGCGTAGCGGACGTGCATCGCGTCGCGGTCGAGGTCGGAGTAGACGGCCACGGTCGTGATGCCGAGCTCGCGGCAGGTGCGCATGACCCGGACCGCGATCTCGCCCCGGTTGGCGATGAGGACTTTGCTGAACAACGGCCCCTCGAGGTGCTCTGGCGACAGGACGCCGTATCCTACGGCCGTGTCCGCACCCGCTCGCACCTCGGAACGGGGCCGGTGGCGAGTCGTGTGGTTCGCCGACGCTCGACTCCACGAACCGCCACGCCCTCGACGCCGCCCGGGAGGGCGCGCCGGCGGCCTGGTCGTGGTCGCCGACGACCAGACCGCGGGCCGGGGCCGCCTGGACCGCACCTGGGAGGCGCCGCCCGGGTCGTCGCTCCTGGTCGTCGGTGCTGCTGCCGGCCCGGCGCTCGAGCCCGACGCCGGCGCACCGGGCTGCGTGATGGCGGCCGGGCGTGGCGCTGGCGGAGGCGGTCGGCGACGTCGCCGGGATCGACGCCGGGCTGAAGTGGCCCAACGACCTGGTCGTCGACGACCGCAAGCTGGCCGGGCTCCTGGCCGAGGCCGAGGGCGACGCCCTGGTGGTCGGCGCCGGCGTGCAACGTGAACTGGGACGTCGTTCCCCGCCGGAGCTCCGGGCGACGGCGACGGCGTGCAACCTCGAGGCCGGCCATCCCGTCGACCGTGACGCGCTGCTCGACGCCTTCCTCGACCGGCTCGCGGCGGCGCCTGGACGCGCGTCGACCGGGTCGTCGACGACTACCGGGCGCGGCTCGCCACGATCGGGCGCTCGGTGCGCGTCGAGCACGTGCGCGACGCCGATCTCGTCGGCGACCGCCGTCGGCGTCACCGACGACGGCGCGCTCGTCGTGCGCGACGACGCCGGCACCGACCACACCGTCGTCGCCGCCGACGTCGCTCCACCTCCGCTGACCCGCCTGACGTTTCGGCGCCGCTCGATCCGCGCTATGACGCGGTGAGGGGCGCCGAAACGGGGTCTAGGGGTCGAGGTCGTCGGGCGACGAGGGCGGTGAAGGCGGCGGCTGAGGGTGGCGGCGACGGGGCCGGGCACCGAGGGGACGGCGCGGCCGTCGACGGGGGAGATCGGGCTGGACCTCGCGGACGGTGGACGTGAGGAACGCCTCGTCGGCGTCGCGCGAGGGCGTCGAGCGGGAGGGGTGACTCGTCGACCTCGATGCCGAGCCTCGCGCAGAGCTCGAGCACCAGCGCGCGCGTGACGCCGAGCAGGCAGCCCGACGAACTCCGGCGGCGTCGCCACCACGCCGTCGCGCACGACGAACACGTTGGAGCCGGTGGCCTCGCACAGCTCGTCGCGCGTGTTGGCGAAGATCGCCTCGCTCGGCGCCGCGCTCGTGCGCGTACGCGAGGGCGCGCACGTTCTCCGCGTAGGAGATGGTCTTCAGCCCCGCGGTCGCGCCGCGGTCGTTGCGCACCCACGGCACGATGACGACGCTCACGGAGTCGGGCCACGGGCGCAACGAGCTGCTCGCGGCGACGACGACGGTCGGGCCGCGCACTCGCCGCGTTCCGAGCCGAGCGGTGCGACCCCGCCGGTGACGGTGATGCGCAGGCGCGCCTCGTCGTGGCCGTTGGCCCGCAGCACCGCGCACGCGGCCGCGTGCAGCGCGTCGCGATCGGGGACCGGCAGGCCGAGGCCCGACGCCGAGTGCGCCAGCCGGTCGAGGTGGCGGGTCCAGGCGAACGGCTCGCCGCCGTAGACGCGGATGGTCTCGAACACGCCGTCGCCCGACGAGCAGGCCGTGGTCGAACGGGGAGATGCGGGCCTCGTCGACGGCGAGCAGCGCGCCGTCGACCACACCACTCGTCGTGGAGTCAGCGTCGGCGGGCCACGGCGGAGGCGCTCACGACGCCGCGCCGCGCGTCGGCCTCGGCGCCGGTCGCGGCGCCGGCCACCGCGAGGAGCCGCGCCGCTTTGAGCTCGGTCTCGGCCCACTCGGCGTCGGGCGGCGAGTCGGCGACGATGCCGCCGCCGACGCGAAGTGCGTGCACCCGGCGCCGGACGTGCCGAGCACGGTGAACGTGCGGATGGCGACGGCGAGGTCGGCGGTCACGCGGTCGGGATCGCCGGCCGACGTGTCGATCCACCCGAACGCGCCGCAGTAGACGCCGCGCCGCACCGGCTCGAGGTCTTCGATCGCCTGCAGCACGCGCGGCTTCGGCGCGCCGGTGACCGACGCGGGCGGGAACGTCGCGCGCACCAGCGCGCCGAGTCCGACGTCGTCGCGGAGCCGCCCGCGCACGGTGCTCACGAGGTGGTGCAGCCCGGGATGGGCCTCGACCGCGCACAGCTCGGGCACGCGCGACCGATCCCGGCTCGCACACCCGGCCGAGGTCGTTGCGCGCGAGGTCGACGATCATCACGTTCTCGGCGTGGTCCTTGCTGCTGGCGCGCAGCGCGGCGCGGGTCGCCGCGGTGCCCTTGATCGGCCGCGTCTCGACGTCGCGGTGACGCAGCCGCAGGTACCGCTCCGGCGACGCCGACACGACGGCGCGTCCCCGCGCCGAGCTCCGGGAGGTGCAGGAGCGCGAGCGTGCGGCGCCGGGTGCGCGTGCGCGAGTGCGCGGTAGAGCGCGATCGGGTCGATGGCGTCGTCGCACGTGAGCCGGCGCGTGAGGTTGACCTGGTAGCACTCGCCCGCGCGCGAGCAGGTCGAGCACCGCGGTGACGCGGTCGGTGTAGTCGTCACGGTCGAGGCCGCTGCGCCAGTGCGTCGGCGCGATCGGAGCACCTGCACCGAGCGGTGCGCGGCGCCGCGACCGCGTGGTCGAGGAGGGCGCGGCCGGGTCCGGCGCCGTCGCACGCGAATGCCGCCTCGGGGGTCGATCACCGCGAGGGCGTCGAACCGGGCGAACACGAGGTCGGGCACGGTCGCGGGCTCGGTCGAGGCGCCGCGGGCCACGACCCGCTCGGCGGCGTGGCCGAGCTCGAACGAGCACCACCCGACCCAGAACCCGGGGGCGAGCGCATCGAGGGCGGCGAAGGCGATCGGGACCCGACGCCGACCAGCACCTCCGCCGGTTCCACCCCGACGACGGTCGAACGGCCGCGACGCACCGCGGTCGCCCCGACACCGGGCGGCAGGCTGCTGACCAGCCCGGACGCGACGAGGTCGGCGTGGCGCACCGGCCCACGGTACAAGGCGGGCTCCCCGCCCATCGGGGCCGTTCGCAGGACCCCACGCGACCCGTCTCGCCGGAGCCCCTCGGTACCATGACCGGACCGTGAGATCTCCCCTCGCCGCAGTGCGCGCGCTCTCCGGACGGATCGTCATCGCCATCGTGCTGTGCTGCACTCGTGATGGGCGTCGGCGGTCTTCCGCATCAACAGCTACATCGACGACCGGATCGACCAGATCCCGCGCGTCGATGTCGACGGTCGCGCCGGCGTCGAGCACGGCGACGAACTTCCTGATCATCGGCTCGGACACCGCGGTCGTTCGTGCAGAGCGAGGCCGACAAGGAGGCGTTCACCGACGCCGACACCACGGCCGACGGTCCCGCGCTCGGACACGATGATGGTGCTCCACGCCGACGGCGACGCCAGCTACGTGGTGTCGTTCCCCCGCGACCTCATGGGTCAACGTGCCCGGCCTCGGGCGCCAGAAGATCAACGCCGCGTTCAACAAGGGCCCGCAGCTCGTGGTCGACACGTTGCAGCAGGACTTCAACGTGCCGATCAACCACTACCTCGAGGTGAACTTCAAGTCGTTCGAGGACATCGTGAACGCGGTCGGCTCGGTGCCCGTCTGGATCCCGCAGCAGATGCGCGACCAGCTCTCCGGCCTGCAGCCGTTCCCCTACGGACCGGGCTGCTACCACCTCGACGGTGCCACCTCGCTCGCGTACGTGCGCGCGCGCCACCTCGAGTACTACGAGAACGGCAAGTGGGTCGACGCCAGCGGTCGCGCCGACATCGACCGCATCCAACGCCAGCAGGACTTCATCAAGCGGCTCGGACGGATCGCAGTGCAGAAGGCCACCGACGACCCGACGATCGCCCCCGAGATCGCCGACAACCTGATCCCGAACCTCACCGCCGACCGGTCGTTCGACCGCGACGCGTTCAACGAGCTGGTGCGCGCCTTCATGGGACTCTCGGACGGGACCGACGGCGGCCCGCATCTTCGAGACCCTGCCCTGGAACATGGGTGACTCGGCCGGCTCGTTCCTGGTCGAGAAGCAGCCCGAGGCGGACGCCGTCCTCGCGGTGCTGCGCGGCGAGGCGCCGATCCCGACCACCACGACCGCTCCGCCCGCCACCACGGGTGGGGGCGGCGGCGCCACGCCCTCGGTCCGCCCGGTCGACGTGCGGGTCCTGGTGCGCAACGGATCCGGCGTGCAGGGCGCGGCCGGCACGACCGCGCAGGACCTGCAACAGAAGGGCTTCGTGAACGGCGGCGCCGAGAACGACTCGCGGGGGACCGTCGACCACAGCGAGATCCGGTACGCGGCCGCAGACCAGGCCAAGGCGCAACTGGTGCAGAGCGTCGTGCCCGGAGCGCAGTTGGTCGAAGACACCACGCTTCCCGGCACCGATATCGTGCTGGTCCTCGGGAAGGACTTCCACGGGCTGGGCACCACGGCCACGACGGGGGCTCCGCAGGCGACGACCACCACCGTGTCGCCCGAAGCGGCCTGCGTCTGACGCCGGGAGGAACGGAGCACATGTCGGGGCCGGCGGCCAACGCGGGGAGCAGCACGGAAGACGCTGCCAACGAGAAGATGCGGTGGCGCGGCTTCTGGGGCCGTCTGCTGATCGCCGTCCTCATCGCGAGCGCGTGCATGACCAGCGCGGTCGCGCTGGTCGACCGCGGCATCACGCAGCGCGTCGCCAAGATCCGCCGCGTCACCGTCGACGTCGCGCCCGCACCTCCTGGCGGCGCGAACTACCTGATCATCGGGTCCGACTCGCGCGCGTTCGTGAACAACCCCGACGACGCGGCGTCGTTCGGTGACCCGACCAACGACACCAGCGTCGAGGGCCAGCGTTCCGACACGCTGATGGTGGCGCACGTCGAGCCGAGCTCGCAGAAGACGTTCGTGGTCAGCTTCCCGCGCGACCTCATGGTGGACATCCCCGGCTACGCGGGCAAGCAGCGGATCAACGCCGCGTACTCGCTCGGCGGACCCGACCTCGTCGTCAAGACGCTCCAGGCCAACTTCGACATCCCCATCAACCACTACCTCGAGGTCGACTTCGAGAGCTTCCGCGAGATCGTGAACGCAATCGGCAACATCGCCGTGTACCTACCGGGCCGGCTGCGTGACCTCGAGACTGGTCTCTACACGCCGTACGGGGCGGGGTGCTACGCGCTCAACGGTGACGCCGCGCTCGCGTACGTGCGGTCGCGCAGCCTGGAGATCGCCGATCCGGACGGCCCCATCGTCGACGAGGACGGCAACCACTGGCGCGTGTTCGACATCCGCGCCGACCTCGACCGCATCGGTCGCCAGCAGACCTTCATCCGCCAGCTCGCGGCCAAGGCGATCTCGAAGTCGCTGAGCGACCCGTTCCTGGCGCTGTCGCTGAGCAGCGACGTGATCGGGTACCTGAAGGCCGACCAGAGCCTGAGCCGTGACGACGTCAACGCGCTCGTGCGCGCGTTCAAGACCGTCGACGTGAACGACCCCAACTCGGTCCGCTTCGAGACCCTGCCGGTGGATCCCGACCCCGACAACCCGAACGTCACGCTCGTCCCCGCTGCGGGCGCGGAAGACGTGGTGCGACAGCTGCGCACGTTCGGCGACGACACCCCGAAGCCCGCGATCGTGCAGCCGTCGCACGTGACGGTGCGCGTGGTCGACGCCACCGGCACCAACGTGGCGCCGTCGGTCGTGACCGCGCTCGCAGGTCAGGGCTTCCACGCGTCGCAGGGCACGGCGGCCGCGACGATCCCGGTCACCGAGATCCGGTACGCCTACGGCCAGGCCGAGGAGGCCAAGGCGCTGCTGACCTACTTCCCCGACGCCAAGCTCGTGCCCGACGCGACCGCCAAGGACGCGGTGCACCTGGTGCTCGGCAGTTCGTTCCCGGGCACCATCACGGTGCCGCCGACCACGACGACGGCGCCGCCGGCGACGACGGTGCCCGGTGCACCCGTGACCACCGAGGCGCCCACCACCACGACGGAAGCACCGCCGAACCCGTCCGCTGCCTGCCCGCAGTAGGCCGGTCCGCAGCAGACTCGCCCGTACACTTCCCCTCCGTGCGCATCCTCGTCACCGGCGCGGCCGGTCAAGTCGGCGCTCGCGTCGTGGAGGCCCTCGGGGGGCACCACGAGGTGCTCGGCGCGGCGCGTGACGAGCTGGATCTCGCCGATCGCGAGCAGGTCGAGCAGGTGGTCGGCGAGTTCGCACCCGACGCGGTGGTCAACACCGCGGCCATGACCAACGTCGACGGCTGCGAGCGCGATCCGGAGCGGGCCTTCGCGGTCAACGCCCTCGGGGTGCGCCACCTCGCGGTGGCGACGGCGCGTCGGGGCGCGCACCTCGTCCACGTCTCCACCGACTACGTGTTCGACGGCATGGCCACGCGCCCCTACGACGAGTGGGACGCCGTCCATCCCCTCTCGGAGTACGGACGCTCCAAACTCGGCGGAGAGCAGGAGGTCGAGCGCCACGCGGCGTCGTGGGCGACCGTCCGCACGTCGTGGGTGTTCGGCCGGCGTGGCACCGACCTCGTGAGCTGGGCGTTCGGGGCGTTCGACCGGGGCGAGCTCGACGGTGTGCTCGCCGACCAGGTGAGCGTGCCCACGTACGCACCCGACCTCGCGGTGCTGTTGGCCCGCTTCGCAGTGGAGCGCCGCCAGGGGCTGTTCCACGTCACCAGCGGCAGCGAGGCGGTCACTCGTCACGAGCTGATCGTCACCGCGCTGCGGGCGCGCGGCGTCGACCCGTCACACGTCGCGCCGCTCGACGCGGCCGACCTCGACCGGCCCGCGGCCCGTCCGCCGATGAGTGCGCTCGACAACCGCGCCCTGCGCCTCGCCGGCCTGCCGTCGCTGCGGCCGTGGCGCGACGCAGTCACCGAGTACGTGAAGGACTGGACATGAGCGAGGTCGCGGTCATCGGCGCGGGGTACGTCGGCCTCACCACCGCGGCGTGCCTGGCGCATCTCGGGCACTCGGTCATCTGCGCCGACATCGACGCGGAGCGCGTGCGGGCGCTGTCGAAGGGCGAGGTGCCGATCCTCGAGGACGGGCTGCCCGCGCTGGTCGCCGAAGGGCTCGCCTCGCGCCGGTTGCGTTCGTCGTGGGCGCCACGACGGCGGCGCGCGGCGCCGAGATCGTGTTCCTCTGCGTGCAGACGCCCCAGGGGGACGACGGCGCGGCCGACCTCTCGGCCGTCGAGGCGGTCGCGCACGAGATCGCGCCGGTGCTGCGCGCCGGGCACCGTCGTGGTCAACAAGTCGACGGTGCCGGTGGGCTCGACGCAGTTCGTGCCGCGGCTCCTCAGCCGAAGCCGGGCGCCGAGCAGCGACAGTGGGCGTCGCGTCGAACCCCGAGTTCCTGCGCGAAGGCAGGCGGTCCGCGACTTCCTCGAACCCCGACCGCATCGTGATCGGCTGCGACGACACCGCGGTCGCGGTGCGCGTGTCGGAGCTCTACCGCGGCGTGCACGCGCCGGTGCTCGTCACCGACCCCGCGTCGGCCGAGATGATCAAGTACGCGTCGAACGCGTTCCTCGCCACCAAGATCTCGTTCATCAACGCGATCGCCAACCTGTGCGAAGCGGTCGACGCCGACGTGCGCGAGGTCGCGATCGGCATGGGCTACGACACCCGCATCGGGTTCCAGTTCCTGCATCCCGGTCCGGGCTTCGGCGGTTCGTGCTTCCCGAAGGACATCGCCGCGCTGCTGCACACCGCCGCGTCGCCGGCTACGACTTCAGCTGCTCGCGCGGCGTCGTCGACGTGAACCGCGCGCCAGCACGAGCGCATCGTCGAGAAGGTGCGCGACGGCCGCGGGCGGGTCGCTCGCGCGACGTGCCGTCGGCGGTCTGGGGCCTCACGTTCAAGGCCGACACCGACGACCTGCGCGACTCGCCCGCGCTGGTCGTGTGCCGCGCGGCTGCTCGAGGAGGGCGCGACGTGCGCGGCGTACGACCCCGCGGCGGGCGAGGCGGCCGCCGATGCTGCGTCCCCGGGCTCGACGTCGTGCACCGACCCCTACGAAGCGGCGACCGGCGCCGACGTCGTCGCGCTGCTCACCGAGTGGGACGAGTTCCGCTGGCTCGACTTCGACCGGGTGCACGACGCGATGCGCCGCGCCGCGCGATCGTCGACGCCCGCAACCTGCTCGACCCGGCCGCCATGCGGCGGCGCGGGTTCGCCTACCAGGGCGTCGGGCGCTGATGCGCCCGGGTCGTCGTCACCGGGCGGCGCCGGGTTCGTCGGGTCGCACCTCTGCGACGTCGCTCCGCGCGCGCGAGTGACGAGGTCGTCGCGGTCGACAACTTCCTCACCGGCCGCCGCGAGAACGTCGCGCACCTCGCCGACGACGCCGGCTTCGACGCTCGTGCGCGCCGACGTCATCGACGAGCATCCCGGTCGACGGGCCCGGTCGACGGGTGCTGCACTTCGCGAGCCCCGCGAGCCCGCCCGAGTACCTCGCGCATGCCGCTCGAGACGCTCGACGTCGGGTCGATCGGCACCCGCCACGCGCTCGACCTCGCGCGTGCGCGAACGACGCGCGCTTCCTGCTCGCGTCGACGAGCGAGATCTACGGCGACCCGCACGTGCACCCGCAACCCGAGAGCTACAACGGCAACGTCAATCCGATCGGGCCGCGCGCGGTGTACGACGAGGCGAAGCGCTTCGCCGAGACGCTCACGATGACGTACCACCGCGCTCTACGGCGTCGACACCGGGATCGTGCGCATCTTCAACACGTACGGCCCGCGGCTGCGCCCGGCCGACGGTCGCGTCGTGTCGAACTTCCTGGTGCAGGCGATCGACGGCAAGCCGCTCACGGTGTACGGCGACGGCAACGCAGACGCGGTCGTTCTGCTACGTCGACGACGAGGTGCGCGGGATCGCTCGCGCTGTTCGACTCCGACGTCGTCGAGCCGGTGAACATCGGCAACCCGATCGAGTTCACGATGCTCGAGCTCGCCGAGCTCGTGCTGCGAGGTCACCGGCTCGAGCCGCGAGCGATCGTGTTCGAGCCGCTGCCGACCGGCGACCCGACGCGGCGCCGGCCCGACATCACCCTGGCCGAGCGCGCTGCTCGGTTGGGAGCCGAAGATCGACCTCCGCGAAGGTCTCGCCCGCACGCACGACTGGTACCTGGAGGAGCGCGCCGTGGTCGCACGTGACGACGACCGCGCCGAAGCTCCGCAAGCTCTCGGTCATCGTGCCCGTGTTCAACGAGCGCAACACCGTCGTCGAGGTCCTGCGCCGCATGCGCGCGGTCGAGCTCCCCGACGGCATCGAGCGCGAGATCATCGTCGTCGACGACGGCAGCAACGACGGCACCCGCGACGTGCTGCGCCAGCTCGGCGACAGCACCGTGCGCGTCGTCATGCACGACGGCAACCGGGGCAAGGGCGCCGCGGTGCGCACCGGCTTCGCGCACGTCACCGGCGACTACGTGCTCGTCCAGGACGCCGACCTCGAGTACGACCCCGAGGACTGGCCCAAGCTGCTCAACCCGGTGCTGCGCGGCAAGGCGCGCGTCGTCTACGGCTCGCGCTTCACCGGCGAGCGGCGCAACATGCTGTTCCTGCACTGGGTCGGCAACCGCTTCCTGTCGCTGGTCACCAACGTGCTCTACAACACGACGCTCTCCGACATGGAGACGTGTTACAAGCTCGTCGACCGGACGCTGCTCGACGGCATCACGCTCCGGGCGCAACCGCTTCGACATCGAGCCCGAGATCACCGCGAAGATCCTGCAGGCGGGGCATCCGCATCTACGAGGTGCCGATCTCGTACACCGGCCGCGAGTTCGACGAGGGCAAGAAGATCACGTGGCGCGACGGCTTCGCCGCGCTCTGGACGCTCGTCAAGTACCGCTTCGTGGACTGATGACGTCACCAGCCCGCCGCCTGGGCGGCGGTCGTCGTCAACTACGAGGCGGGGCCGCTCCTGCTCGACTGCGTGCGGTCGCTGCTCGCCGACGCCGACTCCACGATCGGGCGCCGGCGCATCGAGCTGGTCGTCGTCGACAACGGCTCGGCCGACGGCTCGGTCGCCGCGCTGCTCGCGGCGCATCCCGGACGTCACGCGTGGTCGACCCCGGCGGCAACGTCGGGCTACGCGGCCGCGGCCAACCTCGGGATCGCCGCCACGACCGCGCCCGTCGTCGCGGTGCTGCAATCCCGACCTCGTCGTGGAGCCGGGCACGGCGGCGGCGATGCTCGCCCGGCTCGACGCCGAGCCCGATCTCGCGGCCGTCGGACCGCGCTCTGCAACCCCGACGGTTCCGACTACCCGTCGGCCCGGGCCCACGCGTCGACCGTCGATGCCGTCGGCCACGGCCGTGCTCGGGCTGTGGTGGCCGCGCAACCGCTTCACCCGGCGCTACCGCCAGCTCGACGCGCGATCCGGACCGACCCCGCGACGTCGACTGGGTGTCGGGCGCGGCGATGTGGCTGCGCCGGAGCGCGCTCGACGAGGTCGGCGGGTGGGACGAGCGCTACTTCATGTACATGGAGGACGTCGACCTCTGCTGGCGGCTGCGCCGCCTCGGGTGGCGGGTCGCCTACGAGCCGTCCGGGCGTCGTGACCCACGTCCAGGGGGCGAGCACGTCGCGGCGCCCGTACCGGATGATCGTCGAGCACCACCGGTCCGCGTACCGGTTCCTCGCCCGGCGGTGGCGGGGTGCGCGGCGGCTGCTCCTGTTCCCCGCCGCGTGCTTCCTGGCCGTTCGCGCGGCCGTGGACATGGCGGTGCGGGCCCTGGGGACGCGCCCCGAGACGCCGAAGGTCAGCGGGTAACCTGCGCTTCGCCATGCCCCAGTCCCGGACCCGCTCTCAGCGCGCCGCCATGCGCTCCAAGTACCGCAAGCCGAAGCGCAGGCGCAGCGGATCCATGGGGTGGAACGTCGCCATCGCGTCCATCATCATCATCGGCATCGTCTCGGTGTTCCTGGTGCGCGGCGGTGGCGACACCGCGAGCAGCGGCCCGCCCCGTGCCCCCGACGCCGCCGCCAACGTGGCCGGCGACCACTGGCACACCGCGTTCCAGGTGAACGTCTGCGGGGAGTGGTTGACCGCGCAGCCGCAGTTCGAGAAGCCGGCCGACAACCCCAACCAGGCGGCGAACGTCGGCATCCACACCCACGGCGACAACCTGATCCACACCCACCCGTTCGTCGTGTCCGAGGAAGGCAGCAACGCCAAGCTGTCGAAGTTCGCCGACTACGGCGGCTGGTCGGTGTCGTCCGACTCCATCGACGCGTGGACCGGTCCGAAGTCGAAGGTCAAGCAGACCGAGTGGTCGAACGGCGACACGTGCTCGTTCGGGCAGTACAAGGGCAAGCAGGGTGAGCTCACCTGGGCGGTCGACGGCAAGCCGCGCACCGGCAACCCCGGCGACTACCACATGAAGGACGGCGAGACCCTCGCCATCTACTTCCTGCCCAAGGGCGCCGAGCAACCGTTCCCGCCCGACGCCTGCACCGCGTTCAACCAGATCAACGACAACTCGACGGCGAACCTCAGCAAGAACTCGCCGTGCAACGCGATCGACGCGACGACGACCACGTCGCCGCGCGGCGACCACCACGGCCCCCGCGGCCACCAGCACCTCCTCACCGTGAGGTCGGCGTCGTGAGGTCGGCGTCGTGAAGGCGATCGTCCTGGTGGGCGGCGAGGGCACGCGCCTGCGGCCCCTCACCTACACGACGCCCAAGCCGCTGCTCCCGATCGCCAACCAGCCGTTCCTGGAGCGCCAGCTCGCGTGGTTGGCGCGTCACGGCGTCGACGAGGTGGTGCTGTCGCTCGGCTACCTGCCCGACGCCTTCGAGGCGCACTTCCCGGAGGGTCGCTTCGGTGACCTGGTGCTGCGCTACGCGGTCGAGGACCACCCGCTCGGCACCGCCGGCGCGATCCGCTTCGCGGCCGCAGGGGCTCGACGAGCGGCTCGTCGTGTGCAACGGCGACGTGCTCACCACGCTCGACCTCGGCACGTTGGTCGCGTTCCACGACGAGCGCGGCGCGGAGGCCACCATCTGCCTCACCAAGGTCGCCGATCCGTCGGCGTTCGGCGTGGTGCCGACGCGCGCACGACGGCGAGGTGGTCGCGTTCGTCGAGAAGCCACCCAAGGGCAAGGCGCCGACCAACTGGATCAACGCCGGCACCTACGTGCTCGAACCGTCGGTGCTGCAGCGCATCCCCGAGCGGCTTGACCGTGTCCATCGAGCGCGAGACGTTCCCGCGCATGCTCGAAGAGCCGAGCCGCCTCTACGCGATGGCGAGCGACACGCTACTGGATCGACATCGGCACTCCCGAGAAGTACCTCCAGGCGCACGCCGACGTGCTCGCGGGCGTCCTCGGCGGCGCCCCCGCGCCGGGCGCGCGCGAGACCGCGCCGGGGATCTGGGTCCAGGGCGACGCGCACGTCGATGCTGACGCGCGGCTGGTGGCACCCGTGCTGCTCGGCGACGGCGCGCGCGTCGACGCCGGCGCGAGGGTCGCCGGTTCCGCGATCGGTGCCGGCGCGTCGGTCGCCGCCGGTGCGCGCGGTGTTGCGCGCGGTGGTGCACGACCGTGCCGTCCTCGAGCCCGACGCCGAGGTCATCGACTCCGTGCTCGGTCCGGGTGCCACGCTCGGGACCGGCGCGATCGCGTCCGACCACACCATCGTGGGTTCGGACGCGGTGCTCGACGCCGGAGCCCGCGCGTCGGGAGCACGCATCCGTCGCACCGACCCCGACGCGCCCGAGCCTGCTTCGACACCGGGGGAGTGACGCCGTGCGCGCGATGGTCACGGGCGGCGCCGGGTTCATCGGCTCGACGCTCGTCGACCGACTCCTCGCCGAGGGCTGCGACGTCGACGCCATCGACGACCTGTCGACGGGCGCGCTCGCCAACCTCACCGAGGCGCGCGCGCAACGCAGCCGCAAGTTCAGCTTCCACCGTCTCGACATCCGCTCGCCGCAACTCGCCGACCTCGTCGGTCACCGTCGTCCCGAGGTGATCTTCCATCTCGCCGCGCAGCTCGACGTGCGCGTGTCGGTGGCGAAGCCGTTGTTCGACGCCGAGGTCAACGTGCTCGGCTCGCTCAACGTGTGCGAGGCCGCGATCGCCGCCGGCACCCGCAAGGTGGTGTTCGCGGGGTCGGGGGGCACGCTCTACGGCATCCCCGACTCGCTGCCCGTGCGGGAGAGCCACCCGCAGCGGCCGATCTCGCCCTACGGCGTGTCGAAGAAGGCCGCCGGTGACTACCTGCACTACTACCGCGAGGTGCGCGGGCTCGAGTACACCGAGCTCGCGCTCGGCAACGTCTACGGGCCGCGGCAGGATCCCAACGGGGAGGCCGGCGTCGTCGCGATCTTCGCCGGGCGGATGCTCGCGGGCCGCCAGCCCACCGTGTTCGGCGACGGCGCGCAGACGCGCGACTACGTGTTCGTCGACGACGTCGTCGACGCGTTCGTGCGGGCCACCGAGAAGGGTGGCGGACTGCTGATGAACATCGGCACCGGGGTGGAGACCAGCGTGCTGCGAGCTCTACGACGCGGTCGCCGGTCTGGTCGGCTACGCGGAGCCGCCCAACCGGGCGCCGGCGCGTGCGGGAGAGCTCGAACGCTCCGCGCTCGATCCCGGTCGCGCCGCGATCCACCTCGGCTGGAAGCCCTGGACCGCGCTCGACGAGGGCCTCGGCCTCACCGTCGACTGGTTCCGCGACCAGGGTTCGTGACCGAACCGTCGCCGCGCGGTCAGGTGATCGCGGTCAGGTGATCGCGGTCAGGTGATCGTCGTCCAGGTGGTCGGCGAGGCGCAGCGCCAGCGCCACGATGGTGAGCGTCGGCGTGTTCGCGCCGCTGGTGGGGAACACCGCGCTGCCGCCGATGTAGAGGTTCGCGACGCTGTGCACCTTGCAGTCGGCGTCGACGACCCCGTCGGTGGGGTCAGTGCTCATGCGCGCGGTGCCGATGTGATGCGATCCGGTGTTGACCGCGAACTTGACGTCGTCGCCGTCGCCGGGATCGGAGTCGTGGTATCCCGCGATGTCGAGACGGAAGCGTCCCGCGTCGAGCTCACCGACCTGGGCCCCGAAGACCCGGAGCGATGTCAGCATGCTCAGCCGGTCGTCGCGGGTGAGCTGCCAGTCGAGTTGGATCCGCGGCATGCCGAGGGGATCCTTCGCCGCGTGATCGTCACCCGACTCGCCGGGTTGGGTTCCTGCTCGCAGAGGATCCGAGCGGTCGGGACCGTGCTCACCGTCTTGCCCTGCGCGCGGAGGAGGTCGATGCCGCGCGTCACCGTCGGGTAGATCTTGGGCAGGCGGGAGTCGTCCGGTGAGAACGGGTACTCCAGCGTGATCTCGCAGGCGCGCAGCCCCTCGCGCTCGACGATGTCCGGTGCGATGAGGGCGACGGTCTGGAGGGAGATGTCGCGGGGTTCGCCGTTCACGTCGACGGTGATCGGGTTCAGCTTGTAGGGCCCGAGCACCGACTCCGGGACCGTGAGCGGCACCGGGCCGACGGCGATGTTCACGTGCTCCATGAAGGAGCGACCGACCTGGTCGTTTTCGTTGCCGATGCCCGCCGGCCGGCGGTCGTTCGACGTGAGGAGTATCCGCGGCACTTCGAGGCCGCCGGTTGCCAGCACGAACTGTGGGGCGCGCGCGTGGAACGAGTTGCCGCTCAGCGTCGCGACGTCGACGTGGTCGATCGCGCCGCCGCTCTCGTCGAGCGCGAGATGCGTGACGTTGCTCCACAGCACCAGCCGGATCCGATCCGATGCCACGATCTCGTCGCGGTACGTGTCGCCGAGCACCGGATGCCCTGCCACCTGGTAGAGGACGTGCGGCATGGCGTCGTCCTCGAGGAAGGGCTGCGTCAGATGGCCCTGCTCGGTCCAGGACGGGATCGAGTAGTCGTACGGCCCGAGCTTGATGACGTCGTGCGCGCCGGCGTAGTAGGGGTCGAGATCAGCGCGGGTGATCGGCCATCCCGAGCGCGGCACCCAGGCCCGTGCCGCGAGGTCACCCTCGGGGAACGGCCGGCAGAATCCCGCCCAGTGGTTGGTCGTGCCTCCGAAGAACCGCAGGCGCGGCGTGTCGAGCCCGAGGTCGACGGTCGGGTCGATCGGGATGCCGACCGACGTGCCCTTGTAGAGCGACTGCGTCGCCTTGTCCTGCTTGAACCCGCCGCTCTCGAGGAGCAGGACCTGATGGCCCTTCGCCGCCAGCGGCGCGAGACGGTGATCCCGGCCGCGCCCGCGCCGATGACGCACACGTCGGCCGAGAGGGTGGATCCCGCGCGAACCTTCCGGGCGTCGAGCTGCACCCGGTCAGGCCCCCAGCGCGACCGCGGCCGACGCGCGCGCCTCGGTGAGCGCGAGGTGCCACCCGTCGACGAAGACGACGCGTCCGGCCTCGAAGTCGCCGACCGATGTCGGCGCGAGGGCGGGCAGCTGCGGGCGGACCGGCTGGGCGGGGTCGAGGCCCGGGAGCGACGACCGGAGCTGGGCGGCGTCGGCTTCCTCGGGGTGGTCGCGCAGGTAGCTGCGGCCCAGCCGTACGACGCCGTCGGCACCCGCGGACGTGGTGGTGCTGGTTGCAGCCGTGGCCTCGGCGCCCGGCGCGACGACGTCGGCCAACCCCGACCACGCGGCTCCGGACACGGTGCCCGCGGCCAGCAGCGCGAGGAAGGTGCGGCGGTCGAGGGGGCTGGGCAAGGTCCCGAACCGTAGCAAGGGGGCTGCGGGCGACAGGGTCGCGTCCGCGGGTGGTCAGCGGAAGGCGCGGAGCTCGCTGGAGGGGGACCGGCGGACGCGGTCGACCCACGTAGGACGGGTCGGGGCGCCCCACGACCACCATCGCGTGCGGCAACCACTCGGGTTCGAGGGCGAGCGCGTCGCGCGCGGCCTCGGGGCAGAAGATCGGCGCCGCGACCCAGCACGACGCGTATCCCGCGTCGGCCGCCGCGACCATGAGGTTCTCCACCGCGGCACCGAGCGACAGCAACGCCATGCCGAACTCGGCGCGTTGACGGGTCTCGTCGGGGTAGCGGTCGAGACCGTCCCAGGTGAGGCACCCGAGCACGAGCGCGGGTGCGCCGGTGATCTTGGCGTGTGACGCGTCGACCAGCTCGTCGACGCGCGCGCCATCGACACCGTCGCCCGCGAGATCGGCTCGCCACGCGTCACCCATGCCGTCGGCGAGCTGCTGCTTGGCCGACGCGGTGTCGACCACGACCCAGCGCCACGGACGCGAGTGGTGCGGCGCGGGCGCGGTGCACGCGGCCTCGACGAAGCCGTCGAGCGCGTCGCGCGGGACCGGCTCGTCGACGAACGCCCGGATCGACCGCCGCGCCTCCAGGAACGCCGGCACCCGACTCACCCCGCCCTCCACGACGACGTTGCGTCACTCGAGGGGGGTATGACGCCCTCAGGTGACGCAACGTGTGAATGGGCGGGGGTCATCGGAAGAGGTCCTCGCCGGGCGGACGGACGAGCTCGGTCACGGCGCTCTCGCGGAACCACGAGGGGTCGAGGCCGCGAACGATCGCCACCGGCACGCCGGCCGACTTGCCCATCACCAGCTCGGCGGCGGACGCGACCTCGTCGGCGACCGCCACCTCCGTGACCTGCAGCTCGCGTCCGAGCGCGTCGTCGGTGCCGCGGAGGTCGACGATGGCGGCGAGACCGGCGACGCCGATGGCCACGTCGGTGAGCCCCTGACGCCACGGGCGCCCGAAGGTGTCGGAGATGACCACGCCGACGTCGACGCCGCGGGTGGCGCGCAGCGCGTCGCGGATGCGGCGGGCCGAGCGGTCGCTGTCGACCGGGAGCAGTGCCGCCCATCCGGCGTCGACGTTCGACAGGTCGACGCCCGCGTTCGCGCACACGAACCCGTGCCGGGTCTCGCTGATGATGAGGTCGCCCCGCCGCCGCAGGATGCGCACCGACTCGCCCTCGACGATGACCCGCCGTGCCTCGCGGTCTTCGGGATCGACCTCGACCAGCCGTCCTTCGGCCTTGGAGACGATCTTCTGGGTGACGACGATGCAGTCACGATCGAGCAGGGGAGTGTCCTGCGCCGCCGCGGCATCGGCGATGAGCGGCGCCAGCAGGTCGTCGGGGCGCACCTCGGGCACGCCGTGCACCGGGATGATCGTGAGGGGTTGCACGCGCCCGGTCACCCGTTCGGTCAGGCGACGGCGGCGAGCGTGTCGCGGCGAGCGCGGCGGCGACGCGCGCGTCGGTCATCAACGTGTCGGCGACGGCCGCCCGCACGCCGAGGGCTTCGATCTCGCCGGCGCGCGCCGCGTCACCCGTGTCGATGACGAGCGCGCTGCAGAACGACCGGTACTCGCGTGCCACGCCGACGCACGAGACGTCGATCCCCATCGGTCCCATCAGGCGGTCGGCCGGTCCCTTCACCGGACGGCCGGCGATGATCGGGCTCACACCGACCACGCGATCGCGCCGGCGCCACCAGCGCGTCGAGCATGCCGGGCACCGCGAGGATCGGGCCGATCGAGATGACCGGGTTGCTCGGGCACACGAGCACGGTGTCCGCGTCGGCGATGGCGTCGAGCACACCGGGCGCGGGCCGAGCATCGGCCGCGCCGTCGAAGCGCACGCCGACCACCGGGGGCTCGCAGTGCTCCCGCACGAACCACTCCTGCATGGCGAGCTCGCCGTCGGGGGTGGTGATGCGGGTGGCCACGCGGTCGTCGGTCATCGGCAGCAGGCGCGGCCCGAGCTCCCAGGCCGCGGTCACCCGGGCGGTGGCCTCGCTGAGCGTGGCGCCCTCGCGCGAGCAGCCGGGTGCGGAAGAGGTGCGTGGCGAGGTCCTGGTCGCCGAGTCGGAACCACGTGTCCTCGCCGTAGCGGGCGAGGGCGTCGACGGCGGCGAAGGTCTCGCCCGCGAGGCCCCAGCCGGTGTCGGGGTTCTGGGCCCCGGCGAGCGTGTAGGTGACCGAGTCGAGGTCGGGGCACACGTAGAGACCGTGGAACCAGTCGTCGTCGGCGGTGTTCACGATGACGGTGACGTCGGCCGGGTCGACGACCTGCACCAGACCGCGCAGGAACCGGGCCGCCCCCACACCCCCTGCCAGCGCTGTGATCATGGCGTGAGCGTACCGGCCGACCCCTCCGAGCCACCTCGCTGCGTCCCCGGCCGAGTCGCTCGCCGGTCGCTCGCCGTGTCCGGGGCCTGCGGGAGGGCGACGGTACGCTGTCGTCCTCCATGAGCGTGCTCGAACCGCCCGACGATCCCGTCGCGGCGCCCCCCGGGGACGAGTCGCCCGCACCGGTGGGCGACCCGCCTCCAGTCGATCCGCTTGCCGTCGAGCCGCTACCCGTGGACGCGGTCGACGACGGCGAGGCGGCGAGGACGGCGACGACGCCGACGAGGTCCTCGCCCAGTACCCGCCCGTCGTGGCCGTGGTCGTCACCCGCAACCCGGGCCCCTGGTTCGAAGACACCCTCGTCTCCCTCGGGCAGCAGGACTACGACGACCTCCACGTGCTGGTGGTCGACTGCGGCTCGGACGACGACCCCACCCCCCGCGTCGCCGAGGTGCTGCCGCGGGCGTTCGTCCGCCGGCTCGAGGACGGCTCGGGCTTCGCCGACGCCGCCAACGAGGCCCTCCACGTGGTGGAGGGTGCGACCTTCCTGCTGCTGTGTCACGACGACGTCGTGCTCGACCCGCCGGTGGTGCGGTTCCTCGTGGAGGAGGGCTACCGGTCGAACGCCGGCATCCTGGGCCCGAAGCTCGTGAGCGCCGAGAACCCCGACGTGCTGCTCGAGGTGGGTCGGTCGATCGACCGCTTCGGCGCGCCGTACACCGGCATCGAGCCGGGCGAGGTCGACCAGGAGCAGCACGACGGCGTCCGCGACGTCTTCTACGTCCCGACCGCGGTGATGCTCGTGCGCACCGACCTGTTCACGGTGCTCGAGGGCTTCGACCCCGCGACCTTCCCGGGCGCCGAAGACCTCGACCTGTGCTGGCGGGCGCGCCTCGTCGGCGCGCGCGTGCTCGTCGTCCCCGACGCGCGGGCGACGCATCGCCAGGCCGCGACCGACGGCCTGCGCGACGACCACCCCGACGAGTTCGGCCTGGCGCGGTCGCGCGTCCGCGTGCTGTTCACGTCGTACTCGTTCCACAAGCTGTTGTGGCTGGTGCCCATCGGCTTCGTGGTGGGATTCGTCGAAGCGATCGGCGACCTGCTGATCGGACGGCCGCGTCGCGCCCGCGCCGCCATCGGCAGCTGGTACTCGAACCTGTTCCACGTGCGTCAACTGCGAGCGTCACGGAAGCGGGCCCAGGCGCTGCGCACGGTGCACGACTCCGAGCTGCGCGAGCTGCAGGTCTCGAGCACCGCGCGGCTCGGTGCGTTCCTCTCCCATCACCTGCACACCGACACCCGCCTGCGCTCGATCGGTGACGTGTCGCGCGGCGCGGTCGACTCGGTGTCCGACGGCATGCGCACGCCCGCCGCGGTCGCCTTCCTCGGCTTCCTGGTGATGGTCGTGATCGGGTCGCGCTCGCTGATCACCGGTGGGGTGCCCGCGATCGGGACGTTCGCGCACTGGCCCGGCGTCGGCGACGTGTTCGACACCTTCGGTTCCGCGTGGCGCTACACCGGCCTCGGATCGGCGTCGCCGGCGCCCGCGGCGCTCGCCGTCATCGGAGCGTTCGGGACCGTGCTGCTGGGAGCCACGGCACTGGCGCAGACGCTGACCGTCGTCGTCGCGCTGCCGCTCGGCGCGTTCGGCGCCTACCGCTTGGGTCGCTTCACCATCGGGTTCCGCGGGCCGGCGCTCGCGGCCGGGCTGGTGTACGGGATCAACCCGGTCGCGCGCAACGCGATCGCGCAGGGTCGACTCGGGCCACTGGTGCTCTTCGCGCTGTTGCCGTTCCTGCTCCTGCGCGTCATCCGCCTCGGTGAGCGCGACGACACGCGACGCGGTCGGGTGCTGCGCCTGGCGGTGCTGGCCGCGCTCCTCGGTGCGTTCTACCCGGCGGGCGTCGGCCTGTTCCTGCTCGCGGTGCTCGCGTTCGTGATCGCCATCCCGATCGCGGGCCGCGCCAAGGCCACGCTGCGCGCCTTCGGCATCGCGATCGTTGCGTCGATCGGCGCGTTGATCCTGCTCTTCCCGTGGCCCCTCGCGTACGCGCACGCGGGCACCGACAAAGCAGCGCTGGGCTTCGCGTTCCGGCCCGACCTCGACCTCGCGCAGGTGCTGCGCTTCGACAGCGGCCCGGCGTCGGCCGGTTGGGTGATGTGGGGACTGATCGTGGCCGCGGCGGTCCCGTTGTTCGTCGCCACCGGAGATCGTCTCGCGTGGACGGCGCGGGGCTGGGTGCTCGCGCTCGTCGGATGGGCGGCGGTGTGGGTGCCGGCCCACTTCTTCCCCGACACGTCGGTGCTGGCGCCCGAAGCCGGGCTCACGCTCGCCGCGCTCGGACTCGCGTTGTGCGTCGGCATCACGGTGTCGGTGTTCGTCGACGGCATCCACTCGTTCCGGTTCGGCTGGCGCCAACCCGCCGCGATCATCGGGGCGGTCGCGATCGTGCTCCCCGCGCTGGCGTTCACCGCCGACGTGTTCGACGGCCGCTGGGACGCACCCGCGTCGGGCTGGGCGAACGACCTCGCCTTCACCGAGTCGTCGGTGAGCAAGGGCGACTTCCGCATGCTCTGGGCGGGCGACCCGGCGGAGCTGCCGCTCGATCCGGTGGTGCTGCGCGACGGCACCGGCTACGTCCTCACCCGCAATGGTCCCGGTGACGTCACCGAGCAGTGGCGCGCGCCGGAGCACGACGCCGATCACGTGGTCGACCGAGCCCTCGTGCTCGCGGCGTCGGGTCGCACCAACCGGCTCGGACGGATGCTCGCGCCGATGGGAGTGCGGTACGTCGTCGTGCCGAGCACGCAGGGCCGCGACGGCGGTGCCGCAGCTGAGGCGCCGGTCGCGCTGCGGCGGGCCATGGCCCAGCAGCTCGACCTGGCGCGGTTGCGCTCGAGCCGCGGCATCGTGCTCTACGAGAACGTCGCGTACGCGCCGATCCGCGCCGCGGTCTCGCCGCCAGCCCTGCCTGTCGACTCGCGCCGGCCGAACCGGGCCGCGCTCACGACCGACCTCACGCGCGCGGTGCCGCTGCCCTCCCAGGGCGCGACCGCCGGCGGGCACCGCGTTCTGGGGTGAGGCCTACGACTCGGAGTGGAAGGCCACCGGCGACGGCGACGCGCTGCGCCACCAGAAGTCGTTCGGGTGGGCGAACGGGTACGTGGTGCGCCAACGCGCGACCGTGTCGATCGCGTACGAGGCGCAGTGGGTGCGCTGGGCGATGCTCGGCGGCGCACTGGTCATCTGGCTGCTCGTGCTCTGGCGGTGGCGGCGCACCCGGGTGCGCCGCGATCCGTCGGCGCGAGCGGTGGCGTCGCGCCAGCGCCGCGAGCGGACGGCAAAGCCCGACCCGCTGGCGGAGCTCGACGACGAGGCGTTCTGGTGGGAGCGGGTGTGAGCACCGACGAGCCGACGCCCGAGCGCTGCCGCTCTCCCGACGCACCGCAGGCGCCCGACGCGCCGACTCCCGACGCGCCCGCGCGCCGGAGCCGGCGGGTTCGGCGCGGCCCGATCCTCTTCGTCGTGGTGGTCGCGTTGGTCGCGGCGGTCGTCGCGCAACAGGACGACTCGTCCGGCTCGAGCGCGTCGACGGCGACCCGTGCCGCGCCGCGAGCATCGGCGTACCGGCCGCCGACGTGGCGTCGAGCGCGTGGTACTGCGCGGCCGGGACGTCGACGCCCGATGGTGACGCGACCGAGACCGTCGTGATCGCGAGCCTGGCCCACACCGACATCGAGGCGACCATCACCGTGATGCCGGGCGGCGACACCGCGCCCGCATCCGAGAAGATGCGGCTCGCGCCCGGTGAAGAGGTGAGCGTGCCGGTGGCCGACGTGCTGGCCACGGCCGAGCCCGGCGTGGTGGTGGAGACGGTCGGCGGCGCCGCCGCGGTGTCGCACGTCCTCCAACACGGCGACGACGTCGGGGTGGAGTCGTGCACCCGGACCGCGGCCCCCGACTGGTACTTCGCGTCGGGCACGACCGTCGACGGCAGCCAGCACGACCTGCTGCTGTTCAACCCGTTCGGCGACGACGCCATCGTCGACGTCTCGTTCGTCACCGACGCCGGCACGCAGGAGCCCGCCGGCCTGCAGGCGCTCGTGATCCCGCGCCGCTCCCGGGTCACGATCCCGGTGCAGGACTCCGTGCTGCGCCAGACGCGCGTCGCCGCGCACGTGCACGCTCGTACCGGCCGCGTGGTCGCCGAGCAGACGCAGGTCTTCGACAACGTCGTCGTCGACGGCGCGGCCCGCAACGGCATCGCGCTCTCGGAGGGAACCACCGCGCCGGCGACGGTGTGGCGGATCCCCGCGGGGAGCACGCGCAACGGCGGACGCGTGCAGCTCTCGCTGGCCAACTTCTCCCGTGACGACGCGAGCGTCGCGGTGAAGGCGGTCGTGGTCGGCGGCGGGGACGCGCCGGCGCAGATCGTCCGGGTCCCGTCGCAGGGTGTCGAGGTGGTCGACGTCACGACGCGCGTCCCCATCGACTCCGACATCGCCGTCGTCGCGACCGCCCGCGCGGTCGACGGTCGCCGCGTCCCGATCGTGGCCGAGCTGCTGGCGACGTGGGCTCCGGCGTCGTCGACCACCGGCCTCGCGGGCACGCTCGGGTCCACCGTCACCGCGACCCGTTGGGTCGTGCCGGTGCCCGACGTCGACGCCGACGTGACCGTCACCGTGTTCAACCCGGGCCCCGATCCGGTGACCGCCGAGGTGCTCGCGGCCGGGGACGTCGACCGGCGCGTCGGCCCGACGAGCGAACCCGAGCTGGCGATCGGGCCGGGCAAGGCGAAGACGGTGCGTGTCGTCGCGCCTCGGGAGCCGTCCGATCGCGACCGTCATCACCGCCAACCATGCGGTGGTCGTCGGGTACACCGTGCTCGGCAACGCGGGCGCGGCGATGAGCGCCGCGCTTCCCGATCTCAACCACCCTGACCTCACTCGCCCAGACAGCAGCGCCGGAGGCTGACGACATGGTCGTGCGCATCGTGATCGCGGTGCTCATCCTCGCCACCGTGGGCGGCGTCGCGCTGGTGATGCGACGCCGGCCGCCGGAGCCCCCGCCGCGCGACGTGTACCCGGTGCCGAAGCAACTCGACCGCGCCGACTTCCCGCGTCCGGAGGCCGCCTGGTTGGTCACGCTGTTCTCGTCGGCCACGTGCGACTCGTGCCAGGGGCTCGGCGCCAAGCTCGAGCCGCTCGAGTCGAGCGACGTCGCGATGTGCGAGATCGACGTCGAGCAGCACGAAGCGCTCCATCGCCGCTACGAGCTCGCCGCCATCCCCACCACCGTCATCGCCGACCACGAAGGTGTCGTGCGGCGCGCGTTCGTGGGCGCGTTCACCGCCACCGACCTGTGGGCCGCCGTCGCCGAGCTGCGCGACCCCGGCAGCTCCCCCGAACCCGACCTCGGTGCGATGTAACGACTGATTCGGCGTGGCAGGTGCCGTAGTGCGCCGAGCTACGACGACGTCAGAGGCGCTACTCGACGTAGTCGGACAACGAGTCGCCGTCGCCGGTGGTCTCGATGACCTCTTCGGTGCCATCGGCCCGCAGGGCCCGGCGGGGGCCACCGCTCTTGTGGCCCATGGCGACGTCGACGAGGTCGGCGACCTCCTGGCCGTCGACGGTCTCGTGGTCGAGCAGGGCTTCGGCGACCGCCACCAGACCGGGACGGTGCTCGGTGAGCGTGGCCCGGGTGCGGTTCTCCTCGTCACGGAGGATGCGCTCGACCTCTTCGTCGATGACGCGGGCGGTCTCGTCGGAGTAGTCGCGCGTGTGCACGAGGTCTTCGCCGAGGAACACCGCGCCCTCGGAACCCCACGCCATCGGACCGATGCGGTCGCTCATGCCCCACTCACGGACCATGCGGCGCGCGATCTCGGTGGCGCGCACGAGGTCGTTCTGCGCGCCGGTGGACTTGGTGCCGAACATGATCTCCTCGGCGACGCGACCACCCATGAACACGCCGAGCGAGTCGCGGAGGTACTCCTTGTCGTGCGAGTACCGCTCCTCGACCGGCATCTGCTGGGTCATGCCCAGCGCCATGCCGGTGGGGAGGATGGTGACCTTGTGCACGGGGTCTGCGTGCTCGAACACGTACGCCGCGACCGCGTGGCCGGCCTCGTGGTAGGCGGTGTGCTCCTTCTCGAGGTCGTTCATCACGATCGACGGGCGGCGCAGCCCCATGAGCACCCGGTCGCGGGCGTCGTCGAAGTCGTTGGCGTGCACCTCGTTCTCGCCCCGGCGCACTGCGAACAGCGCAGCCTCGTTGACCAGGTTGGCGAGGTCGGCACCGGCCATGCCCGGCGTGCCGCGCGCCACGATGTCGACGTCGACGTCGTCGGACATCTTCTTGTCCTTGAAGTGCACCTTCAGGATGTCGCGGCGCTCGTCCTGCGTGGGCAGCGGCACCATGATCTGACGGTCGAAGCGACCGGGCCGCAGCAGCGCGGCGTCGAGCACGTCGGGGCGGTTGGTCGCCGCCATCATCACGATGCCCTCGGTGGCCTCGAAGCCGTCCATCTCCGCGAGCATCTGGTTGAGCGTCTGCTCGCGCTCGTCGTGCCCGCCACCGAGGCCGGCGCCGCGCTTGCGGCCGATGGAGTCGATCTCGTCGACGAAGATGATCGCAGGCGCCTGCTTCTTCGCGGTCTGGAAGAGGTCGCGCACACGAGCCGCACCGACACCGACGAACATCTCCATGAAGTCGGAGCCGGTGACCGACACGAACGGCACGCCCGCCTCACCGGCGACCGCGCGCGATGAGCGTCTTGCCGGTGCCGGGAGGACCGACGAGCAGCACGCCCTTCGGAATGCGGGCGCCGATCTCCTTGAACTTGCCCGGGTTCTTGAGGAAGTCGACGACCTCGGAGATCTCCTGCTTCACCGGGCCGTATCCGGCGACGTCGTCGAACGTCGTCTTCGGCTTCTCGGTGTTGTAGACCTTCGCCCGGCTCTTGCCGATGTTCATGACCGCGCCCATCTGTCCCTGGGCGCGGCGGCTCATCCAGACGAACAGCCCGATGATGAGCACGAGGGGCAGGACCCACAACAGGATGTCGCCGAGGATGTTGCTCCCGTCGTCGACGTAGTTGAAGTCGATGTTCTTCTTCTTGATCTGGGCGAGCATCGTGTCGGGGAGGTTGTCCTTGGGCCCCGAGCTCGAGAACTCCGACTTGCCCTTGACGGGCTCGACGAACTTGCCGCTGATCGCGCCGCTCGACTTGTTGAAGTCGATGCTCTTGACGTTGCCGTTGTCGACCGCGGTCGTGAATTCCGAGTACGTGAGGTCGGCCTTCGACGAGCCGCTGCCGGCGATGCTGCTGACGATGAACGCGGCGGCGATCAGCGCGAGGACGATCCAGGGCACCCAGCGCAGCGACGGTGAGCTCCCGCCGCCTGACGGCGGCGTCGGGCGGCGTTCGGGCGGCTGATTGTCGGGCGGCGGTCCGTCGGTCGGCGGCCCCGGGGGGCGTGCGTCGGGACGCCACGACGGCGGGGGAGTGGGCGGGTGACCGTTCGGCGCGCGGTAGGGCTGCGTCTCGCCGGCATCGGGTTCGACCCCGGGTTCGAGATCGGTCTGGCGGCGGCTCATCCTCGGGCCGGCTCCTCGTCGTGGATCGCTCCATGCTACGGCCCGACGGCGAGTCCCACGGAGCGGGAGTCGGGAGCGCAGTCCTGAGTGCAACTTCCCCGGGGTCAACCGCCGCGAGCGGTCGCGGATTCCGCGTGCCCACCGGTAGCGTGCCCGGGAGTGAGCAGCGCCCTCCCTCCGCCTCCTCCGCCCGGCACGCCACCACCTCCTCCGCCGCCCCCGCCGCCAGGGTCGCCAGGCTCGTCGCCCTCGGCCGTCCCCGGCGCCCGGCGGCGCGTGCGCTGGGGGATCGGCGACGCCATTGCCGCGTTTGCGATCGGGATCGCGGTCTCGGTGGTCGTCGGGGTGGTCGCGGTCGATCCCGACCACCCGAACAAGCCGGTCACGCTCATCGTCCTGATCTGCGCGCAGAACTTCGCGATCATCGCCTGGTTGGCGATGGTGGCCCGGCGCAAGGGCACCGGCTCGCTCCGCAGCGACTTCGGCCTCCAGATCATCCGACCGGCGGCGGCCTGGTTCTCCGACATCCCGTGGTTCTTCGCCGGGATCGGGCTCCAGCTCGTCGCGCTGATCCCGATCGGGATCCTCGAGTCGGTCTACGGCCACACCGCCAAGCAGGACGTCGTGAAGACCGCCGACCACGCGATGGGGTGGCAGGTGCCCGTCCTCGCGCTCACGATCGTGCTGCTGGCCCCGATCACCGAAGAGCTGCTCTTCCGCGGCACGTTGTTGCGGTCCCTGCTGCGCAAGGTGGCGCCGGCGAGCGCGGTGCTGATCAGCGCAGTCGTCTTCGGGCTCGTCCACGCCCTCGGAGACCCCTCGATCGGGACGATGATCGCCATGCCCGCGATCATCCTGCTCGGCGTCGTCTCGGGCTGGCAGGCCGCCAAGACCGGCAACCTTTCCCGGTCGATCCTCCTGCACGTGGGCTTCAACGCCCTCAGCGTGGTCTTCCTCTTCACGAACTGACCGTTTCACCCCGTTTGAGCGGTTGCGATCGCGGAACCTGCTCAAGGAATCGGAACGACCTGCCGATGCCCCGGACGGGCTGAGGACTGGGAGGTTCTGATGCACTGCTCACGGTGTTCAAAAGCAGGGATGATCGAGATCCGGCTGCGGGTCGCGGAGCGCGACCTGACGTTCCGCCGGTGCGGTCGCTGCGAGGCGCAGACGTGGGAGACGGCCGACGGCCCGGTCCCGCTGGTGCACGTCCTGGAGTTGGCACGCACCAGCTGACGCAGGCGCGTCGAAATCCTGTCTGAGGCGTCTCGGCGCGCGTGATGCGCCGATCCCGCCTGGCATGCTGACGGCATGGTCCGGGCGCCCGACGTGATCGACGCGCCCGAACGGGGCGACGGCGACGAAGCAGCTGAGGAGGACGACGCCGCCAGGAATTCTGGCGCGGCGATGTGTCGGGCGCGCCTCCGGGGCCGCCGCGCCGGGTGCGGGACGGGTTCGACCGGCTCGAGCACTGGGTCGGCCTGGCGATCCTCGCGGCATGTGTCGTCTACATCTTCATCCAGCTCGGGCCGTCGCTCGTGCTGCGCAACACCACGATCACGGGTGGCGACACCGGCGCCCACGTCTGGTTCCCCGACTTACCTGATCGACCACTTCCTGCCGTGGCGCGTGGCGGGCTGGTCGAACGACTTCTACGCCGGGTTCCCCGCGGGGCAGTTCTACTTCCCGTTCCCGGCGGTGCTGATCGCGCTGCTCGACGTCGTCCTGCCGTACAACATCGCGTTCAAGCTCGTCACCGTCGCCGGTCCGCTCCTGTTGCCGGCCGGCGCGTACGTGTTCGCGCCGCGGCATCCGCGCGCCGCGTCCCACCGCGCCCCTCCTCGCCGTCGCAGCCACCGGCTTCCTGTTCTTCAAGGGCGGCGGCGACTCGACCATGACGTTCGACTTCCACATCATGGGTGGGAACCTGCCGAGCACGCTCGCGGGCGAGTACTCGTTCATGATCGCGCTCGCGCTGTCGCTGTTCTTCCTGGGCACGCTCCGCGCGCGCTCGACCGGCGCGGCGCGTTGTGGGTGCCCGCGACGCTGCTCGCGCTCACGTTCATGAGCCACATCGTCGTCGCGATCTTCGCGGTGTACGCGGGCGTCGTCATCTGGCTGGTCATCCACCCGATCAAGAACTTCACGCGCGCCGCCGCGATCGCGGTCGTCGGCGTGCTGCTCACCGCGTTCTGGTTCCTGCCCCTCGCCGCGAACCTCGGCAACACCACCGACATGCGGTACGAGCCGATCGGCGTGGGCGCCGGCCAGGTGCACTACCTCGACTGGATGTTCCTCTCGGAGAACTGGTTCATCTATCCCCTCGCGCTGGTCGCGTTGGGCGCCGGGATCTGGTTCCGTCGCCGCTCGACGTTGATCGTCGCCGCCATCACCTTCGCCACCGGTCTCGTCTTCTGGAACTGGGAGGGCCTGCGCGAGATCTTCGGGAAGGCGCCGGCGTGGAACCTGCGGCTCCTCCCGTTCTGGATGATGATGCTGTACCTGCTCGCCGGCGTCGGCGCCGCCGAGTTGGTGCGGCTGGTCTCGACCGGCGTCACGTGGGTGATCCGCGGCGACCGCAACGAACGCGCCGTGCCACCCGCGCCCACCGACGTCCCCGTCCCCGCGGTGCCGGTGGAGCTCGAGGCGTCCGAGCTCCCGGCGCCGCCGACCGATCGGCCACCCCGCGTCCCGCGTCACGGCGTGCGCGCTGATCGCGATGGCGGTGCTCGCCGCGATCACCGCGACGGTCTGCCTCGTGATCGTGCAGAACACCGCGACTTCATCCCCTACTGGGCTCGCTACAACTACACCGGCTACGAGAGCGGCACCACCGCGGACTTCACCGCGAAGTCGTGGCCCGAGTACCGCGCGTTCCTCGACACTGCCAACAGCCTGCCGCCCGGTCGGATGCTCTGGGAGGGTGGCGACGCCATCGGCGCGTACGGCACGCCGCTCGCGCTCATGCTCCTGCCGTACTGGACCCACGGGCGGATCCAGTCGATGGAAGGGCTCTACTTCGAGGCGTCGACCACCACGCCGTACCACTTCATGACCGTGGCGACGCTCGCTCAGAGTCCGTCGAACCCGGTCCGCGGGTTGCCGTACAAGAGCATCGCCGACTTCGACCTGGGCGTGAAGTACCTGCAGCTCATGGGTGTCCGCTACTACGCCGCGTTCAGCACGGAGGCGAAGGACAAGGCCGAAGCCAACCCGAACCTCGACGCGATCGCGACCGTGCCCGACCTCGACGGCAAGCCGCCGTCGGGATGGAAGATCTACCGCGTGAAGGACTCACCCACGGTCCAGGCGCTGCCGTACCAACCGGTCGTCGCCACCGGCATGCAGTCCGAGCCGTCGTGGAAGTGCGAAGGCGTGCCGAAGCCTGCCGACACCGGTACGACCCAAGCCGAGTTCAGCCCGTGGGAGTGCAGCGCGGTGCCGTGGTTCTCCGATGCGAACGCGCTCGATCGCCCGATCACCGACGACGGTCCCACGTCGTGGACGCGGGCTCCGGCCGCCACAGCACTCCGCGCGAAGAAGCAGGCGCTCCCGCCGGTCGACGTGTCGAACATCCACACCACCGAGTCGTCGGTCGAGTTCGACGTGTCCCGCACCGGGGTGCCGGTGATGGTGAAGACGTCCTGGTATCCCGAACTGGCAGGCCGAAGGGGCGAACGGTCCGTGGCGGGCGACCCCCAACTTCATGGTGGTGGTGCCCACCAGCAAGCACGTGAAGCTCACCTTCACCACCGCCACCGTCGACTGGGTCGGGCGGGCGCTGACCGTGGCGGGTCTCGCAGGACTCGGAGGCCTGGTGTGGTGGGGGATGGCGGCCCGCAAGCCCGACGAACCTGCGGTCGAAAGCGGGGGCGGAAGCCCGGATTCACGGCGGCGGCGGGTACGATTCCCGTCCCGCTCTCCGCGGTGAGGACCCGAGGCTCCAGTGCCCGACTCTGCGCTCGACTCCATCTTCAAGGCCTATGACGTTCGCGGGATCTATCCCGACGAGCTCGACGAGTCGATCGCTCGTCGCATCGGCAACGCCTTCGTGGCGTTCACCGGATCCGCCCGCGTGCTCGTCGGTCGCGACGCCCGGCCGTCGTCGGCCCCGCTGGTCGCCGCGTTCACCGAGGGCGCGGTCGTCGCCGGCGCCGACGTGGTCGACCTGGGCGAGGCGTCCACCGACCTCTGCTACTTCGCCGCCGGCAGCCTCGACGCCCCGGCCGCGATGTTCACGGCCAGTCACAACCCGGCCGAGTACAACGGCGTGAAGCTGTGCCGGGCCGGCGCCCTGCCCATCGGGCAGGACACCGGGCTGGCCGAGATCAAGGCGATGGTCGCCGGTGGCCTGCTCGAGCGGGCGGAAGACCCCGGCCGCACCGAGTCGCGTGACCTGCTCCCGGCGTTCGTCGCCCACGTGCACTCGTTCGTCGATCTCGACGCGCTGGCACCGCTGCGCGTCGTCGCCGACACCGCCAACGGCGTCGGCGGCGTGATCGCGCCCGCGGTGTTCGCCGGGCTCCCGTTCGACTTCACGCTCCTCTTCGGTGAGCTCGACGGCACCTTCCCCAACCACCCCGCCGACCCCACCAACACCGACAACCTCAAAGATCTCCAACGCGCGGTGCTCGACGCCGACGCCGCGGTGGGTCTCGCGTTCGACGGCGACGCCGACCGCGTGGTGCTCGTCGACGACCAGGCGCAACCGATGTCCGGATCCACCACCACCGCGATGCTGGCGGCGTCGATCCTGCGTCGTCACCCCGGCGAACAGGTCGTGCACAACCTGATCTGCTCGAAGGCCGTCCCCGAGATCGTGCGCGAGCTCGGTGGCATCCCCATCCGCACGCGCGTCGGGCACTCGTTCATCAAGCAGGTCATGGCCGAGACCGGCGCGATCTTCGGCGGCGAGCACTCCGCGCACTACTACTTCCGCGACAACTTCCGCGCCGACTCCGGCATCATCGCCGCGCTGCTCGTGCTGGAGCAGCTCTCGCTCACCGGGCAACCGCTGTCGGAGCTGCGGGTGCCGTTCGAGCGCTACGCGATGTCGGGCGAGATCAACTCGCGGGTCGAGGATCCGCAGGGCGTGATCGAGCACGTCGCCGCCACCTACGCCGACGCCGAGCAGGACCGGCTCGACGGTCTCACCGTCGACTTCGGCGACTGGTGGTTCAACCTGCGCGCCGAGCAACACCGAACCGCTGCTGCGACTCAACCTGGAAGCCGCCGACCGTGCCGCGTGCGACGCGCGCACCGCCGAGGTGCTCGCGCTCGTGCGGGCCACGTAGTCACCAGCTCACGACCTCGGCCCACGAACCACCCCCGCCAGAAACAGCCCGGAGGAATGACGATGGCGTTGGACCCGAAGCTCCTGGAGATCCTCGCGTGCCCTGAGGACAAGGGACCGCTGCTCTACTTCGAGGACGAGTCGAGCCTCTACAACCCGCGCCTGAAGCGCCGCTACGCGGTGCGTGACGACATCCCGATCATGCTGATCGACGAGGCCGAGGCGGTCGACGACACCGAGGCGGCGCGCCTCGAGGCCAAGGCCGCCACCGACGGCGTCCAGCCGACCTTCTCCGCGTAGGCGCGCGTCGCGATGGCGGTGGACTCGCTCGGCTTCGGCGACGCGCTCGCGGCCATGCCCGAACAGCTCGCGGCCGCGCACGAGGTCGCAGGGAAGGTGCCGGCGTCGGCGCTGCCCGACGCCGGCCGCGTTCGACCGCATCGTGACCCTGGGCATGGGTGGCTCGGGCATCGCCGGCAACTTCCTGCAGGCCGTCGGCACCGCCACGCTGCCGGTGCCGGTGACGGTGCTCAAGCACTACCGCACGCCGGCGTTCGTCAACGAGCGGACGCTCGCGTTCGCGCTGTCGTACTCGGGCGAGACCGAAGAGACGCTCGAGATGGCGCGCGGCGCGCTCGCCGCCGGCGCCACGCTCGTGGCCATCTCCAGCGGCGGCGAGCTCGCGCGACTCGCGCGTGAGTCGGGATCGCTGCACGTTCCGTGTCCCGACGACATCCTCATGCCCCGGCTCGCGCTCGGCGCGCTGGTGGCGCCGCTGTTCGTCGTGTTGTTCCGCATGGGCATGCTGCCCGAGGCGCACGCCGGCCTCCTCCGCGCGCAGGAGCAGCTGGCGCGTCGGCGCGACCAGTGCCGGCCGTCGGTCGAGGGGGAGCGCAACCCGGCGCGCGAGTTGGCGCGCAAGATCGGGCGCACCATCCCGATCATCTACGGCAGCGGCGGGCTCGGCGGCGTCGCCGCGCTGCGCTGGAAGCAGTCGGTGAACGAGAACGCCAAGGCGCCCGCGTTCTGGAACGAGTACCCGGAGCTCGACCACAACGAGGTGTGCGGCTGGGGCCAGCACGGCGACGTCACCCGTCAGGTCTTCACGCTGGTCGAGCTGCGCCACGGACTCGAGCACGCGCGGCTCGAGGCGCGCGTCGGTGGCGACGCGTGAGCTCATCGAGGAGGCCCTCGTGCAGGTCCTCACCGTCGAGGCCGACGGCGAGGGCCGGTTGGCCCAGCTCCTCGACCTCGTGCACATCGGCGACTGGACCAGCTACTACCTCGCGCTCGACAACGACGTCGACCCCGGCCCCATCGACGCCATCAGCCAGCTCAAAGCCGCGCTCGACTGACGCGTCACGCCAATCCCTCGCGGTTTGGAACGCTGACGTTCCAAACCGCGCACCTTTGACGGCCGCGGCGAACTTCGGTGTCAGAAGTGCGTCGTGCACCACGGGGATGGGTGTGCGAGGAACGCGGCGTCGCCGCGGCGACGGCACCCGTCGTGAGCTCGCGCACGCGGCCGGCGGCGGCGAGCGTCGACACGGGCACGCCACCGAGGTAGATCGCGCCGAGATCGGCGGCCGAGAGCGCGAGGTCGGCGGCGCGGTCGGTGCGCGTGCAGGTGGCGCCGTCGGGGCCACCGTCGATGAGCCAGCAGCCGTTGTTCTCCGGGCGGAAGTCGTCGACCAGCTCGAGCACGAGTGCATCGTCGGCGCCGTAGGTGCGGGCCGAGAGCGCGGCGGCGACGTCGAGCACGCGCACCCACAGGTGGTCGCGCAGCTGCCGGACCCGCATCCGACGCGGATCGGGAAGCCGCCAGCGCAGCGGGTCGTCCACCGGACGGTCGGCCGCTTGAATGGTGCCGACCAGGTCGATGCCGAAGAGGTAGTTCCACATCGCGGCTTCCGCGTCGCCGTCGACGGCCTGGAGCTCGAGCACGCGCAGGATGTCGGCCGCGACGCCGTCGGGCCAGTGGTGGTCGAGCGTGTAGCGGGCGAACGCGTCGGGAGTGTGATCGGGACCTTCGTGGACCGCAGTGAAGAAGCGCGGGCCGTCGCGACCGGGGTGCCAAGAGCTGCGGCCACCATTCGGCCGGCCGGCTGAGCTCGCCGACGCGTGCGGCCGCGATGCGGGAGTACACCTCGTGCGCCACGCCGGCCGCGGTGTCGGCGTCGACCAATCGCACGCGGCCAGCGTCGCGATCGGGGCCCGGCTGCAGCCGCGCGTAGTCGGACTCGAGGTCCCAGTTCGTCGTGAATGTCGCGGTCCCGTAACCGAACCGCTCGTAGATCGACGCCTCTGATGCGGTGAGCCCGGCGAGTGGTTCGCCACGGCGCGCGACGTCGTCGAGCTGTGCGTCCATCACGCGCCGGAGCACGCCGCGCCGTCGGTGCGTCGGGTGCACGGTCACCATGCTGACCGCGGCCATCGGCAGACGAGCCCCGCCGGGCACGGTCAGCTCGAACGCGTAGGAACTGGCCGTGCTCACGATGGCGTCGTCGTCGCGCACCACGAAGGTGCGCTCGGTGGTCAGGAGATGGGCTGGATACTCGTCGGCCTCGTCGAGGGTCGTTTGCCCGAACCCGGTCTGGACCGCACCGAAGAAGTCCAGCAGTTCGTCGTCGGCCAGCAGCTCCGGTTCGAGGTCCACGCCGAGAGCTTGGCACGCGGGCGTGGTCCGCTACCCTTGATTGCTGGTCGGGCCTTCAGGCTGTCATCCGGTGATCCGGGCCGACTCTGACATCACACGCACCTGCTGCACACGCGGCTGATGCGTCCGAAATGATGAAGGAGTCTTCCCGTTGACCACCACCATTGATCCTGCTGCCGCGACCGAGTCCTCCGACTTCAAGGTCGCCGACCTCTCCCTCGCCGAGTTCGGGCGCAAGGAGATCGAGCTGGCCGAGGTCGAGATGCCCGGCCTCATGGCGCTGCGCGACCGCTACAGCGAGACGAAGCCGCTGACCGGTGCACGCATCACCGGTTCGCTGCACATGACCATCCAGACCGCGGTGCTCATCGAGACCCTGGTCGCGCTCGGTGCCGAAGTGCGCTGGGCGTCGTGCAACATCTTCTCCACCCAGGACCACGCCGCCGCCGCGATCGCCGCCGCCGGCGTCCCGGTGTTCGCCTGGAAGGGTGAGACGCTCGAGGAGTACTGGTGGTGCACCGACCGCGCGCTGTCGTGGCCGGCGGACGACACCGGCAGCACCGGCCCGAACATGATCCTCGACGACGGTGGCGACGCCACGCTGCTCGTGCACAAGGGCGTCGAGTTCGAGCGCGCCGGCGCGGTGCCCGACCCGTCGACCGCCGACAACGAGGAGTTCGCGGTCGTCCTCGGTCTCCTGCGCGACGTGCTCGCCGACGACGACCGTCGTTGGCACCGCATGGCGGAGGACCTGCTCGGCGTGACCGAGGAGACCACCACCGGCGTGCACCGGCTCTACCAGATGATGGAGACGGGCTCGCTGCTGTTCCCGGCGATCAACGTCAACGACTCCGTCACCAAGAGCAAGTTCGACAACCTCTACGGCTGTCGCCACTCGCTGGTCGACGGCATCTGCCGGGCCACCGACGTCATGCTCGCGGGCAAGGTCACCGTGGTCTGCGGCTACGGCGACGTCGGCAAGGGCTGCGCGCAGTCACTGCGGGGCCAGGGCGCGCGCGTCATCGTCACCGAGATCGACCCGATCTGCGCGCTGCAGGCGGCGATGGAGGGATACGAGGTCACCACGCTCGACGACGTCGTCGAGACCGCCGACCTCTTCGTCACGACGACCGGCAACATGAACGTGATCACCGTCGACGCCATGTCGCGGATGAAGCACAACGCGATCGTCGGCAACATCGGTCACTTCGACACCGAGATCGACATGGCCGGCCTCGCGAAGGTCGACGGCATCCAGCGGATCAACATCAAGCCGCAGGTCGACGAGTGGAAGTTCAGTGACGGTCACTCGATCATCGTGCTGGCCGAGGGTCGTCTGCTGAACCTCGGTTGCGCGACCGGTCACCCGAGCTTCGTGATGTCGAACAGCTTCACCAACCAGGTGATGGCGCAGCTGGAGCTCTTCACCCACCGCGACTTCTACGAGAACAAGGTGTACACGCTGCCCAAGCACCTCGACGAGGAGGTCGCACGCCTCCACCTCGAGAAGCTCGGCGTGAAGCTCACGACCCTCAGCGAGGACCAGGCGTCGTACCTCGGCATCCCGGTCGAGGGTCCCTACAAGCCCGACCACTACCGGTACTGAAGCGGCGCTCCGACGCGCGTCCTGAACCGGCGTCAGCAGATGGGGTCAGACCCCACGCTGGTGACGCCGGTTCGTCGCGCCCGGTCAGGTCGCGACGAAGAGGAACACGACCGCGAAGGCGAGCAGTATCAGCACGCCGACCAGCATGCGGTCGAACAGGTGATCAGAACGGCCCAGGGAGTGCTCGACGTTGGCGAGAGTCGACCGGGCCCAGCTCATCAGCACGCTCATCAGGGGGCTTCCTTCCTCGATGGTTCGGGTCCGCCCCCGGTGTGCCTTCCGACACAGTGATCGGCCCCGGCCCGGAATTCCTTGAACCAAGAGACGGCCAAGAGCGTCGTACCCCGGCTCTACCGTCGGACGCGTGCTCGACGCCCTGTTCACCGCCGCGTTTCCACTGGTGTGCCCCGGTTGCGGGCGACGCGGTGAGCCCGTGTGCGGGCGTTGTGCGGCACGGTTGCACCCGGCACCGCCGGCCCCGCCACCGCCCGGAGTCGACCAGTGGTGGTCGGCGTTCGCGTACGAAGGTGTCGCCCGCGAGGTCGTCGCCCGGGTGAAGTACCGCGGCGCCCGGGCCGCGGTGCCGTGGCTGTCGCACTCGATGGTGGCCGCGATGGTCGACGCCATGTTCGACGGCCTCGACGCGGCGTTCGCGGTCGACGTCGTCACCTGGGCACCCACCAGCCGCGACCGACGGCGGGCGCGCGGGTTCGACCCGGCCGAGCTGCTCGCCCGGGCCGTCGCCCGCCGCCTCACCGACCACGCCGACGTTCGCTGCCTCGGGTTGCTCGACCGCCGCCCCGGACCACCGCAGACCGGGCTCACCGGTGCCGACCGTCGCCGCGGTCCGGGCTACGTCGCACGGCGCGCGGCGCCGTGGTCGGTGCTCGTGGTCGACGACGTCACCACCACTGGAGCCACGTTGTCGGCGGCGGCGCTCGCCCTGCGCGCCGCGGTGCACACCGCGTGCTCGCGGTCACCGCGGCCAGGACGCCACCACCTTGGACATTGGCACCCGGCACGCTGGCGCAGCGCTCGTCGTAGACTTCGCGCACTCACGTCCTCGCTCGGAGGAGTTCAGATGGACATCGTGGTCCGCGGCAAGAACCGGCCGGTGTCGTCCCGACTCGACGCGGTGGCGCGCGAGAAGGTGTCGCGCATCGCCAAGTTCACCCACGACGCCGGACGGGTCGAGGTCGACTTCGCCGAGCAGCAGCATCGCCGGGCGTCCGAATCGCAACTGTGCGAGATCACCGTGCACCTGAAGAAGCACTTCGTGAAGGCGCACGCCTGCGCGCCCGAACCCGAGGCCGCGCTCGACCTCGCCGTCGACAAGGTCGGTCACCAGGTCGCGCGCATCAAGGACAAGCGCGTCGAGCCGTTCGCACCCTCGTCGGCGCGACAACGGCAACGGCAACGGGAACGGCGCGGTCGACGACGACGCACTCGACGACGGCATCCTCGAGCTCGTCGAGGAGGAGCACGTCGACGCGCGCATCGTGCGCACCAAGCAGTTCACCGCCAAGCCGATGGACCCGGGTGAGGCCGCGTTGCAGCTGCAGCTGCTGGGTCACGACTTCTACCTCTTCACCAACAGCGAGACCGGCCGTGCCGCGGTGCTCTACCGCCGTGACGACGGCGACCTCGGCCTGATCGAGACGAGCGGCTGACCCCGACCGGCTACCCGTGCCCTTCGCGCGCGGCGGCGGGTGCACCCGCTGGGCGACGACGATGTCGTCGCGGTCGGAGACGACGCGGAACTGGTGCGCGGTGAGGCGCTGCGAGCAGGGCGACGTCCTCGGCTGACATCTCCCGCTGGTCGACCACGATCCACTGCACGCGGGCAGGGTCGGCGAGGTTCTCGCCGTCGACCCCCCAGTTCACGTTCCGCCACGGCACGGGGAAGTCGTAGATCTCGTCGCGGTGCGCGAGGTGGGGGAGCAGGTTGTAGATCGCGCTCGTGGGTGCGCCGTCGGGCACGCGCGCGACGGCGTCGTCGAGCGCGCTCTGGCGCGTGTCCACCTGCAGCGGCCAGACCCCGGAGTGGTACTTCACGCCGATCGGCGACGGTCCCCACGCGACCGTCGCCGCGAGCGACGACAGCCACCACCAGTCCCACGAGGAAGCGGACCAGCCCGGGCTTCTTCACCGCCACCCACGCGATCGCCTCGACCGTCGCGAGGATGATGCCGACGAGCACCAGCGACGAGTAGTGGTACCGGATCTCGCGCGTGTAGGGGAACGACGAGAAGATGTTCACCGCCAGCATCGGTCCGGCGATGAGCAGCGTGGGGATCGCCAGCAGCGGCAGGAACGCCACCGGCGCGAACATCATCTGGTAGTAGCTCACGCGGTCGTGCTCGGTCGCGAGCTCGACGGCCTGTCGGGGGTGCGTGGCCAGGTGGGCGCCCACCTCGATCGGGTTCTTGCCCAGGTCGCCGAAGAAGCTGTCGTAGAACGGCCCGATCCCGTTCGACAGCGGGATGACCACGCGGGTCGCGATCGTGTACCAGGCGATGCTGGCCGCGAGCGTGATCAGGCCGATCTTGCGGTTGCCGCGCACCGCGATCAGCACGCCCATCACCGCGATGGCGAGGGCGACGTCCTCCTTGCACGCGGCGGCCAGCACCGCGAAGAGCACGAACCACTTCCAACGGTGCGTCCGCGCCGCCCAGTACGCGAACAGCAGCGGCGCGATCGCCAGCGCATCGGGATGGAAGAACTCCCACGTGAGCCACTGGTACGTGGGGTTGAGCAAAAGGACCGACGCGAGCGCGACCGCCAGCCAGCGGTCGTGGATGCGGTCGCGCGCGAGCAGGAAGATCGCGATCGCGCCCGACGCCTGCACCACCACCTGCGCCGAGAGGAGGAACAGCGGTCCCGCGCCGAGCCAGTAGAAGGGGACGAACAGCAGCAGGATCGGATTGACGTGGTGCCCGAAGAACTCGAGCCCGCGCACGGTGACGAACGGATCGTGGAAGCGGGAGAGCAGCCACACCGCCTGGTCGTAGATGCCCAGGTCGAACGAGTACGTGGCGAAGCGCGCCTGACGGATCCACCCCAACACGATGAACACGACGCTCCACCCGACCACCATGGCGCCGAGCACCCAGCGCACCGGATCGCGCCAGCCGAGCGCGTCGTCGCTCGGCCCGGCGGCGGCCTCGCCCGGCCCGTGGGCCGGCCCCTCACCCGGCGAGCCCTGCGAGTCCTCCTCGGTCTCGAGGTCCGAAGCCACGGTCACGCCTGAGATCTTGCCAAGAACGGACGGCGCGTCGTGGGTCGGCGGGGGCCGAAACCCCGGCAGGGCGGCGGTAGGCTGGGAGCCTTCATGGGACTCTTCAACAAGATCCTGCACGCCGGCGAGGGCCGCAAGCTCAAGTCGCTGGAGTCGATCCCACCCATCGTCGCTGGTCACGAGCCCGAGATGGAAGCGCGCTCCGACGACGACCTGCGCGCGCTCACGGCCACCTGGCGCGAGCAGCTCGACCAGATCGACGACCACGACAAGAAGCAGGAGCACCTCGACGACCTCCTCCCCGAGGCGTTCGCCGCGGTGCGCGAGGCCGGGAAGCGCACGCTCGGGCAGCGGCACTTCGACGTGCAGGTGATGGGCGGCGCCGGGCTGCACTTCGGCTGGGTCGCGGAGATGAAGACCGGTGAGGGCAAGACCCTCGTCGCCACGCTCCCTGCGTACCTCAACGCGCTCTCGGGCGGCGGCGTGCACCTGGTCACCGTCAACGACTACCTGGCCAAGCGCGACGCCGAGTGGATGGGCCAGATCTACCGGTTCCTCGGGCTCGAGGTCGGCACCGTGATCCCCGAGATCGACGACTTCGAGGCGAAGCGTCGCGCCTACGCCGCCGGCATCACCTACGGCACCAACAACGAGTTCGGCTTCGACTACCTGCGCGACAACATGGCCGTCGCCAAGGGCGACCAGGTGCAACGCAGCCACGCGTTCGCCATCGTCGACGAGGTCGACTCGATCCTCATCGACGAGGCCCGCACGCCGCTGATCATCTCCGGGCGCGCCGACGACGCGCAGGAGCTGTACGTGCAGTTCGCGGCGATCGTGAAGCCGCTCAAGCGCGACCACGACTACGAGGTCGACGAAGCCAAGCGCACCGTCGTCCCCACCGAGGTCGGCGTCGACCGCGGTGGAGAAGGCGCTCGGCGTCGACAACCTCTACGAGAACGTCAACCAGAACTTCGTCCACCAGTTGCAGGCCGCGCTGCGGGCGAAGGAGCTGTTCAAGCGCGACGTCGACTACGTGGTGCAGGGCGGCGAGGTCAAGATCGTCGACGAGTTCACCGGCCGCATCCTCGAGGGTCGGCGCTGGAGCGAGGGTCTCCACCAGGCGGTCGAGGCCAAGGAGCGGGTGAAGATCAAGGAGGAGAACCAGACCCTCGCGACGATCACCCTCCAGAACTACTTCCGCATGTACGACAAGCTCGGCGGCATGACCGGCACCGCGAACACGGAGGCGGGCGAGTTCGCGCACACCTACGGGCTCGAGGTCGTGTCGATCCCGACCAACCGGTCGATGGTCCGTCTCGACGAGCCCGACCTCATCTACAAGTCCGAAGCCGCCAAGTTCGAGGCCGTCGCCAACGACATCTCCGAGCGCAACGCCGAGGGCCAGCCGGTGCTGGTCGGCACCATCTCGGTGGAGAAGTCCGAGCAGCTCTCCCGGCTGCTCGAGAAGCGCGGGATCACCCACGAGGTGCTGAACGCCAAGCAGCACGAGCGGGAGGCGCACATCGTCACCCAGGCCGGGCGCCTGGGCGCGGTCACCGTCGCCACCAACATGGCCGGGCGCGGCGTCGACATCCTCCTCGGCGGCAACCCGGAGGGCCTCGCCACCCAGGAGCTGCTGGCCAGCGGCACCACGGTGGAGGAGTCGCCCGAGAAGTACGCCGAGCTGGTCGAGCAGTTCAAGGTCGAGTGCGCCGCGCACGGCGCCGAGGTGCGCGAGCTCGGCGGCCTCTACGTGCTCGGCACCGAGCGCCACGAGAGCCGGCGCATCGACAACCAGCTGCGCGGTCGTGCCGGCCGTCAGGGCGACCCCGGCGAGAGCCGCTTCTACCTGTCGCTGGAAGACGAGCTCATGCGGCTCTTCGCCACCGGCGCCATGAACTGGGTGATGGGCAAGGCCTTCCCCGACGACATGCCGCTCGAGGCGAAGATGGTCACCAAGGCCATCGAGCGCGCGCAGCGCACGGTCGAAGACCGCAACTTCGAGATCCGCAAGGACGTCCTCAAGTACGACGAGGTGATGAACGAGCAGCGGAAGGTCATCTACCGCCGCCGTCAGCAGATCCTCGACGGCGGCGACCTCCGCGACGACGCCTTCGAGGCGTTCAACGAGGCGATCAACCGCACCGTGCTCGCCAACTGCCTCGACGAGTTCCCCGAAGACTGGGACCTCGACGAGCTGCACCTGCAGATGACGACCATCTTCCCCACGCGCATCACGCGCGAGCAGCTCGACGCGTGCTCGCACCGCGACATGCTCGTGAACCTGTTCGCCGACGACGCGGTCGAGCTCTACGAGACCAAGGAAGCGACCATCGGCGCCGACAACCTGCGCGAGATCGAGCGGCGGGTGATGCTCTCGATGATCGACCAGCACTGGCGCGAGCACCTCTACGAGATGGACTACCTGCGCGAGGGCATCAACCTCCGGGCGATGGGCCAGAAGGACCCGCTCGCCGAGTGGCAGCGTGAGGGCTTCGACATGTTCGAGGCGATGATGGGCCAGATCCAGGACCAGTTCGTCGCCTACGTGTCGCACCTGCAGGTCGCCGCGGTCGAGGAGGCGCCGCGGGCGCCGGCGACCGAGAAGATGCGCTACAGCGCGGCCGAGGACCCGGTCCAGGGGTCGGGTGCGATGCGCGCGACCGCCGCCTCGATGCCGGCCGAGGAGCTCATGGGCGAATTTGGCGGCGGCGGTGCTCCCGAGGCGATCGCTCCCGAGCCCGAGAACATGATGCCGGTGCGGGTCGACAAGACGCCGGGGCGCAACGAGCCGTGCTTCTGCGGCAGCGGGAAGAAGTACAAGCTCTGCCACGGCCGCTGACGCGCGCCGCTCCTCTTCCCCATGCGTGACTTCTCCGACGACCTCGCCGAACTGCGCCGCCGCGTCGAGGGCGCGCGCGGCTACCTGAACATCGACGAGGCGCGCGATCGCGTCGCCGAGCTCGAGGTCGAGGTGAGCAAGCCCGACCTCTGGGACGACCAGGACCGCGCCCGCAAGGTCAACACCGAGCTCGCGCAGCTGCAGGAGGACGTCACCCTCGTCGACCAGCTCGACAGCACGGTCTCCGATCTCGAGACGCTGGCCGAGCTCGCCCGCGAGGAGAGCGACGCGTCGGTCGAGGAGGAGATCGGCACCGGGCTCGAAGCGCTCGGCCGGCAGCTCGACACCTTGGAGCTGCGCGCGCTGTTCACCGGCGAGTACGACGAGCGCGACGCGATCGTCAGCGTGAACTCCGGCGCCGGCGGCACCGACGCGCAGGACTGGACCGACATGCTCCTGCGCATGTACCTCCGCTGGGCGGAACGCCGCGGCTTCGCCACCGAGATCGACGAGGTCTCGCCGGGCACCGAAGCGGGGCTCAGCTCCGCCACGTTCACGATCAAGGGTCGCTACGCGTTCGGCCTGCTCGCGAGCGAGCGCGGGGTGCACCGCCTCATCCGCATCTCTCCGTTCGACGCCAACGCGCGCCGTCAGACTGCGTTCGCGTCGCTCGACGCGGTGCCCGCGCTCGACGAGACCGAGGCACCGGAGATCGACGAGAAGGACCTGCGGATCGACACGTACCGGTCGTCCGGCGCGGGCGGTCAGCACGTGAACGTGACCGACTCGGCCGTCCGCATCACGCACGTTCCCACCGGCGTCGTGGTGTCGTGCCAGAACGAACGATCGCAGACCCAGAACAAGGCGCGCGCGATGCAGATCCTCGCCGCGCGCCTCGCCGAGCGTCAGCGCCAGGAGCGAGACGCCGAGCTGCTCGCGTTGTCGGGCGACAAGCGCGACGTCGCGTTCGGCAACCAGATCCGCACCTACACGCTCCAGCCGTACCAACTGGTGAAGGACGAGCGCACCCGGTACGAGACCGGCAACGTGCAGGCGGTGCTCGACGGCGACGTCGACGCCTTCATCGAGTCCTACCTCCAGTGGCGGCGCCAGCGGGCCGAGTAGCAGGTGTGACCCCGCAGACACCAATCGCGCAGAGGCCGCTGCTACCCTCGCCTACTCGTCATGATTCGCTTCGAGAACGTGTCCAAGGTCTACAAAGGCGACGTCGTCGCCCTCCGCGAGGTGTCCGCGGAGGTCCAAAAGGGCGAATTCATCTTCCTCGTCGGACCTTCGGGTTCCGGGAAGTCCACCTTCCTCCGCCTGCTCCTCCGGGAGGAGCAGGCCAGCACCGGCCGCATCGTCGTCGCCGGTCGCGACATCTCCCAGCTCAGCCACTGGAAGGTGCCCCAGCTGCGCCGGAACATCGGCTGCGTCTTCCAGGACTTCAAGCTGCTGCCCAACAAGACGGTCTACGAGAACGTCGCCTTCGCCATGGAGGTCATCGGGCGGCCCGCGGCACGTGGTCCGCACCCAGGTGCCGCAGGTGCTCGACCTCGTCGGTCTGGCCAAGAAGGCCGGCCGCTTCCCGACCGAGCTCTCGGGCGGCGAGCAGCAGCGCGTGTCCATCGCGCGCGCGTTCGTCAACCGTCCGCTCATCGTGCTCGCCGACGAGCCCACCGGAAACCTCGACCCGGCCACCACCGTGGGCATCATGCGGATCCTCGACCGCATCAACCGCACCGGCACGACCATCGTCATGGCCACCCACGACCAACGCATCGTCGACGCCATGCGCCGGCGCGTGATCGAGCTCGACAAGGGCACGCTCGTGCGCGACCAGGCTCGCGGCGTCTACGGCGTGGGGAGCTGAACCCGCCCCATGTGGACGCGCATCTCGTACTTCTCGCGCGAGACCTTGGTCTCGCTGCGCCGCAACGTGCTGATGACCATCGCCGGCATCGCCACCGTCGCCGTGTCGCTGTCGCTGTTCGGCGGCATCCTGATGCTGTCGAAGTGGGTCGACCACGGCACCGAGCGGATCAAGGGCGGGGTCACGCTCGAGATCTTCATGAAGACCAACCCCAACGCCACCGAGCAACAGGTGCAGGCGGTCCAGGACCAACTGGACGGGGACAAGGGGCCCAAGGGCAACATCAAGTCGTACCGCCACCTCACGCACCAGGACGCGTTCGAGGAGTTCAAGCGCATCTTCCGGCGCAACCCCGACCTGGTGAACAGCATCCGGCCGCAGGACCTCCCCGAGTCGTTCCGGGTGGTGCCGAAGAAGGCCGAGCTCACCGAGACGGTGAAGAGCGAGTTCGAGACGGTGCAGGGCGTCGACTCGGTCGAGACGCCGGGTGAGGCGCTCAAGGGCCTCATCGACGTCACCAACACGGTGCGGTGGATCTTCGTGGCGATCTCGCTGGTGCTGCTGGCGTCGTCGCTGTTCCTGATCGTGAACACGATCCGCCTGGCCACGTTCGCCCGCCGACGCGAGATCGAGGTGATGAAGCTCGTGGGCGCCTCGAACTGGTTCGTGCGCATCCCGTTCATCGCCGAAGGCATGGTGCAGGGCATCGTGGGCGCCGGGCTCGCCATCATCGCGGTGGCCAGCCTCAAGCACTTCGGGTTCGACCAGGCGTTCAACGACCGCCACAGCTTCTTCAGCGAGTTCTTCGTCACCACCGCCGACGCCACCTTCATCGCCTTCCTGGTGTTGGGGATCGGCATCGTGATCGGCGTCATCGGCGCCACCATCGGCCTGCGCCGGTTCCTGCGCACGTAGACCAGCGCTCGTGGACCCGCCACCCGATGGCGGTCCATCTGACCGGTTTCTGACGTTTCGACGGGCTTTCGCCGACCGGTGGTTCCACGCAGCCTCAACTCGCGTTGTGCCTGTTGCTGTTGTTGCTGATGTTGTTTACGATCATCGGCCTATGCGCCGGCTCCGCCCGCTGGCCGCGTTGCTCTTCGCGGCTGCCGCCACCTTCGGCGTTTCGGCGCGGGCCGAGACCGGAGCCGGGGCGCAGCAGAGCGACAAGCAGCAGCAGCTCCAGCAGCAGGTCAGCGAGTCGACCGCGGCCGAGGACGCCGCCCGGGCCAAGGTCGTCGACGCCCAGGCCCAGCGAGCGAAGCTCGACGGCGCGCTGGCCGACGTGACCACGCGCCTCGCGGCCGCCAACGACCGGCTGGCCAGCGCCCAGGCGACGGTGGAGCGCCTCGGGTTCGAGGCGCTCGCGCTGCTGGTGAAGACCGACGCCACCCAGAAGAAGTTGAGCGCGGCACGCAACGACGTGCGCCACAGCGCGGTGCTGCTCTACCGCCACGGCGACGGCGCCACCATGATCGGGCTGCTCGGCTCGACCGACGGCTCGGGCGAGCTGGTCGAGGGGAAGCAGTACCTGCAGCGCGTGAGCGACAAGCGCCAGGACGACGCGCGCCGGGTGACCAAGCTCAAGGAGCAGCTCGACACGCAGCGCGACGCGCTCGCGGAGCAGCAGCGGGAAGCCGACGCGGCGCGGACTGCCGCGACCGACGAGAAGGCGCAGCTCGACGAGCTCGCCGCGCAGCAGGCGCGGGCGCGTGATGCGGCCGAGAACGCGCTGCAGGTCGAGAACGCGACGCTCGGCGCCGCGATCGCGCAGCACGACGAAGCGGAGTCCGCGCTCGCCGGCGGAGTCGCAGCGCATCGCCGAGATCGCGCAGTCAGCAGCTGACGAACCCGCGATGGGTGACGGCACCTTCATCCGCCCGGTACCGGGGCCGATCACCAGCGGCTTCGGCTACCGCACCGACCCGATCACCGGCGCGACCGCGTACCACTCCGGCCTCGACTTCGGTGCGCCGTGCGGCACGCCGATCAAGGCCGCCGGGACCGGCGTGATCCTCAGTGCGGGCTTCAACAGCGGCGGCTACGGCAACATGACGCTGATCAACCACGGCAACGGGTTGTCGACCCTGTACGGGCACCAGTCGTCGATCATCGTGTCGGCCGGCCAGTCGGTGACCCAGGGCCAGGTGATCGGCTACGTGGGTTCCACCGGCAAGTCGACCGGGTGCCACCTGCACTTCGAGGTGCGCGTCGGCGGCAACCCGGTCGACCCGAACGCCTATCTCTGAGCGGTCGCTCGTAGACCCTTACTTGTTGGGCTGCGGGGTGACCCGCAGGTACGGCTTGGCGGCCGTCCAACCCTTCGGGAACTTGTCCTTGGCGTCCTCGTCGGACACCGCGGCGGTGATGATCACGTCGTCGCCGTCGGTCCAGTTGACCGGGGTGGCCACCTGGTAGTTGGCGGTGAGCTGCAGGGAGTCGATGACCCGCAGGATCTCGTCGATGTTGCGCCCGGTGCTCGCCGGGTACGTGATGATCAGTTTGACCTTCTTGTCGGGGCCGATCACGAACACCGAACGCACGGTCAGCGTGTCGTTGGCGTTCGGGTGGATCATGTCGTAGAGGTCGGCGACCTTGCGCTCGGTGTCGGCGATGAGCGGGTAGTTCAGCGCCGTGCCCTGCGTCTCCTCGATGTCGCCGACCCAGCCCTGGTGGGACTCGAGCGAGTCGACGCTCACGCCGATGAGCTTGACGCCGCGCTGGTCGAACTCACCCTTGCGCGTGGCGAACGCGCCGAGCTCGGTCGTGCAGACCGGCGTGAAGTCCTTCGGGTGCGAGAAGAGCAGGCCCCAGCCGTCACCCAGGTAGTCGTAGAGGGTGATGGTGCCCTCGGTGGTCTCGGCCGTGAAGTTCGGGGCCTCGTCGCCCAGTCGAACCGGCATGGTGGTTCCTCCTTGGAACGCGTCTCCGTGTGTGAAGGGCTCCCACGTTACCGACCCGAAAGCCAAAAGGCGAGTGAAAGGGTCAGAAATCTCGGAACCCGCTCCCGGGTTGGCGTCGGGGGGTTGACAGGTCGGTCGTGACGCGAGGAACCTGCGCCGGGGCACGAGAGGGCAGGGGCGCATGGCGACGCAGAGCAGTGGGTACTCCGGAACCCCGCTCACGAAGAAGTTGGGCATCCGTGAGGGCTCGCGGGTGGCGGTGGTGTCGGCGCCCGACGGGTTCACGCGCGTGCTCGGCCCGTTGCCCGCCGGGGTGGACCTCCGGACCGATGCTCGCGGCCGCTGCGACGTGGTGGTGTTCTTCGTGACCCGACGCGCCGAGCTGGCGCGGCGGTTCCCGTCGTTCGTGCGCGCACTCCAGACCGACGGTGGCCTCTGGGTGTCGTGGCCCAAGAAGACCTCGGGCGTCGCCACCGACCTCGGGTTCGACGCGGTGCAGGAGGTGGGCCTCCATGCCGGCCTCGTCGACAACAAGGTGTGCGCGATCGACGGCACGTGGTCGGGCCTGCGCTTCGTACGAAGGGTCGCGGACCGCTAGACCCGTTCATGCAGAGCACGGCCAACGGGTAGAACTGGTCTCATGTGTGGGCGGTTCGTGTCGGTGTCGTCCCCTCAGCTGCTCGTCGATCGCTTCGGCGTCGAGGAGACGGCGGTCGAGACGCGCGAGCCCGACTACAACGTGACCCCTCGGGCGATGGTGCCGATCGTGCGCGACCGCCCGCCCCGCAAGGGGGTCGAGGGGCCGACCAAGCGCGCGCTCACGCTGGTGCGGTGGGGGTTGGTGCCCTCGTGGGCCGAGAGCACCGCGATCGGCGACAAGCTCATCAACGCCCGGGCCGAGACCATCACCGAGAAGGCGGCGTACAAGCGCGCGTTTCGCGCGACGGCGCTGCATCGTGCCGGCCGACGCGTTCTACGAGTGGCGGCCGTCGAAGAACACGTCGACCAAGCGGCCTCCACGTCAGCCGTACCTCGTGCACCGACGTGACGGCGAGCCCATGGCGTTCGCGGGGCTGTGGGAGATCTGGCGCGATCCGGCCATTGCCGACGACGACGATCCCGACGCGTGGGTGCGCTCGTGCGTGATCGTCACGACGGCGGCGAACGAGCTCCTCGAGCCGATCCACTCGCGGATGCCGGTGATGCTCGACGAGACCGACTGGGACACGTGGCTCGATCCCACCACCGGGGATGTCGGAGAGCTCGAGGCGATGCTGCGCCCCGCGCCCGACGACTGGCTCGAGGTGTATCCGGTGAGCACGCGCGTCAACTCGCCCGACAACAACGACGCCGAACTCATCCAGCGCGTCGAACCGGACACGCTGCTCTAGGTGGTCGTAGTCTCCGCGCATGGAGATGGAGTGGAGGCGTGGCCGCACGGCCGCGGTCGCCGGGGCGCCGGAACGGAATCGACCATTGTGATGGAGACGCAGCAGTACCTCGACCAGCTCGCGCAGAACTCCGAGCGGCTCGCCGACGCGGCCGCGGCGGCGGGTGTCGACACGCCTGTTCCGTCGTGTCCGGGGTGGACCGTCACCGATCTCCTCGACCACATGGTGCTCGGCGACGACTGGGCGCTACGGATCGCGGAGCAGGGCAACGAGGGGAGCACCGACCGGGTGCTCCCGAACGACAGCGATCCGTCGCTGCAGGGTGACGCGCTGGTGCAGGCGTTCCGCGACGGCGCGGACGCGCTCGTGGCTGCGCTCTCGTCGGTCACGCCCGACACGCCGGTGTGGACGTTCTCGTCCACCAACCGCACGGCGTCGTTCTGGCAGCGCCGACGCGCGCAGGAGACGGCGATCCACCGATACGACGCCGAGCTCGCGGCGGCGACGCCCACGCCGCTCGATCCCGCGCTGGCCGTCGACGGGATCGACGAGATCCTCACCGTGTTCCTGCCCCGCCTCGCCGACAACTTCCAGCCGATGGGCGACGGCACCGTGCACCTGCACTGCACCGACGTCGACGGCGAGTGGCTGTTCACCCGGCGCGACGGCGAGATCAGCGTCACCGCCGAGCACGCCAAGGGCGACGTCGCGGCGCGGGGCACCGCGTCCAACCTGTTGCTCTTCCTGTGGCGGCGTGTTCCCGCGAGCGAGCTGGAGGTGTTCGGCGATGCCGAGCTGCTCGAGCGGTTCAGCGAGGGGATGCGGGTCTAGGGCAGCGGAGCGACCTCAGGTGGGAGGGGCCAGGGCGCGGATCGTGTCGCGCACCGCGTCGCCGCGTCCCATGATCGAAGGTGCCGTGGTCGTGACGCCGTTCGCCGCGTAGTCCTCGACCTTCGCTCGGATCTGTTCCGGTGTGCCCCACACGATGAGGTCGTCGATCACCTCGTCCGGCACGAGCTCGAGCGCGGGCGCGGTCACCCGCGGCCCACGCATCCCACATCGGTTGGAGCACGGACCCGCGACCGAGCCACTCGTGGAACTTCGCGTACACGTCTACGTTGAGGTAGCTGGTGATGGCGCGCGCCGCCATCGTGCGCACGACGTCGAAGTCGTCGGTCGGAGCGACGAAGATCCGGGCCACGATCTCCTTCCCGTTCACGTAGGGCGCGACCTGCGCGACGTCGGAGGCGGACAGCCAGTTGACGATCGCGCCGTCGCCCTCGTCGCCCGCCAGCGTCAGCATGCGCGGACGCAACGCCGCAACGAGGATGGTCGGGGGGATCTCGGGCACGAGTCCGAGCCGGAAGCCCTGCACCTCGAAGGTGTCGTAGCGCTCAGCCACCCTCTCGCCGGTGAGGGCGCGTCGGAGGAAGCGCACCGTGTCACGCGTGCGCCGGAACGGGTCGACGAACGGGATGCCATTCCAGCGCTCGACGATCGCGGGTGACGACGCGCCGATGCCGAGCGCGAAGCGTCCGGGCGCGGCGTCGGCCATCGTCGCGGCCGACTGCGCCAACAGCGCCGGGCCGCGGGTGAAGACGGGCACGATCGCGATGCCGCCGCGCAGCGTGGGCACCCACGCAGTCGCCAGCGCCAACGGCGTGAAGCCGTCGGGACCGTCGGCCTCGGACGACCACACGTCGCTGAAGCCGAGCGCGGCGATCTCCTCGAACCACTCGCGGTGCGCGTGGAGCGGCACGCCGGGAATGGGCACGGTGACGCCGTAGCGCCGCGGGACGTCGGCCATCGGGCGAATCTACGCCCGTCTCTCCAGGCCGGGCACGCATCCGATCGGCGGAGATCGGCCTTGTAGGCTGCGGCCCTCATGTGTGGCATTGCCGGGTTCTGGGGCGCGCCCGACGCCGCCCTCCTGGCCGCCATGACCAGCCGCATCGCCCACCGGGGCCCCGACGGCGAAGGCTTCTTCGAGCACCCGATCGCCAGCCTCGGTCACCGCCGCCTCGCGATCATCGACCCCGCCGGTGGTCACCAGCCGGTCGGGACCGACGACGGTCTCGTGCAGCTCACCTACAACGGCGAGGTCTACAACTTCCGCGAGCTGCGGGCGGAGCTCGAGCCGCTCGGGCACACGTTCCACACCAACTGCGACACCGAGGTGGTGCTCCACGCCTACCTCGAGTGGGGCACCGACTGCTTCGCCCGGTTCAACGGGATGTGGGCGCTGGCGATCCTCGATCTGCGTGCCGGCGGCCAACGGATGGTGCTCGCCCGCGACCACTACGGCATCAAGCCGCTCTACTACGCGCGCTCGACGAGCGGCCGGGTGCTGTTCGCGTCGGAGGCCAAGGCGGTGCTGGCCGACCCCGAGCTCGAGACGACGCCCGACCGCCAGTGGTTGTACGACTACCTGCTCCACGGTCTCCACGACCACAAGCCGCAGACCGCGTTCGCCGGCATCCGCGCGCTCGCCGCCGCCACGTGGGCGGTCGTCGACGCCGACGGTGTGCACGAGCAGACGTACTGGACGCCGACGCTCACGACCGACGCCGCGCCCGACCCGGCCGAGTTCCGCGCCCGCTTCGAGCGATCGGTGGAGCGACGGCTGGTCGCCGACGTGCCTGCGGGGACGTGCCTCTCGGGTGGGATCGACTCGTCGTCGATCGTGCAAGGTCTCGGATCAGTTGCTCCGGGAGCACGTGCCCGACGCGGTGTCGCTCGGCGATCACCTCAAGACGTTCTCGATCGTCTACGACGGCGATCCCATCGACGAGCGCGCGTACATGGACGCGGTGCTCGCCGAGGTCGACGCCGAGCCCGCGTTCGCGGAACCGACGTCGGAGCGGTTCGTCGACGAGCTCGACCAGATGGTGTGGCACCAGGACGAACCCATCGTGTCGACCGGTCCGTACGCGCAGTGGTGCGTGATGCGGCTCGCGCAACCGAAGGTCACGGTGCTGCTCAACGGGCAGGGCGGTGACGAGCTGCTCGCCGGGTACGTGCCCTACCAGTACGTGTACCTCCGGGAGCTGCTGAAGCAGCGCAAGGTCTCGCAGTTCACCCGCGAGGCGTGGGCGTCGCGCGACGTGCTGAAGCCGTTGGTCAAGCGCCGCCTCGCCGATCGTCGGCACTCGCTCCCGATCAAGCCGCTCCTGCGCCCCGCGCTCTACGACGGCCTCGAGCCGCCGAAGTTCCAGCGGTCGCAGGACGACATGAAACGCCGGCTCGTCTCCGGATCTCCAGACGTTCTCGCTGCCCTCGTTGCTCCGCTACGAGGACCGCAACTCGATGGCGTTCTCCATGGAGTCGCGGCTGCCGTTCCTCGACCAGGAGCTGGTCGACTGGGTGTTGCGGCTGCCGCCGTCGGCCATCGTGCACGACGGCTGGAGCCGCGCCATCCTGCGCGACGGCCTGAAGGGTGTGCTCACCGAGAAGGTGCGCACCCGCCGCTGGAAGGTCGGGTTCACCACCCCCGAGACGCGCTGGCTGCGGGCTCGGCGCGCCGTGGTGCAGGGTCTGTTCCGCTCGCCGCAGTTCTGTGAACGGCCCTACTGGGACGCCGGCGCGCTGGCCGACACGTTCGAGCGGTTCTGCGCGGGCGAGGTCGAGCCGTCGCAGATCTTCTGGCGTGCCATCAACACCGAGATCTGGATGCGCGTGTTCTTCGAACATGACGGCGGATCGCGGCTCGGCGCCGCGCCGGGTTCGCACTTCACCCGCATCGGTGACGAGTGGCTGGCGGCGCGGAGCGAACGCGCGGCGGCGGCACTGGCGCAGTTCGCCGCCCACGACCAGCGCCACCTGTTCGCGCGTTCGTTCGTCGACGGACGCGACTACGCGCGCGCGCCCATCCGCACGCAGCTGTTCGTGAGCGGCGACTCGTTGCTGGACGGCCTCACCGCCGCGCTGCGCGCCAGCAACCTCGAACCGGGGGAGCTCGAGCCCGGCGATGTCGTTGCGGTCAGCGAGAAGGCCGTCGCCATCTGCCAGGGCCGTTCGTACCCCGTCGACGAGGTGAGCGTCCGGCCGCTGGCGCGCACGCTGTCTCGCTTCGTGGGTCGCACCGCGTCGGGGATCGGCCTCGGCATCCCCGCCACGATGGAGCTCGCGATCCGCGAAGCGGGGGAGGCCCGCATCCTGACCGCCACCGCCGCCGCCGCGGTCACCAAGCCGTTCGGCGTGAAGGGCGTGTTCTACCGGGTGGCCGGCCCCGCGGTCCGCGCCATCGACGGCCCCACCAACGGCACCATCCCGCCGTACGACGGGCACGCCAAGATGGGTCCCGAGGATCCCGAGGGCGTCGCGCGTGAACTGGCGCGGGCACTCGGTGTCGGCGTGGCCATCATCGACGCCAACGACATCGGTGTGAACGTGCTCGGGGTGTCGAGCGGCGTCGATCCCGCGTTGGTCGAGTCGCTCCTGCGCGACAACCCCCTGGGCCAGGGCGCGCAGCAGACCCCGGTCGCGCTCCTCCGCCCGGTCTGAAGTTCCGGCGCTTTCCCTTCGTCGGGCAGCGGATCAGTCCATGCCGGTCATGGCGCGGAAGTCGGCGGTCGAGTTGACGTGCGGGAACGGGTCGGCCGGCACCGGCACGTCGAGCGCGGTGCACAGCGGCTCCCAGCCGTCGCCGGGTTGCCACTCGATGAGTCGTGCCGGGTCGGCGGTGGCGCGTACCGCGGCGTTGTGGGCTTCGTAGGCGCGTTTGGCCGTCGTCTCGTCCTCCCATCCGGGGGTGAAGGTCATCGCGAACATGTCGCTCGCCATCGCGATCTGCGCCCCGAACTGCGGCGGCGCGTCGTCGGGGAGCTCGCGTTTCGAGATCTGGAAGATGGTGTCGTTGGCGCTCTTCCACCAGGCGTCGGCGCTGGACCGCGTCGAGAGGAGCACGATCGCGTCGGGATTGTCGTCGGCCAGCTCCCGCCAGAACGCGCACGCCGGCCAATCGACGGTGGCCACGAAGTCGGCCAGGAACGCGTTCCAGTCGGGTGACGTGCCCTTGACCGCGGCGTGCCACACGGGGATGTCGTCCGGACGGCCGAAGGTCTCGCCCATGTGGTAGCAGCGTCCGTCGAGCAGCTGCTGGAGCGCGAGTTGGAGCGACGCGGTTCCCGTGCGACCGAGCCCCGCGCCGACGACGCGCAATGCCATGCGATCTTCCCCCCGGTGGACCCGAATCGACCGGGAGCGATGCTACGGCAGCCGTTACGCTGCCGCCCGTGAGTTCGAGCGAACCGTCTCGCGGGTCCCGTGGGGGACGTCCCGACCGTCGCCGCCGTGGTGGTGGTGGCGGTGGTGGCGGAGGAAGCGCCAAGGGTGGTGGAGGCGCCGCGCGGGAAGAGCGGCGCCCGGCGCGAAGGCGGAGCCCCGCACGCCAAGGTCAACCCCCGCATCCAGATCGGCACGGTCGTGGCGCCCGCCGACGTGGTCGAGCGTGCGCAGCACTCCCGTCTCCTCGAGGTCGACGCGTCGAGCGAACCGCTCACCGAGCGTCTCGTCGGTCCCTGGGTCGACCGCACGCCGGAGAACGTGGTGCTCGACGTGCGCGCGCACCGACTCCTGACCCATCACGCGGCACCGATCGAGACGATCTGGCCCGAGGTGCGCGACACGCTCACGCCCGCGCTGCGCGAACGCCGACAGCTGTACGCCGACGACCTGCCGGCGCGCTCGCTCGACGCCGCGCTGGACCGGTTCCTCGCGTCCATCGCGTCGGTGCGCGAGTTCGCCAAGCTCGGCGCGGTGATCTTCCCGTTCCCGTCGTACTTCACGCCCGGTTCCCGCGCGCTCGACTACCTCGAGTGGCTGCGCGGCCGCAGCGGTGATCTCCCGATCGCGATCGAGCTCCGTCACCGCGACTGGGTCGCGGGCAAGCAGCGCGACGCCACCATGGCGTTCCTGTCGGAGCACCAGCTCGGCTACGTGTGTGTCGACGTGCCCTCAGGATTCGACAGCTCGCAGCCGCCGTTGTCGGTGGCCACCACCGACACCGCGTTCGTACGGTTCCACGGTCGCAACAGCGGCGCGTGGGAGCAGGGTGTCGACGCCGGCGACGACCGGTTCTCGTACGACTACAAAGACGTCGACCTCGAGCCCTGGAAGGCGCGACTCGAGAAGCTCGCGGGCGCGGCGAAGTCGGTGCACGTCACGTTCTGCGGGCCGGACGACGGAGGCCGCGACCCGCAACGCGCGCCTCCTGGTGCGGGTGCTGAGTGGCGAGGTCGTGCCCGAGCCCCGGCCCGCGCCGGGCCCTCCGCGCAAGGGACGGCACCGCCCGCGCTGAGCGACCGGATGCGGAAGACCTCGCTCAGAAGTGGTCGAGCAGTTCGCCCACGGTCCGCAGCTGCAGGATGCCGTCGTCGTCGGGATCGAGCTCGGCGTGCTCCAACGCCCACGTGTTGACGTTGGGGATGAACACCGCCCGCAACCCGGCGGCGCGCGCCGGCGCGACGTCGGACTTCGGGGAGTTGCCGATCATCCAGCTGGTCGGGAGATCGAGCTCGTGCTGCCGCGCGAGGTCGCGGTACGTGTCGACGTCCTTCTCGGCGACGATGTGCACGTGCTCGAAGTGCGGCGCGAGCGCCGACGCGTCGATCTTGCGCTGCTGCTCGTCGGTCGCGCCCTTGGTCAGCAGGAGCAGGCGGTGGCGGGTACCGAGCACGGTGAGGGTCTCGACGACACCCGGGAGCGGCGTCACGTGGTGGTCGAGCAGGGGCGCGGCGAGCGCGTCGATCGCCGACTGCTCGTCGTCGGTGGCCGGACGGTCGTTGAGGTGCAGGAAGCAGTCGCGCAGGCTGCGCAGGAACACCTGGGTGCCGTAGCCGTGCTCGGCGGCGTTGGCCGCCTCGATGTCGAGCAGCGTCGCCCGGATCTCGTCGGTCGTCTGCGTGGGATGCGCGAGCCACTCGAGGTAGTCGTCGATCACCCGCTCGAACAGGTGGTTGAACTCCCAGAGCGTGTCGTCGGCGTCGAAGATCAGCACCTGGTCGCGGTACGGCACCGCTCGGATGCTATTTGGCCGGATGCTATTGGGGGACGTCGAGCAACAGCCGTACGCCGGCCATGACGTCGCTCACGAAGTTCGGCAGCGGTGGGAGCACCAACAGGTAGGTCGCGACCGCGGCGGCGAGGACGCCGGGTCCCGAGACGGTGACGTGCTCGGGCACCGCGCGGTGCCACTCGTCGCGCGCGGGCGACGGGTGACGCGCGCGGCCGTCGATCGCGACGACCCCTGCGAGCGCGAGCAGCGCGGCGAACGCGATCACGGTGATCCAGCGCAACCAGTCGAACCCGAGCGCGAACAGCGCGGTCGACAGCGCCACCGTCGCCGCCAGCCACGTGACGCGCTCGATCCGGCGGGGCAGCAGCCACCGCCAGAGCGACGTCACGTACGGGAGTGGCCCGCGGAACACGGCGACGAGCAACGCGACCAGCGCGATCCCCACCACGATGCTGAGCTCCGGGTTGGAGCGCTCGATGACGCGTTGGAAGCTCGAACCGAAGGTGTCGCCGAGGTACTCGAACACCGAACCGTGGCCCTCGATGATGTTCGGAGCGCTGAGCTCGAGGTCCACCACCTGCTGCGCGCTCGGTGGACCGTGCAGCGTCAACGCGACCAGCACCATCGCCGACGGCCCGATGCACAGCACGGTCGGGATCGCGATGCGGGCCGCCGCGCCGTGTCGCGCACGCGTGGCGGCGATCACCACCAGCACGAGCCACGGCGCGATGACGAGCGGCGCCACCTCGCTGGCGAGCGTGCACACCGCGAGCAGGGCGCCGGCGACGAGCGCCACCCGAGTGGGGGCGACCACACGGGTCCCGACCCACAGTCCGACCAGCGCGAGGAGGAGGAACGCGAGGAGATCGGGACGGCGCTGGCCGCCGACCGAGTCGAACGCGAACGGCGCCACGACCAGCGCACCGGCGGCGGCGTAGGCGACGATCGTGCGTCGACGGGCGAGCATCACGACCAGCGCGACCATGGCACCGACCGTCGCCACCGCCACGACGTTCTGCACGAGGTCGACGGTGGCGATGGTCGGGCGACCGCCGACGATCGTGCGCAGCACCTCGCCGGCGAGACCGCGCCGCACGAACCCGTGCTCGTAGGTGACGTACCAGAGCGAGCGGCCGTACTCGCTCATGCCGTAGCCGGTGTACGTGAAGCGCTGGATCACCTGGTACACGATCGCGAACGCCAGCGCGAGGCGCAGCGCGAGCTCGAGTCGGGGGAGCGCGGCGGACCTGTGGGTCGACCTCGACCGCTTCCGGCCGCCCACCCTCGACTGCCAGCGCGTCACACGGCACGGAGGAAGCTTGGCCGCGTTCGCTCCGAATGTCCGCGCGGGCCCTGATGTCGAGGCCGATCGCGCTTGACTTCCTATCGTCGATAGGTAAAATGCCTATCGATGGTAGGGAAAGTCGCCGAGCGCCGCGAGGCCCGCACCCAGGAGATCGTCGACGTGGCATGGAGGCTCGCCGCGGTCGACGGCATCGGCGGCTTCTCGCTTGCGCGGCGTCGCCCGCGAGCTGGGCATCCGGCAGCCCTCGCTGTACGAGTACTTCGACTCGAAGCTCGCGCTCTACGACGCGATGTTCGCCGACGGCAACCGCCGGCTGCTGGCTCGCCTCGACGCAGTCGACCTACCCGACGATCCTCGTCGGGCGCTGAAGGTGCTCATGCGCGCGTTCGTCGAGTTCGCGGTGGAGGACATCGGCCCGGCCAGGAGCTGCTCTTCGCCCGTCCGATCCCCGGCTTCGAGCCGTCGCCCGAGGCGTACGCGCTCGCGGTCGAGGTGCTCGCATCGCACCGTGGCGCTGCTGCGCACCGCGGGGATGCGGGCGCAGGGCGACGTCGACTGCTTCATCGCGATGGTGGGCGGCCTGATCGCCGCACAGAACTAGCAACGACCCGGGAGGGAACCGATGGGTGCGACACCTCGATCGCTTGATCGACCTGTACCTCGACCACTTGCCGAACCGGAGGGCGCGATGACCGTCACCAACGTCGCCGACGTCCGTCGCATCGAGCGGCCCGAGGCGCAGGTGATCGCGGAGGAGGAGTTCCGCCGCTACGCCGCGTGCTGCGCATCGTTCACCGAGGCCGAGTGGGCGCTGCCGACCGACTGCACGGGCTGGACCGTCCGTGACCTCTCGCTCCACGTGCTCGGGTCGGCCGACGCGCAGGCGTCGGTGAAGGAGTTCCTCCACCAGTTCGTGCGCGGCATCCCGGTGAATCGCCAGATCGACTCGCACCACTGGGTCGACGGCATCAACGAGCTGCAGATCCGGGAACGGCGCACCCTCACCAACGACGAGCTGGTCGAGCAGCTCACGCGGGTCGGACCGAAGGCGGTCGCCGGGCGCTGGAGGACGCCGACGCCGATGCGTCACGTCCCGATCCCGTTCGGCGCTCCGGTCGGGTGGGTGGGGCTCTGGTACCTGCTCGACGTCGGCTTCACCCGCGACGTCTGGGCCCACCGCATCGACCTCGCGGCGGCGACCGGCCGGCCCATGGACCTCACGGCCGACCACGACGGCCGCCTCGTCGCCGACCTCGTCGCCGAGTGGGCCGGGATCCACGACCAGCCGTTCGAGCTCGTGCTCACCGGCACCGCGGGAGGCACGTTCTCCCAAGGTGTTGGCGGTGAGCACGTCGAGATCGACGCGCTCGACTTCGTCCGCACGCTTTCCGGTCGCCGTCCCGGCACCGGTGTCCTCGCCAACGCACTTCCACTCTGACCGACACAAGGAGCAGTCCCATGACCGACGTCACCGAGATCGCCGACGGCATCTACCGCATCAGCACGCTGGTTCCCGAGATCGGGCCGACCGGCTTCACCTTCAACCAGTTCCTCGTCGACGCCGAGGAGCCGCTGCTGTACCACACCGGTGCGCGCGGCATGTTCCCCGTCGTCTCCGAGGCGATCGCCACCGTCATGCCGGTCGAGCGCCTGCGCTGGATCATGTTCGGTCACTTCGAGGCCGACGAGTGCGGCGCGATGAACCAGTTCCTCGCGGCCGCGCCGAACGCGCAGGTCGCGCACGGCGCGCTCGGGTGCATGGTGTCGATCGACGACCAGGCCGACCGTGCGCCGCGTCCGCTCGGACCCGACGAGGTGATCGACCTCGGCGGCAAGCGCGTCCGCAACCTCGAGACCCCGCACGTCCCGCACGGCTGGGACGCGCACTCGATCATCGAGGAGAGCACGAACACGTTGTTCTGCGGCGACCTCCTGAGCCAGGTCGGGTCCGGCCCCGCGATCACCGGCGACGACCTCCTCGAAGGCGCGGCGATGGCGGAGGACATGTTCCAGTCGACGTGCCTCACGCCGCAGACCGCACGGTCGATCCGTGCGATGGCCGACCTCGCGCCGGCGCGGCTCGCGGTCATGCACGGCTCGTCGTTCGAAGGTGACAGCGCGGCGGTGCTGCGGGCGCTGGCCGACGACTACGACCGCCGGCTCGCAGCGGGGATGGGGAGCACCGTCTCGGCGTAGCCTCGCCGTCGTGACGGAGGCGACGGAGACGGAGTGGGTCGACGTGGTGGTGGTCGGTGCCGGGGTGTCCGGCATCGGCACCGCCTGGCACCTGCAGGACGGGGTACCGGACGTCAGCTTCACCGTGCTCGAGGCGCGCGACGCCATCGGTGGCACCTGGGACCTGTTCCGGTACCCGGGCGTGCGTTCCGACTCCGACGTGCAGACGTACGCGTACGCGTTCAAGCCGTGGACGTCACCCGACACGTTGGCGTCGGGTGACGCCATTCTGCGCTACCTCGACGAGACCCTCGACGAGTACGGGCTGCGCGAGCACCTCCGTCTCGGTCATCGGGTCACCCGGATCGAGTGGTCGTCGGCCGACGCGTGCTGGACGGTCGACGCCGAGCGCACCGACACGGGTGAACCCGTGCGCCTGCAGTGCTCGTGGGTGGTGGCGACCACCGGGTACTACCGGTACGACCATGGGCACATCCCCGAGTTCGCCGGACTCGAGCAGTTCCGAGGCGAGTTCGTGCACGCGCAGGAGTGTCCGAGCGACCTCGAGGTCGACGGCCGGCGCGTGGCCGTCATCGGCAGCGGTGCCACCGCGGCCACGCTGATCCCGGCGCTGGCGGAACGCGGCGCGCACGTGACGATGGTGCAGCGATCGCCGAGCTACTACGCGTCGCTGCCGCGCCAGGATCCGATCGCCGATGCGTTCCGCAAGCATCTGTCGCCGGCGCCGCGCGAACGCTGGACGCGCGCCAAGAACCAGGCGACGGTCGCGCTGTTCTACCGGCTCTGCCAGTGGCAGCCCGACGTGATGAAGCGCGTGCTCGTGCACGACGTCGCGCGCCGGCTGCCCGACGGGATCGACGTCGCTCGCCACTTCACGCCGTCGTACGGGCCGTGGGATCAGCGCGTGTGCATCGTGCCGGGTGGCGATCTCTTCGACGTCATCTCTGATGGGTCGGTCGACGTCGTCACCGGGACCATCGACACCTTCACCGAGCGCGGGTTGCTGCTCGCGACCGGCGAGGAGATCGAGGCCGACGTGGTGATCGCCGCCACCGGGCTCGAGGTGCTCGCGCTCGGCGACGTGGAGGTGGTCGTCGACGGTGAGGTCATGCCGCCCGGCAGCCGCCTCGTCTACAAGAGCGTGATGCTGTCCGACGTGCCCAACCTCGCGTACGTGTTCGGATACGCGAACGCGTCGTGGACGTTGAAGGTCGACCTCGCCGCGACGTGGATCGCGCGCGCGATCGCGTACATGCGCAGCACCGGCGCGACGAAAGCGGTGGTGACCGCACCGGTCGAAGACATGCCGACGCGCCCGATGCTCGACCTCGCGGCCGGGTACGTGATGCGGGCCGAGGGCCGGTTCCCGCGTCAGGGTACGGGCGCGTGGTCGGTGCCGAGCTACCGAACCGACGCGCGCCGCCTGGTGAAGGACCCGATCGACGACGGCGTCCTGCAGTTCTCGCGCTAGCGAAGGGCGGTCGAGCTGGGCGCGGGGTGCAGGAGGCGCGCGAGCCGTTCGATCTCCTGCCAGAACACGGTCACCGTCTCCTCGACGATCTCCGCCGCCGGCTTGATCTCGGCGATCAACGAGGCCGTCTCGCCGGCACCGACCATCGCCTTGTCGAGTTCACCGCGCTCGAACGCGGCGAGGAAGTCGCCGCCGTACGGGTTGCGCGTGACGACCTCACCACGGGCAACCGACTCGCTGAAGTCGTTGCGCACCGCGCGCATCAGCTTGTCGGGTGACTGCATCGGGTTCGTGGTGAGCGTGACGTCGCAGTCGGCGATGGCTTGCTTCCAGTTGTGGTGCGCCGGGCTCTCGGTCGCGCTCATGAAACGAGTGCCCATGATCACGCCCTCCGCGCCGAGCGCGAAGGCTCCGGCCATGCCGTAGCCGTCCATGATGCCGCCGGCGGCGACGATCGGCACGTCGACATGGGCACGGATCTGCTGGAGCAGCGAGAACATGTGCAGTGCGGTCGTCGGCCGGATCCCTCCGGCTTCGGCGCCTTCGACGATCAGGCCGTCGACCCCGGCCTCCACGGCCTTCTCGGCCTCGTGCAGGGTGCCGACCTGGTGGTACACCGTCACGCCGGCGTCCTTGATCCGCGGGGTGAGGACTGCAGGATCGCCGACGCCAGTGGTCATGAAGCGGGAACGAGCGAGGGCGAAGTCGAGCACCGCGTCGGTGTCCTCGCCCCAGATGTGGCCGCGGACGAGCATGTGGACGCCGAACGGCGCGTCGGTGCTCGCCGTGATCGCGTCGTACTCCCGCGCCGAGTGTTCGAGCGGGTTCGCGTGCAACTCGAGCAACCCCATCCCGCCGGCGCCCGACACCGCGCTGACGAGAGGCGACCGCGCGACGAAGCCGATCGGTGCGTTGAAGATGGGGTAGCGGGCCCCGGTGTCCCTGAGGACGCGGTTGCCATCGAAAGCGTGCACGGTGCTCCTCGTTGTGCCCGGAGGAGCGAGAGCTTACGATTTCGACGTCAACGTCGAAATCGACCCCTCGCCGAGGAGCGCTGTGACACCGACTGAGTCCACGACGGCTTCTGAGTCCACGACGGCTTCTGAGTCCACGACGGCTTCGGACGCTGTCGCCACCGCGTGGCCCCCGTCCGACCTCACGTTCTACATGAACGTCATGCAACCGGGGCCGCGATCGTCGTCGACGGTCCTGCTGTCCGCGAGAGCCTCGTCCACGCCAGCGCATTGGCCGGGAGCCCCGCGGGCCCCGGTCCGCGCGTCGGCGACGACGCACCCGACTTCTGCATCGTCGCGGCCGACGGCACCACCCGCACCCTGCGCGACTTCGCCGGCCGCCCGCTGGTGTTGGCGTTCTATCGAGCGATCAACTCGACGCTGGTCTGTCCGTTCAGCATGCGCGCGATGGTCGAACTGCGGGAGACCTACGACGACTTCGCGGCCGCAGGCATCGAGCTGGCCGTCGTGTTCCCGACGACGCCGGAGGGAAGCGAAGAGGTCCTCGCCACGCACGACCTGCAGTGGCCGGCCTACTCCGACCCCTCCTGGGACGCATTCCGTGCGTACGGCAGTGGTCACATCATGTTCGGGCCCATTCAGATGTATGCGATCGTCGACGGTGAGGGCGTCGTTCGGTGGCTCTGGCGAGCTGAGACCTCGACCTCGCCCTCGACCGATCCCGTCGGGGTGAGCGATACGCCGCTCGCGAGCGCGGTGCTCGCAACCGCGAAGGACCTGTTCTCGACATGACCGCGACGCTCGACGACTTCCGCGTCGGCGAGCGGGTGTGGTCACTCGTCCACGTCGGCACGCCGTACGACGTCGCCGCCGTCGACGAGAGCCGCGCCGCGCTCGTCCTCGAGCCGGAACCGCAGCTCGGTGGCGGCCCCCGCCCCGTCACCATCCCCGAGTCCTTCCTCTGGTTGGTCACGAAGGAGCACTGGGATCAGATCTGGTACTGGCCCGACCGGTGCGGTGAGACCTTCGACACCGTGGTCGCACGCTTCACGACCCGACACGCGCCGGGTGATGTGATCACCGGCCAGTACTACGACGACGGCCTGCCGCTCGGGTCGCGGGGCTTCATCACGCCCGATCCCGCGACGTCGATGTCGTTTCGCCTCCATCCGGCGCAGCAGCCGTTCTTCCCGCAGATCCCGGTCGAGCCGATCGTCGAGGTGGGCGGCGAGATCGTGTCTGCGGGGCCCATCGTTCCGCTGCGGGTGGGCATGACGTCCTACCGCTGGTCGCTCGCGTTCGGCGAGCTGATCCTCAACTGGCAGGACTTTCTCCCGCCGGAGGGCTGACACGCGAGAAATACGCCGTGACCGCGGGCGTCTGGCGCGCGCGCAGCCGCACGTTCGCATCGAGCCGTTCCAGGTTCTGGCGCACCGCGTGCGCAGCCTCGGGCATGGGGTGCTCGGTGAGGAACCGTTCCACGTCGTCGGCGACGCCGGGTTGTGAGAGAGCGGAGATCCCCTCGACGAGCCGGGAGTGCGTGACCGAGGGAACGACTTCCAACAGCGTCTCCCACCGTTCGGCGGCGCGACGCCACACCGTGGGCCCCGCGCTGCCCGACAGGAGCCGCGCGAAGACCATGGCGCGATCCTGGGTCCGGATCGAACCATCGACGATCCGGTCGAAGGTGGTCGTGGCGAGGTCGACGTCGGTCACGCCGCCGACCGCACGGAGGAAGCGCGCCTCGTCGATCGGCGTCCGCGCGCCCGAGGTAGGCGTTCCACAGACGCTCGTAGCCGGCTCGGTCGGCGCCGTGCGCGAACACGGTGAGGGCCGCGGTGGTCACCTCCGGATCGACGCGAGCTCGATCCGGTCAGGAGCTGCTCGACGACCTGCGCGCAGCGCGCGACGGTCGCCGGGTCGCCGCCGAGGACACCCATGGCGACGATCAGGTCGCCGCGGAGCCGTCGGTCGAGGTCGGAGTCGTCGTTCGACGGGGTCGACCCCAGTCGGTCGAGCGGCTGGCCGACGACGGATCGGACGTACGCCTCGAACGCGGGACGGGCCGCCGACATCGAGCGCGTGGTGCTCGATCGTGCCGAGGCCCCCGGTGATCACCGACCAGATCGCCTGCTCCCGCTCCGCCGCGAACCCGTCGACCAGATCGAGGAAGGCGGCCGCATCGACCTCACCGTTGCGCACCAGCGCCAACGTGTCGGACACGAGCCAGTAGCGCTCGACGTCGTCGAGCTGCTCGAGGTGCGCGAGGAGGTTGGTGAACAGGTCGTCGGAGTACTGCGTCCGGTAGAAGCCGTGTCCGCCGACGTTGGCCACGATCCAGTCGACGTCACCGACGTCGACGACCATCTCGTCGTCCGCGAGCAGAACCTTCTCGGAGAACTGCTCACCTCCCGCGACTCCGCGAAGCTCGATCGGCACCTGCCATCGCGTCGTGTCGGTGTCGTCGGGGATGACCAGGTACCGGTGTTGCGCGAGGCGGGCGCCGCCGGCGACACCCGACACCTCGATCTGCGGGAAGCCCTTCCGGAAGATCCAGGTGCTCATGATCTCGCTGATCGGCCACTCCGACTCCTGGTCGAGGCTCTCGAACAGGTCAGCGGTCGACGTGTTGGCGTACTCGTGCGCGTGGAGGTAGTCGCGCACACCGGCGCGGAAGGTCTCCGTGCCCGTGAACTCGTCGACCATGTGCAGGACCGCCGAACCCTTGCCGTAGGTGATGGCGTCGAACATCTGGTTGACGTCCTCCGGGGCCGTGACCTCGAACTCGACCGGCCGGGTGCTGCCGAGCTGGTCGATGCCCATCGCCCACGGCACCTCGACGTTGGCGAAGGCGAGCCATCGCTTCCACTCCGGGCGGTGGGCGTTGGTCGCCTTCATCTGCATGAGGTTGGCGAACGCTTCGTTGAGCCACGTGCCTTCCCACCAGGCCATCGTCACCAGGTTGCCGAACCACTGGTGCGCGACCTCGTGCGCGATCACGTCCAACGAGGTCTGCAGCTCGCTCTGGCTCGCGTTCGCCCGATCGATCACGAGGTACGGCGCCCGGTAGGTGATGAGCCCGACGTTCTCCATCGCGCCGGCGGCGAAGTCGGGGACGGCGATGTGGTCGAGCTTGTCGCCGGGGTAGGGGATCCCGAAGTAGTCCGACATGTACTCGAAGCTGAAGATCGCGTTCTCCATCGCCACCTCGGTGCGGTGGAGGTTGCCGCGCGGGACGACGATCCGGATCGGCGTTCCCCGCACCACGACCGGTGCAGTGGCCTCGAACGGGTCCGGCGATGAACGCGAGCAGGTAGGTCGACATCTTCATGCTCGTGGCGAACGGAGACCTTGGTGCGCCCGTCGATCTGCTCCCGCGCCACCTCGGCGGTGTTCGAGAAGGCTGCGACGTCGTCGGGCACGATCATCGTGGTGCGGAACGTCGCCTTGAAGTCGGGCTCGTCCCAGCACGGGAGGATGCGGCGGGCGTCCGTCGGCTGGCACTGCGACGTGGCGATGGGATGCTTCGCGCCCTCCGCGTCCTCGTAGACCGACCGGTAGAGGCCGCGGAGCTGGTCGTTGAGGATCCCGCGATAGGTGATGTCGAGGCGGTACGAACCCGCATCGATGTCGGTGTCCAACTGCAAGGTGGTGCGCTCGCGGTCGTCGTGGATCACGTGCACCACCGCGATCACGGCCGAGCCGGAGGAGAGCACGACATCGTCGATGTCGAGGTCGGCAGTGTTGAGCACGATCCGGTCCGCGGACTCGAGCACTCGGAGGTCGATGCCGACCGTTCCGGTGAACGTGTCGCGTGCAGGGTCGATGTCGAGCGTGATGTCGTAGTGGTCGGGGACGACCGTACGGGGGAGACGAAAGGGACTCTCGGACACGTCGGAGCGCTCCAGTCGAGGGTCGGGAACCGTGGGTTGTCTTCTACACGGCTTCGGATTTGAACAGGTTGAGACCGAGGGCCTCGGAGAGGTACTGCGTGACGAGTTGGCCGCGCACGCTGTTGCCGGCCGCGTCGAGCGGCGGGGAGAAGACTCCCAGACCACCCTTGCCGGGTGAGATGGTGACGATGCCGCCGCTCACGCCGCTCTTGCCCGGGAGCCCGCAGTCGTACAGCCAGTCACCGCTGCGCTCGTAGAGCCCGGAAGTGGCGAGCACCGCCAGGACTCGCTGCGCGGTCGCGGCGTCGACCACGCGCTGGCCTGTCAACGGGTTCACCCCGCCGTCGGCGAGCGTCGCGCCCATGATCGCGAGGTCGCGAGTGGAGACCAGGAGCGAGCACTGCTTGGTGTAGACGTCGACGGTCTCGTCGGGATCGGCGTGCAGATGGCCGTATCCGTCGAGCAGATGCGCGATGCCCTGGTTGCGGAGGTTGCTCGACGACTCGGACTGATAGACGGCCTCGTCGAGCTCGAGCTCGCGCCCCGCGAATCTCGACAGGCCCTCGCGGACGAAGGCCCAGCGCGCATCGGCGTCGGCGCCGGGCACGAGACTCGTGGTCGCGATCGCGCCCGCGTTGACCATCGGGTTCATCGGTCGACCGTCGTTGAGCTCGATCGCCATCACCGAGTTGAACGGCAGGCCCGTGTTGTTCACGCCGAGGGCCTTGCGGGCGGCTGCCGGTCCGACCGTGTCGCACACCAACGCGAACACGAACGGCTTGGAGATGCTCTGGATGGAGAAGGTCTGGTCGGTGTCGCCGACGGCGCCGACCCGTCCGGCGACGCTCACGATGCAGATGCCGAACCAGTCGGCCGAGGCATCGCCCAGGATCGGGATGTAGTCGGCGACGGCACCCTCGGAGACCGACGCGAAGCGCTGATGCGCGTCGGCCACGAGCTCGAGCACGGCCTCGGCGCTGGGGAGATCGCCGGTCGAGACGTGCACCGGCGACGGTCGATCAGTCGGGGAGACCATGGCCGCGGGAACCTAGTGCGGGAGGAGGGTGTGGGAGAGGTGAGGGTGCTGGCGCACCTCCAACAGCGCTCTCGATCGAGAGCACTCTTGGAGGTGGCGGGAGTCGAACCCGCGTCTTCCGGGATGTCAGTGGGGCTTCTCCGAGCGCATCCGGGATTTGATTTCAGGTCGCCTCCACTCACCGGCGGCGAAGGGCGACCCCAGCCTCAGTGAAGTGTCCCGTCGAGTCCTGAGGCGATCCTCGACGGTAAGCCGCTCTTGATGGCGTCCCGGTTCCGGCCGAGCGGCTGGGCCGGGAGGGACGCGCGTCTAGTTGGTACTAGGCCGCGAGTGCGAGGTTGCCCTCGTTGGTGTTGGCATTTCTGCACGTTGCCGGCTCTTTCACGACGATCCGGCGACGTCGGCTCGCTTCCCCCACCTCGATCGTCCGAAATCGAAGCCACGCACCCCCATGTCAAGTGCCGCACCGGTGCGTGTCGGTTGGCGCAGCCTGACCATCCTACCGGCGACCGGGACACCCCTGGCAGGGCGATCTCCACCCCAAAACCACGCGATCTGGCACGTCAGCGTTCCAGAACGCGCCACTTTGCCCCCGTTGCCAAAGGACTCGGCACCGTATACTCTGCTCCGAGTATTCGTACTCACTCACGAGGAGGGACGATGGCGAAGCGACGAGGCAACCCGCTCGCCCTGGCCGTGATGGCCTGTCTCACCGAGCGGCCCATGCACCCGTACGAGATGGCCGCCACCATGCGGACGCGTGGGCAAGACGCCAGCATCCGCCTCAACTACGGCTCCCTGTACGGCGTGGTCGAGACCCTGCTGAAGCGGGGCCTGATCGAGGAGCAGGAGGTGGTGCGGGAAGGCCGGCGCCCGGAACGGACCGTCTACCGCATCACCGCCGACGGCCGCACCGAGGTCGACGAGTGGCTGGCCGAGCTGCTCGGCACGTCGGCCAAGGAGTTCCCGAAGTTCGAGGCGGGGCTGTCGCTCATGGGCGTGCTCCCGCCCGATCGGGTCGTCGACCTGCTCGACCAGCGCGTCGCGAAGTTGCAGGAGCGACTCTCCGAGCTCGACGCCATCGTCGTCGCGACGACGGGCAACGGCGTGCCCCGTCTCTTCCTCGCCGAGATGGACTACGAGCGCGCCCTGGTCGACGCCGACTGCGCGTTCACCGAACAGTTGGCACGCGACATCGAGTCGGAACGCTTGGACGGCGTGGCGTTCTGGAAGAACTTCCATGCCGACCGCCAGGACGAAGCAGCAGAGGAGAAGCCAGCCACATGAACGCAATCGTCGAAGTCGAGGGCATCGCCCGGTCGTTCGGGGACACGAAGGCGCTCGCCGGCGTCGACCTCTCGGTGCCGGAGGGCGGCGTGGTCGCGCTGCTCGGACCGAACGGTGCGGGCAAGACGACGCTCGTGCGCATCCTGTCGACGCTGATCGAACCCGACGCCGGCACCGCGCGCGTCGCCGGCTTCGACGTCGTCAAGCAGCAGACCGCGGTGCGGCGCTGCATCGGCCTCGCCGGGCAGTACGCCGCGGTCGACGAGACCCTCACCGGCCGCGAGAACCTCGAGATGGTCGGTCGACTGTCGCGACTGTCGAAGAAGGTTGCGGCCGAGCGCGCCGCCGAGGTGCTCGAACGCGTGTCGCTCACCGATGCGGCCGACCGCCAGCTCAAGACCTACTCGGGCGGCATGCGTCGCCGCGTCGACCTCGGCGCGGGGTTGGTCGCGCGGCCTCGCGTGCTCCTCCTCGACGAACCGACGACCGGGCTCGATCCGGCCAACCGGCTCGACCTGTGGGCCTACCTGCGTGACCTCGTGAACGAGGGCGCCACCATCCTGCTCACGACGCAGTACCTCGAGGAAGCCGACCAGCTCGCGTCCGACGTCGTGGTGATCGACCACGGCGCCGTGATCGCGCACGGCACGCCGACCGACCTGAAGCAACGGCTCGCCGGCGACGTCCTCGACGTGACCGTCGACGGCGAAGTGCTCGACCGCGTCGTCGAGCTGCTCGACGGCGTCGGTTCCGAACGGCCCACCGTCGACCGCGGCACCCGGCGGGTGTCGTTCCCGGTCGACGGCGGCGCCGGGAGCCTGGTCGAAGCGGTGCGCCGCCTCGACGACCAAGGGATCAAGGTGATCGACATCACGTTGCGCCGCCCGTCGCTCGACGACGTGTTCTTCGCCCTCACCGGACACACGACCGCGTCCGACGACGACGCCGTCCTCTCGGAGGCCTGACCATGACCACGACCACTCCCACGACCACTCCTCACGGCATGCCCGTGACCACGCCCGACACGGCGGTCTCGAACCGTCTGCCACGCGGCGCCGCGCTCAACGACGCGTCGGTGATCGCGGGGCGCAACATCAAGCACCTGCTGCGCACCCCGCAGCTCCTCGTGGCGAGCGTCGCCCAGACGGTGATGTTCCTCCTGCTGTTCCGGTACGTGTTCGGGGGATCGATCCAGATCCCGGGCATGTCCTTCGTCGACTTCCTGATCCCCGGCTATCTCGCGACCATCGCCATCTTCGACGGCTTCGGCGTGAGCATCTTCTTCGCCGAGGACTCGAAGTCGGGGCTCATCGAGCGGTTCCGGGCGTTGCCCATGGCGCGCTCCGCCGTCGTGGGTGGACGGGCCATCGCCGACCTGTTGCGCCAGGCCGCGCTGCTCGCGATCACGACCGTCGTCGGCATCGCCGTCGGCTTCCGGTTCGCGGGCAGCTTCGGCGGCATCATGCTCGCCTACGTCATCGCGTTGGTGTGGGGCTTCGCGCTCTTCTGGGTGTTCGCCGCCATCGGCCTCTTCGTCCGCGACTCCGAGACCGCGCAGGCCGCGTCGACACCGTTCTTCATCCTCGTGTTCGTGTCGTCGGCGATCATCGACGTCAACACCTTGCCGGGGTGGTTGCAGCCGTTCGCCCGCAACCAGCCGCTCAGCCAGGTGTGCAACGCGATGCGCGGGTTGATGGACGGCAGCGCGGGCGCGGCGCTGGTCGAGCACTCGACCGGCCACTACGTCATCACGTCGTTCATCTGGTGCATTGCGATCACCGCGGTGTTCGCGCCGCTGGCGATCTACGCATACCGGCGTCCCTGAGGTTGGCGGCCCCGAGGTCAGAGGTAGCCGAACTCCCGTGCCCGCGCGGTGAGCTCCTCGCGGAACTTCGGGTGCGCGATCGCCACGAGCGCACGGGCTCGCTCGCTGATCGAGCGTCCGCGCAACTCGGCCACGCCGTACTCGGTGACGATGTTGTCGACGGTGTTCTTCAGCGTGGTCACGACCGAACCCGCGGGGAGCTGGGGGGCGATCCGCGACACGGCCTCGTCGTGCGTGGTCGAGTGGAGGACGATGAAGCCCTGACCCTGCTCGGACCACATGGCCCCGCGGGCGAAGTCGGCCTGACCCCCCGAGCCGCTGTAGTAGCGGCCGTTGAGCGTCTCGGACGCGGCCTGCCCGAGCAGGTCGACCTCGAGGGTCGCGTTGATCGACACGAAGTGGTGTTCGCTGCTGATGATGCGCGGATCGTTCACCCAGTCGACGGGAAGGAGCTCCACCGCGGCGTTCTCGTGCAGGAAGTCGTAGAGCTTGCGGGTGCCGAGAGCGAACGTCCCGACCACCTTCGTCGGTCGTCGCACCTTGCGGGTCCCGGTGACGACACCGCGCTCGACCAGGTCGATGACGCCGTCGGAGAGCAGCTCGGTGTGGATGCCCAGGTCGCGGTGGTCGCGCAGCTGCTCGAACACCGCGTTCGGCACCGACCCGATCCCCGCCTGGATGGTGGCGCCGTCGGGGATGCGCTCGGCGATGAACGCGGCGATCCGGTGGTCGAGGTCGGTGGATGCGACGGGCGGCAGGTCGAAGAGCGGGTAGTCGGCCTCGGTCCAGCCGACGGTCTGGCTGACGTGGAGCTGGTTGCGCCCGAAGGTCCGCGGCATCTGCGCGTTCGCTTCGACGAAGAACGGCACCTGGCCGATGAACGCGGCGACGTAGTCGGCGTTGGTGCCGAGGGAGAAGTAGCCGTGGCGGTCCATCGGGGACGTCGACGCGACCACCAACTTGGGGTCGGGCAAGCGACGTAGGAGCCGGGGGACCTCGCTGAAGTGGCAGGGCACCAGCTCGCAGGCGCGCTCGAGGAACGCGGCGCGCGTCACGGGGGAGAGGAAGTACGAGCAGTAGTCCAGGTGGCCATGGTTCGCGCCGTGCAGGAACGGACGGTCGTGGAGCCCATGCATCTGATGCACGGTGACCCGTTCGAGTCCCTCGGCGCCGCTGTTGCATCGCGTCGAGCAGCGTGACCGGCTCGCCCGTCGCGAGGGGCACGATCACGTTCGTGCCGGGTGGGCAGTGGTCCAGGACGGCCTCGGCGTCGGTGGGCGCCTGCGGGCCACGCCGTGCACCCGGTTCGATCGTGGGGCTCGTCACCAGTGCAGTGTGCCGCGAGCTACTCGCGGATGCCCTTCATGGCCCGCTCGGTTTCCCGCTTGGCGTCGCGCTCGGCCAGCGCCTGGCGCTTGTCGTAGTCGCGCTTGCCGCGGGCGAGCGCGATCTCGACCTTGGCCCGACCGTCCTTGAAGTACACGCGGAGCGGCACCAGGGTCGTGCCGCGCTCGGCGAGCGCACGCTCGATCTGGACGATCTCCTTGCGGTGGAGCAGGAGCTTGCGCTTGCGCACCGGGTCGAGGTCTTCCCGTGAGTACGCGTAGGGGAGCACGTGGAGGCCGAGCAGCCAGACCTCGTCGTCGTCGAGGCGGGCGTACGAGTCCTGCAGGTTGGCGCGGCCTTCGCGGATTGACTTCACCTCGGGACCGGCGAGCATGATCCCCGCCTCCCACGTCTCGAGCACGTGGTAGTCGTGCCTCGCCTTTCGGTTGCTGATGACCAGTTGGTCGCCGCGCCTGCTCACCGGCAGCACGGTAGCGTCCGAGTCCATGCCGGAGATCGGAGATGAAGTGGAGGCGTGGCGGCCGAAAGGCCGGGACGCCGAAACGGAATCGACCATCGAGGTGGTGAATGTCGACCAGGCCGCGTCGTGGGACGGTCCAGCCGGCGATGCGTGGGTCGCGCGCGAAGCGTTCCAGAACGAGGCGCTCGCCGCGCACACCGATGCGCTCTTCGCCGCGGCCGCTGTGCGTCCGGACGACCGCGTGCTCGATGTCGGCTGCGGCACCGGCGACACCACTCGAGCTGCGGCGCGTCGTGCGGCCGGCGGCAACGCCCTGGGCGTCGACCTCTCGCGCGCCATGCTCACCCGGGGAGTGGAGCGCGCCGAGGCCGAGGGACTGCACAACGTCACGTTCGAACAGGCCGACGCGCAGGTCCATCCGTTCGCGGACGCCGCGTACGACCTCGTGATCAGTCGGTTCGGCGTGATGTTCTTCGCCGACCCGGTGGCGGCGTTCACCAACCTCGCGCGCGCAACCGCGCCCGGCGGACGGTTGGCGCTCGTCGTCTGGCAGCCGTTCGCCGACAACGAGTGGGTCGTGGTCCCGCGCGCCGCGTTGGCGCTCGGGCGCGACCTCCCACCCATCCCCGAGGACGTCCCGGGTCCGTTCGGGCTGGCCGATCCCGATCGGCTCCGTCGGATCCTCGGTGACGCGGGCTGGTCCGACGTGCAGCTCGACGACGTGCGCGCGACCTACGACTACGGCGCCGAACCCGCCACCGCCGCGCAGCATGCAAGCGAGATCGGCGTGTTCCGCGTGCTGCTCGAGGGTCTCGACGAGGCACAGACGGCGCAGCGCGATGGACGCGCTGACCGCGGCGATGACCGAGCGCGCGACGCCCGGCGGCGGCGTGCAGCTCGACTCGCGGATCTGGGTGGTCAGGGCCGTCCGTTGAGGAGAGGGAGCGAAGCGGACTCGACCAGTCCCAGTAGATTGCCGGCGATGGCGCCGCCCGATCTGCGACTGACGCACGCGCAGTACGAAACAATCGTCTCGCACTGCTTCGACGGCTTCCCCGACGAGGCGTGCGGCCTTCTTGCGGGACCGCTCGACCCGGCCACCAACGCCGGCACCGGCGAGGTCAGCGCGGCGTATCCGTGCGAGAACGCCGACCGCTCGGCGCGCACCTACACCGTCGACCCCCGCGACTACCTGCGTTCGATGCGCGACGCCGAGTCGCGCGGGCACGAGATCGTCGGGGTGTGGCACTCGCACACGCACACCGACGCCTACCCGTCGCCCACCGACGTGCGCCAAGCCGTCGATCCCGCGTGGTGGTACCTGATCGTGAGCCTCAAGTACGGCGAACCGGTGGTGCGCGCCTACGAGATCCACGACGGCGCGATCACCGAGGTACCCGTCGAAGTCGGCTGAGCGCAGCGAAGCCGCCATGCAAGGAAGTCGGGTGATCAGCCAGTTCGAGGTCAGGCTTCGGTCACGAAGTCGATGAGCTGCTCGACCGCGGCGACGAACGGCTGCTCGAGCTGCTTCCAGTCGTGCACCGAGTCGAGGATCCGCCGCCACATCACCCGCGGCTCCTCCACGCCGAGCGCCCGGCAGATGCCCGTCTTCCAGTCCTGACCCTTCGGGATCACCGGCCACGCCTCGATGCCGACCGCTCCCGGCCGCACCGCCTGCCACACGTCGACGTACGGCGTGCCGGTCACGAGCACGTGCGGATCGCGCACCGCGGCCGCGAGCCGCGCCTCCTTGCTCCCGGCGACCAGGTGGTCGAGCAACACGCCCAGCCGTTGGCCCGGTCCCGGCCCGAAGGTGCGCACCTCGTCTTCGAGGTGGTCGGCGCCGTCGAGGCGTTCCACCACGATCCCCTCGATGCGGAGGTCGTCGCCCCACACCTTCTCGACCAGCTCGGCGTCGTGGACGCCCTCCACCCAGATGCGGCTCCCGCGCGACGCGCGCCTTCGCGCCGGCGACCGCGCGGCTGCCCGACGCGGTGCGGCGCCCGTCGACCACCCGCGGTCCGTCGGGTTCGACGATCGTGCGCGCACCGGCACGAGATGCGTCGGTGTGCCGTCGACCGCGAACGTCCCGGGCAGGTTGCGGTAGCGCTTCTCCAAGCCCGGTGTGGCCGCGCAGCACGACCTCGTCGCCGTCGAGGGCGATCAGCTCGCCGGTGAATCCGGACGCGCGGTGCAGCACCCGCATCCCGGGCGTCGCCTCTCGGTGTGGGTACTGCGCGGCGGTGCGCTCAGGGCCGTCGATCGGCCCCGAGAGGATCCCGCCTGGTGGGGTCAACCGTTGGTCGGCGCGAGGACGCGCGCGCCCGGCGTCCACTTCACCGGCATGTGCTTGATGCCGCCGATGAAGTTCGACAGGAGCCGGTCGGGATCGCCGGCCAGCTGCATGTCGGGCAGGCGATTCGCCAGCTCCAGGAAGATCAGCCGGAGCTCCGTGCGCGGCGAGGTTGGCGCCGAGGCAGAAGTGCGATCCGCCGCCGCCGAACGCCACGTGCGGGTTCGGGTCGCGCGTGATGTCGAACACGTACGGGTCGTCCCACACCTCTTCGTCGCGGTTGGCGGAGATGTGCCAGATGACGACCCGGTCGCCCGCCTTGATCTGACGACCGCGGATCTCGGTGTCGACGAGCGCGGTGCGGCGGAAGTGCAGCACCGGCGACGCCCACCGCAGGATCTCCTCGACCGCGTCGCCGATGCGGCGCCTCGGGATCGCTCTTCAGGAGCTCGAACTGGTCGGGGTTGGTGAGGAACGCGTACATGCCGTGCGCGGTCGCGTTGCGGGTGGTCTCGTTCCCCGCCACCGCGAGCAGCAGCATGAACATGTCGAACTCGAGCTCGCTCAGCTGCTCACCGTCGATCTCGGCGTCGAGCAGCTTGCTGACGATGTCGTCGCGCGGGTCGGTCCGGCGCAAGCCCGGCGAGCTCGTTGGCGTAGGCGAAGAGCTCGACGAACGCGCCCTGCTGGTCGTTGTCCTGGTACTCGGGGTCGCCGGCGCCGACCATCTTGTTGGTCCAGTCGAACAGCTTGCGGCGGTCCTCCTGCGGCACGCCCATGATCTCGGCGATCGCCTGCAGCGGCAGCTCGGCGGCGATGTCCTCGACGAAGTCGGCGGAGCCCGCTTCGATCACGTTGTCGACGATCATGCTGGCGCGGGCCTGCAGCGCCTGCTCGAGGAGGCCGATCATGCGCGGGGTGAAGCCCTTGTTCACGAGCAGCCGGTACCGCGTGTGCTTCGGCGGGTCCATGTCGAGCATCAACGAGCCGCGGGTGTCGAACGGGTTGTCGGGGTCTTCGCCGATCGGGAACTGGCCCGACATGATCATCGTGCCGCCGACCTCCGACGAGAACGTGGCGGTGTCGCGGTTCACCTCGATGAGGTCGGCGTGCTTCACGATGTTCCAGTAGCCGCCGCCCTTGAACTCGTCGGGCTGCCAGTACACGGGATCCTCGGCGCGCAGCCGTCGGAACATCTCGTGGTGTTCGAGTCGCTTGAAGCGTTCCGGGTCGTTGAGGTCAATGCCCTCGATGACGGTGCGTTCCATGGGTCCTCCTCGGAGCAACCGGTCCAGGTTATTTGACCTGATGAACTACTTCGGACGCCGGCGCCGAAGTTGACTCAGCCCAACAGGGCCGACACCGTGACCGGTGTGAGGTTGCGCTGGTCGAGGCCGTCGAGGATCGCCGGCAGCGCTTCCACCGTGCCCGCGTGTCCGAAGTGCAGGCTCACGATTGCGCCCGGGTGCACCGCGGCCAGCGTGCGTTGGGTCACCGCCGCCGCGCCGGGATCGTCGTAGTCGAGCGGATCGACGTCGAAGCCGAGCACGGTGGCGTAGCCGGCTTCGCCCGCGACCGACAGGACCTGGTCTCCCGGTGACACGGTGCCGTCGTCGGTGCCCGACGGCCGGAACGCGGCTCCGGGGCCACCGGTGAGGCGGACGAGCACGTCGCGACAGCGCACCACCTCGTCCAGTTGTGCGTCGCGCGAGAGCTGGATGAACGACGGGTGGGTGTAGGTGTGGTTGGCGAACTCGTGACCGCCGTCGGCGATGCGCTTCGCCATGTCGGGGTTGGCCTCCAGCCAGTTGCCGACGATGAACGACGTGATCTTCACGTGGCGCGTGTCGAGCACGTCGAGCAGTTGGTTCGCGAGGCCGAGATCGCCGTTGGTGTGGAACGTGAGCGCGACACGCGGCTTCGTCGTCGGCCCCGACACGACGAACCGCGCCACCGGTGGGGCCGTGCTCGGCGGAGTCGTCGGTGTGGTCGGCGCGGTGGGGGCAGTCGTCGCACCGGCGGTGGTCGCGGCTGCACCGTTGCTCGCGCCGCCGTCACCGCCGCACGCGGCGGTCAGCGCGCCGACGGCCGCGACTGCGCCCAGGAGGAAGCCGCGCCGCGGAAGAGGGGAGGGCGAGGAGGGTTCGGCGGGGGCCATGTCCGGTTGACAGTAGCGGCCGTGATCTCTAAGGTAAGGCAACCCTTACTTACCTCGACGGAGGATCGCCGTGTTCGTCCCCGCCCTCGAAGCCCAGGACGTCTCGATGCGCCGGTGCGGCCGGTCGCTCGTGCAACGGGTGTCGATCACCGCCGACCGGGGCGAGCTCCTGGCCCTCTGCGGTCCGGAGGGATCGGGGACCCGGACCCTGCTCCATCTCCTGTCCGGCCACCTGCTGGCCGACGCGGGTCGGGTGCTGGTCGACGGTCGCGAGCGAGCCCTCCGTCGTGGTTCCTCCCAGGCTGATCCGCGGGGTGATCCGCGTCGCCTCGCGTACGGGCCCGACGAGACGATGGCGTTGTTGTCGTGTCCCGCCGACGGCTCGGTGCTGCTGCTCGAACGGCCGACCGCGGGGCTCGACGCGGCCGACGCCGACGCGTTGCTCACCGCGACGCGCCGCCGCGCCGACGAAGGGGTGGCGGTCGTGCTGACCGTCGACGAGCCCGATGTCGTCGCGGTGCACGCGACGACCTTGGCGTTGTTCGTCGCCGGTCGATTGCTGAGCTGGGGTGCGCCGCCAGTGGCGTTGGTCCCCGCGCTCCACATCCTCCGTGCCGGTCAGGCCGGCTCCATCATCACGTCGTCCACGTAGCAGTAGATCCAGTCCTCGCCGGGCTCGAACGACTGGATCAGCGGGTGTCCGTCGGAGTGGAAGTGCGCGGTCGCGTGCTTGTTGGGCGACTGGTCGCAGCATCCGACGTGCCCGCACTGGAGACACAGGCGCAGGTGCATCCAGGTGCCGCCGATGCGGAGGCAGTCCTCGCAGCCCTCGGCGCTCGGCGTCACGTCGCGGATGGTGTGGAGGTGGGAGCAGGGCGATTCCATGCGGGGGTCGAACCCTTCCTGGTCGGCGGATGTTCCGATGGTGGTGCGTCGCTCACGGCGCGTCGTGGATCGTCGCCTCGATCTCGAGATCAGCTTCCGCGGCGGCGAGCTCCTGCTGCAGGTCGTCGACCGACTCGACCGTGCCGCGGCCACGGAAGCCCTGGCGTACGAGTGACAGCGCGACGAGCGTGAACGTGATGGCGGTCAGGTACCACTGGTAGCGCGTGATGAACGACACGATCTCTCGGATGGGGTCTTCCAACAGGTCGCCGATCACGACGATCAAGCCGATCCGCACGAGCGTGCCGGTGATGTTGAGCGTGAAGAACGCGAGCGGTCGCATCTTGGTGGCGCCGGCGAGCAGGCACACCACGTTGATCGGCCACACCGCGACGACGACGTACGCGCAGCGACGGAAGAGCCGCTCGAGCGTGGGCAACCAGCGGGAGCCGGGACCCGAGCGAGACTCGATCCAGCGGATGCCGACGTCGCCGTAGCGCCGCCCGAACAGGTAGAAGAGCGGGTCGCCGATCAGCTCGCGCACCAGAGCGATGCTCAGGAACACCTCGAGCGGCAGCAGGGGCGACACGAGGATGAGCCGGTCGGCTCGTGTCGTCATCGCGGGCACGAGCGCCGGGATCTCGGCGATCAGCGTGGGCAGGATCGCGTTGGCGACGATGCCCGCGATCGCGAGGATCGTGACCGGGATCAGGAAGAGCGTGAGGAGCGTGCGCTCCGACAACCGGTCCGTCAACCGGGCGGCGAAGGGCACCGTCGTCGATCAGGTGGGGTCGACGTCGGTGAGCTCGATCACGTTCCCGGCGGGGTCGCGGATGAACGCGGCGCGCACCGGGTGGCCGAAGTCGAGCCGCTCGCTGGGGGGCAGCAGGAACTCGATGCCGCGCGCCTCGATGCCGGCCATGGTGTCGTCCCAGGCGTCGCCGGGGATGTGGAGCGCGAGGTGCGGGAAGCCGGAGGGCGCGCCCATCTGCTCGACGGTCCCGAGGTGCACCTGCGCGGTGCCGAGCTGCAGCCACGCGCCCTCGGTGCCGGGTCCGAAGTCGGGGCGAGGGAGCGGGGAGAAGCCGAGTGAGTCGCAGTAGAAGGCGAGGGCGGCGTCGAGGTCGTCGACCATGATCGCCACGTGGCTGTAGCCGGCGACGGTGATGATCGGTGCACGCGTGGGCACAGCGTGCTCCCTTCGGTCGTCGATCAGAGACTCCGAGCGTATTCCTCCGCCAGCTGCGCGCAACTGTCCACTCGCCGGCGGAAGTAGTCCAGGTCGACGTCGCCCTCGCCGCGCGCGCCCGACAGGAGACGGGAGAACACGCCTTCGAGGATGCAGGCGAGACGCCAGAACGAGAACGCCACGAAGTAGGGGATCGCGCTCACGTCGCGTCCCGACTGCTCGGCGTAGCGGGCGAGCAGCACGTCGCGCGTCGTGAAGCCGGGGGCCAAGGTGGGGTTGTGGTCGTCGGCGCGCAACGGGTCGCCGGGTTCGGCCCACGTGGCGAGCACGTACCCCACGTCGGCGCGGGGGTCGCCGAGCGTGCAGATCTCCCAGTCGAGCACCGCGCGGATCTCGCCCGCGGTGTCGACGATGCAGTTGCCGAGACGGAAGTCGCCGTGCACCACGGTGCTCTCGGTCTGCGGCGGGATTTGGGTAGACGAGAAGCTCGTGCACGCGGTCGACGGCCGGCACGTCGCGTGTCTTCGACGCCTCGAACTGCGCGTGCCACCGCTTGAGCTGGCGGGCGACCAGCTCGTCGCGGCGCGCGAGGTCGCCGAGGCCGACCGCGTCGACGTCGACCGCGTGCAGCGCGACGAGCGCGTCGACGAGTGACTCGCCGCTGTGGGCGCGTGCGTCGACGTCGAGCTCGGCGATCGCAGTGTCGTCGTCGTGCAGGACGATGCCGTCGACGTATGACATCACGTAGAAGGGCGCGCCGATGACGTCGGCGTCGTCGCAGTACGCGAGCGCATCGGGGACCGGCACCGGGGTCGGACCGAGCGCGGCGATGATGCGGTGCTCGCGGCCCATGTCGTGCGCGGTCGGCAGCACGCCGTGCAACGGCGGCCGGCGCACCACGAGCTCACGACCAGCGGCGTCGCGCACGCGCGCGGTGATGTTCGACTGCCCGCCGACGATGACTTCGGCGGTGAACGGAGGAGTGGTGTCGGGGAGCGCGGTCGACGCCCAGCGCGAGAAGGACTCGAGGTCGATCCCGGTGGGCGCGTCGCTCACTGCTAGCGCCCCGTGAAGTTGGGCGGGCGACGTTCGGCGGTTGCCGCGACGCCCTCTTGGAAGTCGGCGGTCTCGCGCAGGCGCTGTTGCTCCTGGTTCTCGCGGGCCGTCGCGGCGCGCACCTGGTCGGCGAGGCCGCCGCGCATCGTCTCGCGGATCGAGAGCAGCGCGAGCGGCGCCGACGTGGCGATCTCCGACGCGAAGGCGTGCGCGGCGTCGCGCAGCTCCTCGGCCGGCACCAGACGATCGGCGAGGCCGATGCGCAAGGCCTCCTCACCGCGCACGTCGACCGCGGTGTACATCAGCTCGAGCGCGTGCTGTTGCCCGACGACCGCCGGCAGCGTGGCCGAGATGCCGAAGCCCTGGTGGAACCCGAGCTTGGCGAAGTTGCAGGTGAAGCGGGTCTCGGGTGACGCCACGCGGAAGTCGGCCGCGAGCGACAGGCCGAGACCACCACCGACCGCGGCGCCCTGTACCGCGGCGACGATCGGCTTGCGGTTGGAGAAGAGGCGCGCCGCCTGTTCGTAGAGCGTCGTGGTCGCATCGAGGAGGTCGCTGCCCTTCAAGTCGGCACCGGCGCAGAAGTTCTTGCCCTCGGAGCACAGCACCACCGCACGGCACTCGGGCTCGTCGTCGAGACCGAGGATCGCGTCGGCGAGCTCGGTCATCACCGCGATGTCGAACCAGTTGTGCGGCGGGCGATGGATCTCGACGGTGGCGACGTGCCCGGCGAGGTCGACGGAGACAGCCCGGTCGGCGGAGGAGTCAACGGTCATCGCCGCGGAAACTACTTCCTGATCTCGGGTCGGCGCCTTGGCGGGGGCCTGCCGACCGCTTCACGAATCCCTGACGTTCCCGGCGTTTCATCAATGACACGAGCCGAACCCCCACGACTCGGTCATCCGAAGCCCACGCACCCACAGAAGGACAGGAACCATGGACTCGAAGATCAAGAAGCTCGTCGCCGGGGTCGCCCTCGCCGGCGCCCTCACCGTCGGCACCGCGGGCGTCGCGGCCGCCGCCGACGGCTCCAGCACTCCCGCCGACCCCTCGGCCCAGACCGCCAAGCACCCGGGGGTGCGACTCAAGGTCCGCCGGGCGGCAGTGAAGGTCGTCACCGAGACCCTCGGCGTGAGCCGTCAGGACCTGCGCACCGCCATGAAGGGTGGCCAGACCCTCAGCCAGTACGCCACCTCGCTGGGCAAGGACCCCCAGACCCTGGTCGACGCGCTGACCAACGCCGCCACGACCAAGCTCGACCAGCTGGTGGCCGACGGCACGATCAAGCAGGAGCGGGCCGACACGGTGAAGAGCAAGCTCCCGGCCCGGATCGACAAGCTGATGAACCGCCAGTTCGGTCAGCACGCAGCTGCCTGATGCTCGCCTGAGCTGGATCTCCCCGCACGCCCTCGGTGCCCGCCGGTTCCCCGCCCGGCGGGCACCGGCGCGTCTCGGGGCGGTTGCGAGACGGCGGCCGTGGGGATGCTAAGTTACTCGCCAGTAACTTACGCCCTCAAGGAGATCCCGCCGTGGCCGACTTCTCGCTCGACCTCAACGAAGACCAGCTCCAGATCCAGAAGTGGGTCCACGACTTCGCCGCCGACGTCATCCGCCCCGCCGGCCCCGAGTGGGACGAGCGGGAGGAGACGCCGTGGCCGATCATCGAGGAGGCCGCCAAGATCGGCCTCTACTCGTTGGAGTTCATCGCCAACGCGTTCGGCGACCCGACCGGCCTCACGCTTCCCGATCGTGCTCCGAGGAGCTGTGCTGGGGCGACGCCGGCATCACGCTCGCGATCCTCGGCACGACGCTCGGCGTGTCCGGCATCGTCGGCAACGGCACGCCCGAGCAGATCGGCGAGTGGGTCCCGCAGTGCTTCGGCACCGCCGACGACATCCAGCTCGGCCGCGTTCGCGGTGAGCGAGGCCGACGCCGGCTCCGACGTGTCGTCGCTGCGCACGCGCGCCGTCTACGACGAAGCCAAGGACGAGTGGGTGATCAACGGCACCAAGACGTGGATCACCAACGGCGGCATCACGCACGTGCCGTGCACGCACGTCGTCGTCGCGTCGGTCGAGCCCGAGCTGAAGAGCCGCGGCCACGCGTCGCTTCGTCGTGCCGCCGGGCACGCCCGGCCTCGCGCATGGGCCAGAAGTTCAAGAAGATGGGCATCCGCGCCAGTCCACACCGCCGAGGTCGTGTTCGACGACGTGCGCGTTCCCGGGCACTGCCTGCTCGGCGGCAAGGAGAAGCTCGACGCGCGGCTCGCCCGCGCACGCGAGGGCAAGAGCGAGCCGCGTGCAGGCCGCGATGAGCACGTTCGAGGCGAGCCGCCCGCTGGTCGGCGCGCAGGCGCTCGGCATCGCGCGCGCCGCGTACGAGTACGCGCTCGAGTACGCCAAGGAGCGCGAGGCGTTCGGCCGGCCGATCATCATGAACCAGGCGATCGCGTTCAAGCTCGCCGACATGAAGATGCAGATCGACGCGGCGCGGCTGCTCGTGTGGCGCGCGTGCTGGATGGGCGCGCACCGGCAAGCAGTTCACGGCCGGCGAAGGCTCGATGTCGAAGCTGTACGCGGGCGAGGTCGCGGTGAAGGCGACCGAGGAAGCGATCCAGATCCTCGGCGGCGCCGGCTACGTGCGGGAGCACCCGGTCGAGCAGTGGCACCGCGACTCGAAGATCTACACGATCTTCGAAGGCACCTCCGAGATCCAGCGCCTCGTGGTCGCCCGCAGCATCAGCGGCCTGCACATCCCCTGACGCCTTCCTGGCCGGCCGTTCGCGGGTGTCCGTAGGATGGCGTCGCGTGCCGGGCCGACCGGCGGAAGGAGGGTCGTCGTGAGCGACCTGGGTTTGCAGCGCGGGAGCGTCGAGCTCCGCTCGGCGGGGCCGATCACCTTCGGTCCCGACGGTGTCCTCTTCGTGGCCGACAACGCGTCCGCCACCATCCACACGATCGACCTTGGCGATGGGGGAGAGGCGTCGGGCGCGCAGCCGTTCGATCTCGAACACGTCGACGAGCGAGTGGCCTCGTACCTCGGTGCCGCGGTCGGCGACGTCGCGATCAACGATCTCGCCGTGCACCCGGCGACGCACCAGGTGTACCTGTCGGTCCAGCGCGGGCACGGCGACGACGCGCGTGCGGTGCTGCTCCGCATCGACGGCGTCGACGGGTCAGTGAGCGAGGTCGACCTCGTCGACGTCTCGACCGCGTCGGTCAGGCTCGACGATGCGCCCGACGAATCCGATGAGCGCAGCGACGTCACGCTTCCCACTGACGGCAGCGGCGAGGAGCTCACCTTCGGCGATCGCACGATCCGCATCCTGAAGCGCCCGATTCGCATGGCGACGGTCACCGACCTCGCGTGCACCGCGGATGCGCTGCTCGTGGCCGGGCTCTCGAACGAGGAGTTCGCGTCGAAGCTGCGCCGCATCCCGCTCCCGTTCGGGCGCGACGTCGAGGCCAACAACCTCGAGATCTTCCACGTGTCGCACGGGCAGTGGGAGACCGCCGCACCGATCCGCACGTTCGTTCCCTACGAGGGTGGACGGAGCATCCTGGCGAGCTACACGTGCACGCCGGTCGTGCACTTCGCGCTCGACGACCTCGAGCCTGGCACGAAGGTCGTCGGTCGCACCGTCGCCGAGCTCGGCGCGATGAACCAGCCGCTCGACATGGTGTCGTGCACCATCGGCGGCGAAGAGCACGTGCTGGTGGCCAACAGCTCGCACGGGTTGATCAAGATCGCGACTCGCGACATCGACGACCAACCCACGCTCACCGAGCCGAAGGAACCGATCGGCGTCCCCCGCGAGGTCGAAGACCTGCAGGGCATCGTCAAGCTGGAGAACCTCGACGACACGCACGTCTTGGCGATGCAGGTCGACGATGCCGGCGGCAAGCACCTGCGTTCGCTGAAGACGGCATCGCTGTAGCACCTGCAACGTCGTCGTGTCCCGCGTGTCGTGGTCGACGTGCGAGGACTCGCCCTGCCTCCGCGTGAGCGGTCCGCGAGCCGCGACTCTCGTCGCGGTCCGTCCCGTGTCGTCGCGCCTCCTGCAGTCGCGGCCGGCAACCGCGGGTCATCTCGTCACCGACGGCGACGACGTCTGCTTCGTGCCCCGCTTCCCGTTCCTCGCGGGCACCGCCTATGAGGTCGAGGTCGACGGCACCGTGGTCGGCACTGCGACCTACGCCACACGTGACGCGTCGCCGCCGACGACCGAGGTCGTCGGGATCCGCCCGACGGGTGGGACCGTGCCGCGCAACCTCCTGCGGTGCTACGTCGAGTTCTCGGCGCCGATGCGGGAGGCGGGCGCCACGCACGTGCGGTTGCTCGATGCCGAGGGTGCGCCGCTCGTCGGTGCCCTGCTGGCGACCGAGTACGAGTTGTGGGATCCGGAACGGCGGCGACTCACCGTGCTCCTCGACCCCGCGCGCATCAAACGCGGCCTCGTGCCCCATCGCGAGGTCGGGTACCCGTTGCGGGAAGGCGAGTCGGTCACCCTGGTCGTCGACGCGGAGTTCCCCGATGCGTCGGGCCGACCCCTGCGCGCGGGTGCGACGCGGACCTGGCAGGTGATCGGTGACGAGCGGCGCCACGTCACGCCGTCGTCGTGGACGCTCCGACCTGGCACCGCCGGCACCACCGAGCCCCTGGCGGTCACCTTCGATCGCCCGCTCGATCACGGCCTCGTGGCGCGCTGTCTCCGAGTGTTCGGCCCTGACGGATCGGTGGCAGGTTCCGATGCTGTCGGGCCCGAGGAGCGCTCGTGGACGTTCGCTCCGACCGGGCCGTGGGCCGATGAGCAGCACCGGCTGGTGGTCGACCCGGTGCTCGAAGACGTCGCGGGCAACTCGGTGCGAAGGGTCTTCGACCGCGACCTGTCGAGCGCCGACGACGACCCTCGTGACGACGGGCAAGTCGAGGTGCCGTTCCGCCCGACGTGATCGACGTCAGGCAGGAGTGACCGGGTCGGCCGGTGTGGTGGCTTCGAGATGGGCGAGCGTGCGGAGCGCGTCGATGCGTTCGTCGAGGAGCAGCGATTCCGACAGCCGCCGGGTGGCGCGGGTCGGCGATCCGGCCAGGATGTGGGCCGGGAACTCGATCCACAACGGCGCGGTGGCACGCGTGACGTGCCCGACCTCCGTCGTGTCGGCGTCGAGCTTCTCGAGCGCGCGCAGCAGCGACGCCGGGTTGCGGGTGAAGCGCACCGCGGCGCGGTCGCGCTCGGTGCCCTGATCCCGCAGCGCCCACACCTGCAACCACTCCGCGATCCGACGCGGGACGAAGCCGATCGACGCCGGACACGAGGCCGCCGTCGCTGTCGAGCGCGGAGATCGCGCCGCCGGTGAGTGCGACGGTCCAGCTGGCGAGCGCGACGTCGTAGCTGCGGATGCGCGTGACCTCATAGGCCAGCACCGCCTCGAGCTCGTCGCGCGTCAACTCGTCGCAGAGACCCGTGGTGACCGCGACGATCGCGTGCTTCGGCTTCGTGCCGACGCCGAACGAGTTCGGCGCCGCGTCGTCGATCACGGCGTAGCGCGGCGGCGGGATCCCGGCCGCGATCGCCAGCCCCTCGAGCAGGTTGCGGACCTCCTTGTGCGAGTCGTCGTCGATCACCGTCGCACTGGTCTCGCTCAGCACCCGCCGTTCGAGGTCGCGGCGCCGCGACGGGATGCGCACGAGCGCGGTGAAGAAGCCGATGACGAAGGCCAAGGCGCAGATGCCGCCGATCCCGTATCCCATGATCTCCAGGGTCTCGACGCTGTCGGGCCAGATCTCGAACTTGAAGATGGCGAGCAGCACGAGGCTCAGCGCGACGGCCACCGCCGCCAACGCGACCGCGAGCACGTAGTTGCACGCAGCGATCAGCACCACGGCGACGATGCGGAGACGATTGCGCCGCTCGAAGAGGTCGGTCGATGCGGCCACGCCCAACTCTACGACGCTCAGCCGAGCTCGAAGCTGGTGATGCCGAACACGCGGTCGAGGCGGAGGTCGGGCACGGGACCGCGGTACATCCGCGCGGTCTCGAACACCGGCTCGAGGACCGAGGCCGCGGGCCAGGGCGACACCTTCAACGTTCACGACGGGCACGTCGAGGTACACCAGTCCGTCGTCGACGTGCGCGAGCAATGCCGCGAGGAGGCGCTCGGCGGCCGCGTGGTCGTCGCAGAAGAGCGGGCCGATCTTGTGGCCGTCGCGGCAGGCACGCACCACGCCGTAGCCATCGACACGGTCGCCGTCGACCGTCGCGCACGCGGTTGCGCCGGGCACGGTGATCCATCGCTCGAGGAACGCACGACGAGGCGCCGGGAACACCCGGGCTGCACGTTCGACCGACCAGCGCGTCGAGGTCAGCCGGGCCGAGCGTGCGTATCCCGGCGTCGGTCGGCGCGGGGAGGTCGACGGTCCCGCCGTAACGGACGCTGTGATGCGCGGTGACGAAGCCGTCGCGCAGCGCGTAGTTGGGTTCCTGCTCCACCACGCCGTCGAGACCGAGGGTGGTGACCTCGCCCGCGCGAGTCCGGCCTCGAAGAGCTCGACGCCGAGCCCGTGACCGCGCAGCTCGGGACGGCGATGTGGAAGCCCATGAACACGAAGGTGTCGTCGTAGCGCGCCACCGACAGCGTGACCCCGAGCTCGCCGTCGACGTCGAGGCCGAAGAACTCGTCGGGATCGGTGGCGAAGAACCGTCGGCGTCGTGGAGACCGGGGTTCCAGCCCTCGGCCGCGGCCCAGTCGACCATCGTGTCGAGCTCGGGGTCACGTCGAGTGTCGGTTACGTCGCTCACGGGAGCAGTGTCGCAGTTCGCTCGTCCACGCGGCCGTTGACGTCCGGGCTCGCGGGTCCCGGGTGGCGTGTCGAGCACGTGAGGCATGATTGGACCCTGTCCAACACTCCCGGGGGAATTGCTGCATGACACCGTCCGACGACACGCGCTCGTCTTCGCCGGCGTTCGATCCGGACGCGGTCCGCGACAAGTACGCGGAGGAGCGGGCCAAGCGGATGACCGAGGACCGCGGGGTCCTCTACGACCTGCGCGCCGACGAGCGCTTCGCCGAGTACACGAAGGACCCGTTCACCCCGTTCGTCCCGCGTGACGCCGTCGCCGAGGAGGTCGACGTCGCCATCATCGGTGCCGGCATGTCGGGCGTCACCGTCGGCGCCAAGCTGCGCGAGCAGGGCCTGCGCAAGGTCGTGCTCATCGACAAGGCGGGCGGCATCGGCGGCACGTGGTACTGGAACCGCTACCCGGGAGTGATGTGCGACGTCGAGTCGTACATCTACCTCCCGATGCTCGAAGAGATGAACTACGTCCCCACGACTCGTTACGCGTTCGGCGACGAGATCCGTCGCCACCTCGACGCCATCGCCACCAAGTACGGCCTGGTCGACGACGCGCTCTTCCACACCGGAGTCGAGACGAGCACGTGGGACGACGAGTCGTCGCGCTGGATCATCCGCACCGACCGGGGCGACGAGGTGCGCGCCCGCTACCTGATCATGGCGCCGGGGATCCTCAACCTCATGAAGCTCCCGGCCATCCCGGGCATGGACGAGTTCGAGGGCAAGGCGTTCCACACCGCGCGGTGGGACTACGACTACACCGGCGGTGGTCCCGACGACCCGCACCTCACGAAGCTCGCCGACAAGGTCGTGGCCGTGGTCGGCGTCGGTGCGAGCGGGATCCAGGCGGTGCCGCCGCTGGGCGAGTCGGCGAAGCACGTGTACGTGTTCCAGCGCACGCCGTCGGCGATCGGTGAGCGAGGCAATCGCCCGACGCCGCCCGAGTTCGTCGACGAGCTCCGGCCGGGGTGGCAGAAGGAACGGATGGAGAACTTCAGTGCGGTGATGATCGGCCGACCGGTCGAGCGCGACTTGGTCGACGACGGCTGGACGCTGCACACCGCGCGGTTGAACAACCCGAAGATCCCGGAGGGCATGACGCCGACGGACATCGCGGCCATGGTCGAGGCCAACGACTTCGCGATCATGGAGGAGCACCGGAAGCGCATCGAGGCGCTCATCGGTGACACCGCGACCGCGGAGATGCTCAAGCCGTACTACCGCTACGGCTGCAAGCGGCCCTGCTTCCACGACGAGTACCTCGTCGCGTTCAACAACCCGAAGGTCACGCTGGTCGACTGCCCGGGTGGGGTCACGCGCGTCACGAAGCACGGCGTGGTCGCGAACGGCGAGGAGTACGAGGTCGACTGCATCGTGCTCGCCACCGGCTTCGAGGGCGAGCTCACGCCGTTCGCGCGTCGCGCCGGGCACACGATCATCGGGCGTGGCGGCATCACCATGGAGGAGAAGTGGAAGGACGGTGTCCTCAGCCTCCACGGCATGACGACGCACGGCTTCCCGAACATGTTCATCATGCCCGCACCGGGGCAGCAGGCCGTCACCACGCACAACTTCACGCACTTGATGGTGGTCGGCGCCGACCACGTGTCGCAGACCATCGCCGCGTTGGAGGCGAAGGGCGTGAAGGCGTTCGAGACCACTGAGGAAGCAGAGCAGGGCTGGACCGACATCATCCTCAGCACCTGGCGCGACAACAGCGCCTTCATGGCCGCGTGCACGCCGTCCCGACTCAACTTCGAAGGTGACCCCACCATGTTGAACCCGCGCAGCGGTGCCTACGGCGGTGGCTACGGCGACTTCTTCGGCTACCAGGACCTGCTCGCCGAATGGCGCGCGACGGGCGACTTCGAAGGGTTCGCACTCGAACGCGAGGGCGCCCGATCGGAGGAAGCGTCGTGAGCGTCGCCGTCGTCACCGGAGGTGCGCTCGGCATCGGTGCCGCGATCGCGGAGGAGCTCGGGCGCGCGGGGGTGTTCGTCGTCACCGTCGATCCCGGCCTCGCGGTCGACGGCTCGCCAGGTGAAGGTGGCGCCGAGGCCACCACCGCGCAGCGGATCGTCGAGGCTGGCGGTCAGGCGCGTGCGTCGAACGTCTCGGTCACCGACGAAGGCGCGGTGCGCACGTTGTTCACCGATCTGGTCGAGGAGTTCGGAGCCCTCGACGCGGTGGTGAACGTCGCCGGCATCAGCCGTCCCACCGGCTTCGCGCACGGCGTGGAGGACGACTGGCGCGCGGTGCTCAGCGTGCACGTCGACGGCTACCTCAACGTGTTCGCGCGCCGCCCTGCCGCTCATGACCGCGGCCGGGCACGGGCGCATTCTCGGCGTCACGTCCGGCTCCGGCTGGCGCGCCGGCGATGCCGGCGCGTACAGCTGCGCGAAGCGGGCGGTCGCCGCGCTGACCTGGCGCATCGGGCAGGAGACACCGCCGGGCGTCACCGTCAACGCGCTGTCGCCGATCGCGGCGACCCGGATGGTGCTCGGCGCGCTGTCGCGCGCGGGCGCGTCCGCGGGCGATTCGTCGACCGGAGGTGTCGCGCTCGGGCTCGCTTCGGTGCCGCCGCCGGAGCATCTCGGCCCGGTCGGTGCGTACCTCGCGGGGGAGACGTTCTCCTCGTGGTCGCGCGGCCAGATCATGTTCTCGAACGGGGCCGAGGTCGCGTGGGTGGTCCCGCCGCGCTTGCTGGAGGTCGCGCGCACGAGCGACGTCGGTTCGTTGCTCGCGGTGCTCGAGTCGTTCGGGTCGAAGGTCTTGGCACCGGCCGAGTCTTCACAAGCCAGCAACGGCGGCGGCAACCCGCGACTGGGTACCGCGTTCGCCGACGGCGCACCGGACGGTGGAGCATCAGGGGCCACGCGTGCAGTGGTGGTCAGCGACGAACCCGCGCACGCCGCCACGTTGACGGGAGCGCTCGCCGCCCGGGGCGTCGTGAGCACGGTCATCGACGCGCCCGAGACGGGTTTCTCGGCTGCAGCCGAGCAGTTGTCCAACGTTGGTGCCGAATCCGGTCCCCTCGACGCGGTCGTGATCGCCCTCGCCGGTGGCGCGAGCTCGTCGTCGGCCGAGGGCTGGGCCCGGGTGCTCGACGAGCACGCAGGCGTCACCGAGCAGATCGGCACCGACGCCGCGTGGGTGCGCGCGGTGTCCGACTACTCGACCGCAGCGGGTCGACCGGTCCGCGTGATCAGTGTGGTCGACGCGTCCACCGCCGGTGGGCGCAGCCGCGCGCAGTCGGCGACCCAGCTGTCGCGCGTCGCGCACGCGGCCACCGACGATCGGGTCGACGCGTTCGCGGTGAGCGTCGAGGCGTCGGGTCAGCCGGTCGGCGAGATCGTCGCCCACCTCGTGTGCGACGCCGACGCGGGCGCGCTCTCGGGTGCGGAGCTGGTGGTCGGTCCTGACTGGTTCGGCGTGCGCAGCCACCCGCATCCGGCCGGTTCCGTCTCGTTCGGCGGGCCCGCGGTTCCGGGGTGGGTCGACGACGCGCTGCGGGAGATGGTCGGCGCAGGAGGAGCGGTCTGATGACGGCACCGATCGAACGCATCGTCGACGCCCACATCCACCTGTGGGATCCTGCCAACGTCGAGTGGTACCCGTACCTGGCCGGTCAACGTGAACTCGACATGGGCGACATCTCGGGGATGTGCCGACTGTTCGACCAGCCCACGTACTTCGCGGAGTCGTCGAACTGGCCGGTCGAGAAGTTCGTGCACGTCGCCGCCGCGACCGCGCCCCACTCGGGCGCGGAGACCAAGCACCTGCAGGAGTTGGCCGAGGTGACTGGCCACCCCGACGCGATCATCGGTGGCGTCGTCCCCGGTGACCCGATCGCCGACGTCGAGCGCGTGCTCGACCAACAGATGGAGTCGTCGCGATTCCGCGGCATCCGACCCATGGGCGGGGGCATGGGCGTCCCCCCGGCCGAGGTCCTGCGGGCGCTCGCCGAGCGCGACCTGATCTTCGAGCTCATGGTGCATCCCGACCTGCTCGAGTCGGCGGCCACGGAGCTGGCCGACTTCGGCGACCTCACGATCGTGGTGGAGCACGCGGGCTGGCCACGGTCCGACGAACCCGAGGAGCGCGAGCTCTGGACGCGCGGCATCACTGCAGTCGCCGCGCTCGGCGACAACGTGCACTGCAAGCTGTCGGGGTTGGCGATGCCGCTCCACTCCAACGAGGCGTCGGTGCTGCGGCCGTGGATCGAGCACTGCCTCGACGCGTTCGGCCCCGAGCGGTGCATGTTCGCGAGCAACTTCCCGGTCGACGCGATGCACGGCACCTTCGACGAGCTCTACGGCGCCTACGACGGTGCGACTGCGCACCTCGACGCCGAGACGCGCGACAAGTTGTTCGCCGCGAACGCCGAACGCCTCTACCGCTGCTGAGGTCGCCAGCCGGGGTCGGGCCCGCGGTTCACGACGAACGCCGGTGGGCGACGCGAGTCCCAGGGCATCGACACCTCGAGTTGGCGCGCCACCTGGAGGAGGGTGGCCTCGGCGAACGGCCGTCCGACGAGCTGCACGCCGACCGGAAGTCCGTCGTCGGTCCAGACCGCGGGGACGTTGACGCCGGGCTGTCCCGACAGGTTGAACGGCTGGGCGAAGTTGGCGAACCCCATGAAGGTGGCCATGTGGACGTCGGGCGGCTGATCCCACGGCGCCCAGTCGACCGACGGCGGGAGGATTCCCGAGGTCGGGGTCACGAGGACGTCGACGTCGTCCCAGAAGCGCATGAACTCGCGCGCCGCGGCGCGGGTCTGCTCGACCCAGCTGGTGGTGCTCGACGCACGGTGGCCGCGGGCCTCACGTTCGATGAGCGGTCGGTTGCGCGGCTCCACGCGATCGCAGCTGGTCGAGTCCCACGTGCGCCGGCCGCACCGGGCACGCTCATCGGGCCGGCGGCGCAGGCCAGGATCACCTCCCACGCCGGCGCGGCGTCCACGACGTCATGGCCGAGCGACTCGAGACGGCGCCCGACCGGCGCGCCGCTGTCGGCGCACACGTCGGTGACCTCGCCGAAGAGGAAGGACGTCGTGACGGCGATGCGCAGGCGACCGGGATCCGCGTCGTACACGTTCGACCACGGCTGCGACGGTCGGCCCGACCACGACGGTGTCGCGCGTCATGCATCCCGACGTACACGTCGAGGAGGCCGGCGGCGTCGCGCACGGAGTGGCTGAGGATGCCGTCGACGCTGGTCTGGTAGTAGGCGTTGCCGCGTTCGGGTCCGAAGCCGACGAGCCCGCGAGTGGGTTTCACGCCGACGAGGCCGCAGAACGACGCGGGGACGCGCACCGAACCGGCACCGTCGGTGCCGTGCGCCACCGCGCACAGGGCCGCCGCGAGTCCCGCGGCGGCGCCGCCGCTGGAGCCGCCGGGGGTGCGATCGGTGTCCCACGGATTGCGGCAGATCCCGTTGAGCTCCGACGACGTCATCGACGTGCAGAACTCCGGGACGTTGCTCTTGCCGAGCACGACGAAGCCGGCGTGGCGGAGCCGTTCCACCAACGGGTCGTCGGCGGTCGCCATGTGGTCGGCGAGCACCTTGCTCGAGTGCGTGGTCGGAAGCCCCGCGGCGTCGATCACGTCCTTGATCGAGATCGGCACCCCGAGGAACGGCGGGAGGGTGCCCGGCCCGTCGTCGCGGACCACCTCGTCGGCCCGCGCCGCGGTCCGCGAGTGCGCGTTCGGCGTCGACCGACACGTAGGCGCGCAGCAGGGGATCGAAACGCTCGATCCGATCGAGGTACTCCTGCAGCAGGTCGGCCGCGCGCACCGCTCCGCTGCGGACGGCCTCCGCCTGCGCGGTGGCATCGGTCCAGATCGCGTCGCTCATCGGGCCATCATCGCGTCACACGCGTGCCCGCGCTCCACCCCCGATAGGTTGCGCAGCTGTCACAGCGCAACGAAGGGGGAGCCATGCGGATGGAAGGGCGCGTCGCCATCGTCACCGGAGGTGCGCGGGGGATCGGCCGCGCGTACACCGAACGCTTCTTGCGCGAGGGCGCGTCGGTGTTGATCGCCGACGTCGACGACGCGCACGGCAGCCGAGACCGTCGCCGAGCTGAGCGAGCTCGGCGCGCGTCGACTACGCGCACTGCGACGTCGCCGACGTCGATTCGGTGGAAGCGTGCGTCGCTGCCACCAAGGCGCGCTTCGGTCGCATCGACATCCTCGTGAACAACGCTGCCCTCTACGGCGACTGGGACATGGCCGACCAGTCCTACGAGTATCTGCGCCGCGTGTTCGACGTGAACCTCCACGGCGTGTGGCTCATGACCCGCGCCGTCGCACCGCACATGGTCGAGCAGGAGTACGGACGCATCGTGAACCAGGCCTCGGCCGCGGCCTACAACTACAAGGCGCAGCCGGCGCCGCCGGAGTTCGGCGGCCTGGGCGCGTTCAACTACCAGCAGACCAAGTGGGGCGTCGTCGGACTCACCAAGTTCGCAGCCGCGCAGCTCGGGCGGTGGAACATCACCGTCAACTGCATCGCCCCCGGGGTGATCGCCACGCAGGCAACGCTCAGCGTCGTCCCCGAGTCGATCGTGGAGTCGCTCGCCGAGCAGCAAGCCGTCCCCGGCGTGCTGCACGCCGACGACCTCACCGGCACCGCGGTGTTCTTCGCCAGCGAGGAGTCGCGGTTCATCACCGGTCAGGTGCTGGTGGTCGACGGCGGCAAGTACATGCCCGCCTGAGCCACGGACTGACCGCGTCGGGTGCGGCTCACTCCGGGACGATGTCGGCGCGGCCGCCCGGGTACGACTTCAGCTCGATCACGTTGCCGCTCGGGTCGGCGAACTTGGCGCTGGTCTTGCCGTTCAGTCGTCCGTCGGTGTCGACGGTCGGTCGGTCGAGCCAGGTGACCGACGAACGATCGAGGCGCGCCAGTACGGCTGCGAGCTCGTCGGACGGCAGCGCGGCGCCGAAGTGCCGCGCACCCTGGGCTTCCGCGGGGAGCACCTGCTCAGGTTGTTCCTGCAGCGTGAGCTGCATCCCGTAGAACCACACGTCGGCGAAGCCCTGCTCGCGTCGGACGCGACCGGGTGTGCACCCGAGCGTGTCGACGTAGAACGTGAGCGCGTCGTCGAGCGAAATCACCGGGAGCGACAGGTGGAGGAACGTCTCCATGGCCCACGCACGGTAGCGCCGTGCGTGGGCGCGCTCTCGGCCGATTCAGGTCAGCGGTCGTCGCGGCGTTCCTTGCGACGACGGTGACGCCGCATCACGCCGAGGCCGAACCACACCAGCGCGCCGAAGAGCGCGACCACGATGGTGTAGATCCACAGCGGCCACGTGAAGTCCAGGAAGAGGAAGTGGAAGCGCACGTCCTCGGTGTTCTGGACGATGAACACCGCGAGCACGGCGATGCCACCCAGCGACGCGATCGCGCCACCGCTCAGGCCGCCACCCGAGCTCTTTCCCGGCGGTTGATCCATGCTCACAGCGCCCCCCTCGATCCGATGCGGATCATCCTCGCACGGGAAGCGGGCCGAACCGCGGTTGCTCGGCTAGGAGGTCGCGACCGCGCTGGCCTGGACGAGCTTGTGCACGTCGCGCGCGAACTGCTCGACCGCCTGCCAGTCGGTGTATTCGTGGTCGTGCGACGTGTCGGTGTCGCCGTCCTCCCGTCGAGCGATGACGCGCATCACGCCGACGCTTGAACCAGCCGTACTGCGTGTACACGAGCGCGCCGGCGAACAGCCCGACCAGGTCGGGGTCGAAGTCGGTGCGGTCGAGCAGCTCCTGCACGAGCCGCTGCGCGTTGGCGGTGTGCTCGTCGTCGGGGTTGGCCGACGTGAGGCTCACCTGGAACAGCGCCGCGGGCATCTTGTTGAGCACGGTCACGTGGTCGTGCACGTAGCGGGTGAGGGCCCGGCTGTGGCGCACGGCGTGGATGGAGTCGCCGACGATCACGCCGTCGTAGTGCTCGGGCGCCGGCGCACCGGCGACGTCATGGACCGCCACCTCGTCGCCGAGGTCGCGGAGAACGGCGGCGACGTGTTCGGCGATCCGGGCGGTCTGGCCTTCCGAGGTGTGGAACACCACCAGGATCGTGGTCATGCCCCGAGTGTGCCCCCGCAATCGTCGTTTGAACAGGGGAAGGTCGAGACGGTGTGTCCCGGTTTGGGCGGGTGAATCGCTACAGGCGGTCTCGCGGCCGTCGATGATGACCGGATGCACATCTCTCGATCGATGACGCGCGGGTTCGTCGCGCTGGTGTTCCTGGGAGTCGTGGCGACGGGTGCCTCGGCGGCGGCCCAGACGACGACCACGACGACGAGCGGGTCGTCCAGCAACACCGGCATCACGCGCGCTGACCTCGGGTCGGCCCTGCCCACGAACGCGCCCGGGCAACAGCTCTACCTGCAGCGGGTGACGATCGCGCCGGGCGCGAAGCTCCCGCAGCACTTCCACCAGGGCACGCAGGTGGCGCGCATCCTCGGTGGCGTCCTCACCTACGACATCGCGTCGGGAACCGCCACCGTCACCCGCGCCAACGGCACGACCGAGACGGTGAGCGCACCGGCGACGGTCAAGCTCCGCAAGGGCGACGGTCTCGTGGAGACCCAGGGGCTGGTGCACCACGGGAGCAACGCCGGGAAGGCACCGGTCGTGATCGAGATCGCATCCCTGCTCCAGGCCGGCGCGCCACTGTCGACGCCGGTCGGGCAGAGCGCGACCGGTACCCCGCTGCAGGTCACTGCGGATCTCGACTCGCAGTCGCGCACCCTCCACACGGTCGGTGCCGACGGGTCGATCACGTACGGCTGGAACCAACTCGTCGGGACCGCGACCGTCGACGGACAATCCGTGGGCGTCGAACTGCTCGGCAACGTGAACTACGTGAAGGGGAGCGGGCCGATCTTCGGGTTCGTCACCCTCACCTTCGCCGACGGCTCCACCCTCGGGATGCAATTCCAGGGCGCGGCCACCGCGACCGCGAACGGCGACGAGACGTCGTTCGCAGCGACGCTCGGCGTGATCGGCGGCACCGGGCGCTACGCGTCGGCCACCGGGACCGGGATCTTCACCGGCTCCCGCAAGGCGGCGCTGGGCACCACGGTGGCGGCGACGTTCGACCTGACCATCGCCGGAGCGAGCTGACGTAGATTCCTGCGATGCCCGACGGAGCGGTGCGGCTCGAGTACGACGACCACCTCGCGATCCTCACGCTCGACCGGCCCGAGCAGCTGAACGCGATGAGCGACCACATGGAGGGTCAGCTCTGGGACGCGTTCGAGGAGCTCCACGCGCGCGACGACATCTACTGCGTGCTCTGGCGCGCGGAGGGCCGCGCGTTCTCGGCCGGGCGCGACGTGAGCGAGCTCGGCAACCGACCGCCCGGGCAGAGCGACTACCAGTACATCGCGTTCGGGCACGGCAAGACGCACAAGTTCCTGGTGCCACCGCGTGTCCCGATCGTCTGCGCGATCCAGGGGTGGTGCATCGGCGGGATGTGGGAGCGCGCACTCCTGTGCGACGTGCTGCTCGCTGCCGACGACGCCAAGTTCCGCCTGCCCGAGCTCGCGCACGGCGTGATCCCCGACTCCGGTGGGACCGCACGCCTGTTCCAGATCTGCGGACCTGCGCTGGTCAGCGACCTCGTCCTCACCACCCGGGTGCTGAGTGCCGACGAGGCGCTGCGCCACGGCATCGTCTCGCGCGTGGTGCCGCGCGCCGAGCTCGACGACGAGGCGATGCGCGCGGCGCGCGTCATCGCGGCCATGCCGCCACTCGCGGTGCGCGCGTGGCGCCAGAACCTGCTCGACGTCGCCACGCCGACCGTCCGCAAGGCCATCCACGACGAGCTCCTGGGCCAGATGCTCGTGTACACCTCCGACGACTTCCAGGAGTTCCGCGCCGCCCGGTCCGAGGACCGCCCCCCGAACTACCGCTCCACCTAGACAGGTTTGGCGCCCCTACGTCGTCACTATGACGCGGTAGGGGCGCCGAAACACGAGGTCAGAGCGGGTTCCAGGTGGGGTCGCGCTTCTCGACGAAGGCGCGGCCGGCCTCGGTCATGTTGCGGGTGAAGGTGCCGAGCACCTGGGTGCGGTTCTCGAGCTCCATCGCGTGCCGGAGGCTCGGCGCGTCGAGGTTGGTCCACATCCCGAGCTTGGTCATGTAGACGCCGTACTCGCTGTTGGCGGTGATCAGTCCCGCCAGCTCGATCGCCGAGTCGAGCATCGCATCACGCGCGACGACGCGGTTGAGCATGCCGAAGCGCAGCGCCTCCTCGGCCGAGAAGCGGCGGCCGGTGAGCATGAGCTCGGCGGCGATGGTCGGGCCGACGACGCGTGGCAACCAGTAGCTGCTGCCGACGTCGCACGCGGAGAGCCCGACCCGGATGAACTGCGCACCGAAGGACGCGTCGTCGCTGGCGACGCGCAGGTCGCACGACAGCGCGATGGCGAGTCCGCCGCCGACGGCGGCACCGTGCACGGCCGCGATCACCGGCTGCGGCGACTCATGGATCGCCAGCATGAGCTGCGCGAGGTTGTCCTGGATGAAGTGGATCGACCCGACGGGGCCGCGATCCTGCGCCTCCGGCGGCGTCACGTCGTCGCCGGTCATGTTGGCGCCCGCGCAGAAGCCCTTGCCGCGACCGGTGATGATCACCGCGCGCACTGCACGATCGGTACGGAGTTCGGCGAACGTCTCGCGCAGCTCCGTCACCATGGCGACGGTCAACGCGTTGTAGCGACCGGGATCGTCGAGCTCGATCAGCTCGATGCCGTCGGCCACCCGCGAGCGCGCGACGACGCTCACGTCGACGCGCTCACGGCGCGACCGACATCACGTCGGTGAAGCCGGTGGGAGCGTGCGCGCCGATGCTGGCGTGCTCGAACAGGCCCCAGCCCTCGGCGCCGTCGCACCACGCGTGGCCGACGTGGTCGATGTTGCCGAACGGGATGCGGGGGACGACGGCGGGATCGGTGAGGTCGACGACCACCGACTCCGCCCAGTTCTCGCCCTTCCACTGACCGTGGGCCCAGTCGGGGTCGCCGTAGCCGGAACCGAGCTGCAGCGGGACGAACCCGAGCGTGTCGATCTCCACCGTCACCGGCTTCCCGGCCATGTCCGTGAGGTGCAGCGTCGCGTGCTCCGGGTGACGGCTGCCCGAGCGGTACGTGATGTCGTACTGCGGCCAGCCCAACTGCTCGACGCGGCCGTCGGCCCACATCCGCTTGGCGTCGTTGAGCGTGCGGTAGCCGTCGGCCTTCTCCTGCACGATCACGATGATCTGGAAGTCGTCGAAGCGCAGTGGGACGTAGAGCCACCAGAACCCGCCGCCGCCCGCCGCGGCGTCGTCGGCGGTGCGACCCGGCGCGTCGGCGTCGCCGACCGGGCGGATGCCCCACGAGCGGTCGCGGCTGCCGAGCCACGTCGACAGGTTCGACCGCGAGCGTCTGACCGCCGGCGCGCACCTCGCCCGTCCACGAACCCATCTGCGCGAAGCGCGAGCTCTGGAGGATGTTCTTGTAGCCGTTGCTGATGACGTGCGGCTCCTCCTCCATCGCGGGGAACGAGCCCTCCCACGTGAGGTCGAAGCCCACACCGTGGTCGTCGGCGTCGCACACGAGGCGGAGCTTCTGCAGCGGCTCGATGACCTCGATGCGGTAGGGCCCGACCTGCTGGTGCATGCGGTCCGGGCCGAGCGCACCCGAGAGTCGCACGGTGTGCAGCACATCGCCGACCTTCACCGTGGCGTAGGCGTCGATCACGCCGAGGTTCACGTACGAGCCGAGCCCGGTGATCACGAACACGTCGCCGGTGCGGTCGTGGGCGTTGAAGTAGCACCGGTCGTAGAAGTTCTTGTCGCTGGTGCCGGCCTGGCTCATCGGGAGCGCGGTCTGGTGGACGGGGTACTCGTCGAGAGGATGCAGCATGGGCGGAAAACTACTTCTCCCGGTCAACCAATGCGCCGGGCGGACCTGCGCCGTCGGCGTCGCCGTAGAGTGCGGCGCGTGATGGACGACTCCGGCGATCACCGCGGGCCTCGAGGAGGTGCGGGGTCTCGTGAACCCCGACGGCGGCGACGTGGTGCTCGACGGCGTCGACGGCGCGACCGTCCGCCTGCGGCTCGTGCTCGAGACCGCGCACTGCGTCGAGTGCGTGATGCCGCGACCGTTCCTCGAACACGTCGCGCTCGACGTGTTCCGCCGAAACGGTGCCGAGGCCGACGCGGTCACGATCGACGACCCGCGCGAACGTCCCGACTTCGTGATGCCCGACCACTGACACCCATCAACAGGGGGAAGCGATGCGACTGCAGGACAAGGTGGCGATCGTCACCGGTGGGGGGAGCGGGATCGGCACGGCGTACACGCGCCGGTTCCTGGCCGAAGGCGCCAAGGTGATGATCGCCGACATCGGCGAGGAGCAGGGCACCCGTACCGCGGCCGACCTCGCCGGGGAAGCCGAGAACAAAGACAGTGTTGCCTTCGTGAAGACCGACATCGCCGACCCCGAGAGCGCGCAGGCGGCGGTCGACGCCACCATCGAGCGCTTCGGCACCGTCGACATCCTCGTGAACAACGCCGCCATCTACGGCGACTACGTGGGCAGCGACCACAGCCTCGAGTACCTCAAGAAGGTGTTCGACGTGAACCTGCACGGTCAGTGGGTGATGGCCAAGGTGGTCTCGCCCCACTTGGTGAAGCAGCGTTGGGGGCGCATCATCAACGTCGCGTCGATCGCCGCGTACCTGCACCAGCTGAGTGCTGGCGGTGACCCCGACGACTTCGAGCTGAGCAACTACGCGTACATGCAGTCGAAGTGGGGCGTGCTCGGCCTCACGCGGCACATGGCCGGTCAGCTCGGCGCGTTCAACGTCACCGTCAACTGCATCGCGCCCGGGCTCACCAACACCGCGGCCACCGAGAAGCAGGTGCCCACCGACTTCCAGCCGATGTTCGCCACCATGTCGGCGATGCGCCGCAACACCGAGCCCGAGCACATGGTCGGTCCCGCGGTGTTCTTCGCGTCGAGCGACGCCGACCTGGTGAACGGCCAGGTGCTCGTGGTCGACGGCGGCAACGTGATGCCGGTCTGATGGCGGCGGAACGCCGACGGCGAGATCCGCAGCCTGCTCGCACGCATCGCGCAGCTCGCCGATGCCGGCGACATCGACGAGTACATCAGCCAGTTCACCGACGACGCGGTGTGGGCGATGCCGGCCAACCCCTTGATGGGGATGGAAGCGAGCACGCGGCAAGGTCACGAGGCGATCCTCGAGGGCGTGCGCGAGCGCCGGGCCGGCGGTGTCCAGGGTCCGGGCACGAACACCCGCCACGTGATCACCACGGTGGCAGTCGACGTGTCGGACGACGCGCACGCGACCGCGCGGTCGTACTACCTCTTCTTCGGTGACACGACCACCACGCCGACGCTCCGGACGATGGGCCAGTACGACGACGTCTTCGTGCGAGGTGAGCGCGGCTGGCAGCTCGCGCACCGCACGATCACGCTCGGTTGAGATCGAGGGCCGGCGTTCGGCCGCCTGCCGTCACTGGGTGTCGGCGCCGACCGCTTTCGCCCACGCCGGGTCGACGTGGAGCTGTCCCTTCGCGTCGGTGGTGGTCACCACGACGGTTGCCGGTGACGGTTGCCGGTCGACGCTTCGGTGGTGACGTAGCCCGTCCACCCGGACCAGCCGTTCACCGTGCCGAGCTCCTTCGTGAGCGCGGCGGCGTCGAAGCCGCCGGTGCGGCGAACGCCGTAGGCGAAGTAGTTGAGCGAGTCGTACGCGTACGGGCTCCACGTGCCCGGGGCCTTGCCGAACTGCTTCCGGTACGCCGCGACGTACGTCGCGGAGTCGACGAAGTCGTTCGGGCGCGGGGACGCCGACCACAGGGCAGTTCTTCGCCGCGGCCTTGCCCGCGGTCGTGACGAAGGCGCTGTCGTACGAGCCGTAGTCGGCGACGCACTTGGAGGACACCTTCTGGTCGTACATCGCCTTCGCGATCAGGCCACCTTCGGGGTAGTAGGTGGCGGCGTAGATCACGTCCGGGTTCGCTGCCGCGACGGACTTCACGACGTCCGAGTAGCTCTTCGCGCCCGGGTCGATGGGCTGGATACGCGGTGACCTGGACCCCGGCCTGTTCGAGCAGCGTCTGCAACTGGCTCGACACCGACTTCGTGTAGAGGGCCGACTGGTCGTAGATGATCGCGACCGACTTCGCCTGCGCCCACTTCGTGAGCGCGTCGGCCGCGGCCGGCGCGATCTGCGACGTCATCGGTTGGAGCGTGAACCCGAGCCCGGCAGTGGCGTCAGCCGACGTCAGTCGGATCGGGACCACGCCCGCGGCGAGGTAGAGGGGCAACGTCTCCGCGCCGACGCCGGAGTTGTACGGGCCCACGACGCCGTCGAGGCCGTCGGCGATGGCGGCGGTCGCGGCCGTCTTCCCGGTCGCGGGGTCGGCGGCGTCGTCGATCGGCACGATCTCGACCTTGCGCCCGAGGAGGCCGCCGCGCGCGTTGATCTGGCTGGCCGCGAGCTTCGCGCCGTCGAGCATGCCGATGCCGATGCTCTTCTGGTCGCCGGTGAGCGGGGCCTCGAGGCCGATCCGCACGGTGGAGGCAGACGAGTCGGCGGCAACCGCCGCCGGCGCCGCCAGTGCTGCCAGCGACACGGCCGCGACGAGTGACGCGAGGAAGGTACGCATGAATTCTGATCCCTTTCCAGCCCAGCCCTTGAGAAGACGCAGAGTCTGGCAGGCCATCGGCACGTCGCGGCGGCACCATGAGCCTCCCGTCGGCAGCTTGGGGTACAAAGGAACGAGAACGATCGACGAACCGGGGGATCTGCCATGGCCATGGCGACGACCGATCACTACACCCTCATCTCCTCCGACACGCACGCCGGCGCGAACCACAAGACGTACCGCGAGTACCTCGACGGACGAGTACCTCGCCGACTTCGACGCGTGGCGCGAGAAGTACAAGAACCCGTGGAAGGACCTGCGCGACACCAGCCTGCGCGTCCGCAACTGGGACAACGAGCGCCGCAACGCCGACCAGGACGCCGACGGCGTCGTCGGTGAGGTCGTGTTCCCCAACACCGTGCCGCCGTTCTTCCCGAGCTTCGTGCTGTTCGCGCGGCCGCCCAAGCCCGAGGACTACGCGCACCGTCGCGCCGGCATGCAGGCGCACAACCGCTGGCTCGTCGACTTCTGCGCGCTGCACCCCGAGCGGCGTGCCGGCATCGGCCAGATCTTCCTCAACGACGTCGACGACGCGATCGAGGACGCGAAGTGGATCAAGGAGCACGGGCTGCGCGGCGGCGTGCTGCTCCCCAACATCGCGCCCGACGTGAAGTGGGTGAAGCCGCTCTACGACCCGTACTACGACCCGCTGTGGGCGGTGCTCGAGGACATGGAGATCCCGGTGAACGCGCACGGCGGCACCGGTTCACCCGACTACGGCAGGTACGCGTCGACCCCGATGATCATGATCTGCGAGGTGGCCGTTCTACTCGCAGCGCCCGTTCGTGCACATGCTGCTCTCCGGCGTGTTCGAGCAGTTCCCGCGGCTGAAGTTCGTGATGACCGAGATGGGCGCGGCGTGGATCCCGCCGCTGCTCAAGCAGCTCGACGGGATCATCGCCAACGTGCGCAAGGGTGAGATCGGCGAGCTGAAGTACACCGACGAGAACGCGCTCGCGCGCTCGGCGACCGAGTACTTCAAGCAGAACTGCTGGGTGGGCGCGAGCTCAGCCCGGTCCGGCCGACGCCGCCACGCGCACGGTGATGGCGCCGGACCGCTTCATGTGGGGGAGCGACTACCCCCACGACGAGGGCACCGGTCCGTTCACCAACGAGCACCTGCGCCAGGTGTTCCACGACGCCGACCCCGACGAGCTCGTCCGGGTCCTCGGTGGCAACGCGGCGAAGCTCTACGGCTTCGACCTGGAGGCGCTGGAGCCGCTCGCCGACCAGTACGGCCCGACGGTCGGTGAGGTCGCGCAGCCGCTGACCGAGCTGCCGGAGAACCCCAACATGGCACTCATCCGCGGCGCGGCCGGGACGAAGCTGCATCGCCTGATCGCCCTGATCGTCAGACGGCAACGACCGCGCGTCGGAGCACCTCGAGGTCGGCGACCTCCTTCCGACCGGTCTCGAACGGCACGTCGCCGATGCCGGGCAGACCGAGCACGAACGTCGTCGTGCCGAACCGTCCGGTGCCGAGCGGACCATCGGTCACCTGGTCGAGCGGGAAGTCGCCGAGCAGCGAGCGCGCGTTCGGCGCGCGCCCGCTGTCGAACACGAGCAGCTGCGGATCGGTGACGACGCACGGGCGGTAGCGCCTCCAGGACTGGTGGATCCCGGAGCGCACCTTGCCCTTGCGTCCCCGGCGCTCGGGACTCCGCGGCAGCTTCGGCACCGAGGCGAACGGCAGCATCGCGACGATCTGCTCACCGCCGCTGCAGCTCCTCGGCCGCCCGGTCGGCGGAGGCGACGACGGTACGCGTCGTCGCCTCCGCCTCGAGTCGCCACCGGGCGCTGCCTTCAGAGCGCATCGCTGCCGACCTCGCCGGTGCGGATCCGGCCGACGCGTCTCGATCGGCAGGACCCAGTACTTGCCGTCGCCGATCGTCCCGGTGCGGGCGTTCTCCACGATCGCTCGACGATCCGGTCGGCGTCGGCGTCGTCGACGACGATCTCGAGCCGCATCTTCGGGATGTACTCGATCCGGTACTCCGCACCTCGGTACACCTCGGTGTGCCCCGTCTGACGGCCGTGGCCGCGCACCTCGATGAGCGTGATCCCCGAGATGCCGATCTCGTTGAGCGCGTCGGTCACCTCCTCGATCTTGAACGGCTTGATGACGGCGATGATCAGCTTCATGATGCGAGCCTCCCTTCTCGTCGGTGCGTCAGCCGGCGCCGACGGTCGAGCCGTCGCCGCCTGATCCAGTGCCAGCCGGTGCGTCGAGCTCGTGGGTGACGCCGATGTCGGTCTCGGCGCGGATCACGAAGTCGGGGTAGCAGACCTGCCCGAACTCGGCCTCGTCGAGACCGTCGATCTCGACCTCGGCGTCGACCCGCAGCTTCACGAACGCATGGAGCACGATGAAGATGCAGATACATGACGCCCCAGGCCCAGATGAAGCCGACGACGAGGTCGATCACCTGCGCGACCAGCTGGCCGCCGTCGCCGTAGAAGAGGCCCTTGACCGTGCCCGGCGACGCCGTTCCACCCGATCGCCGTAGGTGCCGTCGGCGAAGAGCCCGACCGCGAGCACGCCCCACAGCGCCGCACACGCCGTGCACCGAGATCGCGCCGCACGGGTCGTCGATCTTGAAGACTGCTTGTCGAAGAACTCGACGCGAGTAGCAGACGAGGAAGCCGGCGATGATCCCGATCACGATCGACGCCCACGGTGCGACGAACGCGCACGGTGCGGTGATCGCGACCAGCCCGGCGAGCATGCCGTTGCACGTCATGGAGATGTCGGGCTTCCCCCACTTGGCGTTCGTCCACGCCATCGCCGCGATGGCGCCGGCGGAGGCGGCGAGCAGCGTGTTCACGGCGACGACCGCGATGCGCAGGTCGGTGGCGCCGAACGTCGAGCCGGGGTTGAAGCCCATCCAGCCGAACGTGAGCACGAGCGTGCCGATCACGACGTAGCCGAGGTTGTGACCGGGGAAGGCGCGGACGCGTGCCGTCCTTTCGGTACTTGCCGATGCGGGGTCCGAGGATGCATCGCGAGCGCCAGCGCGGCCCAGCCTCCGGTCGCGTGCACCACGCCGGATCCGGCGAAGTCGACGGCGCCGTGGCCGAGGTCGAGTGACTGTGCCGAGGTGCGCGAGCCAGCCGCCGCCCCACACCCACATGCCGTAGATCGGGTAGATGATCGCGCCCATCGCGATCTCGGCGACAGATGAAGCCGGCGAAGCGTGATGCGCTCGGCGATCGCGCCGATGATGATGTAGCCGGCGGTCTCCATGAAGACGACCTGGAACAGGAAGAACGCCATGCACGCCGACGTCGTAGGTGTTCCCGGACTGCAGGAAGAACCCGTGCAGACCGATGACGCCGGCGTTGCCGTGACCGAAGATCGAGTTCAGCGGCCCGAGGCCGCCGAGATTGCCGACCGGGGCCACGCCGCCGAACTGGAACGCGAACCCGACCGCGTAGTACGCCAGCAGCGCGATCACGAACGACGACAGGTTCATCATCATCATGTGCCCGGCGTTCTTCGCTCGCGTGAGGCCGGTCACGAGGAACGCGAACCCGACCTGCATGAACAGCACGAGGAAGCCGGTGATGAGCAGCCAGGTGAAGTTGATCGAGATCCGGAGGTGCCCGGTCTCGTTGGCCAGCGGTTGATGCCCGCCTGCGACAGCGGCACCTTCGTCTCGGCCGGTCGCCGCCGAGGTAGTCCGACACGTTCCCGGTCTTGGTCGCCGCCCGGGTCGGCGTGGTGGCTCGAACTGACCGACGGCGATCAGCGCGATCAGCGTGACCAACGACAGCAGGAAGACCTTCTTGCCTCTCGACACCCCTGGCTCCCTTCGCCGGAACGTCTCGCCGGCGCGCGGCTGCGAGCGCCATGGGCGAACGTACGGAAGGGGCGAGAACGCAGGGTCTCGGCGCGGTCAACGCAAAGATTACGGAAGCCTCACGACTATCTTTCGTAAATCTGAAGAACCAAACGGAAGAATTCGCATTGATGACGAGTTCCTGACGGGCAGTTCGCCGAGGGACGGCGTCGTCAGTCGTCGAGATCCTCGCCGTCGCCGATCCAGCGGTACCCGAGCCCGGGCTCGGTGAGGATCAGCCGGGGCCGGGCGGCGTCGTCGTGCAGCTTGCGGCGGAGGTGCACCATGACGACGCGCACGCGGCCCCGGTCGCTCGGTGCGCGCGAGCCCCAGACCGCCTCGAGCAGCTGCTCGCGGGTCACGAGCTTGCCGCGGTTCGCGAGGAGCACCTCCAGCATCCGCAGCTCGGTCGGTGTCGAGCTGCACCGGTTCGCCGCACCACGTGACCTGCCGGGCCACGAGGTCGACGACGACGTCGCCGGCGCGGACGACCGCGGCGCGGCGACGGATCGGGGTCGGCCCGGCGGAGGTGCGCACGCGACCGGGCGAGGAGCTCCTCGGGTTCGAACGGCTTCAGCACGTAGTCGTCGGCGCCCGACTCGAGCGCCGCGACCTTGTCGCGCAGGCGTGTCGCGGACGGTGAGCACGACGACGGGCACGTCGGAGAACGTGCGGAGGTGCCGCAGGGTCTCGAGCCCGTCGATGCCGGGCAGGGTGAGGTCGAGGACCACGAGGTCGGGCGGCCGCGTCGGACGCGATGCTCAGCGCCTCCTCGCCGCTCTCCGCCTCGGCGACGTCGAAGTCCCAGTTGCGGAAGGTGGCGCGCAGCGCGCGCCGCAGCATCCGGTCGTCCTCGACCAGCAAGACCGCGCTCACGGCGTGCTCCTCTCGTTGCCGACCGGGAGCTCGACGACGAACGTCGCCCCGCCGCCCGGCGTCTCTTCGCACCAGACCCGACCGCCCTGCGCGTCGACCAGCGCCCGCACGATGGTGAGGCCCAGCCCGGTGCCGCCGCCGTCGGTCGGCGCGTGGCGGCGCACGAACTCGTCGAAGATGCGCTCGCGGTCGGCCGGCGGGCACGCCGGCGCCGTGGTCGACGATCGCGAGCCTGGACCGTGTCGCCGTGGTCGGAGCCACGGATCTCGATCCGGCGCGTCGGTGGCGCCGTGCAGCGCGGCGTTCTCCACGAGGTTGGTCAGGACGTGGTCCATGAGCAGCACGTCGACGTCGACCGCGGGCAGGTCGGGATCGAAGTCGAGCGTCATCGCGTCGGTCGTCGAGCCGCGGCCGCGCCGGGCCGTCACCGACTGCACCAGGTCGATGAGCGCCATCGACACCGGTTCGGGCCGGACCGCGCCGGTGCGGATGCGGCCCATCTCGAGCACCTTGTCGACCAGGCGCTCGAGCCGCGCCGCTTCCGCCCAGGTGTCCTCGAGCAGCTCGCGGCGGTCGGAGTCGTCGAGGCGCGTGGTCGACGTGAGCAGGGCGCCGCTCGCCGCCTTGATCGTGGCGATGGGCGTGCGCAGGTCGTGGGTGATCGCGGTCAGGAGCGCCGGCGCGCGACTGGTCGAGCTCGCCGCGGATCCGTTGCTCGCGTGCCTCGGCGTCGAGACGCTCGAGCTCGATCCCGGTGGCGACGGCGTCGGCCAGCCCGCGGATCACGGCGAGGTCGCCGGGAGCGCAGTGGCAAGCCCGGGGTGACGCGGACGAGCAGCGGCGGTGACTCGATGAGGACGTCGCTGCCGGCGGTCGGGCGCGCGGTGTCGCCATCGCGCACCGTCACGGCGCACGCGGTCAGGTCGAACATGCTGACGAGCTCGGCGGCGAGGCGTCGCAGCACGACCGCGATGTCGACGCCCCGGCGGAGCTCGTGGGTGAGCGTGACCCGCAAGCGACGCTTCGCGTGCGTGCACCTCCGCCTGGCGTGCGGAGCTCGTTGAGCCGGGCGATGGTCGCGCCGACGAGCACCGACACGGCGACGAACGCCACCAGGGCCAGGATGTCGTCGGGCTGGTCGATGCGGAACGAGTGCACCGGTGGCGTGAAGTAGTAGTTGAGCGCGACGACGCTGCTGACGCGCGGCGGTCAGGCCGGTGGCGTAGCCCAACACCGACGCCCCGGCGACGACCAGCAGGAGCACGACGACCGCGAAGGTGAGGTCGGCATCGGCGCCGACCAGCACCGTGGTGGCGACGATGACCGCAGCGAGCGCGAGCGCGACGCGCAGGATCACGGACGAGACGCTCGTCCGAGCGTGCCCGACGCTCGACGGGCGTGATGGCGACCGGGGTGCTGGCGATGGCTGAGCCTACGACCGACCTGGCGGCCGCTGCTCAGTTGGCGGCGGCGGTGTCGATGAGGCCGTAGCGCTTGCGGATCTTGCGCTCGGCGAAGCCGAACACGAAGGTGTCGACGAGCACACCGATCACGAAGATCACGATCATCATGCCGTAGAGCCCGGCGGCGTCGGCGAACTGCCGCGCGGTGTCGAGCTGCTGGCCGAGCGAGAACTTGCCCGGGATCAGCACGATGAGCTCGCCGGCGAGCAGGCTGCGCCAGGCGAACGCCCACCCTTGCTTCAGCCCGCCGATGAACGACGGCATCGCCGCGGGCAGGATCACGCTGCGGAACGCCGTGAAGCCGCTTGGCGCCGAGCACCTCGACCGGCACGGAGCAGCACCGGCGAGATGTTGTCGATGCCGTTGATCAGCCCGTTGGCGATCGACGGCGCCGCGCCCATCACGACGACGAAGATGATCGCGCCGTCGTTGAGCCCGAAGAGCAGGACCGCAGCGGGAAACCAGGCCACCGACGGCATGGTCTGCAGCCCCGTGATCATGGAACCGATCGCGGCGCGGAGTACCGGGATTGCGGGCGACCAGCGCGCCGATGGTGGTGCCGATGACCAGCGCGAGCGCGTAGCCGTAGACGCGCGCGACGAGCGTGTTGCCGATCGCGGTCTGAGATGACGTCCCAGTTGTCGAAGATCGACTGACACGGCCTGCTCGGGGAGGGCAACGCGTAGTGCGGCTTCCACTCGATCCAGTACAGGAACTGCCAGACCGCCTAGACGATCGCGATGCGCCAGCAGCTTCGGCCACGTCGCGCGCCAGAGCCGGCGGCCGCGCGACACCTGCGGTGGCAACCGGGACCTCGAGCGCGTCGAGGCCCGGAGGTGAGCGCGCGCTCGTCAACGGCCATGGCGCCGCACCTCCTCCTTCAGGCGGTCGGTGATGGTGGCCGCCAGGCTCGGCGACGTCGAGCGAATCGAGGCGGCGCGGGCGTTCGATGTCGATCGGGTACTCCTCGACGATCCGGCCCGGACGGCTCGACAGCAGGATCACCCGGTCGCCGAGACGCACGGCTTCGCGCACGTTGTGGGTCACGAAGATGACGGTGAGGCCCGGTCTCGCGCCAGAGCCGCTCGAGCTCGTCGTGCAGCACGTCGCGGGTCATCGCGTCGAGCGCGCCGAACGGCTCGTCCATGAGGAGCACGTCGGCCTCCTGGGCGAGCGCACGGGCGAGCGCGACCCGTTGGCGCATGCCGCCGGACAGCTCGTGCGGCAGCTTGTCGCCGAAGGCTGCCGAGGTTCACGAGGTCGAGCAGCTCGGTCGGCCTTGCGCGTGGCGCTCCGCGCGTGGAGCTTGCGGATCTTGAGCGGGAGCTCGACGTTGCCGCGCGCGGTGAGCCACGGGAAGAGCGCCGACTCCTGGAACATCAGCGTGGTGCGGGCGTCGCCGGTGTCGACGGTGCCCGCGCTCGGGCGGTCGAGGCCGGCGACGATGTTGAGCAGCGTGCTCTTCCCGCAGCCGGACGCGCCGAGCAGGCAGACGAACTCGCCCGGCGCGACGTTGAGCGTGATGTTGTCGAGCGCGTGCACGGAGTTGCCCTCGGTGCCGAACACCTTGGAGACGTGGTCGATGCGACAGCGCGACGCGCGTGGAGTCCTCGACCGGTGGGGTGGTCGAGGACGTCCACGACCGCCGTGCGGAAGCGTGCGGAGCGTCACAGTCTTCGGGTTGGCGGCACCGTGGGCTCCTTGGCCGCCTTCAGGGCCTTGTTGAGGAATGACAAGTCGTAGAGGCCCTTGAGGCTCGACGCGGCCGGGAAGCCGAACGTCTTCTGCGTCGCGTTGTCCTTGACGAGCGACGAGGCGATCGGGTCGTTCGTGAACTCGATGTTCTTGAACGACGCGATCACCAGGTCGCCCGAGATCGCCTTGCCGGTGATCGCCTTGATCCCGTTCGACACGTCCGCCTCGGCGTCGGCGGTGTTGGTCTTGATGTAGTCGTTCGCCGCGACCTGGCCGTTCACGAGCTTCTGCACGACGTCGTTGTGGTCCTTCAGGAAGTCGGTGGTCACGATGAGCTGCGTGGTGACGTACTGACCCTTCGGCCACAGGTCGGCCTCGTTGACGAGGATCTTGCCGCCGCCCTCGTTGACGAGGCGGGTCGCCCACGGCTCGGGCACCCACGCGCCGTCGATGGTGCCCTGCCTGGAACGACGCGAGCGACGTGCGCGTTGTCCTGCGGGACGATCTTCACGTCACCGCCACCGGCGGTGTCGGTCGCGAGCCCCTTCGACTTCAGCCAGTTGCGCAGCGCGACGTCCTGCGTGTTGCCGAGCTGCGGCGACGCCAGCGTCTTGCCCTTCAGGTCGGCCGCGCTGTTGATCGACTGCTTGACGACGAAGTAGGCACCGCCGGACGCCGCACCCGAAACGACCTTCACGCCCTTGTCGAGCTGCGTCCACGCGGTGATGGTCGGGTTGGGGCCGATGTACGCGGCGTCGAGCGCGCCGGCCTGGATGGCGGTGAGCTCCTCGGTGCCGCTGTTGAAGGTGCTTGAGCTGCAGGTCGACGTTGTCGCCGAGCGCCTTCTTGAAGATGCCGCTCTCGCACGCCCACGATCGCCGGGGCGTGGGTGACGTTGGGGAAGTAGCCGAGCCGGAGCGTGACCGGATCGGCGCTCTGCTTCTTGGCGGCTGCTGCCGGCACGGTGGCGGCGAGGAGCCCGGCGAGCACGACGACGATGCCGACGGCCAGCAGCTTGGTGGTGATGCGGAACTTGGGCATTGCGGAAACGGTCCTCCTCGAGACAAGTGAGTGCATGAGGGTTGGCGACGTGCGGTCAGGCGCGACAGCGCTCGTCGAAGTGCTCCCGACTCATCTCGCCCCATTCGTCGTTCACGGATGCCGGTCGCATCGTGGCCTCTCGGTGGTAGTTGTGCAGTAACTCGATGAACAAGATAAACTTAGTCGAAGTCAACTGCAAGTCGCCCCCCGGGAGGTCGTGCCGGCGCCATGAGGATCTCGGCCAAGGCGGACTACGCGGTGCGGGCGGTGATCGAGCTGGCCGCGGCGCCCGCGGGCGCCAACCTGAGCGCCCGCGAGATCGCGACGGCCCAGGACATCCCGCAGAACTTCCTCGAGAACATCCTCGCCGAGCTGCGGCGCGCCGGCGTCGTGCACACGCACCGGGGTCCCGGGGGCGGGTCGAGCCTCGCCCGGCCGGCCGACACGATCACGGTGGGGGAGATCCTCCTCGCCATCGACGGGCCCCTCGCGGCGGTGCGCGACCTGCCGCCCGGAGTCCTTGGTCTACGCGGGTGCGGCTCGCCACCTCCCGACGGTCTGGTGCCAGGTGGACGCGTGCCTCCACGACCTGCTCGACCGGGTGACGGTCGGCGCCCTCGCCGAGGACGAAGCGGCCACCCGAGGCTGATCCGAAAATATGATCATTCCGATCGGATTTAGTGTAGAGTGGCGATCGCTCCAGCCGCCGGCCCTCTCGCCGCGTCGTGTCGGGGCGGTGCGCTTCCCCCCGTGCACCGCCCGCGGGACGCGGCGAGACGACCGGCGGAGTGCTGTATCCGCAGAGCTCGGCGATCGGACGCACAGGCACGACGAGTCCGGTCGGGCCGCTGACCGCCTGCCGTCACGTCGTCTCGTCCCAGGAGTCCACGATGTCCGTGATCACCGTTCAGTCCGGTCCGGCCGAGCTCGCGCCGCTGTCGCCCGCCGAGCTGCTCGGCATCACACGCGAGCTCGCCCGCGATCACGAGACCTGGCGGTCGCTCGCGCAGCACACGCCGAACGAGCGCTGGTTCACCCGGCTCGCCGCCCACGACGACCACGACGTGTGGCTCATCGGATGGGACTCGTACCAGGGCGTCGACCTCCACGACCACGGTGGCTCGAGCGGTGCCCTCTACGTCGTCGAGGGCGAGCTGCTCGAGACGGCGACACGCCGCGAGGGCGTGTTCCTCCACGAGCAGCACCTCGTCGCCGGCACGGCCCGAGCCTTCGGTCCGGGTCACGTGCACCGCGTCGTGAACCCCTCCGCTGCGCCGGCGACGAGCGTCCACGTGTACTCGCCGCCGCTGGAGACGATGGACTTCTACTCCGCGGGCGCGGGTCACTCGCGCAGACGCACTCCGAGCCCGCGCTGGGCGCTCGCTCCGGGCGCGGCGAACTGCGATGATCCGGGCGTGACCCGGAGCGTCGACGATCTCCTCGCCGCCGGCGCGGCGCGGCTCGAGCGCGTCACCCCGGAGGAAGCGGCGCGCGCCGTCGACGACCGCGGCGCGCTGCTGGTCGACACGCGCCCCGGATGGCAGCGCCGCGACGAGGGCGAGATCCCCGGCGGCGCTGGTGATCGAGCGCAACCACATCGAATGGCGGCTCGACCCCACCAGCGACGCGCGCATCCCCGAGGCCGTCGACCACGACGTCGAGGTGATCCTCTTCTGCTCGGAGGGCTATTCGTCCAGCCTGGCCGCCGCCAGCCTGCAGGATCTCGGGCTGCACCGGGCCACCGACGTGGTCGGCGGCTTCAAGGCGTGGGGCGCGGCCGGGCTGCCGACGCAACCCGCGGCGGTCGACGAGTAGCGGCTCAGCTCGCCCGGCTCCAGATGTCGGTGCACGCGGATGTCAACCGAGCGCGAGCTCGCGGAAGGCGCTGGCCGCGGGGGAGAGCGGTCCGACGCGGTGGAAGAGGTGCACCGGTCGGGTGAGGCGCGGGCGCAGCGACACGACGACCGCACCGAGCGTCGCCGCCTGCTCCGCCAGCGGGCGCGGGTAGAGCGTGGCGCCGGCGCCGGCGAGCACGAGCGGCAGGATCGCCTCGCGCTGGGCCGCGACCACCGCGATGCGCGGGGTGACCCCCGCCTCGGCGAACGCCTCCTCCAACTGGGTGCGCGTCGTCGTGCCCGGTGGGCGCGGTGACCAGCGGGAAGCGGGCCAAGGTGCCGACCGCCATGGTGTGCGCCGCGTTCGTCCCCGGTGGGAGGACGGCGAGCAGGTCCTGCTGCACGAGCGCATGGCTGGCCAGGCCGGGATCGATGACGGGCTCGGCGGTGATGCCGAGCTCGCACTCGCCACTCGCGACCAGGTCGACGAGCGCGGACGCGTCGGCCGGGTCGGCGAGGGCGATGTCGATGCCCGGGTGTGCGACCCGGAACGCGCCGACCAGGGGCGCCACCGGATCGGCGGCGAGGGTGGGGAGCGCCACGAGGTCGAGGCGACCGGCCGTGAGCCCGGACACCGCCTCCACCGCGGCGCGCCCGGTGTCGACGTCGCGCAGCACCTGGCGGGCCGGCTCGACCAGGGCCTCGCCGGCGGAGGTGAGCACCACGCGGCGGCCCACCCGGTGGAAGAGCGGGGTGCCGAGCTCGGTCTCGAGCTCCCGGATCGCCTGCGACACCGAGGGCTGCGACACGTACTCGGCCTCGGCCGCACGAGTCATCCCACCACCGTCGACCACCGCGAGGAACAGGCGCAGCCTCCGAAGATCCATAGGTACAGCTTATGGAGTTCACAAGAACTACGTCTTGGACTTCTGGACTCGCCAGAGCGGACGATGGGTACGTGCACCTGCTCCCTGTGGATCGCGTCGTGGGCATCGGCATCGGGTTGCCTCGGCGGCTGTTCGGCGCGGGCGGATCGGCCATCGGGACCCCGGTGCTCGCGTTGGTGGCGTCCCGGCCCGATCGCGATCGCGTCGCCGCTCCCGGCGATGCTCCCGGGGCTGCTTGCTCGGCGCACGCCAGTACTGGCGGGCCGGCGTGCTCGACTGGCGGGTGGTGCGCTGGTCGGTGGCTTCGGCGTGCCGCCAGCGTCGTCGGCGCACTGCGTCGCGGGTGGATCGGCGAGAGTCCTGCGCTCGTCGTCGGGCGCGTGCTCGTCGTCTCGGGGTGCGGATGCCCGGTTCCGTGCTGAGTCCAGCCGACGCGCACGAGCACCCGCGGGTCGACCGCACGTCGTTGGTCGGATGGTGGCGGTTGCGATCGCGCGGTCTCGTTGTCCGGACTGCTCGCCACCGGCGGCGGCATCGTGCTCGTGCCGCTGTTCATCGTCGTGTTCGAGCTTCACCGCCGCGCGTGCCGCGGGGACGTCGCTGGTCGTCGCGGCGGCGCTCACCGTGCCGACACTGGCGACGCACTGGCTGCTCGGCAACATCGACTGGGGCGTCGCGGCAGTGTTCGGGCTCGGCATGGTCCCGGCGTCGTATCGGCGGCCGCCCGTCGTCGGGCGGAAGCTGCCCGACCGCCTCGTGCGCGCCTGCTTCGGCGCGGTCTGCTGGTTTCGCGCTCGTACTTCGTCGCGACGTCAGCTCGGCTGATCGCGCGTCACCGCGAGCACCGCGTCGCGCAGCTCCGGACGGCAGATGAGGAGGTCGGGGAGATAGGGCTCGGGCCGGTTGTACTCGAGCGGAGCGCCGTCGAGGCGTGAGACGTGGAGGCCGGCGGCCGCAGCCACACCGACCGGCGCCGCGGAGTCCCACTCGTACTGGCCGCCACTGTGCGCGTACACGTCGGCGTCGCCGAGCACGACGGCCATCGCCTTGGCGCCGGCGGACCCCAACGCGACGAGCTCACCGCCGAGGCGCTCTGCGAGCAGCTCGGCGATGGCGGGCGGACGGGTCCGGCTGACGACGAGGCGCGGCGGGCCGTCGTTCGGGGGCGCGAGCGTGGCCGCCGGCGAGGCGTTGAGGGTGAGACCACGGGCCGGGAGCGCAACCGCGGCGGCTTCGATCTGCCCGTCGATCCAGAGCGCCACGTGCACCGCCCAGTCGGTGCGGCCCTCCTCGCCGAACTCGCGCGTGCCGTCGAGCGGATCGACGATCCACACGCGGCGACGCGGAGAGGCGCGCGGCGTCGTCAGCACCTTCCTCGGACAAGACCGCGTCGTCGGGGTGCGACTCCGCCAACGCGGCGACGATGAAGTCGTGCGACGACTGGTCGCCCTGCGCCTTGACGTCGGCGGGGTCGGTGCCGGCCGCGTGCAGGGTGGCGCGCAGGGTCACCAGGCGCTGGCCCGCCTCGGTGGCGATGGCGGCCGCGGTGCGGTGGTCGTCGGCGGTGGCGGACTCGGCGGAAAGGTCGGTCACGGCCGGCGACGCTACTCCGAGCAAAATCCGACTTGTATGGTCAGCTTTCGGTGGCTAAAGTCGAGCTTCTAGATCAGATTAACCAACAAACCCCTCCGAACCAGGAAGACGAACGACCGATGACTCGACCCAAGCGGTACCTCCCGACGCTGCTCCTCGGCTTGGTGATGGTCGCCGCCACGTGTGCAGCCATCACCCCCGCAGGCGCGCAGACCACGACGACGTCGTCGACCTCCACCAAGATCCCGGCCGGCACCGTGATCAAGGTCGGCGACCAGCTCGACTACCTCAAGACCGTCCTCAAGCTCTCGGGCGAGGACCAGAGCTTCCCCTACAAGGTGGAGTACTCCGCGTTCGTCGGCGGTCCGCCGATGCTCCAGGCGTTCCAGGCGGGTTCGATCGATGCCGGCTTCGTCGGCAGCACGCCCCTGATCTTCGCCCAGGCGGCCCAGCAGGAGATCACCGCGGTCGCGGGGTGGGCGACGGCGAACGGCTCGTACCGACTCGTCACCGCACCCGGGGTGAACGACATCAAGGGGTGGAAGGACCTGAAGGGCAAGAAGGTGACCTACCAGCAGGGCACCGCGGGTGAAGCGGTCCTGCTCGAGGCACTCGACAAGGCCGGCCTGAAGCTGTCGGACATCACCCCCGTGAACCTGCCGATCACCCAGGCCTCGGCGGCGCTGCAAGGCGGCTCGGCCGACGCCGGCGGTGCTGGTGGAGCCGCTCACGAGCGTGTTCCTCGCCGCGAACCCGGACGGGAAGGTGGTCGCGAAGGCGAACGTGATCACCGACCGGTCGAGCTTCTTCATCGCGACCAAGGACGCGCTCGGCGACAAGGCGAAGTCCGCGGCGCTGGCCGACTACATCTCCCGCCTGGTGCGCGGCTTCGCGTACACCTCGTCGCACCCCGACGCGGTCGCGCAGGCCGTGTACGTCGACCAGTACAAGCTGCCGTTGGACCGGGCGACGGAACTGGTGAAGGAGAACGGAGGCACCAGCTTCGTGACCCTGCCCGGTGAGGTGGTGAAGGCGCAGCAGAAGCTCGCCGACCTCTTCTACGCGGCGGGTGAGATCCCGGCCAAGGTCGACGTGAAGAAGGAGTTCTCCACCAAGTTCAACGCGGTCGTGCAGGCCGCCGGCGCGGAGCAGAGCGACAATTGACCGCCGTCGACCGCAGGCCCGAGACGATCACGCCGCCGACCGCGGCGCGGCCCGGTGGGGAGGGCCTCTCGCCACCCGCGCGCCGGCAACGCGCTGGTCCAACTGCACACCGGTCAGCAGGACAAGCGCCACCGACGAGGGCTTCGCGGCGTGGAGCGCTTCCTCGGCGTCGTGCTGTTCTTCGCCATCTGGGAGCTCGCCGCCCAGGTCGGCTGGTTGAGCCCACAGGCGCTGGCGGCGCCGTCGAAGGTGGTCACGGTCGGGTGGGACATGGTGCAGGACGGCATCCTCGGGCCCGCGCTCTGGGCGTCGCTCACGCGGGTGCTCTGGGGCCTGGTGATCGGCATCCCGCTCGCCACCGCACTGGCGCTGGCGGCCGGCCTCACCCGGCTCGGTGACGACCTCATCGACCGCAACGTGCAGATGCTGCGCTTCGTCCCCGATCATCGGGCTGCAGCCGCTGCTCATCCTGTGGCTGGGGATCGGCGAGACGGCCAAGATCACGCTGATCGTGATCGGCGTCGCGTTCCCCGTCTACGTGAACACCTACACCGCGATCAAGCAGATCGATCCCGGCTACCTCGAGCTGGCCCGTGTCGTCGGGCTCGAGCCGGTGGGCGCAGATCCGGCGGGTGGTCCTGGCCGGCGCGATGCCCGGCTTCCTCGTCGGTGCTGCGGCTGGCCACCGCGGTGGCGTGGCTGCTGCTCGTGTTCGCCGAGCAGATCAACGCGCACCAACGGCATCGGCTACCTGATGATCGAAGGCGCAGACGTTCTTCCAGACCGACGTGATCGTCGTCTGCCTCCTCGTCTACGCGGTGCTCGGTCTGATCTCCGACGCCATCGTCCGACTGCTCGAGAAGAGGCTGCTGCGATGGCAACCCGGCCGATGAGCAGCACGCTCGGTGCGGACCGTCGACCTCGACGACGTCGCGGTGCACGTACGCGGACGTGACGCGGCAGCTTCGGTGATCGCGACGTGCTGCGTGGCATCGACCTCGACATCCGTCCCGGCGAGTTCGTCGCCCTGCTCGGTCGCAGCGGCTCGGGCAAGAGCACGTTCCTGCGTGCCCTCGCCGGTCTCGACGCCGGCGGTCGACGGGCGAGATCCACGTCCCCGAACGACCGCGCGGTCGTGTTCCAGGACGCGCGGCTGCTGCCGTGGGCGAAGGTGCTCGACAACGTGGTGCTCGGTCTGAACGGCCGCGCGAGTCGCGGCACGTGGTGCGCGCGGCGCTCGAGGAGGTCGGTCTCGCCGACCACGCGAACGACTGGCCCAAGACCCTGTCTGGTGGCGAGGCCCAGCGCGCCGCGCTGGCCGGCGCACTGGTGCGCGAGCCCGCGCTGCTGCTGCTCGACGAGCCGTTCGGTGCGCTCGACGCCCTCACCCGCATCCGGATGCACGCGCTTGTCGCAGAGCTCTGTGCCGCGTCACCACCCGGCGGTCCTGCTCGTCACCCACGACGTCGACGAGGCGATCGCTGCTCGCCGACCGGGTGCTGGTGCTCACCGACGGCGTGATCTCGCTCGACCGTCCGATCGACGTCCACGTTCCCTCGACCGCGGTCGCGCTCCGACGCCCGGTTCGCCGCCCTGCGCAGCGACCTGCTCGCGGAGCTCGGCGTCGAGGACGACACGAAGCTCGACCCTTCGGCGCTCGACCCGTCTGCGCTCGACCTGTCCCCGTTCGACCTGTCCGACCCGGCCAGCCCCGTCCAACCATCCCAGGAGACCACCCGATGACCATCACCGCTCCACTCCGACCAACCGCCCGTCCCTCGACGTCGCGCTCGACGTCACCCCGCTGTCCGGGCACATCGGCGCCGAGATCCGCGGCCTCGACCTGCGCGGTCGCTGAGCGACGACGACGGTGGCCGCGATCCGGGCCGGCCTGGCTCGAGCACAAGGTGGTGTTCTTCCCCGGCCAGCACCTCGAGCCGGCCGAGCACCTGGCGTTCGCGTCGCGCTTCGGCGAGCCCACCGAGGGCCACCCGGTCATCCCCGGCATCGCGGAGCACCCCGAGGTGTTCGAGATCGACTACACGCAGGCGTCGGAGCTGCTGCGCTCTACGGCGACATCGCCGAGCGCACCGAGCGCACCCGGGCTCGTCTGGCACACCGACGTCACGTTCGTGAAGCGTCCGCCGCTCGGGCTCGATCCTGCGGCGCGGTGGTCGTCCCGACGGCGGGCGGCGACACGCTCTTCTCCAACCAGCAGGCCGCGTTCGAGGGGCTCAGCCCGTCGCTGCAGGAGTACCTCTCGACGCTCACCGCGGTGCACGACGGCACCGACCAGTTCTCGAAGCATCCTCGAGCTGGTCGGCGAGGGCACCTGGGAGGGCAAGACGTTCACGCAGCCTCGAGCCGGTCGAGCACCCGGTGGTGCGCACGCCACCCCGAGACGGGCAAGCGCGTGCTGTTCGTGAACCCCGGCTTCACCTCGCACATCAAGGAGCTGTCCCGCTCCGAGAGCGACGCGCTGCTCGGCGTTCCTCTACGACGCACTCGGTGCGGCCCGAGTACGTGGTGCGCTACCACTGGCACGCCGGGCACGCTCGGCTTCTGGGACAACCGCGCCACGCAGCACTCCGTCGTCGGCGACTTCGGCGACCAGCCCGCGTGTCATCCAGCGGGTGACCCTCGCCGGCACCGAACCCCGGGCCTGACACCACGCCCTCTTCGCAACCTGCGTCGCCGGGCAGGCAACTCTTCGTGTCTGGCGACGCAGGTGGGCGAGGATGAGGGTGTGGACGATCACCGCGACGAGGCCCGCGACCGGCTCTCCCGACCCTGGCTCGCGCTGCTGGGTGACGTCGCCGTCCTCGTGGTGTTCGTGCTGGTGGGACGGCGCAGCCACCACGAGGACGCCGGTCTCGCCGGGTTCTTCCGGGTGTGGTGGCCGTTCGCGGTCGCCCTCGGCGTGGCCTGGATCGTCACCGGGCTCTGGCGGGCGCCCCTGGCGTGGTCCCGTGCGGTGATCGCGTGGTTGCTCACGGTCGCGCTCGGGATGGCGTTGCGCATCGCGGTGCAGGGCCGCGACTTCAAGGTCGCGTTCGCGATCGTGACCCTGCTCTTCGTCGGCGCGGGCATGCTCGGGTGGCGAGCCGTCGTCCGCTGGCGCCGATCCCGGTCGCTCACCTCCGCTGGGACGGGGTGAGCGGAGCGAACGACGGGGGGAGGAAGCACGCGACGGACCCCGGGACTCCGGGGCGGGAGTCTCGGGGCCGTCAGGGCGGCGAGCGGGTCGGCGGTACGGGGACGGCACCGGCACGCTGCCTCGGCATGGTTCCCACGTCAGGCGCGGGTGAAACGTCTCATGCGGTCGGCATCCGGGAGGACCGGGCGACGGGCCGCGGCTCGCCGGTGTCGTTGCGCCACACGTAGAGCGCCACCGAGCCGAACACCGCCGCGATGCCGATCATCACCGCCGCGGTCGACGCGAGCACGGCCTTTGCGTCGGTCCCCGCGGTGAGCATGTGCACCGTCGTCATCGCGAACAGGAAGTAGCTCAACAGGTGCACCGCGTGCCACGCCCGCTTCGACATGCGGTGGCGCAGGAGCGACGTGATCTCGATCGCGGCCAGCAGGTACATCCCGACGATGCCCCAGGCGACCGCCAGCGGGTGCCACGAGCCGGTGAAGGGCACGAGCACGTCGGTGATCCCGAAGTTGGTGTACGAGTCGAGCAGGATCCCACCCACGTGCACGCCGACGAACACGACGGCCAGTGCGCCGAGGTAGCGGTGCAGGCTCAGCAGCCATGCGGGCCCCGGCTTGCGACCCAGCACCTTGGTGGCGAGCAGCAGCCCCCACACGATGGTGGCGAGGATCAGGGCCCAGGCGACGATGCCGCTGGACCGGGCGACGTACCAGGGGATCTTGTCCATCGGTCAGCTCCCTCCGCTGCTGGTGTGCGACGTCGCCTGCGACGACGACGTGTCTTGGGAGGAGGTGCCCGACGACGTGCTCGCGCTCGACGTGTTCGAGCTCGTGGTCGCGGTCGTCGCGGAGGTCGAGTCGTCGGACTCACCCGAGTCGTCCGACGAAGTGGATGATGTGGCGGTGCTCGTCTTGTTCGAGCTCGCGGCCGCGGCGGTCTGTGTGGTGGTGGCCGCCTGCCCGTCGTGCCAGGCGAGCGCGCCGCCGAGCGAGAGCATCGCGGCGACGCTCAGCGCAGTGACGGCCTTGCGGGCCCGGGCGGCGCGGGGCTTGCGCTTGGGCCGACCGGCGCCGGCACGGGCGCGAGTGGGGGCGGGAGTGGGGGAGTCGGGAACGGGGTGCTCGTCCATGACCGTGAACGTACGGACGGGCGGTGAATGCGTCGCCAGAGGTGGGTAAGAGACATCGAAGAATGCGGAGGAACCCGCTGACCATGACGGGAACCGGCACACTCGCGTAATGAAGCCGAAACCTGAGCCAGGTAGACCCTTGGAGGTGGGCGACCTCCTCGACGGGTACACACCCGAAGCCGCGTGGGACGAGATGTTCGCGGGCCCCGACGAGCCGCGCTCGCACTACCAGTCGCTGCACCAGGTCCTCGGCACGCTGTCGCGTGACGACTTCGAGGTGCGTTGCGCGGCGCGCGACCGCGCCTTCCACGACCAGGGGATCACCTTCTCCCACTCCGGTGGTGAGGAGCGTCCGTTCCCGCTCGACCTGGTGCCGCGCATCATCGACGCCGACGAGTGGGCGGTGGTGGAGTCGGGCGTCCGCCAGCGTGTGCTCGCGCTCGAGCGCTTCCTGGCCGACGTGTACGGGCCGGGCGAGATCCTCGCCGACGGCGTCGTGCCGCGCCGCCTCGTCGCCAGTTCCTCGCACTACCACCGCTGCGTGCACGGTCTCGACCCCGCCGGTGGCGTGCGGGTGCACGTCGCCGGCGTCGACCTCGTGCGTGACGGGGCGGGGGCGTTCCGCGTGCTCGAGGACAACCTCCGCACGCCGTCGGGCATCTCCTACGTGGTCGAGAACCGCCGGGCCATGACCCACGTGTTCCCCGAGCTCTTCGCCAGCCACCGGATCCGCCGCGTCGCCGACTACCCGCTGCGCCTGCTCGAGGCGTTCCGCTCCACTGCGCCGCCCGGGGTCAACGACCCGTGCGTGGTCGTGCTGTCGCCCGGCATCCACAACGCCGCGTACTTCGAGCACTCGTTCCTCGCCCGTCAGATGGGCGTCGAGCTGGTCGAGGGCCGCGACCTCGTGTGTCGCGACCAGCACGTCTACATGCGCACGACCGCGGGCGAGCAGCGCGTCGACGTGGTGTACCGCCGGGTCGACGACGACTTCCTCGATCCCGTGCACTTCCGGCCCGACTCGGTGCTCGGGTGCGCGGGCATCCTCAACGCGGCGCGAGCCGGCAACGTCACCATCGCGAACGCGCCGGGCAACGGCGTCGCCGACGACAAGGCGATCTACTCGTACGTCCCCGCGATGATCGAGTACTACCTGGGTGAGGTGCCGATCCTCGCCAACGTCGAGACCTATCGCCTCGAGGACCCCGAGGTGTGCGCCTGGGTGCTCGACCGTCTCGACCAACTCGTGTTCAAGCCGGTCGACGGCTCCGGGGGCAAGGGCATCGTGATCGGCCCCGCCGCGAGCGAGTCGGCGCTGGCCGACATCCGGGTGAAGGTGCTCGAGGACCCGCGGGGGTGGATCGCGCAGGAACCGGTCGCGCTGTCGACCGCGCCGACGTACGTCGACGGACAGATGGGCGCCCGCCACCTCGACCTGCGTCCGTTCGCGGTGAACGACGGCCGCGACGTGTGGGTGGTGCCCGGCGGGCTCACCCGCGTCGCGCTCCCGGCGCGCAGCCTGATCGTGAACTCGAGCCAGGGTGGTGGCTCGAAGGACACCTGGGTGCTCGCGGCGGCCGATCACGGCCGCGAGGTCTCGCCTCCGGTGCCGACCGGCGCCGCCCCCCGACCGATGCACTCGTCGGCCCCCGCGCTCGGCCCGCTGCCCGAGCAGGACTCGCAGCAGCAGCAATGAGGCCACTGATGGAAGTACGCCCGTGCTGAGCCGCATCGCCGAGTCGCTGTACTGGATCGGCCGCTACATCGAGCGGGCCGAGGACACCGCGCGCCTGCTCGACGTCCACTACCACCTCCTCCTCGAAGACCGTCGCGCCGACGAGAGCGCGGTCTGCGGTGCGCTGCTCGACGCCATGGGCGCCGATCCCGAGATCATCGGTGGGTCACCGAACGCGGCCACCGTCACCGCGCTGCTCGCGCAGGACCTCACCTTCTCCGGTTCCATCACGTGCTCGATCGGCGCCGCGTGGGAGAACGCTCGTGGCACGCGTGAGGCGCTGTCGTCGGAGCTGTGGGAGACCCTCAACACCACGTATCGCGAGGTCGGCAGTCGCGCCGCGTGCGGGCACCGGACCCGCGCGTCACGAGTTCTTCGGCTGGGTGCGTGACCGGGCCGCCGCGTGCAACGGCATCGTCGACGCGACGATGAGCCGCGACGACGGATGGCGGTTCTTCTCGGTCGGCCGCAGCCTCGAGCGCGCCGACATGACGACGCGGCTGTTGACGCGCGCGCTACGGCGACTCGTTCGGCCGCACCGGTTGGACCACCACCCTCCGGAGCTGCTCCGCGTACGAGGCCTACCTCCGTGCCTACCGGCACACGGTCGACGCCGCCACCGCGGTGGAGTTCCTGCTCCTCGACCGTCTGTTCCCGCGGTCGGTCTTCCACGCGCTGACCACCGCCGACTACAGCCTCGCCGAGCTCGACCCTCGTGCCGCGCGCGCCGGTGTCGACGACGAAGCGCGTCGCCGCCTCGGACGCGTGTCCGCGGAGCTCGAGTTCCTGCACCTCGACGAAGCGATGGACGACCTGCCCGCGCTGCTCGCCCGCCTGCAGCACGAGTGCGCCGACGTGCACGCCGCCATCGCCCGGCGGTACTTCCGCGAGACCCGAGTGATCGAGTGGAGCGTCTGACATGTCGTGGCGCCTGAAGGTCCGACACACCACCGCCTACCAGTACTCGGGCGTGATCCACGCGTCCTACAACGAAGCGCGCATCTCGCCGCTCGACACGCCGAACCAGTTCACGTTGGAGCACCGCGTCGAGGTGCAGCCCGCGGCGAACCTCTTCCGGTACCGCGACTACTGGGGGAGTCGGGTCCACGCGTTCGACCTGCACCAGCCGCACACCGAGCTGACGGTGATCGGCTCGTCGCTGGTCGAGACCGCGCAGCGCACGCCGAACCTCGACGAGTCGGTGGCGTGGGACGCGATCGACGCACCGGGGCTCACCGACCGCTTCTTCGAGTACCTCGACGACACCCACATGACCGGTTCCGACGACGCCATCCGTCAGATCGCGCGCGAGCTGCGCGAGGTGTCGAGCCCCGCCGTCGCGCTCGGGCAGTTGGGCGAGTGGCTGCGCGCCCACGTGGAGTACGAGACCGGGACCACGAGCGTGTCGACCACCGCGGTCGAGGTGCTGCGCGCCGGGCGCGGCGTGTGCCAGGACTACGCGCACCTCGGCATCGCGGTGCTGCGGTCGGCCGGGATCCCCGCGCGTATGCGTCGGGGTACCTCTACCCCGACGAGCTCGGGGGCGAGGTCGGTGTCACGCACCGCGGCGAGAGCCACGCGTGGCTCGAGGCGTGGGTCGGCGACTGGCACCCGGTCGATCCCACCAGCGGCTCGCCGGTCGCCGAGCGTCACGTGCTCGTCGCGCGGGGCCGCGACTACGCCGACGTCGCACCGTTGAAGGGCGTGTACCACGGCGGTCCGAGCCACTCGCTCGACGTCGCGGTCGAGCTCACCCGCGTCGCGTGAGCTCGTCGACGGAGGCTGCGAAAACCGGCGGGTAGTGTCGGCCGCATGGCCACACCGACACCCGACGTCCCCGTCGCGATCACCGTCAACGGCGTCGCGACCGAGCACGAGGTCGAGGCCCGCACGCTGCTCGTGCAGTACCTGCGGGAGGTGGTCGGGCTCACCGGCACCAACATCGGTTGCGACACCACGCTCGTGCGGTGCGTGCACGGTGCTGCTCGACGGCGAGTCGGTGAAGTCGTGCACCGTGCTCGCGGCGCAGGCCGACGGGCGCGCCGTCACCACCATCGAGGGCCTCGCCGACGGCGACGGCACGCTGCACCCGATGCAGGAGGCGTTCCGCGAGCACCACGGCGCTGCAGTGCGGCTACTGCACGCCGGGCATGGTGATGGCCGCGGTGTCTCTGCTCGGACGTGACCGAGAAGGTCGCGCGCTCACGAGGCCGAGGTGCGCGTCGGGCCTCGAGGGCAACCTCTGCCGCTGCACCGGCTACCACAACATCGTCAAGGCGGTCATGGCGGGCCGGCCGAGACGTCGGCACAGCGGGGATGCACGTCATGATCCCCGCGGCGTTCGACTACGCGCGCGCCGATCGGTCGACGAGGCGGTCGCGCTGCTCGCCGAGCACGGCGACGAGGCCAAGCTGCTCGCCGGCGGGCACTCGCTGCTGCCGCTGATGAAGCTGCGGCTGGCGACGCCGTCGGTGCTCGTCGACGTCGGACGGCTCGCCGAGCTCTCGTACGTCGCGCGACGACGGCGACCACGATCGCGATCGGTGGGCTCACCCGCCACCACGACGTCGAGCACAGCGCCGTGCTCCGCCAGCACGTGCCGCTGCTCGCGGCACGCAGCCGGCGAGGTCGGCGACCCGCAGGTGCGCCACCGCGGCACGCTCGGCGGCTCGCTCGCGCACGGCGATCCCGCGTCCGACCTGCCCGCGGTGCGTGCTCGCGCTCGGCGGCACGATCGTGGCGCGGGGGCGCCGGCGGCGAGCGCGCGATCGCGGCCGACGACTTCTTCGCGCGGCTTCCTCGAGACCGCGCTCGCGCCCGACGAGGTGATCACCGAGGTGCGGGTGCCCAAGGTCGCGGCGCGGGTTGGGCGTTCGAGAAGTTCAACCGCCGCGCCCAGGACTGGGCGATCGTCGGTGTCGCCGCGGTCGGCGGCGACCAGCCGGGCGTCGCGCTCGTGAACATGGGCTCGCACGCCCGTGCGCGCCACGCGCCGTCGAAGCCGCGCTGCGGAGCGGCGCGTCCGCCAGCGACGCCGCGGCACGCGCCGACGAGGGCACCGAGCCACCGACCGACCTGAACGCGTCGCGCCGAGTACCGCCGCCACCTCGCCGCGCGTGCTCGTCGGCCGCGCTCACGACGCGATGGGACGACACGGCGGCGCCGCGGCACGGCGGAGGAACCCGATGACCACCACTGCCGTTCGGCGCCGGCTCGTTCGTCGGGGTCCCGGTCCGCCGGGTCGAGGACCCCACGCTGCTCCGCGGCGCGGGCACCTACATCGACAACCTCGACGTCACGGCGTGCTCGACCTCGCGTTCGTGCGCTCGCCGATGGCGCACGCGCGAGCTCACGGCGATCGACGCGTCGGCAGGCGCGCACGATGCCCGGCGTCGTCGGCGTGTACACGCGCCGCCGACCTCGACTTCCCCGACCACACCGGCGATGATGCAGCTGCACCCCGACGCGGTCCGCCCCGCGCTCGCCAGGGACAGGGTGCGCTTCGTCGGCGACGCCGGTCGCGGTGGTCGTGGCCGAGACGAAGGCGCAGGCGGTCGACGCGGCCGAGGCGGTCGATCGTCGACTACGACCCGCTCGCCGCCGGCGATCGACATGGAAGCGGCGCTCGCGCCCGACGCGCCGGTGCAGTTCGAGGCGATCGGCTCCAACGTGCGTCATGGGCATGCGCGAACCCGACGACTACGACGCGCTCGCCGGCGCCGACGTCGTCGTGCGCGGCCGCTTCGAGAACCAGCGGATCGCGGTCGTGCCGATGGAGGGCGCGGCGATCGCGGTCGTGCCCGGCGACGACGGCGACGGCCACGAGCTCACCGTGTACCTCGCGTGCCAGATGCCGCACTGCAACCGGCGGCGCGCTGGCCAGCGGCGTTCGGCATCGAGCCGGAGAAGGTGCGGGTGATCGCGCCGCACGTCGGCGGCGTCGTTCGGCGCCAAGCACTGGCTCGCCGGAGGGCATCGTCGCCGTCGCGCGTCGCGCTGCGAGCTCGGCCGGCCGGTGAAGTGGGTCGAGACCCGCTCCGAGAACCTGGTCGCGATGCCGCACGGCCGCGGCCAGGTGCAGTACGTCGAGCTCGGGCTGCAAGCGCGACGGCACCATCGTCGGGATGCGGTGCCGGATCGTCGGCGACGCCGGCGCGTACGCCGGCTTCGGCGGCATGCTCGCGATTCGGGCCGACCGCGCATGATGGCGCAGGGCGTCTACCGCATCCCGAAGATCGGGTTCGACGTGCGCGGTCGCGCTCACCAACACCGCGCCGATGGGCGCGTACCGCGGCGCGGGCCGGCCGGAGGCGGCGGCGATGCTCGAGCGCATCATCGACATGGCCGCCGCCGAGCTCGGCATCGACCCCGTCGAGATCCGGCGGCGCAACTTCCTCGCAGCCCGACGAGTTCCCGTACACGACCGTCACCGGCGCCACCTACGACAGTCGGCGACTACGACGCTCGCGCTCACCGAGGCGCTGCGCATCGCCGGCTACGACGAGCTGCGCGCCGAGCAGGCCGCGCGCCGCGAGCGCGGCGACCGCGAAGCAGCTCGGCATCGGCATCTCGCGTCTACGTCGAGGTCACCGGCGGGCGGCGCGGCGAGTGAGTACGCCGAGGTCGAGGTGCACGACGACGGCACGCGCCACGGTCAAGGCCGGCACGTCCGCGCACGGCCAGGGTCACGCGACCGCGTTCTCGCAGATCGTCGCCGATGAGCTCGGCATCCCGATCGAGCAGCATCGAGTTCGTGCAGTCCGACACCGCGCTCGTCCCGCGCGGCGGCGGCACCGGCGGCTCGCGGTCGCTGCAGCTCGGCGGCAGCGCGGTGCTCGAGGCGTCGCGAGGTCGTGCTCGACCAGGCCCGAAGGAGCTCGCGGCCGAGCTGCTCGAGGCGGCGCCCGACGACATCGTCGCTCACCGACGACGGCACGCCTCGGCGTCGCCGGCGTCCCGGCCAGCGCGCTCACGTGGGCCGAGCTCGCGGCGCAAGGCGAGCGAGCGGGCGACCCGCTCGCGGTCGAGCACGACTTCGAGCAGGCGGGCGCGACGTTCCCGTTCGGCGCGCACGTCGCGGTCGTCGAGGTCGACACCGAGACCGGCCGGGTCGAGCCGCTCCGCCACATCGCGGTCGACGACTGCGGTCGCATCGTCAACCCGCTGCTCGTCGACGGCCAGGAGCACGGCGGGCTCGCGTCGGGCATCGCGCAGGCGCTGTGGGAGGAGTTCGTCTACGACGCCGACGGCAACCCGCTCACGTCGACGCTCGCCGACTACGCGATCCCGAGCGCGGCCGAGCTGCCGCTCGTTCGAGGCCGCGCACACCGAGACGCCGTCGCCGCTCAACCCGCTCGGCGCCAAGGGCATCGGCGAGTCGGCCACGATCGGCTCGCACGCCCGCGGTGCAGAACGCGGTCGTCGACGCGCTCAGCCACCTCGGCGTGCGCCACATCGACATGCCGTGCACGCCCGAGCGGGTGTGGCGCGCGATCGAGCGACGCCAAGGCGGGCACGCTGCCCGACCCGTGGCGCGAGCCGCCCGGCGGCGTTCGCGACGCTGCCCGTCGCACGAGCGCGGCGCCCCCAAGCGCACCGAGGCCGACGACATCGACCTCTGAAGCGGCCCCCTTCACGCAACATGCGTCAAAGTTGCGGCATTACTCCGCAACTTTGACGCCGATTCGTTCCTGGAGGGCGGCGACGAGGCCGGGGACGGCGTCGTGCCAGTTGGCGACGATGCCGATGTCGGCCACGCCGAACACCAGCGCGTCGGGGTCGGGGTTGATCGCGAGCACGGTGCCGGCGGCGCGCACGCCGACCATGTGGTTGAACTTGCCGCTGGCGCCGATCGACACGAACAGGCGCGGGGCGATGCTCCGTCCGGTGATGCCGATCTGACGGGCGCGGGGGAGCCAGCCGGCGTCGGTGACCTTGCGGGTGGCGCCGAGCTCGGCGCGCAGCGTCTCGAGCAGGAGCGCGAGGTCGTCGTACTCCGACGGGTCGACGCCGCGCCCACGCCGACGACCGCGTGCGCGGTGGCCAGGGTGTCGAGATCGTCGTCACGGGTGCGGGCGAGGACCCGGACGCGGTCGCGCGGCGCTGCGGTGATGGTCGTCACCTCGGGCGACGACTCGTCGCGGGGCAACCGGGCCGGGAGCACGCCGACGCGCACGGTCACCATCTGCACCGGTGAACTGGCCTCGACCGCAGCGACGAGCTGACCGCCGAACGCGGGCTTCCATGCCACGAGGCGCGAGCGGGCGCCGTCGACCTCGAGGCCGACCGCGTCGCCGGTGAGCCCGGCACCCAGCGCGCGCGGCCGCGCGCGACGCGACCTCGCGTCCCCACGCGGTGCTCGGTGCCAGCACCGCCCACGGCTGCGTGTCGACGACCCAGTCGCCGAGGGCACGGGCGGCATCGTCCTCGACGGTCGCCCCGTCGACCTGCACCACCGCGTCGGCGCCCCACGCCGCGAGTCGGGTCGGCTCGTCGGGCGCGAACGTCACCGCGACGCAATGACCGTCGATCTCGGCGGCGAGCAGTGCGGCCGCGCCGAGCAGCTCGCGCGTGTCGAGCGGCCGGTCGGGCTCCACCACCACCGCGATCGCGGATCCCGAGACCGCGCGTGCGCACGGCAGGACGTCGGCCACCGCGTCGAGCGCCGACTCGTGCTCGAGCGCACCACGCGACTCGAGCAGGTCGACCGCGGCGCGGACCTGCTCGTCGACCGAACCGCTCATCACCGCGCACTGCCGCGTCACCTCGTGGACGCGCACCGCACCCACGGTGGTGGGACTGCCGGCCTGGCCCCAGGGTCCGGCGCCGAGCTCGTCGGCGCGCAGCGTGCGCAGGTGTGATGCGGGGACCGCCTCGCGCCCGGGCGGGTCGACCTTGCACGGGTCGATGAGACGCTCGGCGGTCGACAGCACCGCGGGCAGGTCGGTCTCGGCCTGCACCCAGCCGTCGTCGTGCTCGCAGCGTGCGTTGACGATGCCCGTCGCCGCGTCGACGTTGAGGTGGCGAATGCCGGTGAGGAAGGGGAGGTCGAGCAGCTCGGCCAGCTCGGGCCCGACCTGGCCGGTGTCGGCGTCGACCGAGTTGCGGCCGACGAGCACGAGGTCGAACGGGCCGACGTGCTCCAGCGTGGCGGCGAGTGCGCGCGCGGTGGCCAGCGTGTCGGAGCCCGCGAACGCGGGGTCGGAGACGTGGACCCCGTCGGCGGTGACGTCGCGCTCGATGGCCCACGCCAGCGCCTCGCGCAGGACGTCCTCGGCCGACGGCGGTCCGAGGGTCACGAACGTGCACCGAGTGGTCGCCGGCGTAGCGTCTGGGCGAGCTCGACCGCCTGCGCGACCGCGCGCCGGCAGTACGGGTTCATCTCGAGGTCGAGGCCCTCGCGCTTCAGCCGCCCGTCGGGGCCGAGCTCCATCTCCTCGAACGCCGGGATCTGCTTGATCAGCGCCGCAATTCGCACCGCCGCAACCTACCCGCCGGCAACTTCGCGTTTCGGCGTGCGCAGACTCCGCGCCGTGTCGCGGGTTGACCACGCCAAATGGGGATCTAGGAGCCGACGCGGGCGCCGGGGGTGTACTCGACGGCCATGTGCTTGACGCCGCCGATGAAGTTGGAACGCAGCACCTCGGGCTCGCCGACGAGGTGCATGTCGGGGATGCGCGACAGCACCTCCTCGAAGATGAGGCGCAGCTCCATGCGGGCGAGGTTGGCGCCCAGGCAGAAGTGGTGGCCACCGCCGCCGAACGCGACCTGCTCCGTCGGCTCGCGCGTGATGTCGAAGCGGAACGGGTCGTCGAAGACGGCCTCGTCGCGGTTGGCCGAGATGTGCCACATGACGACCTTGTCGCCCTCGGCGATCTCCTGCCCGCGGAGCTCGGTCGGCGCGGTGGTGGTGCGACGGAAGTGGTAGACCGGCGACGCCCAGCGCAGGATCTCCTCGATCGCCGGATTGAGCGCGGTGTCGGGGTTGTCGCGGAGGTGCACGTACTGCTCGGGGTGCTGCATGAGCGCCCACATGCCCCACGCGGTGGTGTTGCGGGTGGTCTCGTTGCCGGCCACCGCGAGCAGGAGCATGAACATGTCGAACTCGAGCTCGCTGAGCTGCTCGCCGTCGATCTCGGCGTTGATGAGCTTGGTGACGATGTCGTCGCGCGGATCGGCGCGGCGCTGCTTGGCGAGGTCGTTGGCGTACACGTAGAGCTCGCCCGACGCCGCGTGCGCGCCGTCGGCGCCGCCCTCGAACTCGGGGTCGTCGGCACCGATCATCGCGTTCGACCACTCGAAGAGCAGGTGGCGGTCCTCCTGGGGCACGCCCATGATCTCGGCGATGGCCTGCAGCGGCAGCTCCGACGCGAGGTCGACGACGAAGTCGCACTGCCCGCGCTCGATGACGTTGTCGACGATCAGGCGCGAGCGGTTGCGCAGGTACTGCTCGATCATGCCGATCATGCGCGGGGTGAAGCCCTTGTTCACCAGCCGGCGGTAGCGCGTGTGCTTCGGCGGATCGGTGTACAGCATCATCAGGCCACGCGTGTCGAAGGCGCCCTGCGCTGTCGGGGTCCATGATGCTGATGCCACCGACCTCCGACGAGAACAGCTCGGAGTCGCGGCTCACGGTGAGGATGTCCTCGTGGGTGACGACGTTCCAGAAGCCCTTGCCGTCGGGGTAGTCGTGCCACGACACCGGGTCCTCGGCCCGCAGGCGCTCGAACATCGCGTGGTGCTCGAGGCGCTGGAAGCGGTCGAGGTCGAGGAGGTCGATCGTGGCAGTCGTCATCCCGCCATTCTGACAGGTCGTCAGATACGCCGTGTCCGACCCCCGCCCGAACCGTTCAGCGGAGACGACGGATTCAGCGGAGGGGACGGAAGAACGCCCGCAGCTCCTCGACGTAGAGCTCGGGGCTCTCCATGGCGGGGAAGTGGAGGCCGTGGTCGGCGACCGTCCAACGCTGCACGTCGTAGATCGCCTCGGCGCGCCGGCGCGGCGGCGGACCGATGTTGGGCGTCGGGCCGTCGACCTCCCGCTCGAGGAGGAAGCCCGCCGGCGGCAGCACCCGCTCGCCCGCCGCGAGCGACACCGGATCGTGGCGGCTCTCGTAGTAGAGGCGGTTGGCGCTGTTGATGGTGCCGGTGAACCAGTAGATCGCGATCGTCGTGAGCAACTCGTCGCGGGTGAAGAGCTGCTGCACGTCGCCGTCGCAGTCGGACCAGCGGCGCCACTTCTCGACGATCCACCCCGCGAGCCCGGCGGGGGAGTCGGTGAGCCCGTACGCCAACGACTGCGGCTTGGTCCCCTGGATGGTGCTGTACCCACTCTCCTCGCGGCGCCAGGGCCGGGCCCGCGCGCTGAACGCGGCGTCCTCGGCGTCGGGCTCGTAGCCGACGGCGCGGAAGTTGAGCATGCCCATGTGGATGCCGACGAGCGCGTCGGGATGGTCGAGCCCGAGGAGCGCGGTCACGTACGCGCCCCAGTCGCACCCCGCGGCGGCGAACCGTTCGTACCCGAGCTCGCGCATGAGCGCGGCGAACATCGTCGACATCACGCGAGGCGTCATGCCGCGTCGGCTCGGGATGTCGGAGAAGCCGTAGCCCGGCAACGACGGCACGACGACGTGGAACGCGTCGGCGGGATCGTCACCGAACGCCCCCGGGTTCGCGAGGCGCAGCACGACGTCGTGGTACTCGTAGTGCGTGCTCGGCCACCCGTGACTCAGGACGAGGGGCAGCGGCGCGGGACCGACGCCCGGCTGGTGCACGAAGTGCAGACCGAACTGCTCGAAGCCCGGCGCGACGTCGACGTTCTGGTGCGGAACTGCGGCAGCGAGTTGAGCAACTGCTCGCGCTCGCGCCAGCGGAACCCGTCGGCCCAGTAGGCGACCAGCTCCTGGAGGTACCCGAGGGGTGTGCCGTAGTCCCACCCCGCGTCCTCGACCTCGCCCGGCCAGCGGGTGCGTGCGATCGCCGCGTGCAGCGCGTCGAGATCGGCATCGGGCACTGCGATCTGGAACGGCGTGACGGTCATCGCTCAGCCCTGCTGCGAACGGCCGCGTGCCATGACCGCCTCGCGCCGCTTGGCGACCTCGTCGGCGACCCCGCTCTGCGACGCCAACCACTCCTGCGAACGGCGGAGCTCGATGCGTCGGGTCACGTGATCGGCGCTGCGTTCCTCCTCGCGGTAGGTCGCGAGCACGTTCTGCACGCCGGCCGCGTCGTTCGAGGCGATGTCGAGCGCGAGCTGGCGCGTGAACGGCAGCAGCTCCTCGTGGGGCACGACGTGGTTCACGAGACCCCACACCGAGCGCGGTCGGCGCGTCGAGGAAGTTGCCGGTGACGCTCATCTCGCGCGCCCGCCGGTGGCCGATCGCCTCGGCGAGCAGCACGGTCAGACCCCAACCGGGCATGATCCCGACTCGCGCGTGCGTGTCGGCGAAGCGCGCGCGCTCCGAGGCGACGAGGAAGTCGCACGTGAGCGCGACCTCGAAGCCGCCGGTCACCGCGGCGCCGTTGATCGCGCCGAGCACCGGCTTCGTGGTCTCGGGGAAGGGACGGATCAGCGCGTCGGGGTCGCTGGCGACGACGTGGCGGACCTCGGAGTCAGTGCTCAAGCTCTTGAGGTCGACGCCGGCACAGAACGCGGGATCGGCGCCGGTGAGCACGATGGCGTCGACGTCGTCGCGCGCGTCGCACGCCGCGATCGCCTCCGGCAACGCGGCCGTGAGCGCGGGGTTCAACGCGTTGCGCGCCTCGGGCCGGTTGAGGGTGACGACCGCGACGCGGTCGCTCACCTCGATCAGGATCACGTCGTCGTCGCTCACGTTCCTACCGTCCCGTCCATCGCGGCTCGCGCTTCTCGAAGAACGCGGCCATGCCTTCGCGGATGTCGTCACTGGCCGTGATGGCCGCCGTGGCGGTGACGGTGGCGTCCCATCCGAGCTCGTCGCGTTCGGCGACGGTGCGCTCGAGCGCGCGCAGGCTGGCGCGTGCGCCCACGGGGCCGACGGCGCAGATCCGCTCGGCCAGCGCGAGTGCGCCGCCCACCGCTTCGCCCGGTTCGGTGACCACGTTCACCAGCCCGAGCGCGTACGCACGCTCGGGTGAGAGGCGGTCGCCGGTGAGCAGCATCTCCTTCGCGACGTTGAGCGGCAGCGCCCGCGGGGTGCGGAACAGACCGCCGCACGTGGGCACCAGACCCCGCTTCACCTCGGGGAGCCCGAACGAGGCGGTGGTCGACGCCACGACGAGGTCGCACGACAACACGATCTCGAACCCGCCGCCGAGCGCGGGCCCCTCGACCGCCGCGATCAACGGCTTCTCGCGGTCGCGCCGGATGACGCCGTACTCGCCGCCGCGCTCGGTGCGCGCGCTGCCGTCGCGCGAGCTGGCGAGGTCGCTGCCCGCCGAGAACACGGTCGACGTCCCCGTGATGATGCCGACCCAGAGCTCGGGGTCGTCGTCGAGGCGGTCGAGGGCGGCGCCGATCCCGTCGGCGAGGGCCTGGTCGATCGCGTTGCGCTTCTCCTCGCGCTCGATGCGCACGACGAGGACGCGATCATGCGCGTCGGCAGTCACTCCCATGGCGTGCAGCCTCGCGCGTCAGGGCTCGAGCAGCACCTTGATCGCGCCGGCGGCGCGGTCACCCGCGACGCGGAAGGCCTCGGGCGCGTCGTCGAGCCCGAACCGGTGGTGCACCAGCGCGTCGACCACCTCCGGCCGCGCCGCCAGCAACGCAGCGGCACCCTCGAACTCGGACATGCCTCCGTGCCCCGGGTGGCCGTACATCGCCGACGGCACGATCCGCACCTCCTCGGGTCAGCAGCGCGGCGCCGATGGTGACGGGCTCCCAATAGGTCGCCACCACGACGATCGTCCCACCCGGTCGCACTCGGGCCACCGCGTCGTCGAGCGACGACTGCGTCCCCGCGGCGTCGACCACCGCGCCGTACTCGTCGGCACTGCCCGTGTCCGCACCGCCCTTGTCCGTGAGGCGGACGCCCGCGCCCAGGAGCTCGCCGCCGGCGCGCTGGTGAGGGTGACGCGCGACCAGATCGACGTCGATGCCACGCGCGCCGAGGGCGGCGACGGTCGCCAGGCCGATCGAGCCTCCTCCGATCACCAGCACCCGATCGCCCGGTTCCACCCCCACCCGGCCGGCCGCGTGGGTGCCGACCGCGAGTGGCTCGACCAGCGCGCCGATCGCGAGATCGATGCCGTCCGGCAGCGGCACCACGCAGCGGCGGTCGACGACCACCTCGTCGGCGAGCCCACCGTCGACCGACACGCCGTGCAGCCGGTCGGCGCCGAGACGGCACAGCTCGGTCTCGCCGGCCCGGCAGCGGTCGCACTCGCCGCACCACGCGTTGGGCTGCACCGCGACGGGGGTGCCGTCGTCGAGCACGCCCGCGAACTCGTGACCGAGGGTCACCGGCAGGTTCCACGCGGCCAGGTGCAGGTCGGACGCACAGATGCCGCACGACCGCACGCGCACCCGCACCGGATCGGTGGCGTGCGCGGGCACGACCGCCTCCACGTCGACGACCGCAACGCCTCCGTCACCCGACGCCCGCACCGCTCGCACGGGCCGAGTCTTGCAGGGTCGTGGCAGAGGACGGAGCGAGCGGCAGCGCGCGACGGTGGCAAGGAGATCGCGGGCTCGACACCGCTACGGTGTCTGCGGCAGCAACCGGCTCGGGCGTGGAGTGACGATGGTGGATCTCGGTTTCGACGGCAAGGTGGCGATCGTCACCGGTGCGGGCGGCGGCCTCGGGCGCGAGCACGCGCTGCTCCTCGCCAGCCGGGGTGCGCTCGTCGTCGTCAACGACGTGGGCGGTGCGCTCGACGGCAGCGGCGGCGACGCCGGCCCCGGCCAGCACGTCGTCGACGAGATCAAGGCCGCGGGCGGCGAGGCCGTGCTCGACACCAACACCGTCGCCACGCCCGATGGCGGCGCCGCCATCGTGCAGACCGCGCTCGACTCGTTCGGCCGCATCGACATCGTGGTGAACAACGCCGGCATCCTGCGCGACAAGAGCTTCCACAACATGGGCCCCGACCTCGTCGACCCGGTCCTCGACGTCCACCTGCGCGGCGCGTTCTACGTGACGCAGCCGGCGTGGGTGCACATGCGCGAACAGGCGTACGGCCGCATCGTCGTGACCGCGTCGTCCGCGGGACTGTTCGGCAACTTCGGCCAGGCCAACTACGGCGCCGCCAAGATGGGCCTCGTGGGTCTCGCCCACGTCCTCGCCCAGGAGGGTGAGCGCTACAACATCAAGGCCAACGCGATCGCACCGACCGCGGGCACCCGCATGACCCGCGAGATCTTCGGTGACGAGCTCGCCGACAAGCTCGCCCCGGGGCTCGTGTCACCGCTGGTCGCCTGGCTGGCGCACGAGGACTGCCCGGTGTCGGGTCACATCTACTCGGTCGGTGGCGGGCGCGTCGCCCGGGTCTTCATCGGTGAGGGCCAGGGCTACCTCGACCCGAGCACGCCCTTGACCATCGAGGCCGTGCGCGACCACTTCGACCAGATCGACAGCACCGACGACTTCATGCTCCTGGCCAACGCCACCGACGAGCTGCGCGTCGTCTCCAAGCTCCTCAGGTAGGAGGGCGCACCATGGCTGCCACGACCACCACCGCCACCGACGATCTCACCGCCGAGGTCACCGCCTGGCTCGACGCCAACTGGGACCCCGATCTCACCGTGGAGGAGTGGTGGGGCCGTCTCGGTCCCTCGGGCTGGGCCGTCCCCACGTGGCCGGTCGAGTCGTACGGCAAGGGCCTCTCGCGGTCCGAGGGCGTCCGGGTGATGCAGACGATCAGCGGCTACCCGCGCGCTGGGCGCGCCCGGTGGCCTCGGCACGCTGCTCGCGGGCCCCACGATCTACACCCACGGCACCGACGAGCAGAAGGAGCGCTACCTCCTCGACATCGTCACCGGCAAGCAGGCCTGGTGCCAGCTCTTCAGCGAGCCCGGCGCGGGCTCCGACCTCGCCGGTCTCAACACGCGCGCCGAGCTCGACGGCGACGAGTGGGTCGTCAACGGTCAGAAGGTCTGGACCTCGGGCGGGCACTGGTCCGACCTCGGCATGCTGTTGGCGCGCACCGATCCCGACGTCGCCAAGCACCAGGGCATCACCTACTTCGCGGTCGACATGCACCAGCCGGGCATCGAGATCCGCCCGCTGAAGGAGCTCACCGGTCGCGCGATGTTCAACGAGGTGTTCCTCACCGACGTGCGCGTGCCCGTCGACGCCGCCATCGGTGGCGTCAACAACGGGTGGGCGGTCGCCAACACCACGCTGATGTTCGAGCGCAGCGGCCTCGGCGCGGGTGGCGGTGGCGGCAGTGTCGCCGCGCTGCCCGGCACCATCGGCGGTGACCTCGCGCGCCGCGCCGGCGACTTCAGCCGCGCCCGTGACCTCACCGACTCGGGTGGCGGTGGTGGATCGATGTCGGTGCAGAACCTCAGCCGGCTCGCCGCGTGCCAACGGCACCATCGACGATCCCGACGTCCGTCAGTCGCTCGCGCAGCTGTATTCCATGAACGAGATCGCGCGCTACACCAACCTCCGCCAGCGCGCGCTGGCAAAGAGCGGCGGCGATCCCGGGTCTGGGCAACATCGCCAAGCTCTCGATGAGTCGGATCCTGCGCCTCACCCGTGACCTCGGTGGTCGGGTGCTCGGTCCGTACGCAACGCTGCACGGCTACTCGTCCGACGACGCCCAGGCGCTCGAGGCGGCGACCGCCGGCGCGGTCCAGCCCGGCGTGACCGAGTCGATGTTGTTCGCGCAGGCGCCGCAGATCTACGGCGGGACCGACGAGATCCAGAAGAACATCCTCGGCGAGCGCGTCCTGGGTCTGCCCAAGGAGCCCGACGCCAACAAGGGCAAGCCGTTCCGGGAGATCCCCAAGAACGGCTAGGCTCCGTCGGTCCCGGCCGCACCGTCTTCAAAGGGGCAGGTCTCAAGTGAGGCCCTGGCCGTGCCGATGCGCGGAGCGTGGGACGGTTCAGCACGCGGGCGTGGGTCATCGGCGGCTGCCTCGTCGCGGCCATCGCGGTCGCGTCGACGTCGGCGGTCGTCTTCCAGGGCCGTGACGACGGCAGCGGCGAGCACGCCACCACCACGAGCGCGGCACGCGCCCACGTGGCGACCTCCTCGACCACGACCTCGACGACCAGCACGACGACGTCGACGACCACGAGCACGACGACCACGACGGCGCCCCCGCCTCCTCCTCCGCCGCCGACCGACCCGCCGGCCCCGGTCGAGGTCGTGCCGCCGCCGCCTCCTCCGCCGCCGGCCACCGCCTGCGACGGAGGTGGGAGCAGCGTGATCAACGCCATGAACGGCGATCGGTCCGCTTCGGGGCTGGGTCAGCTCTGCGCCAACGCTGCGCTCAACGGCTACGCGCAGTCGTGGGCCAACTGGATGGCCCAGAACCAGTCGCTGACCCACCAGGATCTCGGCGCGGTGCTGGCGGGCACGGCGTTCAACAACGTCGCCGAGAACATCCTCATGGGCCCCGGCGGCATGTCGTCGGGCGAGATGGAAGCGGCCTGGATGGCCTCACCCGGTCACCGCGAGAACATCCTGAACGGCGTCGTACACGGCCGCCGGCGTGGGCATCGCGTACAGCAGCGACGGTCAGGTCTGGGTCGCCGTCGAGTTCGGCGGCTGACGCCCCGAGCGCGAAACCCGGTCCGCCCTGATGACCCGGCGGGCGACTTCGGGTAGGTTCTCGCGCCGTGGCGCTCCTCAACGTCGACCAGGTCTCGGTGCGTTTCGGTGGTCTCCAGGCACTTGCCGCCGTCACCATCGACGTGCCCGAGAACGAAGTGACCGGTCTCATCGGTCCCAACGGAGCGGGGAAGACCACGCTCTTCAACGTGATCACGGGACTGCAACCACCCACCGGTGGCACCGTGGTGCTCGACGGCAAGGACATCACCACCACGAAGCCGCACCAGCGCGCGCGGCTCGGGATCGGCCGCACGTTCCAGCGGCTCGAGACGTTCGGCACGCTGAGCGTGCGCGACAACGTCCTCGTCGCTGCCGAGATGCGCAAGGGCTGGTCGCGCGAGAAGTTCAAGCCCGGCGTGCTCGCCGACGAGCTGATCGAACGCATCGGGCTCACGTCGGTCGCGAACGAACGCGTCGACCGGCTGTCCACGGGAACACAGCGCCTGGTCGAGATGGCGCGCGCGTTGGCCACGAAGCCAGCGCGTCGTGCTGCTCGACGAGCCGTCGTCGGGTCTCAACGAGTCCGAGACCGACGACTTCTCCGAGCTCCTGCTCGAGCTCGCCGGGTCGGGCCTCGCGATCCTGCTGGTGGAGCACGACATGGGTCTCGTCATGAGCTCGTGTCACCACATCCACGTGCTCGACTTCGGTCAGATCATCGCGTTCGGCACGCCCACCGAGGTGCAGGCCGATCCGCTCGTGCGCGCGGCCTATCTCGGCGAGGGTGACGAAGCCGACGAAGTGCCCGAAGCGCAGCAGGCGCTGCTCGCCGAGGTCTCCGCGCTCCAGGAAGAGGTGCGGTCCGAGACCGAGCCGGCGAACGGGTCGACGCCGAGCATCACGGTGTCGGAGCCGGCGCCCGTCGCCCCGCCGACCACGCCGGGCACCGCCACCGATGGCGCAGCCCTCGAGCTCATCGACGTGCGCGCCGCCTACGGCTCGATCGACGTGCTGCACGGCGTCAACATCACGATCATGCCCGGCACGGTGTACGCGCTGCTCGGGCCCAACGGCGCCGGCAAGACCACCACGCTGAAGGTCGCCAGCGGGCAGCTCAACCCGACGGCCGGCGAAGTGCGCTACCTCGGCGAGAAGATCAACGGCCGTGCGGCCGACAAGGTCGCACGCGCGGGGCTCTGCACGATCCCCGAGGGTCGCGGCATCTTCCCGAACCTGTCGGTGCTCGAGAACCTGCGCACGATGACCTACACCGGTACGTCGCTCTCGACGATCGAGGACCAGGCGTACACGCGGTTCCCGCGCCTCAAGGAGCGGCGCAAGCAGATGGCGGGCACGCTCTCCGGTGGTGAGCAGCAGATGCTGGCCATCGCGCGCGCCATCGGCACCGAACCGAAGGTCCTCCTCCTCGACGAGTTGTCGATGGGCCTCGCTCCACTCGTGGTGTCAGAGCTCTACGACGTCGTGAAGCGGATCGCCGCCGACGACGTCTCGATCCTCGTGGTGGAGCAGTTCGCCCACGAGGTGCTCGGAGTGGCCGACGTCGCCGCGATCATCCTGCACGGCTCGATCCAGTTCGAGGGTCCTCCGACCGAGGTCGCCGACGCCCTCCAGGACGCCTACCTCGGCGGCAGCGTCAACCTCTGACGGCCGATCACACGCCGCGATCACTGCCGCGATCCCCGGCCGCGCCCATGGGGTGGGGCTGGCGACGTATGCTGCCGCTTCCGATCTGACGCTCCGTCAGATACGGGGGGAATCTACGAGGAGCGCGGAAGCATGAAGCGAGTGTGGGGGGCGGCTCTCTGTGCCGTCATCGTCGCTGGGATCGCGGGGGTCACCACGACCGCCGGCGCCCAGTCGTCCAACGAGAGTCCCAAGGCCACCGATGTGGGGATCACCGCCAAGGAGATCCACATCGCGGTCATTGCGGACGTCGACAACACGATCGTGCCGAACCTGTTCAAGGGTTCGAAGGACGCGGTCGAAGGCGTGGCGAAGTTCCTGAACAGCAAGGCGGGCGGCGGTGGCCTCGCCGGCCGCAAGGTCGTGGTCGACTTCTACGACTCGAAGCTGAACCCGAACGAGACCACCAACGCCATGATCAAGGCGTGCTCGAACGACGTCGCGACGGTTGGCACGTCGTCGGTGTTCGTGGCCAACGTCGACAACCTGCGCAACTGCAAGGACTCGACCGGCGCAACGACCGGCGTGCCCGACATCCCGTTCGTGACGACCGCGTTGGTGCACCAGTGCTCCGACGAGTCGTTCCCGATCGCGCCGCCGCAGGTGCAGTGCGACACGAAGGACCAGCACCCGCAGACCTTCCACGCCAACGTGTCGCGTGGTCGCTACTACAACCAGAAGTTCGGCGAGGGCAAGCTGCACGGCGTCTACGTCTTCGGCAGCGACTCGAAGCAGGCGCGTGACTCGTCGTTCGTCAGCCTCGGTGCGCTTCGTGACATCGGCATCAAGTCCGACAAGGACTTCGACCTGCCCGGTGCGGCGCCCCAGTCGGCGTACACGCCGGTGATCCAGGCGATGAAGGACAACAACTCCAACTACGGCCAGGCCATCACCGCCGGCGCCATGGTGCTCATGCGCAAGGAAGCCGCTCTGCAGGGCGTCACCAACGTCAAGGTCTGGGACTGCGGCGTCGGTTGCTACGACAAGGAGCAGTTCCTGAAGGCTGGTGGCTCCGACGTCGACGGTCAGTACGTCGACACGCTGTTCCTGCCCTTCTACAGCAAGGCAGACCAGAAGGCGAACAAGATGCTCGCCAACTACGTGAAGTACACGGGGGCCGACAACGTCGCTGGCTTCGGTGCGTACGCCTGGGCTGCCGGCATCGCCTTCCGGGACGCGGTCGACGCCCAGGTCAAGGCGGGCGGGGTCAACAGCGTCACCCGCAAGACGATCTTCGAGCAGTTGAACAAGATCCACAAGTTCGACGCCGAGGGTCTGCTCGCTCCGATCGACCTGGCGGGCCGCCAGATCTCCAACTGCAGTGTGACGCTGCAGGTGAAGAACGGCGACTACGTGCGGGTGAGCCCGACCAAGCCCGGCACGTTCAAGTGCTGGCCGAACGGCATCATCACCCGGAAGCTCGACATGTTCGGCGTCAGCTGACCGGAGAGTCACACGAACGTTGCACGGTGCCCCCGCTCCACGCGGGGGCACCGTCGCGTTCGGAGCAGATCGGCGCGATGTCTCGCGATGCCTTGTCGCGCCGGATCGCCCGTTCTATGCTGCGCCGCGAAACCTGACGGACCGTCAGATCGACGGGACGAACGGTTCGCACGAATTGTTTCGAGCCGCACGGTTCGAGGGGGGACAGTCGATGCAACGACCGCGCACGACGTCAGACGACGTCGTCGACGCGCGCTCGTTTGCTCGCGGTCAGGCTCGACCCCTACCGATCGCTAGGTGGCATGATGCGATTCGCACGACTGTGAGCGCAGATCGGTGGGAGTGACATGACCGCAGCCGTCCAACGAAAGCGCACCATCTCCCCGGAGACGCGTCGCACGCTCATCGCGGGCATCGTCGTCGTCGCCTTCACGGTGTTCGTGTGCGTCCAGTCGTGGGCCGGTAGCCCGATCACGTTCAATTCGATCCTGTTCTGGTTGATCGTCGGGATCACGTACGGCTCGGTGTACGCGGTCGCGGCCACGGGCCTCGTCGTCACGTACACGACCTCGGGCATCTTCAACTTCGCCCAGGGCGCGATCGGCATGTTCCTCGCGTACGTGTTCTGGCAGCTCCAGGTCGACTGGGGCATCCAGACCTTCATCGCACTCCTGCTCACGGTGTTCGTCGCCGCGCCGATCATGGGCGCGCTGATCGAGCGCGTCCTCATGCGCGCCATCGCCGACGCCCCGCTGGTCGCGCAGATCGTCACCACGATCGGCCTCATGCTGGCGCTCATGGGTCTCGCGGGCCTGATCTGGGACCCGCAGGAGACGCGCCACATCAACCGCTTCTTCGGCACCAGCGGCTTCCAGATCGCCGACACCCTGATGCCGTGGTCGCGCTTCATCACCATCGTCGTGGGCCTCGGGCTCGCGCTCGGTCTCAAGATCCTGCTCTCGCGCACGCGCCTCGGCGTCGCGATGCGCGCGGTGGTCGACAACCGTGAGCTCGCCGCGCTCAACGGCATCAAGCCCGGCCGGGTGTCCATGTTCTCCTGGGCCCTCGGCTCGTCGATGGCTGCGGTCGCCGGCATCTTCCTCGCCGAAGAGCTCGCCACGCTCGACGTGCAGACGCTCACCTTGCTGATCCTCTCCGCGTTCGCGGCGGCGATCATCGGCCGTTTGAAGAGCCTGCCGCTCACGTTCATGGGCGGACTCCTCATCGGCCTCGTGTTCGAGTTCCAGCAGAACTTCCTCAGCTGGACCGGCCGCTGGACCACCGCGCCGCTGGCGATCCCGCAGATCATGCTGTTCCTCGCGCTGCTGTTCCTGCCCCAGGCGCGCATCGAGGGCAAGAAGCTCGTGCGTCAGGTCGCGCCGCGCATCCCGAAGATCAGCCGCGCCATCCTCGGGATGGGGATCCTGTTCGTCGTCGTCGCGATCCTCGGGCTCGTCTTCCAGCGCACCGACGTCCGCACGCTCACGCTGGCGCTGCTCACCATGTTGATCATGGTGTCGCTCGTCCCGCTCACCGGCTGGTCGAAGCAGATCTCGCTGGCGCAGATCACCTTCGTGGGTGCGGGCGCGTTCGCCTTCCTCCAGTGGGCGCCCAGCCTCGGCACCATCGGCGGCCTCGTGGTCGCGTCGCTCTTCGCGATCCCGTTCGGCGTGGCCATGGCCTTGCCCGCGCTGCGGTTGCAGGGCCTCTACCTCGCGCTGGCCACGATGGCGTTCGCGCAGATGGCGGCGATCCTGTTCTTCCCACAACCGGAGATCCTCGGCTTCGACGGCAAGCCGATCGACTCCTTGAGCATCCTCGGGTTCGACTTCAGCAAGCCGTTCCACTTCCTCGGTCTCGACTTCGGCCAGGACGTCGGCACGATGCTGTTCATCGCCGGTGCGCTCGGCGTCGTCGGCGTGCTCGTGGTGCTGCTGCACAAGAGCGCGTTCGGACGCCGGCTCACGGCACTCGGTGACAGCCCGGCCGCGTGTGCGACGCTCGGCGTCAACCCGATCGTCACCAAGCTCGGCGTGTTCGTGATCTCGGCCGCCATCGCCGGCTTCGCCGGTGCGCTGCTCGGCGTGTTCCAGGGCACCGCCACCGTGCAGGACTTCGAGATGCTCAACGGTCTCGCCTACCTGCTGCTGCTGGTCGTGGGTGGTGTGGCGGTGGTGAGCGGTGCCGTGCTCGGTGGTTCCTTCCTCACCATGTTCACGTGGCTGCCGACGGTCCTGCCCACCTGGGCGTGGCTCACCACCACGTCGCAGTGGTTCTCGCGCCTCGGGCCCGGCCTCTCCGGCATCGGGATCGGCCGTCAGCCCTCGGGCATCATCCCGACCGTGGGCGAGGACCTCCGCGCCCAGAACGCGCGCAAGCGGGCCCAGCGCGAGGCGTTGGCCGCGGGCACCGGGCCCGGCGAACCACCGCCGCCGCCGTCGGCCACGCCGCCCTCGGCGGTCGGCGCCTCGGTGCCGTCACCCGGCGCGTAGCCGGACGCGGCCCACCGCTCGGGGCTCAGGCCTCGAGCTCGGCCTTGATCTCGTCGGTGTGCTCGCCCAGATCCGGCGCGGGCCGCACCGTCACCGGCTCGTCGAAGGTGACGGCCGGACGCGGGTGCAGCATCTCGCCCACGACCGGGTGCACCTCGCGCACGAGGTAGCCGGGGGAGATCGACTCGATGACCGCCGGCAGGTCGTCGAGATCGGTGACCGCGGCGTGGGGCACACCTTGTTCGGTGAGACGGGCGGTCAGCTCGGCGGTCGTGAACGTGGCGAGCTGCGCGCCGATCTCCTTCATCAATGGTCCGCCGTTGCGCCCGCGCTGTTGCGGTGAGTCGTAGTCGGGGTGACCGACGAGCTCGTCGCGACCGGTGGCGCGGAGCAGTCCGTTCCACTGCGGTGTGGTGACCGTGATCATCGCCACGTAGCCGTCGGCGGTGGGGGAGAGGCGGAAGGTCCGTGACTGCGGCGGCAGCTTGTCGAAGTCGCCCTGCAGGGTCACGTTGGTGCTCACGTCGGGCCACAGGAACGACAACCCCGCGTAGAGCATCGGCACCTCGATCACCTGGCCGCGTCCGGTGCGGTCGCGCTCGAACAGTGCGGCGGTGATCGCCTGCGCGGCGGTGAGCCCGGTGACCTTGTCGACGACCGCCTGCTGCACGAGCACGGGGACCCCGGTGCGCAGGTCGGCCTGGTTGGCACCGAAACCGGTCATGGCCTGGATCACGTGGTCGTACGCGGGCGCGTCGGCGAGTGTGGAGTCGGACGGGAAGCCGCGCAGCGCGGCGTAGACGAGGCGCGGGTGCTCGGCGACGAGCTCTTCGGCGACGAAGCCGAAGCCGGGCATCACGGTGGGCCGGAAGTTCTCGACCAGCACGTCGGCGGTGCCCACCAGCTTGCGCAGGACCGCGAGGTCGTCGGCGTCGTTGAAGTCGAGCGCGATCGAGCGCTTCCCCCAGTTGGTGTTGACGAAGTACGCCGACGTGCCGCCGCGGCTCGAGCCGACGTGGCGGAGGATGTCGCCGCCCGGCGGTCGTTCGACCTTGATGACGTCGGCACCCTGCTGGGCGAGGATCATGGTTGCGAACGGCCCCGACAGGTTCATCGTGAGGTCGACGATGCGGATCCCGGCGAGCGGTCCGGAAGCGGTCTCGGTCATCGCCGCACCCTATTCCGCACCTACTCTGCGCGGTCGACCGAACGCCCGGTCGGAGTTCGGGCCGAGATCTCTGGAGGAACGTGATGGCCACCATCGACGACGACGTCGAAGAGCTGCTCGCGACGCTCGAGCGCTGGCTCGCGAGCGACGTGCTGCCGAACGTCCTCGAGCTCGAGCACGCCGACGAATATCCGCGTGCGATGGTCGAGCAGATGCGCGAGTTCGGACTGTTCGCCGCGACCATCCCCGAGGAGTACGGCGGCCTCGGGCCTGGGCGCCGGCGCGTACGTCCGCATCGTGGAGACGATCGCGCGCGCGTGGATGTCGCTGACGGGTGTGGTCAACACGCATCTGATGGTGGCGGAGCTCGTGCGCCGCTTCGGGACCGACGAGCAACGTGCGTCGTTCCTTCCCCGCCTCGCGGCCGCCGACCTGCGCGGCGGCCTCGCGCTCACCGAACCCGACTGCGGCACCGACCTGCAGGCGGTGCGCACCACCGCGACCGCGCGAAGACGGTGTGTACGTGCTGCGCGGCACCAAGATGTGGATCACCAACGCGCGACGAGGGCAATTGCCTCGCGGTGCTCACCAAGACCGATGTCGGTGCCGAGCCGCGCCACCGCGGCATGTCGCTGTTCATCGTGCCCAAGGACCTCGGCTACACGGTGACCCGCAAGCTCGGGAAGCTCGGGTACAAGGGCATCGACACGTGCGAGGTGGTGTTCGACGACGTCGTCGTCCCCGAAGACCATCTGCTCGGTGGCGTCGAAGGGCGCGGGTTCCACCAGGCCGTGGGCGCACTCGAGCTCGGGCGCATCAACATCGCCGCGCGTGGGGTGGGCGTGGCCGACGCCGCGCTGCAGGCGTCCCTCGCGTACGCGCAGCAGCGCCACACGATGGGCAAGCCCATCGCCGAGCACCAGGCGATCGCCGCCAAGCTGGCCGACATGGCGTGCCGCGTCGAGTCGGCCCGTCTCCTCACCCATCGCGCCGCCGGCGCGTTCGACCGGGGCGAGCGCTGCGACATGGAGGCCGGGATGGCGAAGCTCGTGTCGTCGGAGGCCGCGCTCGAGAACGCCACCGAGGCCATGCGGATCCACGGCGCCTACGGCTACTCCACCGAGGACCACATCGAGCGCTACTACCGCGACGCCCCGCTCCTGTGCATCGGCGAGGGCACCAACGAGATCCAGCGGATCACCATCGCCCGCCAGCTCGTCGCCCGCAGCAACGCTGTCGGGTAGCCGTCCGGGCACGTGCTCCACTTCATCTCCTCCTGGTCTGGTCGATTCCGTTCCGCCTCCACGCACCGATCGTCGACGCCTTCCGGGCACGGCTCCACTCCATCTCCTAGATTTCTCCCCATGGTGGCGGCATGACGGCCTCGGTGCGCCGACGCACTTCGTTCAGCCGCACGCTGCTCGCCCTCGCGGGCGTGGCGCTCCTCGCGCTCCTGGCCCTCACCGCGGTCCTGCTCGGCAGTGCGCTCACCGAACACAGCCAGACGGTCGGCGTCGACGCGCACGGGACCGCGGTCACCGCGGTCGGCGAGCAGGGTCACGTCGTTCCGAGTGCGCACGCGATCCACCAGCAGCCCTCGACGCGCGCTCGCGGCGTCGCGTTCGCGGTCCTGGCCGCGGCAGTCGTCGTCGGCGCCGGCGCGTTCCGTCGTCTGCGCTTCGCGCGCACGGGTCGTCCGCGCACGCTCCGCATCACCGGGCTCCCACCCGGTCGCGCTCCTCCAATTCCTCGCATCGCGTGAACCGGCGGCTCCGGCCGCCGTCTCCCCTTGATGGTCGACGCGCCGCAGGCGCGCTACCGAGGAGTTCGCATGCGATCCCCGAGTGCTTCCGCCGTCGCTCTCGCCGAACCCATGGCGACTGCGCCGGCGGTCACGATGGACGCAACGATCTGCGTCCAACCTTTCCGATTCGATCCTGTACTGACCGTCGAGATCCCCGTCGTGCGTTGGCCCGACGCGACCGGCGCGCGTGAGCGTCACCTGCGGGCCGGCACTCCGTGCCTGCTCGTGGTCGGCGCGACCGAGCGTGCTCCCGCGCGTTGGTCGGAGCTGGAGGACTGGGTGCGCGAGACGGCGCCCCGCGCCGAGTTCGTCACCCGTGCGGTGACGGTGGCGCGGCGGGCCGACCTGCTCCAGCGTCCCCGGCTCGACCACACCCGCATCGTGCGCTTCCGCGACCGCACCGTCGTGGTCCCCGAGACCCAGGCGCTGCTCGTCGCGCTGCTCGTCGAGCGATTCGGCGAGACCGTCAGCGACGACGAGATCCGTGCCCTGAGTGACGTGGGCGGGGTCAGCACCCACAACGAGGCGGTGAAGACCGCGCTGCGCCGGATGAAGGACACGCTGGCGCCGCTCGGCTTGCACCTCGCCCGGGTGCGGGCCGGCGGGATACCTGCTCGACCGCTCCGACTGAGGCGCGTCGGTCAGCACCGAGCGAGAGAGGCTCCGGATTTCCTCCGGGTCGGCATAAGAACAAGTGATAGCTTGTTCATTAAGTCACCGACCCGGAGGAGGAGCCATGAGCACACCTACCGTCCGACCCGCCGTCCGACCCGCCGTCCGTACTGATGGCACCAGCCCGGTCGCGAGCCCGGTGGCGATCGTCACCGGCGCCTCGCAGGGGCTCGGCCTCGCCCTCGCCGAGATCGCTCGCCGACCGGGGGTGGGCGCTCGTGATCGACGCCCGCCGGTCCGACCGCCTCGACGCCGCGGTGGCGCGCCTGGCCACGCGCACGACGGTCGTCGGGGTCGCCGGTGACGTGACCGACCCCGCGCACCGCGCCGAACTGGCGCGCGTCGCCGCGTCATTGGGCACCGTCGGCCTGCTCGTCAACAACGCGAGCACGCTCGGCGCGAGCCCGCTGCCCGCGCTCGACGCGATCGATCCCGAGACGTTCCTCCGCATCTTCGACGTGAACGTCGTCGCACCGCTCGCGCTCGTGCACGATCTGGGCGAGCTCCTCGACGAGCGCGCCACCGTCGTGAACATCACGTCCGACGCCGCGGTCGAGGCCTACCCGGGCTGGGGTGGCTACGGCTCGTCGAAGGCTGCGCTCGAACACGCCAGCCGGGTGCTGGCGGAGGAGCGACCCGACCTGCGCGTCCTCGTGGTCGATCCCGGCGACATGCGCACCGAGATGCACCAGGACGCGTTCCCCGGTGAAGACATCAGTGATCGCCCCGAGCCCGAGACGCGGGTCCCCGCGTTCGTGGCGCTGATCGAGGGCGACCTCCCGAGCGGCCGCTACGAAGCCAGTGCCTTCGCGGCGGCGGGATCGAGGTCGTCATGATCGAGACGACGCAGACCTCTCGCGTCTCTGTACCGGCGACTCGGCTTCGTGCTCGACCCCGAGCACGAAGCGCACCAACCGCCCGAAGCCGCCGGCGGCCGGCGTGACCAGGTGCGGTTGCTCGTGAGCGACGGCGACGCCGCGCCGGTGCACGCGCGCTTCGACGCGCTCGGCGAGTTCCTCCGGCCCGGCGACCTGGTCGTCGTGAACACCTCGGCCACCGTGCCCGGCGCGGTCGACGCCCGTCTCCCTGACGGCGATCCCGTCGTCCTGCACTTCTCGGGGGAGCTGCCCGGGTGCGGTGCTGCTGGTCGAGGTGCGGCAACCGACCGGCGGGACGCACGGTGCCGCGCGTCGTCGACGCGCCGGTGGAGGTCGACCTCCTCGGACTCGGACGCGTGCAGCTGCACGCCCGCTTCGCCGACTCGCAGCGGCTGTGGCTCGCCACCGCGACGTTCGAACACGACGCGTCGGTGCTCGAGTTCCTCGACGCGCACGGCCGTCCGATCCGCTACCGGCACGTGCCGCGCGAATGGCCGATCGAGGCGTACCAGACGGTGTTCGCGCGCCGAGCCGGGCAGCGTCGAGATGCCGAGCGCGGCGCGCCCCTTCTCCACCGAAGTGGTCACCGATCTGGTGGGACGGGGGATCGGCGTCGCACCACTGCTGCTGCACACCGGCGTGTCGTCGCTCGAGGGTGAGGAACGCCCCTACCCCGAGCGCTACGACGTCCCGCGGGCGACCGCCACCGCCATCGGCGCGACCAGGCAGAATGGCGGTCGCGTGATCGCCATCGGCACCACCGTCGTCCGCGCCCTGGCCACCGTCACCGACGACCGCGGCACGGTGCACCCCGGAGGCGGTTGGACCGACGTCATGGTCACCGCCGACACCCCGGTCGCATCGGTCGACGGCCTCGTCACCGGCTGGCACGAACCGGAGTCGACGCATCTGATGATGCTGGAGTCGTTCGCCGGGCCGCGACGCGCTCGGCGCTGCGTACGCCGCCGCCCTCGACGCCGGGTACCTCTGGCACGAGTTCGGCGACAGCCACCTCATCCTGCGGAGCTCGTCGACATGACCACCACCGCGCCGTCGGGCGAGGCGGCACGACTGCCGACCGGGCGACGGGCCGTGCTCTACGCGGTCCGCCGCCGCGGCGAGGCGACCGCGGAACAGGTGGCGGAGCAGCTCGACATCACCGTGAGCGGCGCGCGCCAGCACCTGGTCGCGCTGGCCAAGGACGGCCTGGTCGAGTCCACGGAGCTGCCGTCGCCGGAAGGCCGCCGGGGCCGACGCACGCTCCAGTACGCGGCGACCAGTGCGGCCGACGCCTACTTCCCCAAGGCATACGGAGAGCTCACCAACGAGCTGCTGGGCTACGTGGCCGACACCGACCGCGAGTTGCTCGATCAGCTCTTCGCCAAGCGCCGCGAAGCGCGCATCGAGGGTGCGCACACGCGTCTGGCGTCGAAGCGCACGCTTCGGGCCAAGGTCGCCGAGCTCACCCGCATCCTCGACGAAGACGGCTACCTCGCCAGCTGGGAACAGGTCGAGCCGGGTGTGTTCCGCATCGTCGAGCACAACTGCGCGATCTGGGCGGTGGCCGAGCGCTACGGCCAGGCCTGCACCAGCGAGCTCGAGTTCATCCGCACCGTGCTCGACGGCGCCGAGGTCGAGCGGGTGCAGCACATGATCGCCGGCGCGCGCCGCTGCGCCTACGAGGTCAGAGGACGGAGCGAGCGGTAGCGAGCGACGGGGGTCAGGGGGCGCTGAGGAGGACCTCGTTCCACTCGCGCAGGTACCAGTGGCCGACGACGCCTCCGGTGACGAACGGGTCGTCGGCCACGAACTCCTCGGCCGCCTCGCGGGTGCGGAACACCGCCATCGCCCCTTCCTCGATGGGATCGCCGAACGTTCCCACCATGAGGAGGTCGCCCCGGGCGTGGAACTCGTCGACGCGCGCGGTGCGCGGGGTAGTGCACCGGGATCAGGGCGAGCGCGTCGGGACCCGATTCGTAGAACGTGACGTAGAGCGGCATGGGTCAGAGTCTCGCCTATCGGGGTACCGTCGTGAGATGGCTGACGACGCTGACATCATCAAGCACATCGACGACCTGGTCGACGAGGAGCACACGCTCGAGCGCGCCCACGGCGACGGCAAGTCGCTGAGCAAGGACGAGAAGGCGCGGCTGCGCGACCTCGAGGTGCAGCTCGACCAGCTCTGGGATCTCCTCCGGCAGCGCCGGGCCCGGCGCGCCGCCGGTCTCGACCCCGACGAGGCGGAGACGCGCGACCCGTCGACGGTCGAGAGCTACCGGCAGTGACCGCGGGCACCGACTGGCCCGCGCTGCCCTACCCCGAGTGGGTCGACACGCTCGACACGCTCCACATGGTGCTGCAGATCGTGGGCAAGGTGCGCGTGGCGTTGTCGCCCAAGGAACCCGAGTGGGCGCACATCACGCTCTACGTGTCGGCGCGCGGGTTGACCACGGGGCCGGTGCCGTCGAACGTCGGGCTCTTCGACGTCGAGGTCGACCTGCTCCACCACGAGGTCGTCGTGCGCACCGCCGACGGTGAAGCCGAGCGGGTCCCGTTGCAGCCTCGCCCGGTCGCCGAGTTCTGGGTCGAGTTCAACGGCGCGTTGGCGAAGCTCGGCATCGACGTCGCGCTGTCGCCCGAAGCACAAGAGGTGCCCGATCCGATCCCGTTCCCGGACGACACCACGCACTCGTCGTACGACCCCGCGGCGGCCACGCGGTTCTGGCGCGCGTTGACCGTCATCGAGCCGGTGTTCGCGGCGTACCGCGCCGCGTACCAGGGCAAGGTGTCGCGGGTGCAGTTCTTCTGGGGGAGCGCCGACCTCGCCCTCACCCGCTTCTCGGGCGAGCCGTGCCCACCGCCGGAGGGTGCCGGACTGCTCGATCGCGAGGCGCACGACGCCGAGCAGATCAACGTGGGCTGGTGGCCGGGAAACGCGTCGTACCCGAAGCCGGCCTTCTACGCGTACGCGTATCCGAAGCCCGAGGGCATCGAGACCGCCGACCTCGGCGTCGCCGGCGCGGCATGGAACGCCGACCTCGGCGAGTTCATCCTCGACCACGACGTCGTGCGCGCCGCGCCGTCACCCGAAGCCGTGCTCCGCGCCTTCCTCGACGCCGCCTACGACGCCTGCGCCACCCGCTCCCACTGGGACCCGAAGCTCTGCCTCTAGAACAAGGTTGCGTCACCTGAGGGCGTCATGCACCCCTCAGGTGACGCAACCTCGTGGTCTGGGGGTCAGCCGACGACGCCTTTGACCTTGAGGTCGACGATGGTGTCCCAGTCGAGGCCGAGCTTCTCGGCGAGGATCTCGTCGCCGTGCTCGTTGAACTCGGGCGCCCGGCTGGTGGGCGCGGGCGCGCCGTTGAACTGGACCGGTGTGCTCACCAGCGTGAACGGCGTGCCGCCCTTCGAGTGGATCTCCTGCAGGTAGCCGTTGGCCAGGGTCTGCGGGTCGGTCTGCACCTCGATGGTGTCCTGCACCGGCGCCCACTGGCCCTTCATCCCCTGCAGCTGCGCCTTCCACTCCTCGAGCGTCTTCTGCTTGATCGCCTCGGTGACCAGCTCCGCGCCCACCGGCGCGTTCTCGATGAAGAGCTCGTTGGTGGCGAAGCGCGGGTCGTCGATGTACTGCGGGATGCCGAAGCGTTCGCACGCCTCGGGCCAGTAGTAGTGGCCCTGCAACATGCACAGCGACAGGAACTTGTCGTCCTTGGTCTCGTACACCTGCACGAGCGGGTTGGTGATCTGCCCGACGGTGTGCGCAGCGAGCTCGTGCCACGGCATGCCCGCGAGGAGCGACACCGCGATGCCCGCGCCCATCGCCCACATGCCGGTGTTCATGAGCGACACGTCGACGACGTCGGCCTCACCGGTGCGCTCGCGGTGGAACAGCGCGGCCGAGATGCCACCGGCGATCGTCATCGCGCCGATGGTGTCGCCGTACGCCGGCGCGGGCATGCCCGGCACCGTCGTGGCGTCGGGCGCCTTCGCGCTCATGCCGCTGGTGCCGCGGTACCAGTAGGAGATGGCGTCGTAGCCGCCGGCGTCGCGGTCGGGGCCGCGTGCGCCGTAGCCGTGACCCGACACGTAGATGATGTTCGGGTTGTGGGCGCGGATGTCGTCGATGTCGGTCTTCAGCTTCTCGCGCACGCTCGGCATCTTGTTGGTGAGGAAGACGTCGGAGATCGCCGCGAGCTGGTAGAGGATCTCGCGGCCTTCGTCCTGGTTGAGGTCGAGCGCGAGGCTCAGCTTGCCCCGGTTGGCGTGCTCGAGGATGGGCGAGACCTCACCGGCGAAGAGCGCCATGCCGCTCGACGCCAGACCCCGGGCGGCGTCACCGCGGGTGATGTGCTCGATCTTGATGACCTCGGCGCCCCAGTCGCTGAGGATGGCCGACGCCGCCGGCACGAAGGTGTGGTCGGCCAGGTCGAGGATGCGAATCCCCTCCATCGGGCGGTGCGTGCTCATGCGGTGGGTCCCTCCGGCATCGGCAATTTGGTCGCAGTGCAACGACGCAGGGGCAGGCTACGCCAGCGGCGATCCAGGTGGTCGAGCAGCTTCGTACCCTTGAGGATGATGGAATCGGAACTGCGCGAGGCGAGCGACGCGGCGCTGGTCGTCGCCATCGCCCGGTTCCGGGAGGCCGCGCTGGCCGAGGTGTACCGCCGGCACGGCGACGCCGCCTTCGGGCTCGCCGTACGCGTCCTGCGCGACCGGGCCCTGGCGGAGGAACTCGTGCAGGAGGTCTTCCTCAAGCTCTGGCAGGACCCGGAGCGCTTCGACCCGGGTCGGGGAACGCTGCGGGCGTTCCTCATGGCGACGGTCCACAGCCGCGCCATCGACGTCGTGCGGGCCGAGTCGGCCCGGCGAGCGCGGGAAGGTCGCCACGAACGGCTGCACCCCGAACCGGAGTACGACCTCGAGCGCGAGGTGCTCGAGCTCACGGTGGCCGAGCAGGTGCGCGACGCGTTCGACGTGTTGTCGGACGACGAGCGGCGCGCCATCGAGCTCGCGTACCTCGGGGGTCACACGTACCGGGAGGTCGCGGAGTTGCTCGGCCAACCCGAAGGCACGGTCAAGAGTCGGATCCGAGTGGGGTTGCGCCGTCTGCGCGACACGCTCGTCGAGTCGGGGATCACGTCGTCGTGGACCGCGAGCTGACCCGCGCCGAGCTCGACGAGCTCCTCCCGCTGTTCGCGCTCGACGCGCTCGAAGGCGAGGAGCACGACCAGGTCGCGCGCTACGTCGAACGCGACGACGACGCGCGCGCCGAGGTCGAATCGTTGCGGGAGGCGGTGTCGTTCCTCCCGCCGCGCGATGTCGTCGCGCCGTCCTCGTTGTGGGACGGCATCGAGGGTGCGCTCGACGTGCCGTCGGGCGATCTCACGGCGCCACCGCTGCGACTCATGACTGCCGACGCGGCGACCGAACCCGCGGCCGACCGCAGGTCGCGGTCGCGGACCGCGCGTCGTCGCGCTCCTCGCTGCCGCGGCCATCGTCCTCGCCGTCGTGCTCGGAGTCCAGGTGGTGCGCCAGCAGAACCGCATCGACGACCTCGCGACCGAGATGCACCACGGTCAGCTGGAGCAGCAGGCGATGGCGGCTCGGGGCTCGCCCGACGCTCACGTGATCGCGCTGGACGCGATGGAGGGCACAGGTGGAGGCGAGGTGGTCATGATGCCGGACGGCACGGGTTACCTCATGGGCCACCAGCTCCCCACGCTCGATGCCGACGCCACGTATCAACTCTGGGCGAAGGTGGGCGACGGTGATGCCGCCCGCATGGTCTCGCTCGGCGTGCTCGGCCGTGAGCCCGGCATCTCGCCGTTCCGCCTCGCGACGACGCCGTCGATGTTCGAGGTCACCGCGGAACCCGCGTCGGGAAGTGACTCCCCGGGCACGAACGTCGTGCTGCGGGGCCGGGTGGCCTAGACCTGCTCAGCTGCTGAGTGAGTACGGCCGGGTGATGATCTCGAGGAAGTGGCCGTCGGGATCCTCGAAGTAGACGCCGCGGCCGCCGTCGTCGCGGTTGATCGCACCCGCCTCCCGCTTCGCGGGGTCGGCCCAGTGCTCGATGCCGCGTTCGGTGATGCGTCCGAAGATGGCGTCGAACTCGGCCTCGCTCACGAGGAACGCGTAGTGCTGCGACGGGATCTCGCCGTCGATCTCGTGGTAGTCGAGCGAGATCCCGTTCGCCAGGTCGACGATCATGAACGGCCCCCAGTGCACCGCGGCCGGGAGGTCGAACAGGTCGGTGAGGAAGCCGGCCGAGACGCGGTGGTCGCGGCACCAGACGATCGTGTGGTTCAGCGTGATCGCCATGTCACCTCCACTCACACGGCCTCACATCGCGGTCGAGGAGTCGTGTCCCATCGCTTCCGGACCCTGCACGAAGTCGCGCACCATCGCGTGGATGGTGTACGACGCGACCAGGCGGCCGTCCTCGCGGAAGATGTGCCCCTCGCCCTGGCACAACCCGCTGCCCGCGTGGATCGCGGGGTTGGAGTAGAGGTGCCACTGCGTGACGTCGATCTCGTCGTGGAACGCGATGCTCACGCCCATGATCCCGGTCGACAGGGAGACGTGTGCCATCGCCTCGCCGTACCCGGGGTGCGGCAGCATGGCCGCCGCGATGGTCCAGTGCGTGGTGGGCTGCGCGAGGAGCGCGGCGTGGAGGTACGGCTCTCTGGGCGCGTCCTTGAAGCGGATCCACACGTTGATCACCGGCGGGCCGACGTGGTCGGGGTCGGGCCGGTAGTCGCCGTTCACGATGCGCAGCTCGCGCCCGGTGACGCGCATGTCGTAGGGCTCGGCGTCGAGCGGGGCGCCGACGTCGGGCATCGCCACCTGGCCGTCGATGGTCGTGGGCGCGCCACTGTCGCAGAAGTAGAGCCCGACGCTGCGGAGCTTTGCGTCCTGCGAGATGCGGACCTCGGCGGTCGAGAACGTGCGACCCTCGCGCAGCAGGTCGACGTCGACGTCGAGTGGCGCGTCGAACGCCGCCGCCTTCGGGAAGTACATCGTCGCCGACGTCACGCGCTGGCGCGGGAGCATCTTCGACACTGCGACCAGACCCTGGGCCAGCATCTGCCCGCCCTCGACGACGTTGCGCGTGGTGTCGCGGTACTCCGGCCCGACGAAGTGGCCGGCTGCGCCTTCGGGGTACACGTCGATGAGCTCGAGCAGGTCGGCGGCGTCACCCCACGCGGGGAAGCGGTTGACGACGGGTTGGCCAGTGTCGAGTCCGTCCCACCGGTCCTCGAGCTCGATGCGCACGCGCTCCTGGTAGAAGCACACGTAGCCCTCGATGCCGGCGACCTCGTCGAACGGCTCCGAGTAGGTCCACACGATGTCCTTCTCCACCGGGTCGACCGCGGTGAGCGACCAGTACGTGGCGTGGCCCTTGAACGGGCAGATGGTGAAGTTGGGGGTGGGTTCGAACAGCTCCCAGTGCACGTCGTCGACCGGGAAGTAGAGACGGTCCTGGTGCTTCGTCTCCTCGAGCCGGATCGCGTGCTCGCTCTCGGCGAGCAGCAGGTCGCCGAACCAGGCCCGGGCGATCACACCCGCGGGCACGAGGTCGATGACGTAGTCGGGGTACTTCGGCCAGGCCGATTCGATCAGCACGCTCATGCGGCCATCATCGCAGACCTTCGCTCGCGGTCACACCGAGGCGGTCCAGCACGTCGACCAGCGACTGCGCCCGCTCCGGCGCCACCGGGAGGCGGGGTGCACGCGGCCAGCCTCCCGGCGCACCGAGCAGGCGGAGCGCGGCTTTTGCGCCGACGATCCCACCGAGCGCCTGCGTCGCCTCGTGGATCTCGATGATCTCGCGATGGACGTGCGCCGCCGCGTCCCGATCGCCGCGGTCGATGCACTCGATCAGCGCGACGCACAAGCGAGGCGCCAGATTGCCCTCCGACGACAGGTATCCCGTGGCGCCGAGCGCGGTTGCGCCCACGGCGTGCATCGGGCCGCCCACGTGCACGTCGGCACGCCCGCGCACGGTGTCGACGACCTCGGCGACGTACACGAGGTCGCGGTGCGTCACGTTCACCCCGACGACGCGCGGGTATTCGGTGAGCACCTCGTCGAGGAGCGCGGGTTCGTAGTGGTAGCCCACCGACTGGTGCGTCGACAGCACGAGGTCACCGGGCGCGTGGTCGAGCACGGCGCGAAGGTACGCGCGCTGCTCGTCGGCGGTCGGCAGGTAGCCGTGACCCAGGTCGAGCGAATACACCTGCGTCGCGTCGACCCCGGCGGCGACCGCGTCCTCCGCGAGTTGGATCACCTCAGTGGCGGTGCGCGGCTCCACGCCCATCGCCCGCACCGGGACCGCGCCGGCGAGCTCTTCGGCTCCGATCTCGAGCACCCGGCGGCGTTCGTCGCGCGTCAACGTGTAGCCCTCGCCGCTGCCGCTTCCCGCGAGGTACACGCCGATGCCCGACGCGCGCAGGCGTCCGAGGTGTGCACGCAGCCCCGCCTCGTCGAGCGCGCCGTCCTCGGAGAACGGCGTCAGGCTGATGACGAACGTGCTGTGGCGGCGGGCGTTCACGATCGGCGGGCGCGCAGCGAGTAGGTGAGAGGGAAGCGCGGCCATCCTGCGGGGAGCCGGTAGTAGCCGTCGCCGCCACGCTCCGCCCAAGGCCACTCGGCGTTGGTGTACGACTGCTCGTGGAAGAGCTCCAGCGTGAGGCCGGCCTCGAGCACGGCCGAGATCACGTCGCTGATGGCGTGGACGCGCTCGTAGGAGGCCGTGTGCTCCATGTCGGCGTTGGGAGCTGCGTAGGTTCCGCGTCGGTCGTCCCAGAGGACGACGTCGGTTTCGAAGATGTCTTGTTTCAGCGTCCGACCGTCGTCGAGCACACCGGGGACGATGGGGTGGATCTCCACGAGGTAGAGGGCGCCGCCGGGTCGCAGGAGCTCGGCGACCACCTTCGCCCACGGTCGCAGGTCGGGAAGCCACCCGAGCGCGCCGATCCCCGTGTAGACGATGTCGAAGGTGCGACCGTCGACGGCCGTGACCGCGTCGTACACGTCGGCGCACCAGAACGTCGCGTCGATGCCGCAGTCGACGGCGAGGGCACACGCGATGTCGATTGCGTTGGGGGAGAAGTCGAGCCCGCTCACGCGTGCGCCGTGACCGGCCCATGAGAGCGTGTCGGTGCCGACGTGGCACTGGAGGTGGAGCAGATCCTTGCCCCTGACCGGATCGATCTCGTCGTGCTCGAAGGGGCGGATGCGGTCGGGCACGGCGCGGAAGCCGGCGAGGTCGTACATCTCGCTGACCGCGTGCAGTGGCGCGGCTTCGTCCCACCGCGCCTGGTTCGCGACGAGGGCCTGGAGATGTCGCGGATCCGTGACCACGTCGTCGATCCTCCCATACGGGCGAGCGGGTGCGTTCGTGATGCGGGCGACCCTGGTGCAGCCCCGGCGCACCCTCGTAGGCTGAACCGGTGCCCGAGCGCACCCGATCGACGTACCGGCTGATCTCGGCCGACAGCCACGTCAACGAACCGCCCGACCTCTGGATCGACCGGGTCCCGGCGGAGTACCGCGACCGCGCCCCGCGCATCGAGCGCTTCGAGCAGGGCGACGCGTGGGTGCTCGAAGGCGTCGCCGACCCCATCACGTTCGGCATGAACGCGTGCGCCGGACTCGAACCCGAGGAGATGCGGGGCTGGATGCGGTTCGACGACATCCGCCGGGGTGGCCACGACCCCGCGGCGCGCCTCGAGGAGCTCGACCGCGACGGCGTCGACGCCGAGGTGCTCTACCCGACGCCGCGCCTCAGTCACGCCATCGTCGCCAACCACGATGTCGGCTACCACGAGGCGATGGTGCGCGCGTACAACGACTGGCTGTCCGAGTACGTGGCGTACGCGCCGGCGCGCTTCGGCGGTCTGGCCGTCATCCCGAACCGCGGCGTCGACGGCGCGCTCGCCGAGATCGACCGGGTCGTCGACCGACCGGGGATCCGCGGCTTCGTGATGGGCTGCTATCCGAACGGCACGCTCACGCCCGTGCCCGACGACGACAAGGTGTGGGCGCGCATCGAGGAGCTCGACGTGCCCCTGAGCATCCACGTGTCGCTCACCGACACGATGCCGAGCGCGCACAAGGTCGCGCTCCCCGGGTGGGGACGCATCTTCGACATCCCGAACCGCATCCTCGAGCTCATCTTCGCCGGCGTGTTCGACCGCTTCCCCGGGCTGCAGATGGTCGCAGCCGAGGTCGACTGCGGGTGGTTGCCCTACGTGAAGGAGCAGATCGACAACAACTACCAGCGCCTCGCGCCCGGGAGCACCTTCGCCATCGAGCGCCGGCCGAGCGAGTACATCGAGGAGCATTTCCACTTCGGGTTCATGACCGACCCGATCGGCATCCAGCTGCGCGATGCGATCGGCGTGGAGCGCATGCTCTGGTCGTCGGACTACCCGCACGTCTCGTCGGACTGGCCGCACTCGTGGCGCACGATCCTCAACGCGTTCTCCGGGGTGCCCGCGGACGAGCGCGAGCTCATGCTGGCCGGCAACGCGCAGCGGCTCTACGGGTTCGGCGCGACGTAGCCGAGCCGCTGACTAGCCGTCCTCGGGCCCGGCGACGTCGGAGAGGTCCGGCAGCTCGACCGTGTCCTCCGAGTGACGACGTTCGATCCCTTGGCCGGTGGGATCGTTGCGCAGGAACTCGCGCTCGTCCGACTCCTCCAAGATGGCGGCAGCTTGCGCGATGGGATCGTCGCTCCCGGCCTCTTCCTCTTCCGAGGTCAGTGCTTCTGCTCGCGCCTTGATGCGGTCGAGATCATCGGACGGGCCGTCGTCGTCAGGCATCCGTGCAGTCTGTCCGCGTTCGTGCCCGTGTCAAACCTCGCACGACCGGGTATCGCGAGAACCGAGCCCTGCCGACACCGAGGAGGTCGTGATGCCGCCGCGTGCATGGAGCGACAAACGCGAACGCCAGTACGAGCACATCAAGGACGGTCTGCGCGAGCGCGGCGAATCGGAGGACACGGCCGAGGAGATCGCCGCGCGCACCGTCAACAAGGAGCGCGCCCGCGCCGGCGAGGCGCAGACCGCGAGCCGTTCCTCGGTCGACGACATCTCGTCGGGTCGCCGCGGCGGCCTGCGTTCGCATTCGGGCCCTGGTGGTCGCACCAAGGAGCAGCTCTACAACGAGGCCAGGCACAAGGGCATCAAGGGTCGCTCCAAGATGAACAAGCGCGAGCTGGAGCGGGCCGTCGACCGCTGACCGAATGGTGAGCGTCTGACCTGCCTGGTCCTTTCCGTGCGGGCCCGGTATTGTCGACCAGATGGGTCAACTTTCACGGGTGCGCGGGCGGGGTTGGATGGCGGTGGCGATCGCAGTCGCCGTCGCGGCGGTGTCGTTGATCGGTGTCGGGAGTGGGCCGGCAGGGGCCGCGTCAGGGGCGGCGTCGAAGCTGGGTCAGGGCGTGACGAACTCGACGATCAAGCTCGGCCTGGTGCAGGTGGACTACAGCTGCATCAAGGATTTCGTCGACTTCAACCGGGGTGATCAGGAGGAGACGTACAAGGCCTTCGTCGACGACCTGAACAAGCACGGCGGGATCCTCGGGCGCAAGGTCGAGCCCGTCTACCGCGACTTCTGCCCGATCGGCAACGCGCAGGCGCTCTCCACGTGCACCAGCTTCACCGAGGACGACAAGGTCTTCGCCGTCGTCGGTGTGTTCATCGACCAGTCGGGTGACGCGCAGCTCTGCATCGCCAAGAACCACCAGACGGTCGAGATCATCCACAACGTGTCGCAGTCGTGGATCGACCAGGCGCCGAAGGGCCTGCTGCTCACGCCGAACATCACGACCGATCGCCGGCTGTCGGTGATCCTCGATCTCCTCGCGCAAGGCAAGACCCTCAAGGGCAAGAAGGTCGCGATCCTCACGCAGCCGGACAGCAAGGACCGTGCCGAAGCGCTGGTGACACCGGCGCTGAAGAAGATGAAGGTGAAGCAGGGCACGACCGCGGTGCTCAACATCACGGGCACCGACACCTCGGCCGCCCAGTCGCAGCTCGAGAGCTTCATCGAGAAGTGGAAGTCCGAGGACGTCGACACCTTCATGATCGTCGGCCAGGTCGTCGTGGCGAAGACCTACGTCACCATGCTCAAGGAGGCGTTCCCGAAGGCGACGCTGATCTCCGACCAGACGCCGACCGCGCAGTCCGGCGGCCAGGACGCGGTCGCGGCCGGGCAGACGCCCAATCCCTACGAGGGACTGATCAGCGTCGAGGGTCAGAGCTCGCAGGCGCGGTTCGAGACGCCGGTGATGCAGCAGTGCGTGAAGACGTACGAGAAGGAGACGGGCAAGAAGGTCGTTGCGCCGAAGGACGTCAAGACGGGGACGGACGGCAAGCGCAGTGAGATCTGGGCGTCGGTCGAGGACGCGTGCGGCGACATCCTGTTCTTCAAGACCATCGCCGAGAAGGCGGGCAAGACGCTCAACAACACGACGTGGACCAAGGCCGTCAACACGATGGGGACGGTCGACAACACGTTCGTGCTCGGGAAGTGGGCGTCGCTGCACACCGGCAAGTACGACGCCAACGACACGTTCGGTCTCGTGGCATTCGACTCGAGTGCCGGGACCACGGGAGACTGGAAGGCGTTGACGCCGGTCGAGAACGTCGCCGGGTAACGCTGGTCGAGCGGGAGCGGGGACGCGAGGGCGCGGAGCGCCACGCGGAAAGGGAGCAAACTTGGGAGTGCACGACGAATTCACCGGGGTGATCGGTCGCGACTGGCGCACGTCGACGCCGGCGTGGCCGGTGCGACCGGAGCCTCCCGATGGCGCGCCGAACGTGGTCTACATCGTCCTCGACGACGTCGGATACGCGCAGGTCGGTTGCTACGGCTCGGTGATCGACACACCCAACATCGACGCGCTCGCCGGCGAAGGCGTGCGGCTCGCCAACTTCCACACCGCCGCGCTGTGCTCGCCGACGCGCAGCTGCCTGCTCACCGGGCGCAACCACCACACGAACGGCATGGGTCGGGTGGCCGACCTCGCCATGGGCTTTCCCGGGTATTGGGGTGTGGTGCCGCCCGAGAACGGCTTCCTGTCGGAGATCCTGCGCACGCACGGGTACTCCACGTACGCGGTGGGGAAGTGGCATCTCACGCCCGACGACGAGACGCACATGGCCGCCGATCGCAGCAGCTGGCCGCTCGGGCGCGGCTTCGACCGCTGGTACGGCTTCCACGGTGGCGAGACCCACCAGTTCGTGCCCACGCTCTACTGCGACAACCACTCGGTGCAGCCGCCGCGCACGCCCGCCGAGGGCTACCACCTGACCGAAGATCTCGTCGACCACGCCATCGAGTACCTGAATGACCTGCGCAACGCCGATGGCGAGCAGCCCTTCTTCCTCTACTTCGCCACCGGTGCGTGCCACTCGCCGCATCACGCGCCGCCGGAGTGGATCGAGCGCTACCGCGGGGTGTTCGACGACGGTTGGGACGCGCTGCGCGAGCGCATCCTCGCCCGCCAGGTCGAGCTCGGGATCGTGCCGACCGACATCGAGCTGTCGCCGCGCCCGCCGTGGGTTCCCGCGTGGGACGAGCTCGCGCCGGAGGATCAGAAGGTGGCGGCGCGCTTCATGGAGTGCTTCGCCGGCTTCCTCTCCCACACCGACGACCAGATCGGTCGGTTGCTCGCGCACCTCGAAGCGAGCGGCGATGCCGACAACACGATCGTGGTCCTCGTCTCCGACAACGGCGCCAGCTCGGAAGGCGGTGTGACCGGCAGCATCAACGACGTCCGTCTCATCAACCGCGACCCCGCCGGACGCGCGGAGATGCGGGAGCGCATCGACGAGCTCGGTGGCCCCTCACTGCACAACAACTACCCGTGGGGCTGGACCATGGCCGGCAACACGCCGTTCAAGCGGTGGAAGCGCGAGGTGCACGAGGGTGGCGTGGCCGACCCGTGCATCGTGCGCTGGCCGTCGCGCTTCGCGGGCGATGCCGGTGCGATCCGTCACCAGTTCGCGCACGCCATCGACGTCATGCCGACGGTGCTCGACCTGATCGGCGTGGAGGCACCCGACCGCATCCGGGGCCAGGAGCAGAGCCCGATCCACGGCACCAGCTTCGCCCAGCTGTTCGCCGACGGCGGTGCGACCGTCGCGAGCAATCGGACCACGCAGCACTTCGAGATGCTCGGGTCGCGCGCGCTGTTCCACGAGGGTTGGAAGGCGGTGACGTTCAAGCCGCTCGGTCCCATCACGGCGGACACCAGCGCGAACACGTTCATGGCCCCGTTCGACGACGACATCTGGGAGCTGTACCACGTCGAGGTCGACCCCTCGGAGGTGCACGACCTCGCGGACCAGGAGCCGGAGCGACTCGCGCGCATGGTCGACCTCTGGTGGGAGGAAGCGGCGCGCTACAACGTGCTGCCGCTCGACAACCGCATCCTCTACACGATCCTCAACCCGCCGCCGAACAAGATCCTCGACCGCAACCACTACCGCTACGTGCCGTTCGGCGCGCCGGTGCCCGAGAGCATCGCGGTGGACGTGCGCAACCGCTCGCACGAGATCACCGCGTCGGTGGTGATCGACGACGGCGTCGTGCCCGAGGGCGTGCTGCTCGCGATCGGATGCGTGCTCGGTGGCTGGTCGCTGCAGGTGTTCGGCGGGAAGCTGCGCTACGTGCACAACCTCTACGGCAAGTCGCTCGACGTCATCGACTCGGATCGCGTCCTCGGCGCGGGCTCGCACACGCTGGGCTTCCGCTACGAGAAGCTGGACGACGACGGTGGACGTGGCGAGCTCCTCGTCGACGGCGAGGTGGTCGGCGCCGGACCCGTGCCGAAGTTCACCCCCACCCGCTACAACAACACCGGCGCGGGGATGAGCTGTGGGTACGAGCTCGGTCCGTCAATCGGTCTGGGCTACGACGCGCCGTTCCGCTGGAACGCTGGGCTCACCGAGGTCGTGGTCGAGGTCACCGGAGAGCCGCGCGTCGATCCGCTCAAGGAGTTCGAACGGATCATGACCGAGCAGTAGCGGCCTCTTGTCCGACGCGTAACAGCGCCGGAGCGGGCATCATGTGCGGTTCGCGGATCGCACGGATTCGGTCCCCACGCGGAGGTCGAGGGCTCGATGCTGATCGAACAGCTCGCTGACATTTTGCGGTTCGACACTGCTGAGCCCGACGGGTTTCGCGCGGACTTTGCCTCGGTGATGGCTACACCGCGAGGAACGGTCTTCTGATCCGCGTTTGATGTCGCCTGTCGGGCCTCCGGACATCGATTCAGATGTTCCGCCTTTCGTGCTGGGCAGCTACTCGTTGGCGTTGGCCATCGCTGTCGCGGCAGTCGACGTGGATCGCGAACTCGTGCCGATGTCGTTGCACGCATCGTTCTTACGCGATGGCGTTGGAGCAGATCCGTTCGACGTGACAGTGGAATCTCTCAGCGATGGGCGTCGTCTCGCCCGACGAGAGGTTCGCTACCGACAGGGCGACCGCGCCGTTCTTTTCCTGTGTCGTGACCTTCCATCGGCCAGTCACAGCCGACGGATTGCAGCTCACCGCGCTCGACTGCGCCAGGCCCGAGACGTTGAAACCATCGACGATGTACCTCCCTGCACCCGTCATGGAGGTCCGCCCCATCAAATCGCCCGATATCAAGCCGTTCGAGGAGATCGTGTTCCCATTCTGGACCCGGTTTCCCAATGGAGTCCCGACCAGCAGCCCCTGGCAAGCAGCTGCTGCGCTGGCGTGGGTCTCGGATTACTTCACCTGTCCGCGATGCAACTGCACGGCGGCGGATCGTTTGCACACGCACTGCCGCGCACGTTGGAACACTCCATGTGGTTCCACGCGCCTACTGATCCCAGCGCCTGGATGCTCGTTGACATGAACCCAATATCACTACGCAACGAGCGGTTCCTTGGTCAGGGCACCATCCATGCCGAAAACGGAGAACACGTCGCGAACATTCACGCAAGCCGGCCTCGTCACACCCCACTAGACCCGCCAGATCTGCCAGTGAGGATGGGCGGGTCCACTGCAGTCGTGGTGGTGACCGGTACGTTCGGTTCGGACACGCGTTGATCATTGGTGCGTGTTCGGAATTGGGCACGCCCCGTTCCGGAGGGTGATCGAGTTCGCTGTTCGAGCAGCGTGCTCGTCACGGTCTCCTTCCCGGGACGTGCGTGCCACCCCTTGACCGTTTGAGAGAGAAGGGATGGCGATGACCATCGTAGAGAGCACACGCCTGGTGACGGGTGGAGTGGACACGCACGTGGATGTTCATGTCGCGGCGGCGGTCGACGCGAACGGCGGTGTGTTGGGTGTGGAGTCGTTCGCGACGACACCGGCTGGCTACCGCGAGTTGTCGGCGTGGCTCACGAGTTCGGGACCCTCGCGTGGGTAGGGGTCGAAGGCACCGGCGCCTACGGCGCCGGGCTGGCACGTCATCTCCGTGGTCGGGGTGTGGTGGTGATCGAGGTTGATCGCCCGAATCGTCAAGAACGGCGCCGCAACGGGAAGTCCGACGAGCTCGACGCGATCGAAGCAGCTCGGGCGGCGTTGTCGGGGCGGGCGTCAGGGATCGCGAAGTCCGCTGATGGTGACGTCGAAGCGATCCGCGCGTTGTTGGTGGCACGCCGCTCGGGTCGCAACGTGCGCGTCAAGTACTTGAACCAGATCCGCCATCTCAGCTTCACCGCGCCTGATGAGCTGCGTGAGCGGCTGCGGGCCGTTCCGGTTGACCGGTTGGCAGCGACCGCGGCGGCGTTGCGTCCGACTGTCGGGAGCGACACCGTTGTCTACGCGACGAAGCTCGCGATCGCGACGCTGGGACGACGTGTTCTCGCGCTCGACGCTGACGGCAAACGACTCGACGATGCACTCGACACGTTGGTGCGTCGCCACGCGCCGAGCCTGCTCGAGATCTACGGCGTCGGCACCCACACCGCCGCGATCCTGCTCGTCGCGGCGGGTGACAACCCGCACCGATTGAAGAACGAAGCCGCATTCGCGGATCTGTGTGGTGTTGCACCGCTGCCCGCGTCGTCGGGAAAGACCCGGCGCGTTCCGGCTCAACCCCGGCGGGAACCGACAAGCGAACCATGCGCTCTGGCGGATCGTGTTCACCCGCATGGCCAGCGATGAACGCACCCGCAAATACGTCGCGCGTCGCCTCGCCGAAGGACGCACCACCCGCGAGATCATGCGCAGCCTGAAGCGCTACGTCGCCCGCGAGCTCTACCCACACCTCGTCGCCGGCTGACACAGATCCGGAGTGGCGGGCCTGGCCCGCGAACTGCCTGACACCGAAGCTGGTTGTCCTTCGAACGAACCGCCGGCCCGTCACTCCCGAACACCCTCGGCACCGTGTGACCTGATAAGAGCTTGCCCTCACCCGAGTGGCCCGTCACTGGTGTGTCCGCACCGCCGAAACAACCCCTTGCGCACTGCATTGGCGCATCATCACGCTGCACATGCTGCTCTTTCAGGGCAATATGTCCGGGCTGGCGCGAAGGGGTCGCGCCAACAGGAGGCGGCGGACGTGGCGGACGATCTCGTGCAGCGGTACGACCCATTTGACGGGGGCCTGGGTTTCGCGTTCGCGACCGCGGTCGGGAACCTCGTCTATACGTCCGGGATGGTCGGTGTCGATGCCGACTTCAACGTGCCGGAGGACCCAGCCGACGAGTTCCGACTGGTGTTCGAGAGTCTCGCCGGAGTGCTGGGAGCGATGGGCACGTCGCTCGACCATGTCATCGAGACCACCGAGTTCGTCTGCGGTGACATCGAGGTGCTCTTTCCGATCTTTGAGGAGGTGCGGAAGGAGATCTTCGCCGGGCGACTCCCTGCGAGTACATGCGTCGCCGTGCACCGGCTGCTCGATGCGCGCTACCGCGTCGAAGTCAAACTCGTCGCCGCCGGGCACGGAACAAGCGGCCGCCCGGTTCGGCCGCTATAGCGGCCGAAGACGGTAAGCCGCGCGCCATAACTGGCCCTCCGGTGGGGCTCGCGGGATCGGGCAGCGAGGAGCGGGACCGAGAGCGAGCCTGCCTCCCACACCTGCACGCGGACCTCGAGCCATGGACAGCATCGTGTACGAGTTCCCGGACCGCGTGGCGTGTGACATGTGGACGTGGCGCTACAGACACTCGAGCGGCCGACCGATGCCAATGTCGGAGGGTCCATGGCTGTTCGGGTAGGGAGAGCTGTTGTGACCCGTGAAGAACGAGATCAACCAGCAACACCGTGACTACCGGTATCGAGGTGAACGCGGAACCTCACTCGTGGAGTTCGCGCTCATCGTTCCGATCTTCCTGGTGCTCGCCTTCGGGGTGATCGAGTTCGGTATCACCTACAACAACTCGATCACAGTCCGCGAGGGTGCGCGTGAGGCTGCGCGCCAGGGCGCGGTCGGCAACTTCGGGACCACGACGTCGTGTTCACTCACCGGCTTGAGCGGGAGTCCGTCGACCGACGTCCAGAAGCTGATGTGTCTCGCGAAGCAGCAGATCGGGTTGAGCTACGCGAACACGCAAGTGAAGATCCTCTCCGGCTCCGCCGACGATTCCGCGAACGGGACGTTCCAGAAGGGCGAGTCGCTCATCGTCTGCACCGAGTACCCGGTCGACGCACTGGCCAAGTTCGTCACACCAGTACTCGGCTCGGGGGTGTTGAAGTCCAAGGCTTCGATTCGTATCGAGACGTCTTACTCCAACAGCGAGACCGCGGGACAGGAGACAGCGCTACCCGGCGATGACTGGTCGTGGTGCACAGTGGCAGGTGCGGCGCCATGATCGTTTGATCATGCAAGCTGTGCGGGCCTGCATCGCACCCGTGCTCGCCAGGCGCAGCTGGCGTAGCGCCTCGACGGGTCCGTCAGCCGCTTTGGGGACCGCGGTCGCGTCTCCCGCAAGCACGGCGCAGGCGGCCATCTTCGCGTCGATCGGGTCGGACTTCCCGCGGCGGCGACGCCGATGTCGATCGGGTTGGTTCACCTCGATCACGTTCAAGCCTCGAGCACGCAAGTCTCGCGACAAGCCAGCACCCCACGACGCGGTGCCTTCGACACCGACCGCGAGGACTTCACCGAAGCTCGTGACCCAGCCGGTCAGGTCGCGATAGCCGCGCGTCGTGGTCGAGAAACGTCGCGGTGTCGAGTGTGCGGCCGCGTTCATCGAGGACGACCACGACATGGAAGTCCTTGTGGGTGTCAACACCGGCGATGACACGCCGGTCGTCGTCTGCGATGGTGGGCATGCCCACCCTTCTTCGTCTGGGTGGTGGGGTGGCACGCACGGCCGGGAGGGCGGACAAGACAGGGAGCAGGCCTGGTCATGGTCCCTCCTTGGCTTGGTGTGGGAGGATTTGGTCCTCGACTGCAGCGTGGTGGAGGGCCGTCGCAGCACCGTCACTCGTGAGGTCGCAGTTCGCTCGGTGGTATGCCGGCAGCTGTCTGGAGGTTCGGTGTCAGATCGCTCTCCGCTGGAGCTGTTGGTGCTCGGGCCCCTGGAGGCGGTGCGCGGGGGTGACCCGGTGCAGTTCGGCAGCCGCCAGGAGCGGCGGGTGCTGGCCGTCCTAGAAGTCCATGCCAATGAAGTGGTCCCCCAGGACCGGCTGATCGACGTGCTCTGGGGCGACGCGCCGCCTGCGACCGCAGCGCACACGCTCCACACCGCGTGTCGAATCTCCGACGGGGGTTGGGCCCGGATCGCGTCGAGACCGTGCGACCGGGCTACCGGCTCCGGGTCGACGCAAGAGAGCTGGACAGTCTTCGGTTCGAGGCGCTGGTGCGCTCCGGCCTCGCGGGCCGACCGATCGGACGCGGCCGCGGCGCTGCTCGAGGAGGCCTTGGCGACATGGCGCGGGCAGCCCTATGCAGAGTTTGCGGAAGAGGAGTTCGCCGCGGCGGAGGTCGCGCGGCTCGAAGAGCTGCGATGGTGCGCGGTGGAGGAGCATGCCAACGCGGTGGTGGAGCTAGGACGGCCCGCCGAGGTGATCGGGGTGCTCGAGTCCGAGATCGCCACCGAACCGTTCCGCGAGCGATTGCGCGCGGTGTTGATGCTGGCGTTGGCTCGCGCCGGCCGCCCGGTCGAGGCGTTGCGCGCGTTCGATGCCTACCGCAGCTTCCTTGCCGACGAAGTAGGCGTGGTTCCCTCGGCCGCGCTCCAGGAGCTCAACGACGACATCTTGCGTCAGCATCCCGATCTCGGTTGGGCGCGGACCTCACGATCGAGCGCGTCGCCCGGCGAGCTGCCGACCGGAACGGTGACGTTCTTGTTCACCGATCTCGAGGGTTCGACGCGGCTCTGGCAGGAGCATCCCGACGCCATGGGCGACGCGCTCGCCCGCCACGACGCGATCCTGCGGGACACGGTCGAATCGCACCATGGATTCGTCGTCAAGACCACCGGCGACGGCGTCCACGCCGCGTTCGCCGACGCGCGGGACGCAATCGACGCCGCGATCGCCGCCCAGTTCGCGCTGGTGGCTGAGCGATGGGGCGACACTGGCGATCTGCGCGTTCGGATGGGCGTCCACGCTGGGCTCTGCCGAGCTGCGCGGCGGCGACTACTACGGTGCCGCGGTCAACCAGGCCGCCCGGCTGATGGGCATCGCTCACGGCGGTCAGATCGTCTGCAGCGGACTGGTCGCCGATTTGGTCGACGGTCATATCGATCTGGCCGATCTGGGCACACATCGACTCCGTGACGTCGACTCGCCAGTGCGGGTGTTGCAGGTCCTCGATCCCGGCTTGGAGACGGAGTTCCCACCGTTGACGTCGGCGGATGCCCATCGTTCGAACTTGCCGCTCGAACTCGGCAGCTTCGTCGGTCGCATCGACGACATCACCGCAGTCGTGAAAGCGTTCGCCGAGGCCCGAGTTGTCTCGGTCGTCGGGATGGGTGGCGTGGGCAAGACGCGGCTGGCGCTGCGCGTGGGCTCGAAACTGTTGTCGAGTTATCCGGATGGCGTGTGGTGGTGCGAGCTGGCCGGCGTCCGCGATCCCGACCTCGTCGCCGAAGCGGTCGCGGCCACCGTGGGGTTCACGCCCTCACAAGGCGTCGCGTTGGCGGACGGCTTGACCGGATTCTTCCGGCACAAGCACCTTCTGTTGGTGCTCGACAACTGCGAGCACCTCTTGGAAGCAGTCGCCGCGTTCGTGCGCGCGACGAGTGCGGAGGCGCCGCAGCTCGCTGTCCTGGCGACCAGTCGCGAAGCCCTCACGGTAGCGGGCGAGCAGATCTACCCACTCCCACCACTCGAATTGCCGCTCGACAGGTCGCCGTTCGAGGTCGAGGAGTCCGAGGCGGGCGCGTTGTTCGCCACCCGAGCCCGCGAAGCCGGTCCGTCGTTCGAGGTGACCGCCGACAACGCGGCTGCCATCGCGGACTTGTGTGCCCGCCTCGACGCGAATGCGCTGGCGATCGAACTGGCGGCCGCTCGCACGACGGTACTGTCTCCGTCGGAGATCCTGGCACGGCTCGAACAGCGATTCCGGCTGCTCACCACAGGGGGCCGCGCCGCGCCCGAACGTCATCAGACCCTCCATGCGGCCATCGACTGGTCCTACGACCTACTCGATACCGACGAGCAAGCGCTGTTGCAGCGACTCTCGGTCTGTGTCGGCGACTTCGATCTTGCCGCCGCCACCGCGATGGCCGCCGACGCCGGGCTCGACGAATTCGACGCCGTCGACCGGCTCGGCTCACTCATCGCCAAGTCGTTGGTCGAGCACAGCGACGCCACGACCGTGAGCCGCTACCGACTCCTCGAGACCATCCGCGCATACGCCGCCGAACAACTCGACACGGCCGCGAACGCCGACCGTGCGCGTGACGCGCACGCTGTGCACTACCTCGCTACCACACGCGCGCTCTTCGCCATGCTCGAGACGCCCCGCGACTTCGAGGCACTCGATCGTCTCGGTCTCGAGACCACGAACATTGCCGCCGGTCTGCGATGGCTGATGGAGACCGACCGCGTCGCCGAAGTACTCGCATTCTTCGCCGACTGCGGATGGATCGAACTTGCCCTCGTGCCGTTCGTGCTGCTCGACGAACTCGGACGCGTCGCCGACGAAGCTCTCCAGCGCTCCGAGGTCAGTGATACGCCTGGGTACCTCGCCGCGCTCCTCTACGTCGGCAACCGCGCCTTCCAGATTGGTGACTGGGAGCGCTATCAAGACGTCCTCTCAATCGGCGCCGAGCTCGACCCAACGTCGCCGCTGTTGTTCGACCTGCGCCTCGGTGAGGCCGCTATGCGAGGAGACCTCGCGACCGCGACATCAATCGGTAGAACCGCAGTTGAACAAGCAAGACGAGCCGACGACCGCAGATGGATGTGTTACATGCTCAGCGTCCTCGCGTTGGTCGAAAGTGGTGTCGATCAACGGCAAGCGGTGAACGACGCCGAGGAAGCGGTCGCGATCGCGCGCCGCAGCCCAGCCACATCCGTACTGATCTATCCCCTCTCGATCCTCGCGGTCGTGCTGGCCGCGCAGCAGCGCGACCCAGAAGGAGCCCTGGCCGCGGCCGAAGAATGCATCCACCTCGACCGCACCCAACGCAAATCGTGGTCCACGATGAGCGAAGGACAAGTCGCGAAGATCCGCATCCATCGGGGCGAACTCGCGACTGGGCTTCGACTCTGGCGCGATGTCCTCCGCCGATTCGACTGGTCCGGCGAACTCGGCCAACTCGCGATCCAACTTCCGAATTTGGCCAACTCGATTGCCGGACTCGACCCGACATTCGCGATCGAACTCGCCGCCATTTCCGAAAGCGGCGCGATCTTCTACTTCTCCGCTCTCGACACACCCGGAGGGTTCGAGCGGCTGATCGACACCGCCCGCGAACTCGGCCCAGACGCCCTCCAAGCCGCCCGCACACATGCCGCATCCATGAGCTACGACGATGCTCTCAACTACGTCTTCGACAGGCTCGACCACCTCATCACAGAGGCGGAATCGAACGAGCACGACGCACCCTCCACCACGTCGCCTCCAGATCGAAAACGGGCATCCTTCTAGCAGCGCCGGACCCCGGAGGAGAAAAGCCGGCACTTTCGCGCTCCTGAGCGTTGCCCGCAACAACGGCCGCACTGCCGTGGCCAGTTGGGGCAAGATGAGCGCGTGTTCAAGCGGCGGGCGCGCGACGGTGGTCCCCGCGATCCGTCACCTGAACGCGTGTACAGCGATCTGCGCGCGATGGCGCTCCGGGCCACGGAGAGCGGCGCGTTGCCTGCGGCACCTGCTCAGCATCCGGACGTGTCGGGTGTCGTCGTCGACATCCCGGCATCGGGCGGTACCGCGACTCTCGTTGCGCTGACCGACAACACGACGAGCCTGTACACGAGCACCGGCGGCGGCACCATCGGGGCAGGAGAGCATGCCACCGTCGCGACAGCAACACACGCACTCTTGGCTTCCGTGCAAGAGCATCTCGCCGCGTTCAGAGAGCCCGATGATGGCGAGCTACCGGCGAGCGGCGCAGTCCGCTTCCACGTCCTCCTCGAGAGTGATCGGCGCATGATCGATGTGCCCGAAGATGCCTTCTGGGGTCGCGACACTCACCCATTCGTGCCGGTCATCGCCGCAACGCAGAACGTGATCTCGTCGCTCCAGCTGGTCGGACCATCGAGTCCACAACGCTGACGCGCCAGATCTGCCGCACGGGGCTGCTCGGGGTACTACGCGGGTACGGAAAAGTACGTGAGCCGCTCGGTGCTCTCGACGTATCTTGGCGTTGAGGGTGGCGCTGTGTAGAGACGGGTTACTTCCACTGCGAATGGAGAGGTTGCGGGTTCGAGTCCCGTCGGCCTGCGGGCTGTAGCTCAATCGGCAGAGCACTTACGTACCTGTCTTGCTTTGGTTCTCGCCACCCTCGCAGTCAGCCGCTTCGGGGCTCGAGCACGCGCACAGGCGTGCCAGAACTGCTGCACTGCTGCCTCTACCGAGCTGACGTTTCGCGATCCGGCCGTGGTCCGTGGGCCTCTCGTGGGAGGGCGTCGGTCTTGGCTCGGCGCTGCGACTCTGGGATCTATGCGCGTTCAGCGGGAGGCGATGTCTTCGCGAGTCGAACCGCGAAGTGGTTGACGATGCCTTCGATGGTGGTTCGTCCATCGATCGCGGGTTGTGCGGTGTCAGGTTGTGAGAAGTAGACCCCGACGAGGAAGCGATCGCGACGTAGATACACGGCGACGGAGGGGTGGGACTGCCCTGATGCGTCGGTCGTGGTGAAGCTGAACGCGACGCGCTGCACCGTGGGCGTTGCGGGCCAGTCTCGATCCGGTGGTGGACCGAACTCGGTCGACACGGTTGGTTCACCGCTCGGGCTCGGGACCGGGCCTGACGGGCAGGTGGCTGCGACGTGTTTGAGTTCTCGGAACGCCTGAGCAGTGGCCGGCGCATCGCGATACTCGACTGCCTCCGTACTCAGCACCGGCTGCCCCGCGCTATTCAGAGCAGCGTCTTGGAGTCGAGAGACGCGAAGTGACTCACTCGGGAACGATCCGTTGCACAGGTCCAACGTCGTCTGCCCGACTACTTGATCGCCACCGACGAGGCCGTGGACGGTCAGCGCGGAGGTCGTATCGCGCGGTAGCACGATGAGACCGGCGAGTGGCGAGGTCACCCCGTTCGGCCCGTTGGCCCCGGTCGACGTGCCGGTCGACTGGGAGCTGCCCACCAGGAACGCGACGGAGAACACGACTGCGGTCGCGACGCTCAGCAACACGACTGACCGCGCCCGGTGCTGCCGGCGTCGTTCCCGAGCATCGGACTGGTATTCGCCGGGTGGCATCGTCTCAATGCCGCCTGCTGTCTCGGACCGGTCCAACACAGGAAGCACCTCGGAGGTCGCTCCAGGAGGCAGTTCCGCGGGCGGTCGAACGTCGTCAGGGCGCTCTTCCAAGACACCCGTTGTAGTCGAACTGCATGCGCTGCTGGGCACTGATCCGCATGCCGCGATCGCGGAGTTGGAGAAACCCTTCCTCTGGACGCACTCGACAGGTAGCGCGGAACTGCCGCACTGCACACAGAAGGTCCGTGGTCCGGCGCGTGTGCGTTCCCGCGCTAGATACAGGTCTGGTTGGCGCTGCGCACGTCGTGGACGATGCGGTCGCGATGGAACTCGCCGCTTGTTGCCGAGGCACGCCAAGGCCGTGCCTTGTGCAGCGCAATCTCGAACGCAGGATCGTCGCGATTCAGGTCACCGAAGGCCGATCCCCTCGCTGCTCGGACACCGTGCTCACGACGTGGCCGTTTGGGCCAATGAACTGACGAGGCTGTGAGGTCAGCGCCTTCCGTTGGCACCGACAGTCCGATCCAGACGTTGTGGATCGCGGCGTGCGCCAGCGCCTTCGTGTGGAACATGTCATCCGCCGCCATCGGATAGGCCGAGAGCAGCACGCAATCAACGCCGAGACGGTCGTACTCCATGAACAAAGCGCCGGAAAGTTGATCTCGATGCAGATGAGGCAACCGAAACGGAAGCCGTCGACATCGAACACCAGCGGCGCGGTGCCCGGGGAGTAGAAGCGTGCCGTCTCTGTCGCAGAGCACATCCGCTTGTCGTAGCGGGCCACGACCTGACCTTCATCGGAGATGACGTACAGGCTGTTGTGCGGCCAGTTCGGCCGGCTCAACGGGATGCGCCGATCCCGAGCACCACCCAGACGTGAAGCTCCGCTGCCAGTTCGGCCACGGACAGCAGTTCGTCGCGGACAGTCGTCCAGTTCACCTGCGACCAGTCCTGGATCTGGTGCTTCGCGTATCCCGACAAAGTCCCTTCAGGGAACTGCACCAGGCGAGCACCCCCGGAGGCGGCGTCGCGCATCAGGGTTCGCACACGTTCGCCGTTCTGCGCGCGTCTCCCGTGATCTGCATCTGGGCCGCAGCGATTCGCAGACCACTACCGGCAGACTCCACCTGATGACGATACCGATGAGGTCGCTCGCAGGGCCCGCATGGTTCCTACAGGCGAGGGACGCGCCAGAACTGCCGCACTGGCTGCGCCGGAGGGGCAAGATGCGTGCGTGGACGGGCGTCGGCGTGTGATGCACGCAGGATCGACCGCGCGACGAACTGGACCTACCGTACGATCATGGCGAGGAAGGCCACCGCGACGGAACAGGATCGTGTCGAGGTCGCGCGTCTCGTCCTTGGGGGACTGGCACGCGATGAACCGCCCGGCGCCGTGCTGATGCAGTTGCGCTCGTTCGAGGACTACTCCTTTCCGTTCCCGGGAGACGTGCTCACCGAGCTCGGTGCCGCAGCCCTCGCGGTCGCGGGTGCGGCTCCTGACGACGCCGCTGTCCCTGAGCCGACGCGACCGAACGGCACCTGTCCGAGTGGACCGTCAGCGGCAATACCGCGCGGCAGAAGCATCGAGCGGCGATCCAGGCGGCCGTGACGCTGCACGCGGGGATCGTCGTCGACTACGACGAGGTGGCCGGCTGGTGGCGGGTCCAGGACTACACGCTCCACGCGTTCGAAGCGGCGGTCGTGTTGATCCGCGTCGCGGCCGAGCACACCCGACAGCCGGCAAGATCGATCTGCGAAGAGATCGCCGCCCGACGCGGCGTGTCGCTCGACGACGCCAGCGCTCAGGACAACCCGCTCCCATAACCGGGCCCGAGCGGGCAATCTGTGTACATGGACGCTGCTGGCATCCCGTCGCAGACCGGAGGTTCAGGCGGAGTTAACAAGCCGCCGACGACCGCTACGTCCGGCGGGGAGTCCCCTTCGGGCCTGTATGCCGTACCGAGCGACGCCAGGTGTTAACCCTCCACCGTGATGGGCTTACGTTTCCCGAGATCGCTCAGCTTCTCAACGTCACGATGGAGCGGGTGGAGCAGATCTACGCAGTTGCGTTGAAGTACTTGTAGGCGGCAGAACTGCCGCACTGGCGGCGTTGACTAGGTGTCGTGCGGTAGCTGTTGCGGGGCCGATGCGTTGCGTAGTGAGTGGCGACCGCGTCCCATCTGTGCGTCTGAGCGGGCACTATGCAGGGCCAATGGCCACGACTCTGAGCGCCACAGCGAGGCGCATCATTTCAAGCGCGGTCGCCCTGTTGGTGTGTTGCGTATCGGTCCTGTGGCCCGCGAGTGGAGCTTCGGGTGGAGCGACCGCACCCGCCTCACAGGGCATCCTCCTAGCGTTCGACGCTCAGTCGGGTGCCGAACGTTGGCACGACGACACCAGGGACATTCGGCGTTGAGGATGTGTCATCGAGCACGGTTATTGGTCGGGGCTTCCCGTGCACGTCAGGGCCGTTCGACACGATTGCTTTCGACGCTCGCGATGGCAAGCGTCGCTGGAAACGAGCCGCGGGTCCCGATGGCCCGTCGAGCCACGGCGCAGAGACGCTGCCAACCGGCTCTCGACGCACGGGCGTAGTTGTCTCTGCGACGGCGAAGAAGCTGGACGGCGTTGACCCGCGCAGCGGAAGTACTCGCTGGTCGTTGCCGATCAAGTGGAGCCCATCGATCGGGACGAACGCGACGACGGTGGTCACGGGCTCCGTGCAAGGTTCGAACAAGAACGCTCGTGCAGTCGTGCAAGGCGTCGATCGAACGACTGGAGAGAAGCTCTGGTCGCTCGTGTCGAGCGACTCTCAGTTCACTCCATCGGCGTCGGTCGACACGACATCGGCGGTTGTCCGATTCACTCCCGACAACGGGATCACGTTCCATACTCGTGTCCTCGACCCGCGTTCGGGGAAGGTCCGCTGGGAGAGCGACGGCGTGGGCGGCCCAGCCGGGTCAGTGGTTGCAGTCATCAATCCCGGAGGCCGTTATCAGGGCTACACCAGCGTTCGGGACGCCTTGAGCGGCCAGGAACTCTGGAGTTTCGCTGAGGATCAGAGCCAACTCCTCGCCATGGGCGAACGCGTGGGCGTTGTCAACGCGGCTGGCTTTCGCGTCGTCAACCGCGCGGACTGGCAACGAGGTGTGGTCGCGTCCCGGCAGCGCACGGCCCGTCGCTGCCGACACGCAGTCCGTTGTCGTGTCGGACGGGATGTCCATCACCGTGCTCGATGCCGCTTCAGGCACTGCGAGATTCGCTCCGATTGCCCTGCCAGATGGCTACGAGGGCATCAACACGATTGCCGTCGCAGGTAACACCATCTACGCCGGGCTCGGCTCGCGCCGAACGCCGGATGACCATGCAGTAGCCCCTGCACCACGCGGCACGCACAACTGCCGCTCGGCCGTCACCGTCAGTGGCCTCTGGTAGAGGCAGGTGGCTTTGGTTTGAGTCAGTCCGACCAACGGGTCAGAGCGATCTCGATCTCGGCAGCACGGATGGGCTCAATGCGATGCGAGATGATGAGGTCGCTGAACGCTCCGCGCACGGGTAAGAAGTCGACGACTGCCGGCACGCTTCGACGTCCTCTCTTGCAGTCGGCATATGCCTGTACCAAGTCGTTCAACTCGCCGCCAACCAGGTAGACCTCGTTCCGAAGGGTGCCAACCAGGCGCTGGTCGTCCGGGGGCAATGAGACGATTTCCTCATCGGGCAGCCTGAGCACTGCCTCGGCTCCGAATCCAGCGGCACCAAGCCCATCGACAGCCTTCAACACGTTCGACCGCCGAGCGAGCATCACGAGGGCAGCTCGGTGAAACGCCCTCACCCGGGCTCGAGCAGACAGATACGCCGGAACACCGGTCGCGATCGCACCGCCCACAAGCACACCCACCAAGCCGATCCACGCCGAACCGAGGTCGCTCGCGACAGTTGGCATGAAGCATCATTGGACCACACGCACAGTCGAAGCGCATCCATGCTGGGAGCTGACGAGGACCGAGGGAACGCCATTGCTGCCGCACCGGCTCGACGCACCGGGCAATCTGTATGGGTGCCGAGACGCGTCGTAGGCCGGTTCCCTTGCCCCTGCTGCGGCCACCGTGTGTTCTTCGAGAGCCCGGGTTCGTACACGATCTGCCCCGTGTGCTTTTGGGAAGACGATCTCTCTCAGTTGCGCTGGCCCGACACTGCCGGGGGCGCGAATGTGCCGTCGCTCATCGACGCTCAGGCGAACGTGGCGCGTTTCGGTGCGATGGAGTGGCGATTCATTCGCAATGTCCGCGCGCCACGTACCGACGAACCTGTGGATCCCGAGTGGCGTCGGTTCGACGCCGATCAAGACGAGATCGAGGAACACATCCCGGGTCTTGACTACGGCACGCTTTGCGCCACAACTCCCGCACTGCACCGGCGTCCGGCAATCTGTAGCCATGGACGACGATGTGCGCCGGTCTCTCTCGGAGTCAGCGCGCCGCGCCCTGGAGAGGACGGAGCAGTTCGCCGCTTCACTCATCGGTCAAGCGGAGCAGGACGCCGTCGTCGCTTCCGAGGCGCAGGGATTCGCGGTGCGGATCGCCCAGCGCGATGGTGAGAACTTCGTGCTCCGCGCGGACATGCAGTTCTCGCGGGTGAACCTGGTGATTGAGAACGGCATCGTGACCGAGGTACTCGCCAGCTAGAAGCCGCGCCAGTACCGCCGCACTGGCAGCGCCGACCGGGCAATCTGGGGCGGGGCCTCGAGCGGGCTCGCTACTCGGCGTCAGCCAGTGAAGTTCGGAGTGATGCCGATCGGCGTTGGTGCAGCGGTGGGCGCGATCTGAGCCGCACAACTAGGTGAGATGACCGATACGACGGCGTCGGCAGTCGACGGATCACCTGGTTGATAACCGGGTCCTGGCGCAACAGTGATTGTCAAAGAGCCGGCCTGCGCGGGGGCGGATTGCAGCACGGCCGTGACGGTTGCAGTGGTCGATCCGGGTGCGAAGTCTGCCTCCGTGGGCGAGACAGTGGTTTGTGCAGCGATGCCACCACCCCAGGTGACCGACGCGCGGAGGCCGTCCGTGACATCGCCGGTCCGTGTGAGGACGAACTGAGGGGCGACCGTGACGCGAGCGGGCTGTGGTGGGCAGCCTTCCGAGATTGTGAGCGGTCGGCTTGCGGCGACCGTAACCGAGACGGCTTCCTGCGCCGTGCCCGTTCCGCCCGTCAGGGAGAGAAGTGCAAGAGCGACAGCCAACGTCAACACGATCTTTGATTTCATGCGAGTTCAGACGTTACCGACACCGTGCGGGTTCCCGATGCGCCATAACTGCTCTGCATCGCGGGTGGGGAGGTCTGGGTGGCGCGCTTTGGAATCGTCGCGTTCACGACTGGCGCCGACTTCAGTGTGAGAGTTTGATCGTGGATGCGATCTGTTGTGCGAGCGCATGGCCGGGATCGTCGTCGGTCGTGCCGATGGACACGATGGTTCCGCCGTCGCCCTTGGGGATCATGATTTGAGTGAGGTATGCGTTCACAGTGGTGGTCGCGTTCACTTTGAGCGGCAGGTGCACGCGTGCCGAATACGCGGTCTTCCCCCCGATCTTGACGACCGACGTTGTCTCATCGGTTGCACCGAGCGCCCGATACTGGCTTTCGGCGAACTGGCGGAAGTCAGCCAAGCTGGCGGGGAAGCCGCCACTTGTCATCACGATGACGTTGATGTTGGCCACGAAGGTGCCAGGGTGCGTGAGGTCGACGGCGTAGAGCTTCGCATTCGGCGGAGCCGACTGGACCTGATCGGCGAGCTTCGGGTTGAGCTTGGCGATCTTGTTGCGCGCCGCCTTGGGGAGTCCGGAGTACTTCGTCGCGGTCCACGCCGCCGGATATCCGAGTGTGATGCCGGCGCTCGGAACAGTGACGTGGATGAGCGAGGACCCACCGGCTGCTGTCGTTGTGGTGGTGGTTGCTTGGCTCGCGCTTGCGGTCGCGCAGCAGAGAGCGACTGCAACGCCCAATATGCCAGCGACGCGCTTCATCGATGCCGCTCCTCTCACAAACGACCGAGCGTTGAGTCCGAAGGACACATCCCCAGCGTTGCGTAGAAGGCACCCTCGCGCCATGGCTCGGCGGTGATACTTGTCTGACCTTCGACTTCGCCATGCGCGCGCCAGAAGTGCCGCACTGGATCTACGGACACTCTCCGGTTCAGCCGAAGGTGAAGCAATAGGCCTCGACGCCGGCATCGAGGAACTCGATCGAGAAGAGCCGGTCGGAGGTCGCTCCTGATTGGCGGATCAGTTGGTACGTGCGCTGGTCGCGCACCGTGCCGCTGCCGTCCGCGCTCACATCAGTGCCGTGTGCGGCGGTCGCGAGCTCACCGTCGAGGAACACGCGGAACCGGATCGACGCACCGGGGGATGAGGGGCCCATCACGAGGTTGACGTCGCGCGCTCGGAACTGGAACGCGATTCCTCCACCGCGCTCGTTGGAGATCGCGGCGTTGCCCGCGACGGTCCACGTGCCCTCGAGCGCCCACTCGTTGAGGCGCAGCCGATCCGGCACGGTGTAGACGCCAGGTGCATCGAGACTCGCGCCGGCTTCTTGCGCGAAGCCGCTGCTCTGGCGGTAGCCGACGTACGTCTCCGGTGATGCGAGCGTCTGCCAGTCGGCGGCCACTTCCAGACCCCGAGGCTCGACCATGACGAGATCGTCATCGCCGCCCTCGGTGTCAGCGAACAGCAACTGCTGGATGACCATCTCGGTCATCGGGTACTCGCCCAGGTGACCTTCGACGGGCAGATCGACCACCTCGCCGGCGCGGCGATGCGCGATCGAGCGGATCAACCCCGGTCTGCTCGGGGGTGACGAATCACTCACGCGGGCACAGTCGCGCCGATGCCGTTCGTCCGCAACGTCAGACGAACAGCCCGCCCTCGAGCGGTATCGAGCGGAAGCCGTCGGGACCTTCGGCCACTTCGCCGACGACCGTGACCCGCTCGACCCGGCGGTCGAACTCGGCGGTGGCGAGATCGACGGGGCCGAGGTGCGCGGTGGCGCGGTTGTCCCAGAACGCGATGCTGTCGGGTTCCCAGCGGAAGCGCACCTGGAACTGTGGACGCTCCATCTGCTCGAACAGCACACCGAGGATCGCCGCGCTCTCGCGGTCGGACAGCCCCACCACGTACCGGGTGAACACTGGGTTCACGAACAGCGCTTTCTCGCCGGTGACCGGGTGCACGCGCACGACCGGGTGCACCGCCGACGGCGGCTTCGACGAGTCGTGTCCTTCGCGCGCGACGCCGTCATAGCCGTGCCACACGTGGACGGCCTGCAAGCCGTCGATGAAGTTGCGCACCGGAAGTGACAGGTCTTCGTAGGCGGCGACGAGGTTGGTCCAGAGCGTGTCGCCGCCGTACGGCGGGATCACGACCCCGCGCAGGATCGACGCGTTGGCCGGGTTGGCGACGAACGTGATGTCGGTGTGCCAGCCGTTGATCGTGCGCCGCGGCGGGCTGAACGGGTCGCGCTCGCCGTAGCCGAGCGTCACCTTCGCCTCGCGGGTGTCGACCACGAGCACTTCGTCGCGGTCGTCGGGTGCGGCGTGGATCGGGTGGCCGGGCGTCAGGTCGCCGAACGCCCGCCCGAAGGCCACGTGCTGCTCGCGGGTGAGCGGTTGGTCGCGGAAGAACAGCACCTTCGAGCGCACGAGGGCGTCCGACAGCTCGGCGACCGTCGCCGCGTCGAGCGGCTCGCGCAGGTCGATGCCGTGGACCTCGGCGCCGATCACGGGCGTGACCGGGCGGACGTCGAGCAGGGCCGGCGTCTGGGTCGGTCGTCTGGGTGGTCATGCCGTCTCCTCACAAATCCGACTGGATAGGTCAGATTTTAGGAACTGCGATGAGTCTCGTCAACACTGCTGGTCAGGATGGTGGACGGAACGCGTCGTCGCAGGGGGAGAGATCAGATGACCAGGCTGCGCAAGGAGTTCACGGCAACACTCCAGAAGAGCCCGAGCAAGGGTGGCTGGACCTACGTGGTGATGCCGGGCTCGGCCGAGTTCTTCGGCACCCGCGGTCTGGTGAAGGTGCGCGGGAAGGTCGACGGCCATGCCTTCCGCAGCTCGTTCATGGCGCTCGGCGACGGCACGCACAAGCTGCCGATCAACGCGAAGCTGCGGGCGGCGATCCAGAAGCAGGAGGGTGATCGGGTGACCGTGCTGCTCGAAGAGCGCCTCGATCAGTGATCCAGGACTCCCGCGAGCCAGGGGACGCGCTCGCGTGCGGCGGCGAGCGCGTCGGCTTCGGTCGGGAACTCGCGTTCCGAGTAGTAGGCGACCGGCGTCCAGGCGCCCATGTCCTCGGGGTCGCGGCGGAACTCCTCGAAGCCGAACGTGCCGTCGGGCCGGGAGAAGATGTCGACGCACCGATCGACCGCGGGCGTCGACGGACTCGCGAGGACCTTCCACGTGGGATCGAGACGAGCCGACATCGCGATCGAGCCTACGAGTGGGCCGGGGTCGTGGACGGGTGATTTCGCGCCAGCCGCGGCAGACTCTCGCCCGTGCTTCCGGATCGGGTCGAGCGTGCGACCGCCGTGGCGACGGAGTCCGGCTTCGAGCTGTCGTGCGATCCTCGTGTCGGTCGGTTCCTCGCGGTGCTGGCCGCCGCGGTACCGGCCCACGGTCGGATCCTCGAGCTCGGCACCGGGTGTGGGGTGGGACTGGCGTGGATCGTGCACGGGCTCGACGCGCGTGACGACGTGGAGGTCGTCTCGATCGAGCGAGATCCCGGGAGCGTCGCGTGCGCACGACGGGGCGAATGGCCGGGCTTCGTGTCGATCGTCGAAGGTGACGCGCTCGAGGTGGTCCCGGAGTCGGGGAAGTTCGATCTCGTCTTCGCCGACAGCGAGGGTGGCAAGTGGGAGGGGCTCGACCGCACGATCGCCGCGCTCGGTCCGGGTGGCCTCCTGCTCGTCGACGACATGACGCCGGCGCGCTGGGAGAGTGAGCATCACCGCGTGAAGACGGAAGCAGTGCGGGATCGCTTGCTGACCGACCCGCAGCTCGTCGCCGTCGAGATCGCGCACGGGACCGGGATCGTGCTCTGCAGCCGCCGACCGCACTGACGGCGCGGGACTGCGACAGAGGGAGATGAGAAGTGAGACGAGTCGTGACGGGAGTCGGAGCCGACGGTCGTTCGACGGTGTGCGCCGACGGCCACGCGCCAGTGGCGTTCGCCCCGGGGTCGGACGGCAGCGGTGGTTTCGGGCTGCGGAAGGTCGAGGGCGGCACCGTCGATCCCGGCCGGGGTTCGTCGGTGGTGAACGAGCTGTGGTCGCTGACGGGCGCGCCGTCGGTCACGACCGACGATCCGACGATCGCGCTCGAGTCGTTCGGGGTCGACGTGCCCGCGGGCGAGACGAGGTGGATCATCACGCAGATGGGTCCGGGGCTCGCAGCCCCGATGCACAGCACCCCGACGATCGACTACGGGCTCGTGGTCCAGGGCGACGTCGAGTTGGGTCTCGAAGACGGATCGGTCCACCTCGCGGCGGGCGACGCCGTGGTCGTGAACGGCGTCGAGCACTCCTGGTTGGCCGGTCCCGACGGGTGCCTGATCGCCACCGTCATGGTCGGGCTGCGCGACTCGGAGCGGTGACATGATGGCGCCGTGACCTGGGACACGCGTTGGGAGCTCGGCGCTGCCTTCATCCCGAAGGAGCGCTACACGACCCGGGCGTTCGCCGAGGTCGAGGTCGAGCGGCTGTGGCCGCACACCTGGCAGGTGGCGTGTCGCGAAGAGGAGCTCGTCGCGCCGGGCGACTACCTCGACTACCGGATCGCCGACCAGTCGATCCTCGTCGTGCGGGACGACGACGAGATCCGCGCCTTCTACAACTCGTGCCGTCATCGCGGGACGCGGCTCGCGAGCGGCTGTGGCGCGCTCGCCGACGGTCAGATCACGTGTCCGTTCCACGGGTGGAAGTGGAACCTCGACGGGACGTGCGCGTTCGTGCTCGACCCGGAGGAGTTCGGCATCACGACGCTCGACACCCCCGCGCTGCGGCTCGGTGAACTGCGGTGCGAGCGTCGTTGGGGGTTCGTGTGGGTGTGCGCGGATCCCGACGCGCGATCGCTCGACGAGCACCTCGCGCCGCTCGGCGACTGGTTCGACCCGCTGCACCTCGAGAGCATGCGCTTCCTCTGGTATCGCACGACGGTGTTGCCCGCGAACTGGAAGGCCGCGCTCGACGCGTTCCACGAGGGGTATCACAACTACGGCACGCATCCGCAGCTGTTGCAGTGGTCCGACGACACCGCCATGCGCTACGAGCAGTTCGACAACGGGCACGCGCGGTACGTCACCGTGCGCGGCGCGGGGCCGTCGAAGCGCTTCGGGCTCTCGCCCGACCAATGGGACGACCGCGAGCTGCTCTACGAGCAGGTGATGCACCTCGGGAAGTCGTTCGAGGGCGGGCTCTACTCCGACGACGACATGGCCGCGGCGGCCCGCCTGCGCACGATGGAGATCCCGGACGGTTCCAGCGCCGCCACCGAGTACTCGAAGCTCGTCGCCGCGCGCGCCGACGAGCTCGGCATCGAGTTCCCCGAGCTCTCACCGGAGCAGCGCGCCGAGGGCACCGGCGTGTTCTCGGTGTTCCCGAACCTGGTGATGCTGGTGAGCCTGGCCAACTGCTTCATGTACCGCGCCCGGCCGAACGGCGGCGACCCCGACTCCTGTGTGTTCGACATGTGGGCGCTGCGGCTGTTCCCGCCGGAGAGCGGCGCACCCGCGCTCGTGCGCGAGACGGCGCCGCACGACGACGAGGTGTGGGGTGTGATCCCGAGCCAGGACTTCGCGAACATGGGCGAGGTGCAGGCCGGTCTGCACTCGTGGGGGTGCGACGGCCTGCGCCTGAGCACCCGTCAAGAGATGAACCTGCTGAACATGCAGCGTGAGCTCGACCGCTACGTCAAGAGGAGCTGACCATGGCCATCGACCGCCAGGACTCGCCGTACCGCCGGGGCAATCGCTACGACCGGCTGCCCATCCCGATGGTGGAGGAGCACTGCATCCCCGTCGACGCCGGCGCGGTGCAGCTCGTCATCGAGTCACGTCGGCTCACCAACGCGATCGTCGAAGAGACGTACCAGGGTGAGATCGCGGGCGGCATCCCGTTCGACGACGGCGGCGCGACGCTGCACGTGCTCGGCACCGACGACGGCCTCGAGCACCTGCGCTTCGACTGCTTCGAGGGCGAGCCGCACTACCACTACATCGACCAGGCTGCCGTCGGGAACACCGTCGTGCGCATCGACGAGCTCGCGGTGGGTGACCCCATCGAGTTCTCGCTCGCGTGCGTCGAGCAGCACCTGCCCGACATGCTCGGCAACTGCGGCGTGCCCGCGCTCGCGGTCGAGGTGCAGGGCCGCATGGACGAGGTGCACGCGGCGATGAAGGAAGTCCGCGCCCTCATGCTCCGCGCCCAGCAACCCGTCTAGCTACGTTTTGGCGCCCCTACGTCGTCACTATGACGCGGTAGGGGCGCCGAAACGTCAGTGCAGGAGGGAGTCGACGCCGAGGTCGAGGATCTGGCGGGCGTGGCGGCCGCCCATGATCACGAACATCTCGTCGCCGCGGTCGCTGCGGACGCCGTACATGGCGCCGAAGATCGTCGTCATCAGCGCCGAGAGCAGCGAGCGGCCGTAGTCGGTCCAGCACTCGTCCCACGTGTAACCGTCGACGCCGGCAGCGACGAGTGCCTCGTGGTAGCTGCGCACGATGCGCTCCTCGTTGGCGCGACGGTCGTCGGCGGTGAGGGCGTTGCCGATGACGAACGACACGTCCGAGAGCGCGCAACCCTTGCCGAAGCCCTGCCAATCGACCGCCGCGACGGTGGGCCGGCCGTCGGCGTCCGTACCGAACATCAGGTTGTCAGGGCGGTAGTCGCTGTGCACGAGGCTGCGGGCCTGCGGGCGCGCCTCGATCCACCCGCGTGCGGAGGTCGTGAGCCGGTCGTAGAAGTCGACCTCGTCGGGCGCGAAGGCAGGTCCGTAGCGCTCGATGAACCCGGGCACGACCGCCTGCAACGCGCCCGCGAGCACCTCCGGATCGGCGAGCCCGCTGGCACTGCTGAACTGCGGGTGCTCGCGCAGCACCGGTGAGTCCCACAACGGTGCGTGCAGGCCGACGAGCTCCTGCACTGCCGCCTTCACCTGCGGCACGGAGCACCCCTGCAGCTGGTCGCCGGGGCGCATGGGCGACAGGTCCTCGAGGAGGAGCGTGAACCAGCCGTCGTCGTCGATGGCGGCGTGCGCGCAGCGCGGCACGCGGATCGTCACCTGCGACGCGAAGTCGCGGTAGAAGGACACTTCGTTCGGGTAGCCGCTCGACGCCATGAACGTGCGCGCCTGCTCGTCGGCGGCGGCGAACTTCCCGATGACGCTGGTGGGCGCGTCGGCGACGTCGCGGTCGAGCTCCAGGTCGTAGCGCGCGCAGATGCCCATCTGTCCTGCACCGATGGTGGTGACGCCGGCATCGACGACGCTGACGTCGTCGGGAATCCACCCTGCCGCGCGTAGCGACTCGGTGAGGAACGCAGGCGTGACGTCGAGGTGACTGCGCAGGACCTCGCCGGTCATGCCGGGGTGAGACCGCGCACCTCGTCGGAGAACATGCGCTTGGCGATCTTGCCGCTGGGCAGGCGGGGGAGCACGTCGACGAACACCACCGACGTCGGGCACTTGAAGTGCGACAGCCGGTCGCGGCAGTACTGGCGCAGCTCCTCGGACATCGCGTCGGGGTCGTCGGTGGGTTCCGCGAGCTGCACGATCGCGCGCACCGACTCACCCATCTCGGGATGCGGGATACCGATGACGGCGACGTCGTGCACGGCCGGGTGGCCGATGAGCACGTCCTCGGTCTCGCGCGGGTAGATGTTCACGCCGCCCGAGATGATCATGTTCGACACGCGGTCGGTGAGGAACACGTATCCCTCATCGTCGACGTAGCCCACGTCGCCCAGCGTCATCCACCCTCGGTCGTTCCACGCTTCGGCGGTCTTCTTCTTGTCGCCGTGGTACTCGAACTGGTGCGACGACTCGAACCAGATCTGGCCGGCCTCGCCGTTCGGCAGCTCGTTGCCGTCCTCGTCGGCCACGTGCGCAGCGCCCATCAGCGGCTTGCCCACGGAACCCGGGTGCGCGAGCCAGTCCTCGGAGTTGATGTAGCAGAACCCGCCGCCCTCGCTCCCCGCGTAGTACTCGTGCAGGATCGGACCGAAGAACTCGATCGCGCCGCGCTTCACTTCGGGCGGACACGGTGCGGCCGCGTGCACGATCACCTGGAGGCTCGACAGGTCGTACTTCGCTCGCACCTCGGGGTCGAGCTTCAGGATCCGCACGAGGTGCGTGGGCACGAACTGCACGTGCGTCACGCGGTAGCGCTCGATCACGGCCAGGCACGCCTCGGCGTCGAAGGCGTGCATGGCGACGACGGTGCCGCCGAGGCGGTGCACGGTGGTGGACCACCCCGCCGGAGCGGAGTGGTACAGCGGCGCAGGGCAGAGGTACACGGAGCCCTCGGTGACGCCGAAGATCCCTTCGACCATCGCGGCGAAGGCGTTGGGCTCGCCCAACGGGCGACCGATGTTCGGCGGCTTGATGCCCTTGGGGCGCCCCGTCGTGCCCGACGAGTAGAACATCCAGCTGCCCTCGGCCTCGTCGTCGACGGGAGTGCCCGGTTGCGCGGCGAGGGCTTCCTCGAAGGCGTCGAAACCGGGGAGCTCGCGGCCGACGGCGAGGCGCAGCGCACGCGCTTCACCGCCGAGCGAGGCGACCGTGTCGGTGGCGTCGGCGGCGACGACGAGCGCGCTCGCGCCGCAGTCGTCGACGATGTACTGCACCTCGTCGGCGGCCAGGTGCCAGTTCACCGGTGTCACGTAGAGCCCGGAGACCATCCCGCCCCACAGCGCGTCGAACATCTCGAGCCGGTTGTCGAGGACGATCGCGAGGTGGTCACCCGTCTGCACTCCGGCCGCGCGCAGCGTGTGAGCGAAGCGGTTGGCGCGATCGTCGAGCTCGGCGTAGGTGCGGATCGCGCCGGTGCCGGCGTCGATGGCGGCGTGACGGTCGGGCGCCGTCTGCGCGTACTGCCGCGGGTGTTGCATGGTCACGAGCGTCCCCCAGGAAACATCCAGACGTTTACGCCCGAACTTTACGTGGAGCGTACCGCTCCGAGTGTGTCGTCGAGCCAGTCGAGCATGCGGCGGTTCGCCATCGACCGGTTCATCATCTCGCAGTGCATGCCGGCACCTTCGGCGTCGGTGAACTCGAGCAGCGTCTTCGGGCCGGGCAGAGCGTCGTAGAGCGCCTTCGCCTCGGCCGCGACCGGGTCGGACTGCGCCGCGGTGATGAGCATGGGCGTGGTGATGCCCGCGATCTCCTCGGGCGTCAGCTTCCACTTCATCATCTCGCCGATGAAGCCGGACAGGCCGCCGCCACCGTTGGTCCAGAAGCCGCGTTGCACGATCTTCCAGTGGAACGGGCGGTTGCCCGCGAAGAAGTCCATGATCTTCTTCTCGTCGTCGGCGGAGAGCTCGGGCAGCTTCGCGATGGCGGCGTCGTCGAGCCCGAGCATCTTCAGCGGCCCGATGAGCTTGCCGCCCACGTCCATCTGGCCGGGGTCGGCGATCACGGCGGCCAGCCGGTGCTCGTGCGCGGCGACGCGCGGCGCCATGTAGCCACCGAGGCTCCACGGTTCGTAGACGATCCGGTCGGGATCGACGACGTCGATGCCGAGCGCGGCATCGACCACCGGCGTGACGACGTGCTCCCAGTCGTGGCGCAGTGTGAGTCCGTCGTCGACGAGGAGCTTGCCCTGGCCCGGGCCGTCGTGCAGCAGCACGTGGTAGCCGCGCCGGATTGCGGCCGCCCCGATGCCGAGGAAGTTCTCGACCATCGTCGAGTCCCAACCGCCGCCGACCAGGATGCACGGTCGACGCTCGTCCTCGTGGCCGATCGCGCGCACGAACCACGCCGGGATCTTCGTGCCCTCGTACGGCACGTCGACGGGCTCGGCCTGCACGACACCCAGGCGCAGCGCCTTCTCGAACGTCTCCATCTGCAGGTGGAACGCGTCGACCAGGCGCGGGTCGACGGGCGTGCCGTAGAGCACGTGGTACCCCACACCGAGGAACAGCGCGGCACGCAGGTAGCAGTCGTACGCGGTCTCGAGGTGACCGCCTTCGTGGCGGCGTCGCCTTCGTCGATGCGCGCCTTCGCGGTGGCGACGCACGCGTCGTAGAAGGAGGTGTCGTCGCCGGCCTTCACGAGGGGGACCAGCGCATCCACCTCGCCGACGTCGGCGCCGCCGTACGGCGCGAGGCCGAGCAACCAGCTCGAGAACTCGTCGTGGACCGGGTCGGGGAACGTCGCCATGTGATGCCTGCCTGTTCGGGATGACGAGGTGCGGAGGGTCGGGTCAGACGGGGTTCATGCCGGGGTCGAGGTAGTCGTCGACGATGACCTTGGCGTCGACGTAGCGCTGGTACTCGTCGTCGTCGAGCTGCAGGACCTTGCGGAACACGTAGTCGTTGTCCTCGCCGAGCACGGGTGCACCGCGGTCCCAGACCTGCGGCACGCCCTGGAACGCGTACCCGATGTGCGGGTACGTGCCGACGTCGCGGCTCGTCATCGGCCGGATCCACTCGCGCGCCGCGACGTGAGGGTCGTCGGCCAGCATCGCCTCGGTGAACTGCGGCGCGGCAGTGACGCCGGCCTGCTGCAGCGTGTGGAACGCGGTGGTGACGTCCTGCGTCGCGCACCAAGCCGTGATCGCGGCGTCGAGCTCGTCGTGGTGTTCGTAGCGACCGGCGACGGTGGCGAACCGCGCGTCGGCCACGAGGTCGTCACGACCGATGACGCGTGCGAGTGCTTCCCACTCCGCGTCGTTGCGCGCGGTGATGGCGAGCCAGCTCTCCTGCTCGTTGCAGACGTAGACACCTTGCGGCGCCTGTTCGGGGTCGCGGTTACCGGTGCGCGGCGTGTCCTTGCCCAGCTGCACGTCGAGGAACGCGTCGCCGAGCTGGTTCATGGCGTTCTCGATCTGCGCCAGCTCGATGAGCTGTCCGCGCCCGGTGGCGGCGCGGTAGTGCAGCGCGGCCAGCACCGCGAACGCGCCGGCGGGACCGGTGGCGGCGTCCATGTACATGGTGGCGGGCGTCTCGACCATCTCGCCGTCGTGGTGGCCGATGAGCTGCGCGAAGCCGCTCAGGCCGTCGAACTGCGCGCCGAACCCGGTGTAGTTCGCGTAGTCACCAGTGAGACCGGCGGGCGGGATGCGCAACACGAGCAGGCGCGGGTTGCGATCGAGCAGTTGGCTCTCGTGGATGCCGATCTGGTGCAACGTCGACATCTTCAGGTTCTCGACGAACACGTCGGACTGCTCGACGAGGCGCATCAGCAGCTCGTGCCCCTCGGGCCGGCGCGGGTCGATGGTGCACGACAACTTGTTGCGCGCGATCGAGTTGTTCATCGCGTGCCGGTTGTACGGCCGGTCCTCGACGCCGTCGGTCGCGGGCGCGTACATCGAGAGCAGGCTGCCGAGCAGCATGCTCGCCGGCGGCCGCGGCAGGTAGCCCTTGGTGGTCGGCGGGAACACCGACGGGTTCTCGATCCTGATGACCTCGGCGCCGAGGTCGGCGAGCAGCTGCGTGAGGTAGGGGCCCGACCACACGGTGGTGAAGTCGAGGACGCGGATGCCGCGCAGCGGCGGCTGGTCGGGACTCGTGGTCCCGGGTTCGGGCGCGGCGGTGCGGCGCATCTCGACGCGCGGCTCTCGACTCGTGCTCGGCGAGCGCGGGTGCGGGCTCGTGGAGCTGCCAGCCGCCCTCGTCGTAGCGGTACGGCGCCCCCGGGAGCCGCACCCTGCCGAGCGCCGGGTCGTCGACGTCGACCCAGAACCCGCGCTGGTGGAAGTGGTCGGCCTCCAACACCTCGGCCGGGCTGTACACGCCGGCCAGCGGCCACTGCCCGGCCTGCGCCAGCGCGGTGGCGTCGGCGCGCGTGTGCTCGAACAGCCACGGGTACAACGCGATGTCGAGGATCTCCTTGGTGTCCGGGCTGGAGAACGCGTCAGGGCTCGCGAACGCTGCCTTCAGCGCGTCGTCGTCGAGCACCTCGAGCATCTCGGGCAGCTGCTGCGGCGTCGACATCATCGACACGTAGCCGTCGGCGCACGGGAAGATGCCGACCGGCAACAGCGTGTCGGCCGCGTTGGCGGCGAGTCCGAGAGGCTCGTGGTCGGCGTACTCCCAGCCGAGGTAGCGACAGACACGCGCCGGAATGCTGCCGAGCGCTTCGAACGCGGCGACGTCGACGTGGGCACCCTCGCCCGACGCGCGGGCCCGGAGCGTGCCCGCCAGCGCGCCGAGCGCGGCGGTGTGGCCAACCGAGCAGAGTGCGGCGACGCGCGGCGCGCGCACCGGGATCTCGAGCGAGCGCCCCTGCGGGAACGTGACCCACGCCGCGGTCTGCGCGGTGAGGTCGGACCAGGTGTAGTCGGCGTAGGGACCGGTGGTGCCGAAGCCGCTGATGGTGACGACCACCAGCGCCGGGAACTCGGCGCGGACCTCGTCGCGATCCAGGCCGAAGGCGGCGAGATCGCCCGCGCCCTTGCTCTCGATCACCACGTCGACCGCACCGAGCAGCTCGCGGAGCTGGGCCCGACCGTCGTCGCTGTCGTCGGCGATGCGGACGGCGCGCTTGTTGGTGTTGTGGTGCTGGTAGCGCTCGGGATGGTCGCGCTCGGGGTCGCCGGCCGGTCGCTCGACCTTCACCACGTCGGCCCCGAGATCGGCGAAGACCTTGCCGCAGTAGGAGCCGGAGGGATCAGTGGCCAGCTCGACGACCGCGACGTCGCTCAGCAGTTGACGCATGGCGGCGAGACTAACTCGGCCCCCGCGATCACCACATCTGCTCGACCGCGGTGTCGGGGTCGGGGTCGGCGAAGCGGTCGCGCAACACGTTCTTCGCCACCTTCTCGGTCGCGGTCTTCGGGAGCTCGTCGACGAGGACCAACGCTTCCGGGCACTTGAACGCCGCGAGCTGCTTCGTCGCGAACGCGCGCAGATCGTGCAGATCGGGCGTCCGGCCGGGTCGCGCGACCACGACCGCGCACACGCGCTCGCCGAGCGTCGGCTCGAGCATGCCCACCACCGCGACGTCGGCGATGTCGGGGTGCTCGAACAGCACCGCCTCGACCTCGGCGCAGTACACGTTCTCGCCGCCGCGGATCACGACGTCCTTGATGCGGTCGACCACGTACACGAAGCCGTCGTCGTCGATGTAGCCCACGTCGCCGGAGTGGAACCAGCCGTCGACGAACACCGCGCTCGTCGCGGCGTCGTCGCCCCAGTAGCCCTTGACCACCTGGGGGGAGCGGAAGGCGAGCTCGCCCACCTCTCCGACACCGAGCTTGTTCCCGTCGGGGTCGACGACCTTCAGGTCGGCGGTGAGGTTCGGGCGGCCCACGCTGTCGGGGTGCTCGACGAACTCGACGCCCACGTTGGTGACCACCGCCGACGTGGTCTCGGTGAGGCCGTACCCGTTGAGGAGCTGGATCGACTCGCCGAAGCGCGCCCGGGCCTTCAGCGGGAGGTCGGGCGGGACCGCCGCGCCGCCCATGGGGAAGCCGCGGACGTCGAGGTCGAGCTGCTCGAGGCCCGGGTACTCGATGATCTGGCGGGCGATCGCGGGCACGCCGCCGAACGCGGTGAGCCCCTCGTCGACCGCGAGCTGCAGCGCGCCGCTCGAGGTCCCACTTGCGCATGATCAGGATCTTCGATCCGCCCATGGGACTGCCGATGATGGCGGCGATGCCCCCGATGTGGAACATCGGCTGGGCCGCGAGCGTGGCGGGCTGGCGCGCCGGTGCGGGGGCGCGGTCGGAGAGGATGGCCTCGCGGGCAGCGCCGAACGCCATGTTCCAGAGGTTGTGGAGGTGACCCCGGTTGGTGCCGAGCGCACCCTTCGGGCGGCCGGTGGTGCCGGACGTGTAGAGGATGGTGACCGGGTCGTCGGGGTCGAGGCGTGCGATGGCGTCGTCGGCGAGCGGTGTGCCGTGCACGAGGTCGTCGAACGACGCGTCGGCGTCGGTGCGGTCGGTGCGCACCCCGACGAGCTGCACGCCGGCGGGACGTCCGTGCTCGACGACCCGCGCCAGACGGTCGTCATCGAGGAACGCGACCTTGGCGCCGGCGTTGTCGAGCGCGTAGCCGAGCTCCGCACCGGTCCACCACGAGTTGAGCGGGACGACGATGGCACCGAGCACCGCGCCGGCCCAGAAGCCGATGACGAACTCGGGCAGGTTGCGCATGGCGATCGCGACGCGGTCGCCGCGCTGCACGTCGAAGGCGGTGCGCAGCTGCTCGGCGAGCGAGAGCGCCGGGCGCGCACGTCGGCGAAGGTCAGGCGTTCGTCGTCGTGGACGAGGTGCACCAGGTCGGCGTGGGCGGCGCCCATCTCGAACGTGTCGACGATGGTGCGCGGCGCGCGCACGAACACGCGCAGCGGCACGCCGTCGCGCTCGGTCTCCTCGATCTCGAAGAGACCTCCGGTGCCGATCAGCGGCTCGAGTCGGGGATCGTCGCGGTAGACGGCTGCGATCATGCGCGCACACTACCGAGAGATCTAGACCTTTCGCCTCGACCATTCGCCTACGTCGGGCGTGCGGTGCCGGCGGGGTCCTCGCCGGTGCGGGCCCAGCGCACGATGTCGGCGACGCCGTAGGGGTACATGCCGCGACGCACGAAGAAGTCCATCATGCTGCCGACCGGTTCGGCCAGGTTCTGGTTGGCCATCACCTCGTCCCAGTGGTCGAGGATGCTCTCGGGCGTCGGCATGTCGTCGGGCGCCTGCCAACCTTCGGTGGTCGCCAGCACGAAGCGCGCCACCCGCCCGCCGCCGGTCTGGATCAGCTCGCCCGACACCGGGCACGACTCGTGGGCGAAGACCGCGACGAGCGGCGAGGTGCGCTCCGGCGCCAACGCGTGATCGAGCATGGCCTGGAACTCTTCGTCGGGCACACGCGGCATGATCGGCGTCTGCGCCACCGGCATGATCACGTTGACCGCGATGTCGAGATCCGGGTCCTGCTCGCGCTCCTGCTTCAGCTCGTTGGCGAGCACCTTGCTGAACGCCATCACCGCGCCCTTGCCAGCGGCGTAGATGCCGGTGTGGGGGATGCCGAGCACCGACCCCGACCCGGTGTTGACGATGCGGCCGTAGCGCTGGTCGCGGAACACCGGTATGGCGGAGCGGACGAGGTTCACGGTGCCGACGAAGTGCACGCCGAGGGTCAGACGCACCATGTCCTCGTCGGGGATCGTGCCGCTGCCGGCGGCGGCGTTGTTCACGATCACGTCGAGCCGGCCCCACGTGTCGAGCGCGTCGCGGACGATGGTGTCGGTCCCGGCACCGGTCGTGATGTCGCCGGTGTTCGCGATCGCCTCGCTGCCCGCGTCGCGGATCATCGTCACCGTCTCGTCCGCGCCCTGCACGTCGTTCACGACGATGCGGGCGCCGCGGCGGGCGAGGAAGAGGGCGTGTTCCCGCCCGAGCCCGTGGTGCGCCCCCGTGATCGCGACCACCCGTCCGTCGAACCGCAACTCGTCCATGGTCGGTCATCTCCCTTTTGGTTTCGGCGCCCCTGGATCCTCATATACGTGGTCGAGCGGCGCCAAAACGGTGGGGATAGCCTCCGCGGCCATGGCCGACGGAGAGTTCACGGGCAAGGTGGTCGTGGTCACCGGGGCCGGATCGGGGATCGGACGGGCGAGCGCGATCGGGTTCGCGGGCGACGGTGCGCAGGTCGTCGTCAACGACCTCGACTCCGTCACCGCCGAGGCGACCGCCGAACTGATCCGCTCGGAAGGCGGTGCGGCGCACGCGCACGCCGCCGACGTGGGCGACTCGGCCGCAGTCGACGAGCTCGTCGACGCCACCGTGGCGCGGTTCGGGAAACTCGACGTGCTGCACAACAACGCGGGCTACGGGCTCCCGGGCACGGTCGCGACCACGACCGACGAGGTCATGGCCGAGATGCTCCGCGTCAACCTGTGCGGTGTCCTCTACGGGACGCGCGCCGCACTGCGCCACATGGTCGGGCAGCACTCGGGCGTGATCGTGAACACCGCGTCGAACTCGGCACTGGGTGCGCCCCGCGACCGCGCCGCGTACGGCGCCGCCAAGGCGGGCGTGCTGTCACTCACGCGCACCACCGCGGTCGAGAACGGTCGGCACGGGGTGCGCGCCGTCGCGATCTGCCCGGGGCCGATCGAGACGCCTGCGTTCCAGCAGTTCGCACCCGACCCCGACTTCTTCCGCCGGCAAGTACCGATCGGCCGCCTCGGCCGCCCCGAGGACGTCGCCGAGCTGGCTCGGTTCGTGGCGTCGGACCGGGCCGGGTTCCTCACCGGCGTCGCCATCTCCCTCGACGGCGGTCTGAGTGCCAGCTTCAAGCAGCCGTTCCTCACCCCCGACGAGATCCTCGAATAGAGGTTTTGGCGCCCCTACGTCGTCATATGACGACGGTAGGGGCGCCGAAACAGCTAGGAGACGCGGCCGGACCAGTCGCGGGCGTCCTTCACGACGTCGCGGAACGGCTTGTTGGAGTCGAACGAGCGGCTCGCGCGGCAGGCCGAGGACGCGCTCGCCGATGGCGTTGCGCTGCATCTGGCTGGTACCGCCGGCGATGGCGAGGAAACGGCCGTTGAGGTAGTCCCGAGCGACGGCGGCCGCGCCCGGCGTGTCACCGTCCCACACGATCGCAGCTTCGCCACCGATCTCATCATGAGCTCGGCCCGGATCGGGTCGAACACACCCGACGAGAGCTTCGATACGACGCCAGGTTCATCGCCCGCTTCGGGTCGGCGGCCATCGACACGACGAGCCGCTTGCCGAGCGGCACCACCGCGAGGTCGTCGACGTGGATGCGCGCCGCGAGATCGCGCAGGTGCGCGCGTCGTCGGCGCCGTCGACGGCTGCGAGCAGCTCGACGAGGTCAGCGCCGCAACCCGCCGCTCCCGGCGTGCCCACCGTCGCCGCGCGGTGCCTGCCGCCACGCTCGTAGACCAGCATCGTCTGGGCGACGGTCCAGCCCTCGTTGACCTCGCCGATGATGTCGTCGTCGCTGAGCTCGACGTCGTCGAAGAACTCCTGGCAGAACTCGGCGCCGCCGTTGATCTGGCTGATGCGGCTGGACGGTGAGCCCTGCGGCGCGTCGGTCGGCACCGCGAACCAGGTGAGGCCGCGGTGCTTCGGGCACGTCCCAGTCGGTGCGGGCCAGGCACATGCCGTAGTCGGCGTAGTCAGCGCCCGTGCTCCAGATCTTCGAGCCGTTGAGGATCCAGCGGTCGCCGTCGCGGGTCGGCCCGGGTGCGGATACCCGGCCAGGTCGGAGCCGGCCTCGGGCTCGGAGAAGAACTGACACCACGAGCTCTTCGCCGGAGAGCATCTTCGGGATGTGGCGGTGCGAGGAACTCGGGCGATGGCGTGGGCCAGCATCGTCGCGGCGCGATCGCGCCGAACATGACCCCGCCCGGCGACGCCGAAGTCGGGCATCACGAAGCCGCGCGCCTCCTCGTCGGAAGGCCCGCTCGTGCGCGGTGTGACAGACCCCGCCCGCCGTACTCCGTCGGGCAGGTGATCCCGGCATAACCGCCGTCGTACAGCCTCCGCTGCGATCGCGCGCTCGGCGGCGATCTCCTCGGCGGGTCTTGCTCTCGGAGCCCCACGCTCTCGCTCGGCGTCCGTCCGACGCTCCAGGTTCGCCTCGAGCCAGGCGCGTGCCTCGCTCGGAAGGTCTCGAGTCGATGCTGCTCGTCGCGGTCATGGCGTCTCCATTCCTTTCAGAGTCCGAGCCAGCTGACAGAGCCGCTCGCGGTGCCAAGCCGGGTCTCCGAACAGGGCGGCGTCGGTGGTCAAGCGGCGCAGGAACAGGTGTTGGTCGTGCTCCCAGGTGTACCCGATGCCGCCGAACACCTGGAAGCAGTTCTGGGCCAGATCGATGCCCGCGTCCGCCCACGAAGGCCTTGGCCATGCTCGCCGCCTCTGAGCCGTAGCCATCCTCGACACCGACGTCTGTCGCCGCTGCCACCGCGACGGCCTTGCTCATCTCGAGCGCAGGCTGGTGTCCGCAAGCAGGTGCTTCACGGCCTGGAACGAGCCGATCGGCCGTCCGAAAGCGATGCGGTCCTTGGCGTATTGCAGCGCCATCTCGAAGTCGGTCGTCCATCGCCCCGACGGTCTCGGCGGCGGCGAGGACTGCGGCGAGCTCGCTTCGCCGCGTGAGCCGCGGCGGCGATGCACGTGGTCGGCATTGGTCACCGTGACGTCGGTGAAGCTCGACGGCACTCCAGTGGCGGGTCACGTCGAGGCCCTCGAGCGCACGGACCGTGTGACACCGGGTGCATAGGTGCGCACGAGCACCTGCACGACGCCGTCGTCGGATACGGCATCGACGAGCAGCCACGCGCAGACGTCGAGCGTCGGCGACGACGGCGATCGATCCAGAGAGGTGCGAGTTGGTCGCCGTCGGCCTGCGCAGGGTGCACGAGCCACTCCGAGCGCGTCGGTCCACGTCGCCCGACGCCTGGCCGGTGACGAGCTCGGTGAGCGACGGTGTCGTGCTCGCCTGCCGAGGTCGACAGGACGTGGACCACCACGTTGTGGCCCGACGAACAAGGACCGGGTTGCAGACGGGCGCCGCGCTCGGCGGCGATGAGCGGACGGCGTCGAGCACGCCGTTGCCGGACATCGACCGCCGCCCGCGATTCGTCGGCGAGGAGACCGAACCACCCGAGCTCGGCGGCGGTCCGGCGGTAGGCCGCGTCGTCGTGCGTGCCACCGTCGGCACGCAGCCGCACGGACGCCAACGGGTGTTCGGACTCCATGAAGCGCACCGACGCGTCGACGAGCATCACCTGCTCGTCGGTCGGCGCCGGTAAGAGATCGACGGTCATGCCGGGAGCATAGATGTAGAGGTTGGTAACTCGCCGCCGATCTGACCGCTCAGCCTCGGTAGCCGTCCGGGTTCTGCGACTGCCAGCGCCAGTGGTCGGCGCACATGTCGGCGAGCGTCCGCGCCGCGCGCCAGTCCAGCAGCGTGCGTGCGCGCGCGGGGTCGGCCCACACCGCGACGACGTCGCCGGCGCGGCGCGGCCCGATCTCGTACGGGAGGTCGCGTCCGACCGCGGCTGACGCGGCGCGCACGACGTCGAGCACCGAGCGCCGGTGCCGGTGCCGAGGTTGATCGGCGACCGCGCCGTCGATGGCGTCGAGATGGTCGAGCGCGGCGAGGTGACCCTCGGCGAGGTCGACGACGTGCAGGTAGTCGCGGACGGCGGTGCCGTCGGGCGTCGGGTAGTCGTCGCCGTGCACGGTCAGGTGGTCGCGCCGTCCGACCGCCACCTGCATGATGTACGGCATCAGGTTGTTGGGGATGCCGATCGGGTCCTCGCCGATGCGCCCGCTCGGGTGCGCGCCGACCGGGTTGAAGTAGCGGAGCAGGGCGATGCGCCAGCCCGCGCCGGCGGCGGCGACGTCGCGCAGCATCTCCTCGATGTGCAGCTTCGTGCGCCCGTACGGGCTGCTCGCGCCGAGCGGCGTGTCCTCGTTGATGGGCACGGTGTCGGGCTCGCCGTACACGGTGCAGGACGACGAGAACACGAGGTCGCGCACGCCGTGGCGTTCCATCGCGTGCAGCAGCTGCACCGTGCCGGCCACGTTGTTGTCGTAGTAGCCGCAACGGCTCCTCGACCGACTCGCCGACCGCCTTGAACCCCGCGAAGTGCACGACGGCCTCGACGCGAGCCCCATCGACCGGCGTGACCGAACGAGCGGTCGAGGTCGGCGGCATCACGGAGATCGCCCTCCACGAACACGAGCCGCTCCGCGGCCTCGGGCACCAGCTCGCGGACGCGCTCGAGCGCGACCACGCTGCTGTTGTCGAGGTTGTCGAGCACGACCACACGCCAGCCCGCCTGGAGCAGCATGACGCACATGTGGCTCCCGATGTACCCGGCGCCTCCGGTGACGAGCACGGTGCGGTCGGTCATGGATCTCCCGTCGATGTCTGCATGCCGTACCCACGCTCGCACACGACCCAGGGTCAGCGTGGCATCGACCGCAGAAATCGTTGCAAAATGTTATTGTTCACATTTGTGCACGGCATCGCGACTGCTCGACCGGAGCTCGGCCGGGGAGTCACGAGTGACTCGACGTACCCGACGTGACCCGACGATGAGCATCGACGCGACGCTCGCAGCCGCAGTCGACACCGTGATCCCGGCTGACGAGTGGCCGGGCGGTTGGGAAGGGGGTACGGCTGCGCCTCATCGCCAACGAGCCCGATTTCGTCGCGCCTTGGATGGACGTCCTGGGCGCGATGGCGACCGCGCTGGATGCCGAGGCGAGCAGGGCCGATGGCTCGACATTCGCCGAGCTGCCCGTCGAAGCGCGCAAGAACGCGTGCTCGCCGCGGTCACGAGCGGTGGGGGAGGGCATGCCGTCGGCGGGGCCGCGCTGGTCCAACTCGCACTGACCGGGCTACTACGCCAGTACCCGGGACGGCGAGCCGGCCGGCTTGGGGATGATCGGCTTCCACGGGGTCCCCGAGGGCGTGCAGACCGTCGAACCTGAGCCGTGGACGGTCGGGCCGCCGAGAGCTGGACGCTCACTACGACATCGTGATCGTCGGCGCCGGTGCCGGGCGGCGGCGTTGCCGCGGGCGTCCTGGCCGAGGGCGGCGCCAAGGTGCTGCTCGTGGAGCGGGCTCCGGTCCACACCAACGCCGAGCTGCGTGGTGACCACATCCGCGGCAAGCGAGCCGGGTTGGGTCAGCCGACGGCGAGCCCGGGGCCCGGCCATCCCCGGATGATCGTGCAACCCGATGGCTCCATCCGTGATGTTCCGAGCGTCGAGCACGGGACATGGGGCCTCAACGCCATGACGCTCGGCGGCGGGACCCGGGTGTGGCAGGGCATGTCGTGGCGCTTCATGCCCGAGGACTTCGCGATGGCGAGCACCTACGGCGTGCCCGACGGCAGCTCGCTCACCGACTGGCCGTTCGGCTACGACGAGTTGGCTCCGTACTACGAGCGGGCGGAGTGGGAGATCGGCGTGTCCGGGTGACGAGGGGCCGCTCACCGCGCGAACGCCCGCGCGCGGTCCTACCCCATGCCCGCGCTGCCGGGGAGTCGGGCACGGAGCTCTACGGCGCCGCGGCCGATCGGCTCGGCTGGGGTTGGGGTCCCATCCCGTTCGCCATCAACAGCGTGCCGCGCTTCGGTCGAGCCGCGTGCGTCGCCTGCCCGCAGTGCGTCGGTCACGCGTGCCCGGTCGACGCGAAGAACGGCACGCACAACACCCTCATCCGACGGGCGCTGGCGGCCGGCACGTGTCACCTTGCCGCCGGCGCCAGGTGGTGCAGATCGATCACACGGCGGGCAGAGGCGACTGGTGTCCGCGTCGTGTTCGACGGCGCCGACCGGACCGGAGGCACGAGACCGTCAGCTGCGACCAGGTCGTGGTGGCAGCCGGCGCGGTGGAAACGCCCCGGCTGCTGCTCGTCTCCGGGCTCGGCAACGATCAGGTCGGCACCAACCTGCACACCCACGGCGGATGCCTCGTCCTCGGCGTCGGTCCTGAGCCGATCCACCGCTACGTCGGGCCCGGGCCACAACATCGCGACGCTGGACTTCGTGCACCGCGACCGCGAGTCCTGGGGTGGCGGTGTCATCTTCGAGGCGCTCCCGCTCATGCCCGTCGTGATCGCCCAGATGGCACCCCTGTTCGGGGTGACCGTCGGTGGCGCAGACCACAAGCGCTGGATGCGGGAGGGCTTGCCGCACGTGTTCAGCGCGATGGGCATCGGCCAGGAGATCCCCTCGATCCGCTCCAGGGTCGGCATCGATCCCCAGGTCGTGGACCGGTCTCGGGATGCCGGTGGCGCGGCTGCAGAGCGAGCACCACCCGGCGAGCCGGGAGGTGATGGAGTACATGGCCGAACGATGCCGCAGTGGTTGACGAGATCGGATGTGAGACGCCTCAGACGTTGATCGACCCGAGCCCGCCGCCGGCCGGCGAGCACTCCGCCGGCACTTGCCGCATGGGCGACGATCCGACCCGCTCGGTCTGCGATGCCCGTCGGTCGAGTGCACGGCACCGAGAACGTCTACGTCGCCGACGCGTCGCTGCATCCCACGAACGGCAGCGTGAATCCCGGGCTGACCGTGATGGCGAACGCCTTCCGGGTCGCCGATCTGTTGCTGGATCCGACGCGCTAGTCGAAGTCCTCGAACCGCCACTCGTCGCGCCAGTCGATGATCGCTCGATCGCCGTCGAAGCGCAGCGGCAACCACACGTAGTCGGCGATCGAGGTGTCCACCGCGACCTCCATCTGAGGGCCCTCGTAGGGCTCGCCGCCGTAGATCCGCGCGAACACCTCGACGACGTTCGACTGCTCGGCGGAGATCTGGGGCAACCAGCGATCGCCCATGGCGATGTAGAGGTCTTCCTTGTCGGGGTGCCGGAACACGCAACTGATCTGCGACCGGAACGACGTCCTGCTCGCGTCGCCGGGGTGGGGGTCGCCGAGCACGGTCCAGGGTCCGTGGTGGTCGTCGGCGACCGCATGCTCCGACGGGTTGGGGAAGTACCACGTCGTCCCCGACGTGATCAGGTGATGACGACCCTGCCGAACGAAGTGCGCGGGCGCCTCGCGGACGAAGGGAGGATGCGGGTGCGGGAAGTGGCGCGTGAACGTGCCGGCGACGTCGGTGTAGTCGTCGGTGAGGTCGGCACAGATGAGCTCGCTGTGCACGTGCTCGAAGTAGATGAAGGCGCGGCCGGTGTCGTCGTCGACGACGAGGTCGAAGTCACCCGCGTTCATCCCGAACGGGTGGAACCACGCCTTCTGCATCGAGTACGGACCGAGCAAGGAGTCGGCGGTCAGCACCGTGTAGCTCTGCGTGTCGCCCTCGCCCATGACCTTGATCCAACAGACGTACTTCCCGGTGACCGCGTTGAAGATGATGTGCGGACGGTCCATCATCTGCGCGGGGTGGAGCGGCGACGTCGGATCGTCGACGTCGGGCGGGATGATCAGGCCGCGGTCTTCCCAGTGGTACAGATCGGTGGACGAGTAGCAGCGCACGCCCCAGTGCCAGACGTCGCTCCCCGGCGTCGTCCGCTCCTTGTTCTCGCCGTACCAGTAGAACGTGCCGTGCTCGTGGTGCACCGAGCCGCCGTGGGCCTGGATGCGCTTGCCGTCGGTGTCGTTCCACACCTGTCCGGGGCGGATGGCGTCGTCGCTCATGCCTCGGCGTCGGGCGCGAGCTCGCCCCAGTTCGGTATCGGGTCGAGTGCCGCCGGCGGCTCGAACGCAACCGTCCACGAGTGCGCCCCGGATCCGACCACGATCTCGTCGGTGGTGCCCGGGAGGACGACGCGTGCCGTCGTGTTCGGCGGGACCACTGCATGCACGGCGACCGTGTCGCCCAGGATCTCCCATGACGACGACGCGAAGCCGTAGGGAGTGTCGAGACGACTCGTAGCCGAGGTCAGGCCGCCGCCGGGCTGCGGTGCGATGCGGAGCTCGCGCCATCCCGGCGCCGCGGGCGCGAGACCGCCGACGACGCGGTGCAGCCAGTCGGCGACCGCGCCGAAGGCGTAGTGGTTGAAGGAGATCATGCCGATCCCGGCCTCGTTCACGCGCCCGCTCGGGCAGGATCGCATCCCAGCGTTCCCAGATCGTCGTCGCGCCGTGGAGCACCGGGTACAACCACGACGGACACTCCTCCTGCATGAGGAGCCCGTACGCGGCGTCGACGTGGCCGGTGTCGGTGAGCGCGTCGCAGATCAGCGGCGTGCCGACGAAGCCGGTCGCGATCTTCAGCTGGCTCTTGAGCACGAGCTGCGCGCAGCCGATCGCCGGCGTGCAGCCGTTGTTCCGCGGCATCGAACAGTGCGTAGGCGATCGCGAGTGCGTACGCGGTCTGCGCGTCGGACGCGAGCCGTCCACTCGGTGTCACGTACTCGCGCGCGAACGCGGCGCGTGCGTCGTCGCGCACGGTCGGCGTAGCGGCGTTCGTCGTCGCTCCGACCGAGGAGTCCCGCGGCGCGCGGCGAGCAGGTCGAGCGAGTGGATCATGGCCGCGGTCGCGAGCAGATCCGGGTCGGTGCGCTGGTCGAACGCGTCGCCGTCGGCACCGGTGGGGTCGAGCCAGTCGGCGAACTGGAAGCCGCCGGTCCACAGGCGGTCGTCGCCGGCGAGCTCGAGCTCGAGGTCCACCCACTTCCGCATGCTGTCGTACTGCGCGCTCGAGCACGCGCGACGTCGCCGAAGCGCTCGTAGAACGTCGCAGGCACGGTGACGGCGGCATCGCCCCACACCGCGGCCGGGAGCAGCCACTCGAGGGAGTCGGGGATCACCCACGGCACGGTGCCGTCGTCGCGCTGTTCCGCGGCGAGGTCGCGCAGCCACGACTCCAGCAGCCCGGCGCAGTCGTAGAGGTACGTGGCGGTGGGCGCGAACACCGCGATGTCGCCGGTCCAACCGAGGCGTTCGTCGCGTTGGGGGCAGTCGGTGGGGATGCCGACGAAGTTGCCGCGCATGCCCCACACGACGTTCTCGTGCAGTTGGTTGACGCGGGGGTCGGAGCACTCGAACCAGCCGGTGCGCGTCATGTCGGTGTGGATGACCAGCGCGGTCAGGTCGTCGGCGTGCAGCTCGCCGGGCCAGCCGGTGATCTCGGCGAACCGGAAGCCGTGGAACGTGAACCGCGGACGCCAGGTCTCGGGGCCACCGCCGCGCAGCGTGTAGCGATCGGTGGCGATCGCCTTGCGCAGCGGCTCGGTGCAGAGCTCGCCGTCCTGGAGCACTTCGGCGTGGCGAAGGGTGAGCTCGGTGCCGGCGGGTCCGTCGACCGTGAGCTCGATCACGCCGACCAGGTTCTGACCGAAGTCGACGATCGTGCGCCCGCTCGGCGAGGTCAGGATCGCGACCGGCGCGATCCGTTCGGTCACCCGGATCGGCGCGGTGCTCGGTGCGGTCAACGTGTGCGAGGTCGTGTTCGACGGTCGTGACCGGCACTCCACGTCGAGTCGTCGAAGCCGGCGCTCGACCAACCGGTGAGCTCCACGCGCGCGTCGTAGGTCTCGCCCTCGTACAGCCCGGTCGCGCGGATCGGCCCGGTCGACGCTGCGCCACTCCTCGTCGCTCGTCACGACCGTGATCGAGCCATCGGCGTGGGTGATCTCGAGCCGGCAGAGGAGACCGAGTCGGTTGCCGTAGCGGTTCCGTTGCAGGTTCTCGACCAGAGCGCCGCGGTACCACCCGTCGCCCAGCATCGCGCCGATGACGTTGTCGCCCTGCTGCACCGCGTCGGTGACGTCGAACGTGTCGTAGCGGAGCTGATGGTGGTAGCTCGTCCAGCCCGGCGCGAGCACGTGGTCGCCGATGCGGCGGCCGTTCAGCTCGATCTCGTAGACGCCGAGCGCGGTGACGTAGAGGCGCGCCCTGGTCGCGGGTGATGGGAGCGCGAACGCTCGCCGCAGATACGGCGCGGGCTGTGGTGACTCGAGGTCTTCGTCCCACGCGGGCCCGACGAACGTGGCCTGCCAGTCGTCGGCATCGAGGAGGCCCGCTTCGACGGTCAGGGGTTCGCTCCACGGCGACTCGGCACCGTCGTTCCCGACCACCCGCACCCGAACCGTGCGCACGTCGCGCGATCCGAGCGCGGAAGCCGGCCACGCGACGAGCAGCGACCGCCGCCGACTCGACCATCCCGCTCGAGTGCTCCGTGCCATCGGGTGCGACGACCTGCAGCTCGTAGGCGGCCTGCATCCAGCCGGGGGTGTCGGTCTCGGTGCACCAGGAGAGGCGCGGTGCGGCCGCACCGATGCCGAACGCGTCGGACCGGTGCTCAGCTGTGAGCCGGGAGATTCGGGGAGCGGGCATCAGACCCTCGGGATCGGCGAGTGCGAATGTTCAAAGTTATGCGAACGCGCATACTCGCACAAGCGGGGTCAGCGGAGCTTGACCCGCTTTCGGAACGGGTCGAGGCGGGAGTCCGTGGGGTCGAGCTCGGTGACGAGCACGTCGACCCGGTCGAGCGCGAAGGCGCGTGCGGGAGCCCGATGCGCCAGCTTCGACGCCGTGACCGCGAGCACGATCTCGGCCGCGGACCCACCCAGCGCCACCTTGACCTCGGCCTCCTCGAGCGTCGACTCGCTCGAACCGAGCTCGGGATCGACCGCGGCGGCACTCACGAACAGCCGTCGCAGCATCACGTCGCGCGCGGCCCGCGCCGCGAGTGGGCCGACCAGACTTCCGGTCCGGCTGTCGAGCTCGCCGCCGGTGAGCAACGCGGTGATGCCGGCGTGTTCCTGCAGGGCCCGGAACGTGTCGGGTCCGTTGGTGAGCACGGTGAGATCGCGCACGCCCCCGAGACGCGCCGCGAGCCGCTGCAAGGTCGACGATGCGTCGATGCCGATCGCGCCGCCCGTGCCGACCATGTCGAGCAACTTCTCGGCGAGACGCGCCTTCGCCGCGCGTGCTGACGGAAGCGGGTGGCGAACTCCTGCGGTCCCACGGCGACGGCGCCGCCGCGCACACGCTGGGCCACGCCTTCGTCGACGAGCATGTCGAGGTCGCGGCGGATCGTCATCTCGCTCACGTCGAGCTCGTCGGCGAGCTCCGAGACCCGGACGCGGCCATCGGTGTCGAGCCGGTGCCGCATCAGCTCGAGCCGTTCGAGCGCCTGGACGTTCATCGCGCGACCTCCTGGTCGTCGGCCAGTGTCGCACGCGCCGCGTCCGCGTCGGCGAAGACCCCCAACGTGATGCCCTGCACGAGCGCGTTCCCGATCGCGGTGGCCTCGACCGGGCCCGTCGAGACCGGCAGTGGCGTGCGTCGTCGCAACGCATCGAGGTAGAGCGCCGATCGCGACCCGCCGCCGAAGACCCGGATGCCGCGGACGTCGTGGCCATCGCTCGAGGGCAGCGAGTGGACGACGCGTGCGGTCGTTCCTGCCATGGATTCGATGGCGGCGCGGACGATGGTGGCGCGGCTGGCGGTGTCGTCGAGCCCGGCCGCGTCGCGCGAGTTCGTGCGCCATGTCGAACGGCGCGAGGAATCGCTCGTCGGTCACGTCGACCTCCATGTCGGTCGTGGGTGCGACCGCGGCGTCGGCGAGCAGCCGATCGAGGTCGGTGTCGGCCCACGATCCGGCGGCATTCTTCGACGAGCCACCAGCCCGCGACGTTGCGCAGGAACCGGACGCCTCCCAGTGCGCCTTGCTCGTTGGTGAACCCGGCGGCCTGCGCGGCGACGCCGGCGTCGGGAAGCTCCTGCTCGCGACCGACGAGCAGCCAGGTCCCGGCCGACACGAATGCCTCACCGGTTCGGGCACCGCCGAGGACCGCCGAGGCGGTGTCGTGACCGCCGACGAGGTGGACGGGAACCCCCCGCCACGAGCCCACCTGGGTTCCCGCCGGGAGGATGGCGGGCAAGCGAGAGCGGGCGAGTCCGATCGCTCCGCACAGCTCCGGGGACCAGTCGCCGGTCGCCAGGTCGAGGAGCCCGGTGGTGCCGGCGCTCGTGCTCTCCGCCACGACCTCACCGGTCAGGTGCGCGACGACGAGTTCGGGGAGCATGACGACGTGCGCGGCGCGCGCGAGCTGCTCCGGGTCGTGCGCGGCCAGCTGGAAGATCGTGTTGATCGGCAGGAGCTGCACGCCCGTCAGCTCGTAGAGCCGACGCTCGCCGATCCGCTCGACGACGCTGCGGTAGCCGCTCGTCCGCGTGTCGCGGTACGAGATCGGCGGCTCCAGGAGCTCACCGTGCTGGTCGAGCAGCCCGTAGTCGACGCCCCACGTGTCGATCCCGATCGACGCGACCGAGCCGATGGCGAGCGCGCGGTCGAGCCCGACGTCGAGCTCCGCCAGCAAGCGGTCCCACTCCCAACGGAGCACACCTCGGTCGTCAGGGCGCGGCGCGTGCGTCACGCGGTGGACGACGTCGACGTGCGGTGGGCCGTCACCGAGCTCGACGCGGCACACCCGCATCGAGGTCGCGCCGAAGTCGACGGCGGCGACGGTGACGCTCAACGACGCGCGATCACAGACCGCTCGCGACGGAGTCCTCGCCGCGCGACGCGACGCGCAGCGGCGCGGTAGCCGAGGCGTCGGTACGTGACGAGGGGTGCCGAACGCGGCTCCGTTGCGGCGGCGCGCCTCTGCGACGAGCGGACGCACATCGCTGCGGTACGCAGCCTGCAGCACTTCGGCCGCCCGCGCCGGATCGTTGCCGTCCTGCGCGTCGGCGAGTGCGTCGCGATCGACGAGCAGCGCCTGCGCCAGCGTGACCTGCACCTGATCGGTCGCCTGGATCAGATCCTCGAGCGGATCCTTCAGGTTGTGCGACGCGTCGATCATGTAGCGCACGGGTGGAAGGGCGCCCGCCGCCGGCGTCGAGCAGCTCGAGGACCACGAGGAAGAACTGGTACGGGTGGATCGAGCCGACGGTGAGGTCGTCGTCGCCGTACTTGGAGTCGTTGAAGTGGAAGCCGCCGAGCCGACCGGTCATCGCGAGCCTGCTCACGACCTGCTCGATGTTCGCGTTGGGCAGATGGTGGCCGAGGTCGACGAGGCACTTCGCGCGCGGTCCCGCGTGTTGCGCGAGCAGGAGCGACGAACCCCAGTCGGAGTTCACGCTCGAGTAGAACGCGGGCTCGTAAGGCTTGTGCTCGGTGTACATCTCCCAGTCGTCGGGAAGTGACTGGTGCAGCTCGCGCAGGCACTCTGCTGCTCGTTCGAACTGGCGCCGGAAGTTGGCCTGCCCCGGGTGGTTGGTGCCGTCGGCGAGCCACACCGTGAGCGCGGTGGCACCGAGCTCCACGCCGAGCTCGATCACGGCCAGGTTGTGCTCGAGCGCGCGCTTGCGGACGTCGGCGTCGGCATTGGCGAACGAACCGAACTTGTAGGAGACCGCGCCGTCACCGGTGGTCGACGGGTTGTCCTGGAACGTGTTCGAGTTCATCGCGTCGAACGCGATGCCGACGGCCGCCGCGTGTTCGCGCAGTGCCACCGGATCGGCGGGGTCGTCCCAGGGCACGTGCAGGCTCACGGTGCGGTTCGCGCCCGTGACCGCGTTCAGCGCCGCGATGTCGTCGATCTTCTCCTCGGTGGTGCGCGGCTCACCGCCGATGGGGAAGCGTCCGAAGCGGGTGCCGCCCGTGCCCACCGCCCACGACGGCGCCGCGACCGAGAAGCGCGCCACCTCCTCGATGACCGCGTCGGTGTCGATGCCACTGCGGCCGAGGCGCTCCCGCGTCGTCTCGAGATCGCGGTCGTGCGCGGACACGAGCGTCCGCCTCGGCATCGACGATCTGTTCCGGGGTGATCTGCATCGTCATCGGAACCCCCTCTCCTTCGATGTCATCGTAGGAATGCGCTCGTGACCCCGCCGTCGACGGGCACGAGGAGCCCCGTGGTGCGGGAGAGCGAGCCGTCGGTGAGCGCCACGACCGCGTCGGCGACGTGTTGGGGCAGCACCTCGATACCGAGGAGCGTGCGTTGGGCGTAGAACTCACCGAGCCGCTCGGGATCGACGCCGTACGCCTCGGCCCGAGATTCACGCCAGGACCCGCTGAAGATCCCCGAACCTTCGACGACCCCGTCCGGGTTCACGCCGTTGACCCGGATGCCGTGGGGCCCGAGCTCCGCGGCCAGCAGGCGCACCTGGTGTGCCTGGTCGGCCTTGGCCGCGCTGTACGCGACGTTCTCCGGCCCGGCCGCGACCGCGTTCTTCGACACGACGTACACGATGTCGCCGCCCATCCCGCTGGCGATCAGCATGCGGCTCGCCTCGCGGCTGACGAGGAACGAACCCCGAGCGAGCACCGCGTGCAGACGGTCCCAGTCGGCGACGTCGGTGTCGACCAGCGCGGCGGAGCTCGCGAAGCCGGCGTTGTTCACGACGAGGTCGACGCCGCCGAATCGAAGCGCCGCGGCCGCGAACGCAGATGCCACCGCGACTTCATCGCTGACGTCGACCGGTACGGCGAGCGCTCGATCGTCGCCGATCGCAGCCGCGACCTTCCCAGCCTTCTCGCCGTCGACGTCGGCAACGACGACGCTCGCTCCTTCGTCCGCCAGCCGTTCGGCGATGGCGCGCCCGATGCCCGACGCCGCGCCGGTGACGAACGCCACTCGCCCCGCGAGCGGACGAGGAGCCGGGCGGCGACGGAGCTTGGCCTCCTCGAGCTCCCAGTACTCCACGCGGAACTTCTCGGCGTCGCCGATCGGCTGGTACGACGAGACCGACTCGGCGCCTCGCATCACGTTGATCGCGTTCACGAAGAACTCGCCGGCGACGCGCGCCTTCGACGCGTCCGCGCCGAAGCTCCACATGCCCACACCCGGGAACAGGATCACCACGGGGTCCTCGCCCCGGATCGGGGGTGAGTCATCCGTGGCATGCGCGTCGTAGTACGCGCGGTAATCGGCGCGGTACTGCTCGTGCAGCTCGCGCAGCCGCGCAACGCGTGCTTCGAACGGCGCGCTCGGCGGAAGGTCGAGCAGCAGTGGCCGGACCTTCGTGGTGAGGAAGTGGTCCGGGCACGACGTGCCCAGACGAGCCAGTCGCGGCGAGGCCTCGCGACTCAGGAAGTCCAGGACGACGGGGGAGTCGGTGAAGTGCCCGACCAGCGGGCGGGTCGTTCCGGCGATGGCGCGCGCGACGGGCCCGAGGCGGGCCGCCTCCGACCGCCGGACGACCTCGGGCAGGGCGGCGAGTGACTCGACCATCGCGCCGAGCGGTTCACGAGCGCCGCGCTCGTCGAGGAACCGCTCGGCCCGGGCGACGAGGTCGAGCGTGGTTGCTTCGCACTCGTCGCTCGTCGCACCCCAGCAGATGAGTCCGTGGCCGCCGAGGACGACACCGCGCGCGCCCGGTTGTGCTGCGACCGCGTCGCGGAGCATCAACGCGAGCTCGTACCCGGGGCGTCGCCAGTCGAGCCAGAGCACGTCGTCGCCGTAGCACTCGGTCACGAGGCGAGCACCGTCGGCCGCCGCCGCGAGCGCGATCACCGCATCGGGATGGGTGTGATCGACGTGGTCGGGGTCGAGCAGGGCGTGGAGGGGTGTGTCGATCGACGGCGCCGCTCCACCGACGCCGAAGCGGCACGAGTCGTAGAGGGCGACGAGGTCGTCTTCGTGAACGCCTGATGCGTGGACGCGTTCCAGCGCGCGAATGCGGTCGAGGTCGAGGAACGCGAGGCCCGCGGCGGTCAACGTGCCGAGGTCGCCGCCGGAACCCTTCACCGCCAGGACCCGGGTCGTGGCGCCGGTGACCGGGTCCTCGAGGTCGACCTTGGCCGACGTGTTCCCGCCGGCGAAGTTGGTGATCCGACGGTCGGCTCCGAGGCGGTGTGAGCGGCCGAGCAGCTCGCGGACAGCGCTCACGTCGGTCTCCATGTTCGGGAGATTAGTTTAGAACAAGTTCTCACATCCACCGGCGGGCCGCGCGGCCGGTCAGCGGATCAGGTCATCGACGTCATCGAGCGCTCCACGCTCACACACCACGATGATGGTGCCACCGGAGCCGCCGCCGCTCGACCGCGCGCCGTGCACCCCGGCTCGGGCGAGCACCTCGTCGACGACGACCGTGGCCGCTTCGTGGCCGAGCCCCATCGCGTCGTAGCCCGCGTGGCTGGCGGCCATGATCGAACCGACGGCGTCGAGCGCGCGGCGATCGAGCGCCTCGAGGAGCGCGCCGCTGCGCTGGTGCTCCTCCACCCCGAACGTCGTCGCGGCGCGCACGGGGTAGGTCTCGTCGGGATCGACGGTGGTCAGCGAGTCGTCGGTCGCGCCCCAGTGGTCGAGGAAGGTCGCGCCGTCGAGCGCGTCCGGCAGGTCGACCAGCGCCGCGGTCGGGAGCTCACTCACCCATGCGGCGCGTCGGCCGACGGCATCGTCGACGATGCGCTTGCCCATGAACGCGGCCGCGCGTGCACGTCGGTAGGGCACGCCGCTCACGTCGTGCTCGGCGCCGGTCGGTACGCCGACCACTTCGAGATCGTGAGGCAGCTCGATGAGGGGATCGACCGCCGCCGGTCGGCAGAGGATCGGCAGGACGCCGCCGGGCCGGCCCATCGTCACGACCACTTGATCCATGATCCCGCACGGCGCACCGACGACCCGGTTCTCGGCTTCCTGGCACAGCGCCGCGAGTCGAAGCGGTTCGATCGCGCCGGCGCCGAATGCGCGCGCCGTCGCCACCTCGAGCGCCGCGCTCGACGACACGCCCACCGACGTCGGTACGTCGGACGTGACGGTCAGGCGCGCGAGTGGCGCCTCGATCACGCCGTGCCGGACGAGGACCAGCGCGACGCCGAGCACGTAGTGCGTCCAGCGTGGGAAGGTTGCGAGCGCGTCGCGCATGTCGGGGTAGGGGAGTGCGGCGAACGTCGTCACCTCCTCTGCAGTGAGCCGCGCCGGGCCGACCACGAGCGCATCGTCGTCCTGCGCTTCGACGCGCGTCGTGAGATGGGTCGCGACTTCCAGGACACGCGCCCCGGAGTAGTCGGCGACGCCCCCGAGCAGGTCGAGACGTCCGGGAGCGCTACCGGTGCGGGAGCTCATCGACCAGCTCGGCCAGGATCGGACCGATGCGGTCGGCGAGCACAGGATTGGCGTAGCCGACCCAGGCCACCGCGGTCGTCGTGTCGAGGGGCACGTCGAGCGGTGCGCCGCGCGGGTCGGTGACGACGCCACCGGCTGCTTCGAGCAGCATCGCGGTGCACACGTCGTAGGGGTGACACGCGAACGCGTCGGGGTCGACGAGCGGGCGGAGGTCGGCGACGAAGCGGTCGCGTCCGGCGATGAGCTCGTGCAGCTGTCCACCCGACGAGATGTACTCGTCGTCGAAGACGTTGCGGCTGCCGAGCCGGGTGAACAGCGCGGTTTCGAGCTCCGCGAGTGCGATCTTCCCGGGGACGAAGAACTTCGCCAGCCCCGCGAAGCCGTGTTCGAGGTCGACCGCGGTCGACGGCTGCACTATGAGGGCCGCGCGCGCACCGTCACGCAGGTCGATGCGTTCGGTGACGAGACCCGTCCCGCGCGTGCCGCTGAGTTGGTCGGCGAGCCCTTGCTTCGTGGTCGGGAGCTCGGTCATCGCAGCCGCGGTGACGTCTCGCAGCGAACCGCCCCGCGGCGCGGCGGCGGCGAGGCACCACGCCGGGCGCTTGTCGTACATCAGGCCGCGCGTGCCGTCGATGCTGTCGACGATCACCGTCCACTGCGGGTCGGTGCCGATCAGCACCGGCTCCTCGAGCCCTTCCGACACCAGCTCCACGTCGGGCCAGTGCGTCTCGAACCAACCGATGAGCGCATCGTCGGCGACCCGGTCGATCGCGTAGATGGTGTCGGCGCTCGTCTTCCCCTCGATCGCGGCCATGTCGATCCCGCGCGCGCCGACGACGAGGTCGCGCACGTGGTCGCCCAGTGCGCACAGCAGCTGGCGGACGGTCTCAAGAAAGCTGGTGTCAGGTGAGTGCATTGCGCAGCTCCGCTGCCTTCTCGTCGGGATCGGACTCATTGGTCATCGAACCGCCGCCGATCTCGGGACCGGCCAGGTACTTCATCAGCCCCGGTGCCCGCAGCGGTGGATGCAGCTCGACGTGGAAGGGGTAGTGCGGGTGATCGCCCACCGGCGCCTGGTGCACGGCGAGCACGTACGGCATGCGGATGCCCCACAACGCGTCGTACCGCCGCACCACGTCGCGCAGCACGACGCCGAGGGCACGACACGCGTCATCGTCGAGGTCGACCAGCGACGCCACCTGGCGGCGGGGGAGCACGAGCACCTCGTACGCGTAGCGCGCGCGAACCACGGCACGCACGCGAAGAAGTGCTCGTTGCCGTCGAGCACGCGGGCACTCGAGGCCTCACGTTCGACCACGTCGGCGAGGATCTCACGGCCGGTCTCGGCGAAGTGCGCGGTCGAGATCTCGTCTTCCCGCTCGGCGAAGCCGTAGACGAGCGACCCGGCGTAGATCTGGCAGTGCGGATGCGGATTCGACGTGCCGACCGCGGCGCCGCGGTTCTCGAAGATCAACACGTGCGCCACGCCGTCGACGGCCTGCAAGGCCGCAGTCCGGTCGCGCCACGTGCGCACGACCGCGGCCGCCTCGTCGTCGGAGAGATCGGCCATCGACTTCGTGGGGTCGTGGTGGTAGCAGACGACCTCGGCGGTGCCCACCGCTCGCCGGGTGCGGTACAGCTCGTCGCCGTCGGTGGGCTCCGGTGCGTCGGGTCCGAAGACCGGGAGGTCGTTGGTGAACACGAACACGCCCCGGTAGTCCGGGTTCGTGGTGTCGATCCGACGACCGAGCGGCGCCAGCGCGTTGTCCTCCGGGATCGCCGGCTCGTCGTCGTCGACCGTCTCGCCGATCCACGGGCGCGCGCCGCGGTGCGACGTGAACAGCACCCACTCACCTCGGAACGGGTGCCAGCGCAGCTCCCAGGTCACGGGTGCACGGCCTCGACGGTCACGGTGCGATCGTCGCACTCCTTCGCCGAGACCGTCACCGTGATCGTGCCCTCGGCCGTCGGTCGCACGACCGCGAGCGCACGACTCTCGTACGTGTCGTGCGTCGGCGCCCCGAAGGTCTCCTCGGTGCACGGGTTGCCGCTCCCGAAGCCCTGGAGCACCCCGGGGCCCTCGATCGCGACGGTCACCGCCCGATCCTCGCCGAAGTAGATGTTCCCGTCGGCGTCGACCAGCGTGATCTCGATATGGACGAGGTCGCGATCGGAGGAGTCGACGCGCGGGCGGTCGACCTGCACGTTGAGCAGCACGTCCCCCCTCGCCGTGGCCAACGACGTTCGACCCGTCTCCGCGCCGTTGCGGTAGGCGACGGCGGTGAGCTGGCCGGCGGAGTAGGTGGTTTCGAACTGCGCCCGGTACTCGTGGTCAGCACCTGCAGGCTGCGCGGCCGACGGACGTGCCGTTGACGAGGAGCTCGACCTCGTCGGCGTCGGCGTAGACCTCGACCGTGACGGGCTGGTCCTCGAAGCCGGGCCACGACCACGACGCGACGGCGTCGGTGAACGACCATCCGCTCCCCGCCGTCGTTGCTTCACCGTGGTGGGCGGGCGGACGCACCGCGAGGTAGGGCTCGGCGCGCCGACCCCACACGATCTCGCGCCAGTACGACACCGGACGACGGTGGCCGGTGATGTCGAAGTCGCCGCAGTTGGCCGTCAGCCACGGGTACTCACCCATGAACCCGCCGATCTCTTCCGACGCGTACTGCGCGCGTCCGATACCGGCTTCGCCGAGGTAGTCCCAACCGGTCCACGTGAAGTCGCCGAGCACATGCGGGTGCTCTCGCACCAGCTGCCAGTTGGCCGCGATCGACGGAGGCCGGTTCTCGCTGCCGACGATCACGCGGTGTGGGTGCAACTCGTGGTCCATCACGTAGCGCGACTCGGTGTAGTTGTAGCCCGCGACGTCGAGGTAGGCGTACGACTCGGCGGTGCGTTGGTCGATGACCTCATGCTGCAGGATGGCCGGCAGGAACTGCTCCATCATCGACATCATCGTGTTGATGCCGGTGTCCTCGGCCGGGGCGAGCTCGACGTCACCGGCGAGCGAAGCGATCACATCCATCCCCACCGAGAGCATGGGGTTGATCGAATTGGTGACGAGGCGCGTGTCGTCGAGCGCTCGGATCCGTTCGGCGATTGCACGTCCCACCGCGGCTCCGGAAGGTCGGCCGGTGTCGGGGATCTCGTTGCCGGTGGAGTACATGATCACGCAGGGATGGTTGCGGTCCTTGATGACCATGGCGTCGACGTCGGCCTGCCACCAATCGGGGAACGACTGGGAGTAGTCGTCCTCCGTCTTGGGCTCGGTCCACATGTCGAACGCCTCGTCCATCACGAACATGCCGACGCGGTCGCACGCAGCGAGCATCGCCCGACCCATCGGATGGTGCGCGCTCCGCACTGCGTTGAACCCGGCCTCCTTGAGCCTCTCGACCCGGCGTTCGTCGGCGCGCGCGATCGTGGCGCTGCCGAGGACGCCGTTGTCGTGGTGGATGCACGCGCCGCGCAGATCGATCGACTCGCCGTTGATGCGCAGCCCGCGTTCCGGATCGACGGAGATCGTGCGGATGCCGAACTCGGTCGACTCACGGTCGAGCTCGCCACCGTCGCTGTCGACCACCGTCCGGCACGTGTAGATCGCCGGTTGGTCGACACTCCACCGTCGAGGCTGTGCCACGAACAGGCGCTGGCGCAGCGTGTCTGGCCGGCCTGGGAAGATGGTGAGCGGAGCGACATCGCGGGCGACGACGGCACCCGTGTCGTCGACGATCTCGGTCGTGATGCTGGTCGTCACCGTGACGGTGGACTCGTTCTCCACGACGGTGGCGACTGCGATCAGCGCACCGTCGTCGTCGACATCGGAGGTGGTCACGTGCACGCCGTCGAGCGCGATGTGCACCGGCTCACCGACCACGAGATGGACGTCGCGGTAGATCCCCGCCCCTGAGTACCAACGAGAGTCTCGGTGCGCCGTCGCTTCGACCGCGATCGTGTTCTCTTCGCCGTACCGGAGGTGCTCGCCGATCGACACCGCGAAGTTCGAGTACCCGTAGGGCCGGTGACCGACGAGCGTGCCGTTCACGTACACCCTCGCGCCGCGGTACACCCCCTCGAACTCGACCAGGATCCGCTTGCCCTGATCGGTCTCGGGCACGACGACGGTCTTCTGGTACTCCCACACGCCGCCGGGGAAGTAGCCGTTGGCGGACTCACCGGCGGGATCGCGCGTCCCGTCGATCATCGCGTCGTGGGGTAGGCGCACCTCCACCCACGGCTGCGCGCCGCCCCCCATCAACTCCATGAAGGCGTTCACCTTCGGGCGAACTCGCCAGTCGTCGTTGAACGAGGTGCGGTTCACGTTCGGTCTCCTGATCCGGGATGCGTGCGTTGGAGCAGATCTCGGTACTGGGCACGCACGCGCGCCGCGTCGACGGTCCGGTCGGGATCGACGGTGCGACCATCGCCCCGCGCCCACTTGCGCGCGACGGTCGCCACGTCGTTGCCGGTGAGGACGGCGGCGGCCTGCACGCATGCGCCGCGCGCCACGTACTCGGCGGTCGCGGCCACTTCGACCGGTCGCTGCAACAGATCGGCGAGGAGTTGCGGATACACGGAGGAGTGCGCCCCGCCTCCGACGACGAGCACGCGTCCGCGGTCGGTCGGCACGCCCGCGTCGCCGAGCGCGTCGAACGCGTCGAGCAGGCCGCACACCACGCCCTCGAACGCGGCGCGCGCGAGTTGCGCAGGCTCGGTGCCGGTGCGGAGACCGGCAAGGATGCCGGTGGCGTCGGGCAGGTTGGGAGTGCGCTCGCCGTCGAAGTAGGGGAGGAGCACCACCCCGCCGGCGCCGGATGGGCAGGAGAGGGCGAGCTGCTCGAACTCCTCGCGCGGGCGGCCCAGTACCTGCGCCATCGCGTCGGTCACCTTCGTCGCGTTGAGCGTGCACACGAGCGGGAGGAACCGACCGGTGGCATCGGCGAAGCCCGCCACCGCTCCCGACGCGTCGCGGGTCGGTGCCTCCGCGACGGCGAAGACCGTCCCCGAGGTGCCGAGCGAGATCGCGATATCGCCCTCCTGGAGCCCGAGCCCGAGCGCGGCGCCCATGTTGTCGCCGGTGCCGGGACCGACGACCGCGTCGCCGAACCGGCCCGCAACCGCGCCCGGTTCGAGCACGGTCGGTACGACCGCACGGTCGAGCCCGACGAGTTGCAGGGCGTCGTCGACGTAGTCACCGGTGTGCGGCGACCAGTACCCGGTGCCTGAGGCGTCGCCGCGGTCGGTGACCAGCTCGCCGGTGAGCTGCAGGGTGAGCCAGTCGTGCGGCAGCAGCACGTGTGCGACGCGGGCGAACGTCTCGGGTTCGTGTTCGCGCAACCACGCGAGCTTGGTGATCGTGAACGACGCCACCGGGACCGAGCCGACCGCGTCGGCCCATGCCGATGGGCCCCACGCGTGCACCGAGCGCGTCGGCCTGCGGGGCCGACTCGGTGTCGTTCCAGAGCTTGGCCGGCCGCAGGACGCGCCGCGTCTCGTCCAGCACGACCATGCCGTGCTGTTGGCCGGCCACCGAGATCGCCGCCACGTCACGGCCGTGCTCATCGAGCAACGACGAGAGCGCGTCCCACCATGCGTGTGGGTCCTGCTCGCTCCGCGGTGGCAGCGTCGGGGGATGGGGTCGGTGCCCGTTGCGTACGAGTTCACCGGAGTCGGTGTCGCGCACCTCGAGCTTGCACGACTGGGTGGAGGAGTCGACTCCCGCCACGAGGCTCATGCGTTGACCTCGGACGCGGCGACGCCCGCCTCGAACGCGAGCAGCACCGCGCCCGTCGAGCGCGGCATCGCCCTCGACGGCGCTGGCCACGACCGGCACCTGCTCAGCCTCGAGCGCGTCCTGGGCCAGCGCGCCGCGGAGCGGTTCGAGGAGGAAGTTGAAGGCCTCGGCCGACTCGCCGCCGACGACCACGAGCTCGGGGTTGAGGATGCCGACGAGGTAGGAGGCGCCGAGGCCCAGCCGGTGACCGGCCTCGTCGAGCACTCGGCGGGCTCCTTCATGACCGTCTTGTGCCGCTGCGACGACCTCCGAAAGCCGTGGTGTCTTCGCACGCGACGGCACGCCCGCGTTCCGCGCCGCGATGCCGATCGCCTCGGCCGACGTGTACACCTCGAGGCACCCGTACTTCCCGCAGTGGCACTGCGGTCCGTCGTCGGCGACGCGGCAGTGGCCGATCTCACCGGCGAAGCCGCGCGTGCCGGTCACGAGCTGACCGTCCTGCACGATCGCGCTGCCGACGCCGGGGCCCACGTAGAGCCACACGAAGGTGGCGATGTCGCGCGCGGCGCCCTGCCGACTTTCGGCGAACGCGGAGGCATGCGGGGTGTTCCACACCGTCACCGGCATCCGGAGCGCGTCGCCGAACAGCTGCGCGATCGGCACGTCCTTCCAGCCGAGGTTCGGTGCGAACACGCAGACGCCCGTCTCGCGGTCGATCAATCCGGGCAGCACGATCGTCGCATGACGGATGGTTCGCCGGGTGATCTTCGCCTCCCGGAGAACGTCGTCGAGAAGTGCGGTGACGTGCTCGATCGATCGTGGCGGTGATGCGATGGCCGACTTCCGACTGCGCGTCGCCACGATCGTCCCCCGACCGTCGGCGATCGCGACGGTGGTGTCGTCCACGCCGATGTGCACACCGACGTACGCGTCGCGCGCCACGTCGAAGTCGAGATAGGTGGGTGGACGGCCGCCCGCTGCGGTGGTCGTGCCCACGCCCACCTCGTGCACGACGCCCTCGGCGAGCAACTCGTCGACGATGGCAGAGACGGTGGGTTTGGCCAACGACGTGCGCTGCGCCACTTCGGTCGCGCGAGGGGTCCGGAGCGCCGGACGGTGTCGAGCACCACCGCCCGGTTGTGCTCGCGCATCACCCGACGGTCGATTTTCGGCCGCGCTACCATGACCGGGACCTTAGTGCGGTGATCGAACAAACTCCAGAGGTGCCTCATGGCCGACGCATTCACCCCGGTCCCGGAAGACCACTTCACCTTCGGTCTCTGGACCGTCGGCAACCCGGGACGAGACCCGTTCGGTCACGAGGTGCGGGCACCGCTCGACCCGGTCGACTCGGTGAAGCACCTGGCTGATGTCGGCGCCTACGGGGTGAGCTTCCACGACGACGACCTCGTGCCCGTCGGCTCGAGCAGGGCCGAGCGCGACGCGATCGTCGCCCGATTCAAGGGCGCGCTGGACGAGACGGGACTGCGCGTCCCGATGGCCACGTGCAACCTGTTCTCGCAGCCGGTGTTCCGCGACGGCGCGTTCACCGCCAACGACGTGCAGGTGCGTCGTTTCGCGCTGGCGAAGACGCTCGACGCCATCGATCTCGGGGTCGAGCTCGGTGCCGAGGTCTTCGTGATGTGGGGTGGCCGCGAGGGGTGCGAGGTCGACGCGGCGATGGACACGCGCGCCGCGCTCGATCGCTACGCCGAAGCGGTGAACTTGGCGTGCGAGTACGCGCTCGAACAGGGCTACGCGCTGCGCTTCGCGCTCGAGCCCAAGCCCAACGAGCCGCGTGGCGACATCCTGCTCCCGACGGTCGGACACATGCTCGCGTTCATCGACGAGCTCGACCATCCGGAGATGGTCGGGCTGAACCCGGAGTTCGCGCACGAGACGATGTCGGGCCTGTCCTTCCACCACGCGGTCGCGCAGACGCTGTGGCAGGGGAAGCTGTTCCACATCGACCTCAATGCGCAGCGGCCCGGCAAGTACGACCAGGACTTCCGCTTCGGCTCGGAAGGCATCCGCGACGCGTTCTACCTCGTGAAGCTGCTCGAGGACGCCGGTTACGACGGCATGCGCCACTTCGACGCGCATCCCTATCGCACCGAGGATGCCGACGGCGTGTGGGACTTCGCCCGTGGCTGCATCCGCACGTACCTGATCCTGCGCGACAAGGCCCGGCGCTTCCACGAGGATCCGGAGATCCAGGCCGCGCTGGCCACCGCGAAGGTCGACGAGCTCTCGGTGCCGACTCGCCCCGAGGGGGGCCTCGCCGCCCTCCGCGCCGACCGGCCCGACCCCGTCGCCCTCGCGCAACCGGGACTCGGGTTGGAACGCCTCGACCAGTTGGTCAACGAGCTCCTGCTCGGCGTTCGCTGATCCGGATGGGTGACCGGATCCGGTGGGGGATCGCGGCGACCGGCGGCATCGCGCGCGGTTCGCGCAAGGACTCGCCGAGACCGATGACGCGCAAACCGTTGCCGTAGCGTCGCGCAACGCCGAGCGGGCGGAACGCTTCGGTACGAAGTTCGACATCCCGCACCGTCACGCGTCGTACGAGGACCTTGCCGCCGACAACGACGTCGACGTGGTGTACGTGGCGACGCCGCACTCGCGCCACGAAGACGACACGCGGTTGTTCCTCGAAGCCGGGAAGCACGTCTTGTGCGAGAAGCCGTTCGCGCTCAACCAGCGGCAGGCGCAGCGCATGATCGACACGGCCTGCGAGCGCGGGGTGTTCGTGATGGAAGCGATCTGGTCGCGATTCCTCCCCGCCTACGTGGTCCTCGGCGAGCTGCTGGCTGAGAGCGCGATCGGCGAGATCCAGAGCGTCGACGCCGACTTCGGCGCGCGAATTCCCGTTCGATCCGTCGCACCGCCTCTTCGACCTCGCGCTCGGCGGCGGCGCCCTCCTCGATCTGGGCATCTACCCGCTGCAACTGGCGTCGCTGGTGCTCGGACCACCCACCGACATCCAAGCGGTGGGCGCGCTCGGCACCACTGGTGCCGACGAGCACGTGGCCGCCGTACTCGCGCACGAGACCGGCGCGTTGGCGTCCATCCGCGCGGCGACGCGCGTCACGCTCGCGTGCGCGGCCCGCATCTCGGGCACGGGCGGAGTGATCGAACTTCCCGCGTTCATGCACTGCCCGGGTTCGCTCACGATCACCACGGCGACCGGTGTCGAACGGCGAGACACTCCGATCGTGGGGCAGGGCCTGCGCTACCAGGTGGGCGAGGTGCACCGGTGCCTGCGGTCCGGCGCGCTCGAGAGCCCGGCGATCCCACACGCGGAGACGCTGCGCCTCGCCGCCACCATGGACTCGATCCGCGAGCAGATCGGGGTTCGCTACCCCGGCGAGTGAGCCGCCGCGCCCGACGTGTCCTCGAGGAGCGCACCCACGATCGCGACAAGCGTCGAGTGGAGCGCGTCGGCTGCAGGCATCGGGATTCCGGCTGACTCTTTCGTTCCGATGCCGGCGGTGAGAACGGCGACGAGCCATGCAGCAGCATCCGGGTCTCGAGCGTCGGTCATCATCTCGCGGATCATCTCTTGCCGTTGGCGATAGTGCACCGCGAGTCCGGCGGCGACGTCGGGATCGTGACGAGCCGCTACCGCGGCATCCACTTCGAGCAGTCGAAGGTCGCGGGTGCGCGCGTCGTAGATCAGGTCGACACCGTGCTCGAGGTCGCGAGCAGCCTCGTTGAAGCCGGGCGACTGGTCGAACTCGTCGGTCTTCCAGCGGACCACTTCCACGAGGAGCTGGCCCTTCGAGCGGAAGTGCCCGTAGATGGCGCCCTTCGTGATCTCTGCAGCTTCGGCGATGTCGCGAAGCGACACCGCCCCGTAGCCCCGCTCGATGAAGAGGCGCGCGGCCAGGTCGAGAATTCGTCGGCGTGTCCGAGCGGACTTCGGCGTTCGCGGGGGGAGCGGTCGCACGAACTCGTCGGCGTGGATCTCGGCGCTGACCATCTGGCTCATCAGTCTGGCCTCCGAGCCGGTGCGGGAGGTTGACACAGTTTCGACCATCAAAATATAGTCCACTGGTCGAAACTGCTGAACGGCACCGCCGTCATGCGACGGGTGGGCCGCGGCTTCGAATCGAAACTCGGCAACCAGGGGGGAACCGGACGATGCGAGCCCGACGGTCCACACCCGGGCGGGTGGGTGGGTGGCAGCGGCTCGACGGCGGCACAGATGTCCGTTAACGTGCTCACGCACAAGTCCGAACATAGCGCCTCTACGCGGCGATCACGTTTGGGGTGAGCGGGTGAGCTCGCTCAGTATCGAGACTGGGTTCCAGGGGGGAAATCAACGATGCGGAAGTTGCTGGCACTGTTCGTGGTGCTCGGGGCCGTGCTCGGCGTGGTCGGTGTCGCGTGGGCGGCGGCACCAGGCGTGTCCAAGGACGAGATCAAGATCGGGATCACATACCCGGACCTCGACGCGATCCGCGACGTCACCGACATCAGCCACGGCGACTACAAGACCACGTACAACGCGGTCATCGATGCAGCTGAACAAGCAGGGTGGCGTCAACGGCCGCAAGGTCGTGCCCGTCTTCGCGCCGATCAACCCGATCGGCACCGCGCCCGCGCAGGAGGCGTGCCTGAAGCTGACCGAGGACGAGAAGGTCTTCGCCACGGTCGGGTTCTTCTACTTCGACGCGCCGCTGTGCTACGTGTCCCAACACGACACACCGATCCTCGGCGGCACCATGGACCCCACGTACCTGAAGCAGGCGAAGGCGCCGTGGATGACCCTCGACTCCGGTCCGGAGGTGACCCCGCGAGCGGTCGACGCGCTCGTGAAGAGCGGTGACCTGAAGGGCAAGATCGGGGTCGTCGCCGTCGCCGCCGAGGAGAAGAACCTCCTCGACGCAGCCGTGCTCCCAGCACTGAAGCGCAACGGCATCAAGAACACGGTGGCGATCATCGACGCACCACTCAACGACACCGTCGCGGCCACGCAACAAGCGGGCACGATCGCCGAGAAGTTCAAGTCGGACGGCATCAAGACCGTCCTGCTGGTCGGCGCCGCGCCGAGCGCCTTCAGCAACGCGCTGAAGAACAGCGACTACCGACCCAAGCTCGTCGGCACCCCCTTCTCGACGTTCCAGGGAGCGGCAATCAACAAGGCCACCGACCCCGCGTTGTGGAAGGGCTCGGCGACGGCCGACATCGCCGCCGACTTCAACGACCCGAGCTTGCAGAAGTGCTACAGCACGGTCGAGAAAGCCACCGGGAAGACGATCATCGAGCACCCGCAGCCGCACACACCCGACTACCAGGCGTCGGCAGCCGCCGCGTGCCGGTACATCTCCCTCTTCTCCCAGCTGGCGGGCGCGGCCGGCAACGACCCGACCGTCGCCGGCTTCGGCAAGGCCGCGGCGAAGCTGGGCTCGGTGACGATCCCGGGATCGGGAACCATCAAGTACGACCCGAAGACCCACACCTGGGCCCAGCCGCTGTACACGTACAAGTACGACCCCACCACGCAGCAACTGGTGATCGACAAGAAGATCGGCTGAGATCGACGAGGTCGATGCCATGACCACCACGCCGGGTGACGCCGCGCAGCTCGCGGTCGCGGTCCTCGATGCCGAGGCCGAGCGCGAGGCGCAGCAAGCGGCGGCGAAGGAAGAGGTCCTCTTCGCCGACGACCTGCTTCCCGGAGTCGGGGAAGAACACCTCTCGCTCGGCGAGGCGCTGCGTGCAGGGAGCATGCGGACGTTCGTCGTGTTGTTGCTGCTCGCATCGTTCGAGGAGCTCGAGGTCGCGACGCTGTCGGTGCTCGCCCCCGACATCCGCGACTCGTTCGGGGTCAGCAACGGCGTCATCGTCTTCCTCGCGGCTGCGTCCGGAGCATTTCTGGTGCTCGGCGCACTGCCCATGGGGTGGCTCGCCGATCGCTACCGGCGTCCGCCGATCCTCGGCTGGGCGAACCTGGCGTTCGCCGCGTTCGTCGCGTCGTGCGGCTTGGTCGCCAACGCGTTCCAGCTCTTCTGGTCGCGGCTCGGGGCCGGGATCGCCAAGTCGAACTCGATCCCGGTGCACGGTTCGCTCATCGCCGACACCTACCCGATCGGAGCGCGGGGTCGCATCAGCGCGTCGTTGGCGATGGGCGCTCGTCTCGTGGGTGTGCTGAGCCCGGTGGTGGTCGCCGGGATCGCGGCGATCGCCGGCGGTGACGAAGGCTGGCGGTGGCCCTTCCTCCTCCTCGGCATCCCGGTCGCGGTCGTCGCCCTCTTCGCGTTCCGGCTGCCGCGAGCCACCGCGCGGCCAGTTCGAGAAGCAGGACGTGCTCGGCGAGGTCATCGAGGACGCGCAGCCGGCGCCGATCTCGGTCGAGGCCGCGTTCGCCCGCCTCTGGCAGATCCGCACGCTCAAGACCGTGATCGTCGCGTTCGCCGCCATCGGGTTCGGGCTCTTCACCGCACCGGTGCTGAGCAACCTGTTCATGGAGGAGGAGTACGGCACCAAGACGTTCGAGCGCGGCCTCCTCGCCACGATCGGTGGTCTCGGGCTGTTGATCGCGTTGCCCATCGCGGGCCGTTCGTACGATCGCCTCTACCGGCGCGATCCGTCCCGCGCGCTGCGCTCGTGGGAATCATGATCCTCCCCGCCGCGCTCCTGACGCCGGTGCAATGGTTCATGCCGAACGTCGTGCTGTTCACGATCTTGGGCATCCCGCAGCTCCTCCTCCTCACCGTGGCGTTCACGATGGTCGGACCGGTCCTGCAGTCGGTCGTTCCCTACCGGCTGCGCGGGATGGGTTCCGCGCTCGGCGCGATCTACATCTTCTTCATCGGGGCGACAGGCGGCGCGTTGCTCTCGGGGTTGTTGTCCGACGAGTTCGGGCCCCGGGTCGCCGTCCTCGCCATCGTCGTCCCGTCGACGATCATCGGTGGTGCGCTCATCATCCGCAGTGCGCGGTTCATCCGCAACGACCTCTCGATGGTGGTCGCCGAGCTGCGAGAGGAGATGGCGGAGCACACCCGCCAGCTCGAGGCGCCGGCGCGGGTGCCGGCGCTCCAGGTCGCCGACATCGACTTCGCCTACGGCCCCGTCCAGGTGCTGTTCGACGTCGGCTTCGAGGTGCACCGCGGCGAGGTGCTGGCGTTGCTCGGGACGAACGGAGCGGGGAAGTCGACGATCTTGCGCGCCATCGCCGGCCTGGGCACGCCTGCGCGCGGTGTCGTGCGTCTCAACGGCCGGAACATCACCTACACCACGCCCGAGCAGCGGGCGAAGCTCGGCATCCGCATCCTGCTCGGCGGCAAGGGCGTGTTCCCGGCGATGACCGTGCACGAGAACCTGGAGATGGCGGCGTTCGTGTACCGGGGCGACGACGCCGACTTCCAGCGTCGCCTCGACCGCTCGTACGAGCTGTTCCCCGGGCTCGCCGAACGACGACGGTCCGCCGCATCGCAGCTGTCGGGTGGGCAGCAGCAGATGCTCGCGCTGGCGATGACGTTGCTCCACGACCCGGAGGTGCTCGCCATCGACGAGCTCTCGCTCGGTCTCGCGCCGCTGGTGGTCCAGGAGCTGCTGGGCGTGATCGAGCGGCTGAAGGCCGAAGGGATGACGATCATCCTCGTCGAGCAGTCGCTGAACATCGCGCTGTCGGTCTCCGATCGGGCGGTGTTCCTCGAGAAGGGGCAGGTGCGCTTCGAGGGTCCCGCCGCCGAGCTCGCCGAACGCGACGACCTCGCGCGTGCGGTGTTCCTCGGGCGGGAAGGCGGCTGACCGTGACGGGCTCGGCGGGCGTGTCGGTGGTGGCCACCTGGATCACGTCGCAGCTCGTGTTCAACGGGCTCATCGCGGGGTTGGAGATCGGTCTCCTGGCCATGGGGATCGTGCTGATCTACCGATCGACGCGGGTCATCAACTTTGCCGTCGGCAACATGGGGCTGGTCGGAGCGAGCCTCCTCGCATTGCTCGTGATCGAGTACGACGTCCCGTTCTGGCTCGCCGCGATCGCGTCACTGATCGTCGGCACACTCTTCGGCACGGTGATGGAGCTGGTGGTGATCCGCCGGCTGTTCTACGCGCCGCGGGTCGTCGTGCTCGTCTCGACGATCGGCATCTCGGGACTCGCGCTCGCGATCGTCACTGCGTACCCGGAGATCACCGACTTCAGTGCGACGTACCCGCCTGCAGTCGATCACACGTGGAGCGACGTGTTCGGCGTGCGGGTCACCGGCGCGCAGCTCGCGGTGCTCGTCGTCGTGCCGATCGTCGCGTTCGCGCTCGGTTGGTTCCTCAACCGTACGTTGGTCGGGCGCACGGTCAAGGCGTCGGCCGAGAACCCCGACCTCGCGCGCGTGCAGGGCATCAACCCCAAGTTGGTCTCGACCGCGGTCTGGTCGATCGCGGGGTTCCTGGCGACCCTGACGATGATGCTGGTGGCAGCTGACAACGCCGGTTCCGCACGTGACCTGCTCACGCTCGGGCCGAACACGCTGGTACGGGCGCTCGCCGCCGCGGTGATCGCGGGCATGGTGTCCTTTCCCCGAGCGATGTTGGCGGGGATTGCCATCGGCGTCGCGCAGGCGCTGATCAACTTCAACTACCTCGACAAGCCGGGCTTGATCGACGGTCTCTTGCTGGTCGCGGTGTTGATCGCGGTGGCGCTGCAGAGCCGCACCCGCGGGCCGGCCGAGACGCAGACGTTCTCGTTCGCGCCCAAGGTGCGCGAGATCCCCGAGCAACTGCGTGGTGTCTGGTGGGTCAAGCGGCTCAACGTGGTCGTTCTGGGCGCGCTCCTCCTGTTCGCGATCCTCCTGCCGCTTCTGGTCACGCAGCCCTCACGGCACCTGCTCTACGCCACGATCGCCTGCTTCGCCATCTGCGGGCTCTCACTGATCGTGCTCACGGGATGGGCGGGCCAGCTGTCGCTCGGGCAGATGGCCTTCGCGGGGTTCGGCGCCCTGGTCGCGGCGGCGCTGACGCGAGGCATGAACCTCGATCTGGGCGTGCTGCACCTCGACCTCGCACCGATGCCGTTCTTCCTCTCCATCGTGATCGCCGCGTTCGCCTCGGCCGCCCTCGCCGCGCTCATCGGGGTGGGCGCGCTCCGCGTGCGTGGTCTGCTGCTCGCGGTCAGCACCTTCGCGTTCTCCGTCGCCGCGTCGCAGTATCTGTTCCGCCAGCCGGTGCTCTCTGACGACCTCACGACGGTGCCCTTCCGCGCGGATCGTTGTTCGGCCTCGACCTGTCGTCGCAACGGACCTACTACTACGTGTGCCTCGCAGTGCTCGTTGTGGCGTTCGTTGTGGTCAGTCGGCTGCGTCGATCGGGGATCGGCCGCACCACCATCGCGGTGCGCGACAACGCCGACCGAGCGGCGGCCTACACGGTCGGGGTGGCACCATCGAAGCTCCGCGCCTTCGCGATTGCCGGGTTCATCGCGGGATTCGGCGGCGCGCTGCTGGCGGGCGCGGTCGAGGCGGTCCCGTTCACCGAGCGCTACTTCCTCGTGACCGACTCGCTCGCGCTGGTTGCGCTCGTGGTCATCGGCGGGATCGCATCACCGATGGGCGCGGTGCTCGGCTCGCTTGTGGATCGTCGGGCTCCCCGCGTTCTTCCCCGACAACACCTTGGTGCCCCTGTTGACCTCGAGCCTCGGGCTGCTGATCCTGTTGCTCTACTTCCCCGGCGGGCTGATGCAGATCGTGTACTCGGCGCGCGACGCCATGTTCGCGTGGGCGGCATCGAAGCGCGAAGCGCCGCCGACCGAACGCACGACGGCGACGCCCCCGGTGCTCGTGCGCCCGGCCCGGCCACCGATCGTCGAGAACGTGCCGGCGCTGGAGGTGTCGGGCATCAAGGTCCGTTTCGGCGGTGTCGTCGCGGTCGATGACGCCTCCCTGCGCGTCGGTGACGACGAGATCGTGGGCCTCATCGGCACGAACGGCGCCGGCAAGTCGACGCTCATGAACGCGATCGGAGGCTTCGTCCCCTGCGCAGGCACGGTGCGAATCCACGGCGACGAACGTCTCGTCGACCGGTGCGGCGCGCCGGGCGCGCATGGGTCTCGGGCGCACGTTTCAGGCCGCGCTGCTCTTCCCCGAGCTCACCGTGCGCGAGACGGTCGAGGTCGCGCTGGAGGCGCGTGGGCGCACCGGCCTCCTCTCCACCGCGCTGTTCCTGCCTCGTTCGTTCGCCCGAGAACGGCGGCGACGCGCCGAGGCCGACGACCTCATCGGCTTCCTCGGTCTCGGTCGCTACGCCAACAACCGCATCGCCGACCTCTCGACCGGCACCCGCCGCATCGTCGAGCTCGCCGGGTTGCTCGCGCTCGACGCGCGTGTCCTCTGCCTCGACGAGCCGACGGCCGGTGTCGCGCAGCGTGAGACCGAGGCGTTCGGTCCGCTCATCGTCGAGATCCGCCGCGAGCTCGGCGCCGCGATGCTGGTCATCGAGCACGACATGCCGCTCATCATGAGCATCAGCGACCGCGTGTATTGCCTCGAGGTCGGTCGGGTCATCGCCGAGGGCGATCCGGTGACGGTACGTCACGATCCGAAGGTGATCGCGAGCTACCTCGGCGTCGACGAACGGGCGATCGCGCGCAGTGGCACCGCTTCGACAGCTCCGGTTCCGACAGTGACGGCCACCCCCGAGAGAGGATGAATCGATGACGACGATCGACTGGAGAACGCGGTTCGCCGGACCCGCCGACGAGCGCGACGCGCCGCAGCTGTTCGCCGAGCTCACCGAACGGCTGGCCGATACAGGCACACTGGCGGCGCGCGGCGTGGAGCAACTCGGCTTGGACACGCTCGGTCTCGACATCGACGGGATGCGCGCACACCTGGTCGTCGACGGTGGCCGCCTCGTCCTCCGCGAGGGCTTGGCGGCCGACGGGGTCGTCGCGGAGCTCGACGCGTGGGCGGGCGCGGAGCTGCTCGACGACGTGGTGTCGACGTTCGGGCTCCTCATGGCCGGGCGCGTGACGTTCCCGCAGGGGAGTGGTGATCGGTTCGTGGCGTGGGAGCCGGTCCTGCGCGCGGCGATCGACGGCAGGACGGTGTACGAGCCCGGCTCGATCGACTTCCGCACCGCGACGGCAGTGCGCTCGACCTCCACCGCGGCTTCGGTGTCGACGACGACCCCGATGAGATCGGCCACTTCCTCGCCGAAGCGGGCTTCCTGCACCTCCAGGGCGTGTTCAGCGACGCCGAGATGGCGCAGGTGTCGGCCGAGCTCGACGACGCGCTCGCGGCGGCGACCCAGGACGACGGTGCTTCGTGGTGGGCGCGCACCGCGGAAGGCTGGTATCCCGCCCGCATCCTCGGATTCAACCTGAAGTCGCCGACGCTCCAGGGCCTCCTCGAGAGCGACCGTTACCGACGCGTCGGTACGTTCACCGACGACGAGATGGTCCAGCGCCCGCCGCGCGACGGCGACAGTGCGGAAGGCCTGCTCAAGAAGATCGGTGTCGTCGAGGGCATGTCCGACGTGTCGTGGCACAAGGACTGCACCATGGGCGGACACTCGCGCGGGTGCTGCAGCCTCACGGTGGGGATCGCGATCACCGGCGCGGACCGCAACAGCGGCGAGCTCGGCGTCGTCGCCGGCTCGCACCGCGCCAACGTGCAGTCGGTCGACATGCGTGCCGACCTCGATCTGCCGAGACTCCCGCTGCCGACGCAGACTGGCGACCTCACCGTGCACTGCAGCTGCACGTTGCACATGAGCCGTCCGCCCATCGATCGTGAACGGCGCGTCGTCTACACGGGATTTGGTCTCGCGCCGCGGCCCGGTGACGTGTTCGAAGAGCTCAGCGCGGAGGAGATCCGGCGCCGGCGTGCGTCGCTGAGCGATCAGTCCAAGCACCTCGAGCAGGACTCGGTCGGGCGCAGCCCCGAGGCCTTCGCGCTCGACGGCTGATGGCCGGATACCACAACCCGGTCATCCCCGGCTTCCACCCTGATCCGAGCGTCTGCCGCGTCGGCGACGAGTACTTCCTCGTCACGTCGACGTTCACCTACTTCCCGGGTGTACCGATCTTCCGCTCGACCAACCTCGTCGACTGGACCCAGATCGGCAACGTGCTCGACCGGCGCTCGCAACTCGATCTGCGGTCGACCCCGGGCAACACGTCATTGGGGGTGTTCGCGCCGACGTTGCGGCATCACGACGGTCGTTTCTGGATGATCACCACCGTCTGCACGCTCGACGGAGGACTGCAGAACTTCTTCGTGACCGCGGACGACCCGACCGGTCCGTGGTCGGACCCGATCGTGATTGATGTGTTCGGCATCGATCCCGACCTCGCCTGGGACGACGACGGCAACTGCTGGGTGCACACTGCGCTCGGTGCGATCTCGCGGTGCCGCATCGACGATCGCACCGGTGTGGTGCTCGATGCGCCGGTGACGACGTGGTCGGGCACCGGGATGCAGTACCCCGAGGCGCCGCACCTCCTGCGTCGGGGCGACCACTGGTACCTCCTCATTGCGGAAGGCGGTACCGAACGCGGGCACGCGGTGTCGAATCGCGCGCGGTCCGACACCGTGCGGACCATGGGAGTCGTGCCCGCACAACCCGATCATCAGCCATCGCAGCACCGATCGCCCGATCCAGAACACCGGCCACGGGGATCTGGTCGAGGCACCCGACGGTTCGTGGTGGATGGTGCTGCACGGCGCCCGGCCGCGCGGCATGACCCCGAACTTCCACGTCCTCGGGCGGGAGACGTGCCTCGTGCCGGTGAGGTGGGTCGACGACTGGCCCGTCGTGGGTGACCTCGTGCTCGCGATGGACTCGACGCCACCCGGCGCGGGGACCACGGCGACCCAGAACGCGCGCGACGACTTCGACGCGACGACCTGGGACCCGCGCTGGCTCGCCATTCGTTCGCCGCTCGACGACAGGTCGTCGATCGAGGAGCGTCGCGGGTGGTTGCAGCTGCACGGGACCAGTTCGCTGGAGGACAACGAGCCGGCGTTCGTGGGTCGGCGTCAGCAGCACCCGCACTGTCGGGTTCGCGTGCTCGTGGACGCGGGGAGTGCTGCCGAAGCCGGCCTCACCGTGTGGATGGATGACCGAGCGCACTACGACGTCGCGGTCATGGGTGAACGGGTCGTCGTCCGCGCGCGGATCGGGCCGCTGGCGCAGGAGCTCGCGAGTGCCGGCGTTCACGACCGGTCCAGTGTGGTGCTCGAGGTGCGCTGCGGTCCCGACGAGCGGGGGAGCGAGCCCGACCTCGTCACCCTCGGGTACGAGGACGAACACGGCGAGTACGTCGCGCTCGCAACCTTGCCCGGTCGCTACCTGTCGACCGAGGTGGCCGGTGGGTTCACCGGTCGGCTCATCGGCATGTACGCAGCCGGCGGCGACGCCGCGTTCGACTGGTTCGACGACCAGCCCGTCGACGAAACCTCCTGAGCCGCGCTACGCGCTCGATTCCACCATCGGGGCGATGACCTCGACCCACCGTCGGTAGCCCTCGGCGTTGGGGTGGAGCGCGTCGGGCGCGAGGTCGAGGTCCATGGCCCCGTCCCCCTGGTCGAAGAGCGGACGGAGGTCGACCCAGGTCGCATCGTTGTCGCGCGCGACGGATTCGATCCCGTCGTTGAGGCGCCGCACGTCGTCCGTGCGGGTGTGCCAGCGGGGAAGGACGCTCTGCACGTAGAGCTCGGTCGTCGGGTTCTCGCTGCGGATGCGGGTGACGATCTCGTGGACGTTGGCGACGATCTCGTCGACCGTGAGCGTTCCCTTGCCGAGGTCGTTCGTGCCGATCATCAGGAAGACCTTCGCCGGTCGCGCCTGAGTGACGAGGTCGAGGCGACGGAGCACACCGATGGTGTCATCTCCGCCGATGCCGTGGTTGTGCACTCGCGTCTGTGGCAGGAGCGTCGCCCAGTCGGCCCCCTCGGTGATGCTGTCGCCCAGCATCACGACGTCGCCGGGCTGCATCTCGAGCTGCGCGAGGCCGGCGCGCTTCTTCTCCCACTGACGGTCGATCAGGGTGGGGAGCACGGGAAGTGTCCACGCGCGGTCGGCGATCCGGGGCAGCGCGAACCGCCCCGCTCGTGCGCCCGCGCTGGTTCGCGCGAGCAGGACCGCGGTGCCGGCGGTCACCCCAACCGCCAGTGCGACCTTCGTGGATCGGTGCGCCATCTCGTCGACTCCTCTCGGGATGGTCCCGCGGATTCGTGCAGTCTCGCTCAGATCGCGCCCCGGGGTGCTCGAGCAGCGTGAGCGCCGCGCCGATGCGATCCATACTGACCGGGTGCTGACAACCCCGTACGGCCCGATCGAGAGGACATCCCGTGGCTGAAGAACTGGTCATCGTCGACTACCCGCTGCCCCAGGTGAAGCGGTTGACCATGAATCGCCCGGAGAAGCGGAACGCGCTCTTCCATCCTCTGCGGGGGGCGATCATCGACGCCCTGCAGGAGGGCGACATGGACGACGACGTCAAGGTGATGATCGTGCGCGGCAACGGTCCGTCGTTCTCGGCGGGCTACGACCTCGGTGGTGGCAACGAGGGTCACGAGCTTCCGCACTTCACCGCCGCGGGAGAGGGTCAGTGGCCGCGCCACGTCACCGAGACCTGGATGGGCATCTGGGATCTCTCCAAGCCGGTGATCGCCCAGGTCCACGGCTTCTGCCTGGCCGGGGGCAGCGAGCTCGCGACCGGCTGCGACCTGGTCTACATGGCCGACGACGCGCAGATGGGCTATCCCGCGGTGCGCTTCGGCGTGCCCGACATGCACTTCCACCCGTGGTTCCTCGGGATGCGCAAGGCCATGGAGATGTTCATGACCGGTGACTCGGTGACCGGCGTCGAGGCGGAGCGCTACGGCTGGGCCAACGCGTCGTACCCGGCGGACCAGCTCGAGGCCGAGGTGCTGAAGGTCGCCGAGAAGGTCAGCAAGCTGCCGCTCGACGTGCTGCGGCTGAACAAGCGGGCGATCCACCGCCAGATGGAGGTCATGGGCCTGCGCACCGGCATCCGTGCCGGCACCGAGCTGTGCGCGCTCGGCACGCACACGCAGTCGATGGCCGACTTCGTCGCCGACATCGAGAGCGACGGGTTGACCGGCGCGCTCGATCGCCGCGACGGCAAGTTCGGCGACTACCGCACCAGCGGCAGTTCGGCCGGCTGACCGACTGGGTTACCGGCCGGCGGCGTCGAGGAGTCGCGTGAGTGAGTCGACGACGTAGTTGTCGGTCGCCATCGCGCTGTCGGCCGGGACCAGTCCTGCCGCGGTCATGCGGTCGGCGAGCGGGACCATGATCGCGGCGTAGCGCATCGATCCGAAGATCTCCCAGTACACGGGATCGCGCACCTCGCGACCGGACGCATCCTCGTAGATCTTCACCATCTGCTCGCGCGTGGGGAAGCCCTCCATGCGCGGCGCATCCATGTCGTCGAACGACATGCGGTCGTACATGAGCCACCAGCCGAGGTCGGCCTCGGTGGGACTCAACGCGGCGGCCTCCCAGTCGCACACGACCGCGGGTCGATAGTCGCTGAAGATGATGTTGCCGAGCCGCGAGTCGCCCCACGCCAACCCGATGCGCTCGTCGTGAGGATCGTGTGCGGCGAGCCAGTCGAAGGCGCGGAACAGCTCCGGGTGGGGCCGCGACGCGAGCTGGTCGGTGGCGAACCGACGGTACAGGTCGAGTTGCACGGCGAGGGTCGGTTCGCCGACGCCGCTGGCGTCGAGCCAGCCCAGATCGGCCTCGCGCCAGTCGATCGCGTGGATGCCCGCCATCGCCTCGAGGCCGCTGCTGACGAGGCGGTGCCGTTCCTCGGGAGTGGCCTCGTCGAGCAGGAAGCCTTCGAGCGTGTAGCGCGGTACGTCGGACGGCACGCGTCCTTCGACGAATCCCATCACGAAGAACGGTTGACCGAGCACGTCGGGATCGGGTTCGTACCCGTCGATGGGGCACATCGGCACGCCGTGCTCGGCCACGACCCGCATCACGCGTTGTTGCAGCTCGACCGACACTGCGCACGCGCGGGTCTGCATCGGGAACAGCGCGCCCGTGGCCGGCTCGATCCGCCCGACGAAGCGCTCCTGGTGCCTTCCTTCGCCGTCGGTCCAGTCGACGTCGAAGAAGATCGTCTCGTTGGAGAAGCCGGTCGCGGCCGGGATGTCGACGTCGCCAACGGTGACGGCCTCGGCGCCGGGATGCCGTCGCGCGAACCAGGTGCGCAGCGCGTCGGGGTAGCCGCTGCGATCGCGGTGGAACTTCGGCGAGTGCGCGATCGCCGGAGGTGTGGTCATCGGCACACGTCGTCGGCCACGAGCTGCTCGACCTCGGCGGCGTCGAGTCCGAGCACCGAGGTGAGGACGGCTTCGGTGTCGGCGCCCATGAGCGGCGCCGCCTCTGCTCGGCGTTGCGGGAGACGTGAGAACCGCAGCGGGTTGCCGATGTGGCGCTCGTCGCCGACCTCGGGGTGGTGCAGCGTCACGATCGCGCCGCGTTCGAGGAGGTGCGGGTCGGCGTGGTGGTCGTAGGGGCCCATCACCGGCATCGCCGACACGCCGTGGGCCTGCAGGAGTTCGGCCGCGGCTTCCTTCGTGCGCGTGGTGGTCCACGTTGCGAGTCGATCGTCGAGCTCGGCGCGTGCGGCGACCCGCTGGGCGGCGGTGCGCAGCGCGGGGTCGTCCTCCCACCCGACCGCATTGCACAGCGCGCACCACGCGTCATCGTCGGTGACCGCGATCGCGACCCACTGGTCGGATCCCTCCGACGGGTACACGCCGTGCGGTGATGCGTGCGGGTGGGTGTTGCCGAGGGGAGCAGGGTCGACGCCCGCGCGTGCGGCCTCGAGGTAGACCTCGCCGATGAGGTAGGCGGCGGCTTCGGTCTGCGCGAGCTCGAGGTGCTGGCCCTCGCCCGACACCTCTCGTTCGGCGAGCGCGGCCAGCACGCCGACGGCGAGGAGCCGACCGGCGATGTGATCGGGGTGGTTCATCGACGTGCCGCACGGATAGGGCGCGTCGGGGTGGTTCCACAGCAGGTGCACGCCGCTGAAGCCGGAGTTGAGCGGGCCGTAGGCGGGCATCTCGCCGAACGGGCCGCCGCGCCCGTAGCCCTGTGACGACGCGTAGACGACGCGCGGGTTGGCCGCGCGCACGGCGTCGTAGCCGAGGCCGCGTCGTTCGAGCGCGCCACCCCGCTGGTTCTCGGCCACCACGTCGGACGACGCGCACAGGGCGAACGCGAGCTCACGCCCGCGTTCGGTGTTGAGGTCGAGCGCGACGCTGCGTCGACCGCGGCACTCGTCGTTGAAGGTGAAGCTCTTGTCGATGAGGTCGATGCTGCCGCTGCCCATGCGCAGCACGTCGAGGTTGGCCCGCGACTCGATCTTGATCACGTCGGCGCCGAGCTCCGAGAGGACGGCGCACATCTCGGGCACCACCGCGGCGACGCCGAACTCGATCACCCGCACGCCGTCGAGGAGCAGGTCGCGCCCACGTCCGAAGGGCGCCGGCGACGAGGCGGGCGCGAACGTCGGCGCGTCGTCGACCGACGCGCCGCGACGGATCGACGACGGTGTGCGCGCCAGCTTGACCGGTTGCGTCGCGAACGGGAGACCTTCGAGGCCTTCGATGCCGCTCTCGGTGAAGAACTCGCGCGTCCGCGTCTGCGGGTGGGCGACGAACTCGCTGGGCTGGTGGAGCACGCCCACCGTTGCGCCGTAGCCGAGTGCTTCGGTGAACAGCTCGTCGCGTGTTCGGTCGGTGAGGCGTTCCTGCGCCACCATGCGAAAGACGTCGGAGTTCGCGATCCGGAAGTGCGGGTTGCGCCACTCGTCGGCCTCGAAGATGTCGGGGTTGCGCATCAGCGCCTTGAAGCCTGCCCACTGCTTCGGCGAACCGACGACCACCCGCACCCAACCGTCGGCCGCGGGCAGCACCCAGTACGCGCCGTCGGCGTTGCGACGCCCGTCGGCGGGCAGCAGCGGGTTGACCGCGAGGTAGTCCTGCATCGCGACCGACCACGGGATGAGTCCCGCGAGACCGGCCTCCTGCGCGCTGACCTCGACGACCTGGCCGGTGCCGTCGTCGCGCCGGGCGCGGTCGAGGACCGCGGCGACGGCACCGATCGCGCCGTAGACCGATGCGCAGTCGTGCGCGAGGTCCCCGGGGCCGTTGCAGGGTGGGAGGTCGGGGAAGCCCGACGCCCACAGCGCGCCCGAAGCCGCCAGCGCGGGAAGCGGTTCGAGGTGCCAGTCGGCCCGCGGCCCACTCGACCCGAGATCGGTCAGCGCCACGTGCACGAGGTGCGGGTGGGCCGCGACGAGCTCGTCGGCGACGCCGGCGTTCTCGACGAGCACGTCCGCGTTCGCGAGGAGCTCGTCGAGGCGCGCCCGGTCCGCGGGGTCGTCGAGCTCGAGGGCGACGCCGCGCTTGTTCGCGTTGCGGTATGCGTAGGCGAGCGAGTCGGGCGGATCGCCCCGCTCGATGCGGATCACGTCGGCGCCGAGATCGGCCAGGATGCGCGCGCACAGCGCGCCGCGCAGATCGGTGAGATCGACGACTCGCATCCACGACAGGGGCCCGGCAGGCATCCGGCGCACCCTAAGTGAAGCGCGCCGCGGCATCCATTCCGTCGTCACGGCCGAGGGCGTGCGCCCGTCGGGCCGCGAGCAGCCCCCACGATGCGGCGGCGAGGGCGGCGACCCCGCCCAGCAGCAACGGCACCCGGGCTCCGAACACGTCGGCGATCGCGCCGTCGATCGGACCACCGATCGGCGCGGTGCCGACGAGCAGAATGGTCTGCACCGCGAGGATCCGGCCGTGCAACCTCGGATCGGCGTCGACCTGCACGATCGCGGTGGTCGCAGTGAAGTACAGGATGCTGGCGACCCCGAGGGCCAGGAGCACCGGGATCGCGAGGACGAGACCCGGCGTCAACGCGAGGATCACGAGTGCGACGCCGAACGCGCCCGCGCCGATGAGCACGTTGCGCAGGTGGACCAGCTGCCGGTGCGCGACGACGAGCGCGCTCGCCAACGCCCCGACGCTGAACATGGTGTAGAGGAACGTGAACGCGGTGTCGCCGTCGTGCAACGAGCGTTCGACGAAGAGCGGAAGCTCGACGGTGAGGTTGTAGCCGAGCGTGCCGATGACCATCAGCATCACGAACGAGATGCGCAAGCTCGGCGTGGCCGCGATGTAGCGGATCGCGGTGCGGACCGTGCCCTTCGACTTGTCGTCGGAGTGCGCGAGCCGGAGCAGTTCCGACGGGCGCATCATCCAGAGCGCCACGATCACGAAGAGGTACGACGCCGCGTCCACGGTGAAGCACCAGCCGTAGCCGACGGTCACGACCAGGACCCCGGCGAGCGCGGGTCCGATGATGCGCGACGCGTTCACGATCGCGCTGTAGAGCGCGACCGCGTTCGGTCGGTCCTCACCCGGCACCATCTCGGAGACGAAGGAGCGTCGCAGCGGGTTGTCGAACGCGAGCGCGACGCCGCCGATCATCGCGGTCACGTAGAACGCCGCGATCGGCGGGTTCGGCATGAACGCGAGCACAGCCAGGGCGGCGGACTGGCACATCTCGACCGACTGGGTGACGAACAACAGCTTCCGCTTGTTCGACCGATCGGCGATTGCGCCGGCCCAGGCCGACAAGAGGAGGATCGGGCCGAACTGCGCGGCGGTGAGGAGGCCCACCGCGAGGCCACTGCCGGTGAGGTGCAGCACGAGCAGGGTGAGCGCGACGTTGGTCAGCCAGTTCCCGGTGTTCGAGACCAGCTGTCCGTAGAAGAACAGGCGGAAGTTGCGGTGGCGGAGCGAGAGGAACGTCCGCTGCGCGGCGCGCCGGACGCGGCCCGGGTGCTCGGCGACCCCGGTCATCGGCGCCTCGCCGTCGTCAGGTCGTCGACGCCCCAGTCGGCCAGCCCGTTGAGCAGCGCGATCGTGTCGGCCAGCGCGTCGGCACGCTCCTGCTCGACCAACGAGTCGATCGCCTTCGCCAGCCAGGCTTCCCGTGACTGCGAGCGTTGCTGCACCAGCCGCTTGCCGGCGGTCGTGGCGCGCAGGAGCGACTTGCGGCCGTCGTCCGGATCGGGCTCGGCACTCACGAGGTCGGCGGCCTTCAGGGTGGCCACGATCTCGCCCATCGACTGCGGGCGTACGTGCTCGTCCTGGGCGAGCCGGCTGGCGGTGGTGGGCCCCTCGAGGGCGATCCGGCGGAGGGTGGCGAGCTGCGAGGTCGTCCACCCTTCGGACGGGCGCGCCTCGGCGCGGAGGCGGGCGCGGAGGCGCTTCAGGGCGAAGGCGAGCTCCACGGCGGCTTCGTCGGCGTCGACCGCGTGTGCGGGCATGGTTGCCTCCTACTCGATCAACTGGCCCAATCAACAGGTTACCTGAACATGCTACCTGTCGATCTCGGAGTGCAGGCATCAGACGGCGCAGGCATCGGACACATGGCGTCGGTAGCGTGCAGACGATTCGGACGATGGGGGACTCAGTGACCGACCTGCAGGGTCGCAATGCCGTGGTGACTGGAGCGGGTTCCGGTCTCGGTGCCGCGCTGGCGCGGGCACTGGCCGACGCGGGCGCGAACGTGGCACTTCTCGACATCGACGCCGATGCCGCCGCCGCCAACGCGGCGACCATCGCCGCCGAGGTCGGGGTCACGACCACGTCCGCTCGGTGCGACGTCGGCGACACCGCGTCGGTGGTCACGGCAGCCGAGCACGTGCGGGTGACGCTCGGTGGCTGCGACATCCTCTGCTCGAACGTCGGTGTCCAGCAGTTCGGTGCGATCGACAAGCTCACCGAGCAGGACTGGCAGTGGATCCTGAACGTGAACGTGCTCGGCACCGTGCGCACGGTGCGCGAGTTCTTGCCCATGCTCCGCGCCGGAGGCGGATTCCGCCGCATCGTGTTCACCGCGTCGTCGAGCGTGCTCGCGCCGTCGGTGCGGCTCGGCGCGTACCAGACGAGCAAGTTCGCGGTGCTCGGCTTCGCCGAGTCGTTGCGTGAGGAGCTCACGGGGGAGGACATCGGCGTCACCGTGCTCTTCCCGGGCGGGATGATGACCCGTCACCTCGAGAGCAGCGTCGAAGCGCGCCCCGCCGATCTCGGCGAATCGCTGCTCGACATGGGCGACGTCGAGGCGATGATGGCGCACCAACCGATGGAGGACGACGACCTCGCCACCCCCGAGCACGCGATCCGCAACCTGCTCGCCGACCTCGAAGCAGACGAGCCGTACGTGATCACGCACGGTTCGTACCGACCTCTCTACCAGCAGCGACGCGATGCGATCGACGCCGCTTTCGACCGCATGGAGGCATCGTGACCGACCCGAGCACTGCATCCGAAGGGCTGCAACAGCTCCTCGACATCGAGGCGATCAAGCAGCTCAAGGCCCGCTACTTCCGGCTGATGGACCTCAAGCAGTGGGACGACTGGGGGATGGTCTTCGCCACCGACTGCGTGATGGAGGTGCCCGAGGCCGAGATGGTGAACACCGGTCGCACCGAGATCGTGACCAACGTCAGCGGCTCCCTCGTGGGCGCTCGCACGTGTCACCACGGCCACATGCCCGAGATCGAGATCACCGGTGACGGCACCGCGCGTGGCATCTGGGCGATGTTCGACTACGTCGAGTGGGACGAGCACGCGGACGGCACCCGCGTCGGGCTGCAGGGATACGGCCACTACCGCGAGGAGTACAAGCGCGAAGACGGCGAGTGGCGCATCGCCCGCATCCGTCTCGAGCGCCTGCGCATCGACTGGCTCGGCGGTCAGCTCACCGCCTGATTCGCCCCAGGCGCGTCGGTGCGTCCGCGCCTCAGCGCGCGGTGGTGAACAAGAACGCGCCGCCGGGCGCGCCGCCGCCGGTGGTGGCGATGGCGGTTTCCGCGTTCGCGATCTGACGTTCGCCCGCTTGGCCGCGTAGCTGGGTCACGGCTTCGTGGATGAAGCCGTAGCCGTGCAAGCGACCCGACGAGAGCTGCCCGCCGTGCGTGTTCAGCGGGAGGATGCCGTCGCGGGCGATGTTGGTACCGCCGGCGAGGAAGTCCTTCGCCTCACCGATCTTGCAGAAGCCGAGGGCCTCGATCCACGACAGGCAATTGAAGGTGAAGCCGTCGTAGAGCTGCGCCATGTCGATGTCGCGCGGCGTGAGGTCGGTGCGGGTCCAGAGGTGCGCGGCGGGACCGGCGACGAGCGGTTCGTGGTCGAGCGTGCCCTGGTCCCAGCTCATCTTCTCGGTGATCTGGGTGCCGATCGCCTCCACGTGGATCGGCGGTTGGCGCAGGTCGGCGGCGACGTCCTTGCGCGACACGATCACCGCGACCGAGCCGTCGCACGGGACGTCGCAGTCGAACAACCCGAACGGCGTGGTGATCGTGCGCGCGCCGAGGTAGTCCTCCAGCGTCAGCGGTTCCTTGTAGATCGCCCACGGGTTCAGCGCGGCGTTGGCACGCGCGTTCAACGCGATCGCGGCCAGCGTCTCGCGCGTCGTGCCGTAGCGGTCGAAGTGCGCCGACGCCTGCATGGCGATCCAGTTCGCCGCCGACGACGCGCCGTACGGCACCCGCCACTGCATGTCGCCGCCGATGCGGTTCGAGCCTGCGGCGGGCACGATCGCGCTGGAGCTCCCGGGCGCGCCGCTGAACTTGGCGCGCTGCTCCGCCGCGTACGTCGCTTCCCACACGGTGCGGATGCAGAGCACGTGCTTGCAGAGACCACCGGCCACCGCGAGCATCGCCGCGATCACCGCGCCACCCTGGCCCGGCGTCTCGAGCCCGCCGTTGATCCACGAGGGCCGGACGCGCAGCGCGTCCTCGATCGCGTAGATCCCACCTTCCGACATGCCGCCACCCAACATGCCGCCGGGATAGGTGGTGAGGCCGTCGATGTCGTCGCGCGTCAGGCCGGCGTCGGCGATCGCGGCCTCGGCGGCTTCGACCGCCAGCACCATCGGGTCGGTCATGAGCCGGCGGCCGATGCGGGAGAGCCCGATGCCGGTGACCGCGACCTTGTCCTCGAACTTGTCGCCCGCCTTCGGCATCGGGCGCGCGTCGTAGATCGACGGATCGGTTGCCGGGAACGGCCCCTTGTCGGTCTCGCCGGTGGGCTCGAACAGCGGAACCCATACGTCCTCGCTGTGCTCGAACAGCACCTGCACCTTCATGCCCACGAACACGTCGTCGGCGAGCACGTTCACGAGGTTGGTGGTGAGGCGGATGCGGTCGTCCTCCTCGATGGCGACGATCGCGATGAGGTACGGCGGCGGGAAGCTCGGGATCCACGGCTGCTCGTTGAGCGTGAACCCGGCGACGACCGCTCGCCCCGACACCTCCGCCGGCGCCCACTCGTGCGACCGGCAGTACGGGCACACCGCGCTCGGCGGGTGGCGCAGTTCGCCGCACTCCGAACACCGCTGGAAGCGGAGCTTCCCGTCCTCACCCGACTTCCAGAAGAAATCGTTGAGGTCGGTCAGTTCGGGCAGGACCCGTCCACTGGCTTCGGTCACGCTCGCTCCTCGTCCCGGTCGGTCGGGCGCAACCTACGCCCCGACTTCGCGCGGGGGCGAGCCCATCGGGCATCCTGGCGCCATGCGTCCCGAGTCGAGCTGGGTGCGCGACCTCGTGCGTCACCCGGTGGTCCAGGCCCCGATGGCAGGCGGCCCGTCGCGTCCCGAGCTCGCGGCGGCGGTGAGCGACGCCGGCGGGTTGGGCTTCCTCGCCGCGGGCTACAAGCACCCCGACGAGGTACGCGCGGAGATCGCGCGCACCCGAGGCCTCACCGACGCGCCCTTCGGGGTCAACGTGTTCGTCCCCGGCGACGGCCCGAGCGACGACCCGCGTCTGGACCACTACCTCGACGACCTGCGCATGCTCGCCTCTGGGTACGGGGTCGAGCTCGGCGACGCGCGCTGGCACGACGACCACTGGGACGACAAGGTCGCGCTGCTCGTGGAGGATCCGGTGCCGGTGGTGAGCTTCGCGTTCGGATGCCCGTCGCGCGACGTGATCGGCGCGCTCCGGTCGGCAGGCACGCGCGTGGTGCTGACGGTGACGAACGGCGACGACGCCGTCGTCGCGGCCGATCACGGCGCCGATGCGGTCTGCGCGCAGGGCATCGAGGCCGGTGCGCACCGCGGAGGGTTCAGCGACGAGCCGGCGCACGACCATCTGCCGCTCGAGGATCTGCTCGCCGTCGTCACTGCGGCGACGACGGTGCCGGTGATCGCGGCCGGCGCAGTCATGGACGGTGACGATGTGGCACGCGTGTTGTCCGCCGGCGCGGTTGCGGCCCAGCTCGGCACCGCGTTCCTCCTCGCGGCAGAGAGCGGCACGAGCGAGGCGCATCGCAGGGCGTTGAGCGACTCCCGGTTCGACCGCACCGACCTCACGCGCGCGTTCTCCGGGCGTCGTGCCCGCGGGCTCGTGAACCGGTTCATGCTCGAGCACCCGGACGCGCCCGCCGGCTATCCGCAGGTGAACGACGCCACCCGACCGATGCGCAGCGAGGCGGCGCGGCGCGGCGATCCGCACCACATGAGCCTGTGGGCCGGCACCGGGTGGCGGCGGGCGGAGGCACGACCGGCAGGAGAGATCGTCGGCCGCGTCGCCGAGGGTGCGACGCGACGCTGAGAAGCGCGCGAGGCTCGCTGAATGACGAACTTCTCGGACAGGTACGGGCCCTGGGCAGTGGTCGCGGGTGCGTCGGTCGGCATCGGCGCCGAGTTCTGTCGCCAGATCGCAGCCGAGGGCGTGAACGTGGTGCTCGTGTCGCGCAGCGTCGACAAGCTGGAGGTGCTCGCCGCCGAGCTCAGGGAGGCGCACGGCGTCGAGACGCGTGTCGCCGGTGTCGATCTCGCCGCACCGGGCGCAGAGGCAGAGCTGTTCGCGGCGACGGACGGTCTGGAGATCGGTCTGTTCGTCTACAACGCGGGCGCCGACTCGTTGAACACCTACTTCCTCGACGTCGCGGCCGAGGAGTGGCACGGCATGCTGCGCCGCAACTGCACCGTGCCGCTGCTCGCGTCGCATCACTACGGCGCCGAGATGGTGGCGCGCAAGCGGGGCGGCATCCTGCTCGTGACGTCGGGTGCGGCGTGGGCAGGCGGTGGGCGGCTCACGACGTACGGGGGCACGAAGGCCTTCGATCTCGTGTTCGGCGAGGGGCTGTGGGCGGAGCTGCGACGCGATGACGTCGACGTGCTCTCCCTCGTCGTCGGCGCCACCGACACCCCCGCGCTGCGGGCCAGCCTGGAGAAGTTCGGGGTGACCGTCGACGACCTCGCCAAGATGGCCGAGCTCGCCGATGCCGGCGACGTGGCACGCGAAGGTCTCACCCACCTCGGTGATGGTCCGACCTGGCAGGTCGGCGTGGCCGATGGCGCCGGGCCGTCGTTGCTCGCCGGGTTGCCGCGCCGTCAGGCCGTCGAGCTCATCACCCAGGGCCACGACGTGCTCTTCGGCGACTGACACACGACGTGCGCTCGTGTCGCAGACTGATACACTGAGTATCAGTCTGCTTCACCTCGGAGGTCGCAATGGCGAAGGGCGCATCTACCCCGACCAGGGTCAACGCGGATGTCGCGGCGACGGCTGCTTCTGTCGCTCCGACCGAGCACCGCACCGTGACCGAGCAGATCAACTATTGGGTCCGTCTCGGCATGCAAGTCGAACGATCGGCGTCGGCCACGAGCAGACAGGTCTTGGCCGTCGTCACTGGCGATGCCCAATTCTCGACGCTCACCGCAGAGGAGCGCACCGTTGCGCACGCGACGATCGACACCCGGATCGCGGAACGCGTCGCTCAACTCCGGTTCGGTCTCGCGGCCCGCAAGGCGGGACAAGTGACTGTCTCGATCGACGAGAACGGCGCCCTCATCGAGATCGCTCCTGACGGCGGCCGCCGGCTCCTGTGAGCCGTCTTGATCTGATCGTGGGACCGAACGGTGCAGGCAAGACCACCTTCTACGAGCGCGTCATCGCTCCGGATCGTCCCGGGCTGCCCTTCGTCAACGCCGACCGAATCGCCCACGACCGCTTTCCCGGTCATGAACTCGAACAGTCCTACGCGGCAAGCCAGATTGCTGGCGCAGCGAGGGACGCACTCATGGCTGCTCGCATCGACTTCTGTACAGAAACGGTGTTCTCCCACGAATCGAAGGTCGACTTGGTCACGGCCGCTGCGCATGCGGGCTACGACGTCGTGCTGCACGTGGTCATGATTCCGCTCGTGCTGTCAGCCGCACGTGTAGCCGCGCGGGTCGCGGCCGGCGGCCACGATGTGCCGGTGGACAAGCTGGCAGCCCGGTATGCGCGTCTCTGGCCGCTCCTCGTCGCCGCCGTTCCTCACTGCCGTCTCGCGGTCTTCTACGACAATGCTTCCGACGACGGACCGAACGAGGTCGCGTCGTACAGATTCGGGGTTGTCGACTACCCCCCGCGATGGCCGCCGTGGACACCCGAGGCAGTCACCGCGCTCACGCGCGAGAGCGGAGTCCCGTGACTCCGGAGATGGCGGACGAGCCGACACCCGACGCGCCGCGACGGCGGCGTCGGCCGCGCATCAACCCGGAGTCGCGGTTCGAGGAGCGGGTCAAGCCGCTCGAGCTGTTCTTCGACCTCGTGTTCGTGTTGGCGTTCACGCAGTGCACGGCATTGATGTCGCAGCTCCCGACGTGGGAGGGCGTCGCCCAGGCCATGCTCGTGCTCGCGATGCTGTGGTGGGCGTGGGTGGGATACGCATGGCTCACGAGCGTGGTCGATCCGGAAGAGGGCGGTGTGCGGATCGTCATGTTCGGTGCGATCGCCGCACTGCTCATCACCACCCTGTGCGCGCCGGAGGCGTTCGGCGACCGCGCCCTCCCGTTCGCGATCGCGTACGGCGTCGTGCGTGCAGGACAGATCGCGTTGTTCCTCATCGCCGCGCGCGACGACGAGAACCTGCGGCGCTCGGTGCTCGGGCTCGCAGTGAGCAGCGCGATCGCGGTCGGCCTGCTCGTCGGTGCGTCGTTCGCGAACGGCGGTGTGCAGTACGGGCTCTGGATCGCGGCGCTGGTCGTCGACTTCGGTGGACCCGCGCTCTTCGGCATCGAGGGATGGAGTCTGATGCCCGCGCATTTCGCCGAACGGCACGGATTGGTGATCATCCTCGCCCTCGGGGAGTCGATCGTTGCCTTGGGAGTCGGTGCACAGATCGATCTCACTGCGGCGGTGTACGTCGCCGCCGTCCTCGGGGTGGGGATCGCAGCTGCGTTGTGGTGGGTCTACTTCGACGTCGTGGCGCTCGTCACTGCGCAACGGCTCGAACAGGCACCGGCGGGCCGGACGCGCAACGTGTTGGCCCGCGACTCCTACTCCTATCTGCACCTCCCGATGGTCGCGGGCATCGTGCTCGCCGCGTTCGGACTCGAGGAGTCGCTCCCGCACGTCGACGACCACCTCCACCTCGTCCCTGCGTTCGCCCTGTTCGGAGGCGTCGCGATCTACCTGCTCGCGGACGTCGTGCTGCGATTGCGGAACGCGCGCACGATCAGCCGCACGCGCCTGGGTGTCGGGGTGCTGCTGTTCGCGTTGTGGCCGCTCGCCACCGAGGTGACGGCGCTCACGTCGTTGATCGTGATGAACGTCGTCCTGTGGCTGATGATCGCCTACGAGAACGCGGACTACGACGAACGCCGCTACCGCCTGCGCCACGGCCTCGACCCGTCGGGATAGCAAGCGTCGTGCCCTCACCCGACTGCCCTATCCTGAGCGCGCTGACTCCGCCTCCGTAGCTCAGGGGATAGAGCATCGGTTTCCTAAACCGTGCGTCGCAGGTTCGAATCCTGCCGGGGGCACCCTGTCGAGATCGATCCGGATCGTGCGTGCTCAGAGGTGCGTGCCGGCGTGGCGTCTCGTCTTCCAGCACACGTCGGGATGTCCATTGCGAGTTCCGAGGTAGTGACCGCAGATCGCATGTCCGAGTTCGGCCTCGGTCCTCGCGCGTTCGGTGTCGATCGAGGCGACGTCGCCAACGGTGAGGTAGCTCTCTCCCTGACGTGACTGCATCGGGAACGCCTCTCTGAGCGACAACCCGCGGTCCGGGTAAACAATGGAATAACTATTCCGGTGTTTTGACTCTAGTGTTCAGGGCGGCGGGTAGGTTCGCTGGTGCGGCACCGGCTCGGTGTCGCCCCTCGAGAGCGCCTGGTTCAGGCTGGACGGCCGCACACGGTTGTCGCCCGTTCGGGCTCGACGCCTCCTGATGCACGGAGGACTTCTTGTCGACGCTCGCACCCCCCGCACCCTCGTCGTCGCCGGACGCGACGCCGACTTCCACGAGTACCACGACGACGAAGCCGAAGCCGCACGCTGCTCGGCTTTGTCGGCACCCGCCGAGTCGTCGAGATCATCCTCACGATCATCCTGGGCGTTGGCGGCGGCGTTGCTGCTGTTCGGCGCCAACTTCGGTCTCGGCATGGTGCACGACCAACTCGACGCCCAAGCCGATCACCTTTCCCGCCAAGGGCAGCCGACGCGCTGAAGCCGGCCGAGTTCCCCGGCCTGCAGCAGTACGCCGGCCAGAAGGTCGACTCGGGTCCGAAGGCGAAGGCCTACGCCAACGAGTTCATCGACGTGCATCTGCAGTCGATCGCCGGAGGCAAGACCTATTCGCAGGTCAGCGCGCTCGCGCAGGCGGATCCGACCAACGCCAAGTTGGCGGGCCAGGTCGCCGCACTCTTCAAAGGCGAGACGCTGCGAGGACTGTTGCTCTACGCGTGGGGCTGGTCGGTCGTCAGCACGATCGCGCTCTACGCTGGCATCGCCGCTCTGCTCGGCTTCGTGATCATGCTGCTCGTCACCATCGGCGACTTCGTGGCTGACCCGAAGATCGCCGCGCATCACGTCGAGCAGGCGTAAGGAGCCATCGTGCGCGCACTCGTGTACCACGGCCCGGGCCAGAAGGCGTGGGAAGAAGTCCCGAACCCGGCCTCATCGACGACACCGACGCGATCGTGCGGGTGGACGCGACGACGATCTGCGGGTCGGATCTGCACATCCTCAAGGGTGACGTCCCCGAAGTGACCGACGGGCGCATCCTCGGCCACGAAGCGGTCGGGACGGTCGAAGCGGTCGGCGCGGCGGTGAAGAACGTCCAACCCGGTGATCGGGTCCTCGTGTCGTGCATCACCGCGTGCGGGACCTGCCGGTTCTGTCGCGAGGCTCGCTACGGGCAGTGCCTCGGCGGCGGCGGCTGGATCCTCGGTCATCTCATCGACGGCACCCAAGCCGAGTACGTGCGCGTGCCGTTCGCCGACACCTCGACGTACCCGCTCCCTGCCGGCGTCTCGGACGAGGATGTCGCTGATGCTCGCCGACATCCTGCCACCGGCGTACGAGGTCGGTGTGCTCAACGGTCACGTCCAGCCCGGCGACGTCGTCGTCGTCGTCGGTGCGGGCCCGATCGGCCTCTCCGCCATCATGGGCGCGCGTCTGTTCAGCCCGAGCCACATCGTCGCCATCGACCTCGCCGACAGTCGACTCGACGCCGCGAAGCAGTTCGGCGCCGACGTCATCGTGAACAACGGCCGCCAGGACGCGCTCGAGGTCGTCCGCGAGCTCACCGATGGCCTCGGCGCCGATGTCGCCATCGAAGCGGTCGGCATACCCGCCACGTTCGAGCTGGCGACGACGTTGGTCCGGCCGTGCGGGCACGTCGCCAACATCGGCGTGCACGGCAAGTCCCGCGACGCTTGCATCTCGAAGCAGCTCTGTGGGACGAGACGTCACCATCACCACCGGACTCGTCGACACGTCTTCGACCCCGACACTGCTGCGACTCGCCGAGCGAGTCGCCACCTCGACGTCGTCGCAGTTCGTCACCCACCACTTCGAGATGGACGAATTCGTCGAGGCGTACGACGTGTTCGCACGCGCCGCCGACACCGGCGCGTGCTGAAGGTCGTCGTGACCCCTGGCAGTACTCCCTGACCATCACGCGACTCCACGAGTCACCGTCGACGCGATGTCAGCGCACGGTGCGGAAGAAGCCCCGCACCTCGTCGACGAAGAGCTCGGGCTGCTCGAACGCGGCGAAGTGCCCGCCCCGCTCGGGCGCGCCGTACCAGCGCAGGTCGGTGAAGCGGGTCCGGGCCCAGCGTTCCGACACGCCGAGGATCTCCTTCGGGAACGACGAGACGCCCGACGGGCAGGTGATCGGTTCCATGTCGACGGCCTTGAAGCTCTCCCAGTAGAGGCGCGCCGACGACGCCGCGGTGGAGGTGAACCAGTAGAGCGAGATGTCGTCGAGCATCTGGTCCTTGCTGAGCGCCTGCTCGGGGTGCCCGTCGTTGTCGGTCCACGCCCAGAACTTCTCGAGGATCCAGGCGCACTGCCCGGCGGGGGAGTCGGTGAGCCCGTAGCCGAGTGTCTGCGGGCGGGTGGATTGCTCGGCCGAATACCCCATGCCCCACTCGGCGTGCTCGCCGACGCGCGCGAGCGCGGTGGTCTCCTGTTCGGTGAGGTCGGTCATGTCGCACTCGCCGAAGTTCACGACCGGCATGTTCACGTGGATGCCGGTGACGTTGTCGGCGCACTGCTGGCCGATGCTGGTCGTCACCATCGCGCCCCAGTCGCCGCCCTGCGCGCCGTAGCGGTCATAACCGAGGTCGCGCATGAGCGTGTCCCACGCGCGCGCGACGCGCGGGACGTTCCACCCGGGTGCAGTCGGCTTGTCGCTGTACGCGTACCCCGGCAGCGACGGCACGACGACGTGGAACGCGTCCGCCGGATCGTCGGGATCGCTCAGCGCGTCGACCACGTCGAGGAACTCCACGAACGTTCCCGGCCACCCGTGGGTCAGGACGAGGGGCATCGCGTCGGTGTGGCGCGACGGCTGGTGCAGGAAGTGGATGCGGAGGCCGTCGACGTCCGTCCGGTACTGCGGGAACCGGTTGAGGCGCGCCTGCGCGGCGGCGAAGTCGTAGCCATCGGCCCAGTACTCGCACACCTCACGTTGGTAGGAGAGGGGAACACCCTGCGACCAGTCGTCGACCGTCTCGGCGTCGGGCCACCGCGTGCGGGCGAGGCGTTCGCGCAGGTCGGCGATCGCGACATCCGACCACTCGATGGTGAAGGGTCTCGGTTCGCTCACGCGCGTGCTCCTCGATCTGTTCGGCCATGAACCCGAGCAGTCTGCATCGCGGCGGGTGACTTCGCGTCGTTCGCAATTGCGGTCACGTCGTGTCCGCAGTGTGGGTCACGATCAACCCAGTGGGTACAACCCATGAGGACCGCCGAACCAGGAGAACGACCATGCCCGAGCGCAGCAAGTACATCCCCGGAGTGCCGTGCTGGGTCGACAGCAACCAACCCGATCCGCAGGCCGCACTCCCGTTCTACTCGGGGCTGTTCGGGTGGGAGTTCGAGAACGTGATGCCCGCGGAAGCGGAAGGCGAGTACGACATGGCCCGCATCCGTGGCGGCGATGTCGCCGCCATCGGTCCGCTGCCGCCCGGTCATCCGCCGATGGCGATGTGGAACACCTACGTCGCGGTGGCGAGCGCCGACGACTCGGCCGAGAAGGTCGGCGCCGCCGGCGGCACGGTGCTCCAGGGGCCGTTCGACGTGATGGACGCGGGGCGGATGGCCGTCGTCGCCGATCCCGAAGGCGCGGTGTTCTGCATCTGGGAGGCGAAGGAGAACATCGGCGCCAAGGTCGTCAACGAGCACGGCGCGTTGAACTTCAACGGACTCGCGACCCGCGACGCCGCGGCCGCGGAGGCGTTCTACGGCGCGGTGTTCGGATGGAAGATCCTGGCCATCCCGGCCGGCACGTTCTGGATCCTCCCGGGCTACGGCGACCACCTCGAGGAGAGCACGCCCGGCCTGCACGAGCAGATGGAGCAGATGGGCGCGCCCGACGGGTTCATCGACGTGGTCGCCGCGGTCGAGCCGATCGCCGGCGATGACACCGACACGCCCGCGCACTGGTCGGTGACGTTCGGCGTCGACGACGTCGAGCTCACCGCGAAGCAGGCCGCCGAGCTCGGGGGCACCGTGCTGGTAGCGCCGCACGACGCGCCCTACACGAGGATGGCCACGGTGCAGGACCCGCAGGGTGCGGTCTTCATCGCCAGCCAGTTCGTGGCCGAGAACGCCGGGCTGACCGCGTAACCGCGCGCCCCGCCGTCGCGCCTCGCCGGGCGCGACGGCGGGAGCTCCCGGTCCGGCGTGACAAGCTCTCGCGATGGAGGCCGCGCCGAAGACTCGCTACGCCCGCAATGGCGAGGCCTACCTGGCGTACCAGCAGTTCGGCGACGGGCCGATCGACATCGTCGAGATCGAGAGCTGGGTGCACCACGTCGAGGCGTTCTGGGCGCTCCCGGAGATCGCCCGGCAGCGCCGGCGTCTGGCGTCGATCGGTCGCTTGATCGTCCTCGACCGCCGCGGCACCGGACTCTCGGATCCGGTGGCTCCGCGCGACCTGCCCGACCACGACACCCAGGTGGCCGACGTGGTCGCGGTGATGGACGCCGCCGGTGTCGAGCAGGCGTCGATCCTCGGGTTCAACGACGGCGGCGGCCTCGCGGTGCAGCTCGCCGCCGCGTACCCCGAGCGATGTCGTTCGCTCGTGCTCTGGAACACCGCCGCCCGCATGACGCTCGCCCCCGACTATCCGTGGGGTGCACCCGAAGCGGTGCTCCTCGAGATCGTCGAACGTCAGGCTGCCGACTGGGCCGACAACAACCCGACCTATCTGCGGACTCTCGTGCCGAGTCGTGCCGACGACGAGCGCTTCCTCCAGTCGCTGGCCGATCTCGGGCGCACCGCGGTGGCGCCGGGCACGGTCGCCCACTTCTTCCGCGAGACGGTCCTCGCCGACCTCCGTGGATGCCTGGCCGACGTGCAGGCGCCGACGCTCGTGCTGCAACGTGCACAGGGTCCGATCGTGAGCACGGGAATGGGTCGCTACGTCGCCGATCACATCGCCGACGCGCGCTACGTCGAGATCGCGGGCACCGACCACATGTGGTTCAGCGAGCACGGTGACAGCGTGCTCGACGAGATCGAGGAGTTCCTCACCGGCTCGCTCGCGTCGGCCGATCCCGATCGACGGCTCGCTCACCGTGTTGTTCACCGACATCGTCGGGTCGACCGCGACCGCCGCCGAGCTCGGCGACACGCGCTGGCGGGCGATGCTCGATCGACACGACGAGATCGTCCGCGGAGAGTTGTCACGCTTCGGGGGGAACGAGATCGACACGACCGGCGATGGCTTCCTCGCCACGTTCGACGCACCCGGACGCGCCATCCGGTGTGCGCGGGCGATGAGCGACACCCTCGCCGGCATCGACGTGTCGATCCGCGCCGGCGTGCACACCGGAGAGGTGGAGGTGCGCGGCGAGCAGATCGGCGGGTTGACGGTGCACATCGGCGCGCGGGTCGCGGCGCTCGGTGGTGCCGGCGACCTCCTCGTGTCGAGCACGGTGAAGGAGCTCATGGCCGGCTCCGAGCTCAGCTTCGTCGATCAGGGCGAGCACGTCCTCAAAGGCGTGCCGGGGGAGTGGCGGATCTACGCCGTCGAGCGCTGAAGGACCGCGCGGCCTCGTGGTCGGACTGCTCAGAACGTGGCGATCGGGTTGATCGGACTTCCCGACGTGCCGGTGAACCGCACCGGCGCGACCGAGCTGAGGAAGTCCCACTGCTGCAGGCGCTCCGCCGTTGCCGCGAGGCCTTCGAGGTCGCAGTTGTCGACCAGCCACAGGCCCATGGCGACGATGCCGATGGTGTGCACCGGCATGAAGATGTTGTCGTAGCCCGTCGGCTCTGCGTCCTGCGCGGTGTCGGCGCCGATGTAGGCGACCTCCCGCTCGTACAGCCACGGCATGCACGACGCGTGCCAGCCGGCTTGGGTCATGTGCGCGGTGTCGGTCCACACGTGGCCGGTCTCGTGCCGGTAGCGGCCGTAACCCGTTCGCAGGAACAGCGCGTCGCCCGACTCGACGCGAACACCCTGTCGGGCTTCGGCAGCTTCGAGATCGTGGGGGAAGACAGCCTCCCCCGGTTCGAGCCAGTCGACACCGCGGGTCGGCGGGATGTCGAGCAGCACGCCGCGTGTGACCATGCCGTCCGCCGCCGCGGTGACCGCGCCCCAGCGGGCGCCGTCCGCGGAGTCGACGAGGTCGCTGGATCGGCCGTTGTACATGGTGCCGTCCCAGAAGATGTGACTCAGTGAGTCGACGTGCGTGTACGCGCCACCGTGGAACGCGAAGCTGAGGAGCTCGCCCGACGATCCCCATCTCCGATCCTCGTGGAACCCGGGCATGCTCACGTCCTCGCTGCCGGGCATTTCCGCGCTGCACGTGAACGCGAACGTGGAACGCTCGAGCCCTCCCGGACCCGTCGGCACCTCCCACGCGCACGACACGCTCACGCCGTGGCGGACCGCCGAGGCGCCGCGACGTCGCGCGTCGGTCGTGATGAGGTTCAACGTGCCGAGCTCGTCGTCGTCGCCCCAGCGCCCCCAGTTGGAGAGCGTGTCGAAGTAGCGGAGGACTTCCTCCTCACTCGGAACCGCGGTGGGAGCGGTCATGATGCAGGTGCCGCCGTCGTCGTGGTCGCGGCGACACCGCTCTTCGCGGCTGCGAGTGCCTCCGGTGTACCGACCAGCTTGCCCGTGACCGGCTTTCCGTTCTTCGGGAACAACACGTACTTGCCGCCCTTCAGTTGCACGTAGTACCCGCAGTTCGTCGACGGGATCTTCCCGCGACCCTCGAGACTCACGTCGGCGGGTGCGCAGGAGAGCCCGGCCTGGTCGTAGGTGCCCATGCCGTGACCGGCGTCGATGAGACCCTGCCGGGTCGGTGTCTTGCCTGCCCCTTCCAGGGACTTGATCGCGTAGTCAGCGAGGATGTAGCCGGTCTCCATGCCGAAGTCGGGCACACCGGTGAAGTCGGAGTACTTCTTGAGGTCTGCCTTGAGCTGCTTGACCGCAGGATCGTTCGTGAGTTCGGCGGGCTTGAGACCCACCGTGAAGATCGTGCTGTCGGGCAGCGACTTCGCGGCAGGCGAGTCGAGGAAGTCCTGCCCGTATCCCGACGCGATCAGGACCGCTTTCATGTTCACGCCGGCTTGCTGCAGCCCTTGCGCGACCGCGACGTTGGTCGAACCAGCCATCGGCAGATATGCCGAGTCGACACCAGCGTTCTTCAGCCCGAGCACCAACGGCCCGACGTCCGAGGTACCGAAGTCGACGGTCGTGTTGAGGTACGCGTTGTCGAGTCCGACCTTGGGCACGGCGTAGTTCATGAACGCCTTGGCGCTCGCCACCGAGGACGATGCGGCGCCGTACGCGAGCGCACCGGCCTTCTTGCCCCCGAGCATCTTCATCACGCGAGCAGGACCGTCGTAGGTCAGGTCCCCGAACGGGTTGCTGTTCCCCGTCGTCGACAGGATGCTCTCGTTCCCCTTGTCCTGGTAGTAGGTGCCGTCGAGTCCGTTGCCGATCATCGGCACGCCGGCCTGGAGCAGATACCGGTACGACAAGTACGCGAACGGTGATTCCTGGACAACGGCGAAGACGTGCTCGTTGTCGACGAGGTCGTGTGCCTGTGCGACGTTCTGTCCGGACGAGGCATCGTCACGCGCCTCGACCTCGATCTTGCGTCCGTTCACGCCACCTTGGGCGTTCTGTCGGTCGATCCGTGCCTGAAAGCCTTTCAGGCCGGTTCCGGAGATCGGCCCGGCGAGGCCAGTCGCGGGATAGATGAATCCGAGCTTGATCGCCTTGGCGGTCACCCCATCGTCGGCCCTCGGGGTCGCCGCGTTCCCAACCGATGGCAGGAGTGTGACTGCGAGTGACGCGACCATCGCCGCACCTACGGCGGCGATGGTGCGACGCCGGGCATGCGATCCCTTCCGTGATCCCCCCATTGAATTCTTCCCCCTCAGTTGTCGTTGATGTGATGAAGACGCGGGTAGTGGTCGCGGTCCGTCACGTGGCGTCAGGGATGCCGAGTGCACCGCAACAGAAGGTCCAGAGCTCGTCCGCGACCGCTTCGTGGTCGTCGACGGCTGGATCGAACGCGAGATGATGGAAGATCGCGATGACGAGCTTGGTGACGAACCACGCGTCTCGGTCCGGCTTCCTCTCGGTCCGCCCGTCCGTGCGCGCCAGCAGCTCGAGTTGTCGCTGCAGCAGATCGGAGTATTGCTGACCGGCTGCAGCCATCTCACTGGGGAAGAGCTCGTGCAGCCGCCAGTACTCCGCGGTCATGACGCGCGTCTCCGCCTCCCCGCCACTCCCGTGCACCGTCGCCGTGACGAAGAATCGGAGCCGCGCGACTGGATCGGGCAGGTCCGCGGCACACTGCCTCGAGCGCCGCGCAGTGCTCGGCGGTCATGTCCTCGAACACGGTGAGGAGCAGTTGGTCCTTGCTGGCGAAGAGCCGGTAGAAGGTCGGCAGGCCGATGCCCGCCTCCTTGACGAGTTCTTGGGTCGTGAAACGGTCGCCACGCTCCGCGAGCAGTCGCCGCGCGGCGTCCACGACCACCCGCGACTGCTCGATCTGCCGCTCGCGATGTCGGAGCGTCGCGGGTGAACGGTCGACGGCACGCTCAGCCCACACGGGAACAGCCGTCACGACACCTCCTGGAGCGCGATCCGATGACCATGAGTCCAGTTTCAGAGTTTGAGAAACGTCATTTCTTCTAACAGGAATCCTGACTCAAGTAAAGGGGCGTCCCTGCTGTGACGAGGTCTCGGAACTTCAGACCGGGGCGCGCCGCCCTCTGCGCTCGCTATCGATCGGCCCAGCGCTGCCGGGCTGCCGCGGCCTCGTCGGTGGCGTGGGTGATCACCTGGTTGCGGTTCTCGAGCTCGATGGCGGTGGCGAGATCGGGCGCGTCGACGTTGGCTTGCAGCGCGCGCTTCGTCAGCTGCACGCCGAGCGCCGAGTGCGCCGCGATCTGACTCGCAAGGTCGATCGCGGTTGGGAGCAGCTCGGCGTCATCGACCACGTTGCTCACCAACCCGGACCGCAGTGCTTCGTCGGCATCGACGGTGCGACCGGTGAGCATCCACTCCGACGCGACGCTCGTCCCCACGATGCGAGGGAGGAGGTAGCTCATCCCCATCTCGGCACCGGACAACCCGATCGCGATCGCGGCGTTGCCGAACGACGCCGAACGGCTGCAGACGCGCACGTCGGAAGCCAGTGCGAGCGCGAAGCCGCCGCCGACTGCAGGTCCGTTCACCGCCGCGACCACCGGCTGAGGGAGCGCGCGCAGCAACTGCGGCAGCGACAGCCATCGCCTCCTGGAACCGCAGCCGGTCGATGAGCGGGGTCGTCGGGGCCGAGCATGCTGGCGCCGAAGTCGCGCATGTCGATGCCGGAGCAGAACCCGCGACCGGCGCCGGTGAGCACCACGACGCGTGTGCCGCGATCGTCGGGCAGCTTCGCGAGCGTGTCGCGCAGTTCCCCGAGCATCACCTCGTTGATCGCGTTGAGCCGCTCGGGCCGTTCGAGACGCAGCACGGTGACGCCATCGGCTGCCCGCTCGACCGCGAGAGTGCTCGGCACGGTCAGACTCGCTCGATGATCGTCGCGGTGCCCATGCCTCCGCCGGTGCACATCGTGACCAGCGCGGTGGTGAGGTCGCGGCGCTCGAGCTCGTCGAGTGCGGTGCCGATCAGCATGGCTCCGGTGGCGCCGATGGGGTGGCCGAGTGCGATGGCCCCACCGTTCACGTTGACGCGCTCCGGATCGAGATGCAGGTCGCGCATCGTCGTGAGCGGCACCGCGGCGAACGCCTCGTTGACCTCCCAGAGGTCGACGTCACTCGACTGCATCCCGGCTTTGGCGAGGCACCGTTCCGCAGCAGGTCCGGGCGCGGTGAGCATGATCACGGGCTCGGAACCGATGGCGGCGGTGGCGCGAACCCGAGCCCGTGGCGTGAGGCCGTGCGCGTCGACGTACTCACCCGACGCGACCAGTGCGGCGGCGGCGCCGTCGACGACACCGGAGGAGTTCCCGGCGTGGTGCACGTGGTCGATGTGGTCGAGCGCCGGGTACACGCCGAGTGCGACGGCGTCGTAGGTCTCGCCGGCGGCGGCGAACGCGGGTCGCAACTTCGCCAGGCCCTCGGCCGTCGTCCCCGGCCGCGGGTGCTCGTCATGATCGAGCAGCACATGGCCGTCGGCATCGGTCACGGCGACGATGCCGCGATCGAACCGACCTTCGTCCACGGCGCGGGCGGCACGGCGCTGGCTCTCGGCCGCGAACGCGTCGACGTCGTCACGGCTGAAGCCTTCGAGCGTGGCGATGAGATCGGCCGAGACACCCTGCGGCACGGTGGGGAAGCGCGCACGGAAGTCGGGGTTGCCGCCGTCGATGGTGACCGAGCCCGCGCTGAGGTCCCAGCGCGACATCGACTCCACCCCGCCGGCGACCACGAGGTCCTGCATGCCGCTGGCCACGCCCATCGCCGCGACCGTGATCGCCTGCTGCGCTGAGCCACAGAACCGGTTGAGCGTGAGGCCCGGGACGGTCTCTGGCCATCCGGCGAGCAAGGTCGCCAGACGGCCGACGGCATCGTGGTCGCCGGTGAGGATGCCGTTGCCCGCGATCACGTCGTCGACGTCGACGGGGTCGAAGCCGTTGCGCGCCACGAGAGCAGTGAGGCACTGCGCGAACAGAGACTGCGGGTGCACGTCGTGGAGTGCGCCGTCGGGTCGACCCTTGCCGCGCGGTGTGCGCACGACATCGACGATCCACGCGTCACCCACGTCAGCTCACCTCGTTGAACCAGGTGCGCGGCCGGGCCTGCGGGAGGAGCTCCCGCACGCGGGCGCCGACGTCCTCCGGTGACTTCACCGGCTCCGTGCTGGGTCCGCGGTGCCAGCCCTCCGCGATGGCGAGCACGAGCCCTGATGCTTCGATCACCTGACCGGTCACGTCGGCGGAGTCGGGAGATGCCAACCACGTGATCACTGGCGCGACCCACGCGGGATCGAAGTTGTTGCGGATCTCGTCGGTCATCTCGAGGTCGCCGGTGAGTCGCGTGAGCGCACCGGGTCCGATCGCGTTCACGGTCACGCCGTAGCGCGACAGCTCCTGCGCCGCGATCTGCGTGAACGTCGCGATGCCGGCCTTCGCCGACCCGTAGTTGGTCTGGCCGATGTTGGCGTAGAGGCCTGACACCGACGTGGTGTTGATCAGCCGAGCATCCACGGCCTCGCCGGCCTTGGACTGCTCGCGCCAGTACGCCGCCGCGTGGTGACTCGGAGCGAAGGTGCCCTTGAGGTGCACCTTGATGACCGCATCCCACTCGTCCTCGGTCATCGAGAAGAGCATGCGGTCGCGCAGGATGCCCGCGTTGTTGACGAGCACGTCGAGACGTCCGAAGGTGTCGATCGCCTGCTGGACGAGACCGGCCGCGCCGTCCCAGTCGCTGATGTCGTCGGTGTTGGCCGCCGCTTCACCTCCCGCGGCGACGATCTCGTCGACCACCTCCTGCGCCGGCCCCGCGTCGGCGCCGGCGCCATCGCGCGCCGCGCCAAGATCGTTGACGACGACCTTGGCGCCGTTGGCGGCCAACATCCAGCGCGTACTCACGCCCGAGGCCACGCCCCGCACCGGTCACGATGCAGACACGACCCGCACACAGATCTGAAGCCATGAGGCGTCGTTCCCTTCCGAAGCTGGCCGTCCAGCAGAATCCATAGCACAGTCGTCTCCGAACGACTCCGACTCGTGAGGTGTGCGATGGCCTGGGACTTCTCGACTGATCCCGAGTACGCGGATCAACTGAAGTGGGTCGAGGAGTTCGTGCGGGAGGAGTGCGAACCGCTCGATCTGATCATCGAGGAGTCGCACGACCTGCGCGATCCGGTGCGCCAGGCGCTGATCCCGCCGCTCCAGGCGATCGTGCAGGAGCGCGGTCTGTGGGCGACGCACCTCGGTCCGCACCTCGGCGGCCCCGGCTACGGCCAGGTGAAGCTCGCACTGCTCAACGAGATCCTCGGCCGGTCGGAGTGCGCCCCGATCGTCTTCGGCTCCCAAGCTCCCGACTCGGGCAACAGCGAGATCCTGGCCCACTACGGCACACCGGAACTGAAGGCGCGCTACCTCGAGCCACTCCTCGCCAACCGGATCGTGTCGTGCTTCTCGATGACGGAGCCCCAAGGCGGCTCCGACCCGAAGGAGTTCGTCACCCGCGCCGAGCTCGATGGCGACGAGTGGGTCATCAACGGCGAGAAGTGGTTCTCGTCGTTCGCGGAGATCGCGGCCTTCCTCATCGTCATGGCCGTGACCGATCCGGACGCGTCACCGTACGAACGTCAATCGATGCTCGTCGTCCCGCGTGAGACGCCCGGCATCAACATCCTCCGCAACGTCGGACTCGGGTACGAGCCCGTTGGCGGTGGCCGTGAGGGTTACGTCAGCTACGAGGACGTGCGCGTCCCCGCCGACCACCTGCTCGGACCGCGCGGTGGTGCGTTCGTCGTCGCGCAGACGCGGTTGGGTGGTGGACGCATCCACCACGCGATGCGCACCGTCGGCCTGGTGCAGCGCATCTACGAGATGATGTGCGAGCGCGCGGTGTCGCGCCACACCCAAGGGGAGCGGCTGGCCGACAAGCAGCTCGTGCAGGAGATGATCGCCGACTCGTGGATGGAGATTCAGTCGTTCCGGCTGCTCACGCTCCAGACCGCGTGGAAGATCGACCAGTACAACGACTACAAGCGCGTCCGCGGAGACATCTCTGCGGTCAAGGCGATGATGCAGAAGGTGCTCCACGACATCTCTGCGCGCGCGCTGCAGATCCACGGTTCGCTCGGTGTCACCCACGAGATGCCGTTCATCGAGTATCTCACCGAGTCGTTCGTGCTCGGCCTGGCCGACGGACCGACGGAGGTGCACAAGGTGACGCTCGCCAAGCAGCTGCTGAAGGGTGTGCAACCGGCACCCGACCTGTTTCCGTCCGAACATCTGCTCCGGCGCCGGGCCGAGGCCGAGGCCAAGGTCGCCGGCCGACTGCAGGGGATCCCGCGCGCTTAGCGAAGCCAGGCGCGAGCCTGGTCGAGCAGATCGGGGAGCGTCGCCGCCATCGCCTCGACGTCGGGGTCGGGCTCGTCACGGCGGCGGTTGTGCTTCACGATCAGCGACCACGTTGCGGTCGACTTGAAGCACGCCAGTGCGCGGAACCACGTCACGTCGGGAACGTCACGACCGAGCGCGTCCGCGTAGACGTGCAGCAACTCGTCGGGCAGCGGCAGCTGTCCGGTGTACGCGGTCTCTCGTCGGTAGGTCGCCGGGTCCGCATTGGCCAGGAACCACCCGAGATCGACTCGCGGATCGCCCACCGTCCAGATCTCCCAGTCGATGATCGAGGTCACGTCGGGCCCGACCGACAGCAGGTTCCCGAGCCGGAAGTCGCCGTGCACGATCGCCGCAGTCATGGTCGCTGGGACGGACGCACGCAGCACGTCGGACACGCGTTGCCAGCCGGGCGCGAGCGACGGGTCGACGGTCTCGAGCAGGTGGCACCACCGATCGAGCTCGTCGATCGGATCGACGACCGGCTCGTCGGCAAGACCGATCGAAGCCGGTGCGACGGAGTGCAGATCCGCCATTGCGCGTGCGGCATGGCGCATGCGTTCGGCGACGACCGGCGCGGGATCGTCACCGGCGAGGTCGAACAGTGGTTCCAGCGAGCTGCCGTCGACGTAGGTCATCACGAAGAGAGGTGGGACATCGGGCGGATCGCCCACGTCCTCCCACAACACCATCGGTACCGGCACGACGGTCGGCTCGAGCGCGCGGAGCAGTCGGGCCTGACGCAAGACGTCGCGATTGCGGACCGGCTCGAGACCGGCCGGAGCGACCTTCACGACGACGCGACCGCCGTCGACCAACGCCGAGTACGTGAGGCTCGACGCGCCACCGGTGAGCGGCGCGACCTGATCCGCACGGATGGCGGCGAGCCGGGTGCGGAGTTCATCGACACTCGGCGGCAGCACGGGCACGTGCGTAGTATCGCAAGCCATGACGGGTGCATGCGCAGGCAAGGTCGCGTTGGTCACCGGTGCGAGTCGCGGGCTCGGGAAGTCGATCGCGAAGCGCTTCGCCGCAGAGGGCGCGACCGTGGCGCTCACGGCGCGCACGATGGATCCCGACGAGAAGTACGTCGGGTCCTTGCGCGAGACGCTCGACGAGATCGTTGCTACTGGCGGAACTGCGATCGCGGTGCAAGCAGACGCGTCGAGTGGCGAGGAGCGCGAGCGGATGATGTCGGAGGTCGTCGCGCAGGTCGGCGCGCCCGACATCCTCGTGAACAACGCCGCGGTCACCTTCCTGCGGCCGTTGGACGAGTTCCCCGAGAAGCGAGCGCGTCTCATGACCGAGATGCACGTGCTCGCGCCACTCCACCTCACGCAGCTGGCGATCCCCGGCATGCGCGAGAAGGGCGGGGGATGGGTGCTGATGATGACCTCGGTGGCCGGTGACCGCATCGAAGGGCCCCCGTTCTCCGACTTCGACACGAGTGCCGGCTTCGGCATGTACGGCACGGTCAAGGCTGCGATGAGTCGCCTCGCACAGGGACTCGCGGCGGAGCTCTACGCCGACGGCATTGCCGTGAACGCGGCAGCCCCGTTCAAGCCGGTGGCGACCGAAGGCGCGGGTGCGCTCGATCTCGCCAAGGAAGACACCGAGGACATCAGCTACATCACCGAGACGGCATTCCGCCTGTGCACCGGTGATCCGAAGCAGCTGACCGGGCAGGTCGTCCACACCCAGCCGTTCCTGCGCGAAGTCGGCTGGCTGGTGACCTGAACGCCACCGGGCTTGCCGACGAGAGATGAGGGTCGACGCGCATGAGCATTCGTGACATCGGGCCACTGCAGGGTGCGGACGAGGGGCTGAACCACCAGATCGTCGACACGTTCGCGACCATCGCCGAGTCCGACTACGCCTGGACCGAGAAGGTCTGGGTGTCGATCGCCAAGGCCGACGGCTCGATCCAGGCGAACCTGGGCCTCGGCAAGTACCCCAACCGCGGCGTGATCGACGGCTTCGGCGGCGTGTCGCGCGGCCGTGAGCAGTGGACCGTGCGCGGCAGTCGCGAATTGCGGTCGCGCGCCCGAGGACACGTCCATCGGGCCGATCCACTACGAGGTGATCGACGCGCTCGGTGCGGTGCGAGTGCAGCTCGAACCCAACGACGTCCTCCCGATCTCGTTCGACCTCGTGCTGCGCGGCGTGACGCCGCCGTTCTTCGAGGAGCGCAACCTCGTGCGCAACCCGCAGACGAATCGCATCGACGTGAACGTGATCCGCTACCACCAGGGTGGATGGGCGACCGGCACCATCACCGTCGACGGCGAACACCACGAGCTGAGCGGCGAGGACGGCTTCGGCTTCCGCGACCACTCGTGGGGCATCCGCCAGGGCGTGGGTGACGACCCGACCGACCTCCCGTCGCCGCCGGCCACCGCCCGTTCGCACGCCCGCAAGCGCGGGATGATGAAGTGGACGCCGGCGTTCTTCCGTCGTCCCGACGGCACCTACTACGAGACGTCGATCTTCCTCACCGGCGGCGCGTGGAACTACACGTCCGCGTACGTCAACGACGAGAGTGGCCGTCAGGACCGGGTGCGCACCGCCGAGCCGCGCATGCAGTACGACCCGCGCACGCGTTTCGTGGAGCGCGGCGAGATCCACCTGGTCATGGACAGCGGTGCGGAGCGTGTCATCGAGGTCGAGGCGCCCGGCGACTCGGGCTTCTTCTTGAAGACCGTGGGCTACGGCGACTGGAAGGGCCACAAGCACGGGCGGTTCATGGGTCCGCTCCATCTCGACGGCGAGCACATCGCCGACTGCTGGGACGACGAGCACCTCGGGCTGCTCGGTCAGTTCCGCGACACCCCGATCCGTGTCCGCGAGGGCGACGCGGTCGGCTACGGGATCATGGAGAGCATCGTGACCGGCGACTGGCCCGAGCTCGGCCTCACCGAGGAATCGGACCGCGACGTGAGGAACGCGTGACGGGCGACGCCACGAGCGCCGCGCTGCGCGACTGGTTCGCGGCGCAGCTGCCCGGCGCCGACGACGTGCGGATCGAGGGACTCGACCGCGTCGAGCTCGGTCATTCCGCCGAGACGCTGCTCCTCACGCTGGCATGGTCGGAAGGTGGAGTCGGGCAGCGCCGCGACGTCGTGCTGCGCATGCGCCCGCCCGCACCCGGGCTGCTCGAGCCCTACGACCTCGAGCGGCAGTTCCGGATCCTGCGCGCGCTCGAGCCGACTCCCGTGCCGCGCGCCGAAGGCGTACTGGTACGAGGGCACCGGCGCAGTGCTCGGCCGCGAGTTCTACGTGATGGAACGGCTCGACGGCACCGTGTACGAGCGCGGCGTCCCCGCGGAGCTCAACGATGCGCCCGAGCGCATCGCGCGCATGTCGCTCGGCGTGATCGAGCAGATCGCCGCCATCCACCGCGTCGATCCCGAGACGGCGGGCCTCGGGTTCCTGGGCGACGGCCGCGACTTCCTGACCCGCGAGCTCGAACACTGGGGCGGCGAGATGCGGCGCGTGCAACGAGGCCCGCTGCCCGCGCTCGAACGGCTCCTGGCGGAACTGATCGCACGGCAGCCCGAGCAGTCGCGCCGCATCACGCTCGTGCACGGCGACCCGAAGCCTGGCAACTTCGCCTTCGTCGACGACGAGGTCGAGCGCGGTGTTCGACTGGGAGCTCACGACCATCGGTGACCCTCTCGCCGACATCGGCTGGGCCGAGGTCAACTGGATCACGCCGGGTTCCTTCACCATCCGGCCCGGTGGCTTCACCACCGACGAGCTCGTGTCGCGCTACGAGGAGCTGTCGGGCATCCCCGTCGTGCACCGCGAGTGGTACCGCGCGTTCCAGGGCTTCAAGATGTGCATCATCATGCTCGTGGCGTCGATGCTGTTCGACCAGGGCATGAGCGACGACCCGCGTTTCGCGTACATGGGCATGGCCGTCGACATGTACACCCGGCCCGCGCTCGCGTCGCTCGGCGTCGATGACGAGCTCGAACCCGGTCCGGTCACTGTTCGCGAGGAACGCATGCGCGAGGTCCAGGGACAGACATGACGCCGCCGTCGCCGCGTCCGGCGCTCGACGGGCTCCCGTTCGTCGACGAGCACGTGGTCGACACGCCCGCCGCACCGGCCGACGTGTGGCACGCGGTGGTGGCGACGTTCGGGCACCAGCCCGCGGGTGCGGCGCAGTACGCGCGCCTCGTCGGAGCCGATCCTCTGCACGCAACCGGCACGATGCCCGAGTTGGGCGCAGCCGTCGCCGGTTTCCGAGTGGCCGAGGTGCACCCCGAGGAGATGTTGCTCCTCACCGGTCGTCATCGCTTCTCGTCGTATGCGTTGCAGTTCGTGGTCGAGGCGCACGGCGGAGCCACGCGGTTGCGCGCGGTCACCTCATGCCACGTTCCCGGGGCTGCTCGGTGCCGCGTACCGCGCGATCGTGATCACGTCGGGCGCGCATCACCTGGTCGTCAGGCGCATGCTCCGAGGTGTTGCGGCACACGCGAGCCGCTGACCTGGGATTTCAGACGGTGCTCAGGCAGCGTTGAAGGCGTGTTCACGCGCTGGTTGTTCCAGCTTCACGATCGGTCCGCGAGCATGGACACCATCGGTTGGTCGGCGGTCGGATCCTCCCCCCGGGTTCGACCGCACCAACCGCCTCTCGTCCCGTCCGTCGTCACACGAAGGGGCAGCGCATGGTGCGGATCCGAACTCACCACCTCGTGGTACCGACCTGTGGCGAGACGCGCGCTCGTCGGCTCGGCTACCAGCTCCGCTGCGTGGAGTCGCGGGGCCATCGAGGTCCTCACCGGTGGTTGGCGGAGCTGCCCGAGCAGAAATGACGTGTCTCGGGGACGGATCTAGGCTCCCGAGCATGACGCTCGAAGACATCCGCGACACCGACAAGGACCAGTACTGGGAGACGCTGCGCCAGCGATGGGGCGCGCTCATGAGTTACCGCTACATCGGTCGCCAGTTCTCGTCGATGAACAAGGTCGACGACGACACCGTGACGCTGCGTCACGACATGCGCAACGCGGCCGGTGGGATCCTCAGCCAGATCCTCTCGATCAGTGCCCCCGGCGGCGGTGGTCCCTCCGACCTCGAGGTCGTGCCGAACCCGGTCATCCACTCGGTGCAGATCCTCGACAACGGCAACGACGTGAAGCGGATCGAGGTCGTCAACGCGGGCGCGCTCAAGGTGGGGACGCGCATGTACTTCGGACGGGCGACCATCGTCGATGCCGACAACCACGATCGGGTGCTCGCCCTCATCGAGGGACAGGGCGCGTCGATCGGTGACGTCCCCGAGCACGTCAAGGGCGACCAGCTCTTCGAGGACGACCCCATCGAGCACGTCGAGGACTCGCCCGATCTCCCGCCGATCTGGCAGGTCTTCGGGGGAACCAAGCGCGACGACGGTCATTGGGGGCTCGGCGAGCTCCAGGCCGAGTTCGCGTCACCCGACGCCGCGTTGCACGTGGGCCCACAGTTCGTCATCCACGAGACGGCCGCGATCGATCTCGCTGCCGAGCTGGTGGGCACCGACCGGTTGCAGCCGGAATCGGACCACTTCATGTTCCTGGCGCGCGGGAAGGTCGGTCCGTTCCGGGTCGACGGCACCGCGACGCGCGGCGCCGACGACTCCCGTCGCGTCGGGGTGCAGCTCACCCTGCACGACGAGGGCAACGGCGACCGCGCCATCGAGCGCGGCGACCGCGATGTTCCGCGTCGTCGACTGAGTCGCGGCACGACGCGATCGTGACGTCGGTCATCGCGGCGGTCGGGCGGGAAGCATCGGGACCGCCCCGGCGTACCCTCTGGGTGTGAGCGACGCCGAGCACGAGCTGTTGTTGGACAACACCGAGCACCTCGAGGAGATCGCCCGGTTGCGGACGCTCCTCGTGCGTGCGGCGCGGGCGGCGATCGCGGCGCAGGACCGCGCCGACGGAGCCCACGAACCCTGGCTCGACGACACGCTGCACGAGCTCGACGGAGGCTGAAAATCCATCAATCACAGTTGATGGGAATGCCGAATCGGCGTAGGGTCGCGGCATGGCACCACCAGCCGTGTTGCAGCTCCTGGCGCACCCGTTGCGCTGGCGGCTCACGCAGGAGCTGGTCGGCAGCGACCGGACCGTGCGTGAGCTGACCGAGCTGGTGGAAGAGCCGCAGAACCTGGTGTCGTACCACCTGCGCCAGCTGCACGACGGCGGGCTCGTCGTGCGCCACCGCAGCTCGGCCAACCGGCGCGACATCTACTACGCGGTGGACCTCGCACAGTGCCGTGAGGCGTTCGCGTCGTCGGCGCGTGCGTTGCACCCCGCCCTCTGGCCCGACGCAGCGCCACCGTTGCCAAAGGGAGCGAAGCGCGAGCGGTTGCTGTTCCTCTGCACAGGAAACAGCGCGCGCTCCCAGATCGCGGAGGCCTTGACCGTCCAACTGTCGGACGGGAGGATCATCGCCGCGAGCGCGGGGAGCAACCCGAAGCCCCTCCATCCGAATGCCGTGCGCGTCATGCGCGCCCGCGGCATCGACATCAGCGGGCAGCGGTCCAAGCATCTCGAGCGGTTCCGCACCCGCAAGCTCGATGTCGTGATCACGCTGTGCGACCGCGTCCGTGAGGGGTGCCCGGAGTTCTCGGCGCATCCTGCGTTCGTGCACTGGAGCATTCCGGATCCGGCCGGGTCCGGCGCGACCGACCGCGAGACCTACGCCGCGTTCGAACGCACTGCCGCCGAGCTCGAGACCCGCATCACCTACCTGACGAGGAGGACCACTCATGCCCGATGAGACCACGGTCAGCGTCCGCTATCTGGTCGACGACGTGCAGGCGTCCGTCGACTTCTACACGCGTATGTTCGACTTCGAGCCGCTCACCTGCTTCCCGCCGGTGTTCGCCGACGTGCTGCGCGGCAATCTGCGGCTGCTGCTCGCCGGTCCGAACAGCTCGGCGGGTCAGCCCATGACCGACGGCGAGCAGCCCGGCCCCGGCGGGTGGAATCGCATCCACCTCGTGGTCGACGACATCGACGCCGAGGTCGATCGGCTCCGCGCGCTCGGTGGCGAGTTCCGCAACGAGATGATCGCGGGTCCGGGCGGCAAGCAGATCCTCCTGGTCGATCCGTCGGGCAACCTGGTCGAGATCTTCGAAAACGCCACGCGCGACCACGCCTGATGCGGCACGCGCACCTGATCAAGGCCGCGTTGGCGGGCGCGGCGACAGGACTGCGTTCGACCGTCGGGGTCGGCGCGCTGGTGGAGACCGGGTCGAGTGGACTGCCGGCGGTCGCGCTCGCCGCGCCGGCTCGCGTCGTCGCCGGCCTCGGGATCGCGGGCGAGGTCGTCGTGGACAAGCTGCCGAACACGCCGTCTCGCCTCGAACCGCCCGGGTTGCTCGCGCGCGTCGCGCTCGCCGCCGTGGGTGAGGACGTCGTGGCGATCGGTCTCGCCGTCTTCGCCGCCCGCCCCTGAGTTCCCCACCGAACATCTCGAAGTTCACCGTCGCATACGTACGCGAACTTCGAGATGCTCGGATGAGGTGATCAGGCCGGTCGATCAGCTCTGGGCGATGAGCGTGTCGCGCAGGGCCCGGCGCCGGATCTGGCCGGTGGCGTCGGTGCGGGGGAGCGTGTCGACCTGCACCACCCGCCGCGGCTGCTTGGGGCCCACGAGCGCGCCGGCCACGTGTGCGCGCAACTCGTCGACGGTCGGCAACGTCGCGCCCGGCGCGAGCACGATCGCGGCGGTGACCACCTCGCCCCACGCGGCATCGGGGATGCCGACCACCGCCACCTCGGCGACCGCGGGGTGCGACGCCACCGCGGTCTCCACTTCGACCGGTGCCACCCACTCGCCGCCGGAGCGGATCGACTCCGACGCGCGGCCGGTGATGGTGAAGTAGCCGTCGGCGTCGCAGGTGACGAGGTCGCCGGTGTGGAACCAGCCGTCGGAATCGATGGCGTCGGCGGTGGCGTCGGGCCGGTCGAGGTAGCCGGAGAACATGGTGGGGCCGCGCAACCACAGCTCGCCGTCGTCGGCGACCCGGGTCGTGACCATCGGTGGGGGTTGGCCGACGCTCTCCGGGTGGTCGTAGAGGTCGGCGTCGACGAGCACGAGGCCGCGGCCCATCTCGGTGGACCCGTAGGCAACCGAGGTCCAGGAACCCGGGAAGCGCGCCTTGATCGCGTCGATCAGGTCGAGGCTCACCAACGACGTGCCGGTCAGCGCCTCGACGAGTGACGACGTGTCGTAGCCATCGGCGCACTCGAGGATGCGTTGCCACACCGCGGGGATGCAGTAGAGACCGCCGGCCCGCCAGCGTTCGACCGCGTGCAGGAGCTCGTCGGGATCGGCGCCGCGCACGAGGTGCACCGCGCGGTCGGCGGCCATCGCGTTCTCGATGAAGTACCAGCCCGCCATGTGGAACAGCCCGAACATGACGACGGTGCCGCGCCGTCCCGTTGCGCCTTCCTCCACATCGCGTTGCACCGCACGGAGCCACGCCGCCCGGTGCGAGAGGAGTGCACCCTTCGACACGCCGGTGGACCCGCTGGTGAGGAACACGTTGCTCGCGTCCTCGCTGCTCCCGACGCGCGGCAGCTCGGCAGTGGACGCGCCGTCGGCCCATCCCGGCGCAGTGACAACCACGTCGAGGTCCATGGGCTCGGCCACCGCACGCGCCACGTCTTCGTGGTCGGGATGGGCGACGACGACCCGCGGGTGCAGCACCTCGAGCGCGGCGGCGGCCTCGGGCTCGGTGAAGTTGGGGTTGATGGGCGCGATCGCGGCCCCGAGCTTGCTGGTGCCGTAGCCCACCTCGAGCGTCTCGAACGCGGTCGGTCCCCACCAGGTCACGCGGTCACCGACGGTCACGCCGGCCGCCGCCAGCCGGTGTGCGGCCTGCGTCGCGCCGGTGTCGAGCTCGCCGAAGGTTCGGGCATCGTCGCCGAGGGTCGCGCCGACGCGGTCAGGGCTGATCTGCGCCAGACGGGCCAGGATGTCGTGAACCCGGACGTCGAGCGTCATGCGTCCTGTGAGGTGACGCGCGGACGCAGCTCACCGATGGGGAACGTCGGGTTCATCTGGTCGCGCTGGTACTCGCGCGCCCTGGTCGGTGGGCACCGCCCACCCCGTCGGGCACATCGTGAGCACTTCCACCAGCGAGAAGCCTTCGCCCGCGAGTTGTGAGGCGAACGCTTCGCGCAGGTAGCGACGCGTGCGCGCCACCGCGTTGGGCTTGTCGACTGCGCCCGCGCGACGTAGGCGACGCCGGGGAACGACGCGACGATCTCGGGAACGTCGATCGGGTGCCCGTACTCCGCCGCGGTCCGCCCGCCGAGGTCGGTCTTCGTGCGTTGGCCGACGGTCGTCGCCGCGGTCATCTGTCCGCCGGTGTCTCCGAAGACGCCGTTGTTGAGCATCAGACACGTGATCGACTCGCCACGCGCCGCCGCGTGCAGCACTTCGGCGAGCCCTTCCGACACCATGTCGCCGTCACCCTGGATGGTGTAGATCGCGTGCTCCGGCAGCATGCGCTTCACGCCGGTGGCGACCGCAGGCGCGCGGCCGTGCAGGCACTGCAGGAACTCGACGTCGGCGATGGTGATGATCTGCGTGTAGCAGCCGTGACCGACCACACCGATCGAGCGGTCGACCAGCCCGAGCTCGGCGAGCACCTCGACGAGGAGACGCCACGCCACCGGGTGACCGCACCCGGGGCACAGGTGGTGCTCGGTGCTCTGCAAGAGGTCGGGCGCGAAGGGCGCCACCTTGCGCGCGCCACTGAGGTCGACGTCGGTCATCGCAGCACACTCATGGATGGGCTCCCGTCACTGCGTCGAGGATGCGCGCTCGGATGATGTCGATCTGCAGGAGGTCGCCCTGGCGCATGCCCGACTCGTCCTGGCTGACCCCGCCGATCGCGCGCACCGGCTTGGCGCCCTCGACGGCCAGGCGGACGTCGTCGATCATCTGGCCGGCGTTGAGCTCGTGCACGAGCACGAGCTTGCACGCGTCGCCCCGTGCGATCTCGCCGAGCGCGTCGCTCGGGAACGGCCACAGCGTGACGGGTCGGAACGTCCCGATGCGGTGACCATCGGCGCGCAGCTCGTCGACCACGTAGTCGACGAACGCGGCGGTCGTACCGAACGACACGACGACGACCTCGGCATCGTCGACGTCGCGAGCGACGTGGCGCGCCTCGCGCTGCGCGAGCTCGTACTTCTCGGCCACGCTCTGCCAGTGCCGGTTCGGCCCGGGTCCCGGCGTGTTGTGCTTGCCCTGCCGCCACGTCCAGATGACCTTCGACTGACCGGTGCCACCGCTGGTGCCGTCGAGCGCCCAGGGCTTCTCGGGCGGCGGCTTGATCGCGTCGGGCGGTCGCTGCTCGATCGTCATCTGCGTGAAGCCGATCATGTGGTCGGCGTAGAGGATGACGGGCGTCATCCACTCGTCGGCGAGCTCGAACGCGAGCGTGGTGAGCTCGGCGGCCTCCACGACGCTCGCGGGCGCGAGGGTGATCGTGCGGTAGTCGCCCCACCCGCCGCCGCGTGTGGCCTGGAAGTAGTCCTGCTGCCCGCGCGCGACGTTGAACACGACGAGCGGCAGCTCGTTGAGCGCGGCCTCGGCGATCGTCTCCTGCATGAGCGCGATGCCCTGGCCGGTGGAACCGGTGGCGGCACGCGCGCCGGTGGCGGCGGCGCCGAGCGCCATGTTGGCGCCCTCGATCTCGGTGTCGGCCTGGATGAGCACACCGCCGGTGCGCGGGAGCTCGCGGGCGAAGGAGTCGAGCAGCCCGGTGAACGGCAGCATCGGGTAGCCGGAGAAGAACCGACAACCGCAGTCGACCGCGGCCGCGGCGATCGCGTCGTAGCCCTCGCGCAGGACGAGCGTCATTCGACGGGCTCCAGGGTCGGCTCCACGAACTCGACCGGGCCGAGGTCGAAGCGGTACACCTCGAACACGAAGTCGGGACACACCTCGGCGCACGCCCGACATCCGGTGCAGCCGTCGAGGAGTCGTGGCAACACGTAGCCCTTGGCGTTGCGCTCGTCGGTCATCTCGAGCGCGCCCGGTCGGCACACCGGCACGCACAACCCGCACCCCTTGCAGCGGTCGAGCTCCATGACGACGGTGCCGCGCGCCGTCACGTGCCGATCCCGACGGGTGTCCCGCGCACGGCGGCGGCTCCCGCAGCCAGTGCCGCGAGGTTCGCTTCGAGCGCGGCGGCGCGGTGGGGCGGCACGAGGTGGCGCGTCGCGGTGGCGAGCATCTCGTCGTCGGCGACGCCGGTGAGCGCCGCGAACGCACCGACGAGTGCGAGGCCGGCCGCGACCGGCGCACCCAGGTCGGCGGCGATCTCGCGCGCCGGAACCGGCACGACGCGCGCGGGCGGGGGCGGGTCGGACGGGTCCGGCCACGCCCACGAGTCGGCGACGATCAGCGGCGCGGCGACCAAACGGGGCAGGGCGTCGTCGAGGAACGCGGGGTGCAACACGATCAGCGCGTCGAGACGCGGCACGATCGGCGGGAGGTCGACCGGTTGGTCACGCGTGATGACCGTCGCCTCGGTGCGCCCGCCACGCATCTCACCCCCGAAGTAGGAGCTCAGCATCACGTGTCGACCGGCGGCGACGGCCGCGTTGGCGAGCACCTTGGAGCACAGCTGCACGCCTTGTCCGCCGATGCCGGTGAAGATCACGTCGCGGCGGTCGTCGACGGTCATGCCTCGACGCTAGTCAGTGCGCCGCCGGTGGCGGCCGAGGCGCGCATGGCGTCCATGGCCTGCATGACTCCGAGCCCGTCGGCGAAGGTCGGCAGCGCGACCGGCGATTCGACGTCGCGGCCCTCGATGGCGGCGAGGAACGCGGCCGCGAGCTGCTCGTAGTGGCGGATCTCGTAGCTGCCGAGCGCGTCGAGGTCGTCGTCGACGCGTCCGCTGCCGACGGTTGCCGATCCGTCGGGGACAGGCAGGAGGCGCGTGCCGTCGGCGTCGGCGATCCAGGCCTGCCCGTCGTCGATCCCCACCGTGCCGCGTGTGCCGGTCACCGCGACGAAGCCGCGCGCGGTCCACGCCGCGCCGACGTTCTGGAGCACCACCTCGACCCCGTCGCCCATCTCGAACCGAGCCGAGTACGAGTCCTCGACCGCGCGGTCGGGCGCATCCGCGCTCACGAGCATCGACGCGCTGACGGAGCGGAACGGTCCCAGCCACACCCGCAGCTGGTCGAGGGTGTGCGAGCCGTTGGCGCCGAGCCAACCGCCGATGCCGGGCTCCTCGAACCAGCTCGGCATGGCGAGCGAGTCGTCGGAGTGGAGGAGGAACGGCGAGTACTCGACGATCGTCGCGAGCCGCGGTGAGCCGATTGCGCCTGACGTGATCGCGGCGCCAACGGCGGCGCGTGCCGGGTTCCAACGGAACTCATGGCCGAGGGTGGCGACCACGCCCGCCTGCTCGGCCGCGTCGGCCAGCAGCCGCGCCTGCGCGGCGTCGGTGGTGAAGGGCTTCTCGCACAGCACGTGACGTCCCGCCGTCACTGCTTCGAGTGCGAGCTCGAAGTGCGTGTGCGGTGGGGTGGCGATGGCGACCGCGTCGACGTCGGGGAGCGCGAGCGCCTCGGCCAACGAACCGCGCGCGTGGGGAATGCCGAGCTTGCCTGCTTTGTACGCGGTGGGCTCGACGTCGCGGCCCACCAGCGCGACCACGTCGAACCCCGCGGCGCGCAGCGCCGGGACCTGCACCCGGCACCCGAACCGGCGACCCACCACCGCGACACCCGTCATCACGCACCTCCCCGGTGTGGTCGCACTGTACGGGGCCGACCGGGAGGGCGTCAGTGGGGATGGCGATGGTGGGCGTCGCTCACGTGGGGGTGCGCGTGCGCGAGCTCCTCGTGCCGGTGCACGTGAGAGTGCGGCTCCGTCGCCGGTCCGTCGGCGTGCGCGTGCTGATGGTGGTCGTCGTGCACGTGCCGGTGGTCGTGGACGACGACCTCGTGGCGATGCAGGTGGTCGTGGCGCTCCCGGAGCAGGAAGGCGATGCCGGTCGCCATCAGCGCGCCGGCAACCAATTCGCCCACGCCGATGGACTCGGGCAGCACCAACGGCGCGACGAGCGCGCCGACGAACGGGGCCACCGCGAACACCGCGGCCTCGCGCGCCGCGCCCAGGATGCGCAGCGCGTGCGCGTCGAGAAGGATGCTGATCCCGTAGCTCACGGCGCCGAGCGCCAACGCGGCCGCGACGTACGCGAGAGCCGGGAACTGCTCACCGATCACGAGTGCGAGGACGACGTTGCAGACGGCGGCGACGCTGCACTTCAGGAGCACGATCGTGCGCGGATCCCGGAGGGTCAGCGCCTGCGTCACGTTGTTGTCGAGCGCCCAGCACGCGCAGGCACCGGCCACGAGCGCGATGCCGACCCAGTCCGCACGCGTCGCGCCGGTACCGACTCCGAGTGTGATGGCGCCGCCGAAGATGAGCACCGCGCCCAGCAGCGCTTTCCGCGAGAGATGCTCGCCGAAGAGCGCGATGCCGATCGCAATGGTGAAGGGGCCTTCGAGGTTCAACAACAACGATCCCGACGTGCCGCTGACCCGTTCGAGCCCGAGGAGCAGCAGCACGGGCGCGAGCACGCCGCCGGCGGCGACGAGAAGGGCAACGCGCGGCGCGTCGGCGCGCCGGAGTCGAGCCTCGGTACGGTCGCGCCGGCCGCCGAGCGCGAGGGCGCCGAAGGCGCCCAGGTACAGCAGCCCGGCCAGCATCACCGGTTCGGCGTGGTCGAGGAGGAGCTTGGCCAAGGGGGCGCTCACGCCGAACGTGATCGCGGCGGCCAGGCCGAGCAGGATGCCGCGTTGATTGGCCCGGGCTGCGTCCACACCGCGACGGTAGCCACGGTGCACCGCGTTCGGTGCGCCGAGTTCGGTTGGCCCGAGGTGCCGTGCCAGAGTCACGCCCGTGCGTGCAGCTGACGGCAGTGCTGACACCGTGGGGAACCCGACGATCGTGCTCGTGCACGGGTCGGGCCACACCGCGCGCGTCTGGGGTGACGTGCAGACGCGTCTGCGCCACGGTTCGGTGGCCGTCGACCTCCCCGGGCGGGCCGACCGCGTCGCCGACATCGCCGACGTGACCCTCGACGCCGCGGCGCGCAGCCTCGCCGCCGACGTCGCCGCCGCGACCGACGGTCCGCTCGTGCTCGTCGGTCACTCTGCGGGCGGCATCGTGCTCCCCGCGCTGGCCGCGCGCCTCGGCGAGCGGGTCGCACGCCTCGTGTTCGTCGCCGGCCTCTCCGCCCGCCACGGCGAGACGGTGATGCGTACGGTGCGGCCTGATGCCGAGGCCGAGCTCGCAGTGCGCCTCACCGCGATGCGCGCGGAGTTCGCCGGCTGCATGCTCGAGCCCGACCCGTCGATCGAGGGCGTGCGCGCGATCGACGCCAAGACCGCGGCGCCGCTCGACTCGCTCAACTACATGGAGCAAGTGGTGTCGTGGGACGGCGTCCCCGCGTCGCTTCCGCGTACGTTCGTGCGCTGCGTGCGGGACCGCATCCAGTCCACGCGTGCTCCAGGACGCGCTGATCGAGAACTGCGGCGCCACCGATGTCGTCGACCTCGAGTCGGGCCACACCCCTGCGGTGGCGGTGCCGGACGAGCTCGCCGCGATCCTCGATCGGATCACGACGAGCTCGCCGGCCTCCGCCTGACGATCAGCTCCCGGCCGAGTTGTCGATCAGCTCGAGCGGACCGAAGGACGGGCCGAACTGGTCGCCCGCCGCGCTCGCCGCAGCGGCAGTCGGCGGTGCCGGAGCGGTTGCGCTGCTGAAGGCTCCGAAGGCGTCGGCGAGCAGGTGGGTGCACCCGGCGTAGTTGTAGAACCAGACCGCGCCTCCCTGGCCGCGCTGCACGATCACCTGGTTCGGCACCGTCTGGCCGGGGACGTAGTTCAGGTTCGACGCCACCGGCAGCGGTCCGGGCGCCGGGAACACGGTGATGAATCCCGAGGCGGTCGGTTGGGTCACCGTGACGTTGAGCACGACGGAATCGATGTTGGTGTTCGACGACGAGATCGAGGCGATCGTGTTGCCGGGCAGGCAGGTGGCGGGAGGCACGCGGGTGTCGAAGATCCGGTACGGCAGATACGGATAGAAGCGACCGGCCTCGGTCGACTTGTCGGAGTCGTAGTACCCGACGATGTCGGCGAGCAGATGGGTACGGCCGCCCGAGTTGGCGAAGTGGTAGAAGTCGACGATCCCGCTCGCCGGCACCTTCACCTCGACGAGGTTGGGCGCGGTGAGCCCGGGCACGAAGTTGAGGTTCGACGCGGTGGGCGTCACCTCGCCGTCGGGGAACACGGTGACGAAGCCCGACGAGTTCGGCTCGGTCTCGGTGACGTTCATGACGACGCTGGTCACGCCGGTGTCGGGGACTCCGCCCTTGCCCGTCACCTTGAACTTCAGGATCTGGCCCGACGTGAGCGACGCCTTCGGCACACCGCCGCTGCCGATGCGGGTGTCGAACAGTCGTGACGGCGTGACGCCGTGGAAGCGGCTCCCGAGGTTGCCGGTCGGGTCGGCGTAGTAGCCGACGACGTCGAGGATCACGTGGGTCGAGCCCGCGTCGTTGTAGAGCTGCACCGCGCCGTCGGCACCCAGCGCGACGGTCACGAGGTTCGGGACGGTCTGACCGGCGACGTAGTTGAGGTTCGAGCTGACCGGCCGCGGGTCGCCGCTCGGCCACACGATGAGGTGGCTGGGCGTGGTCGGCTCGGTGACGGTGACGTTCATCACCACTCCCAGCACACCGCTCGCCGGGACGCCACCCACGCCGGTGATCTGCTGCGTCATGGACTGCGCCGCACCGAGCTTGCCGAAGTGACCGCCGACGTTGCCGCGGGTGTCGAGGATCCGGGTGGGGGTGAGCGGCGTGTACTCACCGAACGGGTTGGGTGGCGTCTCGCCGGCGGTCTGGGCACCCGCCGACGACAGCGCCAGGGCCCCGAGCGCCAAGGTGCACACCACGAGCAGCGTTCCCAGCCGCGTGGCGACCCGCATCTTCATCCCCATCTGAACCCCTCCAGGTCCGCGGACCGTGCACCCCGCGTGCACGGCTGACAGTGCCCGTGAACCTACGGAGGACGAGGCACCGGCTGACATGGCACGAAGGCAAGATTCGCCTGACCCGCGGAGCGTCGTCGGAGCCCGTGCGATGATCGGCGCATGAGGATCGGACTCGGCGCGGGCGCGCCCACCATCGACCGGATCATCGAACAGGCAGTGGAAGCGGAGGCGGCCGGCTTCACGTCGCTGTGGATGCCCAGCTCGGTGCTCGGCGATCCGTTGACCGCGATCGCGGTCGCCGGACGGGCCACGTCGTCGATCGAGCTCGGTACCGCGGTGCTGGTCACCTACGCCGCCCACCCCTTGTTGACCGCGGCGCGGGCCGCGTCGACCGCGGCCGCGATGGCGCGGCCCGGCTTCGTGCTCGGCCTGGGTCCGTCGCACGACATGGCCATCGAGGGGATGTACGGCCTCTCGTACGAGCACGTCGGGCGCAACACGGAGGAGTACACGCGCATCGTCACTGCCGCGCTGCGGGGCGATGACATCAGCCTCGACGGTGACGACTTCCAGGTGCACGCCGCCGCGCCGACTGCACCGCCGTTCCCGGTGCCCGTGTTGCTGGGCGCGCTCGCGCCGCGGATGTTGCGGGTCGCCGGTGAGGTCGCCGACGGCACGGTCACGTGGATGGCGAATCGCGAGGCGCTGGAGTCGCACGTGGTCCCGCGCATCACTGGCGCGGCCGCGTCGGCGGGGCGTTCGGCGCCGCGTGTGGTCGCGGGCCTACCGGTTGCAGTGCACGACGACGTCGACGAAGCGCGGGAAGCGGCGGCGCGGCAGTACGGGTTCTACGGCAACCTGCCGAACTACGCACGCATCCTGCAGATCGGCGGCCTCGAGAATTCGGCTGACGCGTGCATCGTCGGCGACGAGGACTCGGTCGCCGCGCAGCTGCGCGCCCTGGTCGACGCCGGCGCCACCGACGTGTGGGCGGCGACCTTCCCTGTGGGAGACGACCGGCGTGCGTCACGCGCTCGCACCCGCGCGCTGCTCGAACACCTCGTCAACGAAGGCTGACCCGCGTTTCGGCGTGGCTGGCCCGCGACTCTCGCGGGATAGCCACGCCGAATGGCTCGTCGGGCACACTGGCGCCGTGCTGCTCGCGGATCTGGTTGCAACCTCCACCGCGGTCGGTGCGACCCGGGCGCGCTCGACGAAGACCGCGGCCTTGGCCGACCTGCTGGGTCGGCTCGCGCCCGACGAGATCGAGCCCGCGGTCGGGTTCCTCACCGGTGAGGCCAGGCAAGGACGCATCGGTGTCGGCTGGGCGACGGTGTTCAACCTGCAGGTGGAACCGGCGCGCTCGCCCTCGCTCACCATCGCCGACGTCGACCACGCGCTCGATCGCATCCAGGTCACCACCGGGAGCGGATCGACGAGCGGTCGCCAGGACATCCTGCGTGACGTCTTCGACCGGGCCACGGCCGAGGAGCTCGACTTCCTCCGCCGGTTGCTCGTCGGTGAGCTGCGGCAGGGCGCGCTCGCCGGGCTGATGACCGACGCGGTCGCCAAGGCCGCGTCGGTGCCCGTCGCGCTGGTGCGGCGCGCCGCGATGTTGTCGGGCGATCTCGGGCGGGTGGCGGTCGTCGCGCTGACCGGGGGCGAGGCCGGCCTGCACGACATCGGGCTCGAGGTCGGACGAGGAGTGCAACCGATGCTCGCGTCGGGCGCTCCCGACGTGGCCGCCGCGCTCGAGGACGTCGGGCTCGCGTCGGTGGAGTGGAAGCTCGACGGCGCGCGCATCCAGGTGCATCGCCATGACGACGACGTCCACATCTACACCCGCAACCTCAACGAGATCACCGGTCGGTTGCCGGGTGTCGTCGAGTGGGCGCGGGCGCTGCCCGTGCGCGCGGTCGTGCTCGACGGCGAGGCGATCGGCGTCGACGAGGACGAGCGTCCGCACGCGTTCCAGGACACGATGAGCTCGTTCGGGAGCGACGCCGCGAGCAACCTCGGTGCGTACTTCTTCGACGTGTTGCACGTCGACGGCGACGATCTCGTCGATCGCCCGCTCACCGATCGGCTGGAGGTCGTGCAGTCGGTCGTGGGGGAGCGGCGCATCCCCGGCATCGTCACCGCGTCGCCCGACGAGGCCGCCGCGTTCCTCGACGCCGCCATCACCGCCGGGCACGAAGGTGTGATGGTGAAGGCGGTCGACTCCACCTACGACGCCGGTCGGCGCGGTGGCGCGTGGCGCAAGGTCAAGCCGGTGAAGACGCTGGACCTGGTGGTGCTCGCGGCCGAGTGGGGACACGGCCGGCGCGAGGGCTGGCTGTCGAACCTCCACCTCGGTGCCCGCGGCGCCGAGGGCACGTTCGTCATGGTGGGCAAGACGTTCAAGGGCCTCACCGACGCGCTGCTCGACTGGCAGACCGCGGAACTGCTCGCGCGCGAGATCGGTCGCGACGGGATCACGGTGCACGTGCGCCCGGAGCTCGTGGTGGAGATCGCACTCGACGGCGTCCAGGCGTCGCGTCGCTACCCGGGTGGGGTCGCGCTGCGCTTCGCGCGCGTGCGCCAGTACCGCGACGACAAGACCGCGGCCGACGTCGATCCCATCGAGACGCTGCAGGCGATGCTGCCCTAGAGACGCTGCAACACTCGGACGCGATCGGCGATCGCGCGCTCGGCCACCGGGATCGGCATGCGGTCGAAGCCGTGCGGACACCCCGGGTGCACGTGCAACTCCACCGACGTGCCGGTCGCACTGATGCGGCGCGCGTAGTCGATGCACTCATCTCGGAAGATGTCGAGCTCACCGGTGTCGATGAACGTCGGCGGGAGTCCGACAAGGTCGGTCGCACGCGCGGGTGCGGCGGAGTACGGGCACGTCGGGTCCTCCGACCGCGTCGCCGAGGAGGGCGTGCCACCCGGTGTAGTTGTCGTCGTACGACCACGCCGCGTACGGAGCCAGCTCGGGATCGGGTGTGGTCGTGCGGTCGTCGAGCATCGGGTACACGAGGATCTGTCGGGCCACCGCAACGCTCCGGTCGCGCGCGAGGAGCGTCACGCCTGCCGCGAGACCGCCGCCCGCGCTGTCGCCCATGACGGCGACGCGCGCGGGATCGACGCGCAGCTCGTCGGCGTGCTCGACCAGCCACTGCAGGCCGGCGAAGCAGTCCTCGACCGGGGTGGGGTGCGGGTGCTCGGGCGCCACGCGGTAGTCGACGGAGAGGAACGGCACCCCGGACGCGGCGACGTACCCGGCGACCAGGCGGTCGTACATCGCCACCGAACCGAGGACCATCCCGCCCCCGTGGAGGAAGAGCGCCGCGGGTCCAGGCTCGCGGTCCGGGCTCGGGTCGTACCAACGGACGAGGAGCTCGGTGCCGTCCGACGCGATGGCGGTGTGGTCGACCCGCGCGACCTCGGGGTGCTCGGGCAGCGACGCGTCGAGGAGCGACAGACCTGCTTCGGCCTGCTCCCGCAGGGTGCGCCAGTCGTCGCGCGCGGCCAGCGTGCGCGGCGGTGCGTTCATCGACATCGCGTAGGCGATCAGATCGGGATCGACGGCGTACGGCACGGTCAGCCCTCTCGCAGTGGTCGGAAGCACTCGCGCACGTCGGGCACGTAGAGGTCGGGGCACTCGAAGGCGGCGAAGTGGCCACCGCGGGGCATCTCCGCGAAGTGACTCAGCGGGTACTGCATGCCGAACCACCGTTCCGACGTGCGCATGATCTCCTTCGGGTAGCGCGCGTACCCGACCGGCTGCGTCGGCTTCGCGAGGGGATCGATGCCGCCGTTGGCGAATCCCTGCATCACCTCGTAGTAGAGGCGCCCCGAGGAGTGCGCGGTGGCGGTGACCCAGTACACCATCAGGTTGTCGAGCAGCTGGTCCTTGGTGAACGACCGCTCGACGTCGCCGTCGCAGTCGGACCAGGTGCGGAACTTCTCGACGATCCATGCGGCCAGTCCCGGCGGGCGAGTCGTCGAGCGCGTACCCGATCGTCTGCGGTTTGGTCGACTGCTCCTTCATGTAGCCGGAGTCGACCGCGTCGTACGCGGTCATCCCGTCGAGGAACCCCTGCTCCTCGGGCGTGATGTCCTCGGTCATCGGGATCGGCGGCGCCATGTTGAGGTGGATGCCCGCGCAGTGCTCGGGATCGGCGAGCGCGACCTCACGCGTCACGAAGTAGCCCCAGTCGCCGCCCTGCGCGACGTAGCGGTCGTACCCGAGACCGGCCATCAGCTGCGCCCACGCCGTGCGATGCGACCGGGGTGCCACCCGCGCTCGACCGTCGGTCCCGAGAAGCCGTAGCCGGGCAGCGACGCGACGACGACGTGGAACGCGTCGGCGGGATCGCCGCCGTGCGCGGCGGGATCGCGCAGCGGCTCGATGACGTCGAGGAACTCCACGAACGACCCGGGCCAGCCGTGGGTGAGCAGCAGCGGGAGCGCGCCCTCGACCGGCGACGGCGCGTGGAGGAAGTGCACTCCGGTGCCGTCGATCTCGGTGCGGAAGTGGTCGAAGGCGTTCATGCGCGCCTGGCGCGCCGGCCAGTCGTACTCCTCGGCCCAGTACGTGACCAGCTGGCGGAGGTACTCGCGCTCGGTGCCGTAGTCCCAGCCCGCGTCGGGGAGCTGCGCAGGGAAGCGGGTGTTGCGCAGCCGGGCGCGCAGGTCGTCGAGGATGGTGTCGTCGACATCGACGCGGAAGGGTTCGATGGTCAGGTTCCCGCTCATGTCGGCGAGACGGTACTCAATGCCACCTGGGTCCCGCCCGAGTTACACCTGACGACCGATGTGTAACATCTGCCCATGGCCGAGCAGGTGCGTGCGCACGTCGTCGTGGGGGGTGCCTCGGGGATCGGCGCCGCGGTCGTGGAGGCGGAGCAGCTGCGCGGCAGCGATGTCGTGGTGTGGGACATCGCCGGCGCGTACGACGTGAAGTGCGACGTCACCGACCCCGCGTCGGTCGACGCCGCGCTCGAAGAGACGGTCGCTCGGGTCGGCGTCGCGTCCGAGGTCACGGTGACCGCGGGGGTGGGGCACTCGGGCATGCTCCTCGACCTCCCGGTCGAGGAGTGGGACCGCGTCATCGCGGTGAACACGCGTGGCCCCTTGCTGGTGATGCGCGCGTTCGCGCGGGCGATGATCGACGCGGGGGTGCCGGGTTCGATCGTCGCCACGTCGAGTGTGAGCGCGCGACTGATCGACCGCTCGATGGGCGTGTACTGCGCGTCGAAGGCTGCGCTCAGCATGTTGGTCGAGGTGGCGGCCTGCGAGTGGGGGCCGTACGGCATCCGGGTCAACGCGGTCGGGCCCGGGGTCACCGCCGACGCCGATGCTCGGACGGGCACCGACCGACTCCGGGTGGCTCGCCGCGGTGCAGGAGCGCACCGCGCTCGGTCGACTCGGCACCGCCGACGACATCGCGCAGGCGATCCGCGCCCTCCACGACGTGAAGTGGATGACCGGTCAGATCGTCGAGTGCGATGGCGGGCTGGGGCTCCACAGTCCCATCAACTCGTTCGGCGAGAACCCGCGCGCCTGAGCGCGCGAGAGGGGACCTTCCGATGTACGACCTCGTGATCCGGGGCGGCACCGTCGTCGACGGCACCGGCGCGCCCGCGGTCACCGCCGACGTCGCCATCGCCGACGGGATCGTCGTCGAGGTCGGGCCGCGTCGACGGCACCGCTCGTCGCGAGCTCGACGCCGACGGTCTGCTCGTCACGCCCGGGTTCGTCGACGTGCACACGCACTTCGACGGCCAGGCCACCTGGGACCCGCACCTCACGCCGTCGTGCTGGCACGGCGTCACCACCGCCATCCTCGGCAACTGCGGCGTCGGCTTCGCGCCCGTGCGTCCCGACGCGCACGAGCACCTCGTCGAGCTGATGGAGGGGGTCGAGGACATCCCCGGCACCGCGCTGCACGAGGGCATCCAGTGGGACTGGGAGTCCTTCCCCGAGTACCTCGACGCGCTCGAGCGCATGCCGCGCGCGCTCGACGTCGGCGCGATGGTGCCCCACGCCGCGCTCCGCACCTACGTGATGGGCGAGCGCGCGCACGGCGACGCGAACGCCGACGACGTCGAGACCATGACCGCGATCCTGCGTGCATCGATGCAGGCCGGCGCGCTCGGCTTCTCGACCGGACGCACGCACGGACACCGGAGCGTGCACGGCGAACCGGTTCCCGGCACGTTCGCCGCGGTCGACGAGCTCGACGCGCTGTCGCAGGCGATGGACGCCGCCGGTCGGGGTGTGTTCCAGGTCGTGCCCACCGGGATCGGTGGCATCGAGGGCGGCGACCCCGAAGGCGCGATGGACACCGAGCTCCAGTGGATGCTCGAGCTCGCGGCCACGACCCGGAACGCGCTGACCTTCCTGGTGATGGAGAGCAACGTCGACCCCGACAGCTGGCGCCCGTGGTTCGAGGCGGTGCACCGCGTGAACGCGGCGGGCGGGAACCTCCGGCCGCAGGTGGCCGACCGCTGCTTCGGCGTGCTGCTCGGCCACCAGTCGCGCATGAACCCGTTCAAGTACTCACCGGTGTACGAGACGCTCGCCGACCTCCCGCTCGGCGAGCGGGTCGAGCGGCTGCGCCGCGCCGAGGTGCGCGACGCGATCCTGGCCGACGTGCGCGAGACCAACCGGGCGTCGACGACGCTCGATCGCATTCCCGACGCACTGTTCGCCAACCTGTTCCCGCTCGGCGACGAGCTGGAGTACGAGCCCACGCCCGAGCAGAGCGTGGGTGCGATCGCGGCGCGCGACGGACTCGATCCGTGGGCGCTCATGTACGACCTGCTGCTCGGCGCCGACGGCCGCGAGTTCCTGCTCCGGCCCCTGCTCAACTTCGGGCGCGGCTCCTACGACGGCCTCCACGCGATGATGCTCGACCCGTCGACCGTGCAGGGTCTGGGCGACGGCGGCGCGCACTCGTCGATCGTGTGCGACGCGAGCATGACGACCTACATGCTCACCCACTGGGTGCGCGACCGCACCCGGGGTCCGCGCCTCCCGCTCGAGTACGCGGTGAAACGACTCACCCGCGATCCCGCGGAGCTGTACGGACTCGGCGACCGCGGGGTGCTCGCGCCGGGAAGCGCGCCGACGTCAACATCGTCGACTTCGATCGCCTCGCGCTCCGCTACCCGGAGCGGGTCACCGATCTCCCGGCCGACGCCGGTCGGCTGGTGCAGCGGTCCGACGGCTACGTCGCGACGCTCGTCGCCGGCGAGACCGTCGTCGACGCCGGTGAGCTCACGGATGCCCGCCCCGGCACGCTGGTGCGGGGATCTCGCTGAGGGCGCCGACACTCGGGGGCTCATTCGCACTACGTTGACCGGCGACCCTGCATCGGGGGTCACGACCCCCGGGGGGAACAATGCATCGAACGAGGCAATGGGCGCTGCGCGCGCTCGCGGTGACGGCCGGACTCGGGCTCGCGACGGGAGGTCTGCTCGCGACGAGTGCGGGCGCCCAGTCGGCGAGCTCTCCTGGCGTCACCGCCAAGGACATCACGCTCGGGTACATCTCGTCCGAGACGGGCGTCGCCGCGTCGGCCAGTGAGGGCTCGGCGACGGGGTGCAAGGCGCGCATCGGCGCCGAGAACGCCAAGGGTGGTGTGAACGGCCGGAAGATCAAGCTCGAGGCGATCGACGACAAGTCGTCGGCGAACCTCACCTCGGCGAAGGACCTCGTCGAGAACCGCAACGCCTTCATCGTGATCAACGACTCTCCGTTTGCGTACACCACGTACCGGTACCTGAACGACTCGAAGGTGCCGATGCTCGGCGGCGGGTTCGACGGCTCGTACTACTACGAGAAGGGCAACGAGAACATCATCTCCGCCTACGGCGACGGCACCCCCGTGGCCGGCATCACGTACGACAACGTCGCCAAGGTGGTGAAGAAGCTCGGGGCCAAGGAGCTCGCGTCGATCGGCTACGGCGTGTCGCCGTCGTCGAGCGAGACCGCCAAGGCCACCGTCAACTATGCGGGCCCGGCCGTCGGCCTGAAGAAGGGCTACCTGAACACGGCGGTCGACTTCGGGACCACCGACGTCGGGCCGATCGTGCTGGGGGTCAAGAACTCTGGCTCCGACGCGATCTACCTGCCGCTGGATTCCAGTACGAACATCGCGGTGATCCAGGGTCTCCAGCAGAACAACGTGCCCATGAAGGCGACGGTCTCCGCAACCGGGTACGGCCAGGCGGTCCTCGACCAGCCGGCGGCGAAGACGCTCACGGAGCACGACATCTTCCAGACCGCCTACAAGCCGGTGGAGCTCAAGGACGCGGCCACGAAGAAGCTCCAGTCCGACCTGAAGAAGTACGGCAGCTTCACCGGCGTGCCCGGCTTCGGTGAGTACACCGGCTACGTCTCGTGCGACCTCGCCATCGTGGGTCTGAAGGCCGCCGGGAAGAACCCGACGCGTCAGGGTTGGGTCGACGGCATCCGCACCACCAACGGCGGCATCTACGACAACGCCGGTCTCACCTGCGGGTCGCGAGACTTCAGCAAGGCGAACTTCGGCAAGGTCGTCAAGGACAGCTGCATCTACTACGTGGCCGTGAAGGACGGCAAGTGGGAGGTCCTCAACGGCGGCAAGCCGACCACGGGCAAGATCGTCGGCGATCAGGCTCTGATCCAGCAGTACGAGAGCAGCGCCGGTACCGGCGTGACGACCACGTCGGCTGCTCCCGCGACCTAGGACGACACCTCGTCCGGCCTGCCCGTGGGTTCACCCGCGGTGCAGGCCGGACGTGTCTCCGAACGACTCACGACGACGCGGTGCGATCGAGGGTGAGCCCTGCGAAGTCCCCGCGCTCGCGCCACTCGGTGAGCAGATCGCGGTAGCCGAAGTAGTCGCCGAAGCCGCCGCCGTAGGTGCCGGCGTGCGGGTCGAGCAGCACCATGTTCCCGTCGTCGTCGAAGAGCATCCGTGATCCCGGCGTGCACGGCACGCCTCCCGGGAGGCGGCGCGCTCGCCATGGATGGCGGTCATGACCTGCTGCACCCAGTCGGCCTCGGCGTCGTCGCTCACGTCGAAGGCGTCGACGCCCTCTGCGTCGAGGGCGGCGATGGTCGCGGCGACGAACTCGGCCCCGACCTCGGCGAGCAGCGTGTAGTTGACGGTGACGACGGCCTGCTGGCCGGGACACGGCATCAGGAACATGTTGGGGAACCCGGAGGTCATCAGCCCGAACAGCGTGGCGGCGCCGTCGGCCCACTTCTCGGCGATCGTCCGTCCGCCGCGACCGACGATCTCGTGGCCGGCGCGGCGGGGGAGTGGCGTCACCTCGGGTTCGAAGCCGGTGGCGTAGACGATGCAGTCGAGCTCGTACTCCTGCCCGTCGACCACGACGCCGTGCTCGGTGACGCGGTCGATCCCGACCGGGCAGTCGACGACGGTGACGTTGTCGCGGTTCAGCGACGGCAGGAAGTCGTCGTGGAACAGGGGTCGTCGACAGCTGTACTTGTAGTACGGCATGAGGAGATCGGCGCAGGCCGGATCGGTGATCGTCTCCCGGATCCGCTGTCGGTGCAGCTCCATGACCTCGTGGTCGAACTCGTCGACCTGGAAGCATGTACTCCTCCATGGTCATGCCGGGCTCGAACCGCTGGTTGTTGATGCGCGCGAAGTGATGGCACCAGCCGTCGTCGACGAGGTCGGCCTCGACCGGCTGGCCGAGCATCACCGCCTGGAAGTTCTCGTTGCGCTCGCGGTGCCAGCCCTGCTCAGCGTCGTCGGCGAACTCGTCGTCGGTCGGGACGGTCGCCCCGCACGCCGACCGCGGCCGGCGTGCGCTGGAACACGTACAACTGCTTCGACGACTCGGCCAACGGCGGGATGGTCTGGATGGCGCTCGCCCCCGTCCCGATGACGCCCACGACCTTGTCGGCGAGCCCGGTCATGCGGGGGTCTTCCTGCGACCCGCCGGTGTAGCCGTAGTCCCAGCGCGCGGTGTGGAACGCGGCGCCGGCGAACGACTCCATCCCCGGGATCGCCGGGATCTTCATGAGGTTGAGGATCCCGACCGCCATGATCACGTACTTGGCGCGGATCTCGTCGCCGCGATCGGTGCGGAGCACCCAGCGCGAGCGGTCGTCGTCCCACTCGGTGTGCTGCACGCCCGTGTGGAACAGCGCCGCGTCGACGAGGTCGAAGCGCTGCGCGATCGCCTCGACGTGCTCGCGGATCTCCTCGCCCTACGCGTAGCGCTTCGTCGGGATGTACTCCATCTCCTCGAGCATCGGCATGTAGCAGTACGACTCGACGTCGCACATGACGCCGGGGTAGCGGTTCCAGTACCAGGTTCCGCCGATCCCACCCGCCTGGTCGATCATGCGGATGGAGTCGATCCCGTGCTTGCGCAGTTGCGCACCGGTGACGACACCCGCGATGCCCGCACCGATGATCACGACCTCGACGTCCTCGTCGACGGGAGCACGCGGCGTCACCGGGGTGAACGGATCCTCCCGATACTTGGCGAACACGTCGTCGTGAGCGAGATCGTGGATCGCGGCGCGCCCCTCCACCATGCGCTTCTCGCGTTCGGCCTCGTACTTCGCCCGCACCGCAGCCGGATCGAAGCTCGACCTCTCGGAGTTCACATCCACGGTCTTCCCCTTCGATGACTTCGACGGCCCGCGACAGGCCGCGACGGAACGCTCGACCGGATCCTTCACGCCGAACAGGACGTCCGCCAGTCGCTCCACATTGCCAAATCGCGTCTCCGTGATGCAGCGTGGGCGCATCGTGATGAGCGGGACCGGGGACGGGGGAGTCATGGCAGCAGACAGCAGCAGTGCCGATCGTCAGCAGGTCGTGGTCGTCACCGGCGGCGGCGCGGGCATCGGGGCCGCCATCGCCGAGGCGGTGGGCCGGAGCGGTGCGTACGTCGTCACCGTCGATCCCGGCGTGACCGTCGACGGTCTCGGGCAGGACGACGCCCCGTCCGAGACGACGGCCGACCGCATCGTCGCCGCGGGCGGCGCGGCGCGCGCGTCGAACACGTCGGTCACCGATGCCGAGGCGATCGACGCGCTCTTCACCGGGCTCGTCGACGAGTTCGGTGGCCTCGACGCGGTGATCAACGTCGCGGGCATCAGCCGGCCGTCGGGCTTCGCCGAAGGTGACGAGCAGGCGTGGGCATCGGTCCTGAGCGTGCACCTCGACGGCTACCTCAACGTACTGCGGTCGGCGTTGCCGATCATGGCTGCGGCCGGACGCGGCCGGATCCTCGGGGTCACCTCGGGTTCGGGGTGGCGCCCGGCCAACGCCGGCGCGTACAGCTGCGCCAAGCGCGCGGTCGCTGCCCTCACGTGGCAGATCGGGAAGGTCCCGCCACCGGGTGTCACGGTGAACGCGCTCTCGCCCATCGCCGCGACGCGCATGGTGACGTCGGGCCTGCGGCAGCAGGCGCCCGCGAGCAGCGCCGGCGATCAGAGCCAGACCGGAGGCCTGTCGCTCGCGATCGCCGCGATGCCGTCACCCGAGCAGATCGGGCCCGTCGGTGCGTACCTCGGCAGCGACGCGTTCGCGTGGAGCTCCGGGAACATCATCTTCTCGAACGGTTCCGAGGTCGCCCGGATCGTGCCGCCCCGCGAGCTCGAAGTGGCGCGAACCGACGGCGTCGCCGATCTCGCGCACGTGCTCGATGTCGTGATCCCGGCCGCGTTCGTGCCCGCCGAGGCCGCGCAGGGAACGAACGGCGCCAGCAACGGGCGGTTCGAGGCCGTGTTCGACGAGGCTGGTTTCGAGGAGGGCGCGTCCGCGGACGGGGGCTCGCCGTCGGGCACCCGATCGTGTCTCGTCGTCACCGACGACCCGACGTGGGAGTCGGCGCTGCAGGACGCATTGGCGTCGCGGGGCGTCAAGGTGGTCGGGGTCGGTGCGGGCGCACCCGCGACCGACTTCGTCGGTGCCGCCGAGCAACTCCGACAGGCCGTGCGCGACGCCGGCGACGTCGACGCGGTGGTGGTGGCCCGCACTGGTTCGACCCCGAGCCGCGCCGACGCCGGGTGGGAGCGGGTGCTCGAGGAACACGCGGGGATCGTCGATGCGATCCGCAGCGACGTCGCGTGGGTGCGGGCGGTGAGCGACCACGCGCGCGAGTCGGGTCGACCGATGCGGATCGTCACCGTGACCGACGCCGCGACCTCGGGCGGCCGGAGCCGGGCGCAGGCCGCCGCGCAGCTCTCGCGTGCTGCGCACCTCGTCACCGACATCCAGACCGACGCGTTCGCGATCGGTGTGGAGACCGATGCCGACTCGCGCGCGTCGTCCGTCGGTGAGCTCGCCGCCTACCTCGTCGCTGCCGACGAGGCTTCCGGGCTCTCCGGCGCCGAGCTCGTGGCCGGCGCCGACTGGATCGGACTGCGCAGCCATCCACACCCCGAGGGATCGATCTCGTTCGGTGGTCCGGAGCTGCCACCGTGGGTCGACGACACCCTGCGCACCATCGTGCAGGGTGCGAGTGCGAGGAGCGAGGCATGACGATCGAACGCGTCGTCGACGCGCACGTGCATCTCTGGGATCCGGCGCGTGCCGACTGGTATCCGTACCTCGCCGGCATGCAGGAGCTCGACATGGGCGACATCTCCGGCATGTGCCGACGCTTCGACCAGTCGATCTACTTCTCGGAGTCGGCGAAGTGGAACGTGCAGAAGTTCGTGCACGTGGCGGCGGCCGCACCGACGAAATTGGTCGACGAGACCCGCGAGCTCGACGCGCAAGCCGACACTTCCGGGCACCCCGACGTGCTCATCGGTGGCCTCGATCCGAACGAGGACGACGCCGAGCTCGAGCGTCAGCTCGACGAGCAGATCACGACCCCGCGCTTTCGTGGCATCCGGATCATGGGCGAAGGCGACCAGGCGATCCCGAGGGCGGCGATGCTCCAGGCGTTGCAGGACCGTGGCCTCGTCTTCGAGCTCATGGTGCACCCGGATGCGCTGGCGCCGGCGGCCGCGGCGCTGGCCGACTGGGAGCTGCCGGTGGTGGTGGAGCACACCGGGTGGCCGCGCTCGAACGACCCCGACGAGTACGAGCTCTGGAAGACGGGCATGGCCGCGCTCGCCGGTCTCCGGGAGAACGTGACGTGCAAGCTGTCCGGGCTCGCGATGCCGATGCAGTCGATGGCCGCGGCGACGTTCGAGCCGTGGGTGTTGGGCGCGATCGAGCTCTTCGGGACCGACCGGTGCATGTTCGCGAGCAACTTCCCGGTCGACGGCATGCACGGGACGTTCGACGACCTCTACTCCACGTACGACGAGCTCACGGCCGACCTCGACGACGCGACGCGCGATCAGCTCTTCGCCGGGAACGCCGAGCGCGTCTACGGCCGCTGAGCGCAGGATCGAAGCGCGCTACCAGGGTTTGACGTTCTCGCCCGCGAACGCGATCGACCGCGAGTCGGCGGGGATCTCGTCGAGGGGCACCGCAACCTCGGCGACGGTGGGACCGACACGCGCCGCCACCGGTGCCAGCGCGTCGAGGTCGAAGCCGTAGACCTCGGCCGCGTTGAGACCCACCATGCGCGCGACTTCGTCGGGGTCGACCGCGGCGAAGCTGTTGCGCAGCGCTTCCGTGGTGTACGGGTACGTCGCTTCGATGTGGGGGTAGTCCTGGCCCCACATGATGCGGTCGACGCCGATCTCGTGGCGCAGCGGCGTCTCGCACGGCCGGAAGAAGCTCGCGCCCGCGTAGCAGTTCGTGTTCCAGTAGTGGCTCGGCAGCTCGGTCACGACCTTCACCACCTCGGCGCCGAAGTGCGACTCCGCGGTGTTCGGGTCGCGGAAGCGCCGGAACTGGTGGTCGAGCATGTCGAGGGTGCCGGGCACCCACCCGCTCGACTGCTCGGTGAGGATGAGCTTGATGCCCGGGTACCGCGCGAACGCGCCGCCGATCACCATGTGCCAGAACACGCGGTGCGAGAACCACCCCAGTTCGACCATGAAGACGGCCATGCCGGTGGCGTCCATCTCCGGTGCCGGACCGGCGGCGCCGCTGTGGTTGTTGATCGGCATCTCGTGGTCCTGGCACGCGGCCCACAAGCGGTCGTAGGTGCGCGTGTAGATCGGAGGCAGGCCCGAGTCGGGCGGCACGCCCGGCAGCAGGATGCCCGCCCGCAGCCCTGCTTCCGCCGCCCATTCGACCTCGGCCACCGCGGCGTCGACGTCGTTCAGGAACACCTGCGCCATCCCGGCGCGCCGGCCCGGCGTGTCGGCGCAGAAGTCGACCAACCAGCGGTTGTGCGCGCGGAGCCCCGCCCACCGCAGCTCGTACTCGTCGGCGGCGGGCGGACGCGCCAGCAGGTTCCCCGACGGGAAGAACGGCGGGATGGTGTTGGGGAACAGGACCTCGGCGACGACGCCGTCGTCCTCGAGCTCGCGCAGGCGCGCCGCGCTGTCCCAGTTGCGGTACGCGAAGTCGGCGCGCAGGTCTTCGAACGGGTTCACGAAAGTTGCTTCCCACGCGTCGAACTCGTCGTGGTACTTCGATTCGAGGTAGTCGCGGTACTCGTGCACCTGCGCGCCGGCGTGGCCGTCGGACGAGATCACGATGTAGCGGTCGTCGGCGAGCTTCGTCATGGCAGCTCCCTTCAGTCCTTCGCGCCGGCCTTGCGGCCGGTCATCACGTTGGCGGCCTGGATCAGGTACTCGGGTTGACTCCGTGCGATCTGCGACTGTGCCCGTAGCAGCGACGAGGCCGCCGATCCGGGGTTGGGCTCGTCGCCGGTCGAGTTCGACATCCAGAACACGTCGTCACGGATGCCTTCGAAGCACAGGTCGGCGACCTCCGACAGCGGCGCCCACGTGAGCTCCTGACCGGCAGCCGCAGCCCGCTGCTCCATCGGCGTCAGCTGGTCACGGCCCGTGTCGGCCGGCGGCGCCCCCGGACGGTCGTAGCGCGCGTGGCGGTTGCGGCCCGGTTGCCAGATGCCCGTCTTGAGCATCCCCGGCGTGCGGGTCGACGGGTAGAGGAGGTGGGCGGTGATCTTGGCGTCGATCTCGCGCAGCTGGCCCCAGAGGCACTCGGTGAGACACGTGAGCGCGGCCTTGGTGGTGGCGTAGACCGCGCTGTGGATCATCGGCGTGAAGCCGCCGTTGCCCGACGTGGTGTTCACCACTGCGCCCTCGGTGTCCTGGGCGAGCATGGTGGGGAGGAACGCGTTGATGCCGTTGACCGCGCCCATCACGTTCACGTCGAGCGACCAGCGCCAGTCGTTGACGTGGTGCTCCCACATCTGCCCTTCCGACGCCGACCCGACGCCGGCGTTGTTGCACAGCACGTCGACCGCGCCGTACGCGTCGAGCGTGGCGTCGCGCAACGACTCGAGCGACGACAGCTCGGTGACGTCGGTGACGACGCCGATCACCGCGCGACCCTGGTCGCGGAGTTCGGCAGTCGTCTCCGCGACCTGCTTGGCGTCGATGTCGGCGACGACCGCGCGCATGCCTTCGTCGGTGAAGCGCTCGACCAGCGCGCGACCGATGCCACCCGCGCTGCCGGTGACGACCACGACCTTGCCGTCGAATGTCTTCATCGAGTCGCCTTCACGAGAACGCCTTCGGGTTCGGCACACCTGCGGGTGGCGCGTCGTCGTACTCGACGAACTCGACGAGGTAGCCGTCGAAGTCCTTCACGTACGCCATCGTCACCGGCCACCGGTCGAGGTGCGTCGGCTCCATGACCGACTCACAGCCGGCCGCCATCGCCGCGTCGTAGAGCGACTGCACGTCGTCGGTGTTCACGTAGAGCTTCCACATCGCGGTGCCCATGTCGATGGGCGCGTCGTTCTCGAGCTGCTGCGCGAGTTGCATCCGGCTGCCGCCGTGGGGCGACTGCAGGATCGCTTCCTTGGCCTGGGGGATGTCGGTCCGGCTGATCACCGGGAGCCCGCACACGCCGTTCCAGAACTCGATGGCGCGCTCGAGGTCGCGCACGTTGATGCAGTACTGACCGAGGATCGAGACCACGGTGCCCCCCCTTTTTGGTCGGCCCCCTTGTGCTGGCCCCCGTCTGGAGTCCGTGACATACTCCACCACAGAACGTCAGGGAATGCCAGACTGACAGAGTGCGACAGCGAGGTCCGAGTCGGTCCGAGGGGGAACGATGTCCGAGCGCTACCTGATCGTGTCGTCCGACTGCCACGCCGGGCTCCCGTGCGAGGAGTACCGGCCGTACCTCGACCCGGGGTACCTGGGAGCGTTCGACGACTTCCTCGCCGAGCGCCACGCCAACCGCGAAGAAGCGCTGAAGTTCAATTACGACTACATCATGCACTGGGAGGGCGACAACGAGGAAGGCCTCCGCGGCGCCTTCGACCCCGAGCAGCGCGACAAGGAGCTCGACGCCGACGGCGTCGCCGGCGAGGTCATGTTCGCCGACGCCGACGCGATCACCGGCATGGAGTCGCCGCCCTTCGGCGCAGGACTGTCGGCCGGCACCATCCAGGATCCCGAGCTCGCGTACACGGGCGCGATCGCGCACAACCGCTGGTTGGCCGAGTTCTGCTCGCACGCGCCGACGCGCCGCGCCGGCATCGCGTTGGTGCCGGTCACCCACGACGTCGAACGTGGCGTCGCGGAGATCGAACGCCTGGCAGGAACGCCCGGCATCCGCGGGATCATGATCCCGACGATGTGGCACAACCGCAAGGCGTACAACGACCCGGTGTACGAGCCGATCTGGGCCGCGGCCGCGGCCAACGGCCTGGTCGTGCACGTGCACTCCGGTGAGGCGCCGCGCGAGGAGTACGGCGACGACATCGGGCCGTACCTCGCCGAGGTCGCGTGGTGGTCGGCGCGGCCGATCTCGTTCCTCCTCTTCGGCGGCGTGTTCGAACGTCATCCGGACCTCAAGTTCTGCGTCACCGAGGGGGCGGCGTACTGGGCCTCCGACATGATGTGGAAGTGGGACCAGTACTTCGGCGGCGGGCACACCACCGCCAAGATGGCGCACCTGATGAAGGGCAAGATCTCGAAGCTGCCGTCGGAGTACTTCGGCACCAACATCTTCATCGGGGCGTCGACGATGTCGCGGAGGAGATCCGTCGTCGCTACGTGATCGGCTGCGACGTGATGATGTGGGGCACCGACTACCCGCACCCCGAAGGCACGTGGCCCGACACGGTGGGCGTGCTGAAGCGCAGCTTCCACGACGTGCCCGTCGACGACACGCAACAGCTCGTCGGTCTCACCGCGGCAGCGGTCTACGGCATGGACGTCGCGGCGCTGCGGGAGATCGCCGACCACATCGGGCCCACGCCCGAGGACCTCGGCCAGGATCCCTCGTTGCGCGCGAATCCCGACGACGTCGCGAACGCGCGGTGGTGGAAGGCGGAGTACGGCCTCAGCGTGATCTGACCGCGGCGGCGGCCTGGGCGAGTCCCGCCGCCACGAGGTCGATCGCTTCGGTGGTGAGGTCGACCAGCGACGCCGCGCCGTCGTCCTCCAGCCAGCGGAGGTATGCGCTCTGCACCGCGGCCAGGGTGACGCGCATCATGATGTCGGGGAGCGCGTCGGTTGCGGGCACGCCGAGGCGGCGCGCCAGCTCCACCTCGATGTTGTGGGTACCCTCGAGCGCGCCGTGCATGATCATCTTGGCGAGCAGCGCGGGGGCTTCCTTGGTGAGGTGGGCCCAGATCGCGGCGTTGCGGCCGATCGCGTTCTCGCTCGCCGCCTGGTCGAGTACCGCGTTGCGCAGGGCCTGCCACGCGTCGAGGGTGTCGTCCTGGCGCACGAGTGAATCGCGGATCACGTCGATCCGGCGACCGGCCTCGGCCACCAGCAGATGATCCTTGCTCGCGAAGTAGCGGAAGAAGGTGCGCTCGGAGATCCCGGCCTCGCGTGCGATGTCGTCGACAGTGACGGCCGCGTAGCCGCGTTCGGCGAACAACGACATCGCGGTCTGCTGGATCTCGCGCGCGATTGCGCTCGCGTCGTTGCTCGCGCAGATCGACCCCGGTGGCCGCGGTGTTCTCGGTGGTCATCAGGGCCAAGGATAGGGACATCACTCCGGAGGGAAGTGAGCATCCCTCCATTCGAAGCCTTGGTGGATGTCGGCGATGCGTGCCTCGACCAGGCCGTCGAGGTCGCGCGTCGGGAACACGAAGAACTGGTTGTCGAGCACCGCCTGGTACACGACGTCGGCGACCTGCGAGGGTGGCGCGCCGCCGGTGATCATCTCGCGGTACCCCTTCGACGTCGGGTTGTCGTCCGACGGATCGTCCATGCCCGCGGGTCGGTTGCGTTCGCTCTCGAAGATGCGGGTGTTGATCAGGCCCGGACACAACACCGAGACGCCGACGCCGGTTCCCGCGAGCTCGCCCCGCATCGCCGCCGCGAGGCCGACGACCGCGTGCTTCGACACGCCGTAGGGCGGGAGCGTCGGCGTGTCGGTCACGCCCGCGATGCTGGCGGTGCACACCACGTGGCCGGCTCCCTGCTCCACGAGGACCGGACCGAACACCAGCGCGCCGTTGACCACGCCGCGGACGTTGACGTCGAACACCCACTCCCAGACCTCCGGTGGGGTGTCGAACATCGGGCCGACCGGCGCCACCCCGGCGTTGAGGCAGACGACGTGCACCGCACCGAACCGCTCGAGGGTCTCGTCACGGAGGCGCCGGGTGTCGTCGAGCGAACGCACGTCGTGGGTCACGCCCATCACGCGATCGCCACCACCGAGCGTGTCGAGCGCCGCGGCGATCGCCTCCTGCTCGACGTCGGCGACGACGACGTTCATGCCCGCCTGCAGGAACCGTGCGGCCATCGCCCGCCCGATGCCGCCGGCACCGCCCGTGACCACGCAGACCTTGCCCGTCGGATCGTCCAACCAGGTGCTCGTCATGGACACCTCACTATCACGCGACCGTCGTCGGCTGCGTAGGGTTCCACCGCGAGCCGTTCGTGTGACGAGGGGGAGTGGCATGAAGGTTCCGCTGACGATCGTCGACCATCTGGAGCGCGCCGAGGTCGTCTACGGGCGCCGCACGGTCCTGTTCGACGAGCCCGACCAGTTGGCGGCATCGTGGGGCGGGATCACCGCCGCCGAGATGGCGACGCGCGCGCGGGCTCAGGCGGCTGCACTCGACGACCTCGGCGTGGCCCAAGGGGAGCGGGTCGCGATCGTGAGCCACAACTCGGCGCGGTTGCTCACCGCGTTCTGGGGTGTGAGCGCGTACGGGCGGGTGCTCGTCCCGATCAATTTCCGCCTGAGCGCGGACGAGATCCGGTACATCGTCGGGCACTCCGGCGCGTCGATGCTGCTCGTCGATCCCGAGGTCGAGGAGCACCTGCGCGACGTCGACGCGCCGCGGAAGTTCGTGATCGGTGCCGAGAGCGATGAGGTGCTCTACCGCGAAGGCGTCGAGCCGCAGCCGTGGTCACCCGATGAGGACGCGACGGCGACCATCAATTACACGAGCGGCACGACGGCGCGCCCGAAGGGCGTCCAGCTCACGCACCGCAACCTCTGGGTGAACTCGGTGACCTTCGCGCTGCACCTGGGCGTCAATGACCGCGACGTGTACCTGCACACGCTGCCGATGTTCCACTGCAACGGTTGGGGGATGACGTACGGCGTCACCGCGATGGGCGGGCAGCACGTGGTGCTGCGCAAGGTCGACGGCACCGAGATCCTGCGCCGGGTGGAGCGTCACGGCGTCACCCTCATGTGCGGCGCGCCGGCGGTCGTGAGCGCGGTGCTCGATGCAGCCGCGTCGTGGGACGGGACGATCCCGGGACACGGCACGGTGCGGATCGTGGTCGCGGGAGCGCCGCCACCGACGCGCACCATCGAACGCGTCGAGAGCGAGCTGGGCTGGGAGTTCACCCAGATCTACGGGTTGACCGAGACGTCACCCCTCCTCACCATCAACCGGGCGCGTGCCGAGTACGACGACCTCGGGCCGTCCGAGCGAGCGCGTCTCCTCGGACGGGCCGGTGCACCCGCCCTCGGCGCGCGCCTGCGCACCGACGAGCACGGTGAGGTGCTGGCACGCAGCAACACGATCATGGACGGGTACTGGGAGCAGCCCGACGCCACCGCGGACGCGATCACCGACGGCTGGTTCCACACCGGCGACGGCGGGTTCATCGACGACGACGGCTACCTCAGCATCTCCGACCGCAAGAAGGACGTGATCATCAGCGGCGGTGAGAACATCTCCTCGATCGAGGTCGAGGATGCGCTCTGCTCCCACCCCGACGTCGCGGAAGCCGCGGTGATCGGCGTGCCCGACGAGAAGTGGGGCGAGACGGTGAAGGCCCTCGTCGTGCTCGTCCCCGATGGCGCGGCGTCGGAACATGACCTGATCGACCACTGCCGTGCGCACCTGGCGCACTACAAGTGCCCCACGAGCGTCGAACTGCGTGACGAGCTGACCCGCACTGCCACCGGCAAGCTGCAGAAGTTCAAGCTCCGCGCGCCCTATTGGGAGGGTCGCGACCGCCAGGTCAACTGACGGTCTCGCCGCTGGGGCATGGTCTCGTCCTGGGCAACGGCGGTAGCGTTCGGCCCGATCGCCGAGACGTACGGGACCGCGGAGGAGAAGGTACACCATGACGACGTTCACCGGCAAAACGTTCGACAAGCTCTACATCGACGGGGCGTGGGTCACGCCTGCCGGTACCGACACGCTCGAGGTGATCGACTCCGCCACCGAGGAGGTCTTCGCGACCATCCCGGCGGGGACTCCCGACGACATCGACCGCGCCGTCGCCGCCGCGAAGGCGGCGTTCCCGGCGTGGTCGGAGATCTCGGCACCCGAGCGCGGCAAGCTGCTGCTGCGCGTGGCCGAGGAGCTCGAAGCGCGTCGCGACGAGATCGCCGACGTGATGACCCACGAGGTCGGCATGCCCAAGCCGCTCTCCGCGGCGATCCAGGTGGGCACCGGCATCTCCGCGTTCCGCAACGCCTCCGAGCTCGCGTCGACCTACCAGTTCGAGGACGACTCCGAGGGCCTGATCGTGCGGGAGCCGATCGGTGTCGTCGGCTGCATCACGCCGTGGAACTACCCGCTCAACCAGATCGGGGCCAAGGTCGCGTACGCGCTCGCGGCCGGCTGCACCGTCGTGCTGAAGCCGTCGGAGGTCGCGCCGGTCAACGCGTTCATCCTCGCCGAGATCATCGACGACCTCGGGTTCCCGCCCGGGGTGTTCAACCTCGTGACCGGCCTCGGTCCGGTGGTCGGTGAGGCACTGGCCGCGCACCCCGACGTCGACATGGTGTCGTTCACCGGTTCGACGCGCGCCGGCCGGCGCGTCTCCGAGCTCGCGGCGCCGAGCATCAAGCGGGTCGCGCTGGAGCTCGGGGGCAAGTCGCCCAACGTGCTGCTCGACGACGCCGATTTCGAGAAGATGGTCCCCGCCGGTGTGGGCGCCGCGTACGCGAACTCCGGACAGACCTGCAGCGCGCTCACGCGCATGATCGTCCCGCGCGCGCGTCTCGCCGAGGTCGAGGAGCTGGCCAAGCAGGCGGCCGAGGCGTACGTGGTCGGCGACCCGTTCGCCGACGGCACCACGCTCGGCCCGCTGGTGTCGGGGGTGCAGCAGGAGCGGGTGCGCGGGTACATCCAGCAGGGCCTCGACGAAGGCGCCACGCTGGTGACGGGTGGTGTCGACGCTCCCGATGGGCTCGAGCAGGGCTTCTTCGTGCAGCCGACCGTGTTCTCCAACGTGACGCGCGACATGACGATCGCGCAGGAGGAGATCTTCGGCCCGGTGCTCGTGCTCATGCCGTACGACACCGACGAGGAAGCGATCGAGATCGCCAACGACACCGTGTACGGCCTCGCCGGTGCGGTGTCGGGCAGCGACGAGCGGGCGAAGGCCGTCGCTCGCAAGATCCGCGCCGGCCAGGTGCGCGTCAACGTGGGCGGCTACTTCCCGGCCGCACCCTTCGGTGGGTACAAGCAGTCGGGTCTCGGCCGTGAGCACGGCGCCCACGGCCTCGAGGAGTTCCTCGAGGTCAAGGCGCTCTTCGTCTGACCGACCGACCCGTCTCACCAACCGAACGGCGAACGCCGAACAACCGGGGGAACCACACGTGCAGGAACATCGCTACTCGTTCGAGATCGACGCGTCACCGGAGGAGATCTGGAGCGTGATGCACACGCGTCCCGACCACCCGGAGGGCTTCGTCGGCATGGGGGAGTACGGCCCGTTCGTGCGCAAGATCGAGCACGGTCCCGTGACCATCGAGATCCTGCACGAAGGCGACGAGCACGGTGACGGCCTGGTGCGGCACTGCTTCTTCCGCGTGCCGAAGTACCTGTTGAGTGGCGGGATGGCGCAGTCGTGGGAGCACGTCACCGAGGTCGTGCCCAACGTGTCGGCGAAGTACTACGCGATCGGAAAGCCGTTGTGGTCACGCGCCGAGGGCGAGCACCGGCTCGAGCGCCTGCCCGACGGCCGGACGCTCGTGCACTTCATGGAGCGCTACCACGTGTTCAACCCGATCATGCGGCTGCTGCTCGAGCAGAAGGTGCACCACTTCATCTCGAAGGACAACGACAAGCTGGTGAAGGCGGGCATCGAGCGCGGCCTCGCGGCCAAGCGGAGTGCGGGCGTCAGCGTGCAGGCGTGAGCCCGCGCGCGTCAGCCGCGCGTGAGCGGGCACGGTCGGCTCGCGGATGGTGACGCGGCACCGACCGACGGGGAGCGCACGACGGTGCTCGCCGATGGTGAGGGGTTCCGCGTCGAGCAGATCCTGAGCGGCCGTCTGGCCGCGCCGCAGGACTACGTCCAGGATCACGACGAGTGGGTCGTGGTGCTCGCGGGTGGCGCGGTGCTCGAGGTCGACGGTGTCGCACACGAGCTCGGCGTGGGGGATTGGTGGTTGCTCCCTGCCGGTACGCCGCACCGGTTGGTGCGCACCGAGCCGGGGACGAGCTGGCTGGCGGTCAGGTCGACGAGCTGATCACACGCCCCGTTTCACGTCGGCGGCAGGTGCCACTGCAACTCGACGTGCTGGCCGAACGCGAGCACGCCGGCGGCGACCACGTCGGTGCGGACGAAGGCCTGGATCATGTTCGGCGCCGCCGCGCCGGGCTCGTCGGGATGGAACACGCGCACGAGCGCGACGCGTCCGGCGAGCTCGGGGTCGTCGTCGGTCGCGCGCACGCGCTCGAGCGTGGCGTCGAAGTCGTCGCGCGAGTGGAACCGGATCCCGAAGTGGAACGAGCGTTGCGGCTCGGTGTGGAGACGGTCGAGGTACGCGCGTGCGGCGTGGCCCACGCCGGCATCGTCGCCCGCGATCGTGCCGGCAAGGACCTGTTCCAGCTCCCACTGCTCGGGCGTGACCTCGGACGCGTAGCACGCGTTGTTGGAGAAGTCGGCGACGTCGGGGTCGACCAACGCGGTCATCCAGGTGCCGCCGCGGTCGAGCACGCGCATGCCGAGCAGCTCGAAGACCCGGCCGGCGAGGGCTCGTTCACCCGGTCGGTACACCATCTCGACGTGGTTCAGGCGATGACCCGTCTCGGTGATGGTCGTCATCGTTCGACGGTACCGCGGTTCGCGTCCAGGCCGAAGCCCCAGGATGTGCGTCCGCGTGGTTCGACCGCTCGTCAACGTTGCCGCCCGTACAGTCGTCGCGATGGTCGACGATCGCAATTTCGCTCGCTGGGTCGACAAGCTCGAGATCCGCGAGCTCATCGAGCGGTCGGTGCGTGCCATCGACGATGGTGACGCCGCCACGCTGGCCGACCTGTTCGAGGACGACGGGGTGCTGCAGCTGGCGGGCACGGTGTTCGCCGGGCGAGTGGCGTTGCTCGCCATGTTCGGCGGTGGCACCGATCGACCGCGGTGGACCGACGCGGGAGGCCTGCTCCTCCAACCGGGGAGCATGCACCTCACGACGAACCCCGTGATCGACGTCGACGGCGACCTCGCCACCGCGGAGACCGACATGGTCACGTTCGTCCGCGGTGACGACGGCCGGTCGCGGATCACCCTGCTGGCGCGCTACCGCGATCGGCTCCGCCGTGGTGCCGACGGACGGTGGCGACTCTCGAGCCGGACCGGCGTGTCGTTGGGGAGGCCGGGCGAGGTGGGCACCGACTCCGAGTGGGCACGCGCGCTGGCGAGCATGCCCGACGAGCTCCGAGCGCAGTTCCGCGTCGACGGCTGATCCGGCGCCGCGTCACTCCGGAGCGTTTCCTTCCGGCATGAACTGCGCCACCATCGCCGCGCCCCACTCCTCGAACGTCGCCGGCAATGGCCCGATCGGTGCCGTCGGCGTGACCTCGAGGAACCCGTACTGATGTCCGCGCGGCAACGTGATCGCGGCGACGACCGCGTCGGCGACATCGCTCGGCACCATGAGCCCGGTGTGGCGGAGGAGGTTCATGCGGAACCACTGTTCGTTGGCGTCGAACGCGCGGCCGTTCTCCATCTCGCGAGTCGCGAAGTCGGTGCCGACGGTCTCGCCGCAACGGAGGGTGGTGATCCGGATCCCCGTGCCCTCGAGCTCGAGTCGCAGCGTGCGGGCCGCCTGTTCGACGCCCGCGTTCGCCGCCGCGTAGGGAAGGTGGAACGGCCATGGTGTCGCGGCGGCGAGCGACGCCACGAAGAGGATGTCGCCGCCCTTCCCGTCGGCGCGCATCGCCAGGATCCCGCGCCGGGCCATGAACAGCGCGCCGGTGAGCTTGGTTGCGATCTCGGCCGCGATCTCGGCGGGCGAGAAGTCGTCGAGTGGTCCGTAGCGCGCAGTCGCGGCGTTGTTCACCACCGCGGTCACGGTGCCGAAGCTCGCCTCGACGTCTTCGAAGAACTGCTCGACCGAGTCACCGTCGGTCACGTCGAGCTCGTGCGGGAGGCACCGGCCACCGGCCTGCTCGACCAGCGCGGCGGTCTCGCCGAGCTTGTCGACGCGGCGCCCGCCGACGGCCACCCGCCAACCCAACGCGCCGAAGCTCGTGGCGATGGCCTGACCGATGCCGGTACCGGCGCCGGTCACCGCCACGACGCGGTCGTGTTGTGGATCGAGTTCGTCGGGCATGGGTCGCTCCTGCGTCGAGGTGGCACCCATCCTGGCCCGTCCCGGATCAGCGCGCCTCGGTGGAGAGGATGGCGGTGGCGGCCGACTGGAACATGCCGCCGATGGCGTGGGTGAGCGAGGTGGTCACGCCGTCGACCTCGCGCGGCGGCTTCGCCGCGGAGCTGACGGATCGACTCCTGCAGCGCGTACATGCCGTACATGCCGCTGTGGGTGTAGTTGAGGCCGCCGCCGCTGGTGTTCACGGGGAGCGATCCGCCGATGGCGGTGTGACCGTCGGTGACGAACGCACCCGATTCGCCACGCGGGACGAGGCCGATGTCCTCGAGCGCCATGAGCGGCAGGTGCGCGGTGGCGTCGTAGAGCATGGCGTGCTGAATGTCCGACGGCGCGACGCCGGCATCGGCGAACGCGGCCGCGCCCGAGCGCCGGAACGCGTCGGACGACGTGAGGTCGGGCATCTGGCTGGCCAGCGCTGCGCCCGTCGCCTCACCCGTGCCGAGCACGTACACCGGTGGGCGCGGGAGATCGCGGGCCCGCTCGGCCGACGTGACGACGAACGCGCCGCCGGCGTCGGTGGTGACGCAGCACATCGGACGCGTGAACGGGTACGCGACGACGGGGGAGTCGAGCACCTCGTCGACGGTGATGGGATCGCGTCGCAGCGCACGGGGGTTGCGCGCCGCCCAGTCGCGTTGCGCGACCACCACGTGGGCAAGCGCGTCGCGCTCGAGGCCGCGGTCGCGCAGGAAGCGGAGCGCGCCGAGGGTGAGCAGGGTCATGGGGCCGACGGTGCCGTAGGGGAGTTCGAACTGGCCCTGCCATGCCCCCGGGCCCGGGCAGCACGAGCGGGCCGCCGAGACCGGAGCGACCACTCTCGCCGTGCGCGACCAGGACCACGTCGCACTGGCCGGCCTCGATGGCGGCGATCGCATGACGGAGGTGCACCAGGTTCGAGCATCCGCCGACCATCGTGGCGTCGACCCAGCGGGCCTCGATGCCGAGTGAGTGCGCGACGAACGTGGGCAGGTACGGGCTCAGCCCGCTGCTGGCGACACCGTCGACGTCGGCGGGCGTGAGGCCGCAGTCGGCCAGCGCGCGCCGCGCCGCGTCGGTCGCGAGTCCGAGTGCGGACAGCGCGACGGTGCCGATCTCCGCGGTCTCGGCCGCGCCGACGATCGCGACGCCGGTGCCGCTCACGAGGACTGCGGCCGGAACAACGGCAGCGTCACCTCACCGAACGACTCGAACGTCACTTCGAGCGGGAGGTCGAGGGGGAGCTGCTCCGGATCCGGCGCGACGTCGACCAGGTTGCTCAAGAGACGCGGCCCCTCCTCGAGCTCCACCTCCGCGATCACGTACGGCGCCTCGAAGCCGGGCGCGGCCCGGTGCGTGATCACGTAGCTGTAGAGGAACCCGCGTCCGGACGCCCGCACGACCTCGACGTCGTCGCTCGCACAGCGCGGGCAGAACGGCTGGGGCGGGAAGTAGGTGTCGTCGCACGCGCGACAGCGCTGCAGCCGCAGCTCACCGGCAGCGGTGCCGTCCCAGAAGTGCTGCGTTTCGGGCGTCGGTCGGGGCAGTGCTCGGGTGGGTGCCATGCGTGCGGCATCCTGCCACCTACGGGGGAGGCACCCCACCTTCCGCGTTGACGGTCGCCGCGTCGACAGTGTCCTTGTCCGGCAGCACGAGCAGCATCTCGCCGTCGGGGAGCACCGGTTCGACGACGGCTGCGTGCGCGGCGTCGCGGATGTCGGCCGGCTTGCCGCCGGGCATCAGCGGGATCGCCAGCATGCCGACGAGCACGATCACCAGTGCCGCGATGAACACGACGTGCAGCGCATCGGCGAATGCGCCGCGCACCAGGTGCTGGGTCTCGGGTGGGAAGCGCGCGGCCGCTTGCGGTGACAGCAGCGAACCGGCCTTGATCTTCGCACCTGGGAACAGCTCCTGCAGGCGATCGGTGAGCGTCGTCAGCATCAACGCGGCGGCGATGGCGACGCCGAACACCCCGCCGAGTTGGCGCGTGAAGTTGACGAGCCCGTTGGCGACGCCCATGCGGGGGAGGTCGACCGAGTTCTGCGCCGCGAGCATGGTGGCGATGAACCCGAATCCCATGCCGGTGCCGATGCACACCATGGCGATGCTCACGTCGAGCTGGGACGAGTCGACCCCGACCCGGGTGAGCAGGAACGTCCCGACGAGCAGGAACGAGAACGACGCCAGGCACATCATGCGGTACCCGATGCGCAGCACGACCGGCGAGCCGACGGCGGAACCGATCACGAGCGCCAGCATCATGGGAGTGAGCACGCGCCCGGCGTCGGTGGCCGACGAGCGCAGCACCACCTGCACGAAGAGCGGCAGGAACGAGATGATCGCGAACATCACCATGCCGAGGGGCACGCCGATCACGCTCGCGGCACGCAGCGCGGGCACGCGGAACAGGCTGAACGGGATCAACGGTTCGCTGGCGCGGCGTTCGGCCACGATGAACGCGGCGAAGAGGATGGCGCTGGTGACGAACGCGCCGACGATCACCGGCGAGCCCCACACGTAGTCGCGCCCGCCCGTCTCGAGCGCGAACACAAGCAGGATCGTCCATCCGAGGAGGGTGCACATCCCGAGCCAGTCGAGGCGATGTCGGTGGCGATCCGTGAGCGGCTCGATCATCACCGTTTGCACCAGGATGATCGCGGCGATGCCGATGGGCAGGTTCACGAAGAACACCCAGTGCCACGAGAGTTGATCGGTGATGAACCCACCGATGAGGGGCCCGATGACCGACGAGAACCCGAACACCGCCGACATGACCGCCGACAACTTGGCCCGCTGCTCGAGCGTGTAGAGGTCGGCGACGATGGTCTGCGCGACCGGGAGGAGGCAGCCGGCGCCCGCGCCCTGGACGGCGCGGAACAGGATCAACTGCCCCATCGACGTCGAGAGGCCGCAGAAGACGGAGCCGACGAGGAAGATCACCATGCCGAGCAGGAAGATGCGCTTGCGCCCGTACATGTCGGCGAGGCGGCCCCACAACGGGATCGACGCGATCTCGGCGAGCAGGTAGGCGGTGAACACCCACGCGTAGTGATCGATGCCGTGGAGGTCGCCGATCACGGTCGGCATTGCGGTGGCGACGATCGTGCTGTCGAGCGCGGCGAGGAACATGCCCGCGATCGCACCGATCGTGGTGAGCACGATGCGGCGCTTCGTGAGCTGCGCCGCGTAGGCCGTCGTGGTGCTCATCGCCGTCGGCCTCGAGTCGCCGGTGCGCGCGTCGAACGCGGGACCGATCACGCGCGCGAGATCGCGGATGCGGCCGTCGACCGGCCGCGCGGGCCGTCGCAGGTGTTCGATGAACAAGCCCCACAGGAACGTGGTGAGCACGTCGGTGGCGGCGTCGACATCGGCGTCGGGTGCGAGATCGGTCGCGAGCAGGAGCGCCTGGTGCCAGCGCTCGCGCCACTCGGCGTCGAGCGCGGCGCCGACCTCGCGCGCGTCGGGGTCACCGAGCGAGGCCTCGTGGTGCATGAGCCGGAGGAAGTCGTAGTCGTCGAGGAAGCGAGAGAGCTCCCGGCTCGCCTGTTCGACGACGAGCTGCTCCACCGGCGCGGGCTCGGGCGGCTCCCAGGGCTCGCGGTCGACGCGTTCGCGGTAGAGAGCGCGGATGAGGTCGGCCTTCGAGGCGAAGTGGTAGTAGAGGCCGGGCACGGTGACGCCGGCGGCGTCGGCCAGCTCCCGCATGCTCACGGCGGTCGTGCCGCGTTCGGAGAACAGCGCGAGGGCGCGTTCCATCACGCGGTCCCGGGTGGCGGCTTCCCCTCCAGAGCGAGCGGCCATTGCCGCGGAACTTACTTGAACGCTCGTTCAAGTTCAACGTCCGACGTTTCGGCGCCCCTCGACCCCCACATGTGAGGATCCAGCGGCGCCGAAACGGGAGGGGTGGCTCAGCTCGCTTGGACGGGCAGGCGCTCCCAGCCGCGGACGTTCGGGGTGTGCGCCTGCTTGGCGTTGTCCCAGTCGACGTCCCAGTCGGTCCAGCGCTGCAGCACCTCGTCGAGCGCGACCCGGCCTTCGAGCCGGGCCAGCGCGGCGCCGAGGCAGAAGTGCAGGCCGTAGCCGAAGCTCAGGTGGTGGTCGATGTCGCGGTGGATGTCGAAGCGGTCGCCGTCGTCGAAGTGGCGGTCGTCGCGGTTCCCCGAGCCGTTGATCAGCACCATGATGCTGCCCTCGGGCACGGTCTGGCCGTAGTACTCGACGTCGCGGATGACGGTTCGCCCCTGCACCGGTGACGGCGCCTCGTAGCGCAGGATCTCCTCGATCGCGTTCGGAACCAGCGACCGGTCGGCGGCGAGCTCACGCCGCTGGTCGGGGTGCTCGCCGAGGAGCTTGCCGGTCCAGCCGATCAGCCGCGTGGTGGTCTCGTTGCCCGCCCCGGCCAGCAACATGATGTACATGAGCGTCTCGTCGCGCGAGAGCGTGCGGGTGACGCCGAACTGATCCTCGAACTCGGCCTGGATGAGCTTCGTCATGAGGTCGTCGGACGGGTGCTTCGTACGGTGGTCGATGTAGTCGCCGAACACCTCGATGCCCTGGAAGATGACACCCGCATCCGGCACTGCGGCCTCGCCGCTCTCGTCGATGCGCAAGCTCTGGTCGATCTGGTCGCGGATCGCGACCTGGTCTTCCTCGGGGATGCCGAGCAGCATGCCGATGGTGAGCATGGGCATCACCGCGCCGAGGTCGGTGATGAAGTCGAAGCGGCCTTCGGCCACGAGGGGGTCGAGGGTGCGGTTGCAGAACTCGCGCACCTTCGGCTCGATCGCGAGCATGGCCTTCGGTGTGAACACCCGCGACATCAGGCTGCGGTGAATGTCGTGTGCGGGCGGGTCCTCCATGAGGATCGAGCCCGAGGGCATCTCCATGCCCGAGAGGATCATCTCGAGCGTGGAGCCCTTCCCGGAGCGGAAGGTGTCCCAGTTGACGAGACCCTTCTCGACGTCGTCGAAGCGGGTCAGCGCGTAGAAGGTGTACTTCTCGTTGTGGTACAGCGGTGCCTCGTCGCGCATCCTCTTCCACAGCGGGTGCGGATCGACGTCGATCTCGATGTTGAACGGGTCGTAGTAGATCTCGCTGTCGCTCGCGATGGTCACGGCGTTGGGTCTCCCCCGATTGTCTTCTGGCCCCGAAGGCGTGCTCCGGCCCACACTAAAGTTGGGCGAGGTCCAACACAAGGGGGAGCGGCCATGACGTCGAGCGAGTACATCCAGGTGACACACCGCGAGCTGCCGTTCTCGACCTTCGACTCCGACAACCACCTCTACGAGAACCAGGACGCCCTCACCAAGTTCCTGCCGCCCGAGCACCAGGGGATCATCCGCTACGTCGACATCGGTGGCCGGACGAAGCTCGCGATCCAGGACAAGATCTCCGACTACATCCCCAACCCGACGTTCAACCGGGTCGCGGTGCCCGGTGGGGCGGGCATGGACATCACCCAGGGGGGCGAGGGATTCAACCGCCCCGGTGCGGGCGCCGGCTTCGGGAAGATGGTCGCGATGCCGAGCGTGGACGCGTTCTTCGACCCCGAGCCGCGCCTCGAGCTGATGAAGGAGATGGGCATCGACCGCACGCTCCTGTGGCCGACGCTCGCCAGCGCGCTCGAGGAGCGCATGGCCAACGACCCCGACGCGGTGTGCGTCGTGATCCACGCACTGAACGAGTGGATGCACGAGCACTGGACCTACGTGTACTCCGACGCCATCTACTCCACGCCGATCATCAGCCTCGCCGCCGGCAACGACGTCGCCCTCGCCGAGCTCGAGTGGATCGCCGAGCGGGGCGCCCGGATCTTCCTCATCCGCGTTGCGCCGGTGCCCACGTGGAAGGGCCGCAAGTCCTTCGCGCTGCCCGAGTTCGACCCGTTCTGGGAGCGCGTCGCCGAGCTCGATCTCGTCGTCGGCATGCACTCCGGTGACGCGGGCTACAACCGCTACACCAACGAGTGGGAAGGCCTCGGCGACAAGGAGATGGTGATCACCGCGAAGTCGAAGGCGCGCCAGTCGTCGCCCGCGTTCCTCGCGTTGTCGTCGGAGAAGGACAACCTGGTCGACGCGATGGCGTCGATCATCGGGCACGGACTCGCCACTCGGTTCCCGACGCTCAAGTTCATGCCGGTCGAGTTCGCCAGCTCGTGGATCCGGCCCTTCTACGCGAAGCTGCAGCGCACGTTCGACAAGGCACCGGTGCTCTTCGACGAGAACCCGGTCGACGTGTTCAACCGCAACGTGTGGGTGCACGCGTTCCACGAGCCCGAGCCCAAGGGCCTCATCGACATCGGCATCCCGGTCGACCACATCATGTTCGGCTCCGACTTCCCGCACCCCGAGGGGATGGGCGATCCGCTCGCGTACTCGGCGGTGGTGGCCGATCTGCCGCTCGACCAGCAGGCACTCATCATGGGCGGGGCGCTCGAGAAGGCGATGAAGGTCGGGCAGTACGCCTGACGACTCGCGCACGCGTCGTAATCTGCTCGGGCATGAGTGACGACGACGGCTTCATCGACGCGCTGCCGGCCGACTACCTCGAGCCGGGCGAGACGATGACCGTGGAGGTCGAGGGCACCCCGGTGACCGTCGCCAACGCCGACGGCACGTGGTGCGCGTTCGAGCACATGTGCCCGCACCAGGCCACGCCGCTCGGCGGGCTGCCGCTGATGCGCGGCGTGCTGCTGCGCTGTCCCGAGCACGGCTCGACGTTCGACGTCACCACCGGCCAGTGCGTCCTCCCGTCCGACGACGGGTGGACCGGCACCCTGCGCACGTTCCGCACGCAGGTGGTCGACGACGTCGTGCAGATCTCGCTGCGGTCATGAGGGGCCCAGCATGAGGGTCGAGATCGACGCCGACATCTGCGGCGGCTTCGGCACCTGCGTGGGCAAGGCCCCGACGGTGTTCGAGCTCACCGACGCCGGCTACGCGGTGGTGCTCCTCCCCGACGTGCCCGAGGAGCTCGAGGCCGCGGTGCAGGAGGCGGTCGCACTCTGCCCCACGCACGCGATCTCGATCACGCCATCCGATGAGTGACGGCGTCGAGCCCTTCCGCGTCGACGTCGCCGACGCGGTGCTCGACGACCTGCGCGACCGGCTCGGGCGCACGCGCTTCCCCGGCGAGATCCCGGGTACCGGCTGGGAGTACGGCGCCGCGATCGACGAGATCCGCGACCTGGTCGAGTACTGGCGGGACGACTACGACTGGCGGGCAGCCGAAGCGCGCCTGAACGAGCTCGACCAGTTCGTCACCGAGATCGACGGCACGCGGATCCACTTCGTGCACGCGCGTTCGCCAGCGCGCCGACGCGCTGCCGCTGCTGCTCGTGCACGGCTGGCCCGGATCGATCGTCGAGTTCCTCGACGTGATCCCGCGGCTCACCGCCGACGGTTTCCACGTCGTCGTCCCGTCGCTCCCGGGGTACGGGTTCTCGGAGGCGCCACAAGTGCCCGGGTGGGACATCGCGCGCGTCGCCCGCGCGTTCGTCGCGCTGATGGCGAGGCTCGGGTACGACCGGTACGGCGCGCAAGGTGGGGACTGGGGCGCGCAGATCACGACGCGGATCGCCATCGTCGACTCCGAGCACTGCGTCGGTCTCCACGTCAACATGCCGATTGCGGGTCCACCCTCGGGTGATGCGCCGCTCACCGACGACGAACAGGCCGACCTGGCGGTGATGGCACGCTTCCAACGCGAAGACGCCGCGTACGCGCAGCTGCAGGGCGCGGATCCGCAGACGCTCGGCATCGCACTCGACGACTCCCCGGCGGGACTGCTGGCGTGGATCGCGCAGCGGTTCCGCGACTGGAGCGACTGCGACGGTGTGCTCGAACGCGCCTTCACGCGCGACCAGCTGCTCACCAACGTGATGCTCTACTGGGTGACGCGGTCGTTCACGTCGTCGGCCCGCCTGTACTGGGAGACCATGCACAGCGGAGTGCTGCGGGAACCGCTCGAGCACGTCGACGTGCCGACGGGCATCGCGCGCTACCCCAAGGAAGAGATCCTCCGGTTCCCGCGCTCCTGGGTCGAGCAGCGCTACCACGTGACGCATTGGGTCGACATGCCCCGCGGCGGCCACTTCGCGGCCATGGAGGAACCCGAGCTGTTCGCCGACGACCTGCGCACGTTCTTCGACACCGTGCGCTGAAGGAGGCACCCGTGGACGAGAACACGCCGGCCATCGATCCCCGACGCAGCGCGCTGCTCGTCATGGACTACCAGGCCGGCATCGTCGGCCGCATCGCCGACGCCGACGAGCTGCTGGCGCGCATGCGCGCCGCGATCGACCTTGCTCGCGAGCGCGGGATGACCGTCGGGTACGTGCGGGTCGCCCTCACCGACGAGGAACGCGACGCGGTCCCGGATCGCAACAAGACCTTCTCCGCGCTGGCGAGCCTCGGCTCAGCCATGCACGCCGACGCGCCGGCGACGGCCGTCCACGACACCGTCGCTCCCGAACCCGGCGACATCGTCGTGCGCAAGCAGCGCGTCGGCCCGTTCTCCACCACCGACCTCGCCGACCAGCTCGCGGCACGCGGCATCGACACGCTCGTCCTCGGCGGCATCAGCACCAGCGGGGTCGTGCTCTCCACCGTGCGCCACGCCGCCGACGCCGACTTTCGGCTGTACGTGCTGGCGGACGCCACCGCCGACACCGATCCCGAGGTGCACCAGGTCCTGATGACGAAGGTGTTCCCGCGTCAGGCCTGGGTGATCACGACCGACGAGCTCGCCGAGTTGCTCCCTGGGTGACTCTCAGGCCGCGTCGAGTGTGGCCACGGTCGCAGCATCGAGGTGGACGTCACCCGTGGCGAGGTTCTCGGCGAGGTGCTGCAGCGACGACGTGCCCGGGATGAGCAGGATGTTCGGCGCGTGCCCGAGCAGCCACGCGAGCCCCACCTGTGCCGGCGTGGCACCGAGCGCAGTGGCGGCGGTGACCACGGCCGGGTGCTCGGTGACCTTGGGCATGCCGGGAAACGCGGAGCCGAGCGGGAAGTAGGGGACCCAGGCGATGCCGTCTTTCCGGCACAGGTCGAGCAGCGGTTCGGCGCTGCGATCGAGGAGGCTGTACGCGTTCTGCACGCACGCAAGGCCTGCCGGGCGCGCCTGCTGGAGCTGCTCGAGGGTGACGTTGCTGACGCCGATGCCGGCGATCTTCCCCTCGTCGCGCAGCGCGATCATCTCCGCGAGTTGGCTGTCGAGATCGACCGGTCCACCGTCCACCTCGTGGCCGGCGTCGAGCAACCGCAGGTTCACCGCGCCGAGCTGCTCGATCTCGAGGCTGCGGAGGTTGTCCTCGACGCCGGCGCGGAGCTGCTCGGGCCGTTGCGCAGGGATCCACGTGCCCTGCGCGTCGCGGTCGGCGCCGACCTTGCTGACGAACACCAGGTCGTCGGGGTACGGGTGGAGTGCGGTGTGGATCAGGTCGTTGGCGACGTCGGGTCCGTAGTACTGCGCGGTGTCGATGTGGTTGACGCCGAGCTCGACGGCGCGTCGGAGGACGGCGAGCGCAAGGTCTCGATCACGCGGCGGACCGAAGACACCGGGACCGGGGAGCTGCATGGCTCCGAAGCCGATGCGCGCGACCTCACGTTCGCCGAGGCGGGCGGTGCCGCCGGGGGTCAGGGGCGTCGTCACCGGCCGTCGCCGCGGTCGGCGTTCTTCGCTTCGGCCTCGGCCCGCACCCGTCGCACGAGGCGGAGACCGGTGAAGAACCCGCCGACCGCCACGACCAGGCAGACCACCAGCAGGATCACGACCACGGCGTCACTCACGCGGTGAGTCTCGGCGATCATCGCCCCGAGGCACTGACCGATTCACGTTCGGTGCGCCGAACCACGTCGTGAGGGCCTCGGGCAGTGAAGGATCGGTGAGTGCGCCGACCCACGCGACATGCCCGTCGGGTCGGAGGAGGACGGCCGGTGGAGCGGAGACCGCGCCGAGAACCGGGAGCTCCCACGGGTCGACGCACGTCGCCTCGACGTGTCGCACACGATCCGCCCACGGCGTGATGTCGAATGTGCCGGGTGCGCCGAAGTCGAGGAGCACGGGCTTCGCCGCGTGCAGCAACGTGAACACGCGTGTCGGGCCGTCGTCGGTGTCGAGGTCGAGGTCGGGCATGCGCCGGCCCACCAGCGGGTGCGCGACGCCGGCGTGATCGCGGCGGTCGTAGTGGATGTCGAGGCCGGAGATGTTGGCGGCGACGCTCCGGCGCGGTTCGTCCATGTTCAGGAGCTCGACCATCGCGGCACGGACCGCCTGCTGGCGCTCGTCGGGACTGGTGAGCGCGACCGCCACGACGGTGTTGCGCAACACCCGCGCCCCGACGGGGTGCCGTTCGTCGTGGTAGGTGTCGAGGAGCGTCTCGGGTGACGTTCTCTGCACCACCTGGGCCAGCTTCCATCCCAGGTTCACCGCATCCTGCACGCCGGTGTTGAGTCCCTGGCCTCCCTGCGGGGGATGCACGTGCGCGGCGTCGCCGGCCAGCAGCACCCGGCGGTCGCGGTACGTCGCGGCCTGCCGCGTCATGTCGGTGAAGCGCGAGATCCAGCTGGCGTCGTGCGCACCGAAGTCGGTCCCGTAGGCGGCGTCGAGCGCGTCACGCAGGTCGTCCAGGTCGGGGTCTCCTTGGTGGTCGACCTCTCGTTCCATGAGCACGACGCGCACCGCGCTCCCGTCGCTCGCCCGGCCGATGCCGCCACCCTCGGGGCGTGGCCCGAACTCCGGCTCCTCGTCCATCTCGACCTCGGCGATCATCCAACTGGTCGTGGGATCCATGCCGGGGAACGCGATGCCCGCAGCTTTGCGGACGAGGCTGCGGGCGCCGTCGCACCCCACGAGGTACTCGGTGCGCAGCGACGTGCCGTCGGACAGGTCGACGTCGACGCCCGTGGCGTCCTGTGCGAAGCCCACGATCTCGCGCGACGCAGGATCGGCACGCCCAGCTCGTCGACCCACTCGGCCAGGATCGGTTCGAAGTGGCTCTGCCACAGCGCGAGCACGTAGGGGTGCCGGGTGGGGAAGTCGCTGATGTCCAACGGCACACCGGCGAAGCTGAGCGTCGGTGTGATCTGCCCCGCGGCGACGAAGCGGTCCGCGACGCCGCGCTGGTCGAGCACCTCGATGGTGCGCGCGTGCAGCCCTCCGCGCGCGAGCCGTCGACGGTCTGCGTGGCGCGCCGTTCGACGACGACGACGTCGTCGACACCGGCGAGCGCGAGCTCGGCGGCCAGCATCAGTCCGGTCGGACCTCCGCCCGCGATCACGACTTGCACTTCGGTCATCGGCGACTCCTGCCTGCATCGGCACTGACCGCGATCGGCACAGTGAGCGCGTCATGGTCAGCACGAATCGATCGCTTGCGGCAAGCCCCCACCCTCGCGGTACGCTGCGTCTGCGGGCGCATCGCCGCGTGCACGCCGACGTTTCCCGGCGATCCCGTTCTCGCCGTCAGCCGACGGGTTCGTACTGCCAGTCGGGGAGCAGGCCGAGGTCGGAGCACAACTTCGGGGCGAAGATCCACTTGCCCAAGAAGCGGTCGGCGCCGGGATCGCTGGCGAGCCACGCCACGACCTTCCCGGTGGCCTCCGCGGGTTCGCTGCCGTACCCGGCCGAGTACTCGTCGGTCGTCTTGATCGCCTTGCGCGCTTCGGTGACGACGTTGCCCGGGTCGACGTTGAACGCCTTGATCCCGGAGCTCAGGTACTCGGCGTTGATGCCGCCGGCGACGCGCGCGAACGCGGCCTTCGACCCCGAGTAGAGGACGCCCCAGCCGCCCTCGCCGGGTGGCGCCTGCGGGTCGAGTCGGGCCGAACCCGACACCATGTCGATGATCGTGCCGCTTCCACGCTCGAGCATGTGGGGTAGGACCGCCTGGATGAGCAGCACTTGGTGCACGAAGTTGCCGGTGAACATGTCGAGCATCGACTCGGGCGTGAGATCCGCGACGCGGTCGAGGGTGCCGACGCCCTTGTAGATCGCGTTGTTGAAGAGCACGTCGATCCGCCCCCACTCTGCGAGCACGGTCGCGGGCAGCGCGAGGACGGCGTCTCGATCGAGCAGGTCCATCGGCACGATCAACGCGCGCCGGCCGCGCTCCTCGATCTCCTCGGCGGTGCGCTCGAGGCTGCCGGGCACGACGACGGTGCTGCGATCCTGCCGCACCGAGGTCGAGTCCGATGCACCGTCACCTTCTTTCACCGTGCGCGCGCTCACGACCACGTCGAAGCCGGCTTCGGCCAGCGCGAGCGCGCCGGCGTGTCCGATCCCGCGGCTCGCTCCGGTGACGACGGCGACTGGCGTGTCGGTCATGGCTGTCCCCTCATGGCGTCATGGCTGGTGTCGGACGCACTCTTCCCGCGGGATGGGGTTGGAGCAAGCGAGGATCGGAGCTCGGGCGTCGCCTCAGGTGCCCGGAGGACCCGCCAGCACCGTGGGCACGTACTCGAGGAGTTGGATCCGGCCGTCGAACGTACGGCTGCTGACCATGTCGAGCGCGACATCCGGGTAGCCGTCGTAGATGCGCTCCTGACCCGTAGTGCCGGTGATGACGGGAAAGACCACCACGCGGAAGCGGTCGACCAGACCGGCGGTGAGGAGGGAGCGGCACAGCGTGAGGCTGCCGATCGTGCGCATCGGCGTGGTCTCCGTCTCCTTCATCGCCCGCACCGCGTCGACCGCGTCGCCGCGCACGAGTGTGGAGTTCGCCCACGACAACGGTTCGGCGAGCGTGTTCGAGAAGACGACCTTCGACAGGTCCGCCAGGGGGTCGGTGCCGGGCTCACCTTGCGCGGAGAATCCCGACATGAGGCGGTAGGTGGTCGCGCCCATCAGCACCGTGTAGTCCTTCTCCGGTGCCTCGCCCAGCCAGGTGAGGTACTCGGGACCTTCGAGGCCCCACCAGCCCGGCCAGCCCTCGGCAGCCCCGTAGCCGTCGAGGGAAGTGATGTAGTCGATCAGCAGTTCAGGCATCGTTGGGTTTTGTACCCACGATGCAGCGCGCCATACCCGGGACGCGGACCGTGCCGTCTTGCTCGAACGCGCTCACCGTCGAGATTGCGCGCGCCCGGATTCGTTCCCGCGCCGTGTCGTCGACGTGCTGGAGTGCTGCAACCGCGAGCGACACGTGCTCGCTGATCATGTCCCAGTACTCGGCGGGCGATCGCGTCACGAGCTCGACGGCGACGTCCCACTCGGCGACGTCGCGCAGCCCTGCACCCTCGTAGAGCGCGCTCACCGATCCCGGGGCGGCGCACCGGAACATGTTCGGACCGTCAGGATCGGGCGGTGCCACCACCGTCTCGGTCGCGATCGCCTGCATCGCGATCGAAGTCCACGGGTTCTCGTCGGGCTTGACCCACACCGACGCGCAGAGGCGCCCGCCGGGCTCGAGGACGCGGACGAACTCGGCCGTCGCCTGGTCGCCGTCGGGGAAGAACATGTACCCGAAGCGCACGGAGACGCTGTCGAAGGTGCCGTCGTCGAACGGCAGGTCGTCGGCGCTGCACACCTGCGTCTCGATGTTGGTGACGCCCTGCGCGTGGGCTCGACGGGAGGCGATGTCCAGCATCTCGGCCACGAGGTCGGTCACCACGACGCGTCCGTTCGGCGACAGCTTGGCGATGCTCAGACCCGGCTCACCCGTGCCCGCGGCGATGTCGAGGTGTTGCTGATCATCGGCGATGTCGAGCCGCTCGATCATGGCGGTGCTGACCGGAGCCAGCTGATCCATGATGACCGCGTCCCACTTCTCCCAGCCGGCCGAGAGTCCGGCCCAGGTCGCTCGCTGCGCGTCTCGGATCTCGTCGCCACTCGCCATGGTGCTCCCGCTCTCTCGAGCCGTTTAGAGGGCGCGGATCACGTCGCCGGCGAGCCAGCCGATCAGCGAGAAGAGCCCCGCGAAGAAGAGTCCGTAGCTGAGCGCGGCGAGGAAGATGCGGTGCTGGTCGAGTGGTTTGCCGCCGGCGACGCGTGCGAGTCCGACGGTGGTGATCGCGGACGTCAGCGCCGCCGCGAGCATGAACCACCAGTCAGAGCCGCGGTCGATCCATCCCGCGACCTTCTTCCCGACGCCTTTGGACCGCACCTTCTGCAGCTTCGCCTCGACCCGGCCGCCCGCCCAGTTGTCCCACTCGCGATTGATCCAGCCGCCCGCCCAGAGGTTGAACGCGAACACGACGGCCGCGACGATCGCGAAGACGATCAGGGGATTGAGCCACGCCGCGAGAAACAGCGTCGGTACACCGATCACGTAGGCGTCGGTCAGCCAGTAGACGCCGATCACCGTCCCGGCGACCGTCCTCCGGGCGTGCGTGTCAGGTGAAGGCCCGGGGGAGTCCACGGCGAGAAGATAACCCAGTCACGGAGGTGCCGTCCGCGGTCAGCCGAGCTGGGGGCGCATGCCGGGGCGCACCGGCGAGTCGAGCTGCACCTTGTCACGGCGGATGGGAGTGCCGTTCACCGGCACGTGACGCAGCCCGACCAGCTCCTCCGCGGTGAGTCGCCCGCCGTCGGCGGGGAAGTCGCGCACGCGGCCGATCGGACCGGGCGCGACCGTCCCGTTGGTCAACAGATCACACCGGACCATCGTCGTGGTGCGACGTACGTGGCGTGTCCGGGCGCAACCAGTGTGTTCGGGCGGCTATTCCGTAGGTCTCGCCGCGTGCTGTTACGCGTGAACTCTTGTTCCACCTGATGTGGTCCAAGCGATCGCGTCGGCGGGAAGGAGCTCTCGGGACCGGCGTTCGAACTGGATGAGTTCGCTTGGTGTGAGGACGTCGCGCCAGCGGGCGTTGCTGCCTCGGTGGAGGAAGGTGTCCACGCCCCCGACGAAGGCTCGGTCGAGATCTCCGATTTGGTCGCCACGTGCCTTCATCGAGGCGAAGGTGCACGACTTGACCAGGTCGGACCAACGAGATTCGTCAATACCCATGTCCAGGAAGGCGGCGACGTGCCGCATCTCGCGATCGAGATCCTCGAGCATGTCGTTGTAGTGCACGAACAACACGTTCGGTTCGGTTCGGTGGCTCCAGAACGACGCGACGTGCTCGAACCACATCGGTTCGTCATTGAGCCACCAGGCGAAGAACTCGTGGATGTCATCGACTGGCGGTGGTTTGGATTCGCCCAGGTCGATCCCGTCCTGCTGCGCGCTGAGCGCCAGGTCCATCACGAACTCCGGCCTCATGTTCGACATGTGGTTGTGAAGCGACATGAATGCGTCGCGACCGTCTCGGCCGACGACGATGTAGGAAGCAGCCGGAAACCAGGGAATGCCGTCGGCGTTCGTGTGCGTCTTGATCGAACGGCGATGCGCCTGACCATCGAGGCGTTCAATCATCGAGTCAATGGGTTCGTAGCGCGCGGTCGAGCCAGGGCGCGAGGTCCATCACCTGACCGGGCACCTCCCCGTCGAATACAAGCGCCGCGACGATGGTCTGCACCCACGTTGTCCCGCACTTCGCCGGAGAACACACGAAGATGTCGTCGGGTCTCGCAACGAAACGTTCCCAACGTCGAGTATCGGTGAGCATCGTCCGGTACTCACGCTCGATACCTCGCTCGGCACCACTCGTCATCAGCGTCACCCCTGATCGTCCAGGCTAAATACAGCACTACTGGAATAGGTACAGCGGTACTGTAACTTGATGGCTGGAGATGTCAACTCCCGACGGGCCTACCGAACACCCACTCGCGGACGGCAACGAGCCGCCACCCGCGCCGCCATCATCGAGGCCGCCGCCGACGCCTTCGTCGAGGCCGGCTACACGACGACCACGATCGCTGCAATAGCCAATCGGGCGGACGTCTCGCCCGAAAGCATCTACGTGATCTTCAAGACCAAACGAGAACTACTCCGTCAGGTCATCGAAACGACGGCCGCCGGGAACCGCGGCGCGGTCGTCGACGAAAGCTGGCTCGCTCGAGTCCGCGCTGAACCCGATCAACGCCAACGACTCACCCTCATGGGACAAGCAACCAGCGACGTCATGCGACGCGTCGCGCCCCTCGACGAGGTCCTACGCTCCGCCGCGCTCTCAGACCCCGACCTCGCAGAGATCCGCCGACAACACGACCGCCAACGACTCGACGACATCCGCCAACTCGTAGAACTCCTCACCGAAGTCAGACCCCTACGTGTACCAACCGACGAAGCAACTCAACTCATGTGGGCCCTCTGCAGAAGCACCGACTTCTACACCGCTCTCACCAGCGACCTCGGATGGGACCACGACAAAGCCTTCACCGCACTCAACGACGCTCTCGCCCGCATCCTCCTCGCAGACTGACGGCAGAAGGGCGACGACCCATCTCGGAGAGCCAGATCGGCATCTGTGAAGGAGCGGGGCTTGTCAAGTGGTGTTCGGGCGCGCGTGGTTCAGGGCGTGGTCGTTCGTTGAAGTTCGAGGAGCTGGTGTTGCACGGGTTCCGCACCAGGGTGTCTTGCTGCGTGAGTGGCTCGGTTGCCAGGCATCTGTCCGCGCTGCTCGGGGCTGCATGGTGCGGTCGGGCCACGACCCGCAAGGGCTCAATCAGTTCGTCGACGTCGCCACCGTGGTGGGAGTCATGCCGATTCCGAGCTCGCTTGGGGTCGTGTCCGAGCTTCACGCGACAGCCCGCTGGAGGCAGCGGATCTCGCCGTCGCGTAGGCCGTAGTAGACGAGGGTCATGAGCCGTCGCGCGGTCGCGATCCGCGCCTTGTTGGTGCCGCGTCGTTCCGCGATGCGATGGAACCCGTCACGCAGTGGTGGTCCGCCGTGGTAGCGGACGATCGCTTCGAGCGCGGCCCAACGCACCAGCTTCGAGCCTTGTTTGGTGATCTTGCCGCGCACGACTTTGGTGTCGGACTCCCGATGCGTGGCGTCAACCCGGCCCATGAGCACAACGCTTCGGGTGAACGGAACCGGGTGATGTCACCGATCTCGGTGACGAAGATCGCGCCGAGCGTGCGACCGACACCGTCGAGGGCCTGGATCGCCTGGTAGCCGCGGTCGTCGCGCAACAGTTCGTGGATCTTACGTTCGAGCATCGCGACTTCTCGGTCGTAGCCCTCGATCAGATCACGCAGCGACTCGACGCGCACCTGGTACGCGTCGGCGAGTTCCATCGCGTCGAGCAGCTGCTGGCCTTTCGGGCCGAACATGTCGGTCGACCCGGGCAGCACACCTTCTTTGGCCATCACCGCGTGCACCTGCGCCTTGAGACCACTGCGCAGCTGCACCAACCGTCGCGCGATAGCGGACCAGCTCCCGCGCCTCGCGCACCGCCGGTGGTGCGATCCACGCCTCCGCCAGCCGACCGAGACGCAAAAGATCGGCGAGGTCGCGGGCGTCGCGTTCGTCGTTCTTCACCCGCCGCTTCCCCCAGTCGTTGCCCGACGGGTGCGCCAGATGCACCGAGAACCCGGCGTCCCGGAGCAGATCGACCGCCCAATACCAGCCATACGTCGCTTCGATCACCACCTCCGCGCCGTCGCCGGCCGCGCTGACGACCTCGAGCAACCGCAACGAGTCGTTGTCGATCCGTTCACAGAACAACCTGCTCGCCCTCCGCGTCCATCGCGTAGATCACCGAACGGCGACGATGCAGATCGATCCCGACGTAACGTCGATCCATAGGGGCCTCCCTTCCTCCGACGAGGAACTGGTTTGTGGTGAAGCCCCGAGTCTCGACGACTCGGAACCTCACGGGGAGCGGAGGCCCCGCTCCTTCATCGCATCAGATATGGCGTGGCGCTCGGTGGCGTTCACGCCGATCGGCGCACAGGTGAGCGACTATCCCGCGGTGACCTGATCTTCGATGGACTTAGCGTCGTAGTAGTCACGACATCGTTTGATGAGCCCGTTGTCATCGATTTCGAACACGGCCGCGACTTCCATCGCGTAGGTCTTGCCGCCGAGGTTGAAGCGATCCACTCGTTCCACCATCACCGTGGGCCCGTCTGCGACGAGCTGCTTCACCTCGATGGAGAATCCCCTTGCAAATCCGATGCAGAGCTGAGACTCATATTCCGCTTCGATCGTAACCCTTCCGCGATGCGTGAGCGCGGGGACTGTCGACATACACGGCGTCGTCGCTATAGAAGCTTCGCGAGCTTGTCCGAGCATGGGTCCTCCCATGCAGCAAGAAATCTGCGAACGACTGACTCCGGTGACTCACTCATGTGTCTCCGTTTCGACTCAACGCACGACGGGTGAGACATAGCGTGCCCTACCCGTGACCGCTTTCGCTGCCGAGCGGGCAATTCTGGCGTCCTTGCGGTTGACCGGTCCCTATGGGGACGGCGATCATGGCGCAGGGGCGACGGCACATGCTCAGAGCGGGGAAGGGTGCGATGTCAGACGAGGTCGAGAACCGTGCAACGATTGAGGCCTTCTGGCAGGCGTACAACAGAAGAAACGCATAGACGACTGTATGAAGATGTACGTGCTGCACGCGCTGGCTCTGGTCATTTCTCGCAGCGCATGGATGTGTCCGGAGCGGATGCGATTCGAGAGCAAATGGACGCTGCACTCGCCGCCGTTCCGGGGCGTCGAATGCGTGTCGTCAAGGTTCTCGCGGGTAGGCGACTCGGTGGTCGCAGAGACTCATTTCGATGGCAAGGTCGCGGGGTTCAGGCGATCCGCTGTCGATCGACATGTGTTACATCTACGACTTCGATGCCGGGAAGGTCGTTGATGTGCGTGAATACACATAGCGCCTCGCAACTCATGAACGGTCGCTTCATGATCAGCGCCCATATTGCGCCGTCTCTCTGAGACCCCTTCACTGCGAACGCCAGATTGCCCGCTCTGGCCCGGTTATGGGAGGTCGGTGCGGCGGGCGGGTCGGGCCTCGTAGCCGTGGGCGGCGAGCCAGCTGCGTGCATGTCCGAGCCGGGCGTCGGCATCGAAGCGATGCCATCGCGTGTACTCGACGGGATCGCGTTCGAGCACAGCACGGAAACGCTTGAACGCTCCGCGTCCCTCGATCGCCCGAGTGAGCCTGGACGCAAGGTCGTGGTCCTCGACGGTCGCGATGAAGCGTTCCAGGTCGCGGTACGCGTCGCGTGAGCCCTTCGCCCTCGAGGAACAACCATCGGGTCTCGTCCTCGAAGTCGACGTCGAGATCGTCGTCGACGCCGAAGTCGGTCATCGACTGCAACCACACCGTCCCGGTCTGCAGATCGAGATAGTTCTCGCTGCCGGCATGCTGGCGGAGCGCGTCACCGACGTCGTCCAGTTCGACCGGCAGCGGCCGCAGCGGCGAAGCACCCCGGCCGACGACATGGTCAAGGGCATCGGCGAGCTCGTCGTCGCCATCCCAGCGTCGCTCTCGCAACTGCTCGACGAGTCGGTCGACCACACCGGACAGGTCGGTGCCCGCAGCTCGGACACCGCGAGGAGGGCGTCGCCGATCTGTTGCAGCGCGTCGGTCGGCAGGTCCTCGGCGAGCACGCGGTCGAGCGCATCAGGATTGCCAGCTGCTCGCCGCAGCGACTCCAGCCAGAGATCGTGACCCATGCGAACCTCCCCGACCGACGCTACGACACACCACCGCGAAGGCAACGGGCCTCGAAATATCACTCCAGAGCGGGCAATCTGTCAGGGGTGGAGAGCACCTGCGAACGGCGCGGTCTGCGCCTCGAATACCGCGACGTTGAGTTGAACGTCGTCGGAGTGCCGCTCCATTTACCGCACTACCCGGTCGGGCCGCTAAGCCTCAGGACCCGACCGGGATTACCCAGATGTGCGCGCCTTGGCTTGAGTCAAGCCCAGGGGATGGCGGAATGGATGGTTGCGAGCGATGTCCGCAGCTATGCGCACTGACCGGTGGCCATGTGCCCGATCGTGTTCGTTCTAACTGACAGGTATGGACCGATTGCTGAGCAGTTGAGGTTGTGCCCGAACGTGTTCAACACGATGTGCACCGTGGGAGTCGGGTCCTCGGGGTCGGTGATGGTGATGTTGGTGAGGATCGTGTTGCCACCGATGTTGTTCTTCAGCAGGCCGATCCAGTCTGGCGTCACCCACTCGCGACGAAGTTGCCGCCGATTGTGTTGTTTTTGATCGCCCAAGGAATCGGGCCGCCTCCTCCGGTCAGGATGACGTTCCCGTTGACCATGACTCCGTTGAGAAGAACGGTGTTCGCCCCGGTAGCGGTGAGATTTCCCTTGACGTTGATCTGGGAAGCCGCTGTCGGATCGACGCCGTCCAGTGGGTTCCCAACCAGAGAAGTTCCGCAGGGATGTCCCAAAGTGTGCCCAGGCTCATTAGGCAGGCAGCCCAGGGCAAGGAACGAGGCCGGATCCGCAAGGACCTGGTGTCCGACGGTGATCGTCGATGGGTTGCCTTCCGCGTCGAGCACACCACCGGAGGCCACATTGATGTTGCCGGTCACGGTGATCACGGCATCCGGCGCTGGCTCACACAGGCCGGTAACCGTGAGGGTGGAATAGGTCCCCGACGGGATGTCCGGGGCATAGGTCGACGAGGGGGGGTCGGCGAAGTTCACTTGACCACCGCTGCACGTATACGCCGTCGCCGCTCAAACTGGGCGGTGATGACAATCGCCAGTGCGCCCGAGAACAGCGAGCAACACGAGACACAGGACGCTGTACTCGCGGTCAAAGCTCGAAAGATGGATGTGGTCTTCGAGGCGGCCTCCCTTGGGGTCGTCGTTTCCGCCTAGTGCCGCCACAGGTACATCGTCGAAGGTCGCATTAGCGTTACAGAAGCGGTTCTGACTGACTTTCACGTTGAGCTCGATGATCAGTTTGCGACCGACGACCGCCTGGTGTGTCGGTGGCGGGCAACCGGCACTCACACAGGGGACCTGTTTGGCATTCCAGCGACCGGCAAGGAGATCGAGTACACCGGCGTGAGTCTGTGGGCGTTCGACGACGCGAAGTGGCGCGGTACGCCGTTGGATCTTCTCCGACATGGTCGAACTGACGGCACAACATGGTATCGCCTGAACATCGCGCCATAACTGCCTGATTGAGTTCTGTGGTGGCGTGCGGGTTCTCGTAGCGTCGGTGGTCCGGTGGGGTGGTTCTCTAACTGCCTGCCGTCGCGTGCTGCGACTGGTTTTCTAACGAGGTGCCGTCCCCGCCGGGCCTCGCTGGGGTGTGGCTCGAAAGAGGTGCGCAGCACGATCCTCCAGAATCAGGAGTGCCCACCCCGGTGATCCACATTGGTGGTGATCAGGGAGGTACGACGATGACGGTGGTGATCGGTGTCGATCCGCACAAGCGGATCGCACACGGCAGTGGTGATCGATCGACGACGAGATCGCAGCTCGCGACGATGCAGGTCCGTGCCGGGCGGTCGCAGCTCGAGGAGCTGTTGGCGTGGGCGGCACGAGTTCGAGGATCGGGTGTGGGCGATCGAGTCCGCGGGCGGGCTCGGTTATCTGCTCGGCCAGCAGCTCGTCGGTGCCGGCGAGCGGGTGTTGGATGTGCCGGCGACGTTGGCGGCGCGGGTGCGGGTGTTGGCGACGTCACGGTCGAACAAGAACGACCCGAACGACGCGCTGTCGATCGCGATCGCGGCCCGTGCACGCACCGCGCGTGACCGACGGTGCAGCGCGGCAGATCATGCGGTCGTGTTGCGGTTGTTCGTGAAGCGCAACGCGATCTGGGTCGGCTCCGGAACCGGAGCGCGTGTCGGCTGCCAGCGCTGTTGTGCGAGCTCGCCCGGGCGGAATTTCCAAGGAAATCACGCCGAACAAGGCGCAACGGCTGCTCGACACGCTCGAGCCGGCGACGCCGGTCGAGCAGACCCGCCACGAGCTCGCGCTGCGATCACTCGAGGACCTCCGTCACCTCGACGACCCAGATGCGCGCCTCGCAAACGGCGCATCGAGGCCGCGGTCGCCGCGTCGGGCACCACCGCTGACCGACATCTTCGGGGTCGGGCCGATCGTCGCCGCGATGGTCATCGGCCACACCCGCGACGTCGCCCGGTTCGCGAACCGTGACCACTTCGCCGCGTACTGCGGGACCGCACCGATCGAGTTCGAGTCCGGCGGCCGCAGCATCCACCGGCTGTCGCTGCGCGGCAACCGCCAGACTGAACCATGCGATGCACATCGTCGCGGTCACCCAGATCCGGCATCGGCACTCACCCGGCCGCGGCTTCTACGACCGCAAGATCGCCGAAGGCAAGACCAACCAAAGAAGCGCTCCGCGCACTGAAGCGGCGGATCAGCGACGTCGTCTACCGCCAACTGCGCGCCGACGCCACGCGACACGGTCCGGGAGGGCAAGCGGGGACGACTCATGCAATCCAGCGTGGCCGGCCTCGAACCCCAACAGCCGGCACTTCGGAAGAACCACTCCCGGACCACGACCCAACGCTACGAACGCCACGACCGCAGCCACGCCACGAGCCCGACGCCGAACGGCACCGAACACGCTCTTGACAACAAAGAGGAGATCGCTCTGGAGCGACGACGCGAACCGAAGGTTCGAAGTCGCTGACCGCGAGATCAGCCGAGCTGGGGGCGCATGCCGGGGCGCACCGACGAGTCGAGCTGCACCTCGTCGCGCCGGATCGGGGTGCCGTTCACGAGCACGTGGCGCAGCCCGACCGGCTCCTCGGCGGTGAGTCGCTCGCCGTCGGCGGGGAAGTCGCGTACGCGGCGGATGGGACCGGGCGCCACCGTCGAGGGATCGAACACGGTGAGGTCGGCCCATGCGCCCTCGCGCACGTAGCCGCGATCGACGAATCCGAACATGTCGGCGGGCTCGCCGGTGAGCTTGCGCACCGCGTGTTCGATCGGCATCACCTGCTTGTCGCGCACCCACCGTCCGAGGAAGTCGAGCGGCAGGGGCGCATCACAGAGCTGACCCACGTGCGCGCCGGCATCGGAGAGCCCGAGCGCGACCTGCGGGTTGGTCAGGAGATCACGCACCGGACCGTCGTCGTCGTTGGCGATGTAGATCCGAAAGCGCGTGTGCAGGTCTTCCGCCAGCGCAACTTCGCAGATCACGTCGAGTGGTGAGACGCCACGTTCGCGCGCGAGCTCGTCGACCCGACGGCCCTCGAGCTCCGGGTGCGCCGCGCTCTCGGAGATCTCGCACGTCTCCCAGCGTGGTGCCATCGGCTGCTCGGCCAGATCAGCGGTGGCCCGCGCCCGCCACTCGGGATCGGCGTACGCGGCGAGGCGCGCTGCGGGCTCGGCGTCGATCAGGGCGCCGAACAGCGGGCTCACGTTGAGGCTGAACGGGCTGTCCATCGTGAACTGCATCGTCAGCGGACGAGGCGTCACCTGCGGCCACACCTTCACACCACGGGCGACCGCGGCCTCGTGCAGCTCGAGCTGAGGCCGGTGACGGTCATTCGCGAGCGCGAACAACGGATAGGTGAACGGTCGACCGATGCGCGGCTGGTACTCGTACATGTCGGCATACGTGCACTGCTCACCCGCGGTGGCGAGCACGACGCCCTTGCCGGTGCTGCCCGCCGCAAGGAAGAGGGCCTCGACCTCGTCGGGCTCGGCGAAGCGACTGGGCACCGGCTTCCCGTCCATGCCGCGGTGCGTGTAAGCGAAGCTGGTCGAGAACCCGGCCGCACCGGCGGCGATGGCTTCGACGACGAGCGCGCACATCTGCTGGATCTCTTCGGGCGTGGCCGCGCGCTCGTAGGCGTCGTCGCCCATCACGAACAGTCGCACCGAGCTGTGACCGACGTACGCGGTGAAGTTCAGGACCGTGCCGCGCGAGCGGACCAGCTCGAGGTACTCGGGGTAGGTGCGGAAGTCCCACACGATGCCCTCGGTGAGCGAGCCCGCGTCCATGTCCTCGACGTTCTCGAGCGTGCGCACGATCACGTCGTGGTGCTCGGCGCGTGTGGGCGCGATGGTGAACCCGCAGTTGCCGGCGACCACGGTCGTGACACCCTGCGACGACGACGGCCGCAGTGCGGGATCCCAGAACACCTGCGCGTCGTAGTGCGTGTGGATGTCGATGAACCCGGGGGACACGACGCAACCGTCAGCGTCGAGCTCGCGCTCGCCGCGCAGGTCGGTGCCGATCTCGGTGATGCGTCCGTCGTGGCCGACCGCGACGTCGGCGCGGAAGGGCGCGGCACCGGTGCCGTCGACGACGGTGCCACCTCGGATGATGATGTCAGCACTCATTTCGCGTCTCCTCCGCGGCCTTTGCTCGGGCGGCGCGTGCCTCGTCGCCGGCCTTCACGCCTCGCATCAGATCGCGCAGCTGCGTGACCGGCGGGCCGGCGCTGGTACCGCCGTCGATCGGCATCACGATGCCGGTGATCTGCGCCGACCGGTCGCTCACGAGGTAGAGCACGGCCTCCGCGACGTCGGCAGGGGAGCCGTGGCGCTGGAGCGGCTGCATCGTGCGGATGACCGAGCCGAGGTCGTAGTTGGTGATGCCGGTGGGGATGTGCCCGGGGGCGATGCAGTTCACGCGGATGTTGTGCGGCGCGAGGTCGATCGCCGCCGACTTGCTGAACTGCACGACGGCCGCCTTCGCGGCGCGGTAGACGATCGGGCCGGCACCGCCAGTGGTCGCGGCGATCGACGCGGTGTTCACGATCGCGCCGCCGCCCTGCTCGGCCATGCGCCGCGCTGCCCGTTGCGTACCGAGCATGACGCCCTTGAGGTCGACACCGATGACGGTGTCGAAGTCGGAGAGGTCGTTGTCGATGAGGCGGTCGAACTTGCTACCGACCCCGGCGTTGTTGAACATGATGTCGAGGCCGCCGAACTGCTCGACCGCGAGGTCGACCGCCGCCTGCACGTCGTCGGCGTTGCTGACGTCGACGCGCTGGAACGCGACCGCGTCGCCGAGCTCGGCGGCGAGCTCCTCACCGCGGCCTTCGTCGATGTCGGCGATGACGACCTGTGCGTCCTCGGCGACGAACCGCTCGACGGCGGCCTTGCCGAGGCCGCCGGCTCCGCCGGTGACGATCGCGACCTTCCCGCTGAGTTCCCCCATGTCACAGACCCCTTTCGATCCACTGCTCCGGGCGCGGATCCACTCCGTGCCGGGCGAAGATGTCGTCGATCGCCGCGCGATCGGGCTCGTCGAGCGTCCAGTCCAGCGCCGCGGCGTCGTCGTCGACCTCGGCCACCGATCGGCAGCCGACGAGCGACGCAGTCACGGCGGGCGTCGCGGTCGCCCACCGGAGCGCGAGCTGGGCGACCGAGTGACCGCGCGCTTCCGCGAGGTCGCGCAGGTCGTCGACGACGGCGACGTTCTCGGCGATCCGGCCGGGGCCGAAGAGGTGCTCGAACAGCGGCGACATCACGCCCCACTTGTCGGTCTTCGAACGCCAGTCGTCGGCTGGGAACGCGTGGTCGGCGGGAAGGGTGCCGCTCAAGAGCCCGTAGGCGAGCGCGCCGTAGCCCAGGAACCCGACGTCGTTGTCGGCGCACCAGGGGAGGAGGTCCCGGTCCATCCGCCGGTCGAACAGTCCGTAGACGTACTGCACGACGTCGACGCGGCGCACCTTCGAGCACGCCTCCACCTCGTCGAGGGTGAAGTTCGAGAGGGCGACGAACCGCACCTTGCCCGCGCGCACCACCTCGTCCAGTGCGCCCAGCGTCTCCTCGAACGGGGTGTCGCGGTCGGGCCAGTGCACGGTGTAGACGTCGACGTGGTCGGTCCCGAGGCGTCGCAGACTGGCGTCGATCGACGCGTGCACGTGCTCGGCGCGACCGTCGTGGAAGTTGGCGCGGTCGGTGTAGCCGGTGCCGAACTTGGTGGAGATGATCGCTTCGTCGCGCCGGCCGCGCAGGGCGCGTCCGAGCGCCTCCTCGGATGCGCCGAAGCCGTAGGCCTCGGCGGTGTCGAAGAGGTTGATGCCGATGTCGAGCGCGTGTCCGACGGCGCGTGCGAACTCGCGCTCGTCGATGTCGCCGTATCCGCCGCCCACCTCCTGACAGCCGAACCCGATCGCCGACACCTGCACACCCGGTGGCGCCGAGCAGTCGTCGTTCCATCACGCGAGGCGGCAGCGCACGGGGAGGTGCTTGATCCCGCCGTTCACCGCCGAGTTGAGTCGTTCCACCGGACCCGTCACCTCGAACGACTCGAGTCGGGCCAGGAGGTGGTGGAACACCGTGGCCATCTCCATGCGGGCGAGGTGCGCGCCCATGCAGAAGTGTTGGCCGATGCCGAACGCGAGGTGCGGGTTGGGGCTGCGATCGATGCGGAACGCGAACGGGTCGTCGAACACGTCGTCGTCACGGTTCCCCGACGCGAAGAAGAGCGCGAGCTTGTCGCCCTCGTGGATGCGAACGCCGCGGACCTCGGCATCCTCCATCGCGGTGCGTGTGAAGTGGATGATCGGCGTGACGTAGCGCAGCATCTCCTCCACGGCACCGGGCAGCAGCTCGGGATCGGCGCGGAGGCGCTCCCACTGGTCGCGGTGGCGGTCGAGCGCGAGCAGGCCGCCGCTGATCGCGTTGCGGGTGGTCTCGTTGCCCGCCTCGACGATGAGCTCGCAGTAGGAGAGCAGCTGCATCTCGGTGAGGGGTTCACCGTCGATCTCGGCGGCGATGAGCTCGCTCACGATGTCGTCGCCCGGCTCGCGCCGGTGTCGCTCGACCAGCTCGGCGAGATAGGTGTGCATCTCGATGCGGGCGCGTCGCAGGGTCTGGCCCGGGCTCTCACCCGGCTGACGGAACTCGGGGTCGTCTTTGCCGATGACCTCGTTGGTCCAGCGGAACAGCAACTCGCGATCTTCCCGGGGTACACCGAGGAACCACGCGATCACCGCGATCGGCAGCGGCGCGGCGACGTGCTGCACGAAGTCGAACTCCTCGCCGCCCGCGGCGGCTTCCGTGATGCCGTCGAGGACCTCGAGCGCGAGACGTTCGATGTCGTCGTTGCGAGCCTTGATCGCACGCGGCGTGAGGCGCCGCATGGCCACCCGGCGCAGCGGGCCGTGGCGTGGGGGATCGAGGGTGACGACCATCTCGATCGGTTGGCCCATCGCGCCCTTCGGTCCGATCATCAGACCGTGTTCGTTCGAGAACCGCACCGGCTGCGACGCGACGTCGAGGATGTCGGCGTGCTTGGTGATCGCCCAGAACGGCTCGTAGCCCTCGGGCTCGAACCACGACACCGGTGCTTCGGCGCGCAGCTGCGTCCACACGTCGTCGGGGTAGCCGCGTTCGGCGTAGCGCGCGGGATCGCAGAGGTCGAGCGGATCGATCGATGCCGGGTGCACGAGCCGATCGGTGGCGAAGTCGGTCATGGGTGATCAGGCGCGCGCGAGAGCGGCAAGGGTCTCGGGCGACGCCGGCGCTTCCAGGTAGCCCACGATGCCGTCGACGACGTCGCCGAGGGCGACTGCGAACGGGAGCACGGGCTGGCCGGAGCCGCGGGCACGTTCGCGGTCGGCCGCCGCGTGCACCAGCGACGCCATCCCCCGTCGGATGCGATGGGTGCGCAGGGGCTCGACGAGGTGATCGAGCAACGACGAGATGTGCGCGTGGTACGCGCGCGTCGACGTGACCAGGTCGTCGGGCAGTTCCTCGAAGAGGTGGGTGTGGCCGGACTGCGTGAGCATCGAGACGAAGCTCATGTAGTTGCTGTCGTCGAGCTCGGCCTGCTCGAACATCCAGCGGGCTTCGCACTCGACCCAGGCGCGGAGATCGTCCGGTCGCCGTTCGACGAGCAGGAGGTCGCGCCGCTCGCGCAGGCGGGGGAGGCGGTACTCGAACACCGCCTGGACCAGTCGGTCCTTGGTACCGAAGTGGTACTGCACCGCGGAGTTGTTGCCGTTGCCGGCGGCCGCGCCGATCTGGCGCAGCGAGACACCCTCGACGCCGCGCTCGGCGAAGAGGGACTCCGCGGCCAGGACGATCTGCTCCTTGGTCGACGGGGCGATCACGGCCATGACGGTCGATTCCGCTCCGGCGTTTCAGCCGTCTGGCCGTGTGTGCGCCGCCTGCGCTGCATCTCCTCCACACGTGTGATCCCACCACTCTGGACAGTGAAAGTCAATCGTCTTAAAGTTCAGACGTTCCGAGAACTGCCAATCCCCGGGGGAAGCGCTCGCATGACCGCGAACACCACGTCGAACGCTGATGCCACGCCGACGCAGGTCGACTTCGACCTGACCGCCATGACGACACGGCAGGCGTCCGACGAGGCGCTGGCGGAGGTCAAGGCGACCGGGTGCCCGGTGGTGTGGACCGAGGACAACGGCGGCCACTGGATCGTCGGCACCTACGATCTGGTCGCCTCGGCGTTCCGCGACTGGGAGACCTTCTCGTCGGAGCGGCGCGAACCCGGGCGCTCGGCGATCGTGTTCACCAACAGCAGCTTGCCGCCCTGCCTGCCGGAGGAGAGCGATCCGCCGCACTGGTACGGCTACCGGCGCGCGTTGGCCACCATCCTCTCCCCGCAGGCGTCGGAGCGGTTGCGCGGACGAGCCCGGCACTGGACGCAGTACGCGCTCGACAAGGTGGTGGAGTCGGGATCGATCGAGTTCGTGCACGACCTCAGCACCGTGGTGCCGGCGCGCGTCACCCTCGAGTGGCTCGGGTACCCGGAGGAGGAGTGGCAGTGGTTCGCCGACACCTTCCACGGCATCTCCGCGTATCCCGCGGGCTCGCCCGAGCACCACGAGGCGTCGAAGGCGTACAAGCCGGTGCTGGCCCGCATCGAGGAGGAGCTGCACGACCGGATCGCGTCGCCGCGCGACGACGCGCTCACCGCGATCGTGCATCACGAGGTCGACGGCGAGCGCCTGTCGGAGGACGCGGCGCAGTCGATTGCGTTCCTCACCACTGTCGGAGGCATCGACACCACCACTGCACTGACCGGCGGCGCGCTCTTGCACCTCTCGGCGGTCCCCGCGGATCGTCAGCGGCTGATCGACGACCCGTCGCTCCTGCCGCTCGCGACCGAGGAGTTCCTGCGCTTCTATCCGCCGGCGCGTGCCCACAAGCGCATCGTCGCCTCCGACACCGAGTTCGGTGGCGTGACCATGAAGGCCGGCGACGAGGTGCTGCTCAGCGAGGTCGCGGCCGGCCGTGACGACTCGGAGTTCCCCGACGCCGACACGTTCGTCGTCGACCGCAACCCCAACCGGCACGTGTCGTTCGGCGTGGGCATCCACCGTTGTCCCGGGTCGCACCTCGCGCGCATCACCTTCTCGGAGATGATCACGGCCGTCTTGGAACGCATGCCCGACTACCACATCGATCCCGACGCGGTCGTCGACTACCCCGACTGGGCGATGGTCGGCGGGTGGCAGCGCATGCCGGCGACGTTCACGCCCACCGCGCGCTGCGCTCACTGACGCGTGGTCGATCTCGCGCTCTCCGACGAGCAGGAACAGCTGGTCGAGGCGTTCCGCGTCTTCTTCGCCAAGGAGTGCCCGCCCACGGTCGTGCGCGACGCCGAGGAGGCCGGCGGTTTCGACGACGCGCTCTGGCGCGCGGTCTCCGCACTCGGCGGCCCGACCATGGGCGTGGCCGAGGAGCTCGGCGGTGGGGGAGCGGGTCTCCTCGACCTGGAGCTGGCGGCGGAACGGTTCGGCGCGGCGCTGGCCCCCGTGCCGCTGGTCGACGCGTGGGTGACGGCGCGGCTGCTCGCGGCGAGCGGTCACGCCGGGCGGGTGGTGCTCGACGGGTTCGGCGGGGAAGGCGGGCTCGGCGCCGATACGCCGCCGGTGGCCGTGCTCGCGCTCCATCCCGCCCGCGACGGTGTGGCGCACCTCGTGCCCGCGGGGGCGGTGGCGACGGTCGTGGTCGGGCTCGACGACGACGAACTGGTGGTGGTGGAAGGCGAGCCGGATGCGCCGGCGCGTTCACACGACCTCGGGCGCACGGCGATCGCGGACCGTTCGCTGCGTACGGGCACCCGCACCGTGCTCGCGCAGGGTGCCGACGCACGTGCACTGCACGAGCACACGGTCGACGAGTGGCGTGTGCTCACCGCGGGCGCGCTCGTGGGCCTGGCCGGCGCTGCGCTCGAGCTCGGCGTGGAGTACGCCAAGCAGCGCCAGCAGTTCGGGGTGCCCATCGGCTCGTTCCAGGCGCTCGCGCACCGCCTCGCCGACGTCGCGACCGCGTTCGAAGGTGCGCAGCTCCTCGCACGAGAGGCGGCATGGGCGGCCGACGAAGGCGAAGCCGACGCGGTGGCCCTGGCGCGCATGGCGTTCCTGTTCGCGGCGCGCACCGCGCAGGACACCAGTGCCGCCGCGCTGCACGTGCACGGCGGCTACGGGTTCACGCTCGAATACGACGTGCAGCTCTACCTGCGTCGGGCCAAGGCGTGGCCGCTCGCGCTCGGCGACCCGCGGCTGGGCACTCTGCAACTCGCGGACGCGCTGTTCGGATCGACGGGCTCGCGGATGGTGGAGCTCGCTGATGCGACTTCCGGCTCGGCGAGCGCAGCGACGCGTTCCGCGGCGAGGTCCGTGCGTTCCTGGGTGAACACTTCAGCCCGGAGATGGTCGAGCGCGCCCACGACACCGGGACCTCGCACAACTGGGAGTTCCACCGTGCGCTCGGCGCCCAGGGCTGGATCGCAGCGTCGTGGCCGGAGGAGTACGGCGGCCAGGGTCGCGATCCGATGGAGATGACCGCGATGCGCGACGAGCTGCGCCTCGCCGGGGTGCCGACCGACGGTCTCGGTCAGACGATCATGATCGCCCGCACCCTCCGCGCCGTCGGCACCGAGGAGCAGAAGCAGCGGTTCATCCCGCCCGCGCTGGCGGGCGAGATCATCTTCGCCCTCGGGTACACCGAACCCGATTCCGGTTCCGATGTCGCCGCCGCGAAGACGCGCGCGGTGCGCGACGGCGACGAGTGGGTCATCGACGGCCAGAAGATGTTCACCACGCTGGCCCACGAGGCCACCTACGTCTTCCTGCTCACCCGCACCGATCCTGATGTCCCCAAGCACCAGGGCCTCACGATGTTCCTGGTGCCGCTCGACTCGCCCGGCGTGGAGATCCATCCGGTGCACACGATGGGGGGTGAGCGCACCAACGCCACCTTCTACACCGGCGTGCGCGTGCCCGATTCGCTGCGCGTCGGCGAGGTGAACGGGGGGTGGGACGTCATGACGGTCGCGCTCACGTTCGAGCGCGGCGGGTTCGCGCTGAGCGAGGCCGACCGGGTGTGGCAGCAGACCGTCGACTGGGCCACCGCGACCCGTCGGCCCGATGGCACCCGGGTGATCGACGACCCACTCGTGCGCGAGCGGCTCGCCACCATGCGCATCCACAACGAGGTGGCGCGCCTCCTCGCGTTGCGGTGCTCGTACGTGGCTGCCACCGGTGCGCTGCCGGGCGTCGAAGGGTCGATGCACAAGTTGTTCTACGCCGAGGCGATGACCGCCGACGCCGACGAGCTGGTCGACATGCTCGGCGCCGACGGCGTGCTGCCGCACGGCGACGCCGAAGCGCCGGTCGGCGGGTGGGTGGAGCACCTCTACCGGCACGCCGCGGTCACCACCATCTACGGAGGCACGAGCGAGGTGCAGCGCGACATCATCGCGTCGCGCGGCCTCGGCCTTCCCCGCAGTCGTCGCTGAAACCAGCACTGAAACCGAACTCAGGAGCACCTCCGTGGCCGACACCGACTACGCAACCATCGACTTCTTCCGGGACAAGGACCTGTTCCAGGATCCGTCCGCCTACTACGAGTGGATCCGCGCGCAGGGTCCGGTGTGGCGCGGTCCGAAGCGCGGCGTGGTGTTCGTCTCCGGCTACGACGAGGCGGTCGCCGTCTACCGCGACTCCGACCGGTTCTCGAGCTGCAACACGGTGGCGGGCCCGTTCTTCCCGTGGCCGGTGCCGCTCGAGGGCGATGACATCAGCGCCATCATCGAAGAGCACCGCGGCGCGTTGCCGTTCAGCGACCAGCTCCCGTCGTTCGACCCGCCGCACCACACCGAGCAGCGCGGGCTCCTGATGCGGCTGATCACACCGAAGCGCCTGAAGGAGAACGAGGAGTTCATGCTCCGGCTCGCCGATCAGGTCTTCGACGAGTTCATCGACCGCGGCCAGTGCGAGTTCGTGCACGACTACGCGCTGCCGTTCACGCTGTTGGTGGTGGCCGACCTGCTGGGCGTCCCCGAGGACGACCGCGACGAGTTCCGCAAGCGGCTCACGCACAAGGAGCCGCAGTCGACGCAGAAGATGGAGCACAAGCCGCTCGAGTTCCTCTACGAGCAGTTCACCGCGTACATCGAGGACCGTCGTCGTGCGCCGCGCGACGACGTGATGACGGGCCTCGCCAGCGCGACGTTCCCGGACGGCACGCTGCCGCCGGTCCACGACGTGATGCGGATCGCGGCCAACCTCTTCAGTGCCGGCGGGGAGACGACTGCTCGCCTGATGTCGACGTCGTTCCGCATCCTGGGTGACCGCCCCGATCTGCAGGCCGCGCTGCGCGAGGACCCGACACTGATCCCGGCCTTCATGGAAGAGGCGTTGCGGCTGGAGCCGCCGATCAAGGGCGAGTTCCGGTTGTCGAAGGTGGCGGTGACGGTGGGCGACATGGAGCTGGCGCCGGGCACGAGCGTGTTCATGCTCAACGCCGCCGCCAATCGCGACCCGCGGCAGTTCGACGACCCGCTCGAGTTCAAGCTCGACCGCGCCAACGGCCGTCAGCACATCGGTTTCGGTCACGGCATCCACTCCTGCGCCGGTGCGCCCCTCGCGCGCGCCGAGACCAAGATCACCATCGAGAAGTTCCTCGCGCTCACCGACGACATCCGGATCTCGGAAGCGCACCACGGTCCACCCGATGCCCGCCGCTACGAGTACGACCCCACGTACATGCTGCGCGGCCTGCGCGAGCTGTTCCTCGAGTTCACTCCCGCCGAACGACAGGGGCGTGGCTGATGGCGATCTACAACCACACCGGCCAGGTCGTCACCGACCTCGAACGCTCGAAGGCCTTCTACCAGGACGTGTTCGGCTTCAAGTTCTGGTACGAGATCCAGCCCCCCGACGAAGCGACGTCGAAGCTCAACTGCCTCGAGCCGCCGCTCGAGATCACCGCGTCGTACCTCGTCCTCGACGGCTTCGTGCTCGAGCTCATGGCCTACGGCGCCGAGGGCGCGGTGAACGCGTACCGGCCGCGCACGATGAACGATCCCGGGCTCACGCACCTGTCGATCTCGGTCGACGACGTGCGCGCGGCGGCGGCGAAGGTCGTCGAGCACGGCGGCGAGATCATCGAGGAGAGCGACGTCGGCCTCGCGCTGTTCGTGCGCGACCCCGACGGCCAGCTCCTCGAGCTCCTCCCCGCCGACTACCGCGACCGCCTCCCCCCGAAGCCGTAGCGTCCTACCCCACACGCAACGTGCGTCGAACTCTGCGGCGATATGCCCGCAAGTTCGACGCAGGTACGTGTCTAGGAGGCGGAGCGGCGGCGGGTGGTTTCGCTGATGCGTCCGAAGAGCTTGGTGAGGGCGCGGTAGACGGTGCAGCCGATGGGCCACTGGGTGACGACCTTGCCGGTGGGCGCCTTGAAGTAGTTGTTGCTCATCGTCCACGACGTGCCGCGCATCTTGTGCTGGAGCCAGCGGTTCCACTCGCGGTCGAAGATCGGACGCACCTCGACCGCGGTCACGCGCTCGCGCCGCATGCGCTGGATCGCCCGCACCGCGAACTCCGACTGGCTCTCGAGCATGGTGACGATCTCGCCACCGTTGGTGCCCGGTCCGTAGAGGATGAAGAAGTTCGGGAACTCGGGAACGGTGATGCCGAGGAACGCGTGCGGCTCGCCGGCCCAGTACTCGCGCAGCGTGCGCCCGGTACGCCCGACGACCTTCAGGCGCGCGAGGTAGTCGGCAGGCTGGAACCCGGTGGCCATCACGAGGATGTCGACCTCGCGCTCCACGCCGTCGACGTCGACGACGCCGGTCGGCGTCACCGACGCCACCGCTCTGGGGACGAGCTCGACGTTCGGCTGCTTGAGCGCGGGATAGAACGTCGTGGCGAAGATCGGCCGCTTCCCGGGATACGGGTAGGTCGGCGTGACCGCCTTCTGCAGGTCGGGACGGTCCTCGAAGCTCTTGGCGATGTAGTCGAGGCAGAACTGCGTGCGGACCTCGTTCTCCTTGGTGTCGACCACGAAGACCTTGCCGCCCCAGATGTTCTTCTCGAGCAGCCACTTCAACCGGAGGCGTTCCTGACGCCGGCGCAACCGGTTCGAGAACCGCTTGCGTTCCTCGGGCGTGAAGTCGCGGTCGCCCTTGGGCATCACCCACCCCGGCTCGCGCTGGAAGAGGTAGACCTGCCGCACCTGGGGTTGGATGGCGGGGACGATCTGCGGTGGCGGTCGAACCGGTCCCCACCACCGCGACGACCTTGTCGGTGAGGTCGTGCTCGTGCTCCCAGCGCGACGTGTGGAACTTCGGCCCGGTGAAGTCGTCGAGGCCGGGCCAGTCGGGGTAGCGGGGAACGTTGAGGAACCCGACGCCACTGATGAACACGTGGCACTCGTCGGTGGTGCCGTCGTCGAGCTCGACGGTCCAGACGTGGCGATCGTCGTCCCACGTCGCCGACTGCACCGAGACGCCGAGGCGGAGGTGCGGACGCAGGCCGTACTCGTCGACGGTCTCCTCGAGGTACTTCTGCAGCTCGGCCTGCTTGGCGTGCGTGCGGGTCCAGTCGTGCGACTTGAACGAGTACGAGTAGAGGTGCGAGCCGACGTCGACTTCGGCACCCGGGTACGTGTTGTCCCACCAGGTGCCGCCGATGCCGAGCGACGACTCGTAGATGGTGAACGTGTGGATGCCGGCGTTCTTCATCTTCACGCCGGCGGCGATGCCACCGAACCCGGCGCCGACGACCACGACGCGTGGTGTGCCCGCGGGTCCGAAGAGCTGCTGCGCGGTGGGACGGTGACGACGCTTCACGGGTACCTCATGAACTCGACCAGGTTGCCATCGGGATCGCGGACGTAGACGCTCGTGGCCTCGATGCCGCGCGCGCCACGACGCGGCGACGGGCCCTTCCTCGACGACCGCGCCGGCCTCGTCGCAGGAGCGCGGTGAGCTCGTCGGCGCGTGCCGTCCCACCGCAGGCAGAAGTCGCCGCACGGAGGTGTCGCGGCCGGAGCTCGGAGCGTGAAGTCGTCGCGCGTCCACATCTCGACACGGTGGAAGTTCACCATCTGGTCGCCGAGGTGCACCACCACGACGTGCTCGAGCTCGTCGACCGACGGCGCCGAGCGCGCGGTAGAACGCGGCCATGGCGTCCTCGTTGCGCAACGGGAGCGAGACGTGGTCGAAGCCCGAGATCATCCTGCCGGCGCGAAGCCGTAGAGCTCGGCGCAATTCGTCGCGGTGACCTTCAGGCGATCGTCGTCGGAGAAGCCGCCCAGCGTCTCGTCGATCACACGCTGCGACTCGGGGAACGTGCTGTCGGTGTGCGGGTAGTCCGACGCCCACATGCACCGGTCGGCCCCGAGCACGGGGATCTGCTCGGGGTAGAACTCCTCCTCGAACGTGGCGAAGACCTGACGCGCGAACAGGTCGCTCGGCGACAGCTTCGGCGCGTAGTCGAGCTTGCTCTTCAACGCGTTCCACTCCATGTCGGCGCGGGCGAGGAAGAACGGCAGCCAGCTCACGCCCGACTCGGCCATCACGATCTGCAGCCCCGGATGACGTTCGAGGATCCCGGAGAAGATCAGCGTGGCGAGGATCTCGTCGAGCTGGAGCGGCATGATCGTCGCGAACGCGGCGGCCTGCCACTTCCCGATCTGGTAGCTCAGTCCGGACCACGACCCGCCCTTGATGTGGACGCTGATCGGCAACCCGGTGTCCTGGGCGACGTTCCACAGGCGATCCCATGCCGGGTCACCGAGGTCCATGTCGAAGACGTCGATGATCGCGCCGCGGTGTCCCTTGGCGGCGCAGCGCTCGAGCTCGTCCGCCGCCACCTGCGCCGAGCTGCTGGGCAGGAACGGCAGGGTGATGAGCCGGTCGGGCGCGACGGCGTTGAAGTCGTCGGCGGCCCAGTCGTTCCACGCCGCGAAGCACGCGGCCTGCAACGTCGGATCCTCGATGGGCAGCCCGATGGCGAGCGGTCCGTAGACGACGGACGCCGCGAGCCCGTCGCGGTCGAGGTCCTCGAGGCGCAACCGCGCGTTCCCGGCGCGGTAGCCGTCGTCGTCGATACCCGCCCGGCCGATCGCGTTCAACGCGCGGATGCGCTCACCGGCTCGCTCCCGCGTAGCCGCTCCCACCCAGGTCGCGGCCGTCGCAGACCCAGACCAACTCGTCGTCGCGCTCGACGACACGCGGCCCGCGTTCGACGTCGGCAGCGTGGCAGCCGCGACGACCACAGCTCTGGCGGCACCGCCCGGAGGTCGAGGTGGTCGTCGCACGAGTAGATGGCGGTGCGTCATCGGAGGCTCCTCAATGGCTCAGGTCGGTGACGACGGCGCGCCCCAGGTAGCGGCTCGCGGCGAGCTCGTCGAAGATCGTGGGCAGTTCGGTCAGCGCCGCCGGTGCGCGACACGTGGGTGCGCACCTTGCCCGCCGCCGCGAGGTCGACCAGCTCGCGCATGTCCTGCACGTTGCCGACCGCGGAGTAGATGATCGTCGGGTCCTTGCGGAACAGCTCGAAGGGGTTGAACGAGAAGCTCCCTTCGCTGGTTGCCGGGAGGCCGACGGCGACGAAGAGCCCGTGGGGACCGAGCAGGTCGAAGCCGAGGCGGAACCCGTCCATGCGCGACGAGAACACGAGACTGGCGTCGACGCCACCGACCTCGCGCGCCACGACGTCGCGTGCGTCGTCGGCGCTCACCGCGAGCTCGGCGCCGAGCGAACGCACGAACTCGAGTCGCTCCTCGCCCACGTCGACGCCGACGACGCGGTACCCGAACGCGTTGGCGAGTTGCACCGCGTAGTGACCGAGACCACCGGCAGCACCGACGATGGCGATCGGTCGACCAGGAACGACGTGGTGGGCGAGCAGCTTCTTCACCGCGCCGTACGCGGTGAGCCCGCCGCACGCGAGTGATGCTTCCTCGTTGCCGACCGCGTCGGGGATCGTCACCAACGACTTCGCCCACACGGTGAAGTACTCGGCGAACGTGCCCACGATCGGCTTGGCCTGCGTGCACAGGCGCGGTCGCCCGGCGAGGCAGTGCACGCACGCGCCGCACCAGAACCCACCGCCGCCACCCCCGAGGCCGAGGACGACGCGGTCGCCGACGGCGACGAACGCGTCGGCACCGGTGCCGAGCGCGGTGACGGTGCCGATGGCCTCGTGGCCGAGCAACGAAGGGGCGACCCCGGCCCACTCGCCGCGGGCCACGTGCAGGTCGCTGTGACAGACGCCGGCGGCGTCGATGCGGATCAGCGCCTCGCCCGCCCCCGGTTCCGGGACCGGCACGTCGGCGATCGTCAGTGTGCCGTCCGCGAGCCGTACTGCCTGCATGGCCGGACTTTAAGACACTTGACTTTCCCGCGTCCACGGTGCTTGCATGCGGCCACATGGCGGCCCGGGACGACATCGCGGCGATCGTCCACGGATACGCCGAGCTGCTCGACGGCGGCGACGTGGAGGGAGTGGTGGCGATGTTCTCGCGGGCGACCTGGCGCTCGGCGGCGTCCGGCACGGTGCTGCGCACGCCCGAGGAGCTGCGGGCGGTGTACTCGTCGCTCGTACCCGCCGACGGCAGCCCGCCGCGCACCCGTCACCTGATGCACAACCTCGTCATCTCGCACGACGACGACGCCGACGACGCGACCGCGCGGTGCAGCTACACCGTGTTGGAGGGCGGCGAGCCCGGCGCGCCCGTGCGGATCCTGCTCGTCGGCCGCTACGAGGACCGCTACCACCGCGACGCTGACGGCTGGTACCTCACCGACCGACTCTTCCACGTCGATCTGGACGCATCGTGAAGTTCGGGTTCGCGGTTCCCGCGTACGGCAAGGCCGTCGACGGTGGCATCGCCGAGCTCGATCGACGCGGGGGAGGAGCTCGGCTTCGACTCCGCCTGGTGGCCCGATCACATCGCGGTGCCCGACTACGCGGCTGCAGTCAACCTGCAGACGCCGTTCCTCGAACCGCTCGCCGCGTGCGCGTGGGCCCTCGGTCGCACGACGCGCCTGCGCGTCGGCACCGACGTGCTCGTCGCGCCCTACCGCCATCCGCTCGCGGTCGCCGCGATGATCGGCACGATGGGTGCCCTCGCGGGCGACCGCCTCGTGCTCGGTGTCGGCATCGGCTACCTGCGCGGCGAGTTCGACGTGCTCGGCGCCGACTACGACGCGCGCGCCGCCACGACCGAAGACTTCCTGCGCGCACTGCGCGAACCGCCCGAGGGCTTCTCGGTGATCCAGGCGCCGATGCCCGTGCCGGTGTGGGTCGGCGGCAACAACCGCCGCGCCCATCGGCGCGCCGCGCTGCTCGGCGACGGCTGGCACCCGTTGTGGGTTCCTCCCGACGAGTACGCAGCGGCGCGCGACGAGATCCTCGCCATCCGGCGCGAGGCCGGGCTCGACGCTCCGTTCACGTTCTCGTTCAGCGCGGGCCCGACGCGCTTCTCCGACGTGCCTGAAGGCGGTTGGCCACCGGCGCCCGCCCGCGCGCCCGAGGGTTCCGAGTTCCGGTACTCACCGGAGTTCTGGATGGCCCCCGACGGCCGTCCGCGGCTGGTGGGATCGCCCGACGACCTCATCGGCGACCTGCGTCTCCTCGAAGCTGCCGGCGTGGACCACGTCACACTCCGCTTCGGCACCGTCGACCTCGCGCCCTACGAGCGCTTCGCCGCCGAGGTGCTGCCGGCCTTCGACTGATCGGCTGGCCGAAAGAATGTAGCGCTGTTACATTCTAGCGGTCGCCCCTCGTCGCCGGAGGTGCATCGTGAGCGACCTGCAGCAGATGAATGCCGCGCTTCGACCAGTGGCGCCGCCACGCATCCTGGAGCCCGTCTACTCCGAGGCCCAGCACGAGCGGATCCTCGATGTGATTCGGGCGCACGGTCCGTGGCCCACGATCACCGCGCATCACTTCGACACCGTCGAGGAGCTCATCGCGACGTCGTCGGGTCCGATGCCCGAGAGTGAGGTGGGCTCGCTCACGCTCGACGACATCGCGACCGCGCACTTCCGTGGCTACTTCGGCAAGAACTCCGTCTCGTTCTTCCCCGAGCTCGACGACTGCTTCTTCAGCAGTGAGTTCCTCGAGCTCGCGCGCGACTACTGGGGTGCGGCGTACGCGAAGCCGACGCACATGCTGTTCAACCTGTGCGGACCGCACCACAGCGGCTTGAGTGCGCACCTCGACGCGGTGACGTTCCGGGGCATCCGGATCGAGAACTCACCAGTGTGGTTGCAGAACGTGATGGGCAAGTCGGGCCTCTTCGCCGATCACCTCGTGAAGATGGCACAGGTCATCACCTGGTGGTACCAGGGTGAGAACGGCACCTTCACGTACTGGCCGGACGGTCCGCTCGGTGCTCCGCAGCACCTGGAGCACCCACTGTGGAACAAGGGTGTCGTCGTGCAGAACGAGGCGATGTTCCACCGCGGCGACCCCGTGGGTCGGCCCGAAGAGAGAGACACTCCGGGGCTGAAGCACCGTTCGCTGCTCGGGTACGACGCGGAGCACGACGACTGGTCGATCACCACCGACGGCGAGGTGATCCGGCGCTACCGACCCGACGAGATGCGCCTCCTCGTCCACTGGAGCGCCGAGGTCTACGCCGACATGGACGAGGTCGAGAAGAACATGGACCACTCCGACGACCTCACGCAGGATGTGGTGTTCGACCGGTTGCTCGACGACATGCGCGGGCAGGGTGTCGACGTTGCCGAACCCTCCGACCCGCTGCACGACGCCGAGTTCATCCGGGCGCTGATCAAGACGTACACGATCGCGCCGACCACCGATTGGCTCACGACGGAGGCGGCATGAGCGTCCGTGAACGACCCCGCGAAGCTGTTCGATCTCACCGGCAAGGTGGTGATCGTCACCGGCTCGACCAAGGGGATCGGTCGGGCGATGGTGGAGGGCCTGGCGCGTGCCGGGGCATCGGTCGTCGTGAGCAGCCGCAAGCAGGACCTCTGCGACGAAGTCGCGAAGGAGGTGGCGACCGCAACCGGTGCCGAGGTGCTCGGGCTCGCGTGCCACGTCGGGGAGTGGGACTCGATCCCCGGAGTTCGTCGACGGGGTGCTCGCACGGTTCGGACGCATCGACGGCCTCGTGAACAATGCCGGGATCAACCCCGCGCGCATCGGGCCCGCCGACATGACGCTCGACTATTGGCGCAAGGTGTTCTCGGTGAACGTGGAGGGCCCGCTCCGCACGAGTCAGTGCGTGCTCCCGGCGATGCGTGAACAGGGAGGCGGGAGCATCGTGCACATCGGCACGATGGCGGCCTACTCCGGCGGCGCCAACATCTGTGCCTACGGCTCGTCGAAGGCCGCGTTGCTCAACCTCACCAAGAGCATGGCGATGGACTGGGCGCAGTGGAACGTGCGCGTGAACATGCTCTCGCCGGGACCGTTCATGAGCGAGATGATGGAAGGCGGCGCGAAGACGCAGCCGGGCTTCCTCGACCTCGTCGCCGGTGGCACCTTCATGAAGCGCATCGCCGATCCCCGTGAGATCGTCGGTCCGGTCTGCTACCTGGTCAGCGACGCGTCGTCGTTCGTGACCGGTGACGACCTGTCGGTGTCCGGGGGGATGTTGAAGTGATCCAGCCCGCGGAACTGCAGGATCTCGTCGGTCGGTGGTGGTGGAACTACGACGAGGGCAACTTCGACGCGCTCGAGTCGTTGCTCACCAACGATGTGCACTTCTCGTGCCGCACCGACACCGGCACGACGGACTACGAAGAGTTCGTGCGCGCCGACCACCGAGGTCGGGACGCGGTGATGACCTGGCAGACCGACCATCGGCTGCACAGCCCGTACCCGCTGCGCCACAACGGAACGAACGTGCACATCGTCGAGCAGCGCGGCGACGAGGCGCGGTTCACGTCATACATCTTCGTGTCGCAGATCGTCGGCGGCGTGTCGCCGTTGTCGACCGCGATCGTCAACGGCGTCGTCCGGCGCGAGGGTGACGCGCTGCTCCTCGCCGAGCTCGAGGTCGTGCTCGACACGATGGACTCGAAGCCGTTCACGGAGCGATGAGCGCGATCGAGCCGCTCACTCAGAAGGCGCGCGCGACGCGTGCCGCGCTCGTGCGCTCCGCGTGCGACCTGTTCATCGAACAGGGCTACGGCGCAGTGTCGGTGCGCGACCTCGCTCGTCGCACGCAGGTCACGAGCGGCGCGCTCTACGGCCACTTCCGGAACAAGGCCGATCTCCTCGTCGCCGCCATCGCCGATCACATCGACCAGGACCTCTACCTGCCCGGCACCGGCCGCGACACGCTGCGCTCGTACATGCAGCGGCAGTGGAGGACCTATCGGGCGCGCGCGGGACTCCGATCGCTCCTGGTCGAGGGTGCGGCGGCGGCCCGCATCGACCCCGAGGTGAAGCGGCAGCTCCATGACCTGCAGACGGCGAAGCTCGCCGAATGGAAGGCGATCTACCACGAGCTCCAGCAGACCGAAGGGCTCGATCCGAGCGTCGACATGGACGCGGTGCTCACCATGCTGTGGGCCACCGAGCTCGGCCTCGGTCTCCTGGAAGCCTGGGACGTCGAACTGCCGAAGCCGGCGACGTGGGGACGCGTCGTCGACCGCTTCATCGGGTCGCTCGAATCACCGAGCGGCTGAGCGGGCGGGCGCGGCGTCAGAGGACGGGATCGATCTCGACCGTCTGCACGAGCGCGGGGTCGTCGATCGGTTCGGCGTGGACGTCGAGCCGCACGAGACGGAGGCGTCGGGTGACCAGTACCCACGCCAGGAACGAGAACATCACGACCGCGGCGATGCCGACCGCCTCTGCCGGATCCGAAGATCGATCCGATCGCCCCGCCGATGAGCGCGGCGATGGGCACACCACCGGCAGTCATCATCGTGTAGAGGCCCATCACGCGGCCGCGGAACTCGTCGGGGGAACCGGCGATGAGCAGACCCTGCGTCACCGTGCTCAACACGAAGTACGCGAAGCCGAAGCCGAGCAACGCGGTGGCGGTGATCGACAGCTGCGTCGACTGGCTGATGATCACGTACATCGTGGCGATGATGCGCGAGCGCGGCCCCGATCGCGATCCGTCGGCGACGGTCGCTGAGGAACTCGCCCGCCACGACGGCGCCGATGATCGCGCCCAACCCCGTCGTCGTCTGGATGAGCGCGTAGCCCGACGTCCCTTCGTGGAGCAGGTCGGTCACGATCACCGGCATCAAGCGCCGCGTGGTACACGACGAACGTCACCACGAACGTCACCAGCAGCAGGAACCCGATCTGCCGGTCGGCGCGCGCGAACTTCAGACCGAGGGCGATCTGGCGTCGGAGTGGCTCGTGGGTCTCGTGCGGACGCGTGACGGTGCGCACGAACGCCCACGCCAGCACCACCGCGAAGAAGCTCGCGGCGTTGAGGTAGAAGGCCCACTGCAGTCCCCAGCCGCTGATGACCAACGCGGCCAGCGTCGGACCGAGGATGCGTGTGAGGTTGTTGATGATGCTCATCGACGCGACCGCTTCCGGCAGCTCGTCCGCGGGCACGATCTCGCCGACGACCGCGCTCATCGCCGGTTGCGTGAGCGCGGTGGCGATGCCGCCCAGCGCCGCCAGCGCGAGGAGGAGCGCGATGGTCTGCTCGCCGGTGGCGACCAGTACGCCCAGCGCGATCGACGGCGGCACCGCGCACACGCTGCCGAGCACGACGATGCGGCGGCGCGGCAGCCGGTCGGCCCACGCGCCGCCGATCGGCGAGAGCAGCAGGAACGGGAGGAACTGCGCCACCAGGCTGAGCGACACCGCGAACGGCCAGCCGCTGAGCTGGCGGATCGCCCACCCGAGCGCGACGTACTGGCCCCACGTGCCCAGCTGCGACACGCCGTTGCCGAGTTGCACCAGCGCGAAGTCGCGGTGGCGCAGGACCAGGATCGAACGGGGGAGGCGCGACCGGATGTCGACCATGAGGCGGTCATGCTGGCCGGACGCGCGGCCCCGACGCCAAATCCGCTCGCCGTGATGTGGTACGACACACCTCCGGACGAGAGGGAGTGACGATGATGAGCGAAGGTCGCCTGGCTGGTCGGCGGGTGTTGGTGCTGGGCGCGTCGGCGGGCATCGGGCGCGTCATCGCGCAGCGGCTCGGCGCGGCCGGCGCCCACGTGGCCCTCGCGGCGCGGCGGCGTGAGGTGTGTGAGGAAGCGGCGGCGGAGATCGACGGCACCGCCATCGGCCTGGCGTGCGACGTCACCGACGAGGAGCAGTGCCGTCAGGTGGTGGAGGACGCGGTCGCGGGGCTCGGTGGCCTCGACGACGTCGTGTACTCGACCGGTGCCATCTCGGTCGTCGCCCTCGAGAGCGCCGACGCCGAGTGGTGGCGCACCACGTTCGAGACGAACGTGATGGGTGCCGCGCTGATCACCAAGTACGCGCTGCCGCACGTGAAGCAGCGGCCGGGTTCGTTCGTCTACCTGTCGTCGGTCTCGAGCATCGGACCGGCGTGGCCCGGCATCGGCGTGTACACCGCGACCAAGGCCGCGCTCAACCGCATGGTCGACACGCTGCGGCTCGAGCACACCGAGGTCGGCTTCTCCCGGATCTTCGTCGGGCCGACGGACGAGGCCGGTACCGGCACCAACTTCGACATGAGCGCGCTGCCGCACATGGCCCGATGGGCCGACCTCGCGGTGGCGTCGGGTGCGATGAACACCCCGGTCGCGGTGTCGGAGGCGGTCGAACTGGTGCTGTCGAGTGACGCGCGCATCTTCGACGTCACCGTCGCGCCGAAGGACCCCGCCCTCCCGTGGGCCGGTGTGCCGTCGGGCGAGATCGCGCTCTGATCCTCAGGCTCAGCTGACGTCGCTGCTGGCCGACGAGCGCTCGATCATCCCGGTGGCGCTCTCGTCGCCCCAGGTGTACTGACAGATCGCCTGCTGCAGCCGGAAGTTGCCCATGCCCTTCCCGGCAGCCTCGTTGCCGGCGCTCGCCCCGCTCATCACCATGCACGTCGACAGCACGGTCGTCGCCCTGGATGGTCTCGGTGCGGCCGTCCTCGGTCTCGAGCGTGACCGTCGCGTCCTGGCCCTTGGGCTCGAGCGAGCGCAGCCACGGCGCCTCGGTGACCCGCGCCGGGATCAGCTCGCCGTCGCCCTCGAAGAGGAAGCCCTCGTTGAACGTCGGCTTGCCGTCGTCGCGCGGCGGATAGAGGCAGAGGCCGAACGCGCGGCCACTCGGGAACACGGTCGACTGCCACACGTGCCCGCGGAACGCGGCGAGGCGGCGCACCCCGGCGCGCCGGATGCGCAGGCCGCCGCCGTTGAGCGCGTACTCGTCGTCGCCGACGCGCAGCGTGCCGCTGGCGCGGAAGAGCTGCTCGAAGCGCGGGCCACCCATGAGGTCGCCCTCCTCCTGGGTCGCGAGCACGCGTCCGGCCTCCTCGAGGAGACTGCCGCTCTCCCACAGCGGCGCGGCAGAGCGGATGTCGATACTCGAGCTCGACCGGCACGATCTCGCCGGTGCCCGAGCCCGGCTGTGCGCCCCCGATCTGCGCCTCGATCGACGTGACGCTGGCGTCGCCCTGGATGTGTGCCTTCCAGTGCTCGAACGGCTTCACCAGTTCGAACTCGATGGGCCCGGCGCCGAGGATGCGCGGCTTGCCGTCGGCGCCCAACGGGTCGTGCACCTTGCCCGAGCCGAACATGTTCAGGATGCGCCCGTTGGCGAACGCGAGGTTGAACTGGATGTCGTGGGTCTCCCACTGGTCGGCGACGGCCTCGACGCCGATGCGGGGCATGCCGTAGTCGGTGCCGTCGTCCCACACCCACGTGTTCACCGACTCGCGCATCTCCGGATCGGCGGGCTGCTCGGCGAAGACGTACTCGCGGTCGTCGGACAGACCGGCGCTGTAGTCGATGGCCATGGTGCGCCCTCCCTGGTGATGGTGGATGGGTGGTGGAGGCGAGATTGGTGGCAGCACGATGTCACGAATCTGTGAGGGCCGTCAATCGTGCCGTCAACGTGAGCGAGGCGTGGCGGTACCGTGGCGCACCGATCGACCGAGAGGGACTGGGATGACGAACGACGAGGGCGTGCTCGATCCGTGGGTGGCCGAGTACTTCGAGGCTGATCCGTCACGGAACACCGTGATGGACACGCTCGACCCCGAGATCCTCGAGCTGGCGCGGGGTGACTTCTCGCTGCCGTGCGACGTCGAGATCGCGAGCGTCGAGAACGCCGACGTCGAGGGCATCCCGATCCGCATCTACCGGGACGAGGAGCCGCCGACGGGCCTCGTCGTCTACTTCCACGGCGGCGGGTTCGTGCTCGGCAGCATCGGGATCATGGAGAACGTGGCGAAGGAGCTGTGCCACACGTCGGGCGCGGTGGTGATCTCGGTGGGGTACCGGCTCGCGCCGGAAGACCCGTACCCCGCGGGCCTCGACGACTGCGAGACGGTCACGCGCTGGGCGATCGCGAACGCGTCGACGTTCGGCGTGCCGGCATCGAAGGTGGCGATCGCGGGCGAGAGCGCGGGCGGCAACCTCTCGGCCGCGCTCGCGTTGCGTCTGCGCGACGCGGGCGACGTGCAGCTTGCGGGTCAGGTGCTCATCTACCCGGGCACGTCGGGGTCGGAGCGCTTTCCCTCGCGGGACGAGTTCGCCGGCCTCGTGCTCAACGAGAAGTCGATGGTCATGTACTGGGACGCCTACACCGCCGGGCGCGATCTCGACGACGACCCGTACGCCGCGCCGCTGCACGCGGAACACCTGCGCGACCTCCCGCCCGCGATCGTCATCCTCGGCGGCTGCGACCTGCTGCGCGACGAAGGGCGCGCCTACGCCGATCGTCTCCGCGAAGACGGCGTCGACGTGGAAGAGGTCTGCTACGCGGGCCAGCCCCACGGCTTCGTCAACTTCGACTTCCCCGCGGCGGCCCTCGCCCACGAGGTGATCGGCGCCTGGCTCCGGTCGAAGCTCGCCGCCGCCTGACCCCATCACGTTTCGGCGCCGCTCGATCCTCATATGGGTGGTCGAGCGGCGCCAAAACACTGAGCTACTAGCGGAGGAGCTCGCTCCAGGGGGTGTCGCGGGGGACCGTCGGCTCCTTGGGGAGCCCGAGGGCTCGCTCGGCGAGGTTGTTGCGCTGCACCTCGTTGGTGCCGCCACCGATCGAGATGCCGTAGCGGCTCAGCATCTCGGAGCTCGATCCACTGGCCGATCTCGTCGTCGGTCTGCAACGCGGCGGCGCCCGCGAGCTCGCCGGCGACCTGGCCGGTGACCGCCTTGTTGAGCGCGATCGACAGCTTCAGGATCGACGGGTCGACCGGGCGGACGCTCGCGTCGTCGGATCGCACCCATGATGCGGTCGGCGAGCAGGTTGAGCGTCTTCTCGTTGACGTAGCACTCCATCAGACGTTGACGCGCGACCGGGTCGCCGGTGCGTTCGAACTGCTCCGCGAGCAGCCGCAGGAGCGCGAACGTGCTGCTGCCGCCACCACCGATCATCGCCGACTCGTTGGCCATCACCGTGCGCGCCGCGGGCCAGCCGTTGTCGATGTCGCCGAGCACGTTCGCGACCGGGACCCGCACGTTGTCGAAGAACACCTCGTTGAAGTGCGCGGCGCCGGTGGCCTGGATGAGCGGGCGCACCTCGATGCCGGGGTCGTCCATCTCGACGAGCAGGAACGTGATGCCGTGGTGCTTCGGCATGTCGGGGTTGGTGCGCGCCAGCAGCATGCCGTGGTCGCACCACTGCGCGGCCGAGTTCCACACCTTCTGACCGTTGACGATGAACTCGTCGCCGTCGCGCTCGGCGCGGCACGACAGGCCGGCGAGGTCCGATCCGGCGCCCGGCTCGCTGAACAGCTGGCACCACGCGTCGTCACCCGAGAGCAGGCGCGGCAGGAGCTCGCGCTTCTGCTCCTCGGTGCCGAACGCCATGAGCGTGGGCCCGAGCATCATGATCGTGGAGCGGATGAACCCCGAGCTCGCCTCGTAGCCCGCGGCCTCTTCCTCGTAGATCGCTTCCTGCCAGGCGTCGGCACCCTGCCCGCCGTACTCCTTCGGGTAGGTGAAGCCGGTCAGGCCCGCGTCGTAGCGCGCGCCTTCTGCCAGGCGCGACCGCGTCGAACGCATCGGCTGGGCGGCTTCGGAGGACGTGTGGTACGTGATCGCCCAGGGGCTGCGCTCCCGCTTCGGCGTGGAGTTCGCCGCCAGGAACGCGCGCACCTGGGCGCGGAACGACGCCTGTTCGGGCGTGTCCGTCGAGTGAGCTGTCGTCGGTGTCGATGTGGGTGGCAGTCACCCCGCGAACGTAGCCGCGCCATTTCCGATCCACTTGGCCCGGGCCTCACCCGCCCGGCGCGTCGTAGGATCCCCGGATGCCGGTGGGCGTGACGGTCGAACTCGGGTTGGGCGCGCTGCTGGTCTACGGCATCCCGTTCATCATCATCGTCGGATGGTTCAGCAGTCGTCTGCTGGGCGTCCACCGTGGTTGGGGTCGTTCGCTCGTCGCCGGTTTCTTCGGTTGGGTGGGCGGCGTCGCCGTTGCTGCGGTGATCGAGAACCACGACGTCCGCACCACGGCGCAACTCGAGGACATCCTCCCGCTCGCGCTGTTCTTCGGCGTGCTGATCTCGATGTTCGTCGGGCTGATCCTCGACGTCATCCTCAAGCCGAAGCTCGGAAAGCACCACCGCTTCCGCTGGCTGCTCCACCCGATCAAGACGATCAAGCGACGGCTGGCACCGCTCGGTCGCTTCCGTGAGATCCTCCGCTTCGCGCGCAAGCGAGGCCTGCAGCACTACGCGTCGTCCTCGAAGCTGGTCACGCCCGAGTTCGCCCGTCGATTGCGGCTCACGCTCGAGGACTGCGGCGGGATGTTCGTGAAGTTCGGGCAGATCGCGTCGACCCGCAGCGATCTGCTCCCGACACAATCACCACCGAGCTGGCGCAGCTGCAGTCGGCGGCCCGTCCGGTCGACGCCGACGAGGTGCGCGAGGTGCTCGAGCAGCGAGCTCGGCGCGTCGGTGGAGGAAGAGTTCGCGTCGTTCGACTTCGAGCCGCTGGCCGCGGCCTCGATCGGGCAGACGCACCGCGCGGTCCTGAAGACGGGCGAGCACGTGGTGGTGAAGGTGCAGCGCCCCGGCATCGAGGACATCGTGCACCGCGATGCCGCGGTGCTGCGGATGGCCGCCGGTTTCGTCGAGCGGCGAGTCGAGGCGGCCCGCCTGCTCGGCGTGAAGCGGTTGGCCGAGGAGCTCATCACGTCGCTCGAGCGCGAGCTCGACTACAGCGCGGAGGCGGCGAGCGGCGTCGTGTTCCTCGAGCACATCGAGGATGACGAGGGCATCGCGGCGCCGAAGGTGTACCAGTCGCTCTCGACCCGACGGGTGCTGGTGATGGAGGAGATCCACGGCGTCACCGTCGCCGACCACGACGCGATCGGCGCCGCGCCCGATCCGGCCGACGTGCTGGCGTCCCGGCTGTTGCAGTCGTTCCTCGACCAGGTGCTGCGCGACGGGCTGTACCACGCCGACCCCCACCCGGGGAACATCTTCGTCGACCCCAACGGTATGCTCTGGTTCCTCGACTTCGGCGCGGTGGGTCGACTCAGTCCGTTGGTGCTCGAGTCGCTGCAGGAGATGGCGATCGGGTTCCAGCTCAACGATCCGGTCGTGCTCGCGCAGAGCGACGATGCACCTCGCGGGTGGTGACGAAGGGGGCGACAGCCGCGCCCTCGAAGCCGACATCGGTCTGGTGCTCACCGAGGGCCTCGGCTCGGGGAGCTTCGACCCGCAGGCCATGAGCCTGATGCTCGAGGTGATGCAGCGCCACGGCCTCGAGGTGCCCGGCGCGATGACCGTGCTCTCGCGGGCGCTGCTCACGCTCGAGGGAACGCTGCGCACCATCGATCCGTCGTTCAACATCGCGCGAGCCGCCACCGCGCTCCTGCCCGAGCTGGCCGACGAGAAGTCGGACATGCTCCAGCAACAGCTGGAGAAGGAGGTCATCCGCGCCCTGCCGTCGCTGCGCACGCTGCCGACGAACGTCGAGGCCATCGCCACCCAGTTGCGCCGGGGTCGGCTCAGCATGCGGGTCGAGCGCTTTGCCGGCGCCGACCGCGAGGTGGTCGACGAATGGGTCGACCGCGTGGTGTTCGCGGCGATGGGGTTGCTCGGCATGATCGCGTCGGCGGTCCTGCTCGTGGCCGCCGCGTTGATCAAGCACGACGACGACTTCGCCACCGCCCTCCAGGTGATCGGGTTCTTCGGGATCATCGTGACGTCGGTGATCCAGATGCGCGTGGTCGCGCAGATCCTGCGTCGGGGTGACCAGGTGGGCCGCCGGAGGGTGTAGGCGCCGGTGGGTCCGCGGGGCTACAAGTAGTCGGCTCGCTGCATCCAGGTGAACGCGCCCCATCCCGGGGAGGATGGGGAGCCAGAAGGTGGCGAGGCGGAACAGGAACACCGACGGGCACCGCGACTCGTTCGGCATGCCGGCGGCGACGAGCCCGGCGATGGTCGCGGCCTCGAGCGCACCGATGCCACCCGGGGTGGGTGCCGCGCTGGCGACCGCGCTACCCGGCGAGGTAGATCGCGCCCACCTGCGCGAACCAGAGGTCGCCGCCGAACGCCTGGGTCGCGAAGTACATCGCCGTCAGGTAGCCGGTCGTCACGACCACCGACCCGCCGAGCAGCAGCAGGAGGTTGAGTGGGCCGCTTCACCACCGCCCACAGGCCACTGATCGAGCGCTCCAGCACCGGGACCAGCCGGTCGCGCAGCATGTGGCGGAGCCACGGGATCGAGAACACGATCGCCGCGAGCACGACGACGGCCGCGGCGCCGTAGAGCAGCACGGTCGGGATCGGGGAGGTGGATCGATCCGAACGCCGACGTGCCCGCCCAGACCAGGAACAGCAGGAGCAGCAGGATGTGCACGCCGAACCCGGCGATCGCGTTGAGGCCCACCGCCGGCACCGCGACCGCGCCGTCGACGCCCGACTTCTGCAGGTAGCGCACGTTCAGCGCGAGGCCGCCGACCGATGCCGGCGCGAGCGTGCCCGCGAACGACGCCGCGACCTGGGCGACGAAGGTCGGCGACGATGCGGAGGCGGTCGGGGACCGAGCCGAGTGATCCGCGAACGTCGCGCCGACGTACGTGAGCACCGACACGAGCGACCACGGGCACGAACCACAACCAGTCCGCTGCCTTGACCTGGTCGACGATGCCGGGGAGGTTGCTGAACTGCGGCAGCAGGAAGTACGTGACCAGGACGAGCATCACGAGCGTGAGCACGGTGCTTGCGGTCGAGGCGGGCCAGCGGCATGAACTCGGGTTGGTCGACGTCGGCAGCGCTCGGCGACGGTCGTCTGGAGCTCCTTCAGCAGTCCCTTGTGGTGTCGCATCGCGGCGCGGGTGGCGCTGCTCGAGCGCGTTGAGCTGGAGCCAGGTGGAGTGCGAGCGCACCGCGGTCGATGCCGATCCCGTCGATCGCGCCGTCGACCGCGCGCGCCGCGCCGAGTATCAACGCGATCGCGGAGAGCAGCTCGCGCGACGTCCGTGTCGAGCGGCGCGTCGGGCACGCCGACCTCGCCGAAGCCGAAGTTGACCATCCACGGCGCGCCGGCGTCGTCGACGACGACGTTGGTGTGCCGGAGGTCGCGGTGCGCGATGCGGTGCGCGCGCATGCATCGCCGACCTGCTCCCAGATCGCGCGGAGCAGCGCATCGTCGCTCACGTCGGGGCCGAGTGCGAGTCGAGCGGCACGCCGGGGAGCGTCGTCGAACGCGAGGACCATCGAGTCGGTGCCCGCTTCGGCGATGGCGCGCAGGCGCGGCGTGCGCACGCCGACGTCGCGCGCCTGGAGCGAGACGAGGGCCTCGTGCTCGACCGAGCGCCGCAACGAGAGGAACGGCCGCTCGTCGCCGACGTTCTTGAAGCGCAGCGAGCGGTAGAGGCGGTACAGGAGGTCGGCGGAACGCTCGGCCGGGCTGCGGACCTTCACCAGCAGGCGTGCGCCGTCGTCGAGCGTGGCGAGGAAGATCCGCGAGCCGCGTCGCGCCGGTGGTGGCCGCGCCGAGGTCGGTCACCGTCAGGCCGGTGGTCGCGAGGCTGGCGGCCACCGCGGCGGTCGAGGGGTGCTGGTCGGGACGTCCGAAGGCGAGGAGCGTCGCCACACCCACTGCGGCGCCGATGGCGAGCGCCAGGAACACCTCGGCCGGGAGCTCGACCGACAGCACGATCCGCATGGCGACGAACGTGACCAGGAGGAAGACGCCCGCGCGACGCCATCGTGAGCCCACGAACGGACCGAGCAGCACGAACGACGCCGACAGGGTGGCGATGCCGGTTGCAGTGATGGTGCTGCCGACGTGCACTCCACGCGCTCGGCGAGCTCGTTGGCGATCCGCTTGGGTGCGTCCTGGTCGACGAACTCGATCGCCGCGTTCACCAGCGCACTGGCCACGATGTTGGCGACGACCAGGTAGCCGAGCAGTCGGTAGCGCCGGAGCACGAACGGGAAGACGAGGATGCCGAGGAACGCAATCGCCCAGAGCAGCTGCGCGATGCCGTCGAGGACGCGCTCGGCCGGCGGTTCGAGGAAGCTGAGCGCGCTCACGAGGTCCTGCTCGAAGCCGAGCACGGCATCCTGTGCGTAACGGGTCACGATCAGCAGGACGATCGCGACGGTCCCGTAGACCAGCAGCCGCAGGACGTCCGACGGTGATCGCTCGTATCCGACGATCTCGTCGGTGTCGAACCGTTCGCGCAAGGTCATCTCATCGGGGGCGACCGGTGTCGTGACCATGAAGCGGGCAGTCTCGCGGACGCTCGTGACGCGGTCGAGCTTTTCCGTCCGGGGTAACGTCGCCGAGGCACAACGACCTTGGGGGAGCGTCGAGATGACCGACGAGTTGTACTACGACCCGTACGACTTCGAGATCGACGCGGATCCGTATCCGATCTGGCGGCGGCTGCGCGACGAGGCGCCGCTCTACTACAACGAGAAGTACGACTTCTTCGCGGTCAGCCGCTTCGACGACGTCGAACGCTGTTCGGTCGACTGGCGCACCTACCGCTCCGGCCACGGCTCGGTGCTCGAGCTCATCAAGCAGGGCGTCGAGATCCCGCCCGGCAGCATCCTGTTCGAGGATCCGCCCACGCACGACGTGCACCGCTCGTTGTTGTCGCGGGTGTTCACGCCGCGCCGCATCGCGGAACTGGAGCCGAAGGTCCGCGCGTTCTGCGCGCAGAGCCTCGATCCACTCGTCGGCACCGACGGCTTCGACTTCATCCGAGATCTCGGCGCGCAGATGCCGATGCGCACGATCGGCATGCTGCTCGGCATCCCCGAAGAGGACCAGGAGGCGATCCGCGACCAGATCGACGCCGGACTCCGGCTCGACGAAGGCGCGCCACCGGAGGAGGGCGCATCCATGGTCACCAGCGGCGACGTGTTCGCCGACTACATCGACTGGCGCGCCGAGCACCCGTCCGACGACCTCATGACCGACCTGCTCCGGGCGGAGTTCGAGGACCACACCGGCGAGCACCGTCGGCTGACGCGCGAGGAGATCCTCGGGTACGTCGGGCTGATCGCGGCCGCGGGCAACGAGACCACGACCCGGCTCATCGGCTGGTCGGGCACCGTGCTCGCCGAGAACCCCGACCAGCGGGCCAAGGTCGTCGCCGACCGGTCGCTGGTGAACAACGCGGTCGAGGAGCTCCTCCGCTACGAGGCGCCGTCACCGGTGCAGGCGCGCTACATCCAGGAAGACGTGGAGCACCACGGGCAGAAGATCGAGGCGGGGAACGTGATGGTGCTGCTCACCGCGGCGGGCAACCGCGACGAGCGCCACTTCCCGGAGCCCGACCGGTTCGACGTCGAGCGCGACATCGACCACCACCTGTCGTTCGGGTACGGCATCCACTTCTGCCTCGGCGCCGCGCTGGCGCGACTGGAAGGGCGGATCGCGCTCGACGAGGTGTTGCAGCGCTTCCCCGAGTGGGAGGTCGACTGGGACGGCGCCGAACAGCGCCCACACCAGCACCGTCCGCGGCTGGGAGAAGCTCCCCGTCGTCGTTCCGTAGGCGTGGGCGGGCAACATCGACGGGATGCGCGCGCCTCGAATCGGGTTTCTCCTGCCAGTGTGAGTGTCGTTTCTGGCGCGGTGGACGTGGTGGCCCTGCGAGCGCATCGCGGGCAATCTGTGTACATGGACGCTCCTGGCATCCCGTCGCAGACCGGAGGTTCAGGCGGAGTTAACAAGCCGCCGACGACCGCTACGTCCGGCGGGGAGTCCCCTTCGGGCCGTATGCCATACCGAGCGCGCCAGGTGTTAACCCTCCACCGTGATGGGCTTACATTTCCCGAGATCGCTCAGCTTCTCAACGTCACGATGGAGCGGGTGGAGCAGATCTACGCAGTTGCGTTGAAGTACTTGTAGGCGGCAGAACTGCCGAGATGCGTGGGCGGAGCGGAGTGAACGGCACGCAGAACGCGCGTACCGATCGCCGGATCCCGAGCTGCTGAGGGGCACGCCGTCGTCACAGCGCGAGGTGAAGTCGGAGCGCCTCGTCGAGCGCAGACACGTCGTCGCCCGTCAGTGACCCGATCCGTGCCCCGACCCGCTCGACCGCGACTGATCGAACCTGCTCTGCCTGAGCCTTCGAGTCCTCAGCCAAACCTGTTGCCTGCGAGGTGAGGAGCACCTGGAACGGATAGATCCGCTCGGTGTTCGATGTCACCGGCACCACGGTGACGACACCTCGCCCGAGTCGGTTCGCCATCGCGTTCGCGCCGTCGTTGCTCACGATCACGGCGGGCCGGCGCTTGCTCGCTTCGGCGCCCCGGACTGGATCGAGATCGACCCAGCGGATCTCGCCGCGGCGCATCAGCCGACGCCGTCGGCAGTGGCTTCGTCCCACAGCTCGGCGTCGTCGCTCGCGGCCCACTCAGTCCAGGCATCTTCATATGCGGCACCAAGTTCCGACGCTCGCAGGAGACGGACGGCCCTCTGCAGCGCGGCCGAACGGGATCCGAGGCCCTGTGCCTTGGTATAGGTGTCCAAGTACTCGACGTCCTCGTCGGAGAGGCTCACGCTCAGCTTCATACTTTGATGCTACTACTGGTAGCTACACATAGCTACCGAGACACCGCACCGATCGAGGCTGGCTAGAAGGGCAGGATGACTTCGGCGACGCGGGCGCGCATCGCGGGGGCGTCTTCGGGACGGAGTGCGCCCGAGGTGACGAGCGCGTCGACTGCGACGTTCCAGCCCTGCTCGTACTCGGCGCGAGTCGCGTAGCGGGCGCGCAGTTCGTCGTCGGTGAACGGCGTCGCCGCGCCGAAGAGCGGCAGGCGACCGGTCCCCATCGCGGCACCTCGATAGGTCGCGGTGGGCATCTCGAGCTCGGGCAGCCGGATGCCGCCTCGCGCGTTGTCGGCGTCGTCGGTCGCGATGCGCAGCGGAGGACCGGGGTCCATCTCGATGCGTGGCTGGTGCGGCGCGGGCACGCCGTCGGCGATCCAGTGGTGCAGCGCGCGCAGCGCGGCGTCGTGCACCGGCGCGTAGCGCAGCGGGTTGGCGACGCGGCCGCGCCGATCGGGCTCATCGAGGCGCGAGCGGGCGTTGCCGTGGGGCGTGCCCGCGACCTCCCAGACCCGCAGCCACTCGGTGTCGACGCACGGGACCTGCGCGAGGTGCGTGCTCTCGAACTCGCTGTTGACGATCACGACGGGTGTCGGCGTGTCGGTGCGGATCGCGGTGCGGACGCCCATCGGCAGCACGCCCTCTTCGGGACGCGGCGCGCGGGCCTCCCACACCGAGAGGAGGAAGCCGTCGAAGACGCGCTCGGTCGGGTGGATCGCGTTGAGGTACGTGGCGAGGCGCATGGCCGACTGCGATCCACCCGCGGCGATCAGGCGCTGCACCGGGAGCCCGCCGAGCGGGTCGACCGCGTGGTCGTGGACGCGCTCACGATCGGGTGCGATGGCCCGCCCGGCCTGGGTGAAGAGGTCGAACGCGGCCTGGTCTCCCGGGTGGTGCAGATCGCCGTAGCGCTCGGGGTCGTGCTCCAGCAGCGGGAGGGCGCGGCGCGACGCCATGCGTTCCATCCCCGCGGGGAAGCCGTAGAGCCCCACCTCCTGCGCACTGACGCCCACCCACGTGTAGCCCTCGTACGTCTCGCCGTGCGTCGGCGCGCCGCTCTCGTAGCCGGCGGACACGTTCTGCCAGCCGACGACGACGGTGCCGTTGGCAGTCGTCGGCGTGCTGCGGGCGCAGCACGAGGAGGCGCGTGCGGTACGGCGCGCGGGCGTACTCGTCGACCGACCAACGGCCGTCGGGCGTCGGGTCGTCGAGGAGGTGGAAGGCCCGTGCGGTGCCCTCGAGTGCGAACTCCTCGAGCACGTAGCCGCGGGCGGCGAGGTCGACGTCGGGCGCGCCCCACGGCGGACGGTCGCCGGTGATCCGTCCCGTGACGCGAGCAGGTTCGGGTGGCGCGAGCGGTGCGGACGGTTCGCCGCTCACCACGGCATGGTCGAGCCGCCGTTCGGTCGCATGACGATGCCGGTGACGAACTTGGCCGCGGGTGACGCGAGGTAGAGCGCGGCGAACGCGATGTCGTCGGGCTCGCCGGCCATGTTCATCGGCGAGAGCTTCGCGCGCTGGTCGCGGTACGCAGCTTGCTGCGCTTCGTCGAGGCTGCCGTCGGCCCGGCGCGCGTGGCGCTCGTTCATGGGCGTGTCGATCCAGCCGGGTGCGATCGCGTTCACGCGCACTCCCTGCGGTGCGAGCTCCATGGCGAGCGTGCGGGACAGCTGCGCGACCGCGGCCTTGGCCGTCGCGTAGCAGACGAGCGTGGGCGTCGCGATGTCGATGGCGCCCGAGGCGAGGTTGATGATCGAGCCTGCACCTTGTTGCACCATGACCCGACCCGCGGCCTGGCAACCGAACAACACGCCCTTGAAGTTCACCGCGAAGACGCGGTCGTACTCCTCTTCCGACGTGTCGAGCACCAGGCCGTCGGCGATGATCGCGGCGTTGTTGACCATCACGTCGAGGTGGCCCTGGTCGGCGACGATCTGGTCGACGAGTGCCTCCACATCGGCGCGACGGGTGACGTCGAGGTGCGCCGGAGCGGCGCGATGGCCGTCGCCGCGGATGATCGCCGCGGTCTCCGTGGCGGTGGCGTGGTCGATGTCGGCGCACACCACGGTGGCGCCGGCTTCGGCGAGGCGGGCGGAGATGGCGCGGCCCAGGCCCGCGGCCGGCGCCGGTCACCAGCGCCACGCGTCCGGTGAGGTCGAAGGCTTCCGAGATGGTGGTCATGCTGAGACCCTACGTTGCAGGTGTCAGGGTGGATCCTTGACATTAAGCACCTGTGCTCAATACGGTGCCGCGGCCAAGATGAAAACGGCCGGAACCGATGGGGGAGTCGTCATGCGAGCAGTCCGAGTCGTCCAGCACGCCGCGCCGTTGGAGGCGCTGGAGCTCCAGGACATCCCGATCCCCGAGCCGGGGCCGGGTGAGGTGCTGGTGAAGGTCGGGGCGGCATCCCTGAACTACGGCGACATCGCCCGGTGCCGCGGCACGGTCGCCAGCGTGATGGGCCAGGTGCCGTTCACCATCGGCATGGACGTCTGCGGCGTGGTCGAGTCGGCGGGTGAGGGCGGCGAGGAATGGGTCGGGCGCCGGGTGGTGGCCACGACCGTCCAGTCGTTCGGTGGCGTCGCCGACTACGCCCTGGCCGGAGCGACCGGCGTGTTCGAGGCCCCGCCCGAGTTCGACGACGTGGAGGCCGCCGCGTTCACGCTGCCGTTCCACACCGGCTACCTGGCCGTGATGCGCCGAGCGAAGCTCCAGGCGGGGGAGGAGCTGCTGGTGATCGGTGGCGCCACTGCCGTCGGCACCGCCATCATCCAGCTCGGCAACGCGGCCGGCGCGCACGTGATCGCGAGCGCCGGTGGTGCGGAGAAGGGCGAGCTGATCCGCAGCCTGGGCGCGGAGCCCATCGACTACACGTCGGAGGACCTCTTCGACCGCGTGATCGCGCTGACCGACGAGCACGGTGCCGACGTCTGCGCCGACATGATCGGCGGCGAGGGCACCGAGACGGTGTGGACGTGCATGGCGCGCGAAGGCCGCTACGTCGCGGTCGGGTTCAACGACGACCCCGAGTCGGGGCTCACCGGGCGCCCGTTGCGCAAGGTGTCGATGGGCAACTTCTCCGTGCTCGGCGTGATGATGGGGTACAACGACATGCCCGTCGACTTCCGCCGCTTCGGGCTCAACACGTTCCCGCCGTCGGTCGGTCGTGAGGTGCACGCGGCGCTCCTGGAAGCTGGTGAGCGCGGGGAAGATCAAGCCGGTGATCGGGCGCGTGATCAGCATGGACGAAGTCGCGGCCGCGCTCGACGACCACGCCAACCGCCGCACGAGCGGCCGCACGGTGGTCGACGTCGCCAACCGATGACCGCCTTCGAACCGGAGGCGTTGCTCGACGCCGCGCGCGCGGCGACCGGACTCGACGACTTCGGCCCCGACGACTTCCGCCCCGGCCTCGACGCGTTGTGCGCGTCGCTCGCCGACGAGGCGCAGCTCAACGATCTGGGGTCGGCTGCGATGCCGGGGATGGTCGTGGGCTCGTTGTCGAACCGGCTGCGGGTCTTCGACTGGATCGCCACGCACCCGGAGGTGCGCGAGGAGCGCATCGACGCACCGATCGTCGTCATCGGCATGTTCCGCGCCGGCACCACGCTGTTGAGCCGTCTCTTCGACCAGGACGAGCGGAACCGGGCGCTGCTCATGTGGGAGGCGGGGGACAGCGTGCCGCCGCCGACGCCGGTCGACCATCGCGCGGGGCCGCGCGTCGACGCGGTGCACGCCAGCAACGCGATGCTCGCCGAGATCAACCCGCAGATCGAGGTGGTGCACCACGAGCAGGCCGACGAGGCCACCGAGTGCATCACGGTGATGGCGCAGGACTTCAAGAGCCTCACCTACGAGGCCGTCGCCAACATCCCGTCGTACGACGCGTGGCTGATGGGTGTGGACCAGCGCTCGGCGTACGAGTACCACCGCTCGGTGTTGCAGGTGCTGCAGAGCGGGGGAGTGCGAGGCCGCTGGACGCTCAAGAGCCCGCACCACGCGATCGCGCTCGAGCATCTCACCGCGGTGTACCCCGACGCGCGACTCGTGTTGCTCCACCGCGACCCGGTGGTGCTCACCGGGTCGGTGTGCGGTCTGATCAAGACGTTGTCGTCGACGTTCACCGACGTCGATCATCGGGCGTACATCGGCGAGCACTGGCCGACGATGCTCGAGGAGTCGGTCCGCCGCATCGACGCGTTCCGGGACGCGCACCCGGAGCACCCGATCGTCGACGTGCAGTACACCGACCTGATCGCCGATCCGGCGGCGACGGTGCGGTCGATCTACGCGGCGGTCGGCGACGAGCTCGACGACGCGGGTGCGCGCGCGATCGCGGCCTACGTCGACGCGCATCCGCGCGGCCAGTTCGGTGCGCACACGTACGACGTGTCCGAGTACGGCCTCGACGCCGGCGAGCTCGCCGAGCGCTTCTCCGGCTACACCGACCGCTACAACGTCCCCCGCGAGCACTGACCGACCCAACCTCCACCAACATGCGTCGAAGTTGCGGCATATGTGCGCAACTTCGACGCCGGAACGCGGTGAGGAGCGGTCAGCGGGTCAGGGTGAGGGGGAGGTGGCGGATGCCGGTGTGGCGGTTGCTCCGGGTCCACTCGATGTCACCGGCGGGCTCGATGGTGGCGAAGCGTGCGAGCAGCTCGTCGTACATCACCCGCATCTCCAACCGGGCGAGTGCCGCGCCCAGGCAGAAGTGCAGCCCGTGACCGAACCCGACGTGCAGGTTCGGATCCCGGGCGATGTCGAACCTCGCGGCGTCGGAGAACTCGAGCTCGTCGCGGTTGGCCGATCCCTCCCAGATCACGACCTTCTCGCCCGGCTCGATGGAGTGCCCACGGAGCTCGGCGGCCGCGGTCGCGGTGCGTCGCTTCGACGGTGAGGGTGTGGTCCAGCGCAGCACCTCCTCGATCGCGGTGCCCATGAGGTCGGGGTCGCCGCGCAACGCGGCCAGCTGGTCGGGATGCGCGACCAGTGCGTGCACGCCGCCCGCGATCGCGTTGCGAGTGGTCTCGCTCCCGGCCGCGAAGAGCAGGCTGAAGAACATGTAGAGCTCGTCGTCGGTGAGTCCGGGCGGGTCCTCGTCGTCGAGCGACGCGTGGACCACGATCGACAACATGTCGTCGGTCGGTCGGGCGCGCTTCTCGGCGATCAGCGCGCGGCCGTACGCCATCATGTCGAAGGTGACGGGTTCGCGTTCGGTGCCGTTGCCCGCTCGGAAGTCGAAGCCGGGTTCGACCACGGCGAACAGCTCGTGGCGGTCCTCCTCGGCGACGCCCAGCAGGAAGCAGATCATCTGCAGTGGTAGCTCAGCCGCCACGTCGACGAGGAAGTCGACGGGTTCACCGTCGGGCACCGCGTCGAGCAGCGCGACGGTGCGGCGACGGAGCTCGCCCTCCAGGCTGCGCAGCGTGAGCGGCGTCAGTCCCTTGCTGACCAGGCGACGGATCCGACCGTGGCGCGGGTCGTCCATCATGTTGAGCACGATGCCGGCCACCGGCAGGTCCTGGAGGAGCGTGCCGCCGTAGGGACGCTCGCCACCCGTCTCCGACGAATAGAGGACGGGCTCCTTGAGGACGTGCAACACCTCGGCGTAGGTGGCCACCGACCAGAAGCCCTCGCCGTCGGGCGTGTGCTCGGTCGGCGGGTGCCACCAGACCGGCGCCTCGGTCCGGTGGCGGTCGAACAGGTCGTGGGGGAAGCCGGCGGCGAAGTTGTCGAGATCGGTGAGGTCGACGCCGTCCATGACCACGGGCGGTGAGCCTACGGCGACCGCCGAACTGAAAACGTGGTTCGCGTATCCTCGGGCGATGGGCGCCGAGGCCACGACCGTGCGCACGACGTCGGCCCGCCAGGTTTCTCCTGCGCGTCAGGAGAAGTACCGCGCCGAGAAGGAGCAGATCGTGCGCGCGGCCTACGAGCTGATTCAGCGCGACGGCTCCAAGGAGACGTCCGTGCACGACGTCCTGCACGCGGCCGGGCTGTCGACGCGGGCGTTCTACCGTCACTTCACGTCGAAGGACGAGCTCGTGCTCGAGATGTACCGGGTCGACTGTGATCGGGTCAACGCGACCGTCGTGGCCGCGGTGGCGGCGGCACCCGATCCGCTCGCGGCGCTCGAAGCGTGGATCGACCAGAACCTCGCGGTCGTCTACGACGCACGCCGGCTGCGTCACACGGTGGTGCTGTCGTCGGCCGAGGTGTCGAGCGCCGAGGGATTCACCGACGTGAAGAACGCGGGCCTCGCCGAGCAACGCGCGCCGCTGGTGTCGCTGCTGCACGACGGTCACGCGCGGGGAGTGTTCCCCCACGCCGATCCCGAGACCGACGCACTCGCCATCCAGGCGGTCGTGGGCGCGCACATGCGAGCTCGGCTCGACCGCGATCCGGCCGCGCTCACGCGTGCCGAAGCTCGTACGCACACGCTCGATCTCTTCCGACGCGCGCTCGGCGCGTCGCATTGATCGGTTGGCCCGATCGTCAGCGAGCGCGCACCTCGACGCCGTCGGGGCTGACCCGCGCCTCGTAGACGGGCAGGTCGACGGTCGACGGTCCCCGCACGAGCGCGCCGTCGTCGAGTCGGAACACGCTGCCGTGCCAGGGGCACGTGATGCACCCGTCGTGCACCTCGCCCTCGTCCATCGGTGCGCCTCGATGCGGGCAGCGCGCGTCGAGCGCGACGACCCGGCCTCCGTGGCGCAGCACCATCACCGGTGCTTCACCGGCGAGGACACGCCGGGGCTCGGAGGTGACATCGTCGGCGGCGGCGACGCGGGTCCACTCCGACGGCGGGCGCGCGGTGGCGGTGTGGTCCACGCCGACGCCGAGGCTCTGCAGGAGATGGCCGCCGAGATACCCACCGACGGTCGCGGCCGTGGCCCCTGCGAGCCCGAGCGCGACGCCCGCGCGTGGCGACCACGCACCCGTGACCACCACGACGCCGCGTAACACGCCAGCGCGGTGGTGTTGGCGGCGGCGTGCACGAGACCGACGCGGCGCGCGGGACCGGTGGTGTCGCCCCAGTCGGCCGCCCCGGCGAGCGCAGTCGGCACCGCGCTGACCACGCCCCAGGCCACCAGTTGCGTCGCGGCGCGACGGGTGCTGCGTCCCCCGACCAGATCGAGGGTGAAGGCCGACGTCCAGAACCCGATGGGCAGATCCGTGAGCAGCGGGTGCAGCGGATGGCCGAGCCAGGTGCCGCTCAGCACGTCCTTCAGTGGTTGCCGATCGAGCGCGTGACGCACCGCGTCGGCAGTGGGATCGGCGAGCTCGTCGAGTCGCTCGTCGGCACTGAGACGTTCCACGGCGCGTGCGATGACCTGACCGATGCTCACGATGCACCAGCATGCCCGTCGGAGCGGTCCGGCGAAACTGCCGGGCGCTGCTCGACTTCGTGCCGCAGCCGCTGCAGTGACCACGCGTTCCACCGCGTGCAGCAGCGGGTCGGTGACGAACGAGGGCAACCAACTGGCCGGACCTGAGTCCGGTGTCTCCTCCATCGTCACGACGGTGCCCTCGTCGGTCGTGTCGACCGACAGCTCGACGCGGGCGGTACCGGTGGGCCGGAAGCGGACCTCGAGCACGATCCGGTGCAACGGCACGTGTTCGAGCACCTCGGTGGAGTCGTGCAGCTCGGCGCCGGGCAGGCCGATGGCGTGGTGGAACTCGCTGCCTTCCTGCGGCCAGCTCGGGTCGACGCGCCGCGTGCGGCGGGCGCCGACCACCCAACGCGGATAGGCGTCGGCATCGTCGAGCACGGCGAACACCGCCTCGGGTGTTGCCGACACCGCGATCTGGTTGCGGGCCATCAGTGGCACGTCAGGAGGACGATGGCGCGGTCGGGTGCAACCGCCACCATGCCGAGCACGTCGAGATCGAGTCCTGCGTCCGCGGCGACGTCGGTGAGGACCTCGACCTGCCCCGGCCCGCGCACCTGCAGCACGATCGCGCCACCGGGACGGGTGAGTCGCACGGCCACCGGCAACGACGAGCGGATCCCGTCGAGACCGTCGTGACCGCCGTCGATGGCGTGGACCGGGTCCTCGGCGAAGCGCGCGGTCTCCGCGGACGGGACATAGGGCGGATCAGCGAGGACCAGCGCGAACGACTCGTCACCCGACGCCAGCTCCTCGAGGTCGACGCAACGCACTTCGGCATCGACGGCGTTGGCGACCGCATTCCGTCGCGCCCACGCGCAGGCCGACGGGTTGTCGTCGACCTGCACCAGCGAGCGGCGCGACCAGATCGCCGCGGCCTGACCGATGTGGCCCGCGCCGCAGTGGAGCTCGAGCACCGGCCCCGGCGGGCTTCCGTCGAGCAGTGCGGCGGCGTGCTGGCTCTGGACGATCGTCCACGGCCGCGGCGCGAGCACGGAGTCGTCGTACCCCACGCGCAACGGCCCGAACTCGCACCAGCGCTCGTTCATGTGGAGTTCGTTCATGTGGCGCTCGTTCACGCGGCGCGCTCGACCAGCCCGAAGCGCGACGACATCGCGTCGAAGAACCGCCCGTTCACGATCGCCCGCCACCGCGCCCCACGCAGGATCCGCGGTGCCCACTCCGGATGGTCGACGACCACCGGCACGAGCGCGCCGTCGATCCAGTCCTTGCCGTGCCGCGGGTCGGCGGTCGCGTGCTCGTCGTAGAAGGGCAACGCGGCGGCCGGGACGTCGAGGCGGCGTAGCGCGGAGACGACGCGCCGGCACCGTGGGCCGGCCTGGACCTCCAACAGCCCGAGGCTCCCGAGCATCTCCGGCTGCAGCGCCCGATTGGTCGCGAGGTAGCCGTTGAGCGCGCGCCGTTCCAAGACCTCGAGCGGCAGGCGATCTGTGGGGATGGTGCGCACGCCGAGCGCGGCAGCCATGTCGTGATGCAGTTCGGTGTGCACTCGCGCCAGCGCACCGCGTCCCATCTCGTCCCAGTAGTTGGCGGCCAGCGTGAGCTTCGGCAGGCCGGAGAGACCGATCTGGCACAGCGCGACCAGATCGTCGAAGTCGGCGTCGGGCCCACCTTCGAGCGCGAGGAACTCCACGAGGTCGGCGCGGTCGGCGGCACCGGCGAGCCAGTCGTAGACCGGGGGGATCATCTCCTCGTGGGCGATGGCGCGGAAGGCCTCGGTGACGTCGTCGGCCACGCGCACCGGATCGTGGCCGCCGAGCCGGGCGCGGAAGCGTCGCTCGAGCGTGAGCTTGATCTGCGCCACTCGCGGATCGTGTTGCCACTGTTCGGCGCCGCCCAGCGTGTCGATCGGCGCGAGGTGGAGCGCGTACACGTCGAGCAGGGTCGAGACCGCGTCGCGGGTCGACAGCTCGTCGAGCCCGCGTTCATCAACCGAGAGTGCAGTCCGGAGCCGGGGTGTGAGCACCGTGTCGTCCATCTCGGCTCGAAGCGATCCCAGCGTCACACGGCGGCGCGGGCGCGCCGCTTCGGACTCTTGGCCGCGGCGACCTCGTCGCCGAGCTCCCGCAGCTCCGCACGGTCGATCTTCCGCTTGAGCTCGGGGAAGACCTCCTGCTCCTCTTCCTTCACGTGATGGCGGATGCCGGCCGTCAGCATCGCCACCGCAGCTCCGAAGCCGGGCTCGTCGACCAGCCGCTGCAGGTCGGTGAGTCCTTCACGTGCCAGTCCGTGCTCGACGCCGGCTTCCTCGGCCTCCTCCTTGCCGACGACGCGCTGCACGACCGGGTAGATGACGCGCTCCTCGATCTCCATGTGCAGCTCGAGTGCGGCGGTGAGCTTGTCGACGGTCTGTCGCCGACACGCGCCGGGCTTCGATGCGTCGAGGGTCTTCAACATCTGCGCCACCTCGCGGTGGTCGCGCTTCAGGATCGCCACGGGATCGTTCATGTCGCGCCTCCGCTCGGGGAACTTCTTCGTGTTGCAGTTGTGTCCGCAGCACCGGCGTTCGAAACGTCAGCCGGCGCGGCGCAACGCTTCCTTGTCACGTTCCGCGCGTCGTGCCGCCGACGTCCGCCGAGGAGGGCCTGGGTGCGACGCTCCTCGAGCGTGAGGCGCGCCCGGCGTGGGGGAGCGGTCGACCAGGCCTCGCGCAGCGCTCCGGTCGGGAACGCTTCCAACACGCGCGGATGCACGTAGGAGGCGCGACACACGGTGGGGGTGTTGCCGAGATCGGCCGCGACCTGCTCGATGACCTCCTTGACCGCCGCCCGTTCCTCGCGCTCCGAGGTCGGTGGATCGAGCGGCCCGAGCGCGGCCGCAGTGGCCACGGTGGCGACCCAGGTCCGGAAGTCCTTGGCGGTGATGTCGGCGTCACTCGCGTCGCGCAGGTACTCGTTGACGTCGTGGGAGTGAACCGGCGTGGGCTGTCCGTCGTCGTCGAGGTACTGGAACAACCGTTGTCCCGGATCTCCTGGCACTCGCGCAGCACCTTCGCCAACCGGCGATCGTGCGCCGCGCACTTCGTGCTCGATCCCGCTCTTCCCGGTGAAGACGAAGGCGATGTCGGCGCCGGACACGCGCGCGTGACGGTTGCGCAGCGTCGTCAGTCCGTACGCGCCGTTGTCGCGCACGTACTCCTCGTTGCCGACGCGGATGAGCGTCGTCTGCAGCAGCTCCACGACGGTGGCGAGCACCTTGTCGCGGGGTACGCCGGGGAGCTTGAGGTCGGCGTCGATCCGCTTGCGCACCGCGGGGAGCACGTTGGCGAACACGGGGAGGTGATCGAACTTCACTCGATCGCGAAACGCGGTCCAGTCGGGGTGGTACTTGTACTGGAGACGTCCACGCTGGTCGCGTCCCACGGCCTGGAGATGGGAGTCGGGATCGTCGCTGATGCGTACGTCGGTCCACGCCGGAGGGATCACGATCCCGCGGATGCGCTCGAGCGTGGCGTCGTCGTCGATCTTGGCGCCGTTGCCGTCGTGGTAGCTGAAGCCCTTGCCGCGCTTCACGCGACGCAGGACGAGCTGCTCGGGTGACGTGTGCTGGAGCGACGGGACGGCGACGGGGCTCACGAGGACGAAGGCTGCCCTCCGTGGGGTGGTCGGCAAACGTGGTCTGCCGTCCGGTCCGCGTTGCGCCGTCGCAGGGCGATGGACAGAATGCGCCGATGGCCGACGACCTCGATCTCGACGAACTCGCGCGCCGCGCCACCGCGGCTGCGCAGACCTGGGCGCCGGGGTGCACGATCTCCGACGTGCAACCGTTGACGGGCGGTGCATCGAGCCTGACCTTCACCGGGCTGGTCACCGGGGGACCGGAGGCAGGCGAGCGCATCGTGCTCAAGGTGGCGCCGCCCGGCCTCGAGCCGGTGCGCAACCGCGACGTGGCGCGACAGGCCCGCCTCATGCGCGCGCTTGCGGGTTCGCCCGGCGTGCGGGTGCCCACCGTCTACTTCGAGGACGACGGCGCGCCGCCCGAGGTGTCGCCGTTCCACGCGATGAACATCGTCCCCGGCGAGTGCCTCGAGCCGATCCTCAGCGAGGTGACGCCGGAGAAGCTGCCGCTGATCCCCGAGCGCGCCTTCGGCGCGGCGAGGATGCTCGCGGCACTGCACCGCGCCGATCCCGACGCCATCGGCCTCGGCGCCGAGAAGCGCTACACCCTCGAAGGCGAGATCCAGCGCTGGTCGCGTGCGTTCGAGACCGTCGACGAGCGCATGAGCGCGCGGTACCTCGAAGCCGAGAAGCTGCTGTTCGACACGATGCCGCCCGCGTTCCCCGACGCGGTCTGCCACGGCGACTACCGGCTCGGGAACATGCTGTGCGACGGCACCGAGGTCGCCGCGCTCATCGACTGGGAGATCTGGTCGCTCTCCGACCCACGCCTCGATCTCGCGTGGTTCCTCTTCTTCACCGACGAGGCGAAGCACCCGATGGCGAGCAACCCCGGTCCGACGGGGATGCCGACCGCGCAGGCGTTGCTCGACGCCTACGTCGAGGAGTCAGGCGCAGTGCCGGCCAACCTCGAGTGGTTCCACTGCCTCATCCGCTACAAGGAGGCGGCCGCGACCGCGCTGCTCATGAAGCGGTTCGTGAAGTCGGGCGGAGACGCCGGTGCCGCGTGGGACCAGATCCCGGCCCTGACCGTCGAGTGCATCGACCGCCTCAGCGCGTTCACGCCCACCCCCTGACGCGAACATGCGTCAGGAACGTCGTGGGGAGTGGCGCGCTCAGACGAGGGCGGGGACCTTCATGATGCGGTTGAGGTTGCCGCCCATGACCTTGGCCTTGTCGTCCTCGGAGAGACCGTCGAGCTGGTCGACGAAGCCGATCGGGTCGTACATGCCCTCGGGGTGGGGGAAGTCGGACCCGAACAGCACGTTGTCGGCACCGATGAGCTTCACGAGTCCGATCGGGTCCTCCTCGTGGAACGGGTGGACGTAGATGCAGCGCTTGAACGCCTCCATCGGGTCCTCGTCGAAGAACTTCGGTGCACGCTCGTAGTTCTTCTGGAATCGCTCGACGAGCGGACGCACCCACGCGCTGCCGTTCTCGACCGGCATGATGCGCAGGCTCGGGAACCGCGTGGCGAGGCCGTGGCCGATGATCGACGTGACCACGTCGTTGATGATGCGGTTCTCGGAGTGCAGCAGCACGTAGAACGCGGACAGCTTCTTGTTGAACGGCAGGAACTCGCCGGTCTCGCCCTCCCACTCGTTCACGTAGCGCTGGAAGCCGCTGTCGGAGGCGTGCATGCCGACGACGACGTCGGCCTCCACCACCTTCTCCCAGAACGGGTCGAACTCGGGGAGCGCGAACGAACGACGTCGGCCGCCGAAGTCGGGCACCGGCGCCGGCCGCACCAGGATCGCCTTCGCACCACGCTCCACCACGTACTCGAGCTCACGGATCGCCTCGTCGACGATCGGCAGCGTGATCACCGGGGTGGCGAAGATCCGGTTCTCGAAGTTGAACGTCCACTGCTCGTGCATCCACTGGTTGAGCGCATGGACCACGACGTGCGTGGCGACCGGGTCGTCGGTCAGGCGCTCCTCGAGCAGGCTGGCCAGGGTCGGCCACATCATCGCCCGGTCGATGCCCTGCTCGTCCATCATCATGGCGCGGGCCTCGGGCTCGAAGAACGCGTCGGGCGCGGTGATGTACTTCGGCGGCTTGGTGAGGTCGAGCTCCTTGTCGGCCGCGGTCATCGAGTCGGGGTTCTTGAGCTTGAACTCGAGCTCCTGGGCGCCGGGAGGCGCGACCTTGTTGAACGTCGGGTTCGGGATGTACTCGCTGATCACGTTCTTGATCGCGATCTTGGTGCGCCCGTTCACCTCGACGTACTTGATCAGGCCCGCGTACTCGTCCGGCAGGTACTTGGTGAACGCGTCGGTCGCCTCGTACATGTGGTTGTCGGCGTCGAAGACGAGGTAGTCGAGCTTGCGAGTCATCGGTGCACTCCCCTTTGCGAACCAGGTGTCGGGGTCAACCTACCCCCGGGTTTGACCGGGCAATTGTGAGAACCCTATTTTCACTTGCATGAGCATCAAGAACCAAGCCGCGGTCGTGGGCGTCGGCGCGACGCCGTACTACAAGCGTGGGCAGTCGTACCCGGAGACCGAGACGTCGATGATGTGCACGGCGATCCTCGCCGCGCTCGACGACGCCGGTCTCACGGTCAAGGATCTCGACGGCTTCGCCCTCTACTCCTTCTCCTGCGACCCGGCCGAGGTGGCCGCGATCCTCGGCGTGCCCGAGGTGCGCTTCGCCGCGTCGCTCACGTCGGGCGGTGGCGGGTGTGCGGGCCAGCTCGGGTTGGCTGCTGCCGCGATCCACGGCGGCATGGCGGACGTGTGCGTCTCGGTGATGTCGCTGCAGCAGCTCAACCGCCGCCTCGGCGGGTCCGAGGTCGACGGCGTGCTCGCCTACGCCACGATGGGGGAGAGCGGCGGCACGTACGGCGGCGGGGGAGGCGTCTCCGCGAGCGCGGCGTTCGCAGCCAACGCCGGGCTGCTCTCGCCGGGTCACAGCTTCTCGGTGCTCACCCAGCGGCACATGCACCTCTACGGCACGACGCGCGATCACTTCGCCGAGGTCGCGATCACGGAGCGCGCCAACGCGATCCTCCGGCCGACGTCGCTGCAGAAGCAACCGCTCACGCGTGAGGAGTACTTCGCGGCCCGGATGATCTCCGACCCGCTCTGCCTGTTCGACTACACGATGGAGAGCGACGGCGCGGTCGCGGTGATCACCACGTCGGCCGATCGGGCCAAGGATCTGCGCCAGCCGCCGGCCTACATCCTGTCGTCGGCGCACGGCGGCAGTGGCCGCTGGGGGCCCGCCATCTTCCGGTACTTCCAGGCGCCGGACGACGAGTTCGCGTCGTCGGGACACCGCCCGGTGGCGAAGCGGCTCTACGAGATGGCCGGGGTCACGCCCGCCGACGTCGACGTCGCCCTGCTCTACGACCACTTCTCGCCGCTGGTGATCATGCAGCTCGAGGACTACGGCTTCTGTCCGATCGGCGAGGGCGGCCCGTTCGTGGCCGAGGGCAACATGCGCTGGCCCAACGGCTCCATCCCCGTCAACACCCACGGCGGCAACCTCTCGGAGGCCTACATCATCGGCATGACGCACATACGAGAAGCGGTGGAGCAGATACGCGGCACCGCGATCAACCAGGTGGAAGGCGCGGAGATCGCGCTGGTCACCGGTGGCCCCGCGGCGCTGCCGGTGAGCGGCACGCTGCTGGCGAGGAGCGCGGCATGAGCGAGCAAGGCGGGCTCGGCGGGAAAGGCGGGCTCGGCGGGAAAGGCGGGCTCGGCGGGAAAGGCGGGCTCGGCGGACAGGGCGTCTTCCCCTCGATCCTGCAGCAGCCGAGCACCGACGACCTCTCGCGACCCTTCTGGGAAGCGTCGGTGGAGGAGCGCCTGGTTGCACCTCGCTGCACGAACTGCGGCACCTTCCGTCTGCCGGCGCCCCCGATCTGCTTCGTGTGCCAGCACCGCGACGTCGAATGGGTCGAGCTGCCGGGTACGGGCACCGTCTACAGCTTCACCGTCGTGCGCCACCCGTTGTCCAAGATGCTCAACGAGTCGGTGCCCTACGCGTCCGGCATCATCGAGCTCGACGGCACGCAGGGCGCGGGCAGCCGCATGATCGCGAACATCATCGACTGCGACGTCGAGACGCTGCGGATCGGCGACCGCGTCGAGATCGTGTGGGACCACGTGAGCGACGAGATGGCGGTGTTCCGGTTCCGCCCGATCACAACGTGAGCCCTACATGCGGCGTGACGTAGGCGCCGGAGATCCCGCCGTCGACCAGAAAGGTCGACGCGGTCATGAACGACGAGTCGTCGCTGGCGAGGAACGCGACCGCGGCCGCGATCTCCTCCGGTTCGGCGAAGCGTCCCATCGGCACGTGGACGAGCCGCCGCTGCGCGCGCTCGGGGTCGGCCGCGAACAACTCTTCCAGCAACGGCGTGTTCACCGGACCGGGACACAGCGCGTTCACGCGGATGCCTTCGCGCGCGAACTGCACGCCGAGCTCCCGTGACAGCGCGAGAACGCCACCCTTCGACGCGGTGTACGAGATCTGCGACGTGGCCGATCCCATCGTGGCCACGAACGACGCAGTGTTGATGATCGATCCGCGCTGCTGACGCTGCATGTGCGGCAGCACCGCCTTGCAGCACAGGAACACCGACGTGAGGTTGACGTCTTGGACCCGGCGCCAGGCGTCGAGGTCGGTGGTGAGGATCGAGTCGTCGTCGGGCGGGGAGATCCCCGCGTTGTGGAACGACACATCGACGCGACCGAACCGCTCGACGGTCACGGCGAAGAGATGCTCGACCTGTTCCGCGTCGCTCACGTCGACGGCCACGAACTCGCCGTCGACCTCGCTTGCGGCCGCGGCACCGGTGTCGGCGTCACGGTCGGCGATCACGATGCGGGCGCCCTCGGCGGCGAGGCGGCGCGCCGACGCCAGCCCGATGCCGCTCCCGCCGCCCGTGATCACCGCGACCCGCCCGGCGAGGCGAGCGTTGTTTGGCCCGTCAGAGGCGTTCGAAGCCACGGATGCGCTCCCAGTCGGTGACCGCGGACTCGAACGCCGCGAGCTCGACACGCGCCGCGTGCGCGTAGTGGTCGACCACGTCGTCGCCGAACGCGGTGCGCGCGACCTCGCTCTGTCCGAACAGCTCGGTGGCCGCGGTCAGGGTCGACGGGACGCGCGGCAACTCGGCGGTGTAGGCGTTGCCGGTGATCGGTGGCTCGAGCGGCAGCTCCTGCTCGATGCCGTGCAACCCGGCGGCGAGCAGTGCGGCAACCGCGACGTACGGATTCGCGTCGCCGCCCGGCACCCGGGTCTCGACGCGCAGTGACGGACCGTCGCCGACGATCCGGAACGCGCAGGTGCGGTTGTCGACCCCCCACGCCACCGCGGTGGGCGCGAAGCTCCCGGGAACGAAGCGCTTGTACGAGTTCACGTTCGGGGCGAAGCACAGCGTCAGCTCACGCAGGCAGGCCAGCTGGCCGGCGAGGAAGTGCTCCATCACCGGCGACATCCCGTGCGGTCCGCGACCCGCGAACGCGGACCCGTTCGACTCGACGTCGCGCAGGCTGACGTGGATGTGGCACGAGTTCCCCTCGCGCTCGTCGACCTTCGCCATGAACGTGAGGCTGCAACCCTCCTGGTGCGCGATCTCCTTGGCGCCGGTCTTGTAGATCGTGTGGTGGTCGCACGCGGTGAGCGCGTCGGCGTAGCGGAAGTTGATCTCGTGCTGGCCGAGGTTGCACTCGCCCTTGGCCGACTCGACCGTCATGCCCGCGGTCGTCATCTCGTTGCGGATGCGACGCAGCAAGGGTTCGATCCTCGCGGTCCCGAGGAGCGAGTAGTCGACGTTGTAGAGGTTGGCGGGGGTCAGGTCGCGGTACCCGCGCGTCCACGCCTCCTCGTAGGTGTCGCGGTAGACGACGAACTCGAGCTCGGTGCCGACGTCGGCGGCAAGGCCGCGCTCGGCGAGCCGCTCGACCTGCCGCCGCAGGAGCTGGCGGGGTGACGGCGCCACCGGCGCACCGTCGTGGTGCAGCACGTCGCACAGCACCAGGGCGGTGGCGTCGTGCCACGGCACGAGGCGGAGGGTGTCGAGGTCGGGGCAGAGGCGGAAGTCGCCGTAGCCGCGCTCCCAGGACGTGAGCTCGTAGCCCTCGACGGTGGCCATGTCGACGTCGACGCCCAGGAGGTAGTTGCAGGCTTCGGCGCCGTGGGTCACCACCTCGTCGAGGAAGTGGGTGGCGCCGCAGCGCTTGCCCTGCAGGCGCCCCTGCATGTCGGTCATCGCCACCAGCACGGTGTCGACGGTGCCGCCGCGGACCAGGGCGCCGAGATCAGCGAGGGAGAGCGGTGGATCCGGTCGGCTCACCGGAGGATGGTACCGAAGCCCGCCCGCGTGGATCTCGGGCCCCGAACTCCGAGGCAGGACGTCCGCGCCGGAACTCCGCGCCGACCAGCGTCGTTCAACCATGGATGCGACACTTCTGCACCCTCCACGGCTGGGACGCCTCGAAGCCCTGCGTCCTCTGCGGCGCCGACGGGCCTTCCCTCGAGGACCAGCTCCGCCGGGCGATCGCGTCGGCGATCTCGGGCGACGTCAGCGACATCGAGGCGCTGTACACGCCCGACGCCCGGGGCTCGAGCCCCGCCACGACCGCGCAGTCGCGCGACGAGCTGATCGCCGAGATCGAGGAGCGGCGAGGCGCGCTCTCGCACGAGCACGTGACCTTCGGTCGGGTCGAGAGCAGCGGCCCGGTCGTGCGGCTCGAGTGGGAGGCTTCGGCCCTCCACACCGGGCTGCTCCCGTTGCCCGGGACCGGCGCGGTGCTCGAGCCGACCGGGCTGAAGCTCCGGATCCGGGCGGTCACCTGGGCCCGCTTCGAAGGTCGACGGATCGCCTCGTGGCGGGGCCACTGGGAGGACGTGGCTCTGGCGTCCTAGGCGGGCTCCCGTTGCCCGCTGGTATCCGGTCGGATACCATGAAGCCGTGGACGCTGCCGTGACGCTGCGCCGGGTCCGACTGCGGTCCGGCCTCTCGCTCCGGGCCCTCGCGGCCCGGGCCGACACCTCGCACTCGACGCTCTCGGCGTACGAGGCGGGGCGCAAGGTCCCCACGGTCGAGACCCTCGATCGCATCGTGCGAGCCGCCGGCTTCGAGCTCGGCGTCGAGCTCACGCCCGCGGTCGGCGGCATCGATCGCGAGGCGCGGGGACGCGAACTCGCCGACGTGCTCGAGCTCGCCGAGCAGTTCCCCGCGCGCCACGCGATGAAGCTCGACTTCCCGGTCTTTCCCCGGGCCTCGTGAGCACGCTGGTCGACAAGATCCTCGCGATCCACGCTGCGCTCGACGACACCCACATCCCGCACGCATTCGGTGGCGCGCTCGCGCTCGCGTGGTGCACGCAACGCGCGCGCGGCACGATCGACATCGACGTGAACGTGTTCGTCGACCGGTCTCGCACGCCCGAGCTGTTGGCCGCGCTGCCGGCCGGGGTCCACTGGTCCGATGACGACCGCGCCCGGATCGAGCGCGACGGTCAGGTGCGGCTCTGGTGGGGTGAGACGCCGGTCGACGTCTTCGTGAACACCACCGAGTTCCACGACCACCTCGCCGATCACTGTCGGTGGGAGCCGTTCGGCGGGAGCGAGGTGCCGTTCCTCGGCTGCACCGACCTCGCGGTGTTCAAGGCGTTCTTCGACCGCACGAAGGACTGGGCCGACCTCGAGGAGATGGCGGCGGCAGGAACGCTCGACACCGACCGGGTCGCCGGCATCCTCTCGCACTACCTCGGCGCGACCGACCGACGCATCGACCGCCTCCGGGGCCTCGCCTGAAGGTTTCGGCGCCCCTCAACCACCTCTGAGGGGATCGAGCGGCGCCAAAACGGAGGGCGGGCTACTCCACTTCGATGGCGGCACCGGCGAACTGGCTGTTGTAGAGGCGGGCGTACGCGCCGTCGCGCTCGAGCAGCTCGCGGTGGTTGCCCTGTTCGACGATGGCGCCGTTCTCCATCACCAGGATCGTGTCGGCGTCGCGGATCGTCGACAGCCGGTGTGCGATCACGAAGCTGGTGCGGTTGGTGCGCAGCGCGGCCATCGCCTTCTGGATCAGCACCTCGGTGCGGGTGTCGACCGAGCTGGTGGCCTCGTCGAGGATGAGGATCGTCGGGTTGGCCAGGAACGCCCGGGCGATGGTGAGCAGCTGCTTCTCGCCCGCCGACACGCTCGTGCCCTCGTCGTCGACGACCGTGTCGTAGCCGTCGGGGAGCGACCGCACGAAGTGGTCGACGTGCGTCGCCTTGGCCGCGGCGACGATCTCGTCGTCGGTGGCCTCGGGGTTGCCGAACGCGATGTTCTCGCGGATGGTGCCCTCGAACAGCCAGGTGTCCTGCAGCACCATGCCCACGTTGGCGCGCAGGTCACGACGACGCATCTCGGCGACGTTCATGCCGTCGAGCGAGATGACGCCGTCGTCGAGCTCGTAGAACCGCATGACCAGGTTGACGAGTGTGGTCTTCCCGGCGCCGGTGGGGCCGACGATGGCGACGGTGTTGCCCGGCTCGGCGATGAGGGAGAGGGCCTTGATGAGCGGCCGGCTCGGGTCGTACGAGAAGGACACGTCGGAGAACTCGATGCGACCGTGGGGCTCGTCGTCGGTGAGCGGCTCGGCGGGATCGGGGCTCTGCTCCGGGACGTCGAGCAGCTCGAACACCCGCTCGAGCGACGCGATGCCCGACTGCAGCACGTTGGCCATCGAGGCCAGCTGCGTGAGCGGCTGGGTGAACTGGCGCGAGTACTGGATGAACGCCTGGATGTCACCGATGCTGAGCTGCCCGGCGGACACGCGCAGTCCGCCGATCACTGCGATGCAGAGGAAGTTCAGGTTGCCGAGGAACATCATCGCGGGCTGGATGGTGCCCGAGATGAACTGCGCACCGAAGCTCGACTGGTAGAGCTCTTCGTTCTGCTCGTCGAACGTGCGCTGCACTTCCTCCTGCTGCCCGAAGACGCGTACCAGCGTGTGCCCGGTGAAGGCCTCCTCGACCTGCGCGTTCAACGTACCGGTGTAGCGCCACTGCGCGATGAACTTCTTCTTCGAGCGCCCGGTGATCAGTTTCATCACGACGAGCGAGATCGGCACGGTGATCAACGTGATGACGGCCAACAGCGGCGAGATCGAGATCATCATGATGACGACGCCGATGATCGTCAGCGTCGAGGTGAGCATCATGCTGAGCGTCTGCTGGAGGCTCTGCGCCACGTTGTCGATGTCGTTGGTGACCCGGCTCAGGAGGTCGCCACGCGGCTGGCTGTCGACGTACGCGAGCGGGAGGCGGTTGAGCTTGTCCTCGACGTCGCTGCGCAGCTTCGACATCGATCGCTGCACGGTGCCGGCGAGGATGAAGCTCATCGTGTACGACAGGAGGCCGGCCACCAGGTAGATGAGCGCCACCTGCAGCAGCACCATGTGCAGCTCGCCGAAGTCGATGCCCTTCGGGCTCTGGATGCCGGCGATGACGATGTTGGTGGCGTGGCCGAGGATGCGGGGGCCGATCACCGTCAGCGTGACGCTGACGACCGCGAACACGAGCACGGCGGCGATGCGCATCCGCTCGGGAGCGAGGCGGTGCAGCAGTCGGCGGACCGTGCTCTTGAAGTTCTCCGACTTCTCGACCGGCATCCCGACGCCGAACCGCGTGCCCGCGTTCGACCGCGACGCGCTGGCCTGCGGCCGGGATCTCGTCCTCGGTCTTCTTCTTGCGGCCGTCGTCGTTCGGCGGCTGCCCATTTCCTTGGGCGCCGTTCCCGGTGCTGCCGTTGCCAGTGCTGCCGTTGCCGCCCGCGCCGTTGGTGGTCATGCGGCCTCGTCGTCCACGAACTGCGACTCGACGATCTCCTGGTACGTGGGGCACGACTCGAGCAGGTCGCGGTGCGTGCCGAGGCCGACGATGCGACCCTCCTCGAGCACGAGGATCTGATCGGCCCGCACGATGGTGGACACGCGCTGGGCGACGATCACGGTGACCGCATCGCGCGTGACGGGCTCGAGCGCGGCGCGCAGCCGCGCGTCGGTGGCGAGGTCGAGCGCGGAGAAGGAGTCGTCGAACAGGAAGATCGCGGGCTGGTGCGCGAGGGCTCTGGCGATCGCGAGGCGTTGGCGCTGGCCGCCCGACACGTTGGTGCCGCCCTGGTTGATGGGCGAGCCGAGCTGCTCGGGCTTGGCCTCGACGAAGTCGCGGGCCTGCGCGACGTCGAGCGCGTCCCACACGTCCTGATCGGTGGCCTCCTGGTTGCCGAAGCGCACGTTGGAGGCGATGGTGCCCGAGAACAGGAACGGCTTCTGCGGCACGAACCCGATGAGCCGCTCGAGCAGCGGCTTGTCGAGCTCGCGCACGTCGACCCCGCCGATCAGCACTTCACCGGCGGTGACGTCGAACAGTCGTGCGATCACGTTGAGCAAGGCGGTCTTCCCCGAGCCGGTGCTGCCGATGATCGCCAGGGTCTGGCCCGCATCGACCCGGAAGTTGATGTCGCGCAGCACGGGCTGCTCGGCGCCGGGGAACGAGAACTCGGCGTGGCGAACCTCGAGCGACGCGGCGCCGGGCAGTTGGGTGATGCCGTCGGTGGGCGCGACGACCGAGGTCGAGGTCTGCAGCACCTCCTCGATGCGTCCCGCGCAGACCGAAGCTCGTGGACCCATCATGAAGACCCAGGTGCCCATCATCACGGCCATCAGGATCTGGATCAGGTAGCTCAGGAACGCCACCAACGAACCGACCTGCATCTGCCCGGCGCCGATGCGGTCGGCGCCGAGCCACACCGCGGCGACGCTCGACAGGTTGATGGTGAGGAGCACCGAGGGGAACATCAGCGCCATCATCCGGCCGGTCTTGAGCGACGTCTCGGTGAGGTCGGCGTTGGCCTTCCCGAAGCGGGCGGCTTCGTCGGGCTCGCGGACGAAGGCGCGGACGACGCGCATGCCGCTGATCTGCTCGCGCAGCACCTGGTTCACCCGGTCGATGCGGTTCTGCATCTTGGTGAACTGCGGGTGCATGCGGAGTGCGACCTGCCCGACGGTCAAGAGCAGCACGGGGATGGCGACGACGAGGATCAACGACAGCGAGCCGTCTTCGCGGATGGCGAAGAACAGACCGCCGATGATCATGATCGGTGCAGTGACGAACAGCGTGAGCGACATCAGCGCGAAGACCTGCACCTGGGTGACGTCGTTGGTGATGCGAGTGATCAACGACGGCGCACTGAACTGGCCGACTTCGCGTGCGGAGTAGCCCATCACGGTGTGGAAGAGATCGCGGCGGACGTCGCGCCCGAAACCCATGGCCGACCGCGCGCCGTAGAACGTGGCTGCGATCGCGAACGCCACCTGGATGAAGGTGACGCCGAGCATGACCGCGCCGACCTCCCAGATGTAGCTGTTCGGCCCCTTGTTCACGATGTTGTCGATGATGTCGGCGTTCAACGTGGGGAGGGTCAACGTCGCGATCGACTGGATCGTCTGGAACACGAGGACGAGGATCAACCACTTCTTGTACTTGAACAGGTACTCGCGGATGAGCTTGATCAGCACGACGACTCACCCGCCTCCGGGTGGCGGATGCCGTCGAGGAACACCGCGACGATCTCGCCGGACGTGAGGGGGTCATCCGCACCGAACGACGGGTGCACACACGCGAACGTGAGACCGCGGAGGATGCGGGCCGCGTCGGCCGGCGAGTGGGTCAGGTGCTCGCCGTCGACTTCGAAGATCGCGATGAGCGACGGGCAGCTCGGCGTTGCGCGTCGGTGACGTGCCTCGCGTCGTGCCCGACGCCAAACTCAGCACCCGGAACACGTACAGCACGCGCTGGCGGAGGATCTCGACCGCGGCGACGAGCCGGGCCTCGAACGGCAGGGAGTCGTCGATGGCGGCGATGGCCGCGTTCGTGGGGGCGGGGTCGAGCGCCGCTTCCATGACCGCGTCGAGCAGTGCGGTCTTGTCGTCGAAGACCCGGAAGATCGTGCCCTCGGCGATGCCCGCGGCCTGGGCGATCTCACGGGTGGTGACGGCCGCGCCCTGGTCGAGGAACAGGGGCAGCGTGGCGGCCACGATGGCCGATCGGCGTTCCTCGATGGGCAGCGCCGCCGCCCGTCCTCGACCCTGTACCTGCGTCACGGAGCCGAACATACCACTGAGTGAGTCCTCACTCAGTCATGATTTCGCGCCGGTGTGGCAGCCTGCAAGGCATGGGGGACGTGCGTTGGATGTTCCACGCCACCGCGATGGGGCCCGACTACGAGGGGATCCTGGGTCCGTTGGCCCGGTTGTTCGGGTGCCGGGTGCTGCACCGCCAGCAGCTCGAGGAGCCGGTCGGCCGCGACGGCGGCATGACCTGGATCGGCGACAACTCCATCGAGATCGGCGCCCCCTACGGGGAGGGCTCGTCGGTCGCGACGTTCGTCGAGCGCCTGGGCGGGGGCATGCACTCGATCGCGGTGCAGGTCGACGATGTGCCGGCGACGCTGGCTCGGCTCGAACCGCTCGGCGTGGAGGTTGCGTCGCGCATCAGCGACGAGATCGTGTTCACCCGCTCCGGGGGCACCGCCGGGCTGGTGCTCGAGTGGGCGAGCCACGTGCAGGACGACGACCCGCGGTGGGGCGCGCCCGTGCCGCCCTTCGTCGCCGAGCCGATCGTCAACGTCGAGCGCATGGCGTTCATCGGCGCGATCGTGCGCGATCCCGCCCACGACGGCGAGCGTCTCGCCGAGGTCCTCGACACCGAACTCGTCACGTACGAACACGACGACGCGCCCGACCTTCCGCAGTGCGCGCTCGATCTCGGTGACTGCATGCTCGCGCTCTATCCGATCCCGCCCGACGAGGCGACGAGCCGCGCGGTGTGGGGCGGCGTGTACGAGCGTCCGCGCTGTCTCGCGCTCGGACTGACGGTCGTCGACCAGGGTGTGGCCGAACGCGTGCTCGACGCCGCCGGTGTCGTCGTCCACCACCGCGCGGTTGACGGGCGCGCGGTGCTCGTCGACGACCTGCCCTTCCCGGTCGTGCTCAGCGACCGGTTGCTCCCCGGAGACCCCCGCGCCACCTCGAACACCCGCATTCAGGAGAACCCATGACCACCAATGCCGAACGCCTCCGCATGATCCTCGATCCGTCGACCACCGCGGTGCTCACCATGGAGTTGCAGCAGGGTGTCGTCGGCGAGGGAGCGCTGATGCGTGCGCTCGTCGAAGAGCTGCAGCACACCGGCACACTCGACACGGTGCGACGGCTGTGCGACGGCGCACGTGACGCCGGCGCGCGTGTCGTGCACTGCACCGTCGTGGCGCGACCCGACGGCGCCGGCTCGGCCGAGAACTGCAAGATCTTCGCCATGTCCGCGAAGCAGCGGCGCACGCAGGGCTTCACCGCCACCGACATCGGCAGTCCCGGTGCCGAACTGATCGACGGTCTCGAAGATCCTCGCGACATCGTGGTGCCGCGCCTCCACGGCATGACGCCGTTCACGTCGACGTCCCTCGACCAGATCCTGCGCAACCTCGGTGTTCGTACCGTCGTGGCGACTGGGGTCTCGGTCAACCTCGGTGTGTTCGGCATGGCGCTGACCGCCCTCGACCTCGGCTACCAGGTGGTGATCCCCACCGACGCGGTCGCCGGCGTACCCCGCGAGTACGCGGACGCGGTGCTCGAACACTCGCTCTCGTTGATCGCCACGCTCACGACCACCGACGAACTGCTCGCGCTCTGGAGCTGACGCTCACGTCGAAGCGGTTGCCGGTCTCCGCGGCGGGGTAGTGCCCTGGAGTGGAACCCTCGGTGCGTTCGCACTCGCCCTTCAGTCGCGTCTTGCAGCGCCTCGACCATCTGGTCGCGCACTCGGCCGCGGCCGGCGTCGTCGGAGCCGTCGTCGGCGCGTTCATCGTGGCGCTGGCGATCGCCGGGTTCCCCGAGTCGTGGGAGGTCGCGTTCTCGACCCTGGCGGCTGCGGTCACCCTGGTGATGGTGTTCGTGCTGCACCACACGCAACGGCGTGAGCAGGTCGCGACCCAGCTCAAGCTCGACGAACTGATCCGCGCGCTCCGCAGGCCGACGACCACTACGTGCGGGTGCAGGCGGCCGGCGACGACGAGGTCCAGGAGCTCGAGGAGCGCCACATGGAGCACCACCGAGCCACTCGCGCTGGTTGATTCTCGGCGTCGAATCAGGGTGTGAGGCGTACCGCGACGACCGCGGCGTCGTCGTCGTTGGGGAGATCGGCCAGCATCTCGCGCATGAGGTGCTCGCAGAGTGCCTGCGGCGCGCGTGGAGCGGGCCCGCACGTGCTCAGGAGGCGCTGCAGGCTCAGCGAGATCGCCTCCGAACGCCGTTCGAGGATGCCGTCGGTGAACGCGACCAACGTCTGGTCGGAGCGGAGCGTCAGCGTGTGGCGCTGGTACTCCTCGCCCAGTCCGAGCGGCGGATCGGCGCGCACCTCGACGAGCTCGCACGACTCCGGACCGCACAACACGGGCGGGAAGTGTCCGGCCAGCGCGTACTCGAAGGTCCCCGAGGTCGGGTCGAGGGTGCCGTAGAGCGCGGTGACCATCGTCTCGGGTGAGAACACGCGCACGAGCTCGCTCAGCTGCGCGAGCACCTCGGTGGGGTCGTCGTGCAGGTACGAGAGCGAACGCAGACTGAAGCGGATGTTCGCCATCTCCGCCACCGCCGACAGCCCATGGCCCGCGACGTCACCGATGGCGACACCGAGACGTCCACCACGCAGGGGCACGAACGCGTACCAGTCGCCGCCGATCGCGGAACCCGGCGCGCCTTCGTAGCGCGCCGCGAACTCGATGCCGTCGACCTGCGGCATGCGGGTGGGGAGCAGCGCACGCTGCACGCTCTGGACGAGCCGGTGGTCCTCGGCGATGCGACGCGAGAGCGCGGCCTGGTGTTCCTCCCGCTCGGTGACGTCGAGGACGACGCCCATGGTGCCGAGCGCCCGACCCGAGTCGTCGGTCATGACCTGACCGCGACCCTCGATCCAATGGATGGAACCGTCGGGCCAGATGCAGCGGTGCAGCAGCACGTAGGGCCCGGGATCGGCCATGACCGCCTCGACCCGAGCGACGCACTCGGCGCGATCGCCAGGGTGCACCGACGCCTTCCAGTCTTCGTACGTGCCCCCGAAGCGTGCCCGGCGCCATGCCGTGGATCGCTTCGAGGCGGGCATCCCAGACCGTGCGACCGGTCTCCTCGTCCCAGTACCACGTTCCCAGTTGGGCAGCCTCGAGCGCGAGCTGCAGGTGCTCGTGCTCGAGTTGGTTGTCCACCAGGCTCCCGGTTCGCTGCGTGCCCGTCCGTCGGGGTGCCCTGCCCGTTCAGATGCGCCCATTGTCACGGACGACGGTCGCCGCTGCCAACCCTGCCCCGTGCTGTGTACTGGTGCGGTGACCGAACTCGCCCGCCGCCGACCGTTCCGCGGATGGTTGCGCTCGCTGCGGCGCTCGCGCGATCTCGTGCTCGCACCCGATCTGCCCGAGGGAGACGTCACCCGGGTGGTCAAGGCCATCGACGACGTGCTCGACCAGCGCGAGACCAACTCGCAGCGCGCCGCCGCCGAGCGGGTCGTGGGCGCCTACTCACGGCTCGATCCCGCCGGCCGGCGCCGCTTCCTCGAGGCGCTGGCCACCCGCTTCGGCGCCGATCCCGTCACCCTCGACCGGGCCGTCGACGCCATCCGTGTCGCCCGCACGCCGGCCGAGCGCGCCCGGGCCGAGCGGGCGCTGCGGCGGGCGGTGGTGCCGCGCTACGCCGTGTGGTTGCACGTCATCACCGGCCTGCCTCACGGCGTGGCCTTCCTCGTGGACCTCCGAGCCGATCTGCTCGCGCTGCGGAGCGAGGATCCGGCGCTCGGCATGCTCGACGACGAGCTCACCGGTCACCTCTCGACCCTGTTCGACGTGGGCCTCCTCGGGCTGCGCCAGATCACGTGGGATTCGCCGGCGTCGGTCCTCGAGCGGTTGATGGCGACCGAGGCCGTGCACGCGATCGCGGGCTGGGACGATCTGCGCCACCGGCTCGACGGCGACCAACGCTGCTACGCGTTCTTCCATCCCGCGCTCGAACACGAACCGATCGTCTTCGTCGAGATCGCGCTCATGCAGGGGCTGGCCGACGACCTCCCCGAACTGCTCAACCGCGCCGATCAGGTCGACGATCCCGACACCGCGATCTTCTACTCGATCACGTCGGCGCAGCCCGGCCTCGCGGGGGTCCACCTCGGCAACGAGCTCATCAAGCAGGTCGTCGACGCGCTCCGTCACGAGAACGACCATCTCAAGACGTTCGCCACGCTCTCACCGTTGCCGGGCTTCCGGGCGTGGCTGCGCGTGCAGGTCGACGACCTCGCGCTCACCCCGGCCGAGGAGGAGTCGCTCGGCGCCGATGCCGGCGCGCTCGTCGACCTCACCGATCGTGCGTGGATCGGTGATCCGACGCGCGAGGAGAAGGTGCGGCCCGGGCTGCTCTCGGCCGGCGCGCGCTACCTCACGACCCTGCGCGACGGTCGCGCCGTCGACCCGGTCGCCAACTTCCACCTGTCGAACGGCGCGTCACTCGAACGCCTGAACTGGATGGCCAACCCGGCGTCGTACGGCATCGAGGAGTCGCTCGGGCTCATGGTCAACTACCGCTACGACCGCGGGAAGATCGCGGCGAACGCGGGGGCCTACCTCGCCGAGGGCTCGATCAGCACGTCGTCGCAGGTCCGCAACCTGGTGAAGACCACCAAGCTGTAGGGGCACGGGAAAGCTGGAGGCGCACTGGCAGCCGGTCGGCGATCCAGAGCATCCTTCAGGGTCTGCGACAGGGGGATGCATTCGGCATGAGCGACAACGCCGCGGATTTCGAGCCCGCCGAATTCGAGCCAGAGCAGTTCGACGTGGTCGTCGTGGGTGCCGGCGTCTCGGGCCTGTACGCGCTGCACCACTTCCGTGAGCTCGGGTTCACCGTGCACGTGGTCGAGGCGGGCGACGGCGTCGGCGGCACGTGGTTCTGGAACCGCTACCCGGGCGCCCGGTGCGACGTGCCGAGCATGGAGTACTCGTACGGGTTCTCGCCCGAGCTCGAGCAGGAGTGGGAGTGGACCGAGGTCTTTCCGCTGCAGGAGGAGCTGGAGGCGTACTTCAACCACGTCGCCGACCGCTTCGACCTGCGTCGCGACATCCAGCTCGGGACCCGGGTCACCGCCGCGACCTACGACGACGCCCGCGGCCGCTGGTCGGTCGACACCGACGCGGGTGACCACTTCTCGGCGCAGTTCCTCGTCATGGCGACGGGCTGCCTCTCCGCGCCACTCGACCCGCAGATCCCGGGTCGCGACACCTTCGCCGGTCGGTCGCTGTTCACCAACGCGTGGCCGAAGGACGACGTCGACTTCACCGGTCAGCGCGTCGGGCTGGTCGGCACCGGGTCGTCCGGCGTCCAGTCCGTCCCGGAGATCGCGCGCGACGCGGCGCAACTCGTCGTGTTCCAACGCACGCCGTCGTACGCGTGGCCGGCAGGGAACCGGCCGCTCGACCCCGAGCTGCAGCGAGAGGTGAAGACGCAGTACCGCGAGCTGCGCGTGAAGCAGCGGAACAACTACGGCGGTGTCGTGGGCACGAGCGGCGCGGTCGCGGTGCCGATGCCGCGCGACGTCGCCATCCTGGAAGCGAGCCCGGAAGAGCGACTGGCCGCCGTCGACGAGCTCGGCTGGGCCGCGTGTCGGGCCTGGAGCGACGTCCTGTCGGATCTCGAGGCCAACGAGCTCGGTGCCGAGCTGTTCCGGGAGATGGTCCGGCGCGTGGTCGACGATCCCGAGACCGCCGACGGGTTGTCGCCGCGGAACCTGGCGATCGGCTGCAAGCGTCCGATCCTCCACACCGACTACTACGAGACGTTCAACTTCGATCACGTGTCGCTCGTCGATCTCCGGCGCGGCGGGATCATCGAGGTCACGCCCACCGGCATCCGCACCGAGCAGGGCGACTTCGAGCTCGACGTCATCGTGTACGCCACCGGGTTCGACGCCATGACCGGCGCGCTCGACCGCATCGACATCCGCGGCCGCGACGGTGTGCCGCTGCGCGAGGCGTGGTCCGACGGCGCGCGGATGTTGCTCGGCATCCAGACCGCGGGCTTCCCGAACCTCTTCACCATCACGGGACCGGGGAGCCCGTCGGTGCTCGCCAACATGGTCGTGTGCGCGGAGCAGCACATCGAGTGGATCGGCGACCTGCTCGTGTACATGCGCGAGCACGGTTCCGGCACGGTCGAGGCGACGGTCGAGGCCCAGGACGCGTGGGTGGAGCTGGTGAACAAGGTTGCGTCGACGACGATGTACACCGCGCCCAACTGCAACTCGTGGTACCTCGGCGACAACATCCCGGGGAAGGTGCGCGTGTTCCTGCCGTGGGCGGGCGGTCTGCCGGCCTACGTCGAGCGGTGCGACGCGGTCGCGGCTGCGGACTACGAAGGGTTCGCCTTCTCGTGAACGACCGGCTCATGAACGATCCGCTCGTGAGCGACCGGCAGCCCGCCGTCGACTTCGATCTCTTCGGACCGGTCACCCGCGCGGAGTCCGACGCGTCGTGGGCCGCGCCGCGCGAGCAGTGCCCGGTGGCGTGGAGCGACCGCCATGGTGGCTTCTGGGTGATCAGCGGCTACGACCAGGTTGCCGCCGCGTTCCGCGACTGGGAGCACTTCTCGTCGGCGCGCACCGATCCCGAGATCAGCTCGATCGTGCTGGGCGCGAGCCGGCTGCCCCTGTTGATCCCGGAGGAGATCGACCCGCCCGACTGGTATCCGGTGCGCCGCGTCCTGTCGGAGATGCTGGCACCGCGCGGCGCGGAGAAGTTGCGGCCGCGTGCCCAGCACTGGACCACCCACTTCGTCGACCAGTTCATCGAGGCGGGGGAGTGCGAGTTCACGCACGACCTGTCGGTGCCGGTCCCGGGTGCAGTCACGTTGGAGTGGCTCGGGTTCCCCGAGGACGACTGGCGCATGATCACCGACGCGTTCCACAACGTGGCCGCGTACTCGCGCGGCACCCCTGAGCACAGCGCCGCGCAGGCCCAGTTCGGCAACGTGATGGTGCGCATCCGCGAAGAAGTGGCACTGCGCGAGCACTCGCCGCGTGACGACGCGATGAGCGTGATCACCCACCACGAGATCGACGGTGAGCCCATGCCCCGCGAGACGGCGGAGTCGATCGTGTTCATGACCGTCGGCGGGGGTGTCGACACCACGACCGCGCTCATCGGCGCGGCGTTGCTGCACCTCTCGCAGGTCCCGGACGACAAGCAGCGCCTGCTCGACGACCCCGACCTGCTCGTCACCGCCACCGAGGAGTTCCTCCGCTTCTATCCGCCGGCCCGTACGCACGCCCGTACCGTCACCGAGGACCTCGAGTTCGAGGGCTGCCCGATGCGCGCGGGCGACCGCGTGCTGCTCAGCGAGGTCTCGTCGGGGCGCGACGCATCGGCGTTTCCCGATGCCGACGCGTTCGTCATCGACCGCAACCCGAACCGGCATCTGTCCTTCGGTGTGGGTCTGCACCGCTGCGTCGGATCGCACCTGGCGCGGCTCGAGTTCATCGAGGTGATCACACAGATCCTGCAGCGGATGCCCGACTTCGAGATCGACGTCGACGCGGTGGTCGAGTACCCGAACTGGGCCAGCGTGGGTGGCTGGGCGAAGTTGCCGGCGACGTTCACGCCCGGTCCGCGCGTGGGGGTCTCGCCCTGAGCGTCACCGGCTGGGATCTCGCCGGGTGGGAGTCCCGGGGCGAGCGGCGCGACCTCGCCGGGCACTCGATCTTCACGATCGTCGCGCCTGCGCTCGAGCCGGAGCGCGACGAGCCCCTGCTCGTGCTGCACGGCTTCCCCAGTTCGTCGTACGACTTCGTCGCCGTGCTCGACGACCTGCGCCGCACCCGTCGCGTGGTCCTGCTCGACTTCCTGGGCTACGGGCTCTCGGCCAAACCCGACCAGCCGTACACGCTCGCCGAACAGGCCGACATCGTCGTCGCGTTCACCAACGAGCTCGGCTTCGACCGCCTCGCGCTGCTGACCCACGACATGGGCGACACCGTCGGCGGGGAGCTGTTGGCGCGTCAGCTCGAGGGCACGTGGCCGGTCGAGGTCACGCGTCGGGTGCTCACCAACGGGAGCATCTACATCGACATGGCCCAGCTCAGCCCGGGCCAGCTGCTGTTGCTCGCGTTGCCCGACGAGCAGATGCCGGCCGACGGCGCGCTCGACGCGGCGTCGGTGCAGGGTGGTCTGGCGGCCACGTTCAGTGCGTCGTCGTCGGTGCCCGACGAGGAGCTCGTCGCGCAGTGGGAGCTGATCGCGCGCGAGGACGGGCACCGCCTGTTGCCGCGGCTCATTCGCTACATCGAGGAACGACGGCGTGACGAGGCGCGCTACACGGGAGCCATCGAACGCCACCCCTCACCGCTGCATGTCGTGTGGGGCGTCGACGACCCGATCGCAGTGCTGGCGATGACGGACCGCCTGCGCGCGGCGAGGCCCGACGCCGTCGTCGAACTGCTCGACGGCGTCGGGCACTACCCGATGATCGAGTCGCCGGCTCGCTTCGCGGCGGCGGTCAGGCGCGGGCTGACAGCCTTCGGCGTAGCCACGGTCTTCGGCGTCGCGACCGTCGGCGTCGTCGGACACGATGTTCTGGGCCTGGTCGACCGCAGCCGACGCCTGGTCCTTCACGTCGTTGGCCTTCTGCCGGGCGTCGTCGGCCACCTCGGCCGCGGCGTCCTTGGCGTGCTGCGTGACGTCGCGTGCCGCGCGTCTTCGCGGTGTCGAGGACATCGCCCGCCGGGCCCTTGAGCTCGGCGGCCTTGGGTGCGAACTGGTCGTACAACGCCTTGGCGCCGACGACGGCGAGGGCGAGTACGCCGAGACGGAGGAGGAATCGCATGTCGGCTCCTTCGGGAGGGGAAGCGGGATGGTGTGACCCCTCGCTCCTACCCTGCGGGGCGGGGCCTTACGCCTCGATGCGGAGATAGTCGTCGAGACCGCTCACGTGCAGGGTGCGGTGGACGTGCAGCGGGAGCTCGCGCCAGGTCAGGACGCACCCGGCCTCCTCGGCGAAGCGCTGCACGCGCGCCATCATGGCCAAGCCGCGCGACTCGACGAACGTCACCCTTGTGCAGACCACGACCACTGCGGGGTGCTTCGCCGCCAAGTCGCAGAGCTGGTCGCCGATCGCGCCCGCGTTGGTGACGTCGATGTCACCCTCGAGCTCGAGCTCCGCGGAACCCGGCGCTTCAGGATCCAACACCGTCATCGCGGCGCATCGCCGAGCCCGAGGAGCACGGCCGCGTCTTCCTCGGTCGCAGTCGGTCCGTAGTTGAGGACGAGGGAGCCGCGGAGCCCGCAGTTCGCGCACTCGACAGCCACGACCGCGAGCATGTCGTCGGGATCGGACGCACCCTCGAGTCGCCGCAGCTCGAGGACGGGGACATCGACCGCGGCCATCGAGGTGTGACAGCTCTCGCACTCGACGGTGCCGCCGGCCCGCGCCGCGAACTGCGACGACCAGCCCTGGCGGGTGAAACGGGCGAGGACGTCGAGCAGGGTCTCGGCACCCCGGGCAACTCCGTCGAGCTCGTCCACCTCCGGATCGTGCCCGTCGCATGTCCGCGGCAAACGGTGACGCAGCCGAGAATTCGCCGAGAGTTCGGAGTCAGTAGTCCGTGTCGCGCCGACCCAGGTGCGGGATCACGTACCAGAGCACGAAGTACACGCCCGCGACGACGGCGGCGATGATCGCCGCCACCAAACCGTCGTACACCACGCTCACCACCAGGAGCACCGCGCCGGAGATCGCGAGCGCGACGGTCACCAGCCCCGCGAGCGCGACGGTGTTCGCGAACCGCAACAGATCGTGCTTCTGGTGCCGACGGAACACGATCCGGTGATACGCGACCGGAGCAGTGAGCAGTGCGGTCGACAACGCCGCGAGCAGCAGCACCGCGACGTACAGCCGATGCTGTTCGGGATCGAGCGTCGAGAACTTGCTCGGTGAACGGCATCGCGAGCAGGAACCCGAACAGCACCTGCACGCCGAGGCCCGCGACCCGCAGTTCCTGGAGCAGCTCGGCCACGTTGCGATCGATGCGTTCGGCTTCGGTCTCGTTGCGTCCGTTGGCCGGTGGGCCGGGAGTGGTCATCGGGATCCTTTGTACCCCGGATGCCCACGCCGATAGCGTGCGGCCGTCCGTGGAACCAGGGGAGAACGATGAGCGAGCTGCCGACGACGTTGCAGGTGCAGGACCTCGGCGACGGGAGGTGGTCGGCGCCGCACCCGACCGACGACCCCGAAGGCCGGGACGTCGTCTTCAGCGGGCAGATCCTGGCCCAGATGATCATGGCCTCCGACGCCAACTGCGCCAGCACGAAAGAGGTGAAGTCGATCCACGCGATCTTCGCCCGGGCCGGCACCTACAGCGCGGGCCCGATGGAGCTGCAGCTCGACCCCATGCACGCGGGGCGAGCGTGGGCGAGCGACACCACCACCGCCTACCAGGGTGAGCGACTCCTGTCGCGCGGTCTGGTGCTCCTGAACACGGTGGAGCCCGACCTGATGCGGCACTCGCCGACCATGCCCGACGTGCCGGGCCCCGACGCGGCGACGCCCAACTCGTCGATCACCGTGTTCCCGGGCGCGGAGGCCCGCATGGTCGACGCGCCCGACGCCGTCAGCGCCGACGGTTCGCCGGCGATGTACTTCTGGACCCGCAACCCGGAGTCGTACGACTCGGTGGCCGCCAACCAGGCCATCGTGGCCTGGACCCAGCCCGGGTTCATCATCGGCCTCGCGATGCGACCGCACTCGCACATCAACATCGCCGACGCCCACACGTCGATCTCCACCGGTGTCATCTCGCACACCGCGCACTTCCACGACCACGCCGACGTCGGCGAGTGGCTGCTGATCGCGCAGCAGGCGAGCTACGCGGGCAACGGGCGGGTGTTCGGTTCCGGCTCGGTGTTCACGCAGGACGGCACCCTCGTGTCGACGTTCGCGCAGGACTCGATGGCGCGCGGGGTCGAGGGAACCATCGACCCGAAGCGAGGCATGTAGCGGCCCATGAGCACCACGCCGGGGATCGTGGCCGATGAACGAGGGAGGCCTCGACGAGGAACAGCACGATCCGCGCGTCGGGCGCAACAGCGCGCCGCGGCGAAAGCTCGTGTTCGGGCTCGCGCTGGCCGAGGACATCCTCTACGCCGCGGTGGCGCTGGTGCTGGTGGGCATCGCGGTCGCCTTGCTGTACGAGACGCTGCACGACCTGTTCACCGAGGAACACATCACGTTCGCCCGTCGGGTCGGCGACGCGATCAACGGCGTGCTGTTCGTCGTGATCATCCTCGAGATCTTCCGCACCGTGCTGGCCCACCTCGAGGGCGGCGGCTTCCAGCTCGTGCCGTTCCTCATCATCGGGGTGATCTCCGCGGTCCGGCACATCCTGCTGGTGGGCACGCAGTCGCTGGAGCACCAGACCGACCGGGTGTTCACGCACACGCAGGTCGAGCTCGGTGTGAACGCGCTGGTCGCGCTGCTCCTGGTGATCGCACTCGTCCTCATACGTCGGTCGCCGTCCGGCACCGACGACGGCGACATGCTCGACTGAACGGAGATCCCCCCATGGCCCGCTTCAAGGTCGGCGTCCAACTGCACCCCCAGGCCACGACCGTCGAGGAGATGCGCGCGGCGTGGAAGACGGCTGACGCGCTCGGCGTCGACAGCATCTGGACCTGGGATCACTTCTACCCGCTCTACGGCGAGCCCGACGCCGCGCACTTCGAGGCGTGGTCGTTGCTCGCGGCGATGGCCGTCGACACGCAGCAGGCGCGGCTCGGGTTGCTCGTGGGCTGCAACTCGTACCGCAACCCCGACCTGCTCGCCGACATGGCGCGCACCGTCGACCACCTGTCTGGCGGACGGCTCTACCTCGGGATCGGCTCGGGCTGGTTCGAGCGCGACTACGACGAGTACGGCTACGAGTTCGGCACCGCGGTCGGTCGGCTGCACGCGCTCGGTGACGCACTCCCTCGCATGAAGGCGCGCCTGGCGAAGCTCAACCCCGCACCCGTCGGACCGCTCCCGATCCTCATCGGTGGCGGCGGTGAGAAGGTCACCCTGCGGCTCGTCGCCGAGCACGCCGACGCCTGGAACACCTTCGGCCCGCCGGAGACGTACGCGCACAAGAACGCGGTGCTCGACGACTGGTGCGCGCAGCTCGGGCGCGATCCCGCCATGATCGAGCGCACGGTCGGGATCCCCGCGCACGAGGTCGACGACGTCGAGAAGTACCTCGACGCCGGCGCCACGCACCTCATCGTGATGACGGGACACCCGTACGACCTCGCACCGGTCGAACGACTGCTGGGACTGGCGCAGGCCTGACCTCCGCGCAATACGCTGCGGCCCGGAGGCGAGTGACCGCGCCGCACGTATCGTGCGGCGCGGCGAGCCGTGGCCCAAACGGCCCCGCACGAAGTGCGAGAGAGTGGGAAAGATGCCCGAGGACGACGCAGGACTTCAGCAAGAGATCGACGCCTGGTTGCAGCGCAACTGGGACCCCGACCTCACCGTGCGCGAGTGGTGGGAGCGGGTCGGCGAGGCGGGCTGGACGGCACCGCACTTCACGCTCGAGTGGCGAGGACGCGGCTACTCGCGGCGGTCGCTGAGCACGGTGTACAAGGCGTTCCGCGCCGCCGGTGCAGTGGCGCCCCCCGGCGGCCTCGGCATGATGATGGCCGCGCCCACGATCCTCACCCACGGCACGCCGGAGCAGGTCGACCGGCACGTGACGCCGATCTACAACGGCTCGCTCGCGTGGTGTCAGCTGTTCAGCGAGCCGGGCAACGGCTCCGACCTCGCCGGCCTCACCACCAAGGCGACGCGCGACGGCGACCGCTGGATCATCTCCGGGCAGAAGGTCTGGAGCTCGCAGGCGATGGAGTCCGACTGGGGGATGCTCCTCGCCCGCACCGACTTCGACGTGCCCAAGCACGCGGGCATCTCGTGGTTCGCGTTCAACCTCGACCAGCCCGGCGTGACCATCCGCCCGTTGCGCGAGATGACCGGGCGCGCCCTGTTCAACGAGGTGTTCTTCGACGACGCGGTGGTCGAGGACGCCGACCTCATCGGCGGGCTCAACAACGGGTGGGCCGTCGCCAACACCACGTTGTTCTTCGAACGCAGCGGCATCGGTGCCGGCAGTGGCGGTGGCGGCTTCCCGCCGCCGGGCACCAAGGAGGGCTACCTCGATCAACGGGCCGGCGACGTCGCGACGATGCGCGCCGACGACGACGGCCGCGGCGTCACCGCCGCCGAGCTCTTCACCCTCGCGCGTGAGCGCGGCCGCAGCGACGATCCGATGCTGCGTCAGAAGTTGGCGCGCCTGCACTCGTTGACTCGCATCGGCGAGCTGAACGGTCAGCGGATGAAGGAGACCGCCGCGCGTGGCCGTGACATCCCGGGCTTCCCGAACATGGCGAAGAACCAGCAGACGATCACGATGAAGCTCGTGGCCGAGGTGGCGCTCGACATCCTCGGGCCCGACGGTCTGCTGTGGGGTGACGACGGCGTCGAAGGCGGGCGCTACGCCGAGCAGTTCAACTTCGTGCGCTGCATGTCGATCGCCGGTGGCAGCGACGAGATCAACAAGAACGTGATCGGCGAGCGTGCGCTGGGTCTGCCCCGTGAGCCCGACGCCAACAAGGGTCTGCCGTACCGCGAGGTCCTCGCCCGCATCAAGCCCGGGAGCACCTGACCTCGCTGGGGTGCACCGGGGTCGGGTGGTAAACAGGCTGGGAGTCAGCGAAGCAGGGGGAGCAGCGTCATGGGCCGCAAGTACCAGGTCATCTCCGGCGACGGTCACCTCGAGACCCCGCCCGACTTCGTCGCCTTCCTGCCGGAGAAGTACAAGGACCGCGCGCCGAAGCTGATCTCGCTGCCCGACGGTGGTGGCGACGCGTGGCTGATGGAGGGCATGCCCCTCACCTACGCGAGCCAGAACCTGCGTGGCCGCGGCAAGGTGAAGTTCGCGGGCCAGAGCTACTTCAAGGACGACGGTTCGCGCACCGACGGCGCGGGCGACGGCGCGCAGCGTCTGCGCGAGCAGGACGAAGACGGCCTCGACGCCGAGCTGCTGTTCGTGCCGGTGTTCGCGAGTCGCTTCCTCGAGAAGATCCCCGACCACGACGCGTACCTGGCGATGGTCCGCGCGTACAACGACTGGCTCGCCGACTACTGCTCGATCGCGCCCGACCGTCTCATCGGCAACGCGCTCATGCCCATCTCGGGCATCGACGACGCGCTCGCGGAGCTCGAACGTGCCGACGCGATGGGCTTCAAGTCGGTGCAGCTCCTCAACTCGCCCAACGGCGGCAACGGCCCGAAGCCCGAAGACGACCGGTTCTGGGCGAAGGCGCTCGAGCTCGAGATGGCGCTCTCGCCGCACATGTCGTTCGCGGGCGTGATGAACATCGGCGGACCGCGTCACGACACGTCGCAGTGGCCCGCAGAAGCAGGGATGACGCAGCACGCCGGTGGCGGCTCGGCCAACACGATGGCGCAGCTCATCGTCGACCGCACGTTCGAGCGCTTCCCCGAGCTGCGGTTCTACTTCGCCGAGATCAACGCCGCGATCTTCCCGGCGGCGCTGTACTACATGGACCGCGACTACCTGGAGTACAACAGCTGGTTCGAGCTCGAACTGCCGAAGATGCCGTCGCAGTACATGAAGGACCACGCCATCTACGGCATGGTGCGCGAGCCGCTGGCGGTGCGGATCGGCCAGGAGCTCCCGAACGACATGCCGCTCGAGCTGTTCTGGTGGGGGAGCGACTTCCCGCACTCGGTCGGGACGTTCCCGCACTCGCGCAAGTACATCGAGGAGACGTTCGCCGACCTGTCGCCCGAGCTGCGCCACACGTTGCTGCTCGGGAACGCGGCCGAGCACCTGCACCTCGACCTCGACGCCGACATCACCGAGACGCCCGCAGCCTGATGCACGAGGCCTGAGCCGAGAGAAGAGGGAGGGCTCCGCGTCCACCTGCCGCGCAGTCGCAGGGGACGCGGAGCTACCTCCCGACCTGGGGCGTCACCAGGGGGACGGGCCGCCCGCAGGCTCGGTGGCGCGCAACAACGCGCGCGGCGGGCCGATCAGTAGCCACTCGACGCCACCCACGAATCGCCCAGGTACGAGGGTCGCGCGACTCACGAACACGCTGTTCGTGCCGATCGCGTCGACGTACGAGTAGCCGGACCATGCGCCGGTGGTGCATGACGTGCCCTGGTTCGCGAAGTACGTCAGCGGTTCGAGGTAGTACACGTACGCGCAGCTCCCGTCGGTGACCGGATCGAGGACGGCGCCCGAGTACGACCAGTCGCTGTTGCACGTGGTGCCGGGATAGGCGACGTACTCCTGCGCGACCAGCGTGCCGTTGGCGTCGTACCGGCTGACGAGTGAGGGCGAACCCACGCCGTTGCACGCGGCCCCGGCGCGCCGAGTCGAGGACGCAGTGACGAACGTGCTCGCCGCGAGCGAGAGGGTCAGGAACGCGAGGATCGTGATCGCCGGTCGAGGGCTGCTCAGCATCCGCTGGCCTGCCAGTCGGTGACCGTCCACCCGGCCGAGGTCGGCGCGACGTGCACGGTCGTGACCACCTTGCCGTTCACGTCCTTCACGTACGCGAGCGACGAATCGTCGAGGCGCAGCGCCGCGTAGCCGCGTTGGTAGAGAGCCTTCTGCCTCGGGAGGAAGTCGGCGAGTGCATCAGCCGGCTGGGCGAACGCGCCACCGTCGATCTTGCCGCCGACCGTCGCGACGACCGGCACCGCGACCTTCTCGGCGACGCCGGCGCACGCGACGACGCCGGGGGCGGCCGTCGCGACGCCCGTGGTCGTGACGAGAGGCTGCGCGGATCGGAACGGCTGGCGGATCAGCTCGTCGCTGATCGTCTTCACCGTGGCTGCATCCGCGGCGTAGACCGTCACCTGGACGAGAGCACATCCCTGGGGTTGACCGGAGAGGCTGAGCAGCACGTTCCGGTGCGCAGCGCCCTTCCCGTCGACGATCACCTCACGGTCGGCGAACGAGTCGAAGCCGTCAGGCGGTGGGTCGGACGTGACGAGCTTCGCCGCGACCTCGGCGTCGGCGGGCCAGCGCTCTTCGATCGCCGCGTCGGCGGATGACCAACTGGTGACCTGTTGTGTGCTCGTCGGTGCCGCGGCGGCCTGCTTCGTGGGCGCAGCGATGGCGGTGCCGAACCCTGCCGGGATCGCGAGCTGCCTTCGGTGGTGCTCCGGCGCACGCTCGCACGGGAAGGGTCGAGTCGACGCCGCTCGCGGCGGGCGTGCCGACGGATCGGGCGTCGTCACCACCTGATGACGTCAGGGCGACGATGCCGGCGCCGACTGCGCAGAGGGCGACGACGACCGCGCCGGTGACCAGGACGCGGTGGCGGGACCGACCCGCACGGCGCGGCCGGCGGGGGCGGGTGCCGTCGGCGCCTTCGGCCGCGATCGCGGCGCGGAGCTGCGTGCGGTGGCGGCGGGTGACGTCTCGTGAGGGCGCGGTCGGAGAGGCGTTCTCCTTCAGCCACTCCAGCTCGTCCATGGATCGTCCTCGTTGCTGTCCTCGTTGCTGCCCTCGACGCGACGGGAGTTCGCACTCCCACCCTGTACTTCGCCGCTCGCCGCGATCAGTTCCCGCAGCCGTCCCCGGGCCCGCGCCAGGCGGGACCGGACGGTGCCGACTTCGACGTCGAGCACCTGGGCGATCTCGGGGTACGTGAGCCCGCCCCAGGCGTAGAGCACCAGGACGTCACGGTCGGTGTCGGAGAGCTGCTGCAGGAAGTCGGCCACCCACGCCAGCTGCCTCCCGTAGTCGAGGGTCTCCTCGACGACCTCGAAGCCCCCGTCGTGGGCGTCGCGCTCGCCGCCCACCCGGCGCCACGCGCGCCGGCCCCGAACGTCGGATCGGATGCGGGTGCGGCGCACGTTGGCGGCGATCCCGAACAGCCAGGCGCGCGCGCTGCCGAGCGCGGGGTCGTAGCGGGCCCGGGCGGCGAACGCGGCGACGAACACGTCGCCCGCGTACTCGTCGGCCCGGTCCGGCCCGACCGAGCGGGCGAGGTAGCCGTGGATCGCGCGGTGGTACTCGTCGAACACGGCCTCGAAGCGGTGCGGGTGCTCGACCGAGTCCACCACCGCCTCGCTCATCGCCGACGCGGTCGATGTCGGCTCCGCGGGTGCCGGGTCGTTGTCGCTGGTGTCGCTCACGGTCCCCGGCTACGCGCTGGGGCCGAAGCGCTCGAACTTGGCGCGTTCAGGAGCGACCCCGAGATCGACGAGCAGGTCGCCGACCGCGTTGGTGAACGGCGCCGAGCCGCACACGAAGATCGTCTGGTCGTCGCGCAGGCGCGGCGCCACGTCGTCGGCGGTGAGTCGTCCCACCGGTCGCGCCAATCCCGGCGGTGTGGTGCGCGTGTACAACACCGTGGCGTCGGCGCGATCGGCCAACTCGTCGGCCGTAGTACAGGTCGTCGGGCGTGCGCACCGACACCAACAGGTGCACGAGGTCGTCGGGGGCGGGCCCAACGCGTTGGCGCCCGCGGTGGCGCGCGCCAGCCGCAACATGGCCATGAGCGGCACGATGCCGGAGCCACCGCCGAGCAGCAGCGCGGGTGTGGTCGCGTCCCACACGAAGTAGCCGCCGATCGGACCGCGCACGTCGAGCTCGTCACCCACCTCGAGGACGTCGTGCAGGAAGGTCGACACCTCGCCGTCGTCGAGTCGCTCGACCGTGAGCTCGATCTCGTTGCCGCCGTCGGGTGGAGACGCGACCGAGTACGAACGGGACGCGGTGTACCCGTCGGGCGCGGTGAGGCGCACCACGTAGTGCTGGCCGGCCTGGTGCCCGGTCGGCGCGTCGAGGCGCAGCCGGAGCGTCTTCGTGCGCGACGTCTCGTCGTGGACGGCCACCACGGTGGCCGTGTGCCAGACCGAGGGCACGAGTCAGTCGCCCTGGTAGCGCTGCTCGAGCCAGGGGTCGCCGCGGTCGTGATAGCCGTTGCGCTCCCAGAATCCGGGCTCGTCGTGGTCGAGCACCCGGAGGCCCGAGACCCACTTGGCGCTCTTCCAGAAGTAGAGGTGCGGCACGAGCAGCCGAGCGGGGCCGCCGTGGTCGCGTGACAACGGCGAACCGTCGGCGGTGAACGCGACCCACGCCTTGCCGTCGGTCACGTCGGCGAGGGGCAGGTTGGTGGTGTAGCCGGTCGACGAGAAGGCGACGACGTGGCTGGCGTCGGAGCGCGGCCGCGCCACCGCGAGCAGCGTGTCGAGGGAGACGCCCTCGAACTCCATGCCCAGCTTCGACCACGTGGTGACGCAGTGGATGTCGCCGGTGTAGGTCGACGGTGGGAGTGCGTGCATCTCGTCCCACGTCCACGTGGTCGGCGCCTCGACGTGGCCCTCGACGGTGAAGGTCCAGGTGGCGGGATCGATCTTCGGTGTGGCCTCGGCGGACAGCACGGGCCACTGCTTCCCCGTGTCGTACTGCCCGGGAGGGAGCCGCGGATCGCGCTCGGCGTGCCCTCGTCCCATGAAGCCCCGCGTGAACTTGGCCATCGCCGACAGTGTCGCGCGACACGTGGGGGTTGCGTGGGTAGTGTCGGGCGCGCGGTGCAACCGGGGGGACGAGCGACTGATGGCAGTGATGGACGCGAGCGTGTACGTCGGTGACGGCGTGCTCGAGGTGCAAGAGGTGGCGGTGCCGGAACCGGGGCCGCGCGACGTGCTGGTCGAGGTCGGCCACTGCGGGATCTGCGGTACCGACGTGCACCTGGTGCTCGAGCAGATCGCCCGACCCGGGACCGTGCTCGGTCACGAGTGGGCGGGGACGATCGCCGCGCTCGGAGACGAGGTCGAGGGCTGGTCGATCGGTGACCGCGTCGTGTGCGGTCCGTCGCCCGGGTGCGGCGAAGTGCCGCGCGTGCCTCGCCGGTCGGCCGTCGGTGTGCCTCGACCGCCCGCTCACCGACCATCTCGACTTCCGGGGCGCGTACGCGCGCTACGTCGTCGCACCCGCCGCGCAGTTGCTGGCGATTCCCGAGGCGCTGTCGATTCGCGAAGCCGCGTTGGTCGAGCCGACGGCGGTCGCGATGCACGCGGTGACGCTGTCGGGCGCGACGCCCGACGACCGCGTGTTGGTGACCGGCGGCGGTCCGGTCGGTCTGCTCGTGACCGCGGTGCTGCACGCGCAGGGGATCCACGACGTCACGGTCTCGGAACCGTCGCCGATCCGACGCCAGCACGCGTTGAAGGTGGGCGCGGCGCGGGTCGTCGAGCCCCACGAGCTGCCGCGGTCGCGGATGGGTGCGCCGGTCGAGGAGCCGTACCAGGTCGTGTTCGAGTGCTCGGGCCGGGCCGACGCCGCCGAGTCGGCGCTCGACCAGCTCGACTTCGCCGGCACCTGCGTGCTCGTGGGCACCGGCCACGACCTGCCCCGCATCAACCACAACCGCGTGATCGTGCTCGAGAACACGATCATCGGCGCCTACAACTACGACGCCGCCGGGTTCGCGCCTGCGCTCGAGCTGCTGGCGTCGGGCGCGATGCCGCTCGACGCGCTGGCGGAACCGGTCGACATCTCGCTCGACCAGCTCCCCGAGGCGCTGCGACGTTGCGCGGCCGGCGAGCTGCCCGGCAAGGTGATGGTCCGACCCGTTCGTTCGCAGAGAACCAGCCGGAGAACCAGGGAGAGAAGTGATGAGTGAGCCGACCTTTGCACCCCGACTCAACCACGTGGCGATCACGATGCCGCCCGGCGAGCTCGACGACGCCGCGCGCGTCGAGATCAAGGACTTCTACGGCGACGTGTTCAGCTGGTTCGAGGGCGACAACAGCGGGGAGTCGGGCAACCCGCTCATCCTCATGACCGGGCAGATGCAGTTCGTGTACCTGCTGCCGGGCGATCCCGCGCTCGAGTGCCCGCGCCTCGACCACTTCGGCCTCGAGGTGTCGTCGGTGGCGGAGATCGAGGAGATCGTCGCCAAGGCGAAGACGTGGCAGGAGAAGGACGACCGCGTCCAGATCATCGACGTGAAGGCGCGCTCGTCGGAAGGCCCGCGCGGGCAGTACGTGCTGACCAGCGCGTACATCGGCTTCCTGCTGCCGATGATGGTCGAGCTGCAACACCTGCACGTCGACCTCGCGTGAGCGGTCCGAGGTGAGCGTCTCGTTGCCGCGCACGATCGCGGACGTCTTCGCCCCGGTCGTCGCGGTCGATCCCGACCGGGAGGCGTTGGTCACCCGCTCGGGACGGTGGTCCTACGCCGAGCTCGACCGGCTGGCGTCGCGTGCCGCGCACGCGCTCGTCGCGCTGGGCGTGCGCGCCGGCGACCGCGTCGCGGGTGGACTGCCCAACGACCTCGACGTGATCCTCGCGTTCCACGGTGCCATGCGCCTCGGCGCGGTGTGGGTGGGCATCAACCGCGCCCTCGCGCCGCCGGAGAAGCAGTTCCTCCTCGACGACAGCGGCACGTCGTTGTTGCTGTGCGACGCCGCCACCGCCGAACAGGTGGGTGGCAGTGGCGTGCGGGTGCTGACGGTCGACGACGGGCCGGGGGAGTGGCACGACGCGCTCGCCGCCGCGCCCGACACCGCGTTCGTGAGCGATGTCGACCCCTACGCGGCTGCGGGCATCGCGTACACCAGCGGCACCACCGGCTACCCGAAGGGTGCGACCCACAGCCAGCACAACCTGCTGGTGCCGGGCGCGATGCTCGGGGCGTCGCGCGGCTGGGGGCCGTCGTTGCGCAAGGGCGACTTCCTCGCGCTCACCATCTTGAACATGCAGGTGCTGACGACGCTGACCTCGGCGCAGGCCGGTGGGTCGGCGATCATCTTCGACCGCAACGATCCCGCCGGTGTTGCGGAGTGGATCCGCAACGAGCACGTCACGGTGTGGAACGGGCCGCCCGCGCTCATCCACTCGCTCGCGCACGACGATGCCGTCGCGCCCGACGACCTCGCGTCGCTCGACGAGGTGTGGAACGGCGGCGGTGACTGCCCCGAACCGGTGCGTGCCGCGTTCGAGGAGAAGTTCGGCAAGCCCGTGCTGATGACCTACGGGTTGAGTGAGGCGCCGACCGTCGTGACCATCGACGACCCCGACGGTCGCCACGCGGTCGGCGGGAGCGGTCGTCCACTGCCGCACCTCGAGATCCAGGTCGTCGACGACGAACTGTGCGTGGCGCCGGTGTCCAGCGGTGCGTACGCGGGCGTGTACCGCCCGATGCTCGGCTACTGGAACCGCGACGAGGCCACCGCGGAGACGCTGCGCGACGGGATCCTGCACACCGGCGACCTCGGCTTCGTCGACGACGACGGCTTCCTCCACGTGCGCGACCGCAAGAGCCTGGTGATCATCCGCGGCGGTGGCAACGTGTACCCGGCCGAGATCGAGCGCGTGCTGCACGAGCGTCCGGAGGTCGAGGCGTGCGCGGTGGTCGGCCTGCCCGACGAGCGCCTGGGTGAACGCGTCGCGGTCGCGGTGCAGCTGCGCGAGGGCGCCACCGTCACCGAGACCACCGCCGAAGAGCTGCTGCGCGAGCACTGCCTCGCCAACCTGGCCAAGTACAAGGTGCCCGAGCGCTGGCTCTTCGTCGACGCCTTCCCCCGCAACTCCATGGGCAAGATCCAGCGCCGCGACCTGCCGGGGTTGTTCACCTAGACCGAGGTTGCGTCACTCGAGGGCGTCAGAGGCACCTCAGGTGACGCAACCTCGTGATCTGGGGGGTCAGATGCTGCGGAGGGTGCCGCCGTCGACGGCGAGGGCGGCGCCGGTGATCCAGCTGGCGGCGTCGCTGGCGAGGAAGACGACCGCCGCCGCCACCTCCTGGGGGTGGCCGTAGCGGCCCATGGCGACGGGGTCCTTCTCCATCATCCGGGCCATGACGTCGTCGGCGGTCGTGCCCTGCGCGGCCGCGGCCGCGGCGGCGGTGTCGTTGATGGCCTCGGTGATGGTGATGCCGGGGATCACGCAGTTGGAGAGCACGCCCTGCGCCGAGTACGCGTGCGACAGGTTCTTGGAGTAGTTGAGCAGCGCCGCCTTCGCCGCCGAGTACGGCCCGAAGTACGGGCCCGGTTCGACGCCGTAGGTCGACGCCACGTGCACGATCCGGCCCCACCCGCGTTCGAGCATCGCGGGGAGGCACGCCGCCGTCGTGCGCACCGACGAGAAGAAGTTGAGCTCGAAGCCCTGCTGCCAGTCGTCGTTGGTCAGCTTGTGCAGGCGCGTGGGGTCGCCCCCGCCGCCCATGTTGTTCACCAGCACGTCGATGCGACCGAGGACCTCGAGCGCGCGCTCGGCGATCAGCGGCGCGGCGTCGGGATCGAACAGGTCGGCCGCGACCTGCACGACGCGCACGCCGTGGGCCTCTGCCTCCAGTGCCGTCGCCGCCAGCGCGTCGACGCTGCGGGCGTTCAGCACGAGGTGCGCGCCCTCGCGCGCGAAGTCGAGGGCGATCTGCTTGCCGATGCCGCGGCTCGCGCCGGTGACGACCGCGACGCGGTCGCGCAGTCCGAGCTCCATCAGCCCTGGTCCATTCCGCTGCGGCGTCCCGGCCTCCGGCGTCCTGGCCTCCGCTGCATGTCCATCAGCCCTCGGCCGCCACGTGCTCGGCGTACGCCATCGGCAGGAGCTCGATGCGCTGACCGTCGGGGTCGCGCACGAAGAGTCCGCCGCCGATGTCGGTGTCGCGCAACACCTCACCGCCGTACTGCTCGACCAGCGCGCAGGTCGCAGGGATGTCGTCGACGCTGAGTGAGATGTGGGTGAGTCCGAGCTCGTTCATCGGCCGCGGGCGGTACGGCGCCGGGGCCGCGCCTGCGCCCGCGTAGTGCAGGAGCTCGAGCACGAAGGTGCCCTGCTTGAGGTAGAGCGCGCGGAACCCGAGTGGCGACTGCAGCTGCAGCAACTTGTCGCTGGGCGAGTCGTCGAGCTCGAGGGTGCGCCAGTACGTGAAGCCCAACGCGTTCTCGTAGAACGCTCGTGACCGCTCGAGGTCGGACACGCACTGGCCCATGTGGTTCATGACGTTGTTGCTCATGTGGGATTCGGCTCCAGGACGACGCGCAGCGCTCCGGTCGTCTTGTCGCCGGCCACCCGGAACGCCTCGGGTGCATCCTCGATCGGGAAACGGTGGGTGACGAGCGCATCGACGAGATGGGGCGTCGACGCCAGGAGCTGCGCGGCGTCGTCGAAGTCACGACCGCCGTCGTGCTTGCAGTACCCGAGCGCGGGCACCGACCGCACCTCCTTCATGAAGCACAGCATCTGCGGCCACTGCACCTCGGGCCCGAACACGCCGAGCACACCCATGGCCCCGCCGGGCGCCGCCAGCTCGGCGGCTCGGTGCAGCGCGCTCTCGGAGCCGGCGGCTTCGATCACGACGTCGTACAGGCCGGTCGGCTGCGTGGCCCCGAGCCGCTCGCCGAGCTCGATCTGGTGCGGGTAGCGAGCTTCGAGCGACACCTCCGCCGCGCCCATCGCCCGGGCCGCGGCGACCGCCATCAGCCCGATGGCGCCGCCTCCGACGACGGCCACGCGCTTGCCGGGCCCGCCGCCCGCGAGGCGCACGGTGTGCCACGCCACCGCGGTGGGTTCCACCAGACACGCGCTGGACGCGTCGAGTCCCTCGGGGAGGTCGACCAGCGAGCGGGCCGGCGCGCGGAACCACTCACTCATGCCGCCGTCGGCCATCACGCCCAGCGCCGTCGTGCCGGTCGTCGCGCAGAGGTTGTAGCGACCCTCGAGGCACAGGTCGCACTCACCGCAGCCGAAGATCGCCTCGATGGCGACGGTGCGGCCGTCCTCGGTGACCCCCGCGAGCTCGTGACCGAGCACCATCGTGCTGCCCATCTCGATGTAGCCGAGGTCGGACGCGCAGATGCTGGCCGAGGTGATCTTGATCAGCTCGCCGGGGCCGTCGGGCTCGTCGACGTCGACCACGGTGACACCGGGCTTGGTGGATCTGACCGCGCGCATGCGTGCCTCCTGCAGCTAGCTGACGACGTAGTCGTCGGGGTCGGGGGCGAGGGTGCGCTGCCAGTACTCGAGCAGCGTGAACGGCCAGTTCTGCGCGACCCGGCCGTGGTCGTTCTTGTACCAGCTGCTCACGTCGGACCAGCCCCACGCCATCATCCGGTTCTCGGCGTCGACCTGCTCGTTGAACTCGTCGTGCACGTCCTTGCGCACGTCGAGCGACGCGTGGTGGGTGCGCAGCAGCAGTTCGAGGCAGCCCATGATGTAGCGCACACCGCACTCGGAGAAGTAGATGATGCTCCCGTTGATGACGATGTTGGTGTTCGGTCCGTAGAGGCAGAACAGGTTCGGGAAGCCCGGGATGGTGACGCCGAGGTAGGCGCGCGCGTCGCCGGCCCACTGCTCGTGCAGGTCGACACCGGCGCTGCCCGTCACCTGCATCGGCTCCAGGAAGTGCGACGCCTCGAACCCGGTGCCGTAGACGATCACGTCGACGTCGTACGCGGTGCCGTCGACGGTGACGATGCCCGTCGGCGTGATCTCCCGGATCGCGTCGGTGACCAGCGTGACGTTGTCGCGCGTGAGGGCACCCGCCCACACACCGTTGTCGCGCAGCAGCCGCTTGGCGCCGGGCGGGTAGGTGGGGATCACGTGGGGAAGGAGGTCGGGGCGGTCGGCGAACTCGCGCTCGAGGTACGACGCGAGCATCGTGCGCATGAAGTCGTTGACCGCGCTGACGGTGCCGTTCGAGGTGTCCCACTCGGGATCGACGCGCACGCCGGGGATCGATCCGTCGCCCATCCGCCAGAACATCCAGAACCGGTTCCACTCGCTGTAGGTGGGAACGTGCGCGTAGAGCCAACGTTGCCCGTCGGGGACCGCCTCGTGGTAGTCGGGCGTCGGGCCCATCCAGGGCGGCGTGCGCTGGAACACGAACAGCTCGCCGGCGCGCGGCGCGATCTCGGGGGTGAACTGCACCGAGCTGGCACCGGTACCGATCACTGCGACGCGCGCACCGTCGATCGGCGCGTCGTGATCCCACTGCGCGGAGTGGAACGACACGCCTTCGAAGGTGTCGATGCCGGGGATCTCGGGGAAGTGCGGACGGTTGAGCTGGCCGACGGCACTCACGACCGCGTTGACGACGAGGGTCTCGTCGCGGCCATCGCCGTCGCGCACGACGACCGACCACGTGGCGGTGGCGTCGTCCCACGTGAGCGAGCGCACCTCGGTGCCGAGGCGGATCTGGTCGAGCACGCCGAAGTCGCGCGCGCAGTCGCGGAAGTACTCGTGCAGCACGCGCTGGTCGGAGTAGTGGAGCGGCCAGTCGTGGCGTTCCGCGAACGAGTAGCTGTAGTTGTGGTTCGGGTTGTCGACCCGGCAGCCCGGATACGTGTTCTCGAACCAGGTGCCGCCGACGTCGGCGTTCTTCTCGACCACGAGGTACTCGATCCCGGCCTGGGCGAGGCGGTACGCGGTGAGCAGACCGGACATGCCGGCGCCGATCACCAGCACGGAGAAGTCGCGGTCGGGGTCGACGTCGGCCTTGCGCCACTGCGGGCCTCGCCGGTCGTCCCCGCGGAGCGCGAGCTCCTCCTCGAGCAGTGGGAGGTAGTCCTCCATGCCCGATTCGCCGACGACGTGCTCGACGAGGTGCAGCAGCTCGGCGCGTGACGGTGCCGGCGCCCGCACGCAACCACCGTCGCGGTAGCGGATCAGCGCCTCGAGCGCGAGCTGGCGCGCCCGGGCCTGCTGGTCGGCGGTCATGCCGCCCTGCGGCAGCGCGAGCAGGTTGGGATCAGGACGCAGGTCGTCGCGCAACAGCGACAGGTCGCCGGTGGCGTAGGCGAGCGCGGGTAGCAGCGGCGGGATCTCGGCGTCGGCGAGGTACGCGCGCAGCTCGTCGTCGGTGGCGGTGATCGTCGCGACGTCGCTCATCACATGTCGGTGATCGTGCACCCGCCGTCGACGACCACTTGGGTGCCGGTGATGAAGCTGGCGTCGGTGCTCAGGAGGAAGCGTGCGGTCTTGCCGATCTCCGACGGCTTCCCCAGCCGGTGCATCGGCGAGGCGGCGGCGAAGCGGTCGTGCAGGTCGCCGATGTCGGGCAGCATCGGCGTCTCGATGAACCCGGGGCAGATCGCGTTCACCCGGATGCCCTCCTGCGCGAAGCGGATGGCCAGCGAGCGGGTGAGGCCGAGCACGCCGGCCTTCGACGCCGCGTAGGCCGGGTTCATCGGGTTGGCGACGATGCCGTGGATCGACGCGATGCCGACGACCGCGGCGTCGGGGGCGTTGGCCCGCAGCTGTGAGAGGAACGCCTGGATGACCATTGCGTAGGCGCGGAGGTTCACCTCCATGAGCGGGTCCCACGTCTTGTCGGTGAGGTCCTGGAGGTCGATCGCGTCGGGGACGCCGGCCGCGTGCACGACGCCACCGATGGTCCCGATGCCCGCGACGGCCGCGTCGGCGGCGTCGGCGAGGGAGTCCGTCTCGCGCACGTCGACGGCCATGCCGATGGTCTTCACGCCGTGTGCGGACGCCACCGCCTCCGCCGCCTCGGCGGCCCGCTCGGGGTGGAGGTCCCAGATCGCCACCGGGCGGCCGACCTCGGCGACCGCGTGCGCGGTGGCCAGACCGATGCCGGAGGCCCCGCCGGTGATGACGACGCCCGAGGTGGGTTGGAGCTCCAGTGCAGCCATGTGGGCATCATGCCAGGAGTGGGCGGAGGGCACCCGTCCGCGAGAAGATCGCCCGCATGACCGACACCTTCGCCGCGTTCACCGCCGAGACGTCCGACGACGGGTTCCGTCGCGGCGTCACCGAGCTGACCCTCGACGACCTGCCGGAAGGTGATGTGGTCGTCGACGTCGAGTGGTCGAGCGTCAACTACAAGGACCACCTGGCCAGCACCGAGAAGGGCCGGGTGGCCCGCATCTCGCCGATCGTGCCGGGCATCGACCTGGCCGGGACGGTGCGGTCGAGCGACGCCGCCGGGATCGCGGCGGGCGACGGGGTGATCGCGCACGGGTACGACCTCGGCGTCGCCCAGCACGGCGGGTACGCGCAGGTGGCGCGGGTGCCGTCGGGATGGGTCGTCCCGCTGCCCGACGGTCTGACGGCTCGCGAGGCGATGGTCGTCGGCACCGCGGGCTACACCGCGGCGCTGTCGATCCTCGCGCTGCTCGACCACGGTCTCGAGCCCGATGCGGGCACCGTGCTCGTCACCGGTGCGACCGGCGGGGTGGGGAGCATGGCGGTGGCGATGCTGGCCGGCCTCGGGTTCACCGTCGCCGCGAGCACCGGCAAGGCGGAGGCCGCGCCGTTCCTCCGCGGGCTCGGTGCCTCCGAGATCATCGATCGTGAGGAGCTGGCCGACGTCGGCAAGCCGCTGCAGTCGGTGCGCTGGGCGAGTGCGGTCGACGCGGTGGGTGGTGCCACGCTCGCGCACGTGCTGGCGACCCTCGCGCCGGGTGGCGCGGTGGCGGCGAGCGGCAACGTCGGCGGTGCCGACCTGCCGACGACAGTGCTCCCGTTCATCCTGCGCGGCGTCACGCTCTTCGGCATCGACTCCGCGGGGACGCCGATCGACCGTCGCCGCGAGGTGTGGGCGCGCATCGCCACCGACCTGAAGCCCGCGGGCCTCGACGCCATGGGCCAGGTCGTCGACCTCGCGCACGTCGAGGGCGCGCTCGACGAGATCGGCCGCGGCGGCGTCACCGGCCGTTACGTGGTGCAGTTGTAGCTCAGGCGACGGCGTTCCACTGATTCATTGTCGGATTGAACACCGTGGAGGTAGTCCAGCCGGCAATGAATGAGCCACCGCTCGACGGATCAGGCAGGGAAGGGCTCGAGTCCCATGCGCGCCCGCACCTCGGGCCGGCGCAGCGGCGGCACCGTCTTCGGAGGCTGACGGCGCGCAGGGAGCCGGTCGAGGAGGTCGTGCGCGAGGGCGGCGATCTCGAGCGCGACCGCGTGCATGTCGTCGTGCACCGCGCCGGTCGGCTTGGTGACGCCCGTGATCTTGCGCACGAACTGGTAGGCCGCGGCCTCGATCTCTTCCTCGGTGGCCGGCGGCTCGAGGCCGCGCAGCTCGGTGATGTTCCTGCACATGTCGGTCGCTGCTCCCGTGGTCGCTGGTGCGTCCACGGTATCGACTGCGACTGCGCCCGGAATTCATCGCCCCGGCTCCGACGGCACGGAAAGAAAACCGCCCCTGGAGGCCGGGGTGGGGTCCGGGCTCCAGGGGCGGTGTGGGGGCGTTGCGGCCGGTGGGGCAACCGGCAATGAGGTGATCGGCCGGAGTCGCCCGATCTGGAGCGACTTGGCCGACTGTTGGAAGAACGCTGAGCGATCGTTAACGAACGCCCAAGAGGTCCACACAGGTTGCGTCACTCGGGCGCGCATATCGCGCCCAGGTGACGCAACCTCGTGATGATCTGGATCAGACGGTGACGGGGGTGACCGCGGTGTCGACCTGGTCGGCGGAGTACTTCACGACCGGCTCGTCGGTGCCGAACACCTCGAGCGTGTGGATGAACCGGTGCATGCCCATCGACCCCGCGCAACTGAGCCCGAGCTCGATGATCTGCGCGGCGGTGAACACCTCGGCCAGCTCGGCGTAGAACGCACGGTCGATCGCGTGGTGGTCGGCCGACAGCAGGTCCATGAACTTGACCGCCAGGCGTTCCTGGTCGGTCATGCCGCCGCCGCTCATGTCGAGCAGGCAGGCGACGTCCTCGTCGGTGATCGAGTCGTGCTTGCGCGACTGCATGCAGGGCTGGCACTCACCGAGCTGCGCGCTGCGGATGCGCAGGAGCTCGAGGATGCGACCGCCGAGCAGCGAGCCGCTCCCGCGCAGGCGACGGGTGTCGTCCATCGCGAGCAGGTGACGGGTGCTGTAGGCGAAGAGCTGGAGCGGGATCGGGGTGGCGTAGAGCCCTTCCTCGCAGCCACTCTCGATCACGGCACGGGAGACGGGGGAGAGCTCGTCCATGGGGATGGGTTCGATGATGGGCATGGAGCGACCTTTCGTTCTCGGTCCTGGCACACTAAGCCGCGCCGCAGGTGCGGCACCACGACCCTCCGGAGGCCGAACCCGTGGACCTGGGACTGACCGACAAGGTGGCGTTGGTGACCGGCTCGTACCGAGGGACCGGCGCGGGGATCGCCCGCTCGCTCGCGGGTGAGGGCGCCGTCGTGCTGGTGCACGGGCTCGAGGCGGGCCAGGCCGACGAGGTCGTGTCGGACATCGCCGCCGGTGGCGGGCGCGCCCACGTCGTCGTCGGCGACATCCGCACCGAAGACGGCACCGCAGCGATGGTCGCCGACAGTGCGCGCGACCGTCGATCACGTCGACATCGTGGTCAACAATTTCGGCAACACCGATCACGCCAGCGACTGGGACGCGGCCGACACCGCGACCTGGCACGGGAGCTACGACATCAACGTGGTCAGCGCCTTTCGCGTGACGCAGGCCTTCGTTCCCGACATGCGCGCCGCGGGATGGGGACGCGTCGTGGTGATGTCGACCATCGGCGCGACGCGGCCCGGCGACACGATCCCGGAGTACTACACCGCGAAGGGCGCGCTGCCGTCGATGGCGGTCGGGCTGGCGAAGCATCTCGCGGGCACCGGGATCACGGTGAACTGCGTGAGCCCGGGGATCATCGCGACCGCGGAGGTGGTGGCGGGCTACACGAAGCGTGCCGAGCGCGCCGGCCGCGGCACCGACTGGGACAGCGTGCAGGAGCTCATCCAGGAGGGGCGCATGGCCAACCCGACCGGCCGCGTGCCGACTCCCGACGACGTCGGCCGCTTCGTGACGTTCGTGGTGAGCGAAGCCGCGTGGCACCTGAACGGCGCGCACCTCCGCCTCGACGGCGGCGCGAGCGACGCGGTGACCTGAGGCGCGTCAGTCGTGCTGCTTCGCGAGCGCGGCGTCGATGATCTCGACTGCACGCGGCTGGTCGGGCTCGAAACACAGGATCTCGGCACGGAGCACCCCGCCGTAGACGGGGTAGCGGTCGCGCAGCTCCGCTCGGATGCCGGCATCCCGGAGCTCGCCCACCAGGTAGCCGCCCAACGACGGCCCGACGTTGGCGACGGCCACCACGTGCTCGGGATCGGGCACGTGCCCGTCGTCGGCCGTCATCACCCGGTGGACCCACTCCACGAGATGCACGGCATCATCTTGGCACCGCTGGTGCATGATGCCTGCCGATGACCGATGCGCCGCGGTTGAACCTGCACGACTGGGCCACGGCGGCCGAGGAGGTCGCGGACCCGGCTGCGTGGGAGTACCTCGCACGGGGGAGCGGCGCGAACGTCACCGCGACCGACAACGTCGCCGCCTGGTCGCGCCGGGTGCTCCTGCCGCACCTGCTGCGCGACGTGTCGACCGTCGACCTGTCGACCACCGTCCTCGGAACTCGCATCGCCACACCGATCGTCGTCGCCCCGACCGCGATGCACCGCTTCTTCACCGCCGACGGCGAGCTCGCGACGGCGCGTGCCGCAGCTGAGGTCGGCACCGTGTACGTGGTGTCGATGGCGGCGACGCACTCGGTGGAGGACGTCGCCGCGGCTGCACCCGATGGCGCGCGCTGGGCGCAGATGTACATGCTGCGCGACCGCGGTCGCACCCGCGCGCTGGCCGAGCGCGCCGCCGCCGCGGGGTACGGCGCGATCGTCGCGTCGGTCGACGGGGCGGCCGTCGGCCGGGGCATCGCCAGCGCGTCGGCAGGACGGCTGACGCCACCCGACTGGATGCGCTACCCGAACTTGGCATCAGACGACGACGCCGACAGCTCCGACATCATGGAGCTCGTCACCGACTTCGACCCGTCGATCACGTTCGACGACCTGGCGTCGTTCGGCGAGTGGAGTGGGCTGCCGGTCGTCGTCAAAGGACTGCTGCGCGCGGACGACGCGGCGCGCGCCGTCGACGCCGGGGCTTCGGCGATCGCGGTGTCGAACCACGGAGGGCGCGTGCTCGACGGCATCGCCGCCACGGCCGATGTCCTGGCCGACGTGGTCGACGCGGTGGCCGGACGTGCCGAGGTCTACGTCGATGGCGGGATCCGCACCGGCGCCGACGTGGTGAAGGCGCTCGCGCTCGGTGCCCGGGCGGTGATGGTCGGACGACCGGTGCTGTGGGGGCTGTGCGTCGACGGCGCGTCAGGCGCGGCGCAGGTGCTCACGATGCTCGGCACGGAGTTCGAGGCGGCGATGGCGTTCTGCGGCGCGGCGTCCGTCGCCGACCTCACCCGCGACCTCGTCGCGCGTCGCCAGTCGATCGAGAACCAGGCCGCGACCTGGGCCTCGTGGTCGACGAACTTCTCGCCCGAGACGTCGACCACGACCTTGTCGATGGTGCCGCCGGTGAACCGGTAGGGCGCGGTGTACTCGGGCGTGACCGGTGACGCGCTGTCACGTCCGATGCACAGCCCGTCGCCCACCAGGCAGAAGTTGCCGGGCTGGGTGACGATCTCGCCCTCGCCGACCTTCTGCGTGTCGAGGTAGAGCGAGAGCGTGCCCGCGAACCCCGGGGTCGTCGGGTCGGTGCTCTGACCCTTCGACGCGAACTCCGCGGTGAGCACGTGCTTGCCCGGCGTGATGTCGGTGTCGGCGACGACGTCGAACATCCTCGTGCCGATCCAGTTGAACGCGTACCGCAGCTTCTTGTCCTTGACGTAGAGACTGTGGCCGCCGGCGACGCCACCGTGCGCGAACAGCACACCCTCGGCGTCGGCAGTGTCGATGTCGACGCCCGCGGCGATCGTGTACGACCGTCCGTTGATCGCGACCGCGGACGACTCGGGCACGTCGGCGACATCGGGGTAGTACGTGTACTGCTGACGGTCCGGTCCACCGCGAGGACGTTCCGAGATCACCTGCTCGAACGCAGTGCGGTCGTCGAGCGGAAGACCCTTGTAGATCCCCGCGTAGTAGAACCACAGATTCTGCAGCGTCTGCGAGCTGCTCCGGGTGGTCGGCGGCGACGTTCTTCGACTGCGCGCGATCGTGCTCGAGGTCGTAGAGCTCCCACTCGTCGTGCTCGAAATTGCCCCACCCTCCGATCGGCGGGTGCACGGTGCACGCGAGCCAACCTTCGTGGTAGATCGCGCGCTGACCGAGCATCGTGTAGAACTGCGTCGACTTCCCGGGCACCGAGGGATCGGTGAGTGCGGCCGCGAAGCTCTCGCCCTCGATCGGGGTCTGCGTGTAGCCCTTGATCACCGCCGGCGGCTCGATGCCGAGCAGGTCGTACACGGTCGGGACGATGTCGACCGCGTGGATGTACTGGTGACGCACTTCCTCCGACGCCTTGATCTGCGCCGGCCACACGACCATGCACATGTCGGCGACGCCGCCCTCGTAGCCCGCCCAGCGCTTCCAGTACGGGAACGGCGTGTCGAACGCCCACGCCCAGCCGGTGCAGTAGTGGTTGTACGACCGGGGCGTGCCGAGGTCGTCGATGTGGGGCAGCGTCGACTCGGTCGTGTCGGGTACGCCGTTGAAGAAGCGCCACTCGTTGAACGACCCGTTGGGACCACCCTCGCCGCTGGCGCCGTTGTCGGACACGACGACGACGATGGTGTTGTCGAGCTGTCCCGACTCCTCGAGGTAGTCGAGGACGCGGCCGACCTGGTCGTCGGTGTACGACACGAACCCGGCGAACACCTCCGCCATCCGGGCGAAGAGGCGCTGCTCGTCACTCGTCAACGAGTCCCACGGACGCACGGTGTCGAGCAGCGGCCAGGGCTGCCCGTCGGGACCGGTGCGCTCGGGCTCGCCGTGGGGGTTGATCGCCGAGAGCTGGGTGTCGTCGGGCAGCAGCCCGAGCTCCTGCTGGCGGGCCAGGATCTCGCTGCGGATGGCCTCGTAGCCGTGGTCGAACACGCCCTTGTACTTGTCGGCCCACTCGGTGGGCACGTGGTGCGGCGCGTGTCCGCACCCCGGCGCGAGGTACATGAAGAACGGCTTGTCGGGATCGATGACCTTGGCCGACTTGATCATGCCGATGGCCTGGTCGGCGAGGTCCTTGGAGAGGTGGTATCCCTCTTCGGGCGTGCCGGGCGCGTCGATCTGGCTGTTGTCCTGCACGAGGTCGGGGTACCACTGGTTCGACTCGCCGCCGAGGAACCCGTAGAAGCGCTCGAACCCGCGCCCGAGCGGCCAGCGGCCCTTGTACGCGGCGAGGTTGCACTCCTCGCCCGGCGTGAGGTGCCACTTGCCGACGCAGTAGGTGTTGTACCCGCGTTCGACCAGCACCTCGGAGATGAACCCGTTCTCGAACGGGATGCGGGTCGAGATCCCGGGGAAGCCGGCGCTGAACTCGGCGATGGTGGCCATGCCGTTGCTGGTCGCGTTGCGGCCGGTCAGCATGGAGGACCGGGTCGGCGAGCACAGCGCCGTCGTGTGGAAGTTCGAGAACTTCACGCCCATGTCGGCGATGCGCTGCATGTTCGGCGTCTTCACCGGTCCGCCGAAGACGTCCATGGTGCCGTAGCCGAGGTCGTCCCAGGTGATGTAGAGGACGTTGGGTGCGCCGTCGGGCGCCTTCGGGGGCAGGTACGGCGTCCAGTCGGGCACCGAGTCGCGGATGTCGAGGTTGATCCTTGCGCTGGGCTCGCTTGCCATCGACGTGCTCCTCGAGTTCAGGGGGACCGTGGCTGACGCCAGCGTCACCTCACCATCACTTCCTAGCCGGTCCGGCGCATCACCCCATCCGGATGATCGACCAGACTGGCCGGCGTGACCCGGTCGGTCGAGGACGAGAACCGTCGCATGCTGCGGGCGCGCGACGCGATGGACCGCGACTACGCGTTGCCCCTCGACGTGCCCCGGCTCGCGTCGATCGCCTGCATGTCCGACGCGCATTTCATCCGCACGTTCAAGGCGACGTTCGGTGAGACCCCGCATCGCTACCTGCAACGGCGCCGCGTCGAACGCGCGATGTACCTGCTCCGCAACAGCGACCGCACCGTCACCGACGTCTGCATGGAGGTCGGGTTCTCGAGCCTGGGCACGTTCAGTCGGACGTTCCGCGACATCGTCGGCGAGACACCGTCAGAGTTCCGCACGCGCGGGCCGATTCCCGCCGTCCCTTCGTGCTTCGTGAAGGCGTGGACGCGACCGAGCAGTTTCGGAGAAGCCTCCTGATCGGCAGTCTCCCTACGATCAGCAGCATGTTCAACAACATCAGCCGTTCACAGTTGTTCGTCCTCGACCAGGACGAAGCCCTCGACTTCTACGTCAACACCCTCGGGCTCGAAGTCGCCGCCGACCAGGACCTCGGGTTCATGCGGTGGCTCACCGTGCGGGTTCCCGGTGATCCCGTCCGCGAGATCCTGCTCGAGCGACCCGGTCCGCCGGTGATGGACGACGCCACCGCCGAGCAGGTGCGCGAGCTCCTCGCCAAGGGCGCCGTTGCCGGCGCGCTGTTCTTCACCGTCGACGACGCCCACGCGACGTTCGCGGTGCTGAAGGAGCGAGGTGTCGACGTCACCGACGAGCCGGAGACCCGGCCCTACGGCATCGACTTCGGCATCCGCGACCCCTTCGGCAACGCCATCCGCATCGGCCAGATGTTCGACGGGAACTGACCGGATCGCGCACCCTGAACAACCGGCAGTAGTCCGTGGAATGTCGGGGACGACGCCTGCTGGGGGTGAGGCGGGCAACCTCGGTGCCGACCCGTGCGTCGGTCGTCCGAGGAGGTCGGTGTGCGGCGTGGGGTGTGGACGTGCGGAATGGTGGCGGTGGCCATCGCCGTCGGGTTCATGGTGTTGCCGGCACCCGCTGGCGCGCATCCGTCGCCCCTGAACTCGCTCACGCTCGACTTCATCGTCGACCAGTCCGGTCTCGTGGTGATCGACGGGGCCGCCAATCGTGACACCTACGACGACGCGCCGTCGCCGGCCGAGCGGGCCGTGATCACCGAGCAGGTCGTCGATGCACTGCGGCATCCCGCCCGACACCGTGCAGGTGGACTCCGAGCGGAGCGATCTGTACCACGAGGTCGGCTTTCGGATCTCGCTGCACCAGCCGTTCTCGAACGACCACCGACGGTGGTGTGCGCATCGACACCGGCGTCGCTGCAGCGGATCGCCGCGAGTCTGGGAACGCTGACCCTCGACGTGTGTCGCGTGGCATCACCGGGCCTCGTGCTCGCGGCCGACGCGTCGGCGCCATCGACATCGCCCGATCCCAACGGCGCCGGCGCGCCCGGCACCGACCGCGCCGACTGCCGGACGTGGGTCCTGCACGGTGACGACGCACCGGTCGTGGTCACGACACGAGTCACGACCACCGGCGACTACGTGCCGGTGCCGGCGGTGCGCGAGCGTGTCGTGCTCCGGTGCGGCGAACCGTCGACCGGGGATCCGTCGTTCGCCGTCGGGGACGCGATCGCGTACCCGGCCCGCACGTTGCAGGCGCACGCGACCGGCGCGTCGTCGTCGCACCTGCTCGTCGCCGACACGGTGCTCGAATTCACAACCCGAACTCGGGTCGACCTCGTCGTGCCGAAGGCGCAGGTCGGGCATCTCTCCTTCGGCGCTGATGATGGACCACGCGCATCCAGGCGTTTGACCCTACCGGAGTGCACGATACGCGAGGGCGCGTCCGTGGACGGTGTCGGGGATCAGGATCTGGGTCGACAAGGCTGCGTGCGTGCCGGTGACCGTGAAGACCCCGAGTGCGAAGCGTACCGTCCGCTTCCCGGTCGGCGCGCCGTGCTGATCGCTCGACTCGCGTCCGCGGTGGCGCTGGTGCTCGCGGTCACGACGTTTCCGGCCGGAGCCGCGACGATCGGTGGTCACACCGACGGCGGCGATCGACGGTGAATCCGATCGGATTCACTGCGCCACCGCGGTCGGAGGTCGTCGGCGGTCAGACCGCGTTGCTCACGAGCGCCAGTCGACACCGAGCCGCGCAGGCCGTGCGCGACCGGGACCCGACGATGACGCGTTACCGGTACTTCTCGAAGTCCGCCCCTGGACGTGAACGCACGGGTAGGGTCGGCGAGGATCGTGATTCCCGATCCGAGCGAGGGTCGCGGTCGCAGTGAGTTGGGGCAACACCGCGCACGACGGCAACGCGACCATGGCCTTCGACGCTGGGCCCCTGCCCGGGCACGGCTCGTGGATCGTTTCCCGGGTGGGTACATCGTGACTGAGCCGCACTGCGTAAAGCTCTGGTGCGCGTGGGCAGCGACGCAACGGACGGTGCGCATCGGTTGGGCAAGGCGTGTCCGGACAGCGCCCGCCTCTACCCACTCCGTACCGTTCGGACGGCGAGCGGTGTGCGGGATCGGTAGTGTCCGCGGCATGAGCATCAGCACTTCTCGCACATGGCCATCGGCGTTCGCGACATGGAGGTGGCCCTGCCGTTCTGGCGCGACGTCGTCGGTCTCCACGTGTCGCTCGACACCGTCGAGTCGATGCCCCGGGGCGACGGCAACCCGCCGGCGCAGCGGCGAGCGGTCTACATGCGGTGGGACGACGATCCCCGCTCGAGCTTCGTCGTGCTCGACCAGCAGCTCGACTTCGACACGCCGGGCGAGCCGGCGCAGATCTTCCAGATGGGGCTGCACCACTACGGGTTCTGGGTCGACGACGTCGATCCGATCCTCGCTCGGGTCGAGGACGCCGGGCGTGAAGATCCTGTTGAACGGTTCGGTGGGTGCGGACTCGGTGTGGTGGGGCGAGCCGCCCGGCGACACCATCCGGTCGATCATCGTGCAGGACCCCGAAGGTGGCTACGTGCAGTTCGACCAGCGGGTGTGACGCGTGAGCGGTGGCTGAAGGTCGCGCTCGTCGCGGGGCTGCTCGTCGTCTGGTGCTCGGCGGGTTCGTGCTCTGGCAGCGCGGCAACTACCACCAATGGCCGTGGCAAGCGTTCCCCGATCGGCTCGACCACTGTCATCGGTCGTACGCACCCGGTGACGACATCGATGCGAGGACGCACCGACGCGTTGAAGTTCGACTTCCGCTTCGACGCCCGCGCTCGCCGCGCACCACGACGTGTACGTCGAGCCGGACAAGTTCTTCACGAACGACCAGGGCGAGCCGTGCCCGATGGGCTACTTCATGAAGCACGGGTCGAGGTACCAGGTGTACGGGCTCCTCGGCGGACCCTAGCCAGGCGCGAGACGCGCCGGCGAGAACGGCGTGAGGTCGACGGCGGACGTGCGACCCGCCGATCACGTCGGCGACGAGGCGGCCACTCACCGGGCCGAGCAGGAGGCCGTTCGCGCCGTGACCGGTGGCGACGTGCACGTTCGGCGCGTCGGGGAGCGGCACCGAGGATGGGCAGGTCGTCGTCGCTCACCGGTCGCAGCCCCACGCGCACCTCGCGGAACGTCGCGTCGGCGAGGCCCGGGCTGACGAGCAGCCCCTCCGAGAACAGCTGACGGAGACCGGCGGCGGTGGCGCGGGCGTCGAAGCCGCGTCCTCGACGGTGGCACCGATCGCGACCCGGCCGTCGTGCCAGGGCACCACGTAGTGGCTGAAGATCGGCTGGAGCACCGGCCACGACGACGTGTCGGCGTCGACGTCGAGGTGCACGATCTGTCCGCGACCGGTCGAATGCCGCACCGCAGGCCGAACGCCTCGGCGAGTGCCGGTGTCCACGCACCACCCGCGAGCACGACGGTGCCGCACGCGACGACGCCGTCGGCGTGCTCGACCGCGACGACTCGGCCACCCTCGACGACCACCGTTCGGCCGAGCCGGAGCGCCACTCCACCCCGAGCGCGCGGTGCGGCGTGCTCGATCGCGGCGACGAGCGCGCGCCCGTCGACGCGTGCGCCGCGTGCGTTGAAGAACGCGTCGCGGATCTCACCGAGTGGCGGGTACAGGTCGTGCGCCTTGACGCCGGTCACCGCGGCGAGCACGTCGGGATGGCGACGCCATCGACTCGCGCTGGTTGACCGCGAACGCGTCGTCGTCGTACTCCCGGAACACGATGCGCAGGGCCCCACACACTGCGTAGCGTGGATCGGGCGCGCCGATCTCGGCGAGTGCGGGGGATCAAGGCGCGGTAGTGGTCGCCGGCGAGGTCGGCGAGGTCGAGGAACGGGCGGGCATACCGCCCATGGTCTCGGGCGAGAGGATGCCGGCGCCCGCGTCGGTGGCGCGAACCGGGATCGTGACGGTCGATGAGCACCACGCGCTGGCCGTCGCGCGCGAGTCGTACGCGCACGCGGCTCCAACGAGCCCACCACCAACGACGACGACGTCGGTGGTCTCAGGCACGGAGCGGCCTGTCCTCGAAACCGACGGCGAAGAGATGCCAGGTGCCCTCGACGCCCTTCAGTTCGTGCTCGCCCGCATCGAGGAACCGAGCCGGCGAACCGATGACCAGTTCGCGCACGGTGCTGGTGACGAGGATCTGGTCGCCCGCCGCGAGGGCGCCGACGCGGGCGCCGATGTGCACGCCGATGCCGGCCACGTCGGTGCCGCGTCGCTCGACCTCGCCCGTGTGCACTCCCGCGCGCACGCGCAGCCCGAGCGCATGGACCGCGTCGATGAGCTCCCGGGCGTACTCGAGTCCCGGTGTCGGGCCTTCGAAGACGGCCAGGGCGCCGTCACCCGCGGTGTCGACGATGCGGCCGCCATGACGCACCGCGAGCTGCTCGGCGAGCGTATCGTGCGCGCCGAGGGTGCCGCTGATCGGGCATCTCCCTGCCGTTGCGCGACATCGGTCGACCCGACGATGTCGGTGAAGACGATGGTCGCGAGGAAACGGTCGGACCGAACCGCCGGCCGAACGCCAGTGACGAACTCCTCGATCTCGCTCAGCACCGAGTCCTGGTCGCCGAGATAGGGGAACACGTCGGCGCCGGGGAGCACTCTGAAGGTGGCGCCGGCGATGCCCTCCGCGAACTGCCGCGCCGCGGCCAGGGTGACCGGCACGGTGTCGCGGCGGTGGAGCACCAAGGTCGGCGCGTGCACTCGGGGAAGGACGTCGCGCACGTCGATGAGCTGGTTGGCGCGCAGCATCGCCGCCGCCGCGCTCGGGGTCGCGGACATGCGCTCGTAACGCCGCCACCACCCGAGGAGGCGTTCGTCGTTCCCGACCGAGGGCGCGATGGGGGCAGCATCGCGCCGAGGCCCCAGTCGCCGCCCTCGAACGCGTCAGCGGCCCGTGCGATCACGTCCGGGTTCATGCCCCAGACCTCGCCGGGATCGGCCGCGAACTTCACCGTGGCGCTCCCACACACCAGTCCCCCCACGCGGTCGGGGTACGCACTGCGCACACTGCGAGGATCGGGCGGCGTCGAACCAGCCGACGAGGATCGCGCGCTCGACGTCGGCAGCATCGAGGACGGCACGTACGTCGTCGATGCGCCGTTGACGGTCGGAGTGCCCTCGACCCGGTCGGACATTCCCGTCCCGCGCTTGTCGAAGGTGACGACCCGCGCGAATAAGCCGAGGTGCTCGAGGAACCGCGCGGAACTCGGCGAGTTCCCACATCACCTCGAGGTGCGAGATCCAACCGGGAACCCACAGGAGATCGACGGGGCCGTCGCCGAACACCTGGTAGGCGATATCGGCTCCGTCGGCGCGGGCGAATCGGGTCTCGGGGATCAGCACGGGAGGTCAGCGCTCGGCGTCGAGTCGGCGGCGGATGTCGGCGCGCAGCTCGCCCTTGGCGACCTTGCCGCCCGACGCGCGGGGGAGCGCGTCGACCACCACGAGCCGCTCGGGGAACCACTCCGGCGACACGCCACGCTCGCGGAGGAACGCGACGAGCGCGTCGAGGTCGAGCTCCTGGCCCGGTTCGAGCTCGGCGTAGAGGCACACCCGCTCGCCGAACACCTCGTCGGGCATCGCCACCGCCGCCGCGACCGCGACCGCGGGATGCTCCGCGACCTCGCCTTCGACCGCGGGCGCGCTGATGTTCTTGCCGCCGCGGATGATGATGTCGGACGTGCGCCCGACGACGCGGAGGTAGCCGTCGGCGTCGACGGTGCACAGGTCGCCGATGCGCATCCAGCCGTCGGGCGTGAACAGCTCCTCGTTGGCGCGGGCGTCGTCGAGGTAGCCGAGGCAGGTGGCGGGTCCCTTGCACACGGGATGCCCGGGCGTGTCGGGCGTGGTGATGTCGTCGCCGTCGTCGTCGAGCAGACGCACGTGCATGTCGGCGATGAGCCGGCCGGCGGTCTGCAGCCGGTGGTCGCGGTCGTCGCGCATCGTCGTGCGGCTGAGCGCGCCGGTCTCGTTGGAGCCGTAGAACTGCAGCACGCGCGCGCCGGTGACGTCCTCGAAGCGCGCCGCGCGCGCTTCGGGCACCGCCTCGCCACCGGTGAACATGCACCGCAGCGACGACAGGTCGTGCGCCTCGACCAGCGGCGACTTGAGCATCATGAGGAACTGCGTGCTCACGCAGGCGAGCACGGTGACGCGCTCCCGCTCGATGGCGCGGATCACCGCGTCGGCGTCGAAGCGCTCGTGCACGACGGTCGGCGCGCCGAGCACCGCGGGCGTGACGTGCGCGGTCCAGATGCCGAAGCCGAACGGCGCGGGGATCGCGCTGAGGAACACGTCGTCGCCGGTCATGTCGCCGGCGTCGGCCGCGAGCTGGTGGAAGTACATCCAGCGGTTCTGCGTGTGCACCACGCACTTGGGCATGCCGGTGGTGCCCGACGTCGAGTTGACCAGGAACACGTCGTCGGGCCCGTAGGCGCGGTCGGTGAGGTCACTCGACGGCGGCGCCGGTCGGTGGCGCTGCCCGTCGGGGTCGACCACGACGTGATGGCGGAGCGGGCAACCGGCGGCCTGCAACATCGCCACCAGCTCGGTGGTCGGGCGGCCGCGGTGCTCGGCGAGGGTGACCAGGGCGTCGGCTCGGGTGAGGCCGAGGAGGTGGCGCAGCTCGTCGTCACCGGCGCGGTGGCCGAGCCCCACGATGGTCAGGCCGGCCCGCTCGGCGGCGACGAAGGCGACGTGGACGGCGACGCCGTCGGGGAGCAGCACCGCCACGCGAGCTCCCCGGGCCAGCCCGGTGCCGGCGAGCACGCCCGCGAGCGCCGGTGGCCCGGCGTCGTAGTCGGCCCAGGTGGCGCGCCGGCCGTCGGCGACCAGGGCGGTGGCGTCGGGCCGGGTTCCCGCCCACCCGGCGACCGCGTCGCCCACGGTGGTGTCGCCCCACCACCCGGGGCCCGGTACTCGGCGGCGACGGCGGGATCGGGCTGCACCCGGATCCTTCTACTACGGCCGCCCCGAAGGACATGCCCGTAGTGTGCCGGGCAGCGACACGGACACGTGAGAGGAGTGCGCATGACGACGACGCCCACGCAGGCGGCCCGGGTCCGCGGCCAGGTCGACCATCCGATCATCGACGCCGACGGTCACTTCGTCGAGCTCGGTCCGTTGCTCCAGGACGAGGTGATCTCCTACGTCGAGGACGCCGGCGGCGCCGCGTTGCGCGAGCGCTTCCTCGCCACCGCGAAGTCGTTCGACACGTCGTCGAGCCTGGCCGACCGCGGCGACCCCGCGGTGCGACGACAGTGGAAGGCGATGCCGTCGTGGTGGGGCTGGCAGACGGCCGGCGTGCGCGACCGCGCCACGTCGCACCTCCCCGCGCTGCTCTACGAGCGCCTCGACGAGATCGGCATCGACTTCACGATCCTGTACCCGTCGATGGCGCTCGGCTACTTCGAGGTCGACCGACGAGGAGCTGTCGTCGGTCGCTGTGTCGCGCGGTGAACCGCTACCACCAACGGCTGTTCGAGCCGTACCGCGACCGCTGCACGGTCGGCGCGCTGATCCCGATGAACACACCCGACGCAGGCCGTCGCCGAGGTGCGCGTACGCGGTCGAGGAGCTCGGCGCGAAGTCGGTGCTCGTTGGCCGGCTACGCGCGTCGCCCGATCGAGGCGCGGCGGGTACCGGCTCGACATGTTCGGCCTCGACAGCGACTACGACTACGACCCGCTGTGGGCGACGTGCGTGGAGCTCGGCGTGGCGCCGGTGGTGCACAGCGCGCTGCAACAGCACCGCGTCACCCGCTCGATCTCGAACTACGTCTACAACCACGTCAACGGGCTGGCCGCCGCGCACGAGTCGCTGTGCAAGTCGCTGTTCCTCTCGGGCGTCACGCGCCGGTTCCCCGAGCTGCGCTTCGGCTTCCTCGAGGGCGGTGTGGCGTGGGCGTGCGCGCTGTTCTCGTCCTCGTCGGGCACTGGGAGAAGCGCAACCGCGACGCGATCGTCGAGCTCGATCCCGATCGGCTCGACGTCGACGCGCTGCTCGCGTACTTCGCCGAGTACGGCGACGACGAGGTGACCGGCGCGCCTGGACGAGCTCCGCGACTACTTCGGCCGCCCGGCGGCGCGTCCCGCGCAGGTCGACGAGTTCGCCGCCGTCGGCATCGAGACGCGCCGACGACCTGCGCGCACGCTTCGAGCCCAACTTCTACTTCGGCTGCGAGGCCGACGACCCGCTGGTGGCGTGGGCGTTCCGCGACGACGTGAACCCGCTCGGCACCCGGCTGCGGCCGGTGCTCGGCTCCGACATCTCGCACTGGGACGTGCGCGACATGACCGAGCCGATCGCCGAGGCGTACGAGCTGGTGGAGCACGGGGTCATCACCGAGCGCGACTTCCGCGACCTCACGTTCGTGAACCCGGTGCGGCTCCACGCCGGTGCCAACCCGCGGTTCTTCGAGGGCACGGTGTGCGAGGCGTCGGCCACCGCAGGCGCTCGCCGAAGCCGGGGAGGTGTGGCTGTGAACCGCGACGACGCCCGTCCGCTGCGTTCGGTGGTGTTCGCGCCCGGCGACGACGCCGACGCCTTGGCGGCGACACGCGCGTCGGGCGCCGACTCGATGGTCGTCGACCTCGAGGAGCCGCAGACGCCGTACCCGGAGTCGGAGCGCGAGCGCGGGCGCAAGGTGGCGCGCGAGTTCTTCGACTCGCTGGTGCCCGGCGAGCTGCCGCTCGTGTTCGCGCGGGTGCAGCCGCCGTCGACCGGTCAGACGCTCAAGGACCTGCGCGCGGTCGCGGGTCCGGGGCTGGCCGGCGTGCTGCTCCCCAAGATCAGGTCGCCCGGCCGACGTGCACGCGCTCGACGCGCTGCTCGCCTGCACCGAGGTCGACTTCGATCTGCGCGCCCGGTCAGATCGCGATCTATCCGATCCTCGAGACCGCGCAGGCGCATCCGCCTCGCCTACGAGATCGCGATGGCGTCGCCGCGGGTGTCGCACATGGGCGGCGCGCTGTCGCGCTTCGGCGACATCCACCAGGCGCTCGGGTACCGCTGGACCGCGGAAGGGGAGGAGACGCTGTTCCTCCGCTCCAAGGTGCTGGTCGACGCCAAGGCCGCCGGCATCCGCTACCCGATCAGCGGCATGTGGGGCGGCGCGCTCGACGACCTCGACGGCCTGCGCGCCTTCGCGACGGCGCTGCGCAACCTCGGGTACTACGGGATGATGCTCGGCAGTGCCGAGCACGTGCCGCTGGTGCACGAGGTCTTCACGCCGACCGCCGAGGAGATCGCCTACTGGCGCGAGCTCGACGAGCTCGCCGACCGAGGCCGAGCGCGTCGGACAGCGGGCCCATCCGTCACGGCGACCCGCGCCAGGGCGAGGCGCACGTCGTGCACATCGCGCACGTCGGTTCCGCCCGCAAGAACCTCGCCTGGGCCCGCGACCTCGGCGTCATCTGACCGCCAACCCACCGAGGTTGCGTCGACTCGGGCACACGCAAGGTCGCCTCAGTCGACGCAGGTTCGGTCGTGGGGGAGGTCAGAGCTCGTCGTTGGCGAGGAGCTCCATGGGGTCGCGCATGCGGACCATGCCGAGGTAGCCGCCGCCGTCGGCGATGGCGTCGTGCACCGCGTAGCCGAGCAGCTCCTGCGCGCGCGGGCGACAGCGTGCGCGCCACCTCCGGCGGCACCGCCAGCGAGTTGTTCTCCTCGGTGCGCAGCCATCCGAGGGTGAAGCTCACGTGGGCGCCGAGGCGCCACTCGTCGGCGGTCGAGTTCGTGCCCGCGTAGTGGATGGTGGACCCGAGGTAGATCACCGCGCCGCCCGGCGGGACCACCGCGTCGGCGACGTCGTCGGGCTGCGGGTGCCGGCCGCGCTCCCAGTGGTTGCTCCCGGGCACGACGCGGGTCGCGCCGGTGTCGACCCGGAAGTCGGTGAGCGCGACCAGCGACGCGATCTGCAGCTCGTCGTGCGGACGCGGGAAGTGCGGCCACACGTCCTCGTCGCGGTGGGCGAACTGCGCCTCGGCGCCCGGACCGCGCGCGATGAGGTGGCCGAGGTTGAGCTGGTAGCGCGAGCACGACGGCAGCAGGATCGCGTCGCAGATCGCCGCGTAGGTCGGCGTGCGCGATCACCTCGTCGGCGAACGTGGGCGACACCGATGGCGAGCGCCGACACGTGCTTGGTGTGCGGGCCGTAGAACGCCTGCACCGCGGGGTTCACCGTGCGCATGCCCGACTCGGCGGCCGCGACGTGCTCGTCGACCTCGGCGCGGATGGCCGCGACCGTCGCCGGCGGGATGAACTCGTCGACCAGCACCGCGCCGTCGGCGCGCAACGCCGCGATCAGGGCGTCGGGATCGCTCGTGTCGGGGAACCGTGCGACCGACGCCACGCCGGCATCCTTGGGTCGTCGGCTTGGGCGTGCTGGACCACGTCGGCCGCGTGCTCGAGGTAGCGCCACGCGATCTCCGGCGGGAGGCCTCCGCAGAGCGGCATGAGCATGAGCGGCATGCCGCTGCGCACGATCTCCGTCGCTTCCTCGGTGCTGTAGATCTTGTGGTTCGGCGACGTCGCCCGCAGCTCGTCGACGGTCTGCGCGTGCGAGATGCTGGCCGTCTCCACGCCGGGGTTCCACTCGCCGTACATCTTCACGTCGTGGAGGATGTACTCGCCGATCTCGTCCCACGCCTTGTCGACGTCGTCGGCCACGAACTGCGTGGTGGCGGCGTCGTCCGGCGGGAGCTGGGTCATGCCCGGCTCGTGGCCGTGCTCGCGGCACGACGCCTCGTACGCCTCGTGCATGCCCGCCTTGTTGCTCTGGGCGAAGAAGCCGAGTCCGTAACGACCGGCGCGCTTGGCGGCGGCGATCGAACCGCCGCCCCACATCACCATCGGGCCACCGGGCGTGATCGGCGGAGGCGTGACGTGGATGCGACGACCTTCGTGCTCGAACGGCTCACCGGTCTTCGCCTTCAGCAGCAGCTGCAGCTTCTCCTCGACGACGGCGCCGCGCTGCTTCCAGTCGATGCCGTACATCTCGAACTCCTCGGGCCGGTATCCCAAGCCCGAGCGTGTACGACAGGCGGCCGTTGCTGATGATGTCGAGGACGGCCATGTCCTCGGCGAGGCGGATCGGGTCGTAGAACGCCAGCAGCGCGGCGGCGATGCTGATGTACAGCTGGTCGGTGCGCGCGGCCATCGCCGACGCCAGCAGCAGCGGCGACGGGATGTAGCCGTCGGACGACGTGTGGTGCTCGGAGATCACCGCGGCCATGCAGCCGCGCGTCTCGGCCCACTCGGCCATGTCGATCGCGGCCTTGTAGAGGTCGGTGGTCGAGCCGCCGAACTCCGGTGCGCGCATGTCGAAGCGCATCATGAACATCGCGTGGTCCCCCAGGGTGAGTGCGAGTGTCGATCAGAACGTGAGGACGCCCCGGGCGAGCGTGCCGCCGTGCATGTCCTCGACGACGGTGTGGAAGTCCTCCATCGGGTAGGTCTTGCTGACCATCGAGTCGAGGTCGAGCAGGCCCTTCTTGTAGAGGTCGACGATCACGGGGATGTCGCGCTGGCGCGCGCACGCCGCCGGCGCGGCTGCCGATGATGCCGCGGTCGACCTGCGTGAGGTGCGTGATCGGGATCGCGTAGGTGACGCCCGGCGCGGGCACGCCGACCTGCACGCACACGCCGCCCCACTCGAGGCACATGACGGCCTGCTCGGTGACCGCGGGGTGGCCGACGCACTCGAACGACCAGTTGACGCCGCCGGCGCCGAACGGGCCGTCGGGCATCTCGGGCGAGAAGGGCAGCAGCTCCTTGATCGCCTCGACCGGGTTCGTCTCCGCCGCGTTGATGAAGTGCGTGGCGCCGAGTTGCAGCGCGAGCTCGCCCTTCGCGGGGATGGTGTCGACGGCGATGATGTGGTTGGCGGCCTTGATGCGCAGCGCCTGGATGGTGGAGAGGCCCACGCCCGCCGGCGCCGAACACGGCCACGTTGTCGCCGGGCTGCACGTTCGCCCGGTTGAACACCGAACCCATGCCGGTGACCACGCCGCAGGCGATGAGGCACGCCGAGGTGAGCGGCACCTCCTTGTCGATCGGGACCGCCTGCACCTCCTTCACCACCGTCATCTCCGCGAACGACGACGTGGCGGCGAAGTTGCCGGCGGGCTCGCCGCCGACGGTGAAGATCTCGCGGCGGTTGCCGAGGGTCTTGCGGCACCACGTGGGCTTGCCGACGGAGCACTGGTCGCAGATGCCGCAGTTCGAGACGGTGGCGATGACGACGTGATCGCCGGGCTTCACCCGGGTGACGAGCGAGCCGACCGCTTCGACGACACCCGCGCCCTCGTGGCCCATGAGCGACGGAGCGGGCCACGGGATGGTGCCGTCGAGCAGGCTGACGTCGCTGTGGCAGACGCCCGCGGCGGCGAGGCGCACGAGCACCTCGTCGGGTCCGGGGTCGATCACCTCGACGTCGGTCCGGACCTCCGCACCCTCACCGTTGAACACGATTCCACGCATGGATCGCACCCTATCTCCGCACCTGACGACCCGCAGAAACGTTCCCGAACGAGGTTGCGTCACTTGAGGTGCCCTGAGCGCCCTCAAGTGACGCAACCTCGTTCGGGTGACGGGCCCGTCAGAAGGCCATGAAGCCGCCGCCGTCGACCATGAGGGTCTGGCCGGTCATGTAGCGGGCGAGGTCGCTGGCGAGGAAGACGGCGACGGGGCCGATGTCGGGCTCGGGGTCGCCGATGCGCCGCAGCGGGGTGCGCCCGACGAGCAGGCCGTCGGTGAAGACGGGGCTGGTCTCGGCCACCGTCTCCATGGCCGGGGTCATCGCCACCGGCCCGATGCAGTTGACCCGCACGCCGGCGGGACCCCACTCGCGGGCCAGGCTCTTGGCCAGCCCGCGCTGCGCGGCCTTGGCCACTCCGTAGGCGGGGAGGTACGGGCTGCCCTCGACGCCCGCCGCCGACGTGATGCAGGATGAGCGAACCCTGGTCCGCCTCGAGGTGCGGGTAGGCCGCCTGCGCGCACAGGTACGACGCCCGCACCGCGGTGCCGAGCATCGCCTGCCAGGTGTCGTCCGGGACGTCCTCGATGGGGTGGGGGTCGCCGACCGGCGCGAGCGCGTTGTGCACCATCACGTCGAGCCCGCCGAACTCGGTCGACCGCGAAGCGCGACCGCGGCTTCGACGTCGGCGCGCTCGCGTGACGTCGCAGCGGATCGAGCGGGCCTGGCCGCCGCGCGCCGCGATCTCGCCGGCGACGACGTCACCGGTCTCGGTGCGGCGCGCCGCGATCACCACGTTGGCGCCGTGCGTCGCGCACGCGAGCGCGATGCCGCGCCCGACGCCACCACCCGCGCCGGTGACGACGACGGTCTTGCCCGTCGAGCAGTGTTCGGGGTCGGTGCCGCGTCGCTCACAGGCCCATCCAGGTGCCGCCGTCGGCGACCAGCGTCGCCGGCGGTGAGGAAGTGCGCGTCGGGATCGTCGAGCAGCGCGATCAGCGGCGCGAGGTCGTCGGCCGCGCTCGCCGTGACCGCCGAACGCGGGCGTCGACAACGAGATGCCGCGGGTCAGCGCGTCGGCGGTGTCGGCGTCGACCCAGTGGTGCGGGGCGGCGGCGATGGTGTTGACGGTCACGCCGTCGACGCCCCATTGGCGGCCGCACCCCTTCGCCAGCACGCGGACGCCCTCGGCGACCGCGGCCAGCATCGTGAACTCGGCGGCGCCGGCCATGCCGACGGTCGGCACGACGAACACCAGGCTCCCGACGCTCGACCGCAGCGGCTCCGCGCTGGCGCGCGCCAGCCACCACGCCGCCGCGAGGCTGTGCTCGCACCCGGCCGCCCACTCGTCCTCGTCGAGGTCGACGAACCGGTGCGGGCGCGACGACGCCCGGCGCCAGCCACGTGTGCACGACCTGGTCGATGCCGTCGAGGCGCTGCGTCGGCCGCGGCCATCGCCGTGCGCACCTGCGTCCTCCGACTCGAACGTCGCAGTCGAGCGTGCAGCGCGGCGACGCCGAGCGACTTCGAGGCCGTCGAGCACTCGTCGGCGAGCGCGTCCGTCGCCGGTGACGACGGCGCTGCGGCCGGTGATCGGTCGCACGTCAGACCAGCCATGCGCATCAGATCAGCATGATGGCGCCGCCGTCGGCCATCAGGGTCTGGCCGGTCATGTAGCGGCTGGCGTCGGAGAGCAGGAACTGCACCACCGGGCCGATGTCGTCGACTCGGCGTCGCCGTCGCGCGGGATCGGCTGGTTGGCGTAGGTCTCGGCGAACATCTCGCGCCCGCACCGGATCCTCGTCGGCCGGCGGCATCCGGTGCGCGGCCGACACCGGGCACAGGCAGTTCACCGTGATGCCGAACGTGCCCCACTCGCGCGCGGCCGAGCGGGTGAGGGCGCGGATCGCCTCCTTCGACGACGCGTACGGCGCGTAGCCCGCCGCGCCGAGCAGCGCGGCGTTCGACCCCATGGTGACGATGCGGCCGCGGCCCTGGTCGCGCATGTGCGGGAACACCGCCTGCATGCCCCACAGCGTGCCCTTGGGTCCGGTGTTCAGCAGCACGTCCATGTCGTGCTCGGTGATCTCGGCGAACGGCGTGACCGAGCGGAACGTCTGCGCGTTGGCGACGAGGCCGTCGACCTTGCCGAACTCGGCGATGGTCTGTTCGACGAGCGCGAACGCGCCGTCGCGGTCGGCGACGTTGAGCGTGGTCGCGAGGTGGGGCGCGCCGAGGGCGTCGAGCTCGGCCGGACGTCTCGTCGAGCGCCTCCGGCCGGCGGGCGGTGATCACCACCGATGCGCCGCTGTTGTGCGAGGTGCAGCGCGATGCCACGGCCAACGCCCTTCGACGCGCCGGTGACGATGACGACCTGGCCGGCGACCGACGTTCGGCTGTCGCTCATGTGCGGTACCTCCACGACACGTGCGCGGCGCGGTCCGCGCGCAGCTCGTCGGCGCGCGCGTCGGCGATCGACGCGGCGGATGGTCGTCGGGCAGGTGCGCGTCGAGGTCGGCGAGCGGCACGATCTCGGCTGCGGATCGGCGGTGGCTCCGGCGGGCGGAACCAGCGGGCGGTCGTGAGCAGACCTCGGACGGCCCTCGGTGTCGAGCCAGTTGGCGGTGCCGGTGTCGGTGCCGGCGAGCGACGATGCGCACGAGCCCGTCGGCGTCGGCGACGACCTGGCGGTGGTTGCGGCTGGTCACGCGCGTCGCGTAGTCGAGCGGCTCGTACCACGTCGGCGTGTACGAGCTGATGCCCCACAACGCGGCGGCGGACGGATCGAGCTCGAGCACCATCGCCTCGTCGTCGCGCAGCTGCACGAACCCGTGGCTGTAGATGATGTCCTGCACGCCCCGGCCGGAGACGTCGGGCTGGCCGAACTGGTTCGGGGTCCTGCGCGTCGCGCATGCGCGCCTGCAGGTCGCGGAAGTAGACGCGCGAGTGCTCGACCTCGTGCGACGGCGGTCGTCGAGCATCTGCGCCGACGCGCTCGGCGGTCACTGCGGGCGCCGACGGGTCGCCCTGGGTGTCGAGTCGTTCGATCACGAACGTGGCCGGCTCGGCCGGCGACCCAGTCGAAGTAGTAGTCGCGCACGTGCACGAACCCGGGACCCGGCCCGAGCGGCAGCCACGGTGCCGGACTGCTCCTCGGCGCTCGGCATGGATCTCGAACGTGTCGCCGGGGCCGAGCCCGAGCGACGACGCGGTACACCTCGGTGGCGATGTTGGCGCCGCCGCTCTGGGTCGTGCCGCCCTTGATCTGGAGGACGAACTCCTCGCACGAGCCCATCCGACCCGACACGCGGTAGGTGCCGGCGCCGTCGACGGTGGCGCGGCGCGCGACCTGGTCGACGTTCGGTCCACCCCACGCGTACGTGGGATCGGCGCTGCGGAAGAACGCGGGCTGTGCGGGATCGTCGTGAAGCCGGTCGCGTACGTGAGCCAGCACGCGACCTGCGTGGCGAGGTGGTGCATGCCCTCGGCGCGGCCGCTGCGGGTCGTCGGGCAAGCCGTCGCCGAGGATGCTGCTCGCCCATCGCCGCGAGGCGATCGCAGACGGCCGCGCCACGCGGCGCCCGACGACGACCGCGTCGGCGTCCATCACTCGCGCTTCTCGCCCACGAAGATGGCGGTCGCCTCGGCGGTGACCTTGCCGTCGACGACGACCTCACCCGACGCGTAGCTCTTGCGGCCCTCCTGCCCGGTGTACCGACCGACGATGTCGACCGGGACGCCGTAGGGCGTTGCACCCTTGCAACGACGTGGTGAGCGACACCGTCATTCCCGTCGCGCCCGACACGAGCGCCGCGACGCCGAGCACCTCGTCGAGCGCGCAGCCGAGCACGCCGCCGTACACGCGCCCGGGTGAGCCGCTGTGCTGCGGGCCGAACGTGCAGCGGGCGTGCACCTCGACCGGCTTCGGGGATGCTCCCGGCGGCGGCTCCTTCGGTCGGTGGATCCACTCGATCGGTGGTGCCTGCGGGTTGAGCCGACCGGAGCCGGCCTGGTTGAGGCTCTCGACCCGCCCGTCGGCGTGGCGACTGAGGTACATCGCGTCGGGCCGTTGCGCGTGCGCGCAGACGTGTCGGTGAGGTCGGCGAGGTCGGCGACGGCCTGCGCGCGCACGACGGCGTCGACGTCGGTCATCACCACCGCGGCCATGAGGTCGCGGGTGGCGGCGACGAGGTCGAACGCGGCATCCGGGATGGCGGCCGGATCGGGGAGCGCGTCGCCGGCGAGCTCGGCGACCCGTGCCGCGGAGACGGGTGTGGGCGTGCCCTCGGTCATCTGGCCGACGTTACACAGGACCGGTACCGTCCGCAGATGCCGCACGGACCGCTCCGCACCCTGCTCGACGACCTCGTGTTCACCGAGGGGCCACGGTGGCGACGACGGTCGACTGTGGTGCAGCGACATGCACGACCACCGGGTCATCTCGACCGCGCTCGACGGCGTGGCCGACACCGTGGTGCGCGTCGACGACGACGAGCCGTCGGGGTTGGGGTGGTTGCCCGACGGGCGTCTGCTCGTGGTGGCCATGGAGACGCAGCGGCTGCTGCGGCTCGAGCCCGACGGCACGCTCGCGGTGCACGCCGATCTGTCGTCGGCGGCGCGTGGGTCGCTCAACGACATGATCGTCGCCGCCGACGGCACCGCCTACCTCGGCGACATGGGCGTGCGCATCCACGAGCTCGGTGCCGAGCGGCGCGCCGGGCCAGACGTTCCGCGTCGCGCCCGATGGCAGCTGGGAGTGCGCGGCCGACGACCTCGAGTCGCCCAACGGGCACATCCTCACCGACGACGGCCGCACGCTGATCGTGGCCGAGAGCGGCGGTGGGCGGCTCACTGCGTTCACGGTGGAGGCCGACGGCACGCTCACCGACCGTCGCACCTACGCGGAGCTGAAGCCCGCACGCGACGACGTGCTCTTCGCTCCGCCCGACGGCATCTGCCTCGACGCCGAGGGCGCGGTCTGGGTTGCCGATCCGCTGGGAGCCCGGGTGTTCCGTGTCCGCGAAGGCGGCGAGGTCACCGACACCATCGACTTCACCGATGCGATCCCGGTCGCGTGCGTACTCGGCGGTCCCGACCGGCGCACGCTGCTGATGTGCGTGGCCGCCGATTGGAAACGTGAAGCGCTCGAGGGCACCCGCACCGGCCGCATCCTCGCATGCGACGTCGACGTCCCCGGCGCCGGCCGCCCGTGAACTCGAGCTTTCGGCGCCGCTACCGCGTCATAGCGACGACGTAGGGGCGCCAAAACAGATCAGGGGAAGAGGTGGCGCAGGGCGCGGGGTGGCTTGAACGGCTTCCACTCGCCCTCGGGCTGCGCGAGACGATCGGCGATCGCGACCAACGCGGCCGGGTTGTGTCCCAGGCCGCAGTGGCTGCCGTACACCTCGATGTTCTCCGCGCGCGGCCCCTCGTTCTCGAGGCACCACTGCCAACTCGCGACGCCGTCGGTGCGGCTGTAGATCGCGGTGGCGGGGACCTCGAGCAGCGGGTCGTTGTACGCCGACGACTTGATCGCGTCGTTGTGCGGCGCGTGCCAACGCTCGGCGATCTTGTAGAAGAACGCGGCGTGCGTGCGGTAACGGTCGTCGATGAGCAGCCGGAACGGCGACCCGAGCGTGATGACCTGGCGCACCGCATCGGGATTGCGCCGTGCGGCTTCGCGTCCGAGGATGCCGCCCGCGCTCCATCCGATCACCGACACCGGACGTTCGGACCGGTCGGCGAGCTCCTGCAGGCGCGCGGGCACGCCTTCGAGGATCGACGACGTCGGACCCAGGTTCTGGCCGAGCTTCCATCCGTGGCTCGAGTACCCGAGCCCGCGTAGCGCGACCCGCAAGGGGCTCGTGTACGCGTCGGTCGCGCCGAACGGTGGCAGCACCAGCACCGAGTGACCGTCGCCGTGCTTCTGCGCGAGCAGCAACGGCCAGGACGCGAAGTAGAGCGCGAGCTCGGGCCAGGCCCGCACTTCGAGTGCGAGCAGCGCCAACGACGGTGCGCCGGGTGCGTCGTGGTGGCGGTCGTCGACGCTCGTCACTGCCGGCGAGCGTACCGGCTGGCCGGGCGTAGTCTGCGCGTCCGATGGCGACGCTCTTGCACGTCCACCACACCACGTCGCCGGCGCTGCACTCGATGTTCGCCTCGGTGCAAGCAGGGGCAACCGATCCGCAGATCGAGGGGGTCGACGTCGTCAGCGTCGCCGCGCTCGAGGCGACGGCGCATCACGTGCTCGCCGCCGACGGCTACCTGCTCGGGACGCCCGCAAACCTCGGGTACATGTCGGGCGCGCTGAAGCACTTCTTCGACCAGATCTACTACCCGTGCCTCGAATCGACGGTGGCGCGTCCGTTCGGTGTGTACGTGCACGGCAACAACGACACGACCGGCGCGATCCGCGCGATCGAGATGGTCACCACCGGACTCCAGTGGCGGTTGGCCCAGGCGCCGGTGTCGGTGATCGGCGAACCCACACCGACCGATCTCGACGCGTGCTGGGAGCTCGGCGCCGCCGTCGCCGCGGGGCTGCTCCCGGGGTAGGACGCCGTCGGGGGTGCTGGCATCCCTCGCCGGGATGGGGTGGTGCCCTGTCGTGCGTGGTGCCGTCGTGCTGGAATCGGCGAGTGGCGCCGGTCCGGTATTGGCTGCGGTTGACATTTCGCGAGGCGTCTGCCGAGCTACGCGTTGCTGGTCGTGCTGTTGGCGGTCACGAGTGGATTGGCGATGGGAGCCATCGGGGCGGCTCGGAGAACCCAGAGCGCGTTCCCGCGCTATCTGCACGGCGCGCACGCTGCCGATCTGGTGGTGCAGCCGTACGTGTTGGGTTCATTCCAGAGCAACGCCTATTCAGCAGTGCTCGGGCGGAGGCTCGCACGGCTGGTCGATGTTCGTGGTGTCGGAGTGGCGACCGGTCTGTTGGTCGCGCCGCTCGCGCGGAACGGCGCACCGAGGCTGTCGGACAACCGCGTCACCCAGATCGGGAGCGTGAACGGTCTGTACTTCGACACGGATCAGGTGATCGTCACCCAGGGCCGGCTCGCGGATCCGCGGCGCCCACGCGAGTTCGTCGCGAACGCCGACGCCGCCAAGAGCCTCGGTCTGCGTGTGGGTCAGACCGTGCCTCTGGCTGCGTACACGGTCGCCCAGACCGCAGATCCAGCTTTTGGCAGCCCGGCGGAGAAGCCCGTCTCGCGGCTTCGAGCGCGACTCGTGGGCATCGTCAAGTTCGACTCTCAGGTCGCGCACGACGACGTGGACCGCTATCCGACGTCCTTGCTCTTCACGCCCGCGCTCACGCGGGCACTCGTTCGCGAGCACACGGCTTGGGTTCCGACGTATGCGCTGCGACTCGCGCACGGCGGCGCCGACGTCGCGGCCGTCGAGCGTGAAGTCGCCCGCGCCCTGCCCCCGAACACGGTCTACAACTTCCACGTCACGTCGGTGGTCACCGACCAAGTCGAAGGTGCACTCAAGCCCGAGACCATCGCGGTTGCGGTCTTCGGACTGATCGCGGGCATCGCCGCCCTGGTGGTCACGAGCCAGGCGATCAGCCGGACCCTGCGGAGCCACACCAAGGACACCGAGATCCTCCGCGCGCTGGGTGCGTCACCCCGCGGCCCTTGCGATGTCGACGTTCGGCATCGTGGCCGCAGTGGTGGTCGGTGCTGTGCTGGGTGCAGTGCTGGCGATCGCAGCCTCGTCGATCGCCCCGTTCGGCATCGTGCGCGCACTCGACGCGGGGAACCTGCGGGTCGACACAACCGTGATCGGCATCGGCACCGCAGTCGCGGTCGTGGTCCTGAGCGCGGTCACCGCACTCCAGGCATGGCGACACAGCGCCTACCGTCGATCGCAGCCGGTGGTCACGTCTGCGCCGCGGTCGAACGCTTCGGATCTGCTCGCTCGTGCACAGTTCCCGCTGCCGATGGTGGTGGGGACCAGATTCGCGTTCGAATCCGGTCGGCGTCGAGGGAGCGCGCCGGTCCGTTCGGCGTTGCTCGGCACGTCGCTCGCGATCAGCGTGGTCGTCGCCACCGTCACGTTCGGCGCCAGTCTCGCGACCTTGGTGTCGCATCCCCGGCTGTACGGATGGAACTGGTCGTACCAGCTGCAGGACATCTCCGGCAGCAACGTCTCTCCTCACGCACGCGAGCTCCTCGATCGTTCGAAGGTGGTCGCGGCCTGGACCGGCTACGACTTCGCGGGCGTCCAGCTCGACGGTCTGACCACGCCGGTGCTCATCACGAACTCCCATCCTTCGGTCTTCCCGCCGGTCATCGCCGGGCACCCGCTGCGCTCGGCGCACCAGATCGTGATCGGCCCCGACACCCTCGCCGCACTCCACAAGCACATCGGCGACACCGTCACCCTCACGTACGGAAGTCCGAAGGACGCACCCGTCTACGTCAAGCCGACGACACTGCGCATCGTCGGCACGGCGTCGCTCCCCGCGATCGGAAGCACGGGCACACTCCACACGTCCCTGGGGCAAGGCGCGGTCTTCTCGCGCGGCGTCGAGCCCGCAGCATTCCGGACGGCGCTCACCGATCCGGACCCGGCCCTCAACGGCCCGGGCACCGTTGCGATCCGACTCCGTTCCGGCGTGTCACCGACACGAGGGAAGCGAGCACTCGAACAACTCGCGCACGACGCCACCGCCGCGCTCAACGGCGATCCGAACGCCTCGGGCAATCGGTACGCGATCCTTCCGGCGCAACGGCCAGCCGAGGTCGTCAACGACCAACAGGCGCAGAACACGTCCGACTTCCTCGCCGTCTGGCTCTCCGTCGGTGCCGCCCTTGCCCTCGGCCTGGCGCTCACGGCTTCCATCCGATCCCGACGTCACGAACTCGCGATCCTCAAGACACTCGGATTCACCCGACGACAGCTCGGCACCACCGTGTCCTGGCAAGCGACGGCCGCGGTCTCGATCGGAATCCTGATCGGAACCCCCATCGGCGTCCTGCTCGGACGATGGCTCTGGTTCGACTTCGCTCACGACATCGCCGCCGTGCCGCACCCGACGACCCCAGTCCTCGCCATCGCCGTGATCGCGATCGCCGCCCTCGTCCTCGCCAACCTGGCTGCCGCGGTGCCGGCCATCACCGCCCGACACGTCCAACCCGCCGTCATCCTCAACACCGAATGACCACCGAGCACGTCGTACCCGTGCGACCGGATTCGGACGACCCGAACTTGTCATGTTCCACGAAAGCGTGAGACGCTCGAGCGATGAGCTCGATCCCTGAGCGGCAGAGCGGAACCTCGTTGGATCGATCGGAGGGAACCGCGCCGTCGGAAGACAACGCTTGGTGGATCGCCGCCATCTTCGTCGCCCTCGTACTCGTCGTGGGCGTCCTGCTCGCGGTGTACGTGCTCGCCTGGGACGGCGGCGCACACACGTAGCGGTTCGGCTCTTCCCGACGCGCCCGGACGTGACCGGCGCCGGCGAACGACGGTGCGGTCAGGCCACGCTGTCGACGGGCACGACCTCGCACGTCGCGATCGTCGGGTCGGTCTCCGGCAACAGGTAGCGCCAGAAGATGGTGCCGAACCGGTGACCGCCGGTGTCGAGCCAGTTGGCCACGCCGGGGTCGCGGTGCGCGACGACGATCGTGTACGAACCGTCGGGCTCGTACGCGATCTGCGCGGAGTTGAGCGAGCTGCGCCGGTGGACGTACTCGAGCGTCTGCATGTGACGGTTCCAGAGCATCACGTTGGTGAAGCGCGACGGCGGGATGGAGCCGCGCATCACCAGCGCGTCGTCGGGGCCCGAGGTCCCAGCTGCCCATCGAGTAGAAGATGTCGACCGCGCCGGCGGCGTCGACGCCGGCGTTGCGGAAGCTCCACGGCTCGCCGACCGTGTTGGGCTCCTTGCCCATGAACGGCGCCGGGGACGGCGCGGTGGGAAGGCCCTGACCCACGGTGGTCTGGCGCAGGAAGGCCACACCGGCGGAGAGGCGCGCGGCGAGGGTGGCGTCGTCGAGCGGCGGGGGCGGCGGTACGTCGCCGAGCGTCTCGATGCCGATGCGCACCGCGACCAGCGGGTCGTTCTGTGCCGACTGCTCACGCAGGAAGTAGCTGCGCACGATGAGCATGCGCGCGTCGGGATCGAGCTGCACCCAGTTCCCGCCGTCAGTTTGCTGACCTTGGGATGGTGGCTCAGCGCTGAAGACGATGGAGTACGAGCCGTCGGGCGCGAAGGTGAACTCGCTGTCGTTGATGTCGGCCGAGCACGCGACCGTTGAATCCGCCGTCGACCGCCTCCGAGTGCACGGTGAACGAGATGTACGACTCTTCGTCGCGCACGCCGAACACGCGGTAGGACCGGTCGCCCCGGATCTGCGCGAAGTGGTAGATCGCGTCGGGGTTGTCGCCCTGCATCTTGCGGGCCGGGCTGACGATCGGCGCCATGCGCGGGTGGTCGGCGTCGCCTTCCACGAAGAACTCCGACATGCCCGAGAGCACCTCGGTCACGTAGCGGTAGCCCTCGACCACGTCGAGGTCCTCGGTGAATCGTTCCTCGTTGAGGACGTAGCCGTCGCGGATCTCGGTGAGCGCGGCGATGAGATCGTCGAACGCTTCGGTCGTCTTCGGCGCGCGGTTCATGTGAGATCTCCTTGATCGGGCAGGGGGATGAGCGTGCGGTAGTCGATGAACGAACGGAGGGTGTTGCCGCCGTCGACGGTGAGCAGTTGGCCGGTGACCCACGACGATTCCGGTCCGGCGAAGTAGCGCACGGCCTGGGCGATGTCGTCGACCTCGCCGTGCCGTTGGATCGGTTGCTCGGCGAGGAACGCCGCCATCATCTTCGGGTTGTCGAACGCTCGGGCCGTGCCCGGGGTGCGGGTCATGCCCGGCTGCACCGAGTTCACGCGGACGCCGAGCTCACCGAGCTCATTGGCGGCGACGCGCACCAGTTGGTCGACGGCGGCCTTGCCGGCGGCGTAGGACGCGAGGTACTTGGTGGAGAACACGGCCGCGGTCGACGAGATGGCGACGAACGAACCACCGCCGGCGCGGACCATCGCCTGGCCGGCGTACTTCAGGAACAGGTACACCGGTCGCACGTTGGCGTCGACCTGCGCGCTGAAGTCGTCGTCGTCGAACAACAGGACCGGGGTGATCGCGCCCAGTCCGGGCACGACCACCGCGATGTGCAGCCGGCGCTCGTCGTCGGATGCGGCGTCGACGGCGGCCTGCACCGACGCGCTGTCGAGCGCATCGCACACGACGTACGCGACGTCGAGCCCTTCCTCGGCGAGCGTCGGCGGCGGCATCGACCAGCTTCTGCTCGGTGCGACCGGCGATGGTGACGAGGGCGCCGTCGCGCGCCAGTACACGCGCCGAGCCCGAGTCCGATGCCCGAGCCACCACCGACGACGACTGCGCGCTGACCTGCGAGTGCCTCCGTCCATCGGTCAGGCACTCGGCGGGTTGACGGCCCGCGTCTCGGTCCAGTCGACGCGCAGGCGCCGGTGCGCGAACTTCCACGCGCCTTGTCGTTGGGCCGGTAGGTGTCCTCGTAGCGGATGAACATCACGTAGTCGGTACCACCATGCTGCTCGCCCGGGCGTGAGGTGGTGCGCGATGCAGTACACCTCACCCGTCGCCTCGCCGTCACCGATCGCGTACGTCGACTGCCCGAGCATGTGGAACGTCTTCGGGTAGCGCTGGATGACCTCGGGGATCCGCGCCAGTCGATCGGCGCCGCGGATCTCGCGCGGGTCGGTCGACTCGCTCGGGTCGTGGATGGTGATCGTCGCGTCGGGCAGGAACAGCGCGACGAACCCTTCGACGTCGTCACGACGGTCGACGCCGCGCGCGTACTGCTCCGCGAGCGTTCGCAGCTCGTGCCGGATCGCGCTCTCGTCGGTCGTCACCATCGTCTCCCCCGGTCAACGGGGGAGACTACGGCCTCGCGCCGCGGCTCAGAGGTGGAGGTCGCCGTAGGTGTTGCAGAGCCCGGCGGCGGTGATGGCGAGGAACGACAGCACCAGCATGGCGCTGCTGAACCTGACCACGAACCGACGCCACCCGTGAGCGCCGGCCGGCCGATGGGCGCGGGCATGTACCAGCCGGGGAGCGCCCCGGACGTCGACGCCTCGGTCCACGCCCCGAACGGGATCGCGTCGTCCGGTACGGACGGTGTCCGGGTCGGCGGCCAGCGCCTCGGCGCAGAGGTCCGAGTCGTCGTCGAGGACACAGGTCGAGTCCATGCTCGTGATACGGAGCCGATGGACCATGCGGTTCGATCCGCTCGCGCGGCCTACGGTCGGAGACGTGCACTTCAGTCCCGAGCTGCGTGAGCGGTGCTCGACGGCACGATCACGCTCACGTACCGCCTGTGGAGCCGGCCCAAGGTCAAGGTCGGCGGTCGTTACCGGGTCGAGCGCGGGGACGATCGAGGTCGACGAGCATGGAGCTGGTGCCGTTCTCGTCGTGACCGCGGCTGACGTCCGCCGGTGCGGCGAACTCGATCGCGAGACGTTGCGCGCCCGCACCGCGCACGCCGGGCCGGTCGACGACGACACGCTCGTCTACCGAATCGAGTTCCAATCGTGACGGTTGATTGACCGGCGTCACCAGCGCGGGGTCTGACCTCGTTTGCTGACGTCGGTTGGTGCGGGGAGCGGCGCGGATCAATCCTTCTCGAGCTTGGCGCGGAGCTGCGCGAGCCGGTCCTGGAACGCGGGTTGGTCCATCGACCAGTCCTGGTGGGTGAATTCGAGCTCGAAGGCCTCCTGCCAGGTGTCGAGCGTGAGCGACGCGTCGAGCACCGACTTCGCCCGACCGACGAGCTCACGGGGTCGGTCGGCGGCGCGCCGCGCCGAGCGCGATCGCGGTGTCGAGCAGCTCGTCGTCGTCGACGCAACGCCACGCGAGGCCGACCCGCGCCGCCTCCTCGCCGGTCAGCGACTCGCCGAAGAGCACGAGCGCGGCCGCGGCCTGCCGACCGACCAGTCGTTCCATGCGCCACAGGTGTCCACCGCCGGGGTGGATGCCGAGGTCCATGAAGCGGGGGTCGAAGCGGGCCTTCGGCGACGCCAGGATCACGTCGCACGCGAGGGGCAGGTTGACGCCCGCGCCGATGACGGGGCCGTTGACCGCCGCGACCGACGGCAGCGTCGTGCGTGACAGCGCGAGCACGCCCGCGTACATGTCACGCAAGGAGGCCCGCGGGTGCAGGAGGTCGTCGACCGACCCGCCGGCGCAGAACGCCGGGGGAGTGGCGGTGAGCACGAGGGCGCCCACCGACGGGTCGGCGGTGGCCTCGTCGACCGCCTGGCCCAACTGCACCGTGACCTCGAGCGACAGTGCGTTGCGGCGGGCCGGGTCGTCGAGGGTCACCACGGCGACGTTGCCGTCGCGCTCGAGCCGGACTCTGGGGTCATTCGGGTCCATGGGCCGAGCATCGCGCACCGGGACCAGAATGGGCCGATGGAGTTCCTCCCCAGCGACGAGGTGACCGCGATCCGGTCTCGCCTCGACCATCCCATCATCGACGCCGACGGCCACGCCATCGAGTACCTGCCGCTCGTGCGCGACATCCTGCGCGAGCAGGCCGGGAACGACGCGGTCGAGGTCATGGACCTCGTCACCGGGGGCGCGTCCGCGTCGCGCGGCCTCACGCCGGAGCAGATGCGCGGCGCCGGCCTCACCCGCACGTCGTGGTGGGGGCTGCCCACGCGCAACACGCTCGACCGCGGCACCGCGTTGCTGCCCGATCTCCTCGCGGCTCGCCTGCCCGAGCTGGGCATCGATCACGCAGTGCTCTACCCGACGTACGGCCTCGTCCCCGCCGCGCTCGACGACGCCGCGATCCGGTTGCCGATGGCGCGCGCGTTCAACACGTTCTACGCGGAGGCGTTCCGCGACCACCGCGAGACGCTCACGCCCGTCGGCATCATCCCGATGCACACGCCGGAGGAGGCGATCGCCGAGCTCGATCACGCGACGGGAGAGCTCGGCCTGAAGGCGTTCATGTTCGGCGGCCCGATCAGCCGTCCGGCGCCCGGTGTCGACCCGCCGTCGCGCGCGGCGCGCTGGCTCGACTCGCTCGGGCTCGACTCGCTGTACGACTACGACCCGGTGTGGCAGCGCTGCGTCGAGCTCGGCGTGTCACCGACCTTCCACACCGCCGCGATGGGCTGGACGATCCGCCAGTCGCCCAGCAACTACGTGTTCAACCACATCGGCATGTTCGCGATCGCGGGCGAGATGCTCGCGCTGTCGCTGTTCATGGGCGGCGTGCCGCAGCGGTTCCCGCAGCTCCGCTTCGCGTTCCAGGAAGGCGGCGTGGCGTGGGCGGCCGCGCTGCTGGCCAACCTCATCGGCCACTGGGAGAAGCGCAACCGCGACGCGGTCGAGCACTACAACCCTGCGCACCTCGACCGCGCGCAGGTGGCGTCGTTGTTCGAGGAGTACGGCGCGCCGCGTTACCGCGAACGGCTCGACCAGCTCGACGCCGGTCTGCGCATGCTGAGCCTCCCCGACGAGGATCCCGCGACGCTCGACGAGTTCGCGCGGTGCGCCATCTCCGACGCCGACGACATCCGCGACGTGTTCACGCGGGCGTACCACTTCGGGTGTGAGGCCGACGATCCCATGACCGCGCTGGCGTTCGATCCGCGGCGAACGGGCGGTCCGCGGCTCAAGGCGCTGTTCGCGTCCGACATCGGTCACTGGGACGTTCCCGACATCCGTGAGGTCCTCCCCGAGGCCTGGGAGCTCGTCGAAGACGGCGACGCCACCGAAGCCGACTTCCGGGCGCTCACCTTCGAGCACGCGGTGTCGCTGTGGGCGACCACGAACCCGTCGTTCTTCGACGGCACGTCGGTCGACGGCGCGGTGCGCGCCGAAATTGAGCGGGTGGGCGTCCCCGGTTAGCGTCGCCGCCACGACGGAGGGGCACGACGAGAGGGGGTGGCATGACGACAGTGGTGCTGGTACACGGTGCGTTCCACGACGGTTGGTGCTGGGAGCTGGTGCGCAGCGCCCTCGACGAGCGGGGAGTGCCCAACCAGGCGCTCGACCTCCCGTTCACCGGGCTCGAAGGTGACGCCGAGGCGGTGGGCACGTTGCTCGACGCCATCGACGGGCCCGTCGTGCTCATGGGGCACTCGTACGGCGGGATGGTGATCTCCCGCGCCGGCGAGCGGCCGCGACGACGTCGCCCACCTCGTGTACCTGTGCGCGGTGCTGGTGGGTGAAGACGTCGACCTCGCGACTGCGATGACGACGTCCGACGAGCTCATGTCGGCGATCGTCGCCGGTGACGACGGCGCGATGTACGTCGACACGGCGATCGCGCCGGCGGTCTTCTACCACGACTGCGACGACGACCTCACCGCGACCGCGGTCAGCCACCTGCGCGGGATGGCCTTCGGTGTCGTGCAGGACAGCGACGATCCGCCGCCGCCGGCCGGCGTGGAAGCAGATCGAGTCGACCTACGTCGTGTGCACCGACGACCAGACCATCGCGCCCGAGTCGCAACGCAAGATGGCGACCAACGCGCAGCACGTCGTCGAGTGGGACACCAGCCACTCGCCGATGCTGTCGCGCCCCGACCTCGTCGCCGACCTGCTCGCCGAGCTCGCGGCCACGACGAAAGCGGTGCCTCATGACCACCGTGCAGACCGTCACCGGACCCGTCGACGGCGCCGACCTCGGGCGCACGCTCGTGCACGAGCACATCCGCATCTCGTACGACGGCGAGACGCTCGACCCCACGTACACCTGGGACCGCGCCGACACCGTCGAGCGCGCCGTCGACAAGATGGGTGAGCTGCTCGACGCCGGGTTCCGCACGTTCGTCGATCCGTGCCCGATCGAGCTCGGGCGCGACCCGGAGCTCTACGCCGAGATCGCCTCGCGCTCGGGCATGCAGATCGTGTGCACCACCGGCTTCTACACCGAGCACCTCGGCTGGGGGCTCCCGGTGTACTGGCGGGCACGCGACCCCGAGGAGATCGCCGAGCTCTACGTGAAGGAGCTCACCGAAGGAATCGCCAGTACCGGCGGCATCCGCGCCGGTGCGATCAAGGCCGCGACCGGCACCGAGGTGACCGGGGCCGAGTCACGCTGTCTCTCCGGTGCTGCCATCGCCCAACACGAGGTGGGCTGCGCCATCATCACGCACACCGAGAACTCGCGCCACGGCGACGTGCAGCAAGACCACTTCGCCGACGGTGGCGCCGACCTCGGCCGGGTGCTCATCGGCCACCAGGACGAGCAGACCGACGTCGCGCCGATCCGCAAGCTCGCCGAGCGCGGCACGTTCGTCGGCATCGACCGCATCGGGCTCGAGATCATCGCCCCCGACGAACGACGCGCCGATCACGTCGCCGCGCTCGTGCGCGAGGGCTTCACGTCGCAGGTGTGCCTCTCGCAGGACCACATCTGCGCGCTCACCGCGCCACGACCGTCGTTCTACGTGCCACCCGAGCACCGCGAGGCGGCGGCGGCGCGACGTGAGCAGATCTCGTGGCAGGTCTGGCAGCGCCCGTACACGTACATCGTGACCGACTTCGCGCCGAAGCTGCGCGAACGCGGCGTCACCGACGCCGACCTGGAGACGATCTTCGTCGACAACCCCCGCCGCCTGCTGACCGGCGACTAGGGGATCCGCCGGCGAGTGAGCCCGGCGTCACCTGGGTACGGATACGGGCGCCGTTTTCGGCGTGCCCCGGACCCGATGACGAAGGGAGCGACTCGTCATGACCCGACAGCTCACGATCCCGACCCCGGACAGCCAGCTCTTCACGGTCGACACCCCAGGAGGTGCCCCGCCCCTGGTGTTCCTCAACGGCGCGTTCGCCACGGTCCAGTCCTGGAACCGGGTCGTCGAACGTCTCGGGGCGCGGTTCCATTCGATCCGATTCGACGCGTGGGCGCGGGGAAGTCGGGTCCGTCAGGCGACTACTCCGTGCAGGCTTCGGTCGACGACGTCGGACGTGTCGTCGCGGCGACCGGGATCGAGCACCCGGTCCTGGTGGGGTGGTCTCACGGCGCCACCATCGCGGTCCGCTACGCCGCGCAGCACCCCGACCAGGTTCGCGGGTTGGTGCTGATCGACGGCGCCTACCCGATTGCGATGCTCGACGACGCCGGGAAGGAGAAGGTGCGCACGCAGTTCCGGCGGTTGGGTTGGCTGATGCGCATCATGGCCGCGTTCGGCCGGTCGGCACGGATGTCTCCCGCCGAATCCGCGGAGGTCGTGATCGAGATGGACGCGGTCAATGGCGACCTCGGGCCCGACTTCGCGGCGCTGGCGTGCCCGACCGAGTTCGTCGTCGGCACCGGGCGCGGACTCCGGTGCCACGGACGACGAGATGCGCAGAGCACGCGCGGCGGTCACCGTCGCCGAATCGCTCAACCCGCGCGTGTCGGTCTTCGCCACGACGCCCCACAAGCACACGCAGATCCTGAGCAAGGCTCCCGACACGGTGGTCGCCGCCATCGAAGACGTCGCCCGCGTGTCGACCTGAGGGGCTTGACCGCGCGTTCCGTTTACGTGCAATGTGAGCGAATGAGCGATACGGGTTCGGGGGCTTCGTTCGGTCACGGCGAGGTGATCGACGCGGTGTCCGGATACCTGGGTTCGGAGCTGGCGTCGTTCCAGCAATCGGCCGAGGACTTCCAGGACTCGTCGCAGGAGTGGCGGCGCCTGGTCTCCGAGCTGCTCGGCACGTTCTTCCTCGTGCTGGTCGCGGCCGGCGGCGGCATGATGAGCCAAGCGTTCCCGGGCACCATCAGCCGCCAGGCCGCGGTCGTCGCACCCGGCTTGATGGTGATGGCGATCATCTTGTTCATGGGCAAGGTGTCCGGCGCGCACCTCAACCCCGCGGTCAGCATCGCCTTCGCGTTGCGTCGTGACTTCCCGTGGTGGCGGGTGCCGGGCTACATCGTCGTGCAGCTCGGCGGCGCGGTCCTCGCGGCGTGGTTCCTCCAGGCGGTCGTGCACGTGTCGGCGACCTACGGGTCGAACTACCCCGCGAGTGGCTACTCGAGCGGCGACGCGTTCTGGATGGAGCTGATCCTGACGTTCGGACTCGTCAGCGTCATCCTCGGGACCGCATCGGGCGCGCAGAACATCGGTCTCTTCGGTGCGCTCGGCGTCGGCGGCTACATCGCGCTCGGCGGGACTGTGGGGGAGCCCGATCTCGGGCACGTCGATGAACCCGGCGCGCACGTTCGGACCTGACGCGGTCGGGGCCGACTTCCACGCGTACTGGGTGTACGTCGCCGGACCGCTGGCGGGTGCGGTCATCGCGGTCGGCGTCGCGTTCGTGCTCCGCGGTCGCGGCGGTGGCCGCGCCGGTTCCGGCGCCGCGCAGGGCGTGCTCCACGAAGAGATCGCCAACCCCGACCAGGTCTGAGCCCTGCGGGAGGCAGACTGATCCTCCCGATGTTCAGCGGGGGATGGCGCGCCCCGCGAGCGTCATCAGCCGTTCGCTCTCGGATGGCGTCGTCCGGCGCGTCGGTCACGGGCTGGATGAGCCCGTGGTCCCGAGCCGCGTCGGTGCAGGTGGCGTCGACGATCGCCGAGATCGCCGGCAGCTCCGTCGGGCGCGAACTCGATCGCGCGTCCGAGGCTCGCCGAGATGTCCCAGGCGTGGGCCAGCGCGTCGATGGTCGCGAAGTTGATCACGACTGATCCAGGCAGCTCGCCCATCGGGGTGACGTGCGTCTGCGTCAGCACACCGTCGGTGCGCCACATCGCAAGCGCGCGGGCGACCACTTCGTCCGCGTACTGCCGCGAGGTCGCCGTCGTACGCGGCGGCGCCCATCGTCTCCTCGAACGACACGGGCTGCTGGCCGGTGACGACACCGCCCCAGAACAGCTGGTTGTTCAGTGCATGGCTCGCGAGCCGGCGCACCGTCCACGGCGCGCAGTTGCTCACGACGTCCATCTCGGCGTCGTCGAGCGCGACGATCACGTTCCGCAACTCGTCGAGCGAGTACTCGAGCACTGACAACTCGGTCATGGTCAAACCCCTTCCGCCCGGATGACGGTACTGCGAATCCGTCATCCGGGCGGTCGGAGGTCAGGACCGCTCAGACCTCGCACTCGTCGGGGTCGACGTGACCGAGGCTCTTCACCACGTTGAACGTGCCGCCCTCGGATCGGGCGATGTACATGTTCATGCGCACGTGGTGCTGACCCGGCACCATCTCGGCCGGACCACCGGGACCCTGCGCGATCGAGGCGTGGTCCAGCGCCGCGATGATGTCGTCCTGGTTGAGCGAACCGGCCTCGATGACCGCGGCCTCCCAGAACTTCAGCGCCCGGTAGGTCCCGGTGCACGCACTCCCGGCGGTGAACTGCGCGCTCCCCGGGAACAGCCCCTCGTACCGGTTGAGGAGCTCGATGCTGAACGCGTCGTCGACCGCGCGGTAGTAGTCGAGGCATCCGTAGAGACCTTCGACCTGCTCGGCCGGGACGAGGTTCAGGAAGTTCTCGTCGAAGTACGTGCACACGATGGTGCCGCCCCGAGCCGTGAAGCCGGCGCGGTGCAGTTCGTCGAGGAACGGCGTGAGCCCGGGCGGGACGATCGTGTTGAACACCACGTCGGCGTCGGTCGCCATGATGTCGGCGACCACCGCCTCGTAGTCCAGGTGGTCCATCGGGAAGTACTGCTCGCCGACGATCTCGCCGCCGCGGGCCGTGACGACCTCACGGACCTTCTTGTTCAACGTGTGCGGCCAGATGTAGTCGGCCGACGGCAGGTAGAACTTCCGCGCGCCGGTCTCCTCCATGAGCCACGGGAACAGCGGCTCCACCTGCTGCGCCGGCACCGGGCCGGTGCAGAAGATCAGCGGGTGGCACTCCTGGCCCTCGTACTGCTCCGGGTAGAGGTAGAGCTTCTCCGCCCGGTCGACGACCGGTCCCTTGATGGCCTGACGGGTCGAGCTGTAGATGCCGCCGACGACGACGTCGACGCCCACCTGCTCGACGAGCTTGGTGGCCACCGCCTCGGCGACCGCGTCGTCGGTGGCGCTGTCCTCGACGAACAGCTCGACCGGGCGACCGAGCAGGCCGCCGCGCTCGTTGATGTCGTCGATCACCATCTTGGCGACGTTGGCGTTGGCGATGCCCATGAACGAGAGGGCGCCGGTCTGGTCGGTGACGAGACCGACGCGGGCAGGACGGTTCAGCGTGCTCATCGTCCGCCCCTCACGCCTCGTAGGTGCCGAGGAAGGCCGCGGCCTGCGGCTTGTCGAGGTGACCGGCTTCCTTGATGATCGGCAGGACCTCGGGGTCGGACACGAAGCTGGCCCACCCGGCCTCGTCCCAGTCGAAGAGCACCCAGACGCGGTTCTCCTCGGTCGGGTCGCGGAACACGTTCGCGCCCTTGCTGCCGTGCTCGGCGCGCTTGTCGGCGCCCTTCGTGCTGAAGATGTCCAGGAACCGCTCGATGTCCTCGACCTGTGTCGTTGCCAGGATCATGGTCTTCCCCTTCGGAGTGGATCGCAGTGGATCTCGTCCCGCCGACCGGTTGGTCAGGCGTTGGGGTCATTCTCCGGATCGAGGTCGCGCCCGGCATCGGTAGACCTACCTATTTCGCCGATTCGCCGTGCTACGATTGTCGACGACCTCGTGGGCGACCGCCCAGCGGGTCGCGGCGGCGCGACCGGAGACGCCGATCTTCGTGTAGATGTTCTGCACGTGGTGCTCGGCGGTCCGGGTCGAGATGAAGAGCTGCGTCGCGATCTCGCCCGCGGTCTTGCCGTCGGCGACGAGCCTGAGCACCTCGATCTCCCGCCGGCTCAGGCCACCCGGCCGGGTCTCGCTCGCCGCGGTCTTCGGCGTCGCGGCGTGCGACGTCGAGCTGCTGGCGTGCGTACACCGCGGCTCCGTGCAGGTCGAGCGCCGCGCCGGCGGCAGTCAGCTCCGCGGCCCGCGCGTCCCCGAGCGTGGTGGTGACGCGCTCGCCGAGCTCGGCGAGCTCCGGGACGTGGTGGAGGCTCGAGGGCTCATGCGGACAGCGCGCCGAGCAGCATCGTCGCCGGTGCGAGGAGATCGAGCCGTTCGAACAACGCGGGCACGCTGGCCAGCGTGATGACCAACTGCGGCACGTTGCCGGCGCGTTCGAACGCGGTGATGGCGTCGGCGAAGAGCACCAGCGCGGTCTCGGCCTCACCGTGTGACGTGTGGAGCCGAGCGGCGTCGCGCGCGAGGAACCCCTCGAAGAACTGCACGCGGTGCTCGCGCACGAACTCCACACCCTCGTCCCACGCCGCGAAGGCGCGTCGCACGTCGACCTTGGCGAAGGCCATGCCCGCGATCCACAGCGCGTACGAGATCCAGTAGGGGTTCCCGCGTGATCGCGCAACCTCCACCGACTCCTCGGTGAGTGCGAGTGCTTCGTCGATCCGGCCGCACGACTGCAGGCCGTCGACGTACGCGGCCAGCGCGTAGCCCCGCTCGCGCCCGTAGCGCTGTGCGACGTCACCGGTGAGCTCCACGTAGCGATCGAGGTCGCCGCAGTAGACGGAACAGAGCGCCTCGACGAACGACGCGTAGCCGTGCTCACACGGGTCGTACCGGGCATCGTCCTCGAGCTCGGCCGCGCGGTGCGCGTGCTCGCGCGCGGCCTCGGCCCGTCCCGCGAAGCACGCGTACCCGGCGGCGGTGCCGAGCCGCGGCAGGCGCGGGACGTCGGCGGCGGTGGCGAGCGGCAACACCGCTTCGGCCCACGCCAGTGTCTCGAACAGTTGTCCCGAGAAGCCCATCAGTGCTGCGTGCGCAGCGATGTCGGTGGCCACGACGGCGTCGCCCCGTCCGGTGCTCCACTGGTGCGCGGCGCGCAGGTTCCCGAGCTCCACCTCCACCCAGTCGACGGCGTCGCGCCATCCCGGACCGTCCCACCGATCCCATCGCCCGACTGCGGCGCGCGCGAAGTGCGCGGCGTGCCGGTCACGCGTCGGTTCGAGCGCGCCCGCTTCCGCCAGACGGTCCTCCGCGAACTGGCGGATGGTCTCGAACTGCCGGTACCGGGTGCGCGCGGCTGCGTGGTCGGCGACGACGAGCGACTTGCGCACCAACGAGTCGAGGTGCCGGAGCAGCTCGACGTCGTCACCCCCGTCGCCGCCATGATCGAGGTCGGCGAGGGCGGCGAAGACGTCCACCACGCTCGCCAGTTCGAAGCCACCCGCGAACACCGACGTGGAGCGCAGCAGATGCTGCTCGTCGTCGGTGAGCAGGTCGTACGACCACTCCACGGTGTGGCGGAGCGTGAGGTGACGTTCGGGGCCCGCGGTCGAGCGCTGCAGCAGGCGAAATCGGTCGGCCAGGCGATCCCGGACCTCGGTGGCGCTCATCGCCGCCATGCGCGCTGCGGCGAGCTCGATGCCGAGGGGCAGGCCGTCGAGCGCCTCGCAGATCTCGGTCACTGCGGTCGCGGTGTCCGACTCCCGCAGGCCGAAGTCGTGTCGCACCGCGCGCGCCCGGTCGACGAACAGGGTGACGGCATCCGACGACTCGCCACCGTCGACCGCAAGCGGGGTCGACGGTGAACGCGACCTCGCCGGCGAGCCCGAGCGGTTCGCGCGAGGTGGCGAGGACCGTGACGGTGCGCGAGGACGCAAGGATCGCGTCGAGGACCGCGGCCACTGCGGTCAAGAGGTGCTCGCAGTTGTCGACGAGGAGGAGCGCCTGCCGTCCGCGCAGGGTCTCGGCAACCGTGTCGAGCAGGGGAGTGTCGCCTTGCGGTGTGATGCCGAGCACGGTGGCGAGTGCGGCGGGAATCGACGTCGGGTCGGCCAGCGACGCCAGCTCGATGAGCCACACGCCGTCGGGGAACTCGGCGGCCACCTCGGCGCCGACCTCGAGCGCGAGGCGGGACTTGCCCACGCCGCCGACGCCGGTCAGCGTCACGAGCGATGTCGAGCGCAGGAGCTCGGCGACGTCGGCGACGACCGGTTCGCGTCCGACCAACGACGTCAGTTGTTGTGGGAGGTTGCCGGGGAAGTCGTCGGTGCTGCGGAGCACGGGAAAGTCGAGCGGGAGTCCGTCGGCGACGACCTGGTACACCGACATGCGCCCGTGCCGTCCGCGCAACCGGTGCTCACCCAAGGACCGCAGCGTGACTCGGTCGCGGAGCAGCACCTCGGTCGCGTCGGAGACGAGCACCTGGCCGCCGTGGGCCAACGACAACAGCCGGGCGGCGCGACTCACCTCACTGCCCACGTAGGACTGATCACGCGGATCGCGTCACCCGTGTGCAGGCCCATGCGGACCGCGAAGTCGACGACCGCGTCGTCGCGCAGCTGCTCCTGTGATTCGACGGCGGCGGTCGCGGCGTCGGCCGCACTCGAGAACGCGGCGGAGAAGCCGTCGTCGCGGATGGCGAACACGTACCCGCCGTGGCGTTCGATCGTGCCCCGCACGATGGCGTCGTGGGTTCGCAGCGCGGCGCCGTGGTCGGTGGAAGCGTCACTCGACCGTCGCGTCGTGGCATCGATGCCGGTGAAGAGGAAGGTCACCGTGCCCACTGGGCGACCGCGCGGCATCCGTGCACGGTAACGCCGGTCTGGCCGTCGTTCGCGATGGCCGCGGTCAGCGCTTCTTCGCGTCCTTCCTCGCCTCGGCGGCGAGCTGGTTGGTGTAGCCGAGGAGCACGGACTGCGCTTCTCGGAGCTGCGCGGTCGTCTGACGACCGGCACCCGCGGCCCTGACCATGAGCGCGAGGGTGATCGTCTGGTAGGTCAGCGCCGCGTGGCGCCGGCGGGCGGGTGGGAGCCCGGGCGCGAAGTGCTGGATGAACCGCTCGAGTGACGCGGTCCAGCGCTCGGTTTCCTGGGGTGACGCTTCGGTGGACACTCCCGTGAGCAGGCCGCGGGCGCCGGGCAGCTGGTCGAGTGCTCCTCGGAAGCCTTCGAGCACGTCGGCGATGACGGCGCCGGCGTCACGCTGCAGGCTCACCTCGTCGAAGACGGGGAGGGCCATCTCTTGCAAGCTCTCGCGCCAGCGCCCGCTGATGGTCGCGACGATGGCGTCACGGTTCTCGAAGAACCGGTACACGGTGCCGATCGACACCTCTGCCCGACGGGAGATCGCGTCGGTCGTCGTCGCCTCGATGCCGACCTCGTCGAAGAGCGAGCCGGCGGCGGCGAGGATCGCCTCGAACGTCGCTTGGGACCGTCGTTGCTGTGCTCGGACCCGGACCACCGGTTCTGCGGTCATGGCGCCGGCCGCTGCTTGCGTGGGTTCATATGTGAGTCTATCCTCAGGTTTCACGGTGAGCGCCGGTCGGTGGATCAGGGAAGAATCTACGGCGGTGACTGCGAACGGGAGTGACTCGATGACGGCATGGAACGCGATCGACCGGTTGATGATCATCTCGTCGGACGCGCACGCCGGTGCGCCGGCCGAGCACTACCGCGAGTACCTGCCGTCGAAGTGGCACGGCGAGTTCGACGAATGGCTCGCGCAGATCACGATGCCGTGGTTCGACATCACCGACGACCGCAACTGGGACTCGGCGGCGCGGATGCGCGCGCTCGACGACGAAGGGGTGACCGGCGAGGTCATCTTCCCGAACACGTTGCCGCCCTTCTACGACATCCTGGCGCACCTCAGCGGTGTGCCGCGCGACCGCGCCAGCTTCGAGCGGCGGTGGGCCGGCCTCCAGGCGCACAACCGGTGGCTCGTCGACTTCTGCAACGAGGCGCCGGAGCGTTCGCGCGGACTCGATCCAGCTCCTCCCGAACGACGTCGACGCCGCGGTCGCGGAGATGCACTGGGCGGTGGAACAGCGGGCGATCGGCGGGGTGATGTTGCCGGCCGTTCCGCCGAACCACACGATCGAGCCCTACTACCACGAGCGCTACGACCCGATGTGGCGAGCGGCGGCCGAGCTCGGCCTGCCCGTGCACCAACACCAGGGTTCGGGCAGTCCCGATCCGAGCCCGGGACAGGACGCGGCGAAGGCGGTCACCTACGTCGACCACGAGCTCTGGACCCGCCTGACGTTGAGCCACCTGATCGTCGGTGGTGTGTTCGATCGGCACCCCGACCTCACCGTCGTGTGGACCGAGATGCCCGGGCTGCGCTGGGTCGTCGAAGATCTCGAGCGCATGACCCGCCAGTTGCGGATCGTGCAGTCGCGCTTCGCCGGGGTGCCGCGGCAGCTGAACTTCTCCATGGTCTTCGGCACCGCGACCACCGACGCGTTGCAGCTCACGCCGATGGAGTACTTCCAGCGCAATTGCTACGTCGGGGCGAGCATCCTCTCCCCGCACGAGGTGCACTGGATCAACGTGCTGGGCGCGGATCGCATCATGTGGGGTCACGACTTCCCGCACCCCGAAGGTGCGACGGGACACACGATCGACGGCCTGCGCGCGAACTTCGCCGACGTCGACGACGCGACCCTGCGCATGCTCCTCGCCGGCACTGCGGCCGACGTGTACGGCTTCGATCTCGACGCGTTGACGCCGCATCGCGGCGCAGATCGGGCCGCCGGCTGCTGAGGTGCACACGCATCTCGACGCCGTGCCCGAGGCGGTCGGCTCGCCGTTCTGGGAAGCCGACGACCTCACGAGCGCGCTGAACCAGGTCTGATGCAGGCCGAGATCGGGGGGCACGTCGATCCCGGGTACGAGGCGGTGCGCGACGCGTTCGCGACGCAACTTCGACGAGTTCGGCGAGGTGGGCGCAGGGTTCGCGCTGTACGTCGACGGCCACCAGGTGGTCGACCTCTGGGGTGGCACGCGCACCGACACCGGTGCGACCTACGGCGAGGACACGCTGCAGGTCGTCTTCTCGTCCACCAAGGGTGCGACGGCCGCGTGCGCGCATCTGCTCGCGCAGCGCGGCGTGCTCGATCTCGACGCGCCGGTGGTCACGTACTGGCCCGAGTTCGGTCAGGCGGGGAAGGAGCACATCCCGGTGCGGTGGTTGCTCAGCCACCAGGTCGGCCTGCCGACGATCGACGCGACCTCACGCGCGACGAGGCGCTCGCATGGGAACCCGTCATCCGGGCGTTGGAGGTGCAAGCGCCACTCTGGGATCCGGGGACGCGCACGGGTACCACGCGTTCACGTACGGGCACCTGGTCGGCGAACTGGTGCGGCGCGTCGACGGGCGCAGCCTCGGCTCGTTCTTCCACGACGAGTTCGCCGAGCCGCTCGGACTCGAGTTCTGGATCGGACTCCCCGAGCAGTACGAGCCGCGGGTGGCTCCGATGATCTCCATGCACGCGGACGCCTTGGACGACTTCGATCTCGCCGCGATGCTCGGTGGTGACGCGCTCATCGTGCGGGCGATGACTCTCAACGGTGCGTTCGCCGAAGACCTCGCGTTGCTCGCGAACCGTCGCGAATTCCACGCCACCGAGCTGCCGGCTGCGAACGGGATCACGAACGCCCGCTCGCTCGCTCGGCTCTACGCAGGATTGATCGGCGGCGTGGAGGGAGGACCGGCGGAACCGATCCTCACGCGCGCCCAGGTCGACATCGCGCGCACGCTCCAGACCTCCGGGTACGACCGCGTCATGTCGTTCCCCGGCATCGACGTCGAGTCCACCATGGCGCTCGGCTTCGCGTCGGCGTCCCCGTACGCGCCGATGGGTGGCGTCGGCGCCTTCGGTCACTACGGCGCGGGCGGCTCGGTGGGCTTCGCCGATCCCGAGCACCGCCTCGCGGGCGGGTACGTCATGAACAAGATGGGACTCGGCGCTCCGCTCGACCCGCGGTCAGGGTTCCTCGTGCGCGCCAGCTACGACGCCGCGGGCGCCACCGTCACCCACGGCTGATCGTCGCGCCAGGTCCGCGAACGCGTCCTCGAGCTGTCCGTGGCGCGCGCGAGCGACGCGAGCCACCGTCACACCGTGCGTGACCACATAGTGCGTGCCGGCCTCGATGGCGTCGACGACCGGTGCCGCGGCCTCGTCGCCGCTGGCGATGTCGATCGCCTCCGGCGCCATCTCGTGGGCGATGGCGGCGACGACCGGATCCATCGTGTCGTCGTCGAGGGCATCGTTCGAACGCACGAATTCGAGGAGCTCGGGGTGGAGCATCCCGCTCGGGAAGACGATCGTGGTGCCGATGCCTTCGGGCCCCAGCTCGAGCTCGAGCGTTTCACCGATCGAGGCGACGGCGGCCTTGGCGGCGCGGTACGGACCCTGGAACCGACCCGGCGCGAGCGCGGCGGCCGATGCCGTCAGCACGATGCGTCGACGCCCGGGCGTGGCGCGCACGAGCGGCAGGAACGCCTGGACCGTCGCCACGGTGCCGACGACCATCAGCTCGAGTGCGGCCCGCCAGTCGTCGAGCGTGAAGTCGTCGAACCTTCCCTGGCCGCCGCCGCCCACATGGGCGCACAACACGTTGCAGCCGCCGTACACGTCGCGGACGGTGTCGGCCGCGCGGTCGAGGCTGTCGCGGTCGGTCACGTCGACACGACACGCCAACGCGTCGAGGCCTGCGGCGCGCAGCTCCGTCGCGAGACGTTCGGCCGCGTCGCCGTCGAGATCGAGGATCGCCACGCGCATGCCCGCGTCGCGAGACGGCGAACGAGGCCCTGCCCGAGCCCGGCGATCGTGCCGGCACCACCGGTGACGACCGCGACCTCGACCGCCGAGCCCGCCGAGCCCGCCGAGCCCGCTCGCCTCCGTCATCGGATCCGGTACTCGTGGCCCTGGACGATGCGCGGTGGCCACCGATCGAACGCCTCCTCGCCCCGTTCCCGCGCGTACGGCTCGTCGCCGACCGACGGCAGGAGGAACCCGAACCGCAACTGCGTGTAGCCGTGGATCAGCCACGCGGTCGGGGTGACCGGCTCGAGCACGCGGTTCTGCCGATAGAGCTGACCGGGACCGTTCTCCTCCTCGCGCCGCCGCTCCGCGATCGATGCCTCGCTCTCGGCTTCGAGACCGTCGGGATGTCCGGCGTGGATCGACCAGTTGCGGTCGAAGTGCTCGGGGGTGGTGCCGTCGAGTCGTTCGACGAAGCAGAAGATGTTCGGGAACGCCGACGGCTCGCCGAGCCCGACCGGCGTGGATGCGTCGTAGATGAGATTCGGTCGCACCCGCCAGCCCTGCACGTGGCCGCAGCCGGACTGGAGGTACGCGTTGACGTCGTCGAGTGCGACGAACGCGTCGGTCGCGACGAGTTCGAGCGCGACATCGACGGGACGATCGCCGTCGCCGAGATCGACGAACGCGCGGCTGTAGGTGCCCGGCTCCTGCAGGGTGACGCGCACCTCCTCGGTGGAGCTCACCAGTCCTCCTGCCGCGGGGCGAGCTCCTCCAGGGCGAACCGCTGGAACTCGCCGACGTCGGCGCCGCGAGGACCCGTCAAGGTCCAGGTGATCTTGTCCATGCGTTTCCTTCGTCTCGTGCGGGCTCGATCGCGTGCGGCTCGATCTCGTATGGCGGCTCAGCCGCCGATGTAGTCGGCCTTGATCGTCGCGAGGTTGGACGGTGTGCAGTCGAACGTGCCCTTCTTCGTGGGCCACAGCCGCACGAACTTCTCGTTCTTCAGTTGGAGCAACAAGCTGCAGTCGGTGGGCACGTGGTCGGCGATGTTCACCGTGCCCATCATCCCGCCGGCGTCGAACTTGGTGAGCGTCGTGACCCCGTGGTCCAGGAAGTTGGTTCGGGTCAGCCCGTTGACGCCGTCCTTGTCGACGACAGTGCGCGCGGCCTGCGCGAAGGCGAGCATGGCGCCCCAGCGCGTACCCGGCGAAGCCGTCGGCCTTGTCGCGCGGCACGTACTTCAGGTACGTCCGCAACATCGCGTTCGAGGAAGCCTCCTCGAGCGGCAGCGTGTAGCCCCAGATGTACACGCCGTCGAGCGCGGCGTTCGTTCGGTACTTCTCGCCATAGCAACCGCACTGGTACACGACGTCGTCGAGGTTCATGCCCTGGAGTTGCATCTCGGACCGGAGCAGCTCGGGCGAGACGGTGAGGTTGTCGACGATGTTCGACTTGTCGGTCTTCATCTGCGTGACGATGCCGGTGTAACCGCTCTGCGTCGTCGTGGCCGCGAAGCCCTTGTACTGGTCGGCCTTGATGCCGGTGCTCAGGAACGAGTCGAGCAGCGCGCGAGACCGCGCTCGGCGTCCTTGGTGTCGTTGCCGTAGAGCATCGGGCCGTGGAGCTTGTTCTTCCCGAACTTCTTCACGAAGTACGGCGCCCCCGCCTTGCTCGACGTGTACTCCTGCGGGGTCTTCGTCGCGGTGTCGCAGTGCAGTTGTGGCGGGTTGACCCCGTAGGTCGTGGGTGCGCAGCTCTCGACCACACCAGCCGTGAACGACGGCATGTCGGGGAGGCCCGTGGTGGTGCCGGCCTTGTCGACGCAGCCCGTGATGTCGTCGGCGCTGGTGAGGAAGAGCACCGCATTGCCGACCATCGCGAAGTCGTTCTGGCACGCGGTGATGACCGCATTGCGGGACTGGTTGGCGTTGAGCTGGGAGTCGAGGAAGTCCACCACGATCTTGCGGCCCCCGATCCCACCGCCGCCCGCCTTGCTGTTCAGGTACTTCGCCGCCCCGAGGGCGCCGTACTTCGCGCCTTCGAACAGTCCCGGCGCCAGCGGCGTGTCGACGTCGGCGATCGTCGCGACGTGGATCTCGGTCGGGGTCACACCGACCTCGCTCGCCTTCGGCGTGTCGGAGCCCGATTGCGCCCCCGCCGGTGCGATCGCACAGGTCGCCAACGCCACGACCGCGACCGCGACCAGCGCGCCCTTCGTGGTGAAGCCCATCTCCGTCCCCCCGTCACCCTCTGGAACCAGAAACTGAGCTTATCCTCAGCTTTGGGCAAACGTAGTCAGGTCACCGCCCCTTGGCAAGGGGTCGCCGGCCGCGTGTCGCGGCGATCGGTCAGTCGGTGGTTGGGTCAGTCGGTGGTGGGGCCGCCGGCCGGCGCGGTCCGCCAGGGCAGGCGACCCTCGATCTCGACGTCGAGGGAGAAGCTGAGGATCGTCCGGATCAGCACGATGAGCGCGAGCGAGCCGACGTTCTCGAGCGACGGGTCGACGGCGACGGTGCGGATCAGGTCGGCGGCGACGAGGATCTCGAGGCTGAGGAGGATCGTGCGACCCACGAAGCTGCGCAGCGCGCGATAGATCGGCGCTCGCGGTTCACTGCGCACGTACGCGATGCCGGCCCGCACGAACCCGATCGTGAAGCCGACGACGAGCACCGCCACGCCGGCCGCCTCGAACACCTTGGCGACGTCGTCCATGGTCTCGTTGAACGTCATGGATGCGGACGATAACGCCCATCTCCCGCGAGGGTTCCCCTTTCACTGTTTTGGGCACCGACACTCCGTGCCCGACGCCACCGTGGAACACACCGACGAGTCCGCGCTCCACGATCCGAGCCGCAAGGCCGCGATGCTCGCCATGGCGGCGGTGCTCGCGCTCGACGGTGCCGACCGCACCGCGCTCGGTGCGCTGGCACCGGCGTTGATGGCGGAGTTCGCCGTCGGCAACGCGGCGATCGGTCTGTTGGCCAGCGCGTTCGCGATCGTGGGCGCCATCGCGATCGTCCCGATCGGGATCCTGACCGACCGCGCGCGTCGCATCACGATCCTCGTCGTGTGCATCGGCATCTGGTGCCTGGCCATGGGACTGGCGGCCGCGGCGTGGTCGTTCGCGCTGCTGTTCGCGGCGCGCGTCACCCTCGGTGTGCTCACCGCCGCTGGAGGCCCTCCGATCACGTCGATCGTCGGCGACCTGTTCCCGGCCGACGTGCGCGGGCGTGTGCTCGGATGGGTCAAGAGCGGCGAACTGGTGGGCGCGGGCGCCGGGTTCCTCGTCGCGGGCGTCGTCGTGTGGCTCACGTCGTGGCGCGGGGTGTTCGTGGTGCTCGCACTGTGCGGCGTCGTGGTCGCGTGGGCCGTCGCCGCGTGCCCGAACCGCGCCGCGGCGGCGAGAACGACCTCCCCGGCGACGAGGAGCGCAGCATCAACGCGCCGACGCAGCTCCACGAGCTGGTCGAGGAGCAGCAGGTCGAAGCCAAGGAGGAGCTCGTCCTCGAAGGCGACCAGTCGGAGCTCGGGCTGAAGCCGGCGATGGAGTACGTGTTCAAGGTGAAGTCGGTGGTGATGATCATCGCCGCGGCCGCGCTCGGCGACGTGTTCTTCACCGCGCTGCAGGTGTTCGGCGTGCTCTTCCTCGTCGAGCAGTTCGGTGTCTCGCCGTCGGAGGCCGCGATCCTCATCCCGCTCGTCGGGGTCGGCGGGTTCGTCGGGGTCCTGGCCGGAGGGCGCCTCGGAGACAGCCTCATCGGGCACGGGGTCCTCACCGGCCGCATCCGTCTCGGCGCGTGGAGCTACCTGGTGGCGTCGATCCTGCTGGTGCCGGTGTTCCTGGTGTCGTCGCTGGTGGTGGCGTTGCCGTTCCTCGTGCTCGCAGGAGGATTCCTCACCGCGCCCATCGCGCCGTTGGAAGCCGCCCGGCTCGACGTCGTGCACCCGCAGTTGCGGGGCCGCACCGAGAGCGCGCGCATGATCGCCCGGGTGGCGGCGCAGGCGTCGGCGCCCCTGGTGTTCGGCGTACTCTCAGGTGTGCTCGGCGGAGGTGGTGCCGAAGGACTGCAGCTCGCGTTCCTCGCGCTGCTGCCGCTGCTCGCGGCGAGCTCCGTGTGCCTGATGATCGCGGTGCGCCACTACCCGAGCGAGGTGGCGGCGGTGGAGGAGTCGGAGGTGGTCGAGGGTGCTTGACGCCGAACACCGTCCCACCGAGCCGGACGCCGCCCATTCCCACGAGGCGAGCCACGGGCACCACCATCTCCACGTCCATCGGCACGAGCACCCGCACTGGACGGTCGGGCGGGTCGCGTTCCTCGCGGTCAGCGCGATCTGCATCTACTTCTTCGCGCCGAGCATCGCCGAGGTCTTCTCCGCGTACGACCGGCTCGGACAGGTGCAGCCGATCTTCCTGCTCCCGGCCACGCTGTGCGCGATCGCGAGCTTCGCGTGCGTGTGGCTCGTGCAGGCGCTCGCGCTGGGCTCGCGCGACTGGTTCTCGGTGGCGAGCACCCAGCTCGCCGGGAACGCGTTCAATCGCATCACGCCGGGCGGCGGCGCGACCGGCACCGCGCTGCAGGCGAACATGCTCGCCGACGCGGGCTTCGACGTCGCCCACGCCGCGACGGCACTCACGGTCCAGTCGGTGCTGAGCACCGCATCCATCGTGGCGCTCCCCGTGTTCGCGTTGCCGTTCATCGTCGCGGGGACGCAGGTGCCCTCCGGCCTGCTCCAGGCGTTCTGGATCGGCATCCCCGTGTTCCTGCTCATGGTCGCGATCTTCACCGCGGTGCTCGTGGCGGACGCGCCGCTGCGCGGCCTGGCACGCGCGGTCACGTGGGTGCGTCGCAAGCTCCGTCGCGGATCGGTCGATGATGCACTCGCCGACCGGCTCCTCGAAGGCCGAGACCGCATCCGACGCGAGATCGGGCCGCACTGGCAGCTCGCGGTCGGCGCGTCGCTGGCGCGTTGGCTGTTCGAGTACGGCGTGCTCCTGCTCGCCCTGTGCGGGCTTTCCGCCAATCCCGATCCCGCGCTGGTGCTGCTCGCGTTCGTGGTGGCATCGGTCCTCGGGCTCATCCCGTTCACGCCCGGAGGCCTCGGCTTCGTCGAGGCCGGGTTGGCGGCGACGCTCGCGGTGGCCGGGATCTCCACCGGCGACGCACTGGTCGCGACGCTCGTCTACCGACTGCTGACGTTCTGGTTGCCGATCCCGCTGGGTGGGATCGCCGCGTCGTTGTTCCGCCGCCGCCATCCGCGCCATGCCGGCGTCACGACGCCGCCTCCGTCGGGGGCCGGCGCGTCGACCTGACGACTGGGGCCCTACAAGTAGTCGTCGTGCAGGAGGTTGTTGGTCGCCCACCAGCCGGGAACGGCCGGGATGAAGCTGGTGACGAGCTGGTCGGCGAGCACCGCGGCGACCGCGATGTCGGTGGGCACTCCCACCGCCGCGAGCGCACCCGACATGCCGACCGACGACACTGCGGTGTTGCCGCCCGGGATCGGGACGAGCGACGCGAGCGTCGAGATGATGATGTTGAGCGACAACAGCGTCCAGAAGTTGATGGACCCACCGAACGCCTCGATGCAGCACATGTAGACGCCTGCGTACATCATCGCGTTGATCGCGTTGCCGCCGAGCAGCAGCACCACGCGGCGCGGCGAACGTATCGCCTCCCAGAGCGTCGCCGCGGCGGCCTTCGTCGGCGGCACCACGTAGTTGCGCAGCTTCGGGATGCCGAGCACGAGGCCGACGACGATCACGGCGAGGACGATCACGAGCAGGATCAGCGTGACGAGCTTCTGCGTGTCGATCGGGTCGACGTGGATCGGCGTCGGCGCGAGCAGCAACGCGACGCCGAGGAGCATCACCTGGGCGACGATGTTGCCCACGTTGATCAGCAGGCCACCCGACGCGACCGCCGACGCGAGGTCGACACCCTGCTTCTGCAGGAAGCGGATCTGCGCGGCCATGCCGCCGATCGCGGGCACCGCGAGGTTGGAGAAGGACATCGACAGCTGCAGCTCGGCGGTCCGCACCAACGGCAGGTTGATCGGCACCGTGCCCATCAGCGCGACGGCGGTGGCGAAGTTGGTGAGCAGCGAGACGACGAGAGCGAGGATCAGCCAGATGAGGTCGGCGCTGGTGACGGTGTCCCACAGCTCCTGCGGGCTCCCGACCTGGCTCAGCAGGGCGAACACGGCGATCAGGGTGCCGATCGCCATCATCAGGTTCGTGCCGCTCACCCGGTGGAGCTCCTGGAGCGGTGGTTCCTCGGTGCCGGCGGCCGCCGCCGCGGCCGCGCGCACCGACGCCACTTCCTTCGAACGCTCCTTGCGGTGCTTGCGATCGGGACGCAGGTCGCGGCTCAGTGCGGCCGGCTGCAGGTAGGGGAGGGCCTCGATGATGGCGGCGTCGCCGAGACCGTCGTGCGCGGCGGCGACGGCGCGGTCGTCGCCCACCAGGAGCGCAGTGCTCACGAGGAGCTCGGCGACGTCGGCGGCGCGACGCCCGGTGGCGGCGGCCCCGGTGGCGAGCTCGAAGTCGGTGATGCCGATCGTGCTGCCGTCGACGATCACGTGGGTGGCGTTGAGGCGTCCGTGCGCGACGCGGGCCGCGTGCATCACCGCGACCTGCTTCCACAGGTCGTCGAGCATCGCGTCGGTGACCGTGGCCGCGTCGACCTCGGAGAGCAGCTGCCCGGTCGGCGCGGCGCGAGGCGATCAGGGCCATGCCCGGCCCGGCACTGCCGGCGACGACGACGGTAGGAACGTGCACGCCGGCGCGTTCGGCGAGCAGGAGCGCGTACGCCTGCGCCTCCACGTCTTCCAATCGCGTGCTGTGCAGCGTGGGACCGCCGTCCTTGTACGCCAGCGAGCGCCAGAACTTCGACATCAGCTGCGCGTCGGCTTCGTCGCGTCCGAGCACGCGGATGCGCAGGTCACCGTCGCCGTCGCTCGCGCTCATCACCGTGCCGGTGCTCGGCTGGACCGGGAGCAGGTTGACGTCGTGGGCGTCGACCCCGAGCTCGAGCAGCGTGGCGTGCACCTGCGCGGCCGTCGGACGTCCGCCGGGTGAGCCGAACACGAGGTGCACGAGCGCGGCGACGCTCCACCCGAGCGCGACCGCAGCGAGCGCGCCGTCGGGGAGCGTGGCACCCAGGTAGAGCGCGGCGATCGCCATGACGAACACGAGCAGCTGCCCGAGGCGCCGCACCGGACGGGTGAGGTAGGGCGACGCGACCGAGATGACGGCGACGATGATCGCCACGCGCACCGCGGGGAAGCCGGGCGTGTCGTCGGTCGACGCGGACCACGGTGTCGAGGGAGTGCAGGAGGCTCGAGTTCTCGACGACCAGCGAGCCGATGATGCGGGCCAGCGCCCAGGTGACCACGCCGCCGATGGCGAGATCGCGCGCCAGGCGCCAGCGCCGCATCACGAGCGCCGCCACCACGACGAGGCCGAGTGCCCACAGCGCGCCGAGTGCGTAGATCAGATGGAACAGCGAGTCGAGCTGGTTCGGGAGTCCGTTGAGCGTGGTGAAGAGGTTCTTCTCGAATTGCGTCGGGGCTGTCCTCGTGCCAGATGGCGAAGACGAGGATCCCGATCCCGATGACGAGGCGGAACCAGTCGCTGGTGCGCCGCCGGAAGGGCTGTTCCGACGCGGGCCCGAAGGAGTGCGCGCGCCACGCTTCCATGCGCGACGGCTTGGCCGGCGTCGATTCGGGTGTGTCAGGCGCGTCCGGTGACCCGGGCGTGTCGGTGGTCGTCGTCATCCGCCGCGAAGCTTCGCAGAACCGGAGTGAGCGCGTCGTGGACTCGCTACTTCGGCAGCACCACGTCGGGCAGCGGGTGGCGGTAGAGCTTGGCCGCGTTGGTGCTGCACATCATCCGCAGTTCGTCGTCGGGGATGTGGCCCCAGAGCTTCTCGATGACCAGCTGGGTGTCGGGCCAGGTGCCGTCGCCGTGCGGGAAGTCGGTCTCCACCATGATGTTCTCGACGCCGATGGTGTGGCGGGTGTCGATGGTCGACGGGTCGTCGAGGGTGCAGAACCAGAAGTTGCGCCGCAAGCACGTCGGACGGCCGTTCCTCCCACCCGCGGCCGTAGCCGGAGCGGTCGACGAGGTTGTCGAGGCGGTCGATGAGCATCGCCACCCACCCGATGCCGCCTTCGCTCATCGCGATCTTCAGGGTCGGGTGCTTCACCGGGTACTCCGACCACAGCCACTCCGCGGCCGCGTGCAGCGAGAGCTGGCCGAAGAGCGTGGCGCCGATCTGCAACCCCGGTGAGCCGGGCGGGCCCATGACCGAACCCGAGCTTCCGACGTGCAGCGACACGACGGTGTCGGTGTCGACGCACGCCTGGATGATCGGGTCCCAGTGGTCGCGCTCCCAGAGGTTGGGCAGGCCGATCGCGTCGGGCCGCTCGGGCATCGAGATGCCGGTGAAGCCGCGCTCGGCGTTGCGGTGGATCTCGGCGACCGCGGCCTCAGGGTCGCTCAACATGGCGATGCCGAGCGGGACGATGCGGGTCGGGTGCGCGAGGTACCACTCCTCGTAGAGCCAGTCGTTCCACGCCCGGATGCACGCCTGCGCCGAGCTCGGGGTCGTTGGCGTTGAAGAACACGCGCCCGCAGAAGCCGGTGACCATCGACGGGAAGTTCACCGCGGCCCACACGCCGTTGATGTCCATGTCGCGGACGCGGGCGTCGACGTCGTAGCAACTCGGCCGCATCTGGTCGAAGCGGAACGGCTCCTTCTTCTGTGTGGGCTTGCGACCCGCGATCGCGTTCATGCCCACCTGGGTGAACTTCTGGTCCTCGAACTCCCAGATCTGCAGGCCGTTCTCGTCGGCGACGCGCGGGGCGCGGTCCTGCAGGTGCGCGGGCAGCCGACCCTCGAAGGTGTGGGGCGGCTCGACGACGTGGTCGTCGACCGAGATGACCGTGTACTTCACCTCCCGCGGCAGCGGCTCGGGCAGGAAGAGCTCTTCGGTCGCGGTCATCGTTGCTTCCCCCTCAGACGTATTGCCAGCTGCGCTCGGGTGCCGGTCCGCTCGTCCGCTCGATGCACTGGACGTCGAACCAGATCGGCAGCAGGTACTTCACGTAGAACGCGTGTGTGGTCACTGTAGGACTCACCAGATCGTCGTAGATCTTGAGCCGCATGCGGTCGTCCTTCTCGGCGAACCGCTGGCACTCCTCGAGGATGGCGTCGACCTCCTCGCGGGTGTCCATGAGCAATCCGAGGTGGTCGTACCCGGGGGACGAGATCGGCTCCTTGCCCTCGGCGAGCAGGATGAACTGGCCGTCGTCGGGGAGCAGCAGGTGACACAGCTGGCCGATCACCTCGGTGTCGAGGGTGCGCCACCCGAGCACGTCGCCGTAGAACGCGTCGACCTCGTCGCGGAACTGCTGGGTCAGCGTTCCCTTCTCGAACGACAGCTCCATGTGGTTGAAGCGGAACTTGGGCATGTGGACTCCTCCGTGTCGCCGGCGCAGGTCCGGTCAGCCGATCCCCATGAGATCACTCAGGCCGGTGCGTGTGCCAGCGAGGTAGCCGCCGTCGACCGGCAGCGCGACACCGGTGACGAACGACGCGTCGTCCGACGCCAGGAACAGCGCGGCCGCCGCGATCTCCTCGGGACGCCCGAACCGGCCGAGCATGTGGTCGTCGCGGTACTCGTCGCGGAATTGCGTCATGTGGTCGCTGCCCATCACGGCGCGGAACATCGGTGTGTCGATGAACCCGGGGCAGATGGCGTTGACGCGGATGCCGGCCCGGCCGTAGTCGATCGCCATGTTCTTGGTGAGCACGACGACCGCGCCCTTCGACGCGTTGTACGAGCTGCCCACCCTCGGTGCCCTGCAGCCCCTCGACGCTGGCGATGTTCACGATGCTGCCCGACCGCTGCTCGAGCATCGGGCGCAGCGCGTGCTTGTTGACCAGGAACGTGCCCTTGAGGTTGACGTCGAGCACGCGGTCCCAGTCGGCGGCGTCGACCATGTGCACCGGTCCTCCGCCCGCCACGCCCGCGTAGTTGACGACCACGTCGAGGCGCCCGTGCTCGGCGACGATGGCGTCGATCAACGCGCTCACCGCCGCTTCGTCACGCACGTCGAGCGCGCGAACGCCGTCGGCCTCGGTGAGGTCGGCACCCACGACGACCGCGCCTTCCTTGGCGAAGCGCTCCGCGGTGGCGAGGCCGAGGCCCGGACGCGGCGCCGGTGATCAGCGCGACCTTCTCGTTCAGGCGACCCTCGCCTGTGCCCTCGATGCGTCCGCCCACGCTCACGCGAACTCCGGCAGCACGTGCTTGCCCATGAGCTCGATCGTCTGCATGACGCTCTCGTGCGGGATCTTGTAGGGGTTCACCAGGCAGAGGAGCAGGTCGCACCCGACCGCTTCGTAGCGCTTGGCGGCGGCGATGCACGCGTCGGGATCGCCCATCACCGCGGAGCCCGAGTCGCGCAGGTAGTCGATGGTGAGTTGGCCCATCACGCCGTCGCGCTTCAGCTTCATCGCGTCGCCGGTGTACTTGTACGTGCCGAGCGCGTCGCCGGTGACGCCGCGCTCCTCCTGCCACTCGGCGACCGACGCGATGAGCCCGCCGCCGTACTTCGGGTACCACTCGAACGATTCGCGGGCGACCTCGGTGGCCTCTTCGTTCGTCGGCGCGCACAGCACCATCGTGAACGTGGCCGCGGTGTCGTTGACGAACTTGCCCGCGGGCTGCGTGCACGCGGCGAGGCCCTTGCGGTACATCGCGATGTTGTCGGCGAGCTGTTCGGGAGGGAGGCCGACGGTGAACGAGCAGAGGCCGATGCCGCGCTGCCCGATCTCCTCGTGACCGGGCAGGCTGCTGGTCGCACCGAAGATCGGCGGGTGCGGTTGCTGCAACGGCTTCGGGAGCACGCGCCGGGGCGCGCCCATCTGCCAGTACTCGCCCTGCGCCTGGTACTCGTCCTCGGTCCACGCGCCGACGATGTGACCGAGCGCCTCGCGCCACATCGCGCGCGTCTGGTCGGGGTCGACGTTGAAGCCCTCGAGCTCGGCGCGCGTCGAGGAGCGGCCGGTGCCGAAGTCGACGCGTCCGTCGGAGATGAGGTCGAGCACCGCGACCGACTTCCGCGGTGCGGATCGGGTGGTTGTACGGCGCGGGCAGCAGCCGCACGCCGTACCCGATGCGGATGTTCTTGGTGCGCGCCGCGACCGCGCCGTAGAGCACCTCGGGGTTGGAGCAGTGCGAGTACTCCTCGAGGAAGTGGTGCTCGACGGTCCAGAACGCGTGGAAGCCCATCTTGTCGCCGAGGATCGCCTGCTCGAGCGTGTCCTTGTACGCCTGGTGCTCCTTGCCCGGCGTCCACGGCTTCGGGCCACCGGGATCTCGTAGAAGAGCGCGAACTTCACCGGCTGACCTCCAGGCGTGCGTTAAGGAGCGGACATTAACGCGCCTCGGCGTCAGGTGAATTCGGGGCGGAGGGGCATGCCGCTCGCGCCCGTCGGCGGTGGCCGTGGCCAGCACCTGGTGGATCTGGTTGTCGTCGTGCTCGAAGCCCATGGCGGCGGCCGCCATGTAGAGGCGCCACACACGGGCGCGGCCGGCGCCGACCTCGTCGACCGCCGCGTCCCAGTTCGTCCTCGAGGTTCGCGCACCCAGCACCGCAAGGTCGAGCGCGTAGTGCTCGCGCAGGCTCTCCATGTGGCGGGCCTCGAACCCGGCGCGCTGGATCGCGGACACGACGTTGCCGATCTCGTGCAGCTCGCCGTCGGGGAACACGTAGCGCTCGGTGAAGCTCCGGCCCAGGACGTTCGGTGCCCAACGGTGGTGGTGCTTCTTGCCCGCGTGGTGCGGACGGCTGATGCCGTGGTTCAGGAGCCGCCCCTCCGGCCGCAGCAGCGATCGGCACCGCGCGAAGTAGCGGTCGAGCTCCGAGAGGCCCACGTGCTCGAACATGCCGATGGAGCTGATGGCGTCGTACGGACCGTCGCTCACGTCGCGGAAGTCGCCGTGGCGCACTTCGACGCGATCGCCGAGCCCGCGCTCGGCGGCACGCTTGCGCGCGAGGTCGGCCTGCGGCTGCGACAGCGTGACGCCCACCGCCTGCACGCCGTGGTGCTCGGCTGCGTGCAGCAGCATCCCGCCCCAACCACACCCGATGTCGAGCAGGCGCATCCCGGGCTCCAGCGCGAGCTTGCGGCAGATGAGCTCGTACTTGTTGGCCTGCGCGTCCTCGAGGGTGGTGGTGTCGTCGTGCCACACCGCGCACGAGTAGGTGAGCGAGGGCCCGAGCACCATCTCGTAGAAGTCGTTCGACACGTCGTAGTGGTGCGCGATCGCCGCGGCGTCACGCTCGCGCGAGTGGCGGCGGCCGTGAAGGCGCGCCTCCTCCGGCGGCGGGGGCAGGGGCTTGAGGCCCCTCCACCCGACGAGCTTGGCCGCGGCCGCGATCTGCCGCGGCCCGAGGTGGAGCTCCTCGATGTAGTTGGCGACGGCCATGACGTCGAACATGTCGCCGTCGACCTCGAGCTCGCCGGCGACGTAGGCGCGGCCGAAGCCGAGCTCGTCGGGCGCGGTCACGATCCGCCGGAGGGCATCGGGTGAACGCACGACGATCGTGGTGCGCGCCTCGGCGGGTCCGAAGGTGGAGCCGTCGTAGGCGCGGAACGCGACCGGGACGTCATCACCGAGCACGTCGGAAAGCAGCTCCGCGACGCTCACGAAGCAAATTCTTACCAATCAGGCCGGGCTCGAACCAGAGGCACGCGGACCCGGTCGGTCAGGCGCGCACCAGCATGCAGACCAGCGTGAAGTGGCATGCGGCGGCGGCCACCGTCATGGCGTGCCACACCTCGTGGTAGCCGAACACCAGCGGGCGCGGATTCGGCCGGTTCAGCCGCAGCCCGATCGCCCCGACGGTGTAGAGCAGACCGCCGGCGAAGAGCAGCCCGAGCTCCGACGGGCTCAGTGAGGTGACCACTGCGGGCAGGGCGATCACGACGATCCAGCCCATCCCGATGTAGAGGTAGCCGCCGATCCGGTGCAGGGCTCCGAACCGGGCCAGCGCGAGGGTGACGCCGATGACCGCGACGGTCCAGACGATGGCGAGCAGCGAGATGCCCCATGCGGGCTGCAGGGCCAACAGCGTGATGGGGGTGTACGAGCCGGCGATGAGCACGAAGATCATCGCGTGGTCCATGCGCCGCCACCGGGCCTTCACGTCCGGAGCCCAATTGCCGGTGTGGTAGAAGGCGCTGACGCCGAACAGGCCCACCAGCGACACGGCGAAGATCGCCGCGCCGACGTGGGCCGACGACGCCCTCGCTGAGCAGGACGAGCGCGAGCCCCGCCGGGATCGACAGGAAGAAGGCGACGAGGTGGATCCGGCCCCGCCAGGTGGGCTTCGGGAGGAGATCCTCGGTCGTCATTCGCATCGATTCAGGCTAGGACGGCACTTCTGCTTGCCACGCGCGCGAGAATGATCGACCCCGCCCGCAATTTCTGGAGTTCTTTCCGTGCTGTCCGTTCGTGGCCTGGTGGTCGAGGTCGGCGGAAAGCGGATCGTCGACGGCGTGTCGCTGCAGGTGCGGCCGGGCGAGAAGGTGGGCCTGGTCGGCCGCAACGGGGCCGGGAAGACCACCCTGCTCCGGGTCCTCGGCGGTGCCGACCGGCCACGATCGGGCCTGGTCGAGCGGGCGCCGCTCACCGGCTACCTGTCGCAGGATCCGCGGAGCGACGCCGTCCCCGACGACACCACCGTCCTCGCGCACGTGTTCTCGGGACGTGGGCTCGACGACCTCCTCGCCCGCACCGAGAAGCTGCGCATCGCGCTGGAGGAGAACCCCTCCACCGAGAACATCGAGCGCTTCAGCGCCGCGCAGGAGGCCTTCGAAGCGGCCGGCGGCTACGCGGCCGAGGCCGAGGTGCGCAAGCTCGCCGACGGCGTCGGCCTGCGCGCCGATCGGCTCGACCTCCACCTCGGCGCGCTCTCCGGTGGTGAGCGGCGCCGCGCCGAACTGGTGCGCATCCTCTTCGGCGGGAGCGACCTCCTCCTGCTCGACGAACCCACCAACCATCTCGACGCCGACGCCGCGCAACTGGCTGCTGAAGTTCCTGCGGTCGTACCGCGGCGCGTTGCTCGTGGTCAGCCACGACCTCGATCTCCTCGACGAAGCGATCACGCGCGTCGTGCACATCGACCGCGAGTCCGAAGAGGGCACCGGCACGCTGGTCGAGTACAAGGGCACCTATTCGCAGTACCTCGAAGCCCGCGAAGGCAACGAGGAGCGTGCCGCGAAGTTGGCGGTGCGCCAGGAGCGCGAGATCGCGCGACTGAAGGTGCAGGCCGGTGGCATGCGGGGCCAGACCGCCAAGCGGGCGCGCGTCGCCAAGAACCTCGACCAACGCCGGGCCAAGCTCGAAGCGGCGAAGGTGCAGAACACGTCGAAGCGGAAGGCGCTCGCGGTGCGGTTCCCCGAGCCGCCGTCGGCCGGTCGCACGGTGCTCACCGCCACCGAGCTGTACAAGTCGTTCGGTGCGCTCGACGTGTTCGGCGACGTGTCGTTCGACGTCGGCCGGGGCGAGCGGCTGCTCGTGATGGGGCTCAACGGCGCCGGGAAGACCACGCTCCTCAAGGTGCTGGCGGACCAGCTCAGCCCCGACCTCGGCGAGGTGGAGCTCGGCACGAACGTGTCGGTGGGCTACTACGCCCAGGAGCACGAGGGCCTCGTCCCGGGCCGCACGCTGCTCGAGCACATGCGTGAAGCCTCGCCGGTGGGCGACGGCGCGCTCCGCAACCTGCTCGGGATGTTCGGGCTGAGCGGGCAGAAGGTGTTCCAGGACGCCGACACGCTCTCCGGCGGGGAGAAGACGAAGCTCGCGCTCGCGCAGCTCGTCGCCGGAAGCCACAACGTGCTGCTCCTCGACGAACCCACCAACAACCTCGACCCGCGTCGCGCACGGCCACCGGTGAGGCGCTGGCGGCGTGGCCGGGCACGATGATCGTGGTGAGTCACGACGCGGAGTTCGTCCGTTCGCTCGCGCCCGACCGCGCGCTGATGATGCCCGACGGCACCCTCGACTACTTCGACGACGAGATGCTCGACCTGCTCGAACTGGTGTGATCGGCGCACGTCCGGGGTAGGGGACGCCCATGCCTGACGTGGCCGCGTTCGAGTGCATCGTCGCCGACATCGAGTACCCGATGTTCGTCGTCAGCGTCGCCGTCGACGGCGACGTCGATGCCTGCCTCGTGGGCTTCACCTCCCAGTGCAGCATCGACCCGCCACGGTTCGCGGTGTTCCTGTCGAAGAACAACCACACGTTCGAGCTCGCACAGCGGGCCACGCTGCTCGCGGTGCACCTCGTGCGCCCGACGCAGCACGAGATGGCCGAGCACTTCGGTGGCACGAGCGAGAAGGACGACCCCGCCAAGCTCGACGAATGGCCCTGGCGGCCGGGACCCGGTGGCGTGCCGCTCCTCGCCGACTGCGACTGGTTCGCGGGAACGATCGAGGAGCGCTTCGACGCAGGCGACCACGTGGCGTTCGTGCTGTCGCCCATCCCCGGTTCCGAGGGCGGCGAGTGCGGGGGTCGCGGTCAGCTCGGGTACCAGGAGGCCAAGGACATCGACGCCGGGCAACCCGCCGGCGAGCCGACCTGACCGACCCGACGCCCCGGTTGCCGTTCCGGGGCGGCGTCTACGTTGTGCCACGATGAGCACTCCCGAGTTCCACCTGTACCTGCCGCAGATGCGTCTGCGCATGGACGTCATGGTCGAGAAGGCACGCGCGGCGGAGGCGGCCGGCTTCACCGGCATGGCCGGCATGGACCACCTCGCGCCGCCGATGGCCGAGCAGCACGACATGTACGAGGCGCTCACCACCAATGCGTGGCTGCTCGCGCACACCGACCGGCTCGTGCAGGGTCAACTCGTGCTGTGCGATGCGTTCCGTCATCCCGCGGTGCTCGCGCGCGAAGCCGTCACGCTCGACCACGCGTCGGGTGGCCGCTTCGAGCTCGGCATCGGCTGGGGTTCGGTGGTCGAGGAGTTCACGACGTACGGCGTGCAGCCGATCGCGGCACGCGAGCGCGTCGGCCGTCTGAAGGAGACGCTCGAGATCGTGCGCGCGCTCTGGACCGGCGAGACGCTCGACTATGACGGTGAGTGGTTCCAGCTCGTCGCTGCCCGGCAGATGCCGATGCCGCTCGCGAAGATCCCGATCGTGATCGGTGGCACCGGACCGAAGACGATGGCACTGGTCGCGGAGCACGCCGACTGGTGGAACGTGCCGATCCATCAGCTCGACCGCCTCGACGAGATGCGCGAGCGCGCCGGCGACGCGCGGGTGTCGGTGCAGCACATGTACACGTTCGTGCCCGAGGGCGCCGACCGCGCCGCGATCGAAGAGGCCGCCCGTCGGCGGTTCGGGTACTCGACGCTCGTCATCGGTGGCCGCGACGAGATGCTCGACCACTTCCACGCGATGCAGGAGCGCGGCGTCGAGCGCTTCTACGTGTGGTTCACCGACTTCGCCACGCCCGCGACGCTCGAGGCGTTCGGCGCCGAGGTCATCAGCACCTACTAGATGTTCAGGCGGGACCCTCGGCGAGCATCGCCTCAGGTCACGCGTCGTAGTCGCGGATGAGGCCGTGGTTGCGAAACGCGACCGGCGCTCGCTCCGGCTGCATCGACCAGCACACGGGACTCAGGCCGGGCATGTCGGCCAGGGTCGGGTAGCTGTCGAGGTCCATCCCGCGGCTCATGCCGATGCTGCAGGCGCGCTTGAGCACGATGGCGGCCTCGGCGGTGTCGGCGTCGAAGGTGGCGTCGGCCCAACGGGCGAATCCGCCCTGGGCTTCCGACCACGGCGCGGGCGCGACGACGTGGGCACCCTCCAGCTCCCAGGCCAGGAGCGCTTCGCCGTCGCACGCCAGGGTGACCGTGTGGCGCTGACCGTCGAGCAACCCGAACGGCACCTCGATGTCGTACTGCCGGCGCGGGGCGCCTCCCGCGACGACGCGCGCCACGTGCGCGACCGCGAGCGTCGCCACGTCGAGCTGGTGGGTGCAGTGCTGGTCGGACTGCGTGCGGCCGGCGACGACGAGACACCGATCCGAGAGCGGCGTCCGGACCAGTGCCTGCAGTTGCGCGCCCGCGGCCGGGCACGTCGTCCACGGCGCGCGCACGGACTGGCTTGTGATCGCGTTCACGTGGGCGCCGTCGTGTTCGACGTGCACGGTGAAGTAGTGCTGATCGTCCTCGAGCCCGCCGAGCACCGTGTGCGCGTCGGGCGCGACCAGCCGGATGCGCCGTCGGAAACGGCCATGAGGGAAGTAGGTGGCGGGGGCGTCGGCGTCCAGAGGAGCGAGGGTACCGCCGCGACCATGGTGGGCGACGAGGCACCTTTCGGCAATAATGCCCCACGCTCGCGGGGACGTGCCGATCCGAGGAGGGTGGCGGCATGAGCATGCGCATCAACCTGACGCCAGACGAGGAGCGCGCCGTCGCGGACGCGTACTCGCGCACGTGGTGGCTGTGGTTGATCGCGGGGATCCTGTGGTTGCTCCTCGGGTTCATCGTGCTGTCGCTGCGGCCGGCCTCGATCACCGCGTCCGCGATCCTGATCGCGATCGCGTTCTGGCTCGGCGGCATCACCCAACTCGCGCTCGGGTTCGTGCTCGAAGGTGGATGGCGTTGGCTCGCGATCATCGGTGGTGCGCTGGCGCTGCTCGCCGGCATCGCGGCCATCGTGTGGCCCGAGCCCACCCTCGTGGTGATCTCGGTGTTCGTCGCGTGGTACCTGCTGATCCGTGGTCTCTTCGACGTCGTCATCGCGCTGTCCCACACGCACGTGCGGGGCTGGTGGATGCCGCTGATCGCCGGACTCGTCGGCATCGCGCTGGGCGCCTGGGCGATCGGCAACCCCGACCGCTCGGTGCTGTTGCTGGTGTCGATCATCGGCATCTGGTCGATCTTCAAGGGAGTCGCCGATCTCATGGCGAGCTTCGAGTACCGACGTCTCGGCGAGGAGCTGGCTGCATGAGTGACACCGACGCCACGAACGGCGAATCCACCACCCCCGACACGCCCGACGACGCCACGGAGTCCGTCGAGGCGGAGACCGCGGCGGCACCCGCAGAGACCGCGCCCACGGCGGCCGCGCCCGGCCGGAGTGCCCACCGATGTGAAGGTCAAGCCGGACAAGGGCAAGCGGTGGCAGCGCATCGTCTCCGTCGTCCTGCTCGTCCTCGGCTTCATCCTGGTGCCGCTGTCGGCGGTCGCCATCTGGACGCACAACCAGCTCACCAACACCGACCGCTACGTCGAGACCGTCTCGCCCCTCGCCGAGAACGCCGACGTCCAGCAAGCCGTCGCCAACGCGGTCGTGAACGCGATCTTCACCAACGTCGACGTCGAGAAGCGCGTCGCGAACGCGCTCCCGAAGCGGGCCAAGCCGCTCGCGGCTCCGATCGCCACCGCGGCGCAGAGCTACGCACTCGAGGTGACCGAGAAGCTCCTCGCGTCGCAGCAGTTCTCGGATCTGTGGGACGCCGCCAACCGGCGCGCCCACAACCAGCTCGTCGCGCTCCTGACCGATGACCCGGGCAAGGCGCCCGGCGCGGTCAACATCAAGGACGGCAAGGTCTCGCTCGACCTCACCAACGTGATCAAGCAGGTGCAGGGCAAGCTCGTCGATGCCGGCCTCTCGTTCCTGAAGAACGTGAACGTGCCGCCGGTGTCCCGCACCATCACGATCATCGACACCGAAGGTCTCGCGGAGGCGCGGTCGCTACGTCTCGATTCTCGACACCCTCGCCTGGGTGCTCCCGGTGCTCGGTGTGCTCGCGCTCGCGGGGTCGGCGCTCATCGTGCCCCCGCGGCGCCGGCGGTTGACGGTCCGCGCTGCGCTCGTCCTCGTCGCCGCGTGCGCGTTCACGCTCGTGCTCCTCGCGATCGGGCGGTCGCTCTACCTGGATGCCACGGTGAACAAGGACGCCGCGAAAGCGGTGTTCGACATCCTGGTGCGCAACCTGCGCTACGGCGTGATCACGCTCGCCGTCGTCGGGGTCATCGTCGCGCTGGTCGCGTACTTTGCCGGGCCGTCGGCGCCGGCGAAGGCGACTCGCCGGTTGGCCGGCGCGGGGATCAGCGGTGCCCGCAACAAGGCCGGTGACCTCGGGTACCAGCCGAACGCATTCGAGGAGTTCGTCGGCGCGCACAAGCGGGTGCTCGAGCTGGTGATCGCAGGGCTCGCGGTGGTCGCGCTGGTGGTGTGGGACCAGCCGGGGGTCGGCGCGGTGCTGTTCCTCTTCGTGGTCGCGCTGATCCTGGTGGGTGTGGTCGAGTTCTTCGCCCGGGGATCGGTGCCCGAGACCGCCGACGACGCGGTCGTCTAACTACTCCGACTTCACCACCACACGAATCGAGGCCTACTCGGCCTTCGATTTCTTGGCGGCCTTCTGGGCCTGCTTCCAGGCGCGCACACGCTGGAGGTTCTCGGGCGAGTCGATGTCGGCGACCGACCGCGGGTTCTCGTCGGCGAACGCGCCGGCGTACTCCTCCCAGCCCTTCGGCGCGACCTTCAGTCGCTTGCCGAGGATGGCGAGGAAGATCTTCGCCTTCTCGTCGCCGTAGCCGGGCAGCGCGCGGATGCGGTCGAACAGCACCTGCGGATCCTTGGTGCCCTTCCAGATCTGGCCCGCGTCGCCGCCGTACTCCTCGACGACGTGCTCGCACAGCGCGTGGGTGCGCTTCGCCATCGATCCGGGGTAGCGGTGCAGCGCGGGCTTCTCCTTGAAGACCGCTTCGAGGTCGTCGACGGGCATCGCGGCGATGGCCGCGCAGTCGAGGCGACCGAGGCGGTCGCGCAACGTCGACGGACCGCGGAACGCCCACTCCATCGGCACCTGCTGGTCGAGCAGCATCCCGATGACGAGCGCGAGCGGATCGGTGACGAGGAGGTCGTCGGCCGCGGGGTCACCGGTGATGGGCAGGGTCGCAGTCGGCATGCGGCGCAGCCTACCGAGGGACACCATTTCGTGACCCGATGTCGGTAGTGTTCCCCGGATGTCCGCCTCGGAGCCGCCCCAGGATCCCAACGCCTGGAATCCCGACGACACCACCGCGGTGCCGGTCGGGCCCGAGCCCGAACCCACGGGTGCCGGGGGTTCCGGCGGCGCCGGCGGTTGGGGCGAGGCGCACGTCGAGCCGTTCGCCATCGCCGCGCTGGTGTGGGCGGTCGTCAGCATCGTCATCCCCGTCATCGGCACGATCGTCGCGTTCGTGCTCGCGGCGCGTGCCGCCGATCTCATCCGTCGCTCGCGCGGCGAGCGCACCGGCACGCAGTACGTCACCGCGGCGCGCATCGTCGCCGGCGCGGTGCTCGCGCTCTGGATCATCGGCGGCATCGCGTTCCTCGCGCTGCGCGACGACGGCGGATCGAACGACAACGTGGCGGTGCCCACGCAGCCGCCGTCCACGTTGGCGCCACCCACCTCGTCGACCTCCACGACCGCGCCGGCCACCACCACGACCACGCACCCGCCGGTCACCACCACCGCGCCGCCGCCCACCATCACGGTGATCCCGCCGCCGCCCACCACCGCGCCACCGACGACGCCTCCCACCACGACGCCTCCGACCTCGCCCACCACGACGCCGCCGACCGAGCCGCCCACCTCGACGAGCAAGCCGCCGATCACGACGACCACCACCTCGCCCGAGCAGGCCGCCGCGAAGGTGCAGGCCAAGGCGCTCCAGAAGATCGGTGACAGCAACCGGGGCGTTCCGAACGACGAGCGCGTCGTCGTGACGCTACACGCCGGGCAAGGACCTGCGTCGTCACCTGGGCGATCAACAACGGCGCCGTCGGGGAGCAGCCGACCGGGACGCCCACGTGCACCGCGCCGCCGACCGACCCGACCACCACGACCACCACCACGACGCTGCCCGGCGAGGAGACCACGACCAGCAGCACGTCGACGACGACCACGCTCCCGGGCGCCAAACGCACCACCCAGCAGCAGGCGCGATTCGAGGCCAAGCAGCTCCTGCAGTCGATCAAGCCGCAGATCACGAGCCTGCACCTCGACATCCCGGGCGTGCAGCTGATCGGCACGTACCCGATCGAGGCCACGGGTGACGACGACGTCGTGCAGGTGCTCTACAGCAAGGCGACGGTGCAGGGAAACCTCCCCGCGTACCAGAAGATGTTCGAGGTGCCGCCGGCCGAGGTCGTGCAGTGCCTCAACCCGGCGTTCGACCTGTAGGTCGAGTCAGGCTCGCCGCTCGCCCAGGAGGTCACGGATCTCGGTGAGGAGGACGACTTCGTCGCTCTTCTCGTCCTCCGGGATCTCGTCGATGTTGCGCGTGCGGCGCTTCTGCATCTCCTCGAACGCCTTGATCACCACGAACAGCGTCGCGGCGACGATGAGGAAGTTCACGAGCGCGGTGAGGAACCGGCCGTAGTAGATGACGCCGCCGTTGAGCGTCCAGGTGAGCTTGTCGAAGTTCGCCTTGCCGAAGATCGCGGCGATCACCTGCATGATCACGTCGTTCACCAGTGACGTGACGACCGCGTTGAACGCCACCCCGATGACGACCGCCACCGCCAGGTCGAGGACGTTCCCTCGCATCACGAACTTCCGGAAGTCCTCCAACAACTTGCTCATCCCAACCTCCTCGTCGCCAACCTGACCGCCAAAGCCTCGCCGCCAAAAGGTAGCGATCTGTTTCAGATGTGAAACACGTCGCTACCTTTTGGACGTCGACGAGACGCGAACGAGTTCGCGTCGTGTATAGGGGCATGTCCCTCAACGATCGCGATGCCCGTCTTCGGAGCCACGCGAAGCTGCAGCGAGGCGTGTTCACCCTCGCCCAGGCTCTTGCGGCGTCGTTCTCGCGCCCGACGGTACGACGCCGAGTCGAGTCCGGAACCTGGGATGAGCTCGCGCCTCGTGTCTACCGAGTGGCCGACGGCACGCCAGCCGACTGGCGGACCTTGACCATGGCGCGCGTGCTGGCGATCGATGGCGCTGCCTGCCGACGCAGTGTTCTCGCTCTCGCCGGGCTTCTCGCACCACCGCCGAGTCCTGAGGTCGTGGTGGTGCGGCGGCGGCGGACGGCGGCACGGGCTCCAGCGCCCTCGACCGACAGTCTCGAAGAACTCGACCTCGACATCGTCGACGGGATTCCGGCAACCACCGTGACCCGAGCATTGATCGACGTGGCGGGCCAGCTTCCTCGAGCCCTCTTCGAGGACGTGCTCGACACCGCGATCGTGCAGCGACAGGCCACCGTCGGCCGGCTTCGGGTGCGGGCGCAGGAACTCTGGGCGCCACGTCGGAACGGCTGCGCCATCGTTCTCGAGCTGCTCGATCAGCGGGACCCGGGCCTCCGCAACGCACGCAACGTGTGGGAAGCCAAGGTGTTGCGCATCGTCCAGCGGGTCGGACTTCCCGCAGCCGGAGGTCAACCACCGCGTGCGTGTCGGTGGGAGAGTGCGGTATCTCGACCTGGCGTGGCCGGACGCGAAGGTCGCCGTCGAGTTCGACGGGTTCGTGCCCCATTCGACGCGCCGGGTGTTCGACGACGATCGGGCGCGCCAGAACGACCTCGTCGCCGACGGATGGACCGTCTTCCGTGTCACCGCGACGATGCTGCGCCACCCTGAGCGCACGTTCGGTCCGATCGCGCTCGGCGATCGCGGGCAAAAGGTAGCGACGTGTTTCAGATGTGAAACAGATCGCTACCTTTTGGAGAGGGGCTGCGGATCAGCTGAGGCGTTCGACGATCATGGCCATGCCCTGGCCGCCGCCGACGCACATGGTCTCGAGGCCGTAACGGGCGCCGGCGTCGTCGAGGCCGTTGAGCAGCGTGGTCATGATGCGGGCGCCGGTCATGCCGAACGGGTGGCCGAGCGCGATCGCGCCGCCGTGCACGTTGAGCTTCTCCCACGGGATGCCGAGGTGCTCGGGCCGACGGGATCACCTGCGCCGCGAACGCCTCGTTGATCTCGACGAGGTCGATGTCGTCGATCGTCAGCCCGGCGCGCTCCAGCGCCTGGCGGCACGCCTCGATCGGGCCGAGGCCCATGATCTCGGGGTCGAGCGCCGACACGCCGCTGGCGACGATCCGGGCGAGCGGCGTGATGCCGAGCTCCTCGGCCTTCGTGTCGCTCATCACGATCACCGCGGCCGCGCCGTCGTTGAGCGGGCACGCGTTGCCGGCGGTCACCTTGCCGTCGGGGCGGAACACCGGCTTCAGCGTCGCGAGCTTCTCGACCGTCGTGCCCGGACGGGGGCCGTCGTCCTTCGAGACCACGGTGCCGTCGGGCGTGGTGACCGGCGTGATCTCCCGCTCGAAGAACCCGTTCTCCTGCGACGCGACCGCGCGCTGCTGCGACAGCGCGGCGAACTCGTCCATCTCCTCGCGCGTGACCTTGGCGTACTCGGCGCACGTTCTCCGCGGTCTGGCCCATCGCGATGTAGACGTCGGGCAGCCCGCCGAGCGGCGTCCACGAGTCGGACCCGCCCTCGGTGCGCTTCTCGCTGCGCGCCTCGGCGTCGGCGAACTTCTCGTTGTGCGTGCCCGGCCCGCCGTCGGCCATGCCGTGAGCGGAAGCGGCTCACCGTCTCGACGCCGCCGGCGACGAACACGTCGCCCTCGCCGGCCTTGATCGCGTGCGCGGCCATGCGGATGGTCTGCAGCGACGACGAGCAGTAGCGGTTGACGGTGACGCCGGGCGCACGTCGAGGCCGGCGAGGAGCGCGGCGACGCGGGCGACGTTGTAGCCCGCCTCACCGGCGGGCTGCCCGCAGCCCCAGATGACGTCCTCGACCAGTCGCGGGATCGAGGGCGGGCACCTTGGCGAGCAGCGCCTGCACGATCGTGGCCCCGAGGTCGTCGGGACGGCAGTCGACGAGCGAGCCCTTGTTGGCCCGCCCGATCGGCGTGCGGGCGGTGGCGACGATGACTGCTTCCATGTTCGATCTCCTGGTCGAGGCGCGCCGAATGGTACCGCCGGGTCCGGGATCCCCTCCTAGCATCGGCCGGATGCCCGACGACGCCTCGCCAAGGACGACGCCCGCGCCCGAAGCTCCCCGCGGACGTCCCGGCCGAACGGGCCCGGCGACTGGCCGACCTCGACGACCTCCGGGCGCGCGGCGTCGATCCCTACCCGGTCCGCTTCGACCGCGACCGCACCCTCGCCGAGTTGCGCGCCGACTTCGGCGACCTGCCCCCGGGCACCGAGACCGAGGTGCGGGTCCGGATCGCCGGACGCATCCTGCTCCTACGCCGCCAGGGCAAGCTCACGTTCGCCACCGTGCGCGACCAGTCCGACTCGGTGCAGCTGTTCGTGTCCCGCAGCGTGCTGGGGGAGGAGGAGCACGACGCGTTCGACGCCCTCGACCTCGGCGACTGGGTGGGCGTCGACGGCACGGTCATGACCACCCGCAAGGGCGAGCTCTCGGTGAAGGTCGACGGCTTCCAGCTGCTCGCCAAGGCGCTGCGCCCGCTGCCCGACAAGTGGCACGGTCTGTCCGACGTCGACACCCGCTTCCGCCAGCGCTACGTCGACCTCATCGTCAACGACGACGCCCGGCGCGTGTTCGCGATCCGCTTCGCCGCGGTGGCCGCCATCCGGCGTGAGCTCGCCGACGCCGGCTTCGTCGAGGTGGAGACGCCGGTGCTCGGCCACGAGCTCGGCGGCGCGACCGCCCGCCCGTTCGTCACCCACCACAACGCGCTCGACGTCGACCTCTACCTCCGCATCGCACCCGAGCTGCACCTGAAGCGGCTGGTGGTCGGTGGGTTCGAGCGGGTGTTCGAGATCGGTCGCGTCTTCCGCAACGAGGGCGTCGACACCAGCCACAACCCCGAGTTCACGATGCTCGAGGCCTACCAGGCGTTCGCCGACTACCACGACATGATGGAGCTCACGGAGCGTCTCGTCGTCACCGCCGCGAAGGCCTCGCGCGACGGCGACACCGTGCTCGAGCTGCGCGGCGAGCGCGTCGACCTCGCCGAGCCGTGGCCCCGCGCCAGCATGGTCGACCTCATCCGCGAGCACGCCGGTGTCGACATCCACCCGTCGATGGACGTCGCCGCCGCGCGCGCGGTGCTCGACGGCCTCGGACTCACGTACAAGGACGAGTGGGGCGCCGGACGCCTCACCCACGCGGTCTACGACGAGCTGGTCGAACCGAAGCTGGTGCGACCCACGTTCGTGCTCGACCATCCGCGCGAGACGTCGCCGTTGGCACGGGTGCACCGCGACGATCCCACGCTGGTCGAGCGGTTCGAAGTGGTCGTCAACGGCAACGAGCTCGCGAACGCGTACAGCGAGCTCAACGACCCGATCGATCAGCGCGGCCGGTTCGAGGCCGAGGCACGCGCGCGTGCCGCCGGTGATGCCGAAGCAGGCACGGTCGACGAGGACTACCTCCGGGCGCTCGAGTTCGGACTCCCGCCCACGGGGGGTATGGGTCTCGGGATCGATCGGCTCACGATGCTGCTGGCCGGCGTCACCAGCATCCGCGAGGTGATCCTGTTTCCCACGCTCAAGCCCGAAAGCTGAGCGACCGACCATGCAGATTCAACCATCAAGGGCAGGTACTCAGTGATCGTTCGTCGCGTCTCCGTCGTCATGCTCGTCGTCGCCAGTCTCATGGCCGGTTCCGCGCTCAGCGCATCGGCGGCCACGGCTCCCGACAAATGGGCCACGAAGTTCTGCACCGCGTTCACCAAGTGGCAGAAGACGATCACGTCTGAATCGAGCAAGGCCAACAACGCGCTCGACGTGACCTCGGGCGCCGATCTCTCGGCCATCCGAGCCGAGTTCGTCAACTTCCTCGCCAGCGACGTCGCGGCGACGAAGGCGGTCGTCAAGGCGATCGACAACGCGGGCTCGCCCGACGTCACGAACGGTTCGAAGATCCAGAGCAAGATCCTCGCCGGCTTCCGGTCGACGTCCGACGTCTTCGCAGGCGCACAGAGCGACGCCGCCGCCTTGTCGACGACCGACGCCGCTTCGTTCGTCACCGACGCCACCAAGATCGAGACCAATCTGAACGGCGCGACCGACGGATTCACCGCCTCGTTCGGCGCCGCGCAGAAGCTCGACAAGAAGAACGAGCTCGGTGCCGCGCTCACGAAGGCGAAGGCCTGCAAGGCGATCGCGTCGTCCTCATCGAGCTGATCGAGCTGATCAGCCGGTCAGCTGCTCGCTGACCTCCCACAACCGGGCCGCGGCGGCATCGTCCTGCGCGGCGGCGCTCGGCGTGGCGGGCGCTGACTTGGCCCAGTAGCCGCCAGTGATCCCGGCGAGCTCGGGTGCCGACGCGACGTAGATCTGCGTCTGCGCGCCCTGCACGGGCGTGTGTGCGAACGGCCGCAGGAGTGGGAACACGAGATCGGTGAAGCGGCCGCCGTCGCCGTCGCGTCCGAACCGACTGGCGACGAAGCCCGGGTGCACCGCGTTGGCGGTGATGCCGGTGTCGTCCCAGCGGCGCGCCAGCTCGCGGGTGAACAGGATGTTGGCGAGCTTGGACTTCGAGTACACGCTGAAGCCGCGGTAGCGACGGGTCGACTGCAGGTCGTCGAAGTCGAGACCCTTGCGCGCACCCGAGTGCGCGGCCGACGCCACGTTCACCACCCGCGCCGCGTCGCCGGCGACGAGCTGCTCACGCAGGAGCTCGGTGAGCAGGAACGGCCCCAGGTGGTTCACCTGGAACGTCATCTCGTAACCGTCGACGGTCTCGCGCCGCGAGCCGAGCATGAGCCCGGCGTTGTTCACCAGCACGTCGAGGTGGTCGTGATCCGTTGCGAACGCGGACGCGAAGTCGCGCACCGACGCCAGGTTCGCCAGGTCGAGCGCCATGACGTCGATCGCGTCGCTGCCACTCCGTGTCGCGGATCTCGTCGCGCGCGGTCGTGCCCTTCTGCGCGTCGCGCGAGGTGATGATCACCTCGGCGCCCTCGGTCGCGAGCGCGACTGCGGTCTCGAGCCCCAGACCGGTGTTGCCACCGGTGATCAACACCAACCGACCGTCCATCGTCCCCGCCACGGGGCGCAATCTAGGAGACGGAGCGGAGCGTCTCGGAGACTGGCGAGGGCGGGAGGGCGGAGCGGAGTCGACCATCAAAGAGGCCCGCGTACACTCCGCGGGTGTCCGGACTCCCGCTCGACGGCGTGCGCGTCGTCGATCTCACCACCGTGGTGTCCGGGCCCTACGGCACGCTGCTCCTCTCCGACTTCGGCGCCGAAGTGGTGAAGGTCGAGTCGCCCGGGGGCGACGTCGCCCGCGACCTCGGCCCCCGTGCGCACGAGGGGATGGCCGCGGTCTACCTGGCGTGCAACCGGGGCAAGCGCAGCGTGGTGCTCGACCTCCAGACCGCCGACGGCCGGGCGCGGCTGGCCGAGCTCGTCGCCGCGTCCGACGTGCTCGTGCACAACATGCGGCGCGACGCCGCGGTCCGCTGCGGCGCCGATCCCGACACGCTCCTCGCCGTCAACCCCGGTCTCGTGCACTGTGCCATCGTCGGCTTCGGCGTCGACGGCCCGTACAGCGATCTCCCGGCGTACGACGACACGGTGCAGGCGGTTGCTGGCATCGCCGGTGCGCAGTCGTGGATGCACGGCGAGCCGACCTACGCGGCGCACGCGGTCGCCGACAAGGTCGCGGGGATGGCCGCCGCGTTCGCGATCGCGGCCGCGTTGCGCAAGCGCGAGCTCGACGGTGCCGGCTCGGTGCTCGAGGTGCCGATGGCCGAGCTCATGGCGTCGTTCGGGCTCGTCGAGCACCTCTGGGGCCGGGTGTTCGTCCCGCCGCGCGGTGACGGCGCGCTACCCGCGTGTGTCGTCACCCAGCCGCCGGCCGTTCCCGACCGCAGACGGTCACCTCGCCGCGCTCGTCTACACCGATCGCGACTGGTCGCGGTTCTTCGCCATGATCGGTCGACCGGAACTGGCCGACGACCCGCGCTACGCGACGCTGCACTCGCGCACCCAGCACGTCGACGAGCTCTACGGCCTGGTCGCCGAGCATCTCGCCACCGACACCACCGCGGTGTGGTTCGCACGCTTCCGCGAGGCCGAGATCCCTGCCGCGCCGTACAACTCCGTCGAGGACCTGTTCGACGACGAGCACTTCGCTGCGGTCGGGTTGTTCGAAGAGGTCGACCACCCGACCGAGGGTCGCCTGCTCCAGTGCGTCACGCCCATCACCGTCGACGGTGTGCGGGTCGGCAACGGCGGTCCCGCGCCCGGGCTCGGCGCCGACACCGACGCGGTGTTCGACGAGCTCAGTCGCCCACGCGGAAGCGATCGCCCTCGACGGTGACGTCGCGGCCGCACCACTCGTCGGCGGCCATGTCGGCGGCGAGGCCGGCGTCGTCGTTGCGGGCGACGACACGCGTGCGATCCGCGGTGGTCGCGACGATGGTGGCGTAGCGCGGCTCGCCGCCCTCGTGCGCGACGGTGTATCCGTCGATCGTCGCGACCCCGTGGTGGTCACCGACCACCTCGAGCGCGGCGGTGCCGGCCTCCACCGCCTTGCTGGTGTCGGCGTAGGCGAACCCGTCGTGCTCGGGCGGCGTGGTCGACCACACCGAGATGCCGTGCTTGGTGATGATCCCGCTGATGAAGGTGAGGAGGCCGCTGGTGCCGGGTTCGTCGCGCAGCATCGGCACCATCCGGGCGAGCGCCTGGAACGTGGCGTTGTTGAGCGGACCCCCGCCGAAGGTCATGCCTCCGCCGACGCTGAGCGGTCGGCCGTCGGGATCGTCGATCGGTAGGCCGAGCTCCCGCGGCCTGCACGCGCACCGCGACCGGGAAGCAGCTGTAGAGGTCGACCACGTCGCTGGTGGTGACGTCGATGCCGGTGAGCTCGGCGATGCGCTCGGCGCCGATGCGCACGGCCGGCGCGCGGTGGAGCTCGGCCCGCTTGGAGACCGCCAGCATGTGATTCGACTCCGCGAACGCGAGCGGGTACACCCGCCGATCCTGGGGCACGCCGGCGCGATCGGCGGCTTCGGTGGAGCACAGCACGAACCCCGCGGCCTGGTCGACGTTCCATTGCGAGCAGTGCCACTTGGTGTACGGCGCGGCCAGCATCGGGTTCTTCGCCGACGGGTGCTCGAGGAACTCCGGCGCCACCGGTTCGCGCCGCCACGCGTCGGGATTGTCGGCCGCGGTGCGGCTGAACGCGGCCCAGAGCTCCGCGGTCGCGCGGGCGTTCTCGGGCACCGTCTCCCCGAGCGCGGTGCGCAGCGCGGTCTCGACCGCCGAGTACATCAGCGGTGCGCTCATGAAGCCGGCGGCGCGCTCGGGTGCGGGGATGATCTCGTCAGCCGGCTTGATGCTCTCGTCGGGCGCGACCTCGTCGCCCTGCACGGTGTCCTCCACCGCGGTTCCGGTGATGTGCGCGCGCAGATCACGGAACTTGGCCTCGCCGCCGACGACGATCGCGACGTCGAGGTCGCCGCTGGCGATGGCGCGACACGCGCGGGTGAACGGCGTCGACTGCAACACGCCGAGCTCGGCGATCACCGACTGCGCGCTCGCGCCGACTCGCTCGGCGACGATCCGACCCGGGATCGCGGTAACGCCACGTGCCGCGAGGCACGAACACCGCGTCGCGCCTGCGCAAGCAATGCCGGCGCGTGCGAGTCGTCACCGGCGCGCTCGACCGCAGTGGTCATCAGCGCGACGGCCTCGGCCGCCTCTGCGGGATCGTCGGACCGCTGGTGCGCGACGCCCGCGCCGACCAGCACCGGGGTGCGGGGGTCGATGGTCAACGCACTACTTCCGCTGGAAGTCGGGCGTGCGCTTCTCGGCGAAGGCCTTGGGGCCTTCCTTCGAGTCGGCCGACGCCATGACCGCCATGCCGATCGGTTGCTCGAAGGCGAACGCCTCCTCCTCGCTCATGTGCTCGGTGGCGCGCAGCGTCTGCAGGATCGCTTCGACCGCGAGCGGACCGTTGCCCGCCACCGTGGCCGCCACTTCGCGCGCCTTGTCGAGCGCGGTGCCGTCGGGCACGACGTAGCTCACGAGTCCGTAGTGCAATCGCCTCGGCGGCGGTGATGTGCTTGCCGGTGAGCAGGATGTCGGCCGCGACCGCGTACGGCACCTGGCGCCGCAGGCGCACCGCGGAACCGCCCATCGGGTAGAGCGACCAACGCGCCTCCGACACACCGAAGCGCGCGCTCTCGGCGGCGATGCGGATGTCGGTGCCCTGCAGGATCTCGGTCCCGCCGGCGATGGCGACGCCCTCGACCGCGGCGATCACGGGCTTGGTGGGCCGGTACGTCTTGAGGAGGCCGCGGTAGATGAAGCCCGGGTCCTCCTTCATGCGGGCGCCGGTGTCGATGGCGTCGGGTTCGGCGACGTCGCCGGCGAGGGCGCGCAGGTCCATGCCCGGACGAGAAGTCACCCTCGGCGCCGGTGAGGATCACGCAACGGATGTCGTCGTTCGCGGTGACCTCCTCCCACGCGTCGGCGAGCTGGGCGAACATCGTGAGCGTCATCGCGTTCTTGCGGTGAGGGCGGTTGAGGGTGACCACCATCACCGCACCCTCGCGTTCGATCTCGACCTGGGCCACGGTTCCTCCTGTCGGCGGCTGCATTCGGAAGCGGGTGTCGACCGGCTCCGAGACGGGATCGTCGCGGTGGTCCTCCATCGCCTTCACCAACGTGTTGATGGCTTCGTGCCCATAGTCGTCCGAAGCGAGCACGTAGGCCTCGTCGACGAACAGCACCCCACCCAACGCCGAGGTCACGACGTCGGTGGTCTTCATCGCGGTCTGGCCCTCGTACCCGGCCACGAGGCCCACGCGGTCGGTCTCGATCACCTGACCCTGCTCCAGCACCCCCAGCGCGCGGTAGATGCCCGCGACGAGCCGCGCCACCGTCGTCTTGCCGGTGCCCGGGTTGCCGACGAACACGAGGTGACGGTTCACGTCCGGTGTCTTGAGCCCGTGTTCGCCACGCAGGCGCTCGACGCGGAGCAGCTCGGCTTGGTGATGGATCTCGTCCTTCACCGCGGCCAACCCCACCAGGGCGTCGAGCTTCGCGAACAGCTCGTCGAGCGTCGCCGTCGGTGCGGGGGTCGACGGCACCGGGGTGGCGAGGGGAGCGGCGGTTGGGTTCGTGGCGAGTGATGACGCGCCGGTGCTCGCCACGTCGGTGAGCCCGCGGAGCCCCGCGGGGACGAAGAGGCCGGCGTGAGGGGTGACGGCGCGCAGCTGCATGGACGCGGCGAACCCCGCCGCGTTCATGCTCTCGGTGGTGGGGTTCACGAGGCTTGCGGCCGCCGATGCCAGATCGACGAGCGCGTGCGCGTATCCGGCCGCCTCCTTGGCGCGGCCGGCGTCGAGCAATGACCGCAGGAGGGGTGTGGGCTGGTGCTGCATCGGGACGCCGGCCAGCACCGCCGCGGCGTACTCCGACGCCGGACGGCCGAATGCTGCCGCCCACGTCTCGCGCGCGCCCGTGGCACCGTTGGCGATGCCGGCGACGAACGTGGCGGCCTCGGCGTCGATCGCGACGGGATCGAGCCCAGCCCCGGCGCCAGCGACGCGCAGCTGTGCCGCGTGCAGATCCGAGCCGATCGTCGCTCGCGCGGATCCTCCGCGCGCGGCCGCGGTGGTGGGGTGGCGTGGGCGGGGGAGGCGTCGGCCGGGACATGGTGGTGGGGTGTGATGTTACGCACGCTCACGTCGGCGATCGCCGGGGCGCGCCATGGTGATGGCGGGCAGCGCAATACTCGAGGCATGGCTGAGCAACCGTTCGATCTCTCGCGCTTCCCGGTGCACCTCGGGCTCGGTGCCACCGTCGAGCATCTCCCGGAGTTCGACGGCTCGCCCGACTGGTACGAGAGCTACGGCACCGCCCATGAGTCCGACGGCGCCGAGGGCCGTCTCGTCTCGCTGCACACCTTCGACGGGTCGTGGGACACGTGGGAGATGCATCCGCACGGCGAGGAGCTCGTGGCGTGCGTCGCGGGACGCATCACGCTGCACCAGGAGATCGACGGCGAGGACCGCGTCGCGGTGCTCGAGACCGGTCAGGCGATCGTGAACCCGCCGGGGGTGTGGCACACCGCCGACGTCGACGGGCCCGTCACCGCGCTGTTCGTCACCGCCGGCGTCGGTACCGAGATCCGTCCACGCTGATGACCGACCCGACATCCGACAACCCGGCGGTCGCCTGGAGTGAGTTCTGTGCGCTGCTCGAGCAGGCCGGCGCAGTGCTCGCGCGCGATGACCTCGGCCTCACCGACCTCGACCGCGCCGAAGGGCTGCGTTACCTCGGCCGACTCACGCAGAACGGCCTGCTCTCGTTCCTCGAGAATCCCGGGCCGCGCCATCCTCGCTTCTCGTCGCTACCGGCGCACTGCGGGTTCGGGCTCGACAACCCCGACAACGTGTACTCGAGCGCGGGCATCGACCCGAACCTCGAATACCGCATCGTCGGTACGCGCGGCACGATCGCGTACCTGAGCTTCGCGGCGCAGAACCAGAACTACGCGGCACGCGATCGCATCACCGGCGGTGCCGGGCACCTCAACGACGACGATCTCGTGCTCGACGCCGACGGTCGCTTCGAGATCGTCGCGAGCCAGCAGGAGCACGCGGGCAACTGGCTGCAGCTCGCGCCCGACTCGTCGATGATCCTCGTGCGTCAGACCTTCGCCGACCGTGCTGCGGAGGAGGCCGCTGACGTCTCGATCGAGTGCATCGGCGTCGACGAGCTGCCGCCCGGCGTGGTGGAGAGTGCGGTGCCGCGCCAACTGCTCGGCGCCGCGATGTACGCGATCGGCGCGTCGAGTTGGTTCGGCGACTGGGTCGCGCCGTGGCGCGAGGAGCCCAACCAGTTGCACTTCCCCGATCCCGAACACCATCGGCTCGTCGGCGGTGATCCGAACATCGTCTTCCAGCTCGGCAGCGTGGGAGCTGGGTCCGGACGAGGCGTTGGTGATCGAGGTGACGCCGCCGGTGTGCGCGTACTGGAACTTCCAGCTCGGCAACATCTGGGCCGAGTGCCTCGACAAGCGTCGGCGCATCTCGGTGAACCACGTGACCGCGGCGTACGAGGACGACGGCTCGGTGCGCATCGTCGTGGCGCACCGCGATCCCGATCACCCGAACTGGATCGACACCACCGGGCACGACCACGGGATCATGGGCATGCGCTGGGTGCTCGCCGAGACCCACCCCGCCGCGACCACCCGCGTGATTTCTTTGGCCGAGCTCCGCTCGGGGTAGCCATGAGTCATGGACGACTCCGCTCGATCGAGGCACGTGCTGGTCACCGGAGCGTCGGGATACGTCGGCGGTCGACTCGTCACCGAGCTCCTGGGCCGCGGTCACCGGGTGCGGTGTGCGGCGCGCGACGTCCGCAAGCTCGACGCCGCGATCTGGCGTGACCAGGTCGAGGTGATCCGCGCCGACGTCGGCGGCGACCTCACCGACGCGATGGCGGACGTCGACGTCGCCGTGTTCCTCGTGCACAGCATCGGCGAGGGTGCGGACTGGGTCGCACGCGAGCAGGCCCTCGCCGAGAACTTCCGCACCGCCGCGGAGCGTGCCGGCGTCGAACGCATCGTCTACCTCGGCGGCCTGGGTGACGATCACACCGAGCTGAGCAAGCACCTCGGGAGTCGCCACGAGGTCGGGCGCGTGCTGGCCGCGGGAAGCGTCGAATGCGTGGAACTGCGCGCCGCGGCGATCATCGGGTCGGGGTCGGCCAGCTTCGAGATGTTGCGCTACCTCACCGAGGTCCTGCCCGTGATGGTGACGCCGCAGTGGGTGCGCACCGAGTGTCAACCGATCTCGATCCGCGACGTGCTGCGCTACCTCGTCGCCGTCGTCGAGCACGAGGAACCGCTCGCCGGTGTGCTCGAGATCGGCGGCCCCGACGTGCTCTCGTACGCCGACATGATGGCGACCTACGCCGAGGTCGCGGGGTTGCCGCGCCGACGTCTGCTCCCGGTGCCGGTGCTCTCCCCGCGGCTGTCGTCGCTGTGGGTCGGCCTCGTGACCCCGGTCCCGGCACAGCTCGCGCGTCCGCTGGTGGACTCCCTCGTGAACCGGGTGGTGGTGACCGACCATCGCGCCGAGGAGCGCTTCCCCTTCGCCCGGTTGTCGCTCACGGAGGCCATCCGCCTCGCGATCACCAACACCGCGTCGGGCAAGGTGCCGACGAAGTTCGACGACGCGTCGTCACCGGTCTGGCAGTCGAACAGCACCGATCCGGACTGGACCGGGGGGACGGTCGTGAGCGACGTGCGCGAGCAGACGACGACAGCCGACCCACATTCGGTGTGGCGACGCGCTCTGCCGGATCGGCGGTGCGCGCGGGTGGTACAGCGGCGCGCTGCTCTGGCAGGTGCGCGGCGCGGCCGACCGCGTCGTCGGCGGTCCGGGGCTGCGTCGCGGTCGTCGTGATCCCGAGCGCCTCTCGGTCGGTGAACCCCTCGACTGGTGGCGGGTCAGCGATCTCGAACCCGACCGCTCGCTCGCACTCCACGCCGAGATGAGGTTGCCGGGTGAAGCGTGGCTCGAATGGTCGATCGAGCCGGTCGACGGCGGCAGCCGGATCGTGCAGACGGCTCGGTACCGACCCCGGGGTCTGTTCGGCCGCCTGTACTGGTACGCGGTCGTGCCGTTCCACTCGCTCGTGTTCCCCGGGATGCTGCGCGGCATCGTGCAGGACGCCGAATCGCTCGCCGGCGACGAGCCGGTCCCCACTGCGGCGTGAAGCGCGCCCAACGGGGAGTGGGGGAGTGGAGCTGAGGGGAATCGAACCCCTACCCCTTCCATGCCATGCAAGTGCTCTACCAACTGAGCTACGCCCCCGATGGGATGGCCACGATACCAGCGGCCGGTCCGCGCGACCTCGTCGGCCCGGTACGCTCGCTCCGTCATGACGCGACGCCGACACGCGACCACGCCCGACATCCCGCACGCACCGCTACACCGCCGCGCTCGCCAACGAGATCGAGGCGAAGTGGCAGGACCGCTGGGACGCCGAGCACACCTTCTGGACGCCCGAACCCGCACCGGTGCTGCTCGCCGAGGGCTTCGCCGCGGTCGCGCGACCGGCCGCAAGCTCTTCGTGCTCGACATGTTCCCGTACCCGAGCGGCGCCGGCCTCCACGTCGGTCACCCGCTCGGCTACATCGGCACCGACGTGTACGCGCGCTTCATGCGGATGAGCGGCCACAACGTGCTGCACGCGATGGGCTACGACGCGTTCGGGCTCCCGGCCGAGCAGTACGCGGTGCAGACCGGCCAGCACCCGCGCGTCACGACCGAGGCGAACATCGCCAACATGCGGCGCCAGCTGCGCGCGCTCGGCCTCGGCCACGACTCCGCGGCGCGGCGTCGCCACCACCGACGTCGACTACTACCGCTGGACGCAGTGGATCTTCCTGCAGATCTACAACTCCTGGTACGACGACGACGCCGACCGGGCCCGCCCGATCGCCGAGCTGCTGGTCGAGCTCGAGGCGGGCACCCGCGAGCCCGAGAGCGACGCGCAACCCCGACGGCGCTCGCGTGGCCGACCTCGACGCGCGTCGAGCAGCGCGCGGCTCGTCGACTCGTACCGCCTCGCGTACCTCGACGAGGCGCCGGTGAACTGGTGCCCCGCGCTCGGCACCGTGCTCGCCAACGAGGAGGTCACCGCCGACGGCCGCAGCGAGCGCGGCAACTTCCCGGTCTACCGGCGTCCGCTGAAGCAGTGGATGCTGCGCATCACCGCGTACGCCGACCGGCTGCTCGCCGACCTCGACCTGCTCGACTGGCCCGAGTCGATCAAGCTGATGCAGCGCAACTGGATCGGCCGCAGCGTCGGCGCGCTCGGTGTCGTTCCCGGTCGAGGAGCACGACGGACGTCGAGATCGAGGTGTTCACGACGCGGCCCGACACGCTGTTCGGCGCGACCTACATGGTGCTCGCGCCCGAGCATCCGCTCGTCGACGTGATCGTCGCCGACCGAGTGGCCCGACGCGACGTCGCGACGACTTCGACGACATGCCCGACGCGTGGAAGGGCATCTTCGGCGCTCGACGAGCTCCCCGCCGAGGCGGTGCGCGCGTACCGCGAGTTCGCGGCGCAGAAGTCGGAGCTCGAGCGCCAGGCCGAGGGCCGCGAGAAGACCGGCGTGTTCACCGGCGCGTTCGCGATCAACCCGACGAACGGCGCGAACGATCCCGATCTTCATCGCCGACTACGTGCTGATGGGCTACGGCACCGGGGCGATCATGGCGGTGCCCGCGCACGACGAGCGCGACTTCGAGTTCGCGCGACGAGTTCGAGCTGCCCGATCGTGGCGGTGATCCGGCCGCCCGACGAGTGGCTCGCGCGACGCGCGGCGTCGACGCCGACACGCCGGCGACGAGTGGCCCGAGGCGTACGTCGGCGACGGCGTCGGCGATGAACTCGGCCAACGACGACGGTGTCGCTCGACGGCCTCGCCGATCGCCGAGGCGAAGCGCGTGATCGGCGAGTGGCTCGAGGCGAGCGAGCGTCGGCGAGGCCGACCGTCACCTACAAGCTGCGCGACTGGCTGTTCAGCCGGCAGCGCTACTGGGGCGAGCCGTTCCCGATCGTCTACGACGACGACGGGCGCCGGTCGCGCTGCCGGAGTCGATGCTGCCGGTCGAGCTGCCCGAGATCACCGACTTCGAGCCGCGCATCCTCGCCGACGACGTCCCGACGCGCTGCCCGAGCCGCCGCTCGCGCGCGCGACCGAGTGGGTGGAGGTCGAGCTCGACCTCGGGTGACGGCGGCTGCAGCGCGTACCGGCGCGAGACGAACACGATGCCGCAGTGGGCGGGCTCGTGTTGGTACTACCTGCGCTACCTCGACCCCACGAACGAGGACGCGCTCGTCGATCCCGAGGTCGAGCGCGTACTGGATGCGGTCGACGGCTCGCCGACGGCGGCGTCGACCTCTACGTCGGCGGCGTCGAGCACGCGGTGCTGCACCTCCTCTACGCGCGCTTCTGGCACAAGGTGCTGTTCGACCTCGGGCACGTGTCGACGCCCGAGCCGTTCCAGCGCCTCGTCAACCAGGGCACATCCCGCGCGCCGCGTACACCGACGAGCGCGGCATGTACGTCGAGGCGTCGGAGGTGCGAGGAGCGCGACGGCGTGGTTCTCTACGACGGCGTCGCGGTCACCGCGCACGTTCGGCAAGATGGGCAAGAGCCTGAAGAACGCGGTCGCGCCCGACGACATCTACCGCGACTACGGCGCCGACACGCTGCGCCTCTACGAGATGTTCACGGGCCCGCTCGACGCGCAGCCGGCCGTGGAGCACCGCCGACATCGTCGGCGTGCACCGGTTCCTGCAGCGGCTCTGGCGCAACGTCGTCGACGAGGACACCGGCGAGTTGCACGTCGCCGACGCGCCGGCCGACGACGAGACCCGCCGCGTGCTGCACCGCACGATCGCCGCGGTGCGCGACGACATGGGCGACGCTCGAGTTCAACACCGCGATCGCGCGCGCTGATCGAGCTGCAACAACCACCTCACGCAGGTCGTGCCGCAGCGACGGGAGCGCGCCGCGCGAGGTCGTGCGGGCCGATGGTGCTGATGCTCGCGCCGCTCGCGCCGCACATCGCCGAGGAGCTGTGGGCGCGGCTCGGCCACGCCGACACGCTCGCGTACGAGCCGTTCCCGAGCGCCGATCCCGCGTTGCTCGTCGACGACACGGTCGAGATCCCGGTGCAGGTCAACGGCAAGGTCCGGGGCCAGGTCACGCGTCGCCGACCGGCGCCGACGAGGCCGAGCACGAGGCCGCGGCGCGCGCCGACGCGCGCATCGCGGAGCTGCTCGACGGCGCGACCGTCCGCAAGGTCGTCGTCGTGCCCGGCCGCATCGTCAACTTCGTCATCGGCTGACAGCTGGCCGCGCCTGCCGCGAGCCAGCACGGCGTCGACGCCAAAGGTAGCGATCTGTTTCAGATCTGAAACGTCCCGCTACCTTTTGCGAGGGCTCGGCGGCCCTTCCACGCGGGAGGGGCGCCCGGTACGATCGCTCCACTTCTCCCGGCACTTCCTCCGTGGTTCGGGCGCGCCCGCGCGCCGCTTCCGGAGGTGCAGCCGCATGGTGCAGCAGTCGCGTCAGCCGTCGCGCGAGGAGCAGGAGTTCTGGGACGCGCAGTTCCGCGATCCGCCCCGTCCCCGGCGGGAGTCCCGGAGGGAGTCCGCGGCTCGGGCGGGCCGTCCCGACCACCCGTTCCCCGCCGCGAACGGCGGCGTACGCCGATGGCCGAAGCGTGGGTCACGCGGCTCGCTCGATCGGTGTCGCGACTGGCGTCACGATGCGCGCTTCGGCGTCGTCGTGCTGGTGGGCGTCGCGCTGGTCGCGGGGGTGATCTGGTACCGCATCGGGATCGGCGGCGCGAGCGCGGGCGAGTCGGGCGCGGCACCCGCGGCGGTGAGCACCACCGCACCGAGCACCACGCTCGTCGATCCCACACCGACCGACGCCGCCGCGACGCCCAGCGGCGCGAAGGGCCAGGCGGCGACGATCGTCGTGCACGTGGCGGGGGCGGTCAACCACCCTGGCGTCGTCGAGCTGCAAGGCCGGCGCGCGCGTCATCGACGCGGTCGAGGCCGTGGGCGGCGCGCTCGCCGACGCCGACCTCGACCGCCTGAACCTCGCGGCGAAGGTCGCCGACGGTCAGCGGGTCTACGTGGCGAAGGTCGGGCAGGCGGATCCCGGCGCGCTCGGCGGCGCCTCGGGCACCGCGGCGGTCGGTGACCCGGCGAGCGACGGCGCGTCCGGGGCGGCGACCGGGGGCAAGGTCGACCTCAACACCGCGACCCAGGCGCAGCTCGAAGCGCTGCCGGGCATCGGTCCCACGCTACGCGCAGGCGATCATCGCCGAGCGCAACGACGCGGCGGCTTCACCTCGGTCAACGATCTGCGCGAGTGTGCGGGGCATCGGCGACAAGCGCTTCGCCGAGCTCGCACCGCTCGTGACCGTCTGACCGTGGCCCCGGGCCGGCGCTGCCGGTCGTCCCGCTCGTCGTGCTCGTCGCGCTGGTCGGTCGGGATCCTCGCGGGCGAAGCCGCGGGCCCGGCCGCGGCGACGGGCGTGCTCCTCGCCGGTGTCGGCATGTGCGTCGTCGCGGTGCTGCACTGCGTCGCGCCGATGGTCGGTGCCGTCGTCGCTGCGCTCGCGTTCGCGCTGCTCGGCGCCGCGGTCATGCAGCGCGCGCCTGCACGGGCTCACGGTCTCGCCGCTCGCCGCCGCGATCGCGACGCACGCCGACGCGCGCGTCGTCGCGACGCTGGTCGACGATCCCGACGCCGGCCGGTTCGACACGCGCGTGCTCGTGCGCGTCGACTCGTTCGACGGTCGCCCGGCCGGTGGGCGTCGGCGTGCTGGTGTCCGCGATCGGGCGACGTCGCCGGGCAGCTGCGGATCCTGCTCAGGCGGGCGAGTCGGTGGTCGCTCGCGCGGCTGGCTCGCACCGACCTCGACGGGCTTCGACGCTCCGTTGGCGGTGGCGGCACGCGGTCGGGGAGCGTGCACGCCACCGAGATCGTCGGCGTCGGTCCGGCTCGCGGCACCGCTCGCTCGCGTCGCCAACGGCTTGCGCCGGCTCGTGCTCGCGGGCTCGACGCCACCTGCAGCCGGTCGACCGAGCGCGCTGCTCGCCGGGTTCCTGCTCGGCGACACGCGCGGCGTCCCGACCCGAGCTGACCGAGCAGTTCCGCGCCGCCGGGCTCACGCACCTCACCGCGGTGTCGGGCGAGAACGTCGCGTTCGTGCTGGCGCTGTTCGCGCCGCTGCTGCGGCGGCTGCGGGCTGCGCGGCCGGGTGGTGCGTCGCGCTCGTGGTGCTCGTGCTCTTCGGCACGATGACCCGCTGGGAGCCGTCGGTGCTGCGCGCGATCGCGATGGCGACGATCGCGCTGCTCGCGGGCTGCGCTCGGGCGCCCGACCGCCGGTCTGCGGGTCCTCGTGCTCGCGGCGACCGTGCTGCTGCTCGTCGATCCGTTCCTCGCTGCACTCGGTCGGGTTCCTGCTGTCGTGCGGCGCGAGCCTCGGCATCGCGCTGTGCTCGCGGCCCGATCGCCGCGCGGCTGCGCGGCCCGATGTGGCTGCGCGAGGTGCTCGGCGTCACCGCCGCCGCGCAGGTCGGCGTGGCGCCGGTGCTGATCCCGGTGTTCGGCTCGATGCCGCTGGTCGCGCTCCCGGCCAACCTCGTCGCGGTGCCGCTCGCCGCGCCGCTCACGATGTGGGGTCTCGTCGCGGGCGTGGTCGGCGGTCTCGCCCGGCCGGTGTCGCCCGCGCTGCCGCGCCTGCTCGCAGCTCCCGACCGTCGGGCTGCTGCACGCGCTGATCGTCGGTCGCCGACCTCGCGGCCGCGGGTGCCGGTCGCGATCGACGGCCGCGCCGTCGTGGGGTCTGATCGCCGCTCGGTGCCCTCGCTGGCCGCGGCACACCGCGCGCGTAGGCTCCGCAGCAGATGCCCGAGTTCCGCTACCGGCTCGGTGACCAGGTCCACGACCTCACGACGCGCACGCTGGTGATGGGCATCCTCAACCGCACGCCCGACTCGTTCTACGACCAGGGCGTCGACGTTGGAGCTCGACGCGCTCCTGTCGCGGGCCGAGGTGCTCGTCGCACGAGGGCGCCGACCTCCTCGACGTCGGCGGCGTGAAGGCCGGACCCGGTCCCGAGGTCGACGAGGCCGAGGAGCTCGACCGGGTCGTCGCGCCGATCGCGGCGCTGCACGAGCGCTTCGACGTCGCCATCTCGTGCGACACCTGGCGGGCGTCGGTGCTCGACGCCGCGTGCAAGGCCGGCGCGGTCGTCGGCAACGACATCAGCGGGTTCGGCGATCCCGACTACCTCGCGGTCGCGGCCAAGCACGACGCCTCGGTCGTCGCCACCCACATCCGGCTGCAGCCGCGCGTCGCCGACCCCGACCCGCACTACGACGATCTGCGTCGGCGACGTCACCGCGTTCCTGCTCGACCGCGCCGCGCGCGCCGAGGCCGCGGGCCTCGCACCGGAGCAGATCGCGCTCGACGCCGGCCTCGACCTCGGCAAGACGCCGGCGCAGAGCGCGGTGCTGCTCCGCGAGAGCGACGCGCTCGCGTCGCACGGCTACCCGCTGCTGCTCTCGGCGTCGAACAAGCGCTTCCTCGGCGAGCTGCTCGACCTCGACATCGACGACCGGCGCGCCGCGTCGCTGGCGTCGGTCGCGTACGGCGTCGCGCACGGGTGCCGCATCGTGCGCGTGCACGACGTCGCCGGTTCCGTGGCGGTGTGCCGCATGGTCGAGGCGCTCCTCCGATGATCGTCGGCGCAGCGTGAAGGCGACGTTCCTCGTGAAGGGCAGCGAGCCCTCGTTGCGCGACCGGGTCGTCGACACGCTCGTGACCGAGCTGCTCGGCGCCGACGACCGCACGCTCGCGCTCGAGGAGATCACCATCCCCGGCCGAGCGGGCGCAGGCGACGAGAACGACGCGCCCGCGGGCGCCGACGGCCGCGACGCCGCGGTCGCGGCGATCCTCAACGCCGCGGGCAGCCCGCCGTTCATGACCGAGCACCGGATCGTCGTGGTGCGCGACACCGGCGCGCTCACCGCCGGCGACGTCGACGGCATCGTCCGCTACCTCGACGACCCGCTCGACACCACCGTCCTCGTGTTCGTCGCCGGCGGCGGCACCATGCCGCCCGCGCTCACCAAGAAGCTCAAGGAGATCAAAGCCGAGGAGCGCGCGCCCGACAGCGAGAAGACCGACAAGGTCCTCATCTCCACCGCGCACGAAGCCGGCGTGCTGCTCACCACCGACGCGGCGCGGCTCGATCTCCGAGCACCTCGGCGACGACGCCGGGCGCGTCGCCGCGCTCGTCGACGTGCTCGCGGCCGCGTCGACGCCCGGGGTGAACCTCGGCGTCGACGACGTGCGCCCCTACCTCGGCGAAGCCGGCGCAGTGCCGTCGTACCAGCTCACCAACGCGATCGAGGCCGGCGATTCCGCCGACCGCGCTCGAGGTGCTGCACCGATTGCTCACGGTGTCGACCGCGCAACAGCCCAAGCCGATGCACCCGCTCCAGATCATGGGCATGCTCAACAGCTACTACCGCCGCATGCTGCGCCTCGACGACCCGGCGCTGCGGTCGCCGGCCGACGCCATCGCCGCGCTCGGGGGGAAGATCAAGGAGTACCCGGCGCGCAAGGCGCTCGACCAGGCGCGTGCGCTCGGCAGCGGCGGCATCCGGCAGGCGTTCGACGCGCTGTTCCAGGCCGACCTCGACCTCAAGGGTGCGCGCGGCATCCCGGAGCAGGCGGTGATGGAGGTGCTGGTGGTGCGACTGGCACGGCTGAGTGCGAGGACAGGAGGTCGTCGACGATGAGCGACTCCGCGAACGACACGGCGCAGAACAAGGAGCTCGTGCTCGAGTTCTGGGCCGCGGCGCAACCCGACAAGATCCCGTTCCTCGCCGCCGACGCGGTCTGGCACCTGCCCACGTCGGTGGCCCGGCGCGGGTTCCCGGCGAAGGACCTCCGGGGCGAGCAGGTGCACGCGCTGTTCATCGGTTCGACCCAGGTCTACGAACCCGACCGCACCTGGGACATCGACCACGTGCTCGCCGAGGACGACCTCGTCACGTTGCACTGCACCATGCACGCGCGACGACGGCGGGGAACGAGTACCACGGCTCGTACCACATGCTCTTCCGCGTCGCCGACGGCAAGATCGCCGAGGCGTGGGAGTTCCTCGACACCGCCTACGTGTTCGAGTGCATGGTGCCGCCGTGGCAGCTGAAACCACGCGATTTGGAACGCCAGCGTGCCAAACCGCGAGGTTGTGGCAACGCCGACCGAGGCTACTCGGCGGAGGCGACGGCCTTCTTCATGAGGCGCGAGGTGCGACGGGCGGCCGGGTTCTTGTGGATGCGGCCCTTCGACGCGGCCTTGTTGATGCGCTTCTGCGCCATCCGGACGGCCTCGGGCGCCTCGTCGGCACCGGCCTCGATCGCCGTGGTGGCGGTCTTGGTGCGGGTCTTCAGCTCCGAGCGCACGCCCTGGTTGCGGAGGCGCCGCTTTTCGTTCGAGCGGTTCCGCTTGATCTGGCTCTTGATGTTCGCCATGGCGCGTGCAGTGCTCCAGCTTGAAATCAGGTGGTGAAGAAGGGCATTCGAGCGACCGCTCAGACTAGCAGCGGGGCGGGGGGTTCGTCCGAACGCCCTCGGGGCGGGGAGAATGGGGTGTGCCCGGGCTCGAGCAGTTCCGCAATTTCAGCATCGTGGCCCACGTCGACCACGGGAAGTCGACGCTGGCCGACCGCATCCTCGAGCTCACCGGCGCCGTCGACCCCCGCGACATGCGGGCGCAGTACCTCGACTCGATGGACCTCGAGCGCGAGCGCGGCATCACCATCAAGGCCCAGAACGTGCGCCTCAACTGGGACGGCCACGTCCTCCACCTCATCGACACCCCCGGCCACGTCGACTTCGGGTACGAGGTGTCGCGCAGCCTCGCCGCCTGCGAGGGCGCGCTCCTGCTCGTCGACGCCTCGCAGGGCATCGAGGCGCAGACCCTCGCCAACTGCTACCTGGCCCTCGAGCACGACCTCACCATCGTCGCCGCGCTCAACAAGATCGACCTCCCGGCGGCCGAGCCCGACCGGGTCGCCGGTGAGATCGAGCACGTGCTCGGCATCCCCGCCGACGAGATCCTGCAGATCTCGGCGAAGACCGGCGAAGGCGTCCCCGAGCTGCTCGACGCGCTCGTGGCGCGCATCCCCGCGCCGAAGGGCGACGCCGACGCGCCGCTCCAGGCGCTGATGTTCGACTCGATCTACGACGCGTACCGCGGCGTGGTGAGCTCGGTCCGGGTGTTCAACGGCACGCTCACGAGTGGCGCGCGACTGCGCTACGTGCAGGCCAAGGCCAACCACGACGCCGAGGAGATCGGCGTGCGGCTGCCGGTGCCGACGCCGGTCGCGGCGCTCGGCCCCGGCGAGGTCGGCTACCTCATCGCCGGCATCAAGGACGTCGGCAAGGCGCGCGTCGGCGAGACCGTCACCAACGCGGTGCACCCGGCCGAGGAGCTCGCCGGGGTACCGCGACCCGAAGCCGATGGTGTTCTGCGGTCTCTACCCGGTCGACGGCGACGAGTACGCGGAGCTCCGCGAAGCGCTCGAGAAGCTGCGGCTCAACGACTCGTCGTTCACCTACGAACCCGAGACGTCGGGCGCGCTCGGCTTCGGCTTCCGCTGCGGGTTCCTCGGCCTCCTGCACATGGAGATCGTGCGCGAGCGCCTCGAGCGCGAGTACGACCTCTCGCTGGTCGCCACCGCGCCGAACGTCGAGTACCAGCTCGAGCTGGTCGACGGCACCGTCGAGATCGTCGACAACCCGTCGGCGATGCCGACGCCGAACGAGATCGCGCACATCGAAGAGCCGTACGTCAACGTCACCGTGCTCACGCCGACCGAGTACATCGGCTCGATCATGGAGCTGTGCCAGCAACGACGCGGTGACATGACGCGCATGGAGTACCTCTCGGAGGAGCGCGTCGAGCTCGTGTACGTGCTCCCGCTCGCCGAGATCGTCATGGACTTCTTCGACCAGCTGAAGTCGCGCACCAAGGGGTACGCGAGCCTCGACTACGAACCGATCGGCTACCGCGCGTCGAATCTGTCGAAGGTCGACGTGCTGCTCAACAACGTCCCGGTCGACGCCTTCTCGACGATCGTGCACCGCGACCAGCGCCTACGACTACGGGAAGCGCATGACCGAGAAGCTGCGCGAGCTCATCCCGCGCCAGCTGTTCGACGTGCCGATCCAGGCCGCGGTCGGTGGGCGCATCATCGCCCGCGAGACGGTGAAGGCGAAGCGCAAGGACGTGATCGCCAAGTGCTACGGCGGTGACATCTCGCGCAAGCGCAAGCTCCTCGAACGCCAGAAGGAGGGGAAGAAGCGCATGAAGCAGATCGGACGCGTCGAAGTTCCCCAAGAGGCGTTCGTGGCCGCGTTGAAACTGGACGACTGAGGATGCAACGCCTCCGCCGTTCGGGCACGGAGCCGGCGACTGCGCGCACCGGGGTGTACGTGCACATCCCGTTCTGCGCGGCGCGGTGCGACTACTGCGACTTCGCGACGTGGACCGACCGCGCCCACCTCGTCGACGCCTACGTCGACGCGTGCGTGCGCGACCTCGAGCAGCGCGCGCTCACTCCCGCCGACACGGTGTTCTTCGGCGGCGGCACCCCGTCGCTCCTGCCCGCGCACCAGCTGACCCGGATCCTCGACGCCATCCCACGGGTCGTCGACGCCGAGGTGACGGTCGAGTGCAACCCCGACTCCGTCGATCTCGACAAGTTCCGCGCGTACGTCGACGCCGGCGTGAACCGCGTGTCGTTCGGTGTGCAGTCGATGCGGCCGCACGTGCTCGCGCTGCTGAACCGCACCCACGACCCCGACAACGTGGCGCGCGCCGTCGACGCCGCGCGCGCGGCCGGCATCGAGCGCTACAACCTCGACCTCATCTACGGCACCCCCGGCGAGTCGCTCGACGACTGGGCGAGCACCCTCGACGCCGCGCTCGCGCTCGAACCCGGGCACGTCAGCGCCTACGCGCTCACGGTCGAGCCCGGCACGCCGATGGGCAAGGCGGTGGCGGCGGGGGAGCGGGCCGCGCCCGACGACGACGACCAGGCCACCAAGTACGAGCTCGCCGACGACCGCCTGACCGCCGCGGGCCTGCCCTGGTACGAGGTGTCGAACTGGGCCCGACCCGGCGACGAGTGCCGCCACAACCTCATCTACTGGCTCGGTGGCGACTACGTCGCGATCGGCTGTGCGGCCCACGGAGCCTCCTTCACCGAAGACGGTGCCGTCCGACGGTGGTGGAACGTCCGCACGCCCGAGCGGTACGTCGAGGCGATCGACCACCGGGCGGTCGGCGGAAGCCGGTGACGAGTTCCTGAACGACGAGGCCCGCGCCGGCGAAGCGGCCGTCCTGGCGCTCCGAACCGCGGGTGGGATCAAGCTCCCGCTGTCAGCGGCCGATCCTTCTCGAGTGGTCTCGTGCCTCGACGATCTCGGTGCTGCCGGCCTGCTCGAACGAGTGGGTGACTCCGGCCATGAACGTGTCGTGCTCACGCGCCGAGGCCGGCTCCTCGGCAACGAGGCGGCGGCTCGCCTCCTCGGGGCGATGGAGCAACCGCCGAGTCCTGTTGGCACTCGGTAGAATCGAGTGCCAATGGAGCTCGACGACCGCAAGGCGACGATCCTCCGAGCAATCGTGGAGGAGCACATCTCCACCGCTCAGCCGGTGGGGTCGCAGACGATCGCGCGCTCACGCAACCTCGGGGTGTCGTCGGCCACGGTCCGCAACGACATGACCATCCTCGAGCGCGAGGGCTACCTGGTGCAGCCCCACACGTCGGCCGGGCGGGTGCCCACCGACCGCGGCTACCGCTTCTTCGTCGACAACTTCGACCGCCAGCCGGGCCTGGCGCCGGCGCAGCGGCGGGTCGTCGCCGACTTCTTCACCCTCTTCCAGTCGGCTCACCAGGTGATGGAGGAGCTGCTCAACGAGACCAGCCAGCTGCTGGCCCGGGTGAGCACCCACACCGCCGTGGTGGTCGGCCCCCATGTCGACACCACGACCGTGCGCAGCGTGCAGCTGGTCACCCTGCAGCCCTCGCTGCTGCTCGCGCTGGCGATCCTCTCCAACGGCCGGGTCGAGAAGGCGGTCCTCCACGTCGCCGTCGACACCGACGACGCCACCGTCGCCACGGCCAGCGCCCTGCTCGACACGCAGCTGTCCGGCGTCCGGTGGGAACGCATCCCGGAGATGCGCCCCGGCGCGGGCCCGGCGGCCGACACGTTGGCGACCGAGGCCCGCGACGCCCTGGCCACGCGTGCCGAACAAGACATCGTCGAACCGCTCTACGTGGGTGGCGCGAGCCGGCTCGCAGCCGAGCACGAGGCGTTCCCCGCCACCGACAGCGCGGCGCGCCTGCTCGAGCTGCTCGAGCGCCAGGTCGAGGTCGTCTCGCTGGTGCACGACCTGCTCGAACAGGGCGACACCACGGTGCGCATCGGTTCGGAGAACTCGATCGACGAGTTGCGCAACTGCTCGATCGTCGTCGCGCCCTACAAGGTCGACGGCGAGGTCGCGGGCACCGTCGGCGTGCTCGGGCCCACCCGCATGGACTACCGACAAGCGCTCGCCGCGGTCGAAGCCATCTCGCAGCAACTCGGAGACGTGCTCTCGTGACGGACTACTACGAACTGCTCGGCATCGCTCGCAACGCGACCGACGAGGAGATCAAGCGCGCCTACCGAGCGTTGGCGCGCCAGTACCACCCCGACAGCAACCCCGATCCCGCGGCCGAGTCGAAGTTCAAGGAGATCAACGTCGCGTACGAGACGTTGAAGGATCCCGAGCGCCGCCGTCGCTACGACGTCTTCGGCGAAGACGGTGCACGCGCGGGCGGCGGTGGCGGTCCCGCGGGTGGCGAGGCGTTCGGCTTCGGCGACATCTTCGATGCGTTCTTCGGCGGCGACCCGTTCGGCAACCGTCAGACCGGTCCGCCGCGCGCGCCCGACGCCGAGGCGGTCGTGCACCTCGAGCTCGCGCAAGCGGCGTTCGGTGCGACCGCGACCGTCGACATCCGGCTGCCCATCGCGTGCGAGCGCTGCGAGGGCTCGGGCTGCGAGCCCGGCACCCACCCGGCGCGCTGCGACGTGTGTGGCGGTGCGGGTGAAGTGCGCGAGGTCCGCCGGTCGATCCTCGGCCAGATCGTGACTGCGGCACCGTGCGTCGCGTGCAGCGCCACCGGGAGCCGCATCCCCACGCCGTGCAAGGAGTGCCGCGGCGACGGGCGCGTGCGCTCGTCGAAGTCGATCGACGTCGAGGTACCGGCCGGCGTCGACGACGGGCAGCGCCTCCGCCTCGCCGGTCGCGGTCCGGCCGCGCACGCGCGGCGGCGTACCCGGCGATCTCTACGTGACCGTGCGCGTCGCGCCCGACGCCCGGTTCGAGCGCCACGGCGACGACCTCCTGCACGTGCGGACGATCGCGTTCTCGCAGGCGACGCTCGGCACCCATCTCGACGTCGAGACCCTCGAAGGCGTCGAGGAGCTGATCGTCACTCCGGGGACGCAGCCCGGTCACCTGTTCCGCTTGAAGGGCCGGGGGATTCCGGCGTTGCGCGGACGCGGTCGTGGCGATCTGCTCGTGCGCGTCGACGTCGAAGTGCCCACCCGCCTCTCGGCCGAGGAGGACGAGCTGGTGCGCTCGCTCGCCGCGATGCGCGGCGAGGAAGTGGCGAACGTGCAGGACAAGCGCATGTTCTCCAAGCTCCGTTCCGCCTTCCAGTAGCGCGCGCCAGTCAGCGCTGTCGCCGATGGTCGAACCGCCGGCCTCCCTTCCGGCACGGGTCGCGGCGACCGCGCACGTGTTCTCGGATCGCCTCGACGATCGCATCACCATCGGCGGCGACGACGGTCACCATCTGCAGCGCGCGCGACGAGTGCGTGCGGGCGAGCACGTCACCGTCGCCGACGGCTACGGACGGTGGCGCGCCTACGAGGTGGCGGGGAGCGCGGCGGGTGTCGTCGAGCTCGACGCGATCACGCTCGTCACCCACGAGCCGTTCCTCACGCCCCGCCTCACGGTTGCCTGTTCGCTCACCAAGGGCCAGAAGCCGGAGCTCGCGGTCCAGAAGTTGACCGAGCTGGGGGTCGACCGGATCATGCTGGTGGAAGCGGCGCGTTCGGTCGTGCACTGGGACGACGCCAAGACCTCGAGTGCGTTCACTCGGCTCGAGCGGGTGGCGCGAGAAGCTGCGATGCAGTCACGTCGCGCGCGGGTGCCGGTGGTCGACGGCCCGGTCGCGCCGGCCGAACTGGCGCGCTTCGCCGGCCTCGTGGTGGCGGCGGCCGACGGGGTCTCCGCGGCCGAGCTCGCCCTGCCGCCGGGCGTCGAGGGGGGCGAGGGCGGGGAGGACCGGGGAGTGGGTCGTGGCCGTGGGACCCGAGGGTGGCTTCGACGACGACGAGCTCCGGGGCTTCGGCGCCGCACCCCGGCTCGCGGTCGGTCCCTTCGTCCTGCGTGCGGAGACCGCGGCGATCGCGGCGGCCGCCGCTTTGGCCGGGCGACGCGGCATTCGGTCGGAAAGAGAAGTATCCGAAAGAGATGACCGCAGAGAGTGGTGACGGGTGTCACTCAGTGGTATGGTCCCCGCGGGGCGTGAGGCACAGGGGGCTTGGGAACCACTATGGAACGGGTCGACGGACGGCATGTCGGAGAACGCTTGCGGGCGATCCGACGGCAGAAGGGGCTCTCCCTCCACGATGTGGAGGCGCGCTCCGACCAGGAGTTCAAGGCATCGGTGCTCGGCGCGTACGAACGCGGTGAGCGCGCCATCTCCGTGCCGCGGCTCCTCCGCCTGGCCGAGCTCTACCGGGTCCCACCCGACCAGCTCCTGCCCAAGGGTGCCCACGACCTCGAGATCGACCTCACCGAGCCGATCGGGATCGCGGGCGACGGCTTCACGATCGACCTGGTGCGCCTGCACGAGATCGACGACGAGGACGCCGCGGTGATCGCGCGCTACGCGGCCACCATCCAGTTGCAGCGCCAGGACTTCAACGGTCAGATGCTGACCATCCGCAGCGACGACCTCCGCGTCCTCGCCGCGGTCATGGGCCGCAGCCCCGAAGACCTCGGGAGCCGGCTCGACGAGCTCGGCCTCCGCGCCGCGATCGGCCGCGTAATCCCACGCGCCACGGGGGAATGACGGCGGCTACGCTCGTCCCGACGTGCCTGCACCGTCGCCGACCCAGGTCAAGATCCTCGTACCGGGCAACCACCTGATGGTGGGCCTGCTCGGCCAGCGCGACGAATTGCTGCGCCTTGTGCAGGACGCGTTCCCCGTCGAGATCCACGTGCGCGGGAACGAGATCACCATCCGCGGCGACGAGGTCGAGGCCGATCGGGTCGGCCGCCTCTTCGAAGAGATGGTGGCGCTGCTCGAAGCCGGGCACGTCCTCGATCCCCCGGGTGTGGGCAGGAGCATCCAGATGTTGAAGGCCGACCAACGACCCACCGAGATCCTCACCACCGAGGTGCTGCGCGGGCGCAAGCCGGTCCGACCCAAGACCGCGGGGCAGAAGCGCTACGTCGACGCGGTGCGCACGCACACCGTCACGTTCGGCATCGGCCCCGCCGGCACCGGCAAGAGCTACCTCGCGGTCGCGCTCGCGGTGCAGGCGCTGCAGGCCAAGGAGATCAACCGCATCATCCTCACCCGCCCCGCGGTCGAGGCGGGTGAGCGCCTCGGGTTCCTCCCCGGCGACATCCTGGCCAAGGTCGACCCGTACCTGCGGCCGCTCTACGACGCGCTCTACGACATGCTCGATGCCGAGGTGGTCTCGCGGCTGATGGAGCGCGGCACCATCGAGGTGGCGCCGCTCGCGTTCATGCGCGGCCGCACGCTCAACGACTCGTTCATCATCCTCGACGAGGCGCAGAACACCACGCCCGAGCAGATGAAGATGTTCCTCACCCGGCTCGGGTTCGGTTCGAAGATCGTCGTCACCGGCGACGTCACCCAGATCGACCTGCCCGAAGGGCGCGGTCGCAGCGGCCTGCTCGCCGTCCGCGACATCCTCGTCGACGTCCCCGACCTCGCGTTCGTGGAGCTCGACAGCCACGACGTCGTGCGCCACAAGATCGTCCAGGACATCGTGAACGCGTACGAGCGGGCGAACGACTGACCACGATGGCCGTCTTCGCTTCCGACGAGCAGTCGACCCTCGAGGTCGATCTGCCCCGCTGGCTCCGCCTCACGCGTCTCGTGCTGGCGGAGGAACGCGCGCCGGCCGACGCCGAGGTGTCCTTGATCTTCGTCGACGAGGAGGCCATCGCCGACCTCAACGGTCGGTTCCTCGGCGGCGACGGCCCCACCGACGTGCTCGCGTTCCCCATCGACGACGACCACCTGCCGAGCGGTCGCCATCCCGACACCGGCGGCCGGGGCCCCGGGAGCGCGAACGAACCCTCCGACCCGCCGATCGTCCTCGGCGACGTCGTGGTGTGCCCGACCGTCGCCGCCCGCCAGGCGCCGACCCACGCGGGCACGGTCGACGACGAGCTCGCGCTCCTCGTCGTGCACGGTGTGCTGCACTTGCTCAACTACGACCACGCCGACGAAGGCGAAGCCGCATCGATGCAACGCCGGGAACGCGAGCTGTTGGAGAAGTTCCAACAGCTCGATGGCTGAGGGCAGGCCAGCATGAGTGGGGCCGACTGGGCGATCCTCGTGGTCGTCGTCGTGCTGTTCGTCTTCTCGATCTTCCTCGCGCTGTCGGAGACCGCGTTCACGCGCATGAGCCGCATCCGGGCGCTGGCGTTGGCCGACGAGGGCAACAAGCGCGCGGCGCGTCTCGCGGTGATGCTCGAGCAACCCCAGCAGACGTTGAATTCGGTGCTGCTGCTCGTGCTGGTGTCGCAGCTCACCACCGCGACGCTCATCGGGGTGCTGCTCGAAGGCGCCGCCGGCGCGTGGGGCGTCGTCATCGGCATCGTGCTGCAGATCTTCCTGTTCTTCGTGATCGGCGAGGTCGCGCCCAAGACGTTCGCGGTGCAGCACACCGAGCGCGCCGCGCTCTCGGTCACACCGCTGCTGTGGTTCCTCACGCAGTTCGCGCCGCTGCGGTGGTTGTCGAAGCTGCTCATCGGCGTCGCCAACGTCGTCCTCCCGGGCAAGGGCCTCAAGACGGGTCCCTTCATCACCGAGGAGGAGATCCGCACGATGGCCGACGTCGCGGCCAACGAAGACGTCATCGAGCGCGAGGAGCAGGCGCTCATCCACTCGATCTTCGAGTTCGGCGACACGGTCGTGCGCGAGGTCATGCAACCCAGCCCCGACGTCCTGACCGTCGACTGCGACGAGACGATCGAGGCGGGCATCTCGGCCGCCATCGAACGCGGCTACTCGCGGCTCCCGTGCCGCGACGGCGACGACATCATCGGGCTCGTCTACCTGAAGGACATGGTGCGTCGCGCACGTGACGGTGAAGGTGATCAACCGCTGCGTACGGCGGTACGGCCGGCGACGTTCGTCCCCGAGCAGAAGCGCGTCGCCGAGCTGCTGCGTGAGATGCAGACCGAGCACTTCCACATGGCGGTCGTGATCGACGAGTACGGCGCCACCTCGGGCATCGTCACCATGGAGGACCTGCTCGAGGAGATCGTGGGCGAGATCGCCGACGAGTACGACGTCGAACGTCCGGGCGTCGAACACCTCGACGACGGCTCGTTGCGGGTGCCCGGGCGCATGCCCATCGACGACGTGAGCGACGAGCTCGGCACCGAGCTCCCCGACACCGAGTGGGACACCGTCGGCGGGCTGATGCTCAACCTGCTCGGCCACGTGCCCGAGGACGGCGAGTCGGTGCAGTTCAAGAACCTCGAGTTCACCGCGGAGGACGTCCAGGAGCGTCGCATCGGCACCGTGCACATCTGCGTGGTGCCCGAGGAGGACGACGCCGACGCGACCGAGCGCACCGGGTCGAAGGTCGACGCGCCTCCAGCATGACCACGACCCGAGCATGAACGACGGCGCATGAGCACCGACTCCAATGAACGAGTTCAAGAGCGGCTTCGTCTCCCTGGTGGGACGACCCAACGTCGGGAAGTCGACGCTCGTCAACCGGCTCGTCGGCGCCAAGGTCGCCATCGTCTCCGACCGTCCGCAGACCACGCGCACGCAGATCCGCGGCGTGCGCACGACACCGACGTCGCAGCTCGTGCTGCTCGACACGCCCGGCATCCACAAGCCCCGCACCCTCCTCGGCGAGCGCACCAACGACCGCGCCCGGTCGACCCTCTCCGAGGTCGACGTGGTGTGCCTCCTCATCGAGGCGACGTCGACCATCGGCCCCGGCGACCGGTTCGTGGCCGGGCTGGTGCAGCAGGTCGACACCCCGAAGATCCTCGTCGTGAGCAAGACCGACCTCGTCACCAACGCGGCAGTGGGGGAGCAGCTGGTCGCCGCAGTGGCGGAGCTCGGTGAGTTCGACGCGTACGTGCCGTTGTCGAGCGAGACCGGTGAGGGCATCGACGCGCTGCTCGGCGAGCTGGAGGCGCGGCTGGAAGCGGGGCCGGAGTACTACCCGGGGGGTGTGGTCTCCGATCAGCCCGAGACGTTCCTCGTCGCCGAGCTGGTGCGGGAGAAGTTGCTGCGCGTCGCCGCGCGAGGAGCTCCCGCACTCGATCACGGTCGTCGCCGAGGAGCTCGAGCCCGAACGCGACGACGACGTGCTGCGCTACGAGGTGAAGGTGCTCGTCGAGCGCGAGTCGCAGAAGGGCATGGTCATCGGCAAGGGCGGCGCGGTGATCCGGGAAGCGGGCACGTTGGCCCGGGTGGAGCTCGAGGCGCTGCTCGGCGTGCACGTGCACCTCGAGACCAAGGTGAAGGTCGACCGCGACTGGCAACGCCGCGCCCACGCCCTCGACCGCCTGGGGTTCTAGCTTCCCTTCCACCCTCGCTCGCTCCGCTCACTCCGTTCCTCCTTTTGCGCCGCGGGCGAGCGAACGCGACGATGCGGCCATGCATGCACTGCTCTTCGGTGTCGCGCCGCGCAACGGCGAGATCACGACCGACAACCCCTTGCTCGCCGCGCTCGAGCGGACCCCGATGGACTACGTGGAGATGCCCGATCCCGGGTTCCTCCGTCCCGACTGGGTGATCACCGCGCCCCGGCTCACCGGGATCTGCGGCTCCGACGCCAAGCAGGTGTTCATGGACTGGGGCGACGGCGGCGGCGACAACCCGATGCGGGAGTTCTCGTCGATGCCGCAGGTGCTCGGCCACGAGGTCGTCACCGAGGTCGTCGCGCTCGGTCCCGAGGCGGAGGGCGTCGAGATCGGCGACCGCGTCGTGCTCAACCCGTGGCTGTCGTGCGTGCCGCGCGGCGTGTCACCGATCTGTCCCGCGTGCGAGGTCGGCGACCTGAGCCTGTGCTGGAACTTCCAGACCCCGCCGCTCGCGCCGGGCATCCACATCGGCACGTCGAGCGACGTCCCCGGGGGCTGGGCGAACCTGATGCCCGCGCACCCGTCGATGCTGTTCCCGGTGCCCGACTCGATCCCCGACGAGGTCGCGGTCTTCGCCGACCCGTTCGCGGTGTCGCTCCACGCGGTCACCCGGCACGCGCCGCCTCCGGGCGGCAAGGTGCTGGTCTACGGCGCGGGCGCGCTCGGGACGTGCGCCATCGCCATCCTGCGTGCGCTCTACCCCGACGTCGAGGTGGGTGTCGTCGCGCGCTTCGGCGCGCAGGCCGACCTCGCGCGCAAGCTCGGCGCCCACGAGGTGTTCGCGCACACGCCCGCCGAATCGGTGATCGAGGAGGCGGCGAAGTGGTCGGGCGGTCGGCTCGGCGTCGCACACCGGTCTGCCGATGGCGTTCCCCGGCGGCATCGACGTGGTGTACGACACGATCTCGAAGAAGGAGACGCTCGAGGTCGGCGTCCGCCTGCTGAAGGCGCACGGCACGATCGTGAAGGCGGGCGTGCACGGCACCACCAACTGGGAGTACACGCCGCTCTACTTCAAGGAGCTGAGCTGGGTCGGCTCGAACGCGTTCGGGATCGAGGAGGTCGACGGTGTGCGCAAGCACGGCATCCACCACTACCTCGACCTGGTCGACGCCGGCCGCATCGACCTCGAGCGGGATGCTCACCCACACGTTCCCGCTGAACGAGTCGTGGCGCGACGCGTTCGAGGTGCTCGCCACCCAGGACGGCTCCGGCGCCATCAAGGTCGCCTTCGACCAGCGCACCAACTGACCCAAGTACGACGAACATGCGTCAGTTGCGGCGATATGGCCGCAACTGCTCGACGCCGGAACGTCTACTTGGTGGCGCGTGGTCGCGGTGACGGCGATGGTGCCGCCGTCGCGGAACAACGTGAGCTGGTTGCCGGTCACCTGGTAGGTCTTCGCCAGGTCGAGCGCGGCGAGGTACTGCTGCTCCTGGGTGCCGACTGCAGCGTCGGCGCAGGCGCGCAGCGTCGAAGCGAACGGTCCGAGCTCGATCGCGTCGCTGCCGCTCACCTTGAACGGGCCGGTGTAGGTGTTGCAGCCGCTGTCACCCGACGCGGTGTCAGCCGGTGAACTTCAACGTCGAGCGCGCTGCCCGGCACCGGTGACGAGATCGCGTCGCCGGTGTAGAGGCTGGTGACGTCCCAGTCGCCCCGGAGCGCGTCGGCTCCGACCGACGCCCGGTACACGAGGAGACGACGACCCGTGCGCGTCGAGAGCGTGAGCGTCGTGCCGGTGATGCGCCAGCGGCCGACGCGGGCGAGCGCGGCGAGGTACTTCGGTTCCACCTTGCCGGCCGCGCCCTCGCACGCGATCAGCGTGCTCACGCCGTCGTTGGTGATGGTCATGCGCGAACCGTTGGTGGTGTACGAGCTGGAGTAGCCGTTGCACCCCGACGTCCCGCTGACCCGCTTCGCGGCGAACACCGCGTTCACGGCGACGCCGTCGAGCGGGGTGCCGAGTGAGACGCGGTCGGTCAGCACCCAGTTGGTGCCGCGCAGCGGCGGTCGGGCGCTCGAGGCGGTGGCGGATGTCGCGGGCGCGGCCGCGAGGAAGAGGCCCGCGGCCGCGACGATCATGAGGGTGCGCCGCATCGGGCGAGACTAGGGTCCGCCGCGTGAGCGGCCGGGGCACCCCGCACGACAGCTCGCGTCGGGGCGTGTTCGGTCATGCCGACGAACGGCCCTACCGCCGCCTGACCGGCGACTGGGTGCGGCTCGTGCTCGCCGCGGTCGTGGTCGCGGTCTCGGCCGCGAACCCGCACTTCCTGCAGGCGGCCGAACGCACCCTCGACGCGTTCTTCGACACGTTCCCGGGTTCGCTCGACGGCGTGTTCCAGGTCGCGCTCGCGGTGGGGTACCTGTGGGGCCTCGCGTTGGTGGTGGTCGCCGCGCTCGTCGCGCGGCGGTACCGACTGGCGACGGTGATCGCAGTCGGCGGGCTGCTCGCGCGGATCGTCTCCCGCTTCCTCGGGTTCGCGGTCGGCGGCGCCGGCACGTGGTCGTCGCTGGGCAAGGCGTTCGGCACCGCCGACCCCGGCGCGTACCCGACCGTGCGGTTGGCGGTGCTCGCCGCAGTGGTGCTGGTCGCGAGCCCCTTCCTGACGCGCCCGGTGCGTCGCCTCGGACAGCTGGTGTTGCTCGTCGTCGCGCCCGGCACGATGATCCTCGGCCTCGGTGGCATCGACGCGGTGGTGGGCGCGGTCGCGATCGGTTGGGGCATCGCCGCCATGCTCCACCTCGCGCTCGGGTCGCCAGCCGGACGCCCGACCATGGCCCAGGTGGGAGCAGCACTCGCGGAGCTCGGGGTCGTCACCACGTCGGTCGTGCTCGCCGCCGAGCAGCCGACCGGTTCCACCGTCGTGATCGCGACCCGTCCCGACGAAGCACCGCTGCGCGTGCGGGTCTACGGGCGCGACGCCGCCGACACCCGGCTGGTCGCCAAGGCGTGGCGGTTCCTGGCGTACAAGGACTCGGGGCCGACGCTCACCCTCAGCCGGTTGCAGCAGGTCGAGCACGAAGCGGTGTGCCTGTACGCGGCGCGCGACGCGGGTGCCGACGTCCCGGTGATCGTGGCCGCCGGCGTCGCCGGACCGTCGGCGGCACTGCTCGCGCTCGACCAGCCCGACCTCCCGATGCTCGCCGAGGTCGACGACGGCCCCGCGCTCGATGCCGGCGTCGCCGCGCTCTGGGAGAACGTACGGCGACTCCGTGACTCGCGCGTCGCGCACGGCGCGCTCGACGCCGAGCACGTGCTGGTGGGGGAAAGGACGGCGACCGTCGTCGACTTCGACAAGGGCTCGATCTCCGCATCGGCGGCCCGCCTCGATCTCGATGTCGCGCAGGCGCTCGTCACGACCGCGTTGCGCACCGGCACCGAGCCCGCCGTCGACGCCGCCGCGCGGTCCTCACCGTCGACGAGCTGCTGGCGGCGCAGCGCTACGTCACCAGGCCCGCGCTCACCCCGGCGACGCGACGCGCGCTCCGAGCGCAGAAGGGCCTGCTCGACGAGCTCACCACCGCGGTCGCCGCCCGCACCGACGGCGAGCTGGTGCAGCCGATCGAGCTGCGGCGGGTCAAGCCGCTGAACATCGTCATGGTCGTCGCGCTGCTCGTGGCCCTCTGGGTGATCCTGGGGCAGGTCGGCAGCCTGAGCGAGCTGTGGGCGACGCTGAAGACCGCCGACTGGCCGTGGCTGGTCGTCGGGTTCGTGCTCGCGCAGTCCACCGCCATCGCGTTCGCGTGCAACACCCTCGGATCGGTGCCGCAGGCGATCCCGCTCGTCCCCGCGGTGCTCCTGCAGATGGCGGTGTCGTTCGTGAACCTCATGGCACCCACCGGCGCCGCGGCGACGATCATGAACATCCGCTTCCTCCAGAAGCAGGGCGTGGAGATCGGCGCCGCCACGTCATCCGGCGTGTTGTTGGGCATTGCCGGGACGGCAACACAATTCACCCTCTTCGTGCTCACCGCCATCGTCGTGGGCCAGGAGGTGAGCCTCTCCGCGGTCGGTGGGATCGGTCCCGACCAGGGGGAGCGCAGCCTGATCCTCGTGCTCGTGCTGGTCGCGGCCATCGTGGTGGGCATCGCGTCGGCGATCCGACCGGTGCGCCGGTTCGTGCGGAACAAGGCGTGGCCGCAGATCGTGGGCGCGGCCCGCAACATCTGGGGGATCCTCACCACCCCGCGTCAGCTCTTCATGATCATGGGTGGCAGCATCTCCGCCCAGTTGCTCTACTCGCTGTGCCTGTTGTCGTGCCTCACGGCCTACGGCGGGAGCCTCTCGGTGGCGCAGATCATCTTCGTGAACACGTCGGCGTCGTTCCTGGCCAGCCTCGTGCCGGTGCCGGGCGGCATCGGGGTGATGGAGGCGGCGATGGTGTCTGGGCTCACCGCGTTCGGCATCCCGCCCGAGATCGCCACCGCCACCGTGGTCACCCACCGCCTCTTCACCACGTACCTGCCGCCGATCTGGGGCAACTTCGCGACCAAGAAGCTCATCAGCGACGGTTATCTGTGAGAGTGCGTCTGTGAGAGTGACGTCTGTGAGAGTGGACACATGACCACCACGACCACCGCGGTCACGCGACGCGAAGCAGGACGCGCCTTGCGGAGCGACGTCCCGCGTTCACTGCATGCCGAGTGGGACGTGGAAGCGCGTGATCGCGACCCGGTGACGGTGCTCGAGGAGCAGGGGCGCACACGCGTGCCCGAGCTGGTCCCGGTCCGCTACGAGCGCATGGCGGTGTCGCCGTTCACGTTCTTCCGCGGCGGTGCCGCGATCATGGCCATGGATCTGTCGACCACGCCGGTCACCGGCCTCACCGTGCAGGCGTGCGGCGACGCGCACGTCGCCAACTTCGGGACCTTCGCCACCCCCGAGCGCAACATCGTGTTCGACATCAACGACTTCGACGAGACCGAGCCGCGGACCGTGGGAGTGGGACGTCAAGCGCCTCGCGACCAGCCTGCACGTCGTCGCGCGCGAGCACGGCTTCCGCGCCGCCCAGCGCGACGGCGTGGTGCTCGAGGCGGTGCGCGTGTACCGGGAGTACGTCGACGAGTTCGCGGGCATGCGCACGCTCGACATCTGGTACGACCGCACGACGGCCGAGGACGTCGTCGCCCACTTCCCGAAGCGCTACCGGCCGCAAGCCGACCGCGACGTCACCCAGCGCGCTGCGCAAGGACCACGTCCGCGCGGTCACCCGCCTCACCGCCGATCGTGACGGCCGGCCGCGGTTCCTCGAGGACCCGCCGATCGTCGTGCACCTCGACGAGCTCGCGCCGACCGCCGACGACGTCGAGGCCACCATCGCCGCCTACCGAGAGTCGCTCACCGACGAGCGTCGCTTCCTCTTCGACCGCTTCCGGGTGGTCGACGTCGCCCGTCGAGTCGTGGGCGTGGGCAGCGTCGGCACCCGGTGTTGGGTCGTGCTGCTCGAGGCGCTGGCCTCGGCGGAGGACACGCCGGACCGGATCGTCCTCCAGGTCAAGGAGGCGCCGCCGTCGGTGTTGGCGCCCTACGTGGGCCCGACGGCGACCGGGCACGAGGGCCGACGCGTGGTGTCGGGCCAGCGGCTCACCCAGGCGGCCAGCGACCTGTTCCTCGGGTGGTGCCAGGCGCCCGAGCGGCCACCACTACTACGTGCGCCAGCTCTGGGACGTCAAGGGTCAAGGCGACCTCACCAAGATGGATCTGGGCAAGCTGACCAGCTACGGAGCCCTCTGCGCCCGGGCGTTGGCCCGGGCCCACGCCCGCACCGGCGACGCCGCGGCCATCGCCGGCTACCTGGGAGGCGGCGGCGCGTTCGACCACGCGATCACCGGGTTCGCCGCGAACTACGCGGCCGCCAACGCGCGGGATCATGCCTCGCTGGTCGACGCCATCGCGTCAGGTCGTGTGGTCGCGAACTCAGCCGCGAACCAGCCGCGAATCGAGCCGAGTAGAAGTTGCTGCGCCGGAAGTTCGTCCATGTAGAGTGCCGACGCGCGGGGGCCATAGCCTGCGCCCGCAGGGGTTCCACCAGCACGACTTGCGAGACTCGGAAGGGGACATGACGCCACGCCGTTCACGGGGACGCCGGCTCGTCCTCGTCGCCGTCGCTGCCCTCGCGCTGGTCCTCGCCGCGTGCTCCGAGGTGAAGAACAACGGGCAGAATTCCCTCGAGCCGAAAGGCCCGCAGGCACAGAAGATCTACAACCTCTTCGTGCCGATCCTCATCATCGCGATCATCGTCGGCATCGCGATCATCATCGCCACCGTCTTCCTCGCCGTGAAGTTCCGGTACAAGAAGGGCACCAACGAGAACCCGAAGCAGGTGCACGGCAACACGCGCCTCGAGATCGGGTGGACGGTGCTCCCGGCGCTGCTCCTGGCGATCATCGCGGTGCCCACGGTCGCGACCATCTTCGACCTGGCCCAGAACCCCGGGCCGAGCGCGCTGCAGGTCACCGTCGAGGGCAAGCAGTGGTGGTGGCAGTTCTCGTACCCCGACGCCAAGGTCGTCACCGCCGACGAGATGATCATCCCGACCGGTCGCGACGTCTTCGTGCACCTCACCGCCTGCGACGGCGAAGGCGCGGCCAAGACCTGCAACGTGATCCACAGCTTCTGGGTGCCCGAGCTCTCCGGCAAGAAGGACGTCGTCCCCGGCCAGGAGAACACGCTCACGCTCAACGCCGACAAGCCCGGCACCTATCTCGGGCAGTGCGCGGAGTACTGCGGCCTCTCGCACGCCAACATGCGCTTCCGCGTGATCGCCAAGAGCCCCGCCGACTTCCAGCAGTGGCTGAGCGAGCAGCAGCAGGGACCGGTGAATCCGCTCTACGAGTCCGACGGCACCACGCCGGCCGGGCCCACGCAGGAGCTGCTCACCAACGCCAAGAACTTCGGGTGCATCAACTGCCACGTGTTCGACGACTCGTCGAAGGCGTCCTACGGGCCGAACCTCACGCACCTGGCGAGCCGCACGACCTTCGCCAGCGGCTCCTACCCGCTCAACCGGAGCAACCTCATCAGCTGGGTGAAGGACGCGCCGTCGATGATCCCGATGTCGTCACAGGGCTGCCGGCTCCCACCCGGGCAGGGGATCTGCGTCGGCATGCCGTCGTTCACCACCAACACGCCGACGAGTGGCGGCTACAAGTCGATGACGCAGCAACAGGCCGAGGACATCGCCGACTTCCTCCTGGAGCAGAAGTAGATGACGACGGTCGCCCGCTCCCTGCCGAAGGCCGCGCCGCGGCCCGCTCGCGCTCCGACGGCCCGAAGGCGACGACGGGCTTCTCGAGCTGGTTCACCACCGTCGACCACAAGAAGATCGGCATCCTCTACGGCGCCACCGCGCTGCTGTTCTTCGTCGCCGGTGGTGTCGAAGCGCTGCTGATCCGCCTGCAGCTCGCGGGTCCCAACGGCTCGGTGCTCACCGCCGCGCAGTACAACACCATGTTCACCATGCACGGCACCACCATGGTGTTCCTGGTGGGCATGCCGCTCGCGGTCGCGTTCGGCAACTACTTCATCCCGCTGCAGATCGGTGCGCGTGACGTCGCGTTCCCGCGGCTCAACATGTTCGGGTACTGGGTCGTGCTCTTCGGCGGCCTGTTCATCTACTCGAGCTTCTTCCTCGGCGGCGCGCCGAACGGCGGGTGGTTCGGCTACACGCCGCTCACGAGCACACCGATCTCCGGTGGTGCGCTGCCCGGCAACGGTCCCAACTTCTGGTGCGTCGGCATCGTGCTGCTCGGCATCGGTTCCACCACGTCCGCGATCAACTTCATCGTCACCATCCTGAACATGCGCGCGCCGGGGATGACCCTGATGCGCATGCCGGTGTTCACCTGGATGATGACGGTGGTCGCGTTCCTCACCGTCTTCGCGATGCCGATCATCACCGCGGCGATGATCATGGTGTTCTTCGACCGCAACTACGACACGTTGTTCTTCGTGGCGTCGAAGGGCGGCGACCCACTCCTGTATCAGCATCTCTTCTGGTTGTTCGGCCATCCCGAGGTGTACATCCTCATCTTGCCCGGGATGGGCATCGTCTCCGAGGTGCTGCCGGTCTTCTCCCGCAAGCCGCTGTTCGGCTACTCGGTCGTCGATCTTCTCCGGCATCGCCATCGGCTTCATGGGCTGGGGCGTGTGGGCGCACCACATGTTCGCCACCGGGCTCGGGCCGGTCGCCATCTCCGCCTTCGGGTTGTCGACGATGCTCATCGCCATCCCCACCGGCGTGAAGATCTTCAACTGGCTGGGCACCGTCTACGGCGGCGCGGTGAGACTCACGACCGCGATGTTGTTCTCGCTGGGCTTCATCGCCATGTTCACGCTCGGCGGTCTGTCGGGCGTGCTCCACTCGATCGTCCCCGCCGACACCCAGCAGACCGACACCTACTTCGTGGTCGCGCACTTCCACTACGTGCTGTTCGGCGGCCTGTTCCTCGGCATCTTCTCGGGCTTCTACTACTGGTGGCCGAAGATCTTCGGTCGCATGCTCAACGAGACGCTGGGCAAGTGGAACTTCTGGATCATGCTCATCGGGTTCAACCTCACGTTCTTCCCGATGCACATCCTCGGCCTCACCGGCATGCCGCGCCGCACCTACCGCTACCCGAGCGGCATGGGCTGGGACAGCCTCAACATGATCGAGACGGTCGGCGCCTTCGTGATCATGGTGTCGGTGCTCATCTTCTTCGTGAACATCATCTACTCCACGAAGCGCGGTGACATCGCCGGCAACGACCCGTGGGACGCCCGCTCGCTCGAGTGGTCGATCCCGTCGCCGCCGCCCGAGTACAACTTCGCCGAGATCCCCGTCGTCGAGGCCCGCGACGACTGGTGGCACCGCAAGTACACCGAGGACGCCGACGGCCGGCTCGTGCGGCTGCCGTCGGGTGGCTCCGACGACGCCGACGACACCGGTGCGACCGGCGCCGCCGCGGGCAGCTCGGGTGACAACCCGGCCGACAGCCCCGTCGGCGAAGCGAGCGAGACCGGGGGTGAGCTGGTCGGCGCGGCGAGCGCCACGACCACTGCCGTCGCGGTCGCCGAAGACACCACGCCGGCGGTCGCCGACGACCACGCCGAGGGTCACGGCAACATCCACCTGCCGTCGCCGTCGTACTACCCGCTCGTCCTCGCCGCCGGGCTCCCGTGCCTCGGTTACGCGGCGGTGTTCAACGAGATCCTCTGGGTGATCCCGGGTCTGATCCTGCTGCTGTTCGGCATGTTCGCCTGGGGCCTCGAGCCGAGCGTCGAGGAGGGCTGATGACCGCGATCGAGCAGTCCTCCGACTCCGGCGACCTCGTCCCGGCCGCGTCGAGCCACGACGTCGCCCAGGATCCGCACAGCGGTCACACCGGAGTCCCCAACGCCAAGTTGGCGATGTGGTTGTTCCTGTCGTCCGACTGCCTGTTCTTCGGCGCCTTCATCGCGACGTACCTGCTGTACCGCGACCGTCCGGGTCAGACCGGGCCCACGCCGCAGGACGTCTACAACATCCCGTTCACGTCGGTCACGTCGTTCATCCTGCTGATGAGCTCGCTCACCATGGTGCTGGCGCTGGCGGCGGTGCAGCGCGGTGACTACCGACGCTTCCGCGTGTGGATCATGGCCACCGCGCTCTTCGGGGCGACGTTCATCGGCGGCCAGATCTTCGAGTTCACCGAGTTCACCCGCAAGGGCCTCAACGTCGACACCAACCTCTTCGGTTCGAGCTTCTTCATCCTCACCGGCATCCACGGCACCCACGTGCTCATCGGGATCGTCTGGCTGGTCGCGCTGTGGGGGCTCTCGATGCAGAGCCGCATCTCGCAGAGCGACTCCGAACGGGTGGAGATCGCCGGGCTGTACTGGCACTTCGTCGACGTCGTCTGGATCGTGATCTTCACCGTCATCTACCTGCTGCCGAAATGAGGCGAGCGTGAGCGACACGGAGACGCAGGAGATCGAGCAGGGGAGCGGCCACGAGGCCGACCTGCCCCAGGGCGACCTGGCATACCGGATGGCGCACGCTGCGCCGAACCTGCTGCCGGGCGAGGTCCGGGCGCACCCCGACCCCTGGCAGTACGTGGTGGTCGCGGTCGTGCTCGCGGTCATCACCGGGGTCGAGATCGCCGTCTCCTACATGGAGGGCGACATCCCCGACGGCCTCATCGTCGTGCTGCTGCTCGCGATGATGGTCGTGAAGTTCATCCTGGTCGCGTCGTGGTTCATGCACCTGCGCACCGACCAGCCGGTGTTCAAGCGGCTCTTCATCGTGGGTGCGATCGCCGCGCCCGTGCTCTATCTCGTCGTGCTGGCGACGTTGCACGGCGTCCTCGCCAGCTGAGGCGGGACTGTTGATGCCGGCCGCGGTCGCCTTTCCGAGTTGGACGCCGCACCCCGACGTCTGGCTGTTGGTCGGCCTCTTCGCGGCGGGATACGCGATCGCCATCGTGCGGCTCGGGCCGCGCTGGGCGCCCGCCGGGCTCGCGGTGGTCACCCGGTTCCAGATCACGTGCTGGTCGCTCGGGGTCTTCGCCATGTGGCTGGCGTCGGACTACCCGATCCACGACATCGCCGAGCGTTACAACTTCAGCGTCCACATGGTCCAGCACCTGCTCTTCACCATGGTGGTGGCGCCGCTCCTGCTGCTCGGGCTCCCGGCCTGGCTGCTGCGCCGCGTGCTCGCGCCGCGTTGGTTGTTCGACACCGTGCGCACGCTGGCCCGGTTCATCCCGGCGCTGGTGATCTTCAACGTGGTGCTCGTGTTCACGCACTGGCCGCTGATCGTGAACGAAGCGCTGCGCAACGGTCTCGTGCACTTCCTGATCCACGCGCTGCTGCTCGTGTCGTCGTTGATCGTGTGGCTGCCGATCGTCAGTCCGCTGCCCGAGATCCCGCGACTCGCGCCGGTGCTGCAGATGCTCTACCTGTTCGCGTGGTCGGTGGTGCCCACGATTCCGGCGTCGTTCCTCACCTTCGGCTCGTCGCCGCTGTACAAGTACTACGAACACGTGCCGCACCTCTACGGGATGACGACGCTCACCGATCAACAGACGGCCGGACTGATCATGAAAATCGGTGCCGGACTCCTACTGTGGGGAATCATCGCCGTAGTGTTCTTCCGCTGGGCCTCCGAGGAGGAACGCGCGAACACTCCGCGGCACGGACTCGACGAGATGGATCGTGAGCTCACGGAGATGGGGCTGAGGAGATGAGCGACACCACCACCCTGGACGAGACTCCCGGCGAGGCTCCTGGCGAAGGACTCCCGGAGCTGGTCGAGAGCGAGTACCTCGGTGCCGACGGCACGGCCGAGGACACGCCGCTCAAGACGCGGGTGCTGCTCCCGTTCCTCGTCCCGCTGCTGTCGATCGCGATCGTCGCGGTCCTCGTGCTCAACATCTCGCGGGTGTTCCTCTCCGACAACAAGAACACCGCGCTCGCGCTGGCCATCGGCATCACGCTGGCGATCCTGATCGGCGCCTCGTTGATCGCGGCGGCACCCCGCCTCAAGACCTCGTCGCTGGCGGTGATCCTCGGGCTGGTGTTCGTGGGCGTGTCGCTGAGCGGCCTGGCGTAGCCTCGGCCACAGCCTCGACGACGGCGAGGGTGGAGCCACCGGGTTCCAGTACGCGACCGGGAAGGCCACCTCGACGGTCGCGGTGACCGCGGGCCCGGCCTCACGTTCAACGGCGTCGCCAGCACCGGCAACTACGACGCCAAGCCCGGCGTCGTGCAGATCGACTACGGCGGCGCGCACCGGCCACACGCTCGCGATCCAGGACCCCAAGTTCGACGGGTTCCTGCTCGGCATCGACGCCGGCGGCCGGAAGTCGGGCAAGGTCCAACTCGCCGCGGGCACGTACACGATCTACTGCACCGTGCCGGGTCACGAGGCGGCCGGGATGAAGGCCACCATCACCGTCGCCGGATGACCTCTCGGCGAGTCCCTTCCTGGCGACTCCCGTCCTGGAAGGGCCGGACCGGTGCGCTGCTCGTCGCGGTCGCGATGACCGTCGGCCTGAGCGTGTGTGGTGGTGGCGGCGACGGCGGCGGCGGCGCCAAGGCCTACGTCGAGCCGAAGGGCGCGTCGACCGAGACCATCGCGATCGAAGCGGGCAACTTCTACTTCAAGCCCGACAAGATCTCCGCCAACGCGGGCATCGCCACCATCAAGCTCACCGCCGCGAACGGGATCCACGACTTCGTGTTCGACGGCGCCTACCCCGGCTTCGAGCTCGAGGCCGACGGTGGTGGCGGATCGCAGTCGAAGAAGATCGATCTGAAGCCCGGGAAGTACACCTTCTACTGCAGCATCACCGGGCACCGCGCCCAGGGGATGGAAGGCACGCTCACCGTCAAGTAGTCGGCACCACGACCGCGAGCGCGCCGGCCACCGGCTCGAGTCGCGCTGGTAGCGGGCCCGCATGCTCACCGCTCGCCCAGAGGTCGACCGCGGGCGCGGGGTCGAGCGCCTCGACGACGACGTGCGTCCCGCGGCGGTGAGCACCTCGGGGTGCTCGACGTGGGTGCCGCTGAAGACCTTCGGGAACGTGCGCAGGAACTCGGTGCGCGACACCGGTCCGACGACGCACACGTCGAGCAGACCGTCGTGCACGCTCGCCGCGGGCGTGATCATCATGCCGCTCGCGTAGGTCCGCGTGTTGCCCGCCGCGACCAGCCACGCGTCGGTCTCGATCACGGTGTCGTCGACGGTGACGCGCACCGGAGTGGGGGAGTACGTGGCCAGCGTGCGCAGCGTGGCGAGCACGTAGAGCGGGCTGCCGCTCGTCCAGGTGACGGCGTTGGCCCAGGCGTTGGCCACGGCGTCGAAGCCGGTGTTGGCGACGGTGGTGAACCAGGTGCTCGTGCCGTCGGCGGTGTGCCGCGCCCGAGGTCGGCTGGGGAGCACCTGGCCGGTGCGGAGCGACGTCGAGGGCGGCGGCGAGGTCGTCGCGGGGGAGGTCGAGCTGGCGCGCGAAGTCGTTGCCCGACCCGAGCGGGACGATGCCGAGCACGCCGCCTTCGTCGGCGGCGACGCCCGCGAGCATGCAGACGGTGCCGTCACCCCCGCACGCGGCGACGGCGCGCCCGCGACCGAACGCGTCGCGCGCCCGGGCGACGAGGTCGGCGGCATCGGCCGAGAGCACGATCTCGAGGTCGAGATCGGCGGCGGCGAGGGCGTCGAGCACGTGGGGGAGACGGGCCCGGGCCCGACCGCGCCCGGCCGCCGGGTTCACGATCGCGGTCCAGCGCTCGGGGGCCGGGAGCATCGGGGCGGGAGCGTAGCGGTCACGAGGTTCGGTAGGGTGCGAGTCGATAGGTCGACCGCCGCGGCCGACGTCGACCTGCACCAGGTGCCGGGTCACGTCGCCGTCGTCGGGCGGCGGCGTCGACGAGGCGTCGCTGGCCGACGTGGTCGACGGCGCGCTGAGCATCGGGTTGCGCTGGCTCACCATCGAGGCGCTGCCCGCCGAGGGGTGGGGTGACCCGCTCGAGGTGTCGCAACGTGCCTTCGCCGACGTCGAGCGACTGGTCCTCGCGTGCCGCGACGACCTCCACCGCCGGGGTGTGCGCATCCGCGGGCTCGGTCGCCGCGACGAACGCGTGCCGCAGCGCCTGGGTCGCGTCGTCGCCGAGACCGAGGCGATGACCGTCGCCAACCACGGGATGACGCTCACCTTGGCCGTCGACCACGACGGCCGGGTGGAGCTGGCCGATGCGATGGCGGCACTGGCGACGGAGGTGCGCGAGGGCCGGCGGCGGTCGTCGTCGATCGACGAGGACGCGCTCGCCGCCCACCTCACCGCGCCCGATCTGCCCGACCCCGATCTCATCGTCCGCACCGGCGGCGAGACCACCACCACCAGCTTCCTCGTGTGGCAGTCCGCGTACTCGGAGCTGGTGTTCACCGACGTCCGCTGGCCCGACGTTCGGCCGCGACGACCTCTTCGCCGCGGTCGCCGAGTACCAGCGCCGCGAACGCCGCTTCGGCGCCGTCGACTCCGCCTAGCCCGCCGAACATCTCGGAGTTGACCCCCACATACGTACGCGAACCTTGAGATGCTCGTGGGTGAAGGGGCGAATTACACTGGTGTAGTGAACCTGTACCGGGACCAGGGGGTCGTGCTGCGCACGATCAAGCTGGGGGAGACCGACCGGATCGTCAGCTTCCTCACCCAGGGTCACGGCAAGGTGCGGGCGGTGGCGAAGGGCGTGCGCAAGTCGGGGAGCCGCTTCGGCGGACGGCTGGAGCCCACCAGCCACGTCGCGATGCAGTGCTACCGGGGCCGTGAGCTCGACGTCGTCACCCAGGTGGAGACGATCGACTCCAACCGCGCGCTGCGCGAGCACTACGGGTGCCTCACGCACGCGGTCTCGATGCTGGAGGCCACCGACCAGGTCGCGCAGGAGCGGGAGGCCAACCCCGCGCTCTACCGGATGCTGGTGGGGGCGCTGCGCACGCTGGCCGAGAACCCCAACCCGCTCGTGAGCTCGGCGTTCTTCTGGAAGCTGCTCTCGCTCGAGGGCTTCCACCCGCTGCTCGACGCCTGCGCCCGCTGCGGCGACGAAGAGGGCCCGTTCACCGCGTTCGATCTCGAGGAGGGCGGGGTGCTGTGCGCGGGGTGTGGCCGGTTCAGCGGTCGTCGGATCGACGCCGACACGCTCGACATGGTGCGGCGCATCCTGGGTGGCGACCTGCGTGGCGCGCTGGCCGAGCCGCCCGGGCCCACCACCGTGGCCACCGAGCGTTTGGCGCTCACCAGCCTCGAGCATCATCTCGAACGACGCCTGCGCAGCGCCGCGCTGCTCTAGCTACCTTCTTCCCGTGACGATTCCCGACCCCCGCCCGCTCACCCTCGACGTGCGCGCGCGCACGCAGCTCACCCCACTCATCACCCGCGTGGTGGTGGGCGGCGACGACCTGGTCGGCTTCGAGTTCGCTCCGGGGCAGGACCTGATGCTCGCCGTGCCCGACGGCAGAGGGCCACCATCAACCGTCGCTACACCATCCGCCGGGCCGACCCCGTCGCCGGCACCGTCGACCTCGACTTCGTCGTGCACGGCGACGGGCCGGGCGCGCGCTGGGCCACCGATGCGCCGCTCGGGTCGTCGATCGCCGCGGTCGGGCCCCGGGGCAAGGTCGTGCCCGCCACCGACGCCGACTGGCACCTGTTCGTCTGCGACGAGTCGGGCTGGGCGGCCACCGCGGCCATGGTCGAGTCGTTGCCGGCGGGGGTCCGGGCGGTGATCGTGGCCGACCTCGCGGGCGAGGACGAGCAGCAGGCGCTCGAGGCCGTCGCCGACGTCTACATCTCGTGGTGCAACCGCGACGGCGTCGCTCCGGGCCGGTCCGAGCAGGTGCTGGCCGCGCTCGACGCCCTCACCCTCCCCGAGGGTCGTGGCCACGCCTACCTCTCGGCGGAGCTCGCGGTCGTGCGCACGGTCTCCGACTGGCTCACGGCGCACGGGTTCGCGTCCGACGACATCGCGCCCAAGGCCTACTGGCGCGCCGGGCGGGCGAACGCGCCGCACGGCGAGCCCCTCCGCGACGCCTGAGCGAGCATTCGCGACGCACCGAACCGGGTGCTGCAGCGAGCGAAGCATCAACGGAGGCCCCCACTAGGATCGCCGTCCGGTATGGCCAAGAACGATCAGATGGACCGCGTCGTCAATCTCGCGAAGCGACGCGGGCTCGTCTTCCCGTCGAGCGAGATCTACGGCGGGTTCCGTTCCACGTGGGACTACGGGCCCCTCGGCGTGCTGCTCAAGCGCAACGTCAAGGACGCCTGGTGGCGTTCGATGGTGCAGCTGCGCGACGACATCGTCGGCCTCGACTCCGCCATCCTCATGGCCCCCAAGGTCTGGGAGGCCAGCGGCCACCTCGCCACCTTCACCGACCCGCTGGTCGACTGCCGCAACTGCAAGGAGCGCTTCCGCGCCGACCAGTTGCCCGACTCCGGGTGCGTGCCCGAACTGCGGCATGAAGGACACGTTCACCGAGGCGCGGAACTTCAACCTGATGTTCAAGACCTACGTCGGTCCGGTGGAGGACGACGCGTCGGTCGCCTACCTGCGCCCCGAGACCGCGCAGGGCATCTTCGTCAACTTCCAGAACGTGCAGACCACGACGCGCAAGAAGCCGCCGTTCGGCATCGCGCAGATCGGGAAGTCGTTCCGCAACGAGATCACGCCCGGCAACTTCGTGTTCCGCACGCGTGAGTTCGAGCAGATGGAGATGGAGTACTTCGTGCCGCCCGAGGACGGCGCGCAGTGGTACGAGTACTGGTGCCAGGAGCGCTACCGCTGGTACCTCGACCTCGGCATCCCCGAGGACCAGCTGCGCCTGCGTCCCCACGAGACCGAGGAGCTGTCGCACTACTCGACCGGCACCTCCGACGTGGAGTTCATGTACCCGTGGGGCTGGGGTGAGCTCGAGGGCATCGCCAACCGCGGCGACTTCGACCTCACCCAGCACAGCACGTTCTCCGGCCAGGACCTCAGCTACTACGACCAGGAGCACGACCGTCGCTACCTGCCCCACGTGATCGAGCCCGCCGCCGGTGCCGACCGCGCCACGCTCGCCTTCCTCCTCGCCGCCTACGAGGAAGAGGACGTCGACAACGGCAAGGGCGGCACCGAGCAGCGCACGGTGCTGCACCTGCACCCGAGCCTGGCGCCGATCAAGGTGGCGGTGCTGCCGCTCTCGAAGAACGAGCGCCTGGTGCCGGTGGCCGACGAGGTCGCCGCCCTGCTGCGCCCGGAGCTGATGATCGACGTCGACGTGGCGGGATCGATCGGTCGCCGCTACCGTCGGCAGGACGAAGTGGGCACGCCGCTGTGCGTCACCGTCGACTTCGACACGCTCGACGACCGCGCGGTCACCATCCGCGACCGCGACACGATGACGCAGGCGCGCGTTCCGATCGACGGCCTGCTGGGCGAGCTGAGGGACCGGCTGAATTCATGAGTGACGAGAACTACTACGAGGAGCTCGGGGTCGAGCCCGGAGCCTCCCGCGACGACTTGCGCGAAGCGCATCGGCAGCGGCTCGCCGACCTCGAGAACGCGCGCGGGAAGAAGGGGTTCACCGACTCGCAGCTGCAGGCGAACCGCGAGGAAGTCGGCGCGCGTGCGCGCGGCGTGGAACGTGCTGTCCGACCCGTTCCAGCGCCAGCGCTACGACGCGCAGCTCGAAGCCGGCGACGGAGCCGTCGAGCGACGTCGAGCTGGTCGACGACGACAACGCCCCGCAGTCGACCGGCGCCGAGCTCACCGGCTGGCGCAAGCTGCTCGCGCCCCCGCCGCCGAAGGACGCCGGCGCCGGCAACGGCAACTCGAACGGCAACGGCAAGGGCAAGGCTCCGGCGCCGCGTCTGGACCGCCGCGGGCGTCCCCGCCCCGAGCCCACCGTCGTCCTCCCCGAGGGGATGAGGATCGCCGAGCCGCGCGTGCGGGGCATGGCGCTGCTGTTCGACATCTCGATCCTCATCGTCATCTTCTTCGCGGTGAGCCTGGCCGTGCCCCGCCTGATCCAGAGCGACTACCAGGACATCCAGGACCGCATCAGCAAGACGAACACCCTGCACGATGACCGCCAGAACGTGCTCGACGCGCAGAAGTCGGTCGACGACGCCAAGTCGGCGAGCGACACGAAGAGCGCGCAGTCCGACCTGAAGTCGGCGCAGAAGGACTACGAGAGCGCCCGCAAGGACGCCAAGGACGCCGGCGTGCCGGCGAAGTACACGAACTCCGAACAGCCCGCGTCCCCGAAGCAATTGCAGACGTACGCCGACAACCAGGCCGACAAGATCAAGACCACGAGCTACATCACGACCGGTCTCACGTTCGTGCTCGCGCTGGCCTACCTCGTGCCGGTCACGGCGCTGCAAGGGTCGCACGCTGGGCATGCGGGGCCGGAAGATCAAGGTGGTGCGGATCGACGGATCGCCGGTCGGCTGGTACGCGTCGTTCACACGCTTCGCGTTGCCGATCCTGCTCGCCCTCGCGATCCCGAGCTTCGGTGTGATCCTGGGTCTGGGCATGGTGGCGTGGGGCTACTTCGACCGCAACGGTCAGGGCATCCACGACAAGCTCGCGCGCACGATCATCGTCGACGCGTAGTCTCGAATCACCGCCCGCGTTCAGTTCCACAGGGAGAGAGCAATGTCGTACGTGTACGCCTTCGAGGAGGGCTCGAAGGAGCAGAAGTTCCTGTTGGGGGGCAAGGGCGCGAACCTCGCCGAGATGACCAACCTCGGCCTCCCCGTACCCCCGGGCTTCACGATCTCCACCGACGCGTGCAAGGCGTACATGGCCGCCGACGACACCATCCCCGACGGGCTCATGGACGAGGTCGCCGCCGCGCTCGCCGCGCTCGAGGCGAAGATGGGCAAGTCGCTGGGCGACGCCGCCGACCCGCTGCTCGTGTCGGTGCGTTCGGGCGCCGCGTTCTCGATGCCGGGGATGATGGACACCGTCCTCAACCTGGGCCTCAACGACATCTCCGTGGGCGGGCTGGCGCAGCAGACCGGCAACCCGCGCTTCGCGTACGACTCGTACCGCCGCTTCGTCCAGATGTTCGCCAAGATCGTCCTCGACGTCGACGGCGCCAAGTTCGAGCACGCGCTCGAGGAGCTGCGCAAGGAGCGCGGCGTCGAGACCGACCCGGAGCTCTCGGCCGACGACCTGCACGGTCTCGCCGACCGCTTCAAGGCCATCGTGCTCGCCGAGGCCGGCATCGAGTTCCCGCAGGACCCGAAGGATCAGCTGCAGCTGGCGATCGAGGCCGTGTTCCGTTCGTGGAACAGCGAGCGGGCCGGGATCTACCGCAAGATGGAGAAGATCGCCGACGACCTCGGCACCGCGGTCAACGTGCAGACGATGGTGTTCGGCAACAAGGGCGACGACTCCGGCACCGGCGTCGCGTTCACGCGTGACCCCGCGACCGGCGAGAACCGTGCCTACGGCGACTTCCTCAAGAACGCGCAGGGCGAAGACGTCGTCGCCGGCATCCGCGTCACCGAGCACCTCGACGCGATGGGCAACGAGTTCCCGGAGTGCCACCAGCAGCTGCTCGAGCTGATGCAGACGCTCCAGAGCCACTACCGCGACATGTGCGACATCGAGTTCACCATCGAGCAGGGTCGCCTCTTCCTGCTCCAGACCCGCGTCGGCAAGCGCACCGCGGTCGCCGCGTTGCGGATGGCCGTCGAGATGAAGGAAGAAGGCCTCATCGACCAGCGTGAGGCGGTGCTGCGCGTGCAACCGGCGCAGCTCGACCAGCTCCTCCACCCGCAGTTCGACCCCGCGGCGAAGTACACGGCCGTCACCAAGGGTCTGAACGCGTCGCCGGGCGCGGCGGTGGGCAAGGTCTACTTCACCGCCGACGAGGCCGAGGCCCGTCACGAGGCCGGCGAGCACGTGATCCTCGTGCGCCCGGAGACCTCACCCGACGACCTGCACGGCATGATCGCGGCCGAGGGCATCCTCACGTCGCGCGGCGGGCTCGTCAGCCACGCGGCCGTCGTGGCCCGCGGCATGGGCACCCCGGCGGTCTGCGGCGCGAACGAGCTGCACATCGACGTCGACGGTCGCCGCGTCGAGGTGAACGGCGAGGTCATCAACGAGGGCGACGTCATCTCCATCAACGGCACCACCGGCGAGGTCGTCGTCGGCCCCGTCGCCGTGGTCACCCCCGACCCGGGCGGTCCGTTCGAGACCCTGCTCGGTTGGGCCGACAGCTTCCGGCGCATGAAGGTGCGCACCAACGCCGACCTGCCCCACGACGCCCAGGTCGCCCGTCGCTTCGGGGCCGAGGGCATCGGCCTCTGCCGCACCGAGCACATGTTCCTCGGCGACCGTCTGCCGCTGGTGCAGCGGTTCATCCTCGCCACCAACCCGGCCGAGGAGCAGGAGGCGCTCGACGAGCTCGAGAAGCTGCAGCGCTCCGACTTCGAGGGCATCTTCGAGGCGATGGACGGCTTGCCCGTCACCATCCGCCTGCTCGACCCGCCGCTGCACGAGTTCCTCCCCGACGTCGAGGAGCTGCTCATCCGCGACGCCAAGGGTGAGCTCGACCACGAGGGTCGGCGCATGCTCGCCGTCGCGCAGGTGTGGCGTGAGGCCAACCCGATGCTCGGCACCCGCGGGTGTCGCCTCGGGATCATCAAGCCCGGTCTCTACCGGATGCAGGCCAAGGCGATCGTCGAGGCCGCGGTGGCGCGCAAGCAGGCCGGCGGTGACCCGCGGGTCGAGATCATGATCCCGCTCATCGTCACCGAGCCCGAGCTCGCGCTGCTCGAGGGCTGGGTGCGCGAGATCGCGACGCAGGTGATGGCCGACGCGGGCACGAGCGTCGACTACCTGGTCGGCACCATGATCGAGACGCCCCGCGCCGCGATCGCGGCGGCGGAGATCGCCGACGTCGCCGAGTTCTTCTCGTTCGGCACCAACGACCTCACGCAGATGACCTTCGGGTTCTCACGCGACGACGTCGAGGGCCGCTTCATGTCGGAGTACCTCGAGCTCAAGCTGCTCCGGGCCAATCCGTTCGAGACGCTCGACCAGGAAGGCGTCGGTCAGCTCGTGCGCCTCGGCGTCGAGCGTGGCCGCGAGACCCGTCCCGACATCAAGCTCGGCATCTGCGGCGAGCACGGCGGCGACCCGGCATCGGTCGAGTTCTGCGACCGGGTGGGTCTCGACTACGTGTCGTGTTCGCCCTACCGCGTCCCGATCGCCCGGTTGGCGGCGGCACACGCGTCGCTCGGGGCTGACGGACCGGGGACCACCGCGTAGGTTGGGACATGACGCGCCACCTCCTCACCGAAGCGCATCGGGAGCAGTGGCGGCGCGAGCTGGCGCCCGACAACGTGTGGCAGAGCCCCACCGCGCGGCGGCTGGTCGACCTCGGCGCCGCGGTGGCGATCGCCGCGGTCGTGCTCGACGTGTTCCTCACCTACGTGGGGCTCGACGGGTCGATCCACCTCGAGAAGAACCCGATCATCGAGTCGGCCATGCAGGCCATCGGCATCGCGCCGACGCTGACCCTCGGCGCGCTGCTGCGCTTCGGGATCGTGGCCGCGCTGGCGTACATCGCCACCCGGGCGGTCCGCCCGGCGGTCCGCTACGGCGCCGCGTTCACCATCGCCGGCATCGCGGTGTGGTGGTGCCTCGTGGTGTTCCTCAACGCGGTGGTGGTGGCGCGCCCGTGGACGGCGGGTTGACTGTCACACCCCGGTCGTAGCCTCGGAGCATGACCGAGCTGATCGTTCCCGCGGCCGTGCGGCACGCCCACGAGGGCGCCGCCGCCCACGTCGGCGCGCCGGTGCGCCGTCGGGAGGAGCGCGAAGCCGAGCTGGTGCTGTCGTTGGCGCCGGGGGCCACCCGACCGGTCGGCGCCGGCGTGCGGGCACGGGCCGAGGAAGCCGACGTCTGGCGACTGTGCTTCGAACGCGACCTCGACCGCATCAAGCACTCGCGGCCGTTTCGGCGCCTGGCGGGCAAGTGCCAGGTGTTCATCGCCCCCGAAGACGACCACCTCCGCACCCGGCTCACCCACGCGGTGGAGGTGGCCCAGGTGGCCACGGGCATCGCCCGCGCCGCCAACCTGTGCCTGCCCCTGGTGGAGGCCATCGCGCTCGCCCACGACTGCGGCCACGGGCCCGCAGGGCATGCCTCGGAGGATGCGTTCTCGCCGTTCCTGCCCGGTGCCGACCACGACCACGCCGGCTACGACCACGCGGTCTACGGCGCCGACGTCACGCTCGCGCCGCTCAACCTGTGCCTCGAGACGCTCGACGGCGTGCGCAACCACTCGTGGCGGCGTCCGGCGCCGTCCACACCCGAGGGCGAAGTGGTGGCCTGGGCCGACCGCATCGCGTACGTGTGCCACGACTTCGACGACGCCGTGCGCGCCGGGATCCTCGAGCCCGACGACCTGCCGGCGTCGGTGCGCGAGGTCGCGGGGGCCCGGTCGTCGGAGCAGATCGGCGTGTTCCTGGGCGCGGTGCTCGAAGCCATCGACCAGAGCGGTGCGGTCGGCATGACCGAGCCGGCGGCGACCGCCCTGGCGGAGTTCCGGGCGTTCAACTTCGAGCGGATCTACCTGCGACCTGCGGCGCGCCGTCAGGCGGCGCGCGTGATCCGGTTGCTCGGCGGCCTGGTCGAGCACTTCGCCGACGCCCCGCGTCGCATCCCCGCGGTGCGCGACGGCGAGCTCGCGGCGCCCCCGGCGGGATCGGCCGAGGCGGCGGCGTTGGCGGTGCAGTACGTGAGCGGGATGACCGACCGCTACGCGCTCGGGCTCGGGGTGGAGCTGCTCGGGTGGCGACCCGACGACCTGCCCCGCGGCGTGTGAAAGGGCGTGTGACCGCCGGGTCGCGATCGCCACTCGCGTCGGCGCTCGACGGGTCATAGCATCGCCCGATGGGCATCCTCGACGAAGACGTGGTGCGCGTCCGTGACGCCACCGATCTCGTCGCGCTGGCCAGCGAACACCTCGCGCTGAAGCGGGTCGGGCGCAACTTCGTCGGCCTCTGCCCGTTCCACTCGGAGAAGACGCCGTCGTTCAACGTCAACCCCGAGATCGGGCGGTACCGATGCTGGGGCTGCGACGCCAGCGGTGACGCGATCACGTTCGTGCGCGAGGTGGAGCACCTCGACTTCGTCGACGCGGTGGAGCGCCTGGCGTCGCGCGCCGGCATCACGTTGCGCTACGACGACAAGAACGTCGCCAAGGACCGCACGCGCAAGCAGCGCTTGTCGGAGGCAGTGGCCGCCGCGATCGCGTTCTACCACGACCTCCTGCTCGTCGGCGACGACGGCAAGAACGCCCGCGGCTACCTGCGTTCCCGCGGGTTCGACGGCGACGCGGCGCGTCAGTTCCAGCTCGGCTGGTCGCCCGACGACTGGGACCGGCTCAGCGTCCACCTCCAGCGGGAGAAGTTCGCGCGCGACGACATCGAAGGTGCCGGCCTCGCGTTCGTGAACAAGGCGAACAAGCTGCAGGACCAGTTCCGCGGCCGGCTCATGTTCCCCATCTACGACCAGCGCGGTGACGCGGTGGGCTTCGGCGGGCGCACGCTCGGCGACGAGCAGCCGAAGTACAAGAACTCGCCCGAGACGCCGATCTACCAGAAGAGCCGGCTGCTCTACGGGCTCAACTGGGCGAAGGGAGAGGTCGTCGGTCGTGGTCAGGTCGTCATCTGCGAGGGCTACACCGACGTGATGGCGTTCACGCTCGCGGGTTCGCCCAACGCGGTCGCCACGTGCGGCACCGCGCTCGCCGACGACCACTTCCAGATCCTCAAGAACCTGGCGCGCAAGGTGGTGCTCGCGTACGACTCCGACGCGGCGGGCCAGAGCGCGGCGGAGAAGTGGTACGGCTGGGAGCAGCGCTACGAGATCCAGCTCGAGGTCGCCGACCTGCCCGCGGGCAAGGATCCCGCCGACGTGTGGCGCGACGATCCCGCCGCGCTCCTGCGCGCGCTGGAGCGGGCCACGCCGTTCCTGCAGTTCCGTCTCGACCGGGTGTTGGCCGCGGCCGACGTCGCCACGCTCGAGGGCCGCGCCCGTGCCGCCGAGGCGGGTGCCGACATCGTCGCCCAGCACCCGAGCGACCTCGTGCGCGACCAGTACGTGATGAAGCTCGCGGGCGAGCTCGACATCGACGCCGACCGTCTGCGCGACACGGTGGCCCGTCACCGCAAGGAACAGGCTGCCGGTGGTCCGCGGCCTGCGCCGTCGACGCGGCCGTCGTCACGCGAGTCGCGCGACGAGCCGTCGCCGACGCGTCGGCCGCCTGCGCGTGTCGACCGCCGCGAGCTCGACGTGCTGCTGTACGCGGTCCACGAGCCCGAGCTCGTCGTCGACTGGCTCGACGAGCGGCTCTTCGTCGATCCGCTCACGCGCGGCGCATTCGACGCCATCGCGTCGAGCGACAGCATCCACGACGCGATCGCGTCAACCGAGGATCCGGTGCGCGACCTGCTCGAGCGCGTCGCGGTGGAGGAACCGATCGCGTCGAACGAGCCCGAGACGTTGCGCGCGCACCTGATGGCGAACACCATCGGACCGGCTGCACAACGCGTGCTCGCGGGAATGCTACGCGCCGGCGACGATCGCGCCACGTCGCTGAAGTTGCTGCTCGACGCGCTCGCGCACGCGCGCGAATCCGGCGACTGGGAAGCCGTTCAGGAGGACGCGTTCGAGTTGCTAGGGTGGCTCGGCGAAGCAACACGCGGGGCAGGCCGGGCGTGAGGAGACGACCGTGAGCAACGCCGACGCCGCCATCGCGGGAGGAGCAGAGTCACCCCGCGACGAGGTCGACGAGCTCATCACGCGCACGCGTGCCCGCGGTTCGGTCACCATCACCACCGGCGAGATCTTCTCCGCGCTGCCCAAGCTCGAGCCGGAGACCGACGAGCTCGCGGCCATCTTCGAACGCATCCAGGCGAGCGGCTTCGACATCATCGACGAGGTCATCGACGACATCCGTCGTGAAGACGAACGGCGCGCGCTCGGCGACGAGCCGGTCGCGCTCCCCGTGGTCCCCCCGACGCCGGTCGCTCCGCCTGCTGCAGCACGACCCGGGGCCAGTGCCGCGCCGGCGCGACACAGCCGGACGGCGGCGCGCCCCGACCGCACCGAGGGCGGCGGCTTCGATCCCGTCCGCATGTACCTCAAGGAGATCGGCAAGGTCCCGCTGCTCACCGGGCCGCAAGAGGTGTCGCTGGCCAAGCGGATCGAAGCCGGCGTGCACGCCACCGAGCGGCTCGAAGATGTCACGGCTCCGCTCGACCGACGAAGCGCAGGCGTCGTTGCAGGCGGTGGCGGTCGACGGCGACATCGCCAAGAAGCAGCTCACCGAGGCCAACCTCCGCCTGGTGGTGTCGATCGCCAAGCGCTACGTCGGTCGCGGCATGGCCCTGCTCGACCTCGTGCAGGAGGGCAACCTCGGCCTGATCCGCGCGGTCGAGAAGTTCGACTACACGAAGGGCTTCAAGTTCTCCACGTACGCGACGTGGTGGATCCGTCAGGCCATCACGCGCGCCATCGCCGACCAGGCCCGCACCATCCGCATCCCGGTGCACATGGTCGAGACCATGAACAAGGTGCTGCGCGTGCAGCGGCAGATGCTGCAGGAGCTCGGGCGCGAACCGAGCGTCGACGAGGTCGCGGCGAAGGTCGAGCTCACGCCCGACCGGGTGCGCGACATCCAGCGCATCTCGCTCGAGCCGGTGTCGTTGGAGACGCCGGTGGGGGAGGAGGACGACAGCTCGCTCGGCGACTTCGTCGAAGACCCCTCCGCGATCGCGCCCGCGACCGCGGCCGCGCGCGCGCTGCTCACCGAAGCGATCGAAGAAGCGCTGGAAGAGCTCAACGACCGCGAGCGCGCGGTCGTGCGGCTGCGCTTCGGTCTCGACGACGGTCAGGTGCGCACCCTCGAAGAGGTGGGCAAGGAGTTCGGCGTGACGCGCGAGCGCATCCGCCAGATCGAGTCGAAGACGCTCGCCAAGCTGCGCCATCCGACGCGCTCGCAGCGCCTCCGCGACTACCTCGAAGAGCCGTGAGTCGCCTGCCCCGACCCCGTTAGCCTGTCGGCCCACGGGGCCGTAGCTCAATGGTCAGAGCAGGCGACTCATAATCGCTCGGTCGAAGGTTCGATTCCTTCCGGCCCCACGCAGACGCAGGATGTGCGTCAGCCGCGCGGGCGGCTGGGGTCGTGGTGGTCTCGCCAGGGGTGGTCACTGGGGTAGGGCTTCTCGGGCAGGTGACGAACCAGAGCCCGACTCCAGCGATGCAGACCAGTCATCAGCTTGGTCATCGTTCGCTCCTTCGGATGTCGTTCCGTCCGCGAATCCAGTATGACTTCGTCGCGGACGTCGACGTTGCATGTTTTCTGTCACCCGGTGCAACGCCGAACGACGGTGGTACGTTCCGCGTCATGGACGCTGTCATCCTCGACGACGAGATCGCACCCGCGCTGTCCGCCTTCCCGATCACCGCCAACCTGTCGGCGGAGGCGCTGCCGGCCATGCGAGAGACGCGTGGCCTGATGTTCGCCGGCGTCGAGCTGTCGGATGCGGTCGAGCGCACCGAGCACGTGGTGAGCGATGACCCGCGAGTCGTCGTACGTGTGCACCGCCCGAAGGGGATCGACGGGCCGCTGCCCTGCGTGTACTCGATCCACGGCGGCGGATACATCGTGGGTTCGTTCGACATGGACGACGCCAAGTTCGATCGCCAGTGCGTGCACTTCCCGTGCGTCGGCGTGTCGGTGGAGTACCGGCTCGCGCCGGAGACGCCGTACCCCGGACCGCTGGACGACTGCTACGCGGGCCTGCGGTGGACTCACGCGCATGCGGCCGAGCTCGGGATCGCGCCCGACCGCATCGGCATCTCCGGCGTGAGCGCCGGTGGTGGACTGGCCGCCGCGCTCGCGCTGCTCGCCCGCGACCGCGGCGAGGTACCGGTCGCGTTCCAGTTGCTCGAGTGCCCGATGATCGACGACCGCCAGGTCACATCGTCGAGCCGGCTCGAGGGTCTGCCGATCTGGAGTCGGGAGTCGAACGAGTTCGGCTGGCGGAGCTACCTCGGTGACCTCTACGGGGGTGACGTGCCGGAGTACGCGGCCGCGGCGCGCGCCACCGATCTCGCCGGCCTTCCACCCGCGCTCGTGATCGTGGGTGGCGCCGACGGCTTCCGCGACGAGGACATCGACTACGCGCTCCGTCTGAACCAGGCGGGGGTGCCGACGGAGCTCCACGTGCTGCCGGGCGCGCCGCACGGCGTGCAGTACTTCGCCGATTCGGTCGTCGCTCGTCGGTGGGGGCAGATGGTCACGCAGTGGTTGGAGCAGCGGCTCCGATGAGCTTCGCCCTGGACGGGTGGAGCATCGGCCGCTTCGACGACGTCGAGTGGTCGCCGTGGGGTTCGAGCGGCAACGCCCGGGCCAAGGTCTTGGCGAACGGCGACGGCTACTACGCGGCGTTGGTCGAAGCGGAGCCCGGCTACGCCGGTGACCCACACGAGCATGCGGCAACCGAGTTCCTCTACGTGGTCGACGGCACGCTGAGCACCCAGGGCGAGGTCCTCACGCAGGGCGACGCGTACGTGGCCGCGGCGGGCTCGGTCCACGAGGACTTCGCCGCTCCCGAGGGCGCGACCTACCTGTCGATCTTCAAGCTCTGACGCCGCGCAGCGCGTCCATCACGCGCGCGCACCCAACGCCGTCGACGAACGTCGGGACGCCGTCGGGCACGGTGCCGTCGCGCACCGCGTCGCGCACGACCGCGGCCCAGGCGCGCATGGGCACGAGGTGCGGATCCTCGCGCGGTGGGTCGAAGCTGAAGACCTCCTGCGTGCCCTCGGCGGTGCGCAGCGTGATCTTGCCGTCGGCGATCGACTCGAGCGTTCCCTCCGAACCGAGCACGACGACGCGAGGCGGCGAGTTCTTCACCGCGACGAAACTGGTGTCGATGGTGACCGACACGCCGGTGTCGGTCGAGAGGAGCGCGGTGAACCCGTCCTCCGCGGTGCAGGCGTGCATCGTGCCGTCGGCGTCGGGCCGCTCGGGGATGTCGGTGCGGAGTCGTGCGCTCGCGTCGACGAGATCGCCGAAGGTCCAGCGCAGGAAGTCGATCACGTGTGAGCCCCACGCGCCGATCCAGCCACCGCCGCGCTCGCGGTCGAACAGCCAGCCGTAGGGCCGCATCGGGACGCGGAAGCCGGCGCCGAACACGGTCCACTGGATGTGCTCGACGTTGCCGACGGCGCCGTCCTGCAGCAGGGCGCGCAGTGCGATGCGACCGGGGTGGTGGCGGAACTCGAAGTTCAAGAGCGCGACCGCGTCGGCGTCGCGCGCCGCGGCTGCCATCGCCTCGGCGTCCGCGGTCGACGTGCCGAACGGCTTGTCGCAGAGGACGGCCTTGCCCGCGTCGAGCGCGGCAGGTGACGCATCGGGGGTGGAGGAACGGGGGAGCGTGCACCGCGACGAGGTCGACGTCGGGATGTTCGCAGAGTGCGCGCACCGCGTCGTCGTCACGCGGCGAGATGACGTCGACGAGCGTGCACCCGTCGGTCTCCGCGAACACGGGCGCCACGACCGTCTGCCCGAACCCCCGACCGATGACGCCGACCCCGACCTTCCCGTCACCCATGGGCGGAAGGTAGCGCGGTTGACTGTCACACCCCAGACGTACCGTCGCTCCATGGGCTACCGAGGGAAGGTCGAGGAGCAGGAAGCGGCCGCGCGACTGCGCGCCCGGCAACATGACCCTGCAGGACATCGCCAGCGAGCTCGGCGTGGCCAAGTCGTCCGTCTCACTCTGGGTCCGCGACGTTCCCTTCACGCCATCGAAGCGCAGGACCGGCCCACAGCGTCGACCGCATCCGTTCCACGAAGCCAAGCTCGCCCAGATCGCCGCACTGAACGCCGAAGGCATCGAGCGCATCGGCACGCTGAGCGACGCCGCGTTCCTCGCCGCGGGCGTCGCGCTGTACGCGGGCGAAGGCTCGAAGACGCGATGGCGCAGTCGAGTTCGCGAACACCGACCCGGCGATGATCACGTTCTTCTGCGCGTGGCTCCGCCGCTTCTTCGACGATCGACGAGGCGCGGCTCCGAGGCCGGGTCTATCTGCACCAAGGACTCGACCTCGACGCCGCCGACGACGCACTGGTCCGAGGTGACGGGCATTCCGCTGCGACCAGTTCCGGCAGCCCTACCGAGCCGTGGCCGATCCGACGATCCGGCGGAACAAGCACGAGTTCGGCTGTGCGTACGTCGAGCTACTCGCTGTTCGACGACGCACCGACAGGATCATGGGGCTCGTGCGGGCGCTGCTATCGTCGGACCGCCATTCCGGGGTAGCTCAACTGGCAGAGCGCTTGACTGTTAATCAGGATGTTGAGAGTTCGAGTCTCTCCCCCGGAGCCATTCTCTTCCCCCGACTCGCCGGTCGGGTCCGCTGAGGTCTTGAATTGGGTCCATGGCCCGACCCGTAGCCCTCGACGACGACCAGATCACCGGTCGCCTCGCCACCCTCCCGGCCTGGGAGCGTGACGGCGACGAGATCGTGAAGACGTTCGAGCTCCCGACCTTCCCCGACGCGATCGCCTTCGTCACCCGCATCGCGGAGCGGGCCGAGGCCGCGAACCACCACCCCGACATCGACATCCGGTGGCGCAACGTCCGCATCGCGCTCACCACCCACGACGCCGGCGGGCTCACCGACCTCGACTTCGACCTCGCGACCGAGATCGAGGCGCTGCCTCACGTGATCACCGTCGTCGTCGGGATCGTGGTCCTGGCCCTCGCCTTCGCGGTGGTCGTCGTGATCGCCAAGGATCGCGGCCCGGGACCCGGGGAGGTCGCGGTGGCCTACGAGCTGGCGTGGGATCGCCTCGACTTCGAGTCGCTCTACACGCTCTCGGGATCGGAGCTGCGCGACGGCCTCGACCGCCGCGGGTTCATCACCGCCAAGCGAACGGCGTACGCGCAACAGCACGAGCTCGGAGGTCTGGTCGACCGGGTGGGTGTCGACCAGGTGGCGAACCGTCGCGACGCCGGCGGTCGCCATCACCGCGGTCGAGCTCCGCGACCAGGCCGTCGTCGTGCACAACCGAGTGGAGATGGCGCGGCGGAACGGGCGCTGGCAGGTGGTCGCCTACCGGCTCGAGCCGTCGGCCGAGGACGCACCCCGCACCGACGGCTGAAGCCGAACGCCTCTCTGGTGCTCGCCGCGCTCACCCGTGCTGGGTGATCTCCGACGTGAGACCGCCAGCGCCGAGCTCGATGCGGATGCGCCACTCGGTGCCGCCATTCGTGAACCGCACCTCGACCCGCGTCGGGCCGTTGTCGTGCACCTCGGCGCCGAAGCCGGCAGCCGGGCTGCTCGACACCAGTGAGATCGAGCCGCCGTTCACCGCGACCACGATCGAACCGCCGACCGACGAGAACGCCTGCGGGCCGTCGGGCACGGGCGCCACGGCACCGCCGTCGTTGCCGTGGTCGTCGATCGGGGGCATCCACGCCGTTGTCGTCACCGGGCTCGGGCACCGGGTGCTCGACCTCCTGCTCCGGCGTGGTGGGCGTCGTCACCTCGGGCGTCGAAGGCGTCGTCGGCGTGTGGGGGCGGTCGACTCGGGCACGCTCGGCGTGGCCGCGCCGCCGTGCGGCTTCTCGACCACGACGCCGTGCTCGATCTCCGTCTCGGTGCCGGTCTCGGCGCCGCGGTCGTCGGCGCCACGACTGGCGGCCGACACCGTCGACGGGCTGCCGCCGCCGCCGGTCGCGGCGGTGGCCACCGCGTAGAGCGCGGGGACCATCGCCACGCCGGCGGCGACGGCGAGCACCCGACGCAGCCGGGGGCGGCGGGTCGGCTGCGTGGGTGTGGTGGACGGGTCGGTGGGTGTCCATGGGGGCTCCTCCTGGGGGATGGATCAGGAGGGACACGCCGCACGGTCCCGCGAGGTTTGGTCAGTGCTGCGTGATCTCGGGCTGCCGAGCGCTCCGTTCACGACGTCGACCCGGATCCGCCACTCGACCTGCCCGTTGTCGAACCGCACCTCGACCCGTGTCGGGCCGTTGTCGTGCACCTCCGCCGAGTAGCCCGCGGCCGGCGAGTTCGACACCAACGACACCTGGCCGTTCTCGAAGTGCACGACGATCGACCCGCCATCCGACGAGTACGGCGTGTCGGCCGGCACCGCCTGCGTCGGCGGCGTGACCTCGGTGGGGGTGCTGGTCTGGGGCGCGTCGTCGGCAGCGGGTGTCGTGGGCTCGACGTTGACGAACCCGCCGCCGTTGCTCCCGCTGGCCACGGTGTCGGGGGTCACCGAGCCACCGACTCCCGCGGTCGTGGGCGTGGGCGCGGGCGGCACGGTGCGTACCGGCCCCTGCGTCGCGGGCGGGGTGTGCACCGAACTGCTGCCGCCGCCGCCTCCCAACACGAACGCGAGCGCGATCACGATCACCGCGACGCCGGCGATCGCGCTGGCGAACGATGCCCGCCGCCGCGTGCGCGCCCGCGTCAGCTGCGGCCGCATGGCGTCGAGCACGACGTCGGGATCGGAGCCCGCGGGCGCGCTGCCGGCGAACCGACGCCGCAGCTCGTCGTCGAACGGATCCGGCGCGTCGAAGGACTGGTCGTCGGTCATCCCGCCTCGACCTCGCTCTCGGTGCCGGTCGCGAGCCACTCGCGGAGTGCGCCGCGCCCGGCGTGCAGGTGATACTTGACCGCACCCTCGCTCAATTTCATCGACGCCGCGATCTCGCGCACCGAGAGCTGCTCCACGTAGAAGAGCGACACCGCGATCTGCTGCTGCGTGGGGAGTGCGCGCACCGCGGCCATGAGCGCGTCGTCGGGGAGCTCGGGTGCGTCGACCGTCGTCGTCGCCTGACCCGCCATCCGCTCACCGGCGTGCACACCGCGTGCCTCGTGCCGGAAGTGGTCACGCAAACGGTTCAACGCGACGTGGCGGATCCAGCCTGCGGGGTGCTCGTAGCGCGAGATCCGCCGCCACCGGGAGTAGGCGCGCGTGAACGCGTCCTGGACCGCGTCGGCGGCGGCTTCACGATCTCCGCAGGCCACCGAGAGTGATCGGACCATGGGCCAGTAGTGCTCTCTGAAGGTTTCGTCGAAGTCGGCCGGCCCGTCGAGGTCGGCCTGGTCAGCATGCATGTCCACCAGGGACACGCCCGACCGAGCCCGACGGTTTGGCTGCGATCACGAATTCGACTCTACGGTCTGCGCGTGATGGCGACGGCGGTGGGAACGGCCGGCATCCTGCTCACGGGGGGCCGGAGCCGGCGGCTCGGCGTCGACAAGGCGACCCTCGTGCTCGACGGCGAGACGCTGGCTCAGCGGGCGGCCCGCCGCCTCGGTGCGGTGTGCGAGCCGGTGGTCGAGGTCGGCGACGGGGTCAGCGCGCTGCCGTCGGTCCGCGAGCAGCCCTCGGGGCAGTGGCCCGCTGGCGGCGCTCGCGGCCGGCGGGAGCATGGCTGCGCGACCGCGGGCATCACGGACCTGCCTGCTCCTGGCCGTCGACCTCCCGGCGGTCGACGAGCGCGTCCTGCGGTGGCTCCGCGACCGACCCGGTGAGCCCACGACCGTCCTGCGGGTCGACCGTCACCTCCAACCGGTCTGCGCGCGGTACGGGCCCGACGCACTGCTCGCGGCGCAGAGCCTCGTTGCCGGGGGTGTGCGTGCTCTCCACGAGCTCTTCGACGTGGTGGAGCACGACGTGGTCGAGCCGGACGAATGGCGCATCGTGGCCGACGCCGACACGTTCCTCGACGTCGACACTGCGAACGACGCCCAACGGTTCGGCATCACCCTTCCAGGATTAGCGTGAAGCGGTGAGCTCCGGACCCGCCCGCCGTGCCGTCACGTCGGTGCGGGTCTGTGCGGTCGACGGCGACACCGTGCGCGACCGGCCCGACAAGCTCGTCACCGAGGAGCCGATGGAGATCCGGCTCCACGGTCCGGGCCAGGAGCCGGAGCCGCTCGCGGTCACGATGCGCACGCCCGGCAACGACTTCGAGCTCGCGGTCGGGTTCTGCCTCACCGAGGGCCTGCTCAGCTCGCGCCGACGACCTCGACACCGTCGCGTACTGCCTCGCCGGGCAGGGCGAGCAGGAGTACAACATCGTGACCGTCCGGCTGCGCCGGCCCGTCGACCGCACCGGGCACGCAGCGCGCGCTTCGTCGCCAACTCGTGCTGCGGGATCTGCGGCAAGGCCACGCTCGACGAGGTCGAGGTGCGCTGCGCGCCGGTCGGCGCGGGTCCGTGTCGTCGCACGATCGGTGCTCGGCGCGCTGCCCGACCGGCTCGCGAGCCGCGCAGCGCGTGTTCGACGCGACCGGCGGGCTGCACGCGGCCGCACGGTTCACGCCCGACGGCGAGCTGATCGCGGTGCGCGAAGACGTCGGCCGGCACAACGCGCTCGACAAGCTCGTCGGGCACGCGCTGCTCGAACGGCAGCTGCCGCTCGCCGAACGACGTGCTCCTGGTCTCGGGCCGGCTGTCGTTCGAGCTCGTGCAGAAGGCGGCGGTCGCCGGGATCCCGGTGCTGTGCGCGGTGTCGGCGCCGTCGAGCCTCGCGGTCGCCGCGGCCGAGCGCTTCGGCCAGACCGTGGTGGGCTTCCTGCGCGGCGACGCGCTTCAACGTGTACACGCACCCCGAGCGCATCGACCTCGAGCGCTGAGCTGAAGCACGTCCGTGGCCTGGAAGACATCCGCCAAGATCAAGTCGCCCAAGCGCACGCGAGCGCGACCTGTGGGTCGGCTGGAAGCCGAACGGCATCGGCGAGCAGAAGCCGAACCACTACCGCGAGATCGTCAAGACGGTCTGGGAGAACCGCCGCAACCTGCCGTACGCGTGGCGCATCCTGCGCAAGGGCGTGTGCGACGGCTGCGCGCTCGGCGTCGCCGGCTTCCACGACTGGACGATCACCGGCGTGCACCTCTGCACGACCCGCCTCAACCTGCTGCAGGTCGAACACCATGGGCGCGCTCGACCACGACGCTGCTCGCCGACGTCGCACCGCTGCGGCGGCTGCGAACGGCGCGAGCTGCGCGAGCTCGGCCGGCTCGCGCACCCGATGGTGCGCCGCGCCGGCGAGCCGGGCTTCACGCCGGGTGACGTGGGACGACGCGCTCGACCTGATCGCCGACCGCATCCGGGCCACGACGCCCGACCGGCTCGCGCATCTACCTCACCGCGCGCGGCATCACCAACGAGGTGTACTACGTCGCGCAGAAGGCGGCCCGGTTCCTCGGCACGCAACAACGTCGACAACGCGGCGCGCGTGTGCCACGCGCCGTCGACCACGGCGCTGAAGGAGACGATCGGCGTCGCGCGCGACGACGTGCTCGTACAGCGACGTGATCGACAGCGATCTCATCGTGCTGTTCGGCGCCGACGTCGCCAACGGCCAGCCGGTGTTCATGAAGTACCTGTACCTCGCGCAAGCAAGCGCGGCGCGAAGGTCGCGGTGGTCAACCCGCTGCGCGAGCCCGGCCTCGAGCGCTACTGGGTGCCGTCGCAACGTCGAGAGCGCGATGTTCGGCACGCAAGATGACCGACGAGTTCTTCGCGGTGCACACCGGCGGCGACGTCGCGTTCGTCAACGGCGTGCTGAAGGTGCTGCTCGCCGACGGCGGCATCGACCGCGACTTCGTGCGCGAGCACACCGACGGGCTTCGACGACGCTGCGTCGCCGAGCTCGAGCGCGAGTCGTTCGACGAGCTCGAGCGGCAGTCGGGCGCGACGCGCGCCGACATGGAGCGCTTCGCCCGGCATGTACGCGTCGGCGAGCTCGGCGGTGCTCGTGTGGTCGATGGGCATCACCCAGCACGAGCACGGCGTCGACAACGTGCACGCGATCGTGAACCTCGGCCTCGCGCGCGGCAACGTCGGCCGCGCCGGCGCCGGGCTCATGCCGATCCGCGGCCACTCCGGCGTGCAGGGCGGCGCCGAGATGGGCGCGTACGCCACCGCGTTCCCCGGCGGCGTCGCGATCAACGCCGCGAACGCGGCCGGCGCTGGCCGAGCAGTGGGGCTTCCCGGTGCCGGCGACCGGCCCGGGCTCACCGCGGCGGAGATGGTCGAGGCCGGCGCGGCGCGGCGAGCTCGACGTGCTCTGGTCGAGCGGCGGCAACTTCCTCGACGTGCTGCCCGCGCCCGACGTGGTCGATGCGCGCGCTGGCCCAGATGCCGCTGCGCGTGCACCAGGACATCGTCGTCACGCACCAGATGCTCGTCGAGCCCGGCGAGACCGTCGTGCTGCTGCCCGCGGCGACGCGCTACGAGCAGGGCGGCGGCGGCACCGCGACCACGACCGAGCGCCGCGTCGCGTTCAGCCCCGAGATCCCCGGGCCGCGCGTCGGCGAGGCGCGCAGCGAGTGGGAGATCTTCGCCGACGTCGCCCGCCGCGTCGCACCCGAGCGCGCCGACCTGTTCGCGTTCGCGATCCGGCCAGGCGATCCGCGCCGAGATCGCGCGCGTCGTGCCCGCGTACGCGGGGATCGAGCGGCTGCGCGACGACCGGCGACGCGATCCAGTGGGGCGGCACGCGGCTCTGCGAGGGCGGCGTGTTCCCGACCCCCGACGGCCGGGCGCGCTTCCGCGCCGTCGCGCCGCCGGAGCGTCGACGTGCCCGACGGGCAGCTTCGTGCTGTCGACCCGGCGCGGCAAGCAGTTCAACTCGATGGTGCACGAGCGAGACGCGACCCGCTCACCGGCGCGGCGCGCGACGCGCTGTTCCTCGCCGCCGCCGACGCGACAGCGCTCGGCGTGCCGACGGCGACGCGGTGGTCGTGCGCTCCGACGCACGGCGAGATGCGCGCCCGCGTGCACGTCGCGCCGATCCGGCCCGGCAACGTGCAGGCGTTCTTCCCCGAAGGCAACGTGTTGCTGCGCGCCGGTCGTCGCGACGCCGCGTCGGGCGTGCCCGACTACAACACGGTGGTCGACGTCGAGGCCGCGCCCCGATGACGCCCGACGAGCTGCTCGCGGTGTTCGACGACGCGGCCGCGGCGCAGCGCGGCGCGCTCGCGACCGCTCGGCGCCGACGAGCGCCGGGCCCGCACCGACCGGCCCGGCCAGTACCGCTCGACCTCGTCGCCGACGCCGCGGTGCTCGCCGGTGCTGCACGCCGCCGGCCTGCGGATCGTGAGCGAGGAGTCGGGCGTGCACCGGGCCGCCCGAGGCCGACGATCACGGTCGTGCTCGATCCGGTCGACGGCTCCACCAACTGCGCGCGCGGCATCCCGTACTGGGCGATCTCGCTCTGCGCGCTCGACGCCGACGGCCCGCTCGTCGCGCTCGTCGCAGAACGGCGCCACCGGCGCGCGCTACACGGCGGTGCGGGGCGAGGGCGCGTACCGCGACGGCGTCGCGACTCGCTGCCTCGGCGCGACCACCGAGATCGAGCGAGCCGTCGATCGCGTCTGTCGGGCTGGCCGCCGGCGCCGCTCGCCGTGGAAGCAGTTCCGCGCGCTCGGCTCGGCGGCGCTCGCGCTGTGCGACGTCGCCGCCGGCCAGCTCGACGGCTACCTCGACGGGCACCCCGACCAACACGCGCCGTGGGACTACCTCGGCGGCTGCTCGTGTGTCACGAAGCCGGCGCGCGTCGTCGTCGACGCCGACGGGCGCGAGCTCGTCGACCGCTCGACCCGACCGCGCGCCGCCAACTGGTCGCGGCGGGCACGACGCGAACTGCTGGAGCGCCTGCACGAAGGGACGCGACGATGAGCGTCGACCTCGATCTCGACGCGTTGCTCGACGCGGCCCGACGCGCGGCCGCGCGCCGGCGGCGAGATCGTGCTCGACGCGTTCGGTGACGCGCAGCAACGTGCGGAGAAGGCGCCCGGCGACTGGGTGAGCGACGCCGACATCGCGAGCGAGCACGCCGTCCGCGACCTGCTCGACGACGCGGCGCCCGAGCTCGCGTTCTTCGGCGAGGAGGCCGGCGGCGACGCGCCGCCGACGTCGGCTGGCTCGTCGACCCGCTCGACGGCACCGCGAACTTCGTGCACGGGTTCCCCGCGGTCGGCGTGTCGGTCGGCACTGGTCGCCGACGGCGAGCCCGGTGGTCGGCGTCGTGCACGCGCCGCTGCTCGGTCGCGTCTACGCCGCGCGCCTCGGTGGCGGCGCGTTCCGCAACGAGCGACCGCATCCGCGTCAGCACCCGCGACCCGGAGCAGGCGATCGTGCGCCACCGGCTTCCCGTTCCGGCGCAAGCGTGATCGACTGCCCGAGTACTTCCCGGTGTTCGAGCGAGCGCTGCTGACCTTCGAGGACCTGCGCCGGGTCGGGCGCGGCCAGCCTCGACCTGTGCTGGACCGCCGAGGGCGTGTTCGACGGCTACTTCGAGCTGGCCCTCGGCCCCTGGGACGTGGCCGCCGGCGGTCATCTGTGCGGGAGGCCGGGGGAGTCGTCACCGACTGGGAGGGCGACGACCGGGCCTGGCTCCAGTCGGGCAACATCCTGGCCGGCCGGGCCGCCGTGCACGAGCAGATCCTCGAGGTGATCACGGCGTCCTGTCTGATCCTGGGCCTGATCGGGCTGTGACGTGGGTCAAGTTCGGTGCCGGGGGTGCCGAAGCTCAGGGAAATGTCGCAACGGGTAGGTCAGGCCGAGCGCACGGAGCCCGCAATGAGCCAGGTGACAACCCCCACGGAACCGGGTTGGCTGCCCGATCCCTCCGGCCGCTACGAGTGGCGGTACTGGGACGGAGGCTGGACCAACCGCGTCGCCAACTCGGCGCCCGAGGCGACCGCGCCCGGCCCCGGCAGACGTCGGTCCCGCCACCGGTCGCACCGGCACCGGTCGCGCCGCTCGCCGTCGCTGCCTGAGCCAGATCCGATCGACCGTCGGTCCCGACGCCGGCCGCCGCTCCCGAACCGGAGACCAACCCGGCGCTCACCGCTCGTGACGCGGTTCCCCGGGTCCCGTTCGGCACCGATCCCGAACCGGGCACGGAGGCGGCCGTCGCCGCGCCGGCGACGAAGCGGCGTCGCACCCCGTGGGTGGTCGTCCTCGACTTCTTCAAGTCGTTCTCGAACCAACCCGAGTCGTACCACTCGGAGCTGGCTCGCCAGCCGCTGCCGCCCGACCCTCGGGGTGAGCGGCTCGTGGCCACCGCCCCGGGCAACTACGGCCACGCCATGATCGTGGCGCTCGCCGCCGTCGGCATCGTGGTCGGTGCCTACCTGCCGTGGATCTCGGGCACCATCGGGCTGGCGCCCGTTCCACCGGTCCGGCTTCGATTACGGCCTCGGCGTCGGGTACAGCATCGGGGCCATGGCCCTGGCCCTGAGCGCCATCCTCTCGGTGCAGATGCGGGCGTTCCGCTGGCTCACCGTCGTCCTCGCGTTCGTGATCGCCGGGTTCGTCGTCCGCGACGTGCTGCACAGCTACGACGCGATGCAGAACATGAACCGGTTCCGCACCGTCGTCGCGAACGTCGGCTGGGGCCTCTGGATCATGATCGTGGCGGCCGCCATCGCGATGATCGGTGCGGTCCGTTTGAGCGAGGAATCAAAAATAGGTTGACGGCGGGTGATCTCGCCCGGGTAATCTCACCGGGTTGCCTGAACGGGCTTCACCCGAACCTTTCCGATCCACCCGAAACTGACGGAGCTCCGATGTACGGATTGACGACGCAACACAACGGCATGGCAGCCGTCGGTGTCGCGCGCGCCCGTTACGTCGGTGGCGCCGCGAACGACCTCATGGCCTTCGAGGGCTCGTGGTCGATTCCGTGCACCGTGCCGGCGACCTTCCACAAGCCCCGGCCCCGTCGGTCCCAGGTGACCTTCTCGTAACTCGAGAGGAACCGCTCACCAGGCCGCCGGGGCAACCCCGGCGGCCTTTTTCGCGTTTCCGGCCGTACTCCTTCCAGCTCAGCTCCATCCACAGCGTCCGCACGACCAGAAAGAAGAGGAACAGCAATGTTCGCTCTGGAACCCACCGAAGTCATCGAAGACGAACCTTGGCGGATCGACGCGCGTTGCGCCGACGGCACCAGCGCGCTCGTGGACCTGTTCTTCTCGGAGCAGCTCGACGACATCCTGCGGGCCAAGGCGTTCTGCGTGGAGTGCCCGGTCAAGGACGAGTGCCTCGCGGCCGCGATCGACCGGCGTGAGCCGTGGGGCGTCTGGGGCGGCGAGCTGTTCGCGAACGGCAAGGTGCTCGCGCAGAAGCGGCGTCGGGGCCGGCCGCCGAAGGTGGCGCGCCCGGAGCCGGTGCTCGAGGATCTCGTCCCGCGGTACGACCCGTCGTACCAGGTGGCCGAGAGCGCGTGAACCAGCGCGCCTGAACGACAGCACCACAGGTCACCGCAAGAGGCGGGCCGGGGTGACGCGCCGGGGTACCACTCCCCCCGGTACCCCGACGAGCCCCGGTCCGCCGCGGTCAATCGTCCGCTACCCTCGCTCGCACCCCAAATGGCTCGGGGCGTTTAGCTCAGCTGGTAGAGCGCCGCTCTTACAAGGCGGAGGTCGGGGGTTCGAGACCCTCAACGCCCACGACATCAGCGCAGGTCAGCGATAGGTCGTCGCCGTCGCACGGTCGATCCTCGTCATCGTCTGGCAGCTCCTCGCCGACCCGCCCGCCCGCTACAACGACCTCGGCAGCAGCTACTTCGACCAGCGGCTCAACAAGGACCGCAAGACCCGCAACCTCGTCCGCAACTCCAAGCCCTCGGCCACGACGTTGCCCTGACCCCCGCAGCCTGACCCAATCCATTTTTCGGATCAGGTGTGCGCGGCGATTGCTCAAGCCCGCCAGGAACCGTTCGAGCATGCTCGCAGGGCTGGTGGAAGTCCTCTCACCGGCCGAGCTCGATGAAGATGAAGCCGCGACTGCGGTACCGCCACGACTTTGCGGTCGGAGCCGCTGCGCCACCCCACGCCCCAACATCGGATCGGCGCATCGAGCGGCGGCACACCAGACGTCATCGCACTGTGGCCACGTGGTCTCGCCGCGAATCCTGTCGGCCGAGTGGTATGGGGCGTCGGTCGAGCATGGGCGATCCTTCGAGCACGAGGGAGTGCGTCTGGGAGTTGATCGGGGAGTTCCCGATGCGCTGCTCGTCCGAAGCGGTACCGGCGCGGCGGGCCGTCAGATCGACAGCGCGTCGCGAATGCTCGCGAGTTGTTCGGGGACGATGCGCCACCAGACCCAACGGCCGCGCTTCTCGCCTTCGATGAGTCCGGCTTCAGCGAGGATCTTGGTGTGGTGCGACACCGTCGGTTGCGCTTTGCCGAGAGGTTCGAGCATGTCGCAGGAGCAGATCTCGCCCGCATCCGCGATCAGGCTGTACAGCCGGAGCCTTACCGGATCGGCGAGCGCGGCGAAGACATGAGCCAGATCGATGGCGGCTTGCTCGTCGAGCGGTGCTTGCGCGATCGACGGGCAACAGACCTGCGGCTCGGCGATGACTGCGGCAGATTTCGGCATGTCGAAACCCCTCATAGATTGACAACCGTCGATAGATTCGCGATACTCGATCTATCGACAGTCGCGAATCTATCACTGGAGGCTCACGATGTCTCGCGTGCAACTTGCCCTCAACGTCTCGGACCTGGACCAAGCGGTCGAGTTCTACTCCAAGCTGTTCGCGACCGAGCCGGCGAAGGTCCGCCCCGGCTACGCGAACTTCGCGATCGCCGAGCCGCCGCTGAAGCTCGTGCTCATCGAAGGTCACGGCGACGGCGGCACGCTCAACCACCTGGGCGTCGAGGTGGAATCGACTGACGAGGTCGGCGCCGCGCAGTCACGACTCGCGGGCGACGGGCTCGCCACCGCAACCGAGGACGAAGTCGCGTGTTGCTACGCGGTGCAGGACAAGGTGTGGGTCGACGGTCCCGACCGGGAGCCGTGGGAGATCTACACGGTGCTCGACGACGTCGAGATGGCCGCCAGGCGAGCTGCGTACGGTCGCTCCGGGCGACGACGCGATGTGCTGCGCGTCCGCACCTGAGTCCGCCGAACGCTGCTGCTGACCTGAACGGTGGATCGTGAACTGGCGCGTCGCGCCACGCGCCGAGTTCGTCGGCACCGCACTGCTGGTGGCGATCGTGGTCGGCTCCGGGATCGATGCGCAGCGTCTCTCGCCCGGCGACGTCGGCCTGCAGCTCCTGGAGAACTCGATCGCGACCGGCGCCGGGCTGGTCGCGCTGATCCTCGCGCTCGGTCCGGTGTCGGGCGCGCACTTCAACCCGGTGGTCACGATGGCCGACCGCATCCTCGGCGGCACGTCGACACGCGACGGCGGCATCTACATCGTCGTGCAGATCGTCGGCGCGTGCCTCGGCGCGATGGTCGCGAACCTGATGTTCGACCTGCCCGCCGTCGACATCTCGACCCACACCCGGTCCGGTAGCGGCCTGTGGCTCGGCGAAGTCGTCGCCACGTTCGGTCTGCTGATCGTGATCCTCGGTGTCGTGCGCTCCGGACGATCGTCGGTCGCGGCGTTCGCCGTCGGCGGCTACATCGCCGCGGCGTACTGGTTCACGTCATCGACGAGCTTCGCGAATCCTGCGGTGACGATCGGTCGCATGCTGAGCAACACGTTCGCCGGAATCGCGCCGAGCAGCGTCCCGATGTTCATCGTCATGCAGGTCCTGGGCGCGCTCGTCGCGGTGGCACTCGGGATGTTTCTCTTCCCCGGTGTCCCCGCAACCGACTTGGTCGTGCCCCACGACGCAACGGAGGCACCTTGAGCTGCTCGTTAGGTCGGCCTGAATTCGCGCGCATCTCTGTGGCACTGCTGGTCTGCGACCTCGGTGGTGCAGTTGCCTCGTACACCCAGACCTTGGACGGGCGACCGGTGGCGTCTGAGCGACCCGCTGCTCGGTTCGTGCTCGAGCAGCCATCGCTCACACTCGAACTCATCGAAGATCCTGAGATCGCCGGCCAGCTCTCGCACCTCGCGCTGGAGACCAGCGAACCGATCGGCAGCCTCTGCCGCGTGGTTGACCGAACGCGACGTGCCATGCGACTGCCACGACGATCACGCGTGGCTCGAAGCGCCCGACGACCTGCCTCTCCTCATCCTCAGCACACAACAGCAAGGAGCAATCCAATGAGCGACGCAGCACTGACCATCGAACAACGACTTGGACTCAGCCAAGCTGCGGAGAGCCTTCCGCGTCCGCTTCGAAGGCGTGTTCAGCATGGAGACCATTGAACTGTTCCTCGCGTCGAGCTACGAGCAGTTCGCATCCCACTCCAAGACCGGAAGCTTCCTCCCGATCCTCGCCGAACGATTCGCCAAACAGCGCCTCCAAGCCCTCGCACGCGTCGAGGGCAAAGCCACGGACGGACTCCCCATCGTCCTGTTCCTCTGCGTCCACAACGCGGGCCGCTCTCAGATGGCGCTCGGATGGTTCAACCACCTCGCAGGCGACCGCGCCGTCGCATGGTCCGGTGGCTCCGAACCCGGCAACGAGGTGAACCCGTCCGCGATCGCGGCGATGGCAGAGATCGGCATCGACATCGCCGCCGAATTCCCCAAGCCCTGGACCGACGAGATCGTCCAAGCCGCCGACGTTGTCGTCACCATGGGCTGCGGCGACGCCTGCCCATTGTTCCCCGGCAAGCGCTACGAAGACTGGGAACTCGAAGACCCCGCCGGGATGGGCGTCGACAGCGTTCGGCCTATCCGCGACGAGATCGGACGACGCGTGCGCGAACTCCTCGCCAGTCTCGGAGTGCCCGCAACGCCGAGCGCGTAGCGGCCGGTCTCACGACTGCTCTCCTGTCGCCCGTCGTGATGTGATCACGACGGGTGACACGAACGCGGCCTTCACCCATTGTTTCCTTGGCCGCCGCCGAGCGTTGGGCTACACGAATGTCGGGGGCGAGGGGCGAGGGGACGGCGATGGGTTCTGGAATCTTGTACCGCTAGGTATGAGCGCGGACGTGCGCGAGCAGGTTGTCGAGGTCGCTGAACTTGCGCTCCAGGCCCGGTCCGGGCTCCGGATTGTCCAGATGTGGAACGAGGATTGCGCGACGGTCGTGTCAAGTTCCCACGCACTGATCAGTATCGAGTCGTGGCCTTTTCGACGAGCGACGCGCCGTAGCCGAGGCGCGGGAGGCGTCTCACCGCTCGACTCGCACAGAGCCGAGCGGTGAGGCCGTTCGTGAACCGTCAGCCTTGTGTTGCGTTGACGATGACCGCCGCCACCGCGTTCGGCTTCGAGACGTAGATCGAGTGACTGGCCGGTTCCTCGGTGACCGTCGCCCCGGCGCGCTCTGCCATCGCCCGCTGCGCGGGAGGGGGGATCATGCGGTCGTCGGTTGCGACGAGGTACCAGCTCGGCTTGGATCGCCACGCGGCGTCGGTCACGGTGCCGAGAGCGCGTCGACCCCCCAAGGGACCTGCGAGGCGGCCATGAACGCCGCTTGCTCCGCGGGGAGATCGGCTGCGAAGGAGGCCGCGAACTTCTCCCGGTCCAGGAACAGGAAGCCGTCAACTGGGGGAAGGATGGGCGGAACTGGTGCGCCGGGCGGCGGGTCGGCGATCAGGCTGTTCACCGATTCTCCCTTGTCGGCAGCGAACGCCGCGATGTACACGAGCGCCGCGACGTTCTTGTGGTTCCCGGCTTCGGTGATGACGACCCCTCCGTAGGAGTGGCCGACGAGGACGGCGGGTCCGTCCTGCGCGTCGAGGACCATCTCCGTCGCGGCGACGTCGCCTTGGAGTGAGAGCGTGGGGTTCTGGACGACGCTCACGTTGAAGCCGTCCGCGCTGAGCAGGTCATAGACGCCCTGCCAGCCAGAACCGTCCACGAATCCGCCGTGCACCAACACCACATTGCGAACTTGCGTCATGAGGGAGTTCTCCTTTGAGTTCCGTCCCCGAAGCGGCTACTTCGGTAGCGCCATCGTGCCGCTGAGAGGGCGCGGAGGAGTCCACGGAACGCGTAGTCGTGACCGACAACCCGGGGCCACGCGTCTCGAGGCCGGGCGCAAGGTCAGTCCTTCATCGGCGGCGTCCTGTCCTCGTTGTCCCTCTCGGGGACTGATCGGGTCGCCCGCCGCCGATGGTCTAGGTTCCATCGGCTGGAAAACGGGAGGACCAGTTTCGTGGAGCTCATCGGGAGATCTGATGACCGATCTGCCATCGAGGCGTTGGTCGGGAGTGCCGCCGCCGGGGAGGGATCTTCCCTGGTGCTCCTGGGTCATGCCGGGGTCGGGAAGACCGCGCTCCTCGATTTCGGTGAGCAGGTCGCTCGCTCGCATCTGGTGCTGCGCCGGCCGGCGCGGAAGCGGAACACGATCTCGACTACTCGGTGTTGTTGCGGCTGCTCTCGCCGGTGCTCGACGACGTCTCGCTGCCCGAACCACAGCGTGAGGCGCTGGAGCGCGTCTTCGGGTTGCGGCCAGGGCCGGCGCCGGCGCCGTTCCTCGTCTTGTTGGCCGCGTTCACGGCGCTGACGGACACGGCGGTCGGCGACCCGTGCTCTGCGTCGTCGATGACGTCCAGTGGGTGGACGCGGCCTCACTCCGAGCACTGGGGTTTGTCCGCGGCGATTGCAGGCCGACCGCATCTCACTGCTGTTCGCCGGACGCGCGATCAGCGTGGACGCGGGCTCACTGGCGGCGCTGCCCCGCGAACGCTCGAAGGACTCTCCGAGACCGAGTCGAAGGAGTTGCTCCGGGCGATGCATGTCCGCGTCGATCCTCGCGTCGTCGAGCGGTTGATCTCCGAGACCGGCGGGACTCCCTCGCGCTCATCGAGTTGGGGAGGAGTCTGCACGAAGGGGTGATCAGCGGCGACCGCCTCGACCCGCTCCCGATCAACGCTCGTCTCGAAGCGCACTTCCTCGGGCTCGTACAGGATCTGACGCCCGACGCGCAGCTCTTCCTGCTATCGCGGCTGCGGACATGTCGGGTGAGCCGTCGATCGTTCTCGGAGCGCGGCCTTGCTTGCTCTTGACGTTGACATCGCGGAGTCCGCGGTCGATCTCGGACTGCTGACGCTGCGCCCGAGGGTCGACTTCCAGCATCCGCTCGTCCGCTCCGCCGTGTACAACGGCGCGACGCCTGAGGAACGCCGCCGAGTCCATGACGCACTCGCACGCTCGACGGACCCATCTCGTGATCCCGAGCGACGGGCGTGGCATCTGTCGGCTGCGACCACGGGCCCGAGCGATGACGTCGCCGATGGCTGGAGCATCTGCGGACCGAGCCCGCATTCGTGGTGGCTACTCGGCGGACGGCATTCTGTCGCAGCACCGCCGAGCTCACGACCGATCGCGACGTGCACGGGCAACGCTTGCTCGATGCATCACAGGCTGCATTGACTGCGGGAATCAACAACGCGCACTCCAACTGCTCCAGTCGGTCTCGGGTCTCGAGGAGCCAGTGCAGCACGCCCGTGCCCGGCGGCTCCAGGCATCCTCGGACTCGTTCACTTTGCCGGGCGACGTGCCCGTCGTGTTCCTCGAATCGGCTCGATCGCTCGAAACGCTCGACGTCAGGATGGCCCACGACACGAAGGCCGACACGCTGCAGAGCGTGCTCGTCTCACTGCAACTGACGAACACGACCACCCCGCGCGCAGATCGCGGAGTCGGCCCTGAAGGCGCCACGACCAACCACCCTCGCAGCGGTCGACCACATCGTCGACGCGGTCGCGACGCGCCTTGCCGTCGGCTTCGAAGAAGCCGTGCCATTGATCGGACACGCCGTCAGCGCCTTTCACGAGACAGACGTCGTTGCCGGCCCCATTCGATGGTCCAAGCTGGGGCCGCCGGTGCTCGCGGACATGTGGGACACGACCGGCTACCGGCGCATGCTCGAGCAGCTCGAGTCGGCGGAACACCGTGGCGGTGCCATGGATTCGCTCCGTATCACCGTGGGGTGCCTCGGACACGCCGACATGTGGGCCGGCCGCTTCAACGACGCCGAGGTCTGGCACTCCGAGGCAACCGACATCGCAGTGGCGCTCGATGGCGACGCAAGTATCTGGGACATGCTGAAGGTCGAACTTCGAGGCTGGCAGGGCCGAGAGGAAGAGACCGGCGCAGCCGCGGCGCTGCTCATGGGCGATCTCGAGATTGCCGGCGCCGGTGTGTTCACGAACCTTGCCCGTATTGCCCTCACGATCCTCGACAATGCTCTCGGCAACTATGAAGCCGCGTTGGCGACCGCATGGCCGCTCTTCGAACACGACTATCCAGCCCAGGGAAACCAGTGCCTGCCCGAACTCGTCGAAGCCGGCGTCCGCTCCGGCACGACTGTCGAGGCACAAGCCGGATTGGACCGCCTGACGTCTACCGCGACAGTGGCTGGCACCCCGTGGGCGCTCGGCGTGCTCGCACGTGCGCAGGCGCTCATGGCCGACGACGGGAAGCGGAACCGCTGTACCGGGACTCGATCGCCCACCTCGAACGAAGCCCGATGATCACCGAGCTCGCACGTTCGCGACTCCTCTACGGCGAGTGGCTCCGGCGCAAGACCCGCAAAATCGAAGCCCGAGAGCAACTCCACGCCGCGCACGACTCCTTCTCCGTGATGGGGGCGGCGGCATTCGCCGAACGTGCTCGCGTCGAACTCGCCGCAACCGGCGAACGGATCAGACGGTCGCCCGACGCGCAGTCATCCGACCTGACGCCCCAAGAGACTCAAGTGGCCTCCCTGGCCGCGAGAGGGGCGACCAATCGAGAGATCGCGGAGCGCCTGTTCATCAGCGCCAACACCGTCGACTACCACCTCCGAAAGGTGTACCGAAAACTCGGCATCAGCACACGGCGCGAGCTGCGTCGCGTCCTTCCGCCCTGAGCGGTCAACAATGGCTGACTCTCGGCCGACAACAGCACACGCCGGGCTTGGTTGGGAGGGCCTCGGCGCGGCCGGCTCACTTGCACCGAGTGTGCGCAGGAACAGCGTCCCGATGCGCCCGCGGTCCTCGGGTCCGACGGCGCCGGCGAAGCTCCGGTGTGGCTCGCGGACGAACCGCGATCCGCGTCGCTGCCATCGATCGGAGCGGTCGCTCATTCGCGCGACTCGGCTCTCGTCAAGGCGAGCGCAATCCCGTCGATCGCGCACAGCAGGTTGTGGTGGAACCTTGCATCCTCGTCCGCGGTATCAGGTAGTTGGTCGGCTGCTGCGATCCACGGGAACTCTGCTGCGTTGAGATCGCCGAGGAGCGATTCTCCGCGATCGGTATCGGTCCGGCGTGTCCTGTATGCGTGATATTCGACGCTGCTCTTCACGACGCTGTCGATCAGAGACAATGCGTGACCAGCTGCTTCGATGGCGAAGCCGTCGTCGACGAGTCGCTCGATAAGTTGATTCGCACGAGTGAGCACCGGCGCAGCTATGCCGGGACTCCAGTAGTGCAGCCAGGGTCCGGCGGAGATCAAGCCGGCGCGGACGTGGACCCGAAGTCTTCCAGGAGCACGCGCCACGTGTTCTCGTCGTCCGCGGTCCACAAGACGGGGAACGCGTCGGCCACCAACGATTCCAGCGTCATGCGCCCCAGTTCTTCTGAGTTGCGCACGTGGTTGTAAATCGTGGTCGGAGGCGCTCCCAGCACTTCGGAGACGGCACGAAGCGTCAACGCGTCGGGCCCGATCTCGAGTGCGGCGCGGACAAGCTCGTCGAGTCCGAAGCGTGGCGGGCGGCCGGGCCTCGGTCGTGCCTCGTTGATCGTCACAATGCCTCTCCGCCATCGGATCCGGACTCTGACCGTAGCGACTCGACGCAACTGTCCGGATGAGCTACCCTCGAATATTAGAAACTCTCTAAAATCAACGAGCACTCGAACCAGTCGACTGCTCCATGGGGGGATCAATGCAGAAGATGCTGCGGACAGTGCCGTGGCCACGACGGTTGCGTCGCTTCTCGCTCTGGGAACCGTCTCGGCGAAGGCACAGTCAGACCAGACGCCGAAGGCGACCGACGTGGGCGTCACCGCCAAGGAGATCCACGTCGCCACTATCGCCGACGTCGACAACCCCTTCTCGCCCGGTCTCTTCCAGGGCGCGGAGTACGGAGCGGAGGGAGCGGCGAGGTCCCTCAACAGCAAGGCCGGTGGCGGCGGCGTCAACGGCCGCAAGATCGTCGTCGACTTCATCGATTCGAAGCTCAACGCCAACGAGGCGCGCAATGGCGTCATCACTGCCTGTCAGGACGACTTTGCCATGGTGGGCACCGCGGTGCTGTTCCTCACGAGCGCTGAGGACCTGACGGGTTGCAAGGATCAGCAGGGCGTGGCGACGGGACTTCCCGACATGCCTTCGTTCACCGCAGGACTCGTCGAGAGCTGCGCGCCGACTACCTATGGCGTCAACCCGCCACAGGTCCACTGTGACACGGCCACGTCCCCTGATCAGACGTACACGTCGAGCAAGTCGGGCGGCCCGTACTTCGTCCAGCAACACGGGAAGAACAAGCTGCACGGACTGATGGTGTACAGCAACGACACCAAAGACGCAGCCCGTGCATCCCAAGCGCTCCTGGACGGCTTCACGGCATCGGGCATCAAGGCCGATCAAACCGTCGGCATCTCTGGCGCAGCGCCGCAGAGTGCGTACACCCCCTTCGTGAACAAGATGATAGTCCAACAACTAGAACATCGTCAACATCATCGGTGGCGATCCCGCCCTGCTCCGTTCCGAGATGCAACTCCAGGGCGTCGACTTCAACTCGGTCGTGTACCAGTGCGGGTGCTACAGCTCGAGCGACAAGTACACCTCGAACCTGTGCTCGACGGCGTGTACATCTGGGGCTACACGCTGCCATTCGGGGAAGCGGCGTCGAACGCCATGATGCGCAC